>NZ_FPJO01000022.1 GCF_900119365.1 Streptomyces atratus
GCCCTTTTCGTAGCGCTTGGAGAGCATCTGGAAGACGAGGTTCGCCTCGTCACGTTCCAGTGGGAGGTATCCGACCTCATCGACCACGAGGACGTTGGGCCGTAGGTAGGTGCGGAGTTTGCTGGCCAGGCGGCCGATGGAGTCGGCGGCTTTGAGCTGGCGGACCATGTCGTCGAGGGTCGTGAAGTAGATCGTGTAGCCGGCCCGGCAGGCGGCGACCGCCAGGGCGACCGCGAGGTGTGTTTTCCCTACTCCCGGCGGGCCCAGCAGAGCAACATTGGCCCTGGCCTCGACGAACGCGAGGGTGGCCAGGTCCTTGACCTTCCTGGGGTCGAGTTACTGGACCGTAGTGACGGTCGAGCCCGGTCGGGCCGGTCTTCACCGTCGGCAGAACAGAGCGTGCGTGTGGGCTCGTGGGTGGTGAAATGGAGTCGCCACCGCCTGGTTCTGCGGGTAGTTGTTTGAGCATGACCTTCTCATCCGAACAGTTGCTCCCGGGGACGCAGCGTGCTCTGCTGCACTGCATCGCCACCGCGCAGTCGGAAGGCCGCGCGCCCTCGCTCGTTGCCGCAGTACAGCGGCAGGGGCGGACCGTCTGGAGCGGATCCCGCAGTTGCGTGGACGGCCATGCTCCCGACAACGACACACAGTTCAGGATCGGGTCCCTCACCAAGACCTTCACCGCGGTGCTGGTCCTGCGCCTGCGTGACGAGGGCCTGCTCGACCTGGACGATCCGCTGGAGAAGCATCTGCCCGGCACCGACGTCGGTGATGTGACGATCCACCAACTGCTGGGACACAGTGCGGGACTCGGTGCCGAGGCGCCCGGGCCCTGGTGGGAGCGGACCCCGGGCACGCTGCGGCCCGAGCTGGCCGATGTGCTCGGCGAGGAGACGCGGATGTACAGTCCGGGGCACCGTCACCACTACTCGAACCCCGGCTACACGCTGCTGGGCGCCCTGGTCGAGAAGGTGCGCGGGGCGAGCTGGGCGGAGGTGCTGCGACGCGAGATCCTGGAACCGCTCGGCATGAACCGCACCAGCCTCCACCCGCAGGCGCCGCACGCGGGCGGCTGGGCCGTGCATCCCTGGGCCGACGTCATGCTGCCCGAACCGGCCGAGGATCTTGGGCTGATGGCCCCGGCCGGCCAGCTCTGGTCCACCATCGACGACCTTCTGCGCTTCGCAACCCTCCTGGCCGAGGGGGACGACCGGGTGCTCTGCGCCGACTCCGTGGAGCAGATGCGCGAGCCGTCCGCACCGGCCGAGCACGGCGACTGGCACTTCGCTTACGGTCTGGGGCTTCAGGTGGCGCACATCGGCGGCCGCACGCTCATCGGACATACGGGCTCGCTGCCCGGCTTCCTGGCCGCCCTGTGGATCAGTGTCGAGGACGATGTGGCGGCCGTCGCGCTCACCAACACGACGTCGGGTCTGATGATCGGTGGCCTGGCCGCCGACCTCGTGAACATCGTGGCCGAGTCCGAGCCCCGCATCCCCGAGCCCTGGCGCCCGCTGCCGGAGGTGGATGCCGAGCTTCTCGCGCTGACCGGTCCCTGGTACTGGGGCACGCGCCCGAATGTCCTGCGGATGGCCTCGGGCGGCGGGCTGGAGCTGGCGCCCCTGCAGGGTGCCGGCCGCGGCGCCCGGTTCACCGCACAGCCCGACGGCACCTGGATCGGTCTCGACGGCTACTACGCGGGGGAGACGCTGCGGGTGGTCCGGAACAGCGACGGCAGCGTGAACCATCTCGATCTGGGCTCGTTCGTCTTCACGCGGGAGCCGTACGACCCGGCCGCAGCTGTTCCCGGCGGTGTGGACGAGGGCGGATGGCGGGGCCTGGGAGCCTGAGCGTCACGTTTCACGTGAAACGGGAGGGGGCGGTCGGTTCAGGCCGTCAACTCCCGTTCCAGCGGGGTGCGGAAGCGCGGAGTGACCCGTGCCTGACCCACCCATTGCGAGAACCGGGATGCTTCCGCTTCGATCGCGGCGGAAGCGTCCCGGCCGATGTCGGACAGCAGCCGCCAGACCGGCTCGCCGTCGGCTCGCTGGGCCCAGCCGCCCACGATCCGCCCGTTCCACCACACGGTCGGGCCGATGTTGCCGGACCGGTCGAAGAGAGCCTCCCGGTGCCCGGCCGACAGGTGGAACGCGCGATCGGCCCATCCCATGGCGCTGGGGTCGAGAGCCGGAAGCAACGCGGCCCAGGGTTCCGGGGCCGGTTCCGGCTCCATGTCCTCCGGCAGCACCCATCCCACCGCTCCGTTGTCCAGCCGGACCTCCTCGGCCCCGACGGCTGCCAGTGCCTTGCGCGCCTGGCCCAGCCCCCAGCCCGTCCACCACTTGAGATCGGCCTCGGTCGCCGGACCGTAGGAGCGGAGCCATCGCAGGGCCAGCTCGGCCCGTGCCTGTGCGGGGTCATCGGCCGGCCAGGGCTCGGAGGCTGTCCAGCGGAACTGGCTGGAGGTCCAGGAACCGCGTGGCCGGTCCCGGCGGATGCGGCCTTCGGCCGCCAGGATCCGGATGACACGGGAGGCGACGCCCTGCACGCCCTCGGCCTTCTTGCCGGGGAAGACGGTGATCTTCGTACGCAGAGCGGTCACGGCGACGGAGAGTTCGGTGCCGGTGGCGGTGCCACGGTCGGCGAGAGTGGCCAGGGTCTGCTGTTCGGCGTCGGCGAGCCAGCGCTCGTCCAGACCGTTCCCGTCGTCCGCGAGGTGCTTGAGGAAGGTCCGGCGTTCCTTGGCGGCCACGGCCCTGGCGTTCGACGCGTCGACGCAAGGGGCGAGTTCCCGCGACACGACGAAGAGGGTGTTCCGCATGGAGAGCTGCCGGATCAGCGAGACGTCCCCGTAGAGAGCCTGCTCCACCGGGACGATGCCCGCCTCGGACAGGCGGGCACAGGTGGAGAGGAAGACGGTAGCGGCATCGGTTGCGTGCAGCGCTACGACCGCGTCGGCCACGGAGACCGGGGATGCGGTTCGTAGGGACGGGGCCAGGAGATGGCGTCGGCCGAGCCTGATCCTGCGCTGCTCGTCACTGATGCGGTGCATGGACGACCCCTTCCCGGATTCCGAAGTGCGATCAGAGTGCGAGCTTGAAGCCCACATGGCTGGCGGTGAAGCCGAGCCGCTCGTAGAAGCGATGGGCGTCGGTCCGGGTCGCATCCGACGTCAGCTGGACCAACTGGCAGTCCTGGCGCCGGGATTCGTCCACGGCCCACTCGATCAGCAGGGTGCCGAGGCCGCTGCCGCGCTCGTCGGCATGGATGCGTACGCCCTCGATGACCGAGCGGGTCGAGCCGCGCCGGGAAAGTCCGGGAATCACGGTCAGCTGCAGGGTTCCGACGACACGGCCCTCGCGCACGGCGACGACCAGGTGCTGGTTCGGGTCGTCCACCAGCCGCCGGAACGCGGCGTGGTACGGGGCCAAGTCGTCCGGCGACTCACGCTGTGCACCCAGCGGGTCATCGGCGAGCATGGCCACGATCGCGGGGATGTCGTCGAGGGCAGCCGGCCGTATTTCCAGATCGCTCATGATCGGCAGGGTACGCAGATCGTCCGGGCAGCGCGGGATTTTGTCCGGCCTCGCAGGCCCCTGGCGACCACGCGGTGACTCAGGCGACCTGCACGGGGGCCTTCAGCTCCTCGACCGCCCTGACCAGCGGGGCCAGTTCGGGGGACTTCGCGGCCTCGTCCAACGCCGCGCGCAGCGCGCTGTCATTGGTCGGCCGGGCCTCGGCGAGCAGGGCGAGGCCGGCATCAGTGACATCGGTGTAGATGCCGCGGCGATCGGTGTCGCAGAGATACCGCATCAGCAGTCCGCGGTCCTCCAAGCGGGTGACCAGGCGGGTGGTGGCGCTCTGGCTGAGCACGACCGCGTCCGCGACCTGCTTCATCTGGAGATGCCCACCGGGGCCGTTGTGCTGCCTGCTCAGGACGCCGAGCAGGGAGAACTCCCGCACGCTCAGCCCGTGCCCGGACTGCAGCGCCCGCTCGATGCGGGCCTCGATCTTTCCGTGAAGCAAGGAGAGAGCGCACCAGCCCTGGGAGAGGGCGGTCAGTGCGGGATCTGTCGCTGTCATGGGGTCTCTCCTCCGTGTAGGAGCCGCTTGCCACCAGGATAGGCGACTGCCGCAATAGACCGCGCTTGCAATTAATCGGCGTCTGCAATTATTGTGAGCGCTTGTAAGGCGCAGATGCAATCTTCAGGGAAGGTGAAACCCATGCCGCTCGCGCTCCTAGCCCTCGCCATAGGGGCTTTCGGTATCGGGACCACCGAGTTCGTGATCATGGGGTTGCTCCCCGAGATTGCCGCGGACTTCCAGGTCTCGATCCCGACCGCGGGGTTCCTCGTCACGGGCTACGCCCTCGGCGTCGTCCTCGGCGCCCCGCTGATGACGGCCCTCGGCACCCGGGTCACCCGCAAGCGCATGCTGATGCTGCTCATGGGCCTGTTCGTCGTGGGCAACGTCGTCTCCGCGGTTGCCCCGGTCTTCGGTGTCATGGTCGCCGGCAGGGTGATCGCCTCACTCGCCCATGGCGCCTTCTTCGGCATCGGAACGGTCGTCGCGGCCGACCTGGTCGCTCCCCAGAAGAAGGCCGGGGCGATCGCCATGATGTTCACCGGTCTCACCGTGGCCAATCTCGTCGGTGTACCGCTGGGCACCTACATCGGACAGAGCACCGGCTGGCGGACCACGTTCTTCGTCGTCGCCGTGATCGGTGTGATCGGCCTTCTCGGTGTCGCCGGGCTCGTCCCCGAACAGTCACGTCACGAGGGCGTACGGCTCCGCGACGAACTGGCCGCGTTCCGCAATGTGCAGGTCCTGCTCGCCATGGCGATGACCGTCCTGGGCTTCGGCGGAGTCTTCGCCGCGATCACCTACATCACTCCGATGATGACCGGGATCGCCGGATACTCCGCGTCGTCCGTCACCTGGCTGCTGGTCCTCCTCGGACTGGGCATGGTGGGCGGCAATCTGATCGGCGGCAGATTCGCCGACCGCCATCTGATGCCCCTGCTGTACGTGTCGCTGGGCGCCCTCTCCGTGGTTCTTGCCCTGTTCACGCTGACTGCTCACAACAAGATCGCCGCAGCCGTCACCATCGCGCTGATCGGTGGCCTGGGCTTTGCGACCGTGCCGCCGCTGCAGAAGCGGGTGCTCGACCAGGCGGCCGAAGCTCCGACCCTTGCCTCCGCGGCCAACATCGGTGCCTTCAACCTCGGCAACGCGCTCTCGGCGTGGCTCGGTGGCCTCGTCATCGCGGCGGGCCTCGGCTACACCGCTCCCAACTGGGTCGGCGCGGCTCTGGCTGCCGCCGCCCTGGCCCTCGCGGTCGTCTCCGGTGTGCTGGAACGCCGCACGGTCACGCCCAGCAGGCTCGTCGCCCGGCACACCCCTGAACCTACCTTTGCCCCCGCAGCCCGGCGCTGAGATCCCCCTCCCGCGCAGACATCCCCTCCCACAGGTGCGGCACCTCACCGCACCGCGCCACATCGCACCAAGGAGCCCCCCCATGAACACCAACACTGTCGCCGTCGCCCCACTGACTACCCCGGACGCCGAAGCGCTCGTCGATGCGGCCCATACCGCTGCCGAGGCCGCAGGTGTCGCGGTTGCCGTCACCGTCCTCGACGCGGGCGGCCACCTGCTGGCCTTCCGGCGGGACGACCGGGCCGTCCTCATCGCCGGCGAGACCAGTACCCGCAAGGCGTACACGGCCCTCCAGCTCAACGCCCCCACGGCCGACCTCGTCGACGCGGTCCAGCCCGGCGGGCTCTTCCACACACTGCCCACCGCCCTCGACCGGCCGTTGCTCTTCATCGCCGGAGGCGTTCCTGTCCACCGCGACGGCCGGCTCATCGGCGCCATCGGCGTCGGCGGAGGCGCCCCCGACCAGGATCACGGCTTCGCGTCGGCCGCCGTGAAGGCTCTCGTCTGACGCACTCCTCAGGCCGCGCAGGTCTCCGCGGTCAGCCCGTCGCCACGGTCAGCGGGGCGAAGCGACGGGTCCAGTCGCCCGGCAGGTCCGAGATCCCATGGGTCATCACCGTGGTCACGGAGCCGGGCCGCAGGCCGGACTCCTCGAACCAGCCGAGCAGTTCGGTATGGCGCGCGTCGATGTCGGCGCGCAGGGGCCGATCGGTCGCCTCCGCGAGAGAGGCGACGAGTGCCTGAGCCGTGGCGGTGTCGTGGGCGATCAGCGGGCCGACCACATGGGCCCCGTCGCTCGGCCAGGCCGCCGCGTATCCGATGAGTTGTCCCTCGTTCTGGGCGACCCGGATGTGGTCGGCGTACGCGGGCAGCCGGGCGAGGACATGGGTCCGGTCGGTACCGAAGACGTCCGAGTCCAGCCGGACCATGGCGTGCAGATCCTCCGCTGTGGCCGGGCGAACAGTCACGGCGGATCCGTCGTCGGTCGGCCGGAGAAAGCCGGTGACCCGCTGGGAGCGGCCCACGACCGAGAAGCCGAGCTGCTCGTAGAGCGGTTGCCCCGCGGCTGTCGCGTAGAGGCTGAGCGGTGTGTCTCCGGACTCGGCGATCACCCGGTTCATCAGATGCCGCGCGACCCCCTGCCGCGCGTAGCGCTCCGCGACGAGCAGCATGCCGATGGCGGCCAGCTGCGGGCCGTAGGAGGTCACCACACAGCTGGCCATCAGCCCCTTGCCCCCGGGATCGTCCACGCCGTAGCCGGTTCCGGCGGAGAGGAGCAGGCCCCACCGGTGCTCATCGCGTGGCCAGCCACGGTCTTCGCAGAGATCGGCGCAGGCGACCAGGTCATCCTGGGTGAGGCGCCGGAGGGGCAATTCGGCTGTCGGGCGGAGCAGTGAGCTGGGCATGGAGGTCAGGCTGTCCGACGCGGTGTTCGCTCGTCCAACCCTTTACCGGCTCCGGCCGAGCGGCGCAGCCGGTGGCTGCGCCGGGTCGGTCCCCATGGCTTCAGCACCGATATCGCGGTGATGAAGAGGTAGGCCGCCGTTGCCACGGACGGAGCGACCACCAGGTCGGCATCGACGGTGCCACGCGTCGCTGCCTCGTCGATGCCGGGCCGCAGGGAGAAGACGGACAGCGCCACGGTGATCAGGGTGAGCCAGAACTTCGTCCAGACCCATCGGTGCCTGGCCAGCCCCCATGGCGTACCGAGTGCCAGAACGAGACCGCTGAACAGCGAGAACAGGGCGACCGGCACGATCAGCCAGTCCCCGAAGACCTTCATGGCGCGGGTGGCGGCCCGTGCGGTGGCGGGGTCCGCGGTGGAGAAGGCCGTGATTGCGAGGGCCAGCAGTCCGACGGTCAGTCCCAGCCAGCCGACGGATACCGCGACATGCGCCACGAGGAGGCTGCGGCGAGCGGAGCGCTTGAGTGGTTTCACGTGAAACACGGTGCCAGGAGCGGGGCGATCGGGCGTCCGACAACGGGAGTAATCGCGCGTACTGGCCTCGGAGTACAGAACGCTCTCCTCTGCGGCCCTGACCGGCAGGTGAATTGCCGCCTCGGCGGGTACGGATGCGCTCATGGGCGCCTGTCATGGGTTCACGGCCCGCCCGTGTCCCCCACAAGGCATGCTGTGCCGGGGGACCGCGGGCAGTGGCCGACCGGCGACCGTCAGCAGGGCCCGACCGCGTCCGCGGACAAGTAACCGCGGGCAGTTCCGGTGCGTAAGGCGACCACGAGACGTACGAGGCGAGGCACAGTATGGATGCTCCGGCCACCGGGTGGACCGAAGACGGAACGCACAGATCTGCCGACGCGGTCCTGATCCATCACACCCTGACCGAGATCTCGCCTGTCGCGGACCAGGCGACCTCGTACTTCTACGCGCTGCTCTTCATACGTCACCCCGAACTGCGTGACCTGTTCCCGGTCGCGATGGACGTCCAGCGTGACCGGCTCCTCCGCGCGATCCTCACCGCGGCCGACCGGCTGGACGATCCGCGTTCGCTGGCCGAGTACCTCGGCGAACTGGGCCGGGGACACCGCAAGTACGGCACGCTGCCCATGCACTATCCCGCGGTGGGGGAGGCGCTCATGGGCGCCCTGAGCCGCTACGCGACCACCACCTGGGACGGCGAGACCGAGGCGGCCTGGGTGCGCGCCTACACCGCGATATCGCAGATCATGATCGACGCGGCCGCCGAGGACGAGCAGCGGGCCCCTGCCCTGTGGCACGCGGAGGTGGTGTCACACGACCTCAGGACCCGCGACATAGCGGTGCTCACGCTCTGTCCCGACCAGGCCTATCCCTTCCTCGCGGGCCAGTACACGGCCGTGGAGACCCCGTGGTGGCCCCGGGTCTGGCGGCACTATTCCTTCGCCTCGGCGCCCCGCCCCGACGGCCTGCTCACCTTCCATATCAAGGCGGTCCCGGCCGGCTGGGTCTCCAACGCCCTGGTGCACCGGGCCCGGCCCGGGGACATCCTTCGCCTCGGCCCGCCCACGGGCTCGATGACGGTCGACCACTCCACCCACAACGGTCTGCTCTGCCTGGGCGGGGGCACCGGCATCGCCCCCATCAAGGCGCTCGTCGAGGATGTCGCGGCGCATGGCGACCGGCGTCCCGTGGAGGTCTTCTACGGAGCGCGCAGCGATCACGACCTGTACGACATCGAGACGATGATGCGGCTCCAGGACACCTTTCCCTGGCTCGTGGTGCGGCCGGTGGTCGCCACCGGTCCGGAAACGGCAAGAGGCCTGATGAGGGGACTGCTGCCCGAGGCGGTGCGGCAGCGCGGCCCGTGGCACGAGTACGACGCCTACCTCTCGGGCCCGCCCGGCATGATCCGCAGTGGCGTGGACGCGCTCAGAGGCACCGGCATGCCCGCCGAGCGCATCCGGCACGACTTCATCGAGGACCTGACCACGACCGGCCCCGCCTGACCACGACGGCCGCCATCGCGCCCGGAGCGGCGGCGGTCAGCCCAGGTCGGGCGCGTGCATCGCGCGTACGCCCTCGATGTTGCCGTCCAGGTAGTGCCGCAGCGACAGCGGCACGAGGTGGACGGCGGCGATCCCCATCCGGCTGAACGGCACCCGCACGATGTCGTACTCCCCGCAGGGATCGTCGATCTCGGGCCCGTGCCGCTGGGCCGGGTCCATCGACTCCAGCCGGCAGACGAAGAAGTGCTGGACCTTTACACCCTTCACCCCGCCGCCCTCGATGTGCTCCACGGTGTCGACGAAGCAGGGGACCACATCGGTGATCTTGGCGCCGAGCTCCTCGTCCACCTCGCGGTGCAGGGCGTCGACGACGGTCGCGTCCTCGGGCTCGACCCCGCCACCGGGCGTGAGCCAGTAGGGATCCACCCCGGGCTTGGTGCGCTTGATGAGGATCAGGTCGTTGCCGTCGAGCAGGATGGCGCGTGCGGTGCGCTTGACCACAGGACGTTCGGTCATGGCAAGAGCGTGGCCCGCGGAACCGGTTCTGAAACACCGGACGGGTGCCGGGCCGTCCTGTGCTCACCAGTCGGTGGCGGCCCGCAGCAGCCACTCGTGCGCCCGCGCGATGTGGGGCAGTGCGAGCGTGCCGGTCCGCACGGCCAGGAAGTAGGTGCGCAGGGGAGGCACAGGCGGGTCCAGGAGCGCCACGACCTCGCCCCGCTCCAGTGCTCTCTCGCACAGATAGCGCGGCAGCACGGCGAGTCCGGCGCCCGCCGCGGCGCACTCCAGGACCGCCCGGAGATCCGGCACGATGACGGCCCCCGCGACGGCCGGCCGGCTCTCGAAGACCGAGGCCCAGTAGCGGGAGACGAGCGGCAGGCTCTCGTGGACCTCCACGACCGGCAGTTGGTCCAGCACCACGGGCCCCTTGTGCCGCAGGGTTCCGGGCCCGAGGCGCCCGGCCCAGCGCGCCGCGGCGACCAGCACGTGCTCCTCGTCGCAGAGCGGAGTCGCGGAGAGCAGCCCACCGCGCGGACGGGCCGTCGCGATGGCCAGGTCGTGGTGTCCGGCGGCCAGCCCTTCCAGTGCCTCCTCGGCGCCGGTGAAGAAGGAGCTGCGCAGGGCCAGGCCCTGGCCGACGAGAGGGGCGAGCGCCGGCAGGGCGCGCATCGAGGTGAACTCGGGCGGTCCGGCCAGATGCAGGGTCCGTACGCCCGACTCCTCGTCGAGTCCCGTCTCGGTGATCTCGATCAGCGCGTCCAGATGGGGCGCCGCCCGGTGCGCAAGTTCGTCGCCGATGGTCGTCGGGGTCACGCCGCGGGCCTTGCGCAGGAAGAGCGGGCGGCCCAGCTGCCGCTCCAGGGTCCGGATCTGTGAGGTGACCGCCGGCTGGGAGAGGCCGAGCAGGGCGGCGGCCCTGGTGAAGGAGCCGGCCCGGTGCACCGTGAGGAACGTGCGCAGCAGGGCCAGGTCCATGTCTTGTCCTCCCACCCTCGCGACGCTTCGGACCCGTACAACTATAAATATGTCGATAGGTCTCTGTCGCTACCGTGATTGGACACTGACGGAGAGTCAACTAGCCTTGTTCGGGCGGTTCTTCGCAGGGGGAACCGGGGCGGTCCGAGCCACGAGGGGGGAGGCTCGGACCGCCCGAATCGCTGTTGCCTAACCCAGCGCCGCGTCCAGCGCCCGTTCCACATCCGCCACCAGGTCCGCCGGGTTCTCCGCGCCGACCGAGAAACGGATGAAGCCTTCGGGCACGGCGTCACCGCCCCAGCGGGCCCGGCGCTCGGCGGTGGAGCGCACACCTCCGAAACTCGTAGCGTCTTCGACCAGCCGTAGCTCGGTCAGGAAGCGCTCGGCCCGTGCGCGGTCGGGCAGTACGAACGACACCACGGAGCCGAAGCGCCGCATCTGCCGTACGGCCTTCGGATACGAAGGGTCGGTGGGCAGCCCGGGATACCGCAGCCCGGTCACCTCCGGCCGCTTGCCCAGCGCCTCCGCCAGCGTCAGGGCGGTGGCGCACTGACGGTCGATCCGCAGCTCCAGCGTGGCCAGCGAGCGGTGCGCGAGCCAGGCCTCCATGGGGCCCGGAATGGCGCCGACCACCTTGCGCCAGCGCCGCACTCCCGCTGTCAGCTTCGGATCGCGGCAGGTCACATGGCCGAGCAGGATGTCCCCGTGCCCGGTCATGCCCTTGGTGTCACTGGCCACCGAGAAGTCGGCCCCCAGCTCCAGCGGGCGCTGGCCGAGCGGTGTGGCGAGGGTGTTGTCGACGGCCACCAGAGCGCCGGCCGAGTGCGCCGCCTCGACGAGCCGGCGCACGTCGCAGACGTCGAGTCCGGGATTGGACGGGGTCTCGATCCACAGCAGCCTGGCGCCTTCGAGCACCGCCAGCTGGGCATCGCCACCGGTGGGCGCGGTCCGTACCTCGACCCCGTACGCCTCCAGCTGCTCACGCACCAGCGGCAGGGCCTGATAGCCGTCGTCGGGCAGCACCACCACGTCGCCGGTGCGTGCCTGGGACAGCAGCACGGCCGAGATCGCCGCCATCCCGGAGGCGAAGACCGTGGTTTCGACGGGCTCCCCCGGTGCCTCCAGCTCGCCGATGGCGCGTTCCAGATGGGTCCAGGTCGGATTGGTATCCCGGCCGTAGGTGTACGGACCGGTCGGTTCACCGGAGAGATGGAAGTGCGCGGCGAAGACCGGACCGGGCAGAGTGGGCTCGAACTGCTCCGGTTCGGGCAGCCCGGCCCGTACCGCCCGGGTTCCGTCACCCGTGGTGCTCATACCGCTCCCTCACTTCTCTCCGGTGTGCCACTGGCCCTGCCTGCACTGTTTCAGCAGGCCTCGGATCAGTCCTCGTCGGGCAGAACCACGTTCAGCGCCCAGGACACGATCGAGATGATCAGGCCGCCGAGCACGGCGGTCCAGAAGCCCTCGACGTGGAAGCTCAGGTCGAACAGACCGGCCAGCCAGGAGGTCAGCAGCAGCATGAGCGCGTTGACCACCAGCGTGATCAGCCCGAGCGTGAGGATGAAGAGCGGCAGGGTCAGCAGCTTCACGATCGGCTTGACCACGAAGTTCACCAGGCCGAAGAGCAGGGCGACCAGGATCAGCGTGAGCGCCTTGCGGCCGGTGCTGCCACCGTTCAGCGTGATGTCCTGGATCAGCCAGATGGCCACGGCCAGCGCACCTGCGTTGGCGATCGTCTTGACTACGAAATTCTTCATGTGTCTGATCGTGGCAGACGTGATCGGTGGCGGACACCGGCAGTGCAGAGGCAAGGGGCGCAGGCCATGAAGGCATTCAGACTGGACGAGCTGGAAGCGGAGCGGGCCGCCAACGACGGCGCGTATCTGCAGTTCGTGAAGGAACGGAACATGTCCGTCGGCCTGTACGCGCTGGATGCCGGTGAGCTCGACCCGCAGCAGCCGCACAACCAGGACGAGGTCTACCTCGTCGTCAGCGGCCGTGCCTCGATCACGGTCGGCATGGAAACCACGCAGGTGGGCAGAGGAAGCGTGGTGTACGTACCGGCCGGTGTCGCCCACAAGTTCCACCACATCACCGAGGACCTGCGGGTGATGGTGGTCTTCTCCCCGCCGGAGAGCTGAGCCGGTCCACCGGAGGGAGAGGGTCCTGTCTCAGGGATCCCTCAGGGGTCGATCAGGGGACTTCAAGGGCTGCGCGGCCCCCGTCGGCCCCCTCCGCGCCCCTAGCATCGAAGCAGGAACTCAAGGAGACGAGGTAGGGACGATGGCCGTGCGGGAGATATTCGCTGGGATGCCCTGGTGGGTGAAGTGGATCGCGGTGCCGGTCATCGCGATCGTCGTGTTCGGCGGTCTGATCGCCAGCGTGCTCGGGTTCGTGATCGAGGTGCTCTTCAAGGTCCTGGTCTTCGTGATCCTGGTCGGTGGGCTCATCTTCGTCGTACGCAAGTTCATGTCATCGTCCTCCTCGCGCGGCGACTGGTAGGACGATCGGAGACCGGCCGGGGCGTTAGCCCAGGTGAGCTAAGCGGAAGGCGAAACGACGCCCCTCGCGGACCCTGCCGATACAGTGGCAGTTCGCTGCCAGCGCCTGGGAATTAGCAGTCCGTCACCACAATGACCAGTGGTTTGTACGGCGTTCGGTCTCCGGACCCCAGCCATGCGGCAGCCCGTGGGGGCGGCCCCCACAGGCGGGCTGACCACCCGTCACCATGCCTGGGGGTGACTGTTGACCACGGCATCGAGCACTGCTGCCCCGACGCTGATCGGTTCGGTGCAGCGAGCGCTGAGGTTGCTGGAAGCCGTGGTCGCCCATCGTGACGGGGCGCCCGCGAAGCAACTGGCCAGGGAGGCGGGCCTTCCTCTTCCCACGGCCTACCATCTGCTGCGCACCCTGACGCATGAAGGCTATCTGCGCCGGGAGAACGGCGTCTTCCTCATGGGGACCGCGGCGGAACGCCTGGTCGGCGAGGGGGCGTTGCAGAATCGCCGCAGCAGGATGGCCGAGTCGCTGGACCGCTGGCGGGACATCATCGGCGCACCGGTGTACTGCGCCGTCTACCGCGAGGGCGAGATCGAGCTCGTCGCGGTCGCCGACACCCCCGCCAATCCCGCCGTCGACGAATGGGCGTCCTTCCGGGAGACCGGGCACGCCCACGCGATCGGCCAGTGCCTGCTGAGCCAGCTCGACGAGAAGGCCCGCGAGGACCATCTGGACCGTCACCCTGTGCGTCCGCTGACCCGCTACTCGGTGAAGGACCGCGCGGCGCTCCTCGAACGACTGCGGTCGCTGGGACGGATGGAACCTGTCATCGAGCGACAGGAGTACGCCCTGGGCACGGTCTGCGCGGCCATCCCGATCACAGCCGGATTCACCGCCGCCGCGATGGCGATTTCCGTACCCCTGGAACAGGAAAGTCGATTGCTCCCCGCAGTCGAACAACTACGTGGCGAAGTGGCCAACCTCTTGCGTTCGTTCGTGTTCTCTATCAGTATCTGAAAAATCACTCCTTGTGATCTGCTATCGCGTGCACCACGATGGCGTCAATAGGGCCATGGGGGATCATTCCTGGCCAGATTCATCTACTGCGGGGTTGAACGATGCGCGAGTCGGTTCAAGCTGAGGTCATGATGAGTTTCCTCGTTTCCGAGGAACTCTCTTTCCGGATCCCGGTGGAGCTCCGGTACGAGGTCTGCGATCCGTATGCGATCCGGATGACCTTCCATCTGCCAGGTGACGCCCCCGTCACCTGGGCATTCGGCCGTGAGCTGCTGCTCGACGGCCTCAACAGCCCCAGTGGTGACGGTGATGTGCACATCGGACCCACTGAGCCCGAGGGGCTTTCCGACGTACATATCCGGCTTCAGGTCGGCGAGGACCGGGCCCTCTTCAGGGCTGGTACGGCACCACTTGTGGCGTTTCTCGACCGTACCGACAAGCTTGTGCCGCTCGGGCAGGAGTGCACGCTGGGTGACTTCGAGGGAAACCTGGAGGATGCCCTGGGCCGGATCCTTGCCGAGGAGCAGAACGCCGGCTGACGGGAACGGGCGCCGCCGACCGGCTCACCGGTCGAACACGGCACCTGCCGAATGGGTGAATTTCTCACCTGACGGAGACGTTCAAGGCTTCGTCCTACGACGACGGCCTTTCCCGGCCCGTACGGGTGCCGAAGCTCCGGCTTCCGCGCCGAGCCCTGTGCGGTCCGCGGAGACGACCAGCGCAGCGAGCACCGTCGTCACCGGCACCGAGGCGACCAGTCCGATCGAGCCGACCAGCGTTCGTACGATCTCCTCCGCCACCAGCTCGCTGTTGGCCACCGTCCCTACGCTGCTCTGCGCGATGGAGAACAGCAGCAGCAACGGCAGTGCGGCGCCCGCGTAGGCGAGCACCAGTGTGTTGACGACCGAGGCGATGTGGTCGCGTCCGATCCTGATCCCTGCCCGGTAGAGGCCTCGCACACCCAACGTCGGGTTCGCCTGGTGCAGTTCCCAGACCGCCGAGGTCTGGGTCACGGTCACATCGTCGAGGACCCCGAGCGAACCGATGATGACACCGGCCAGCAGCAGGCCGCTCATGTCGATGTGCGGGTACAGGCCGTGGATGAGGCCGGTGTTGTCATCGGTGTTGCCGGTCAGGCTCGCCCAGCCGATGAAGAGCGACCCGAGCAGTCCGATCAGCAGCAGTGAGATCAGCGTGCCGATCACCGCGACCGATGTGCGGGCGGTCAGGCCGTGGCACATGTAGAGCGCGATCAGCATGATGGCACTGGCCCCGACCACTGCGACGAGCAGCGGATTCGAGCCCTGGAGAATGGCCGGGAGGATGAACAGGGTCAGCACGGCGAACGACACCGCGAGCGCGACCAGTGCCATCACCCCGCGCATGCGGCCCACCGCGACCACGACCAGGGCAAAGATCCCGGCCAGCAGGGCCATCGGGAACTTCCGGTTGACGTCCGTCACCGAGTACTGCAGATCGCGGGGCGCGTCCGGGGCGTACGCCACGACCACGCCCTGACCCTGGCGCAACTGGCGCGGGGAGTCGGGCTGGACGATCTCGACGAAGGTGCGGCCCTTGTCGTGACCGGCCGTCACCTCGACTGTGGCCTTCTTGCACAGTCCCCTCTCGTTTCCCGAGGGCGGTGTGGTGTCCCCGCTCATGGGCGTCTGGACCGCATTCACGTCCTTGCAGTCCACCATGTCGATGTTCACCACCTTTCCCTGCTGGGTCTGCCGGTCGAATCCGACGCCGGTCCGCTCGTGCGCCGACGCACCGCCCGGCCAGAGCGCCACCAGACCGACGAGGACGGCGGTGGCGAACGGGATCAGGACGGCCGCGATGACCTTGCGCAGATGTTTGGAGACGGGCGCGGCAGGGCCGTGGCTGTGCGAGTGGCCGTGCTGATGGCCCTGCGGTTCGTGGTCGATATGGAGGGACGTCACCGGCCGATCATCGCAAGAAGGGACGGGCCCTCTGTTCATTACGCCGGACGGGGGGCTAGCGTGGAGGGACCTTTGCACACGCGGGAGCTCGGAGCACCGGGCTGAGAGGGCGCTGATATCCGTACGTCTGTACGGGAGGGGCTGCGCCGACCGCCGAACCTGTTACCGGGTAATGCCGGCGTAGGGAGTAGGTCTCATGACCACAGCGGACGCACGCACGCCTGCCTCGAATCAGAGCGACGAGGCCGGGAAGTCCATCGGCTGGCACAAGGGGTACGTCCAGGGCTCGCGCCCGGACCTCCGGGTGCCGGTCCGTCAGGTGCACCTCACCAACGGCAAGGACGTGACGCTGTACGACACGTCGGGTCCGTACACCGATCCCACCGTCGAGACCGACGTCCGCCGCGGCCTCGCACCGCTGCGGGAGAACTGGATCGTCGCCCGCGGCGACACCGAGGAGTACCCGGGCCGCCCCGCCCGCCCCGAGGACGACGGGCTCAAGCACACCTCGCCGCGAATGGGGTCTCCCCTGCTTGAGCGAAGCCGAGAGCTCGGGGAAGGGCTGCGCAACCTCGACGCGGTTTTCCCCGGCCGCCCGCGACTGCCGCGCCGCAGCCGCGACGGGCAGCCGGTGACCCAGCTCGCGTACGCCCGCCGGGGCGAGATCAGCCCGGAGATGGAGTACGTGGCGATCCGGGAGAACGTCGAGCCCGAGATGGTGCGCGAGGAGATCGCGGCCGGCCGGGCCGTGCTGCCGGCCAACGTCAACCACCCCGAGACCGAGCCGATGATCATCGGTAAGCGGTTCCTGGTGAAGGTCAATGCCAACATCGGCAACTCCGCGGTGACGTCCTCCATCGAGGAGGAGGTGGAAAAAATGACGTGGGCGACGCGCTGGGGCGCCGACACCGTCATGGATCTGTCCACCGGCCGCAACATTCACACCACCCGTGAGTGGGTTCTGCGCAACTCCCCCGTGCCGATCGGCACCGTTCCGCTCTACCAGGCCCTCGAAAAGGTCGACGGGCGGGCAGAGGAACTCACCTGGGAGATCTACAAGGACACCGTCATCGAGCAGGCCGAGCAGGGCGTCGATTACATGACGGTCCACGCCGGCGTGCGCCTGCCGTACGTCCCGCTGACCGCCCGCCGCAAGACCGGCATCGTCTCCCGCGGCGGCTCGATCATGGCGGCGTGGTGCCTCGCGCACCACAAGGAGTCGTTCCTGTACGAGCACTTCGAGGAGCTCTGCGAGATCCTCGCGAGCTACGACGTGACGTACTCGCTGGGCGACGGGCTGCGTCCCGGCTCGATCGCCGACGCCAATGACGAGGCGCAGTTCGCCGAACTGCGCACGCTGGGCGAGCTGAACGCGGTCGCCAAGCGGTTCGGCGTCCAGACCATGATCGAGGGCCCGGGCCATGTCCCGATGCACAAGATCAAGGCGAACATCGACCTTCAGCAGGAGATCTGCGAGGAGGCGCCCTTCTACACGCTCGGCCCGCTGACCACCGATGTCGCGCCGGCGTACGACCACATCACCTCGGGCATCGGCGCGGCGATGATCGCATGGTGGGGGACGGCGATGCTCTGCTACGTCACGCCGAAGGAGCACCTCGGCCTGCCCAACCGGGACGATGTGAAGACCGGCGTCATCACCTACAGGATCGCGGCGCATGCGGCGGACCTGGCCAAGGGACACCCGGGAGCGCAGGACTGGGACGACGCGCTCTCGGACGCCCGTTTCGAGTTCCGCTGGGAGGACCAGTTCAATCTGGCTCTCGACCCGGACACCGCACGGGAGTTCCACGACGAGACGCTGCCCGCCGAGCCGGCGAAGACGGCGCACTTCTGCTCGATGTGCGGGCCGAAATTCTGTTCGATGAAGATCTCCCAGGACATCCGGCGCGAGCACGGCGGTTCGCAGACGGAGATCGAGGCGGGCATGGCGGAGAAGTCCAAGGAGTTCGCGGCGGCAGGCAACCGGGTCTATCTGCCGATCGCGGACTGATCCGGGACTCGGGCCTGTCCGGCGGATCGTGGCCGGACAGGCCCGAGCGGTGGCCCCGGAGGCTCCGGCTTCCGGGGCGACCGGTCCCGCCGTTCGCTAGTGCGGACCCGGTCAGTCGAGCTCGTGCTCGGGACCGCCGAAGTCGGGGCTGGTGAAGTCCGGTGAGGTGAACGTCGGGCGGGGGCCCGCCGCCGGGCCGTCGCCCGGGCTGGAGAAGTCCGGCCGGCTGTAGCCGACCTTCGGGATGCGGTTTGCCGAGGGCAGCGGGGTGCGCGCGGCGGGACCGGCCTCGGGATCGGCGAGCGCGTCCCGCAGGAACGGCAGGATGCCGCGCTCCAGCAGGGCATGGCGCCACGCCTCCCTGGCCCGTGCCACGTCCTCCGGCAGTTCGTCCTCCTCGTCGTCGATGGGCTGCGAGTCCGATCCGTTGCGCAGCGCGGTGATGAGCAGCCCGACGGCGGCGGCCAGGATGGCTGCGGCCGTGACCGCCGCGAAGAACCAGCCGGCGGAGACCATGGTGGAGGCGAACGATGGTGGCGGGTCGAGCAGCCTCAGCAGATAGCCGGCCAGCAGGAATATGAACGCGGCGGTACCGGCGAGCACTGGCGCCAGGACCGTGACCACGGCTCCTATGCCGGCGCCCGACTGATGCGGACGGGCGGCAGCGGACCCGGTGCCCGCCCCGTGGTCCTCCCCTTCGGCGGAGCCGCGCAGTTCCTCGCGGGCCTGCACATAGTGCTTGTACTCGGTGGCGGCCGTGGAGGTGATCAACTCCGTGGCGTCCAGTGCCATGGTGCGCAGCTGTACGGCGTTGAGCCGCTCGCCGACCGCGGCCAGATCCGGCCGTTCATGGGCATGGCGCAGTGCGTCGTCGAGGATCCGCTCGTACTCGGGTCGGTCCTCGGCCAGCAGGTGCGGAGCGCTGTTCATGTGCATCCCCCGATGCTCCGTCGGGCCTGAATGCCCGATCAGGACGGCAGTCGGGCGGAAACGGAGGAGAGCCTGCTACTGATACGCCGATGGTAGAGCGCCCACGGCACGGGGTGACAGGGGGTTTCCGTAATTAGGCCCGGTGTTCGGCGTGCTCAGTTCCTGGGAGCGTCTTCCCAGAAGAACGTCAGTCATGCAGGGGCAGTTGGACGACCAGTAGCTTTCCGGCCATGGTCACTCCGCCGTCCATGGCGATGGCGAGCCCGTCCGCGTACACGTGCGGACCCTCGACCACGGGGCCGGAGCCGTCCTCGCCGTCCTCCGAACCGACCTCTCCGAGGAGGTACGGAATGGGGCTGTGACCATGGACGATGCGCTGTCCGCCGTAGGCCGCCATCAGCTCCCGGACGGCCTGCGGACCCGACTCGTCGCGGAAGGCGAACCGCTTGGTGAGCTTGCGGAAGAGGTCCCAGCACTCATCGGCGTCGTTACGCGTGAGGATGGCGTGCACCGTGTCGTTGACGTCCTCGATGGTGGTGCCGTATTCGAGGTAGGCCGTCGTGTCGGAGTGCATCAGCAGATGCCCGTCCTCCTCGACGATCGCGTCGAGCCGTGACATCCACTGGAGGTGGACGTCCTGAAGCCGCTCCATGTCGTTCTTCTGGCCGCCGTTGAGCAGCCAGGCGGCCTGGAACGTGGCGGTGCCCGCGCCGGAGTTGACCGGGGTGTCGCTGAACCGCTTGGCGCCGAGGAGCAGCAGTTCATGATTGCCCATCAGGGCCTTGCAGTAGCCGCCGGCGGCCGCGGCCTCGGCGGACAGGCGCATCACGAGGTCGATGACCCCGATGCCGTCGGGGCCCCGGTCGGTGAAGTCGCCGAGGAACCAGAGCCGGGCATTGCCCGCCGACCACTTGCCGTCGGCGTCGATCAGGCCCTGCTCGGCGAGGGCGGCGTGGAGCTCGTCCAGATAGCCGTGGACGTCGCCGACGACGTACAGCGGTCCGAGGCCCTGGTCCGGGACGGGCCGCGGGTCGGGGACGGCTGCCACCTGCAGGGTGTCACCGCGGTTGATCACGGGAAGATCGCGCGCGGTGGGCGTGTACCCCTCCGGCGGCTCGCCGCCGGGCACGGCGTTGCCCGGGTGCGGTGGCGATGGCGGCACTGGGGTCTGGGCATAGGGCGGTACGCGGAAGTCGCGCAACGTCGCAGTCCGCACCACGGGTTCCTGACCGGCCCCCTGTGTCATCGACCCCTCCACCACCGTCGCGCCGCCGTACACCTGACGGGCCCTGCTGGTCGGGGCGGTCCGCGGTGTCGTGCGCCCATCATAGGAATGCGGATCGTGCTGTGTGACGCACCAGGGGTGGTGAATCCGGACGCACGTCGGGTTCACCAGCCGATTGGTCCGAAATCGCCTGATCAATCCCCTGCCGGAGAGCGGGGTGCGCTGACCGTGGTGCGGGGTGGACGGCGTTGCGAGGAGGTCCGCACGATGAGTTCGGTCGGTATGACCTGCTCCACCGGTCCGTCCTGAGCCACGCCCTCGATGGCGTCGATCAGGAGCTGGACGACTGCCGTGCCGATTCTGCGCGGCTTGAGCGAGAGGGTGGTGATGGGGGGCTCGGTCGTCGCGTACACGGTGGACTCGCTGCAGCAGACCAGCAGCAGGTCCTCGGGGACGCGCAGGCCGTACCGGCGGGCCGCCGCCAGCAGATCGGTGCCGTTGGGGTCGAAGAGCCCGTAGACGGCGTCGGGCCGGTCCGGGCGGGCGAGCAGACGGTCGGCGGCGACCGCACCCGCGCACGGGTCGTGGGCGGGGTACGACTCGTACACCGGGTCCTGGCCCACGCGCTCGCACCAGTGGAGGTACGCGCTGGTGGAGAGGCGGGTGTACGTGTCGGTGGTGGTGCCGGTGAGCAGGCCGATGCGGCGGGCTCCGGCGGCGGCGAGATGGTCGAGCAGGTCGAGCACGGCGGCCCGGTGGTCGTTGTCGACCCAGGCGGTGACCGGCAGGGTGCCGGCCGGACGGCCGTCCGAGACGACGGGCAGCCCCTGGCGTACGAGTTCGGTGACGACCGGGTCCTGGTCGGAGGGGTCGATCACGACGGTGCCGTCGAGGGCGACGTTCGACCAGACGTCGTGGCGTGAGGTGGCGGGCAGGATGACGAGGGCGTAGCCGCGGGCGAGCGCGGCGGAGGTGGCCGCTCTGGCCATCTCGGCGAAGTACGCGAATTCGGTGAAGGTGAAAGGTTCGTCCCCGTAGGTCGTCACAGTCAGGCCGATGAGGCCGGACTTGCCGGTACGGAGGGTGCGGGCCGCGGCGGAAGGGCGGTAGCCCAGGCGCTCTGCGACCTCGCGGACATGGCGGCGGGTGGCGTCCGGGAGCCTGCCCTTGCCGTTGAGCGCGTCGGAGACGGTCGTGATGGAGACTCCGGCGGCGGCGGCCACATCCCGGATTCCCGCTCGTCCCTGCCGGCCGCCGCGCCGGGGTGTGTCCGTCCGGCTCACCTGGTGCTTCCCTGCTGCTGTCATGGCGAGCCGATAGTAGGGCTCGGAGGGGCGGTTGGCCCGGTCGCATATTCATTCGTTGACAGGCACGTTTTTGCATGATCATTAATGGTCAAATGCCTTGAAAACCAAGGACGTTGATGGGCCTGACCGTAGTGTGTCATGCATCGAAGTCGATGGGCCTGCTAAATGGTCGATGTCTCGAAGAGGTCTCATCTCACCTCTTCGAGGGACGCGCGCCACGGAGTGAGCCACCGGCGCGCGCCGGAGGCGGGAGCGCTCCCCCCATTCCTGGTCGCACCGGACGATTGGACGCCCGGGGCCATTCGCAGCGGCGCCCAATCCTCATAAGGTGAGCAGTATTGATGTGTACAGAGACGGTCGAGGAGGACCTGCGGTGAGCGAGACGAGCCCCAAGCTGCGCGCCGAGCTGGACGGCGTCCCCGCCTATGTACCGGGCAAGCCGGCCGCGGCCGGCGGACCGGTCGCGTTCAAGCTGTCCTCCAACGAGAACCCCTATCCGCCGCTGCCCGGGGTGATGGAGTCCACCCTGGCCGCGGCCGCGAACTTCAACCGCTACCCGGACATGGCGTGCACCGGCCTGATGAACGAGCTGGCCGAGCGTTTCGGTGTGCCTCTGTCGCACCTCGCCACCGGGACCGGCTCGGTCGGTGTGGCGCAGCAGCTGCTCCAGGCCACCTCGGGCCCGGGTGACGAGGTCATCTACGCCTGGCGCTCCTTCGAGGCGTACCCGATCATCACGCAGATCAGCGGTGCGACCTCGGTGAAGGTGCCGCTGACCGACGGCGAGGTGCACGACCTCGACGCGATGGCGGACGCGATCACGGACCGCACCCGGATGATCTTCGTCTGCAACCCGAACAACCCGACCGGCACCGTGGTGCGCCGGGCCGCGCTGGAGCGGTTCCTGGACCGGGTGCCGGGCGATGTTCTCGTGGTGCTCGACGAGGCGTACCGGGAGTTCATCCGGGACGTCGAGGTGCCGGACGGCATCGAGATCTACCGGGACCGGCCCAATGTGGCGGTGCTGCGGACCTTCTCCAAGGCCTACGGCCTGGCGGGGCTGCGGGTCGGCTTCGCCGTGGCCCACGAGCCGGTGGCGGCGGCGCTGCGCAAGACGGCGGTGCCCTTCGGCGTCAGCCAGCTCGCGCAGGACGCGGCGGTCGCCTCGCTGCGTGCCGAGGACGAACTCCTGGGGCGGGTGGGCTCGTTGGTGTCCGAGCGTCAGCGGGTGCAGCGGACGCTGGCCGGCCAGGGGTGGACCGTGCCGGACTCCCAGGCGAACTTCGTCTGGATGCGGCTCGGGGACCGTACCGCCGACTTCGCCGCGACGTGCGAGCGGGCCGGAGTGGTGGTCAGGCCGTTCGCGGGCGAGGGCGTGCGGGTCACGATCGGGGAGGACGAGGCGAACGACCTGTTCCTGAAGGTGGCCGAGTCGTACCGCAAGGAGCTGTAGGGCGGTCGCGCAGGCCGTCTGCCCGACCCGTGGCCCGGGCCCCGTACCTCGTCGACGAGGTACGGGGCCTTCTCGCTGCCTGGGGGCCGCAGTGCTCCCGGGGCGTCTGGTTCGGGCAGATTGATCGGAACGTCCCAAGAGGGGTACCCCGCCCGAACGTCCCGAAAGTCCGTGCGCCATAATGTTTGTGAATGTGAACGCGTTCACAAGCGTGTCCTGTTCCTCCCGTGATTAGTCGGATTTAAAGGGCAAACTGCCGGTGTGATTACGGCGACGTAAGGAGAAGACGACGTGGAGCTAGCTCTGGCGCCGGAGACCCTGGCGCGATGGCAGTTCGGTATCACTACCGTCTATCACTTCCTGTTCGTCCCCCTGACGATCTCTCTCGCCGCGCTCACCGCCGGCCTGCAGACCGCCTGGGTCCGGACGAACAACGAGAAGTACCTAAGGGCGACGAAGTTCTGGGGCAAGCTCTTCCTGATCAACATTGCCATGGGCGTCGTCACCGGCATCGTCCAGGAGTTCCAGTTCGGCATGAACTGGTCCGACTACTCGCGGTTCGTCGGTGACATCTTCGGTGCCCCGCTCGCGTTCGAGGCACTGATCGCGTTCTTCTTCGAGTCCACCTTCATCGGGCTGTGGATCTTCGGTTGGGACAAGCTGCCGAAGAAGATCCACCTCGCCTGCATCTGGATGGTCTCCATCGGGACCATCCTGTCCGCCTACTTCATCCTGGCGGCCAACTCCTGGATGCAGCACCCGGTCGGCTACCGGATCAACAAGGAACGCGGCCGCGCCGAGCTCACCGACTTCTGGCACGTGCTCACCCAGAACACCGCGCTCGCCCAGTTCTTCCACACCATCACCGCGGCCTTCCTGGTCGGCGGCGCGTTCATGGTCGGCATCGCCGCCTTCCACCTGGCGCGCAAGAAGCACATTCCGGTGATGCGGACCTCGCTGCGGCTCGGCCTGGTCACCGTGGTCATCGCCGGACTGCTCACCGCCATCAGCGGCGACCAGCTCGGCAAGGTCATGTTCAAGCAGCAGCCGATGAAGATGGCCGCCGCCGAGGCGCTCTGGGAGGGCCAGGACTCGGCGCCCTTCTCGATCTTCGCGGTCGGTGACGTGGCCAAGGGCCACAACACCGTGGAGATCTCCATCCCGGGGATACTGTCCTTCCTCGCGGACGACAGCTTCACCTCGTACGTCCCCGGCATCAACGACATCAACAAGGCCGAGCAGGAGAAGTTCGGCCCCGGCGACTACCGGCCCAACATCCCGGTCGCGTTCTGGAGCTTCCGCTGGATGATCGGCTTCGGGATGGCCTCCTTCGCCCTCGGCATCCTCGGACTGTGGCTGACCCGGAAGAAGTTCATGCTGCCGCCGGGACTGCGGACCGGTGAGGACGAAGTGCCGAACCTGGTCCTCTTCAAGAACAAGGCACTCAGCCCGAAGTTCGCCAAGTGCTACTGGATCCTCGCGCTCTGGACGCTGCTCTTCCCGCTGATCGCCAACTCCTGGGGCTGGATCTTCACCGAGATGGGCCGCCAGCCCTGGGTCGTCTACGGAGTGCTCCAGACCCGCGACGCGGTCTCCCCCGGCGTCTCGCAGGGCGAGGTGCTGACCTCGATGATCGGCTTCACCCTGCTCTACGCCGTGCTCGCGGTCGTCGAGGTCAAGCTGCTCGTGAAGTACATCAAGGCAGGTCCGCCGGAGCTCACCGAGGCCGACCTCAACCCGCCCACCAAGATCGGCGGCGACCATGACGACGCCGACCGGCCGATGGCCTTCTCCTACTGAGAGCAGAGGAGCTGAGAGATGGAACTCCACAATGTCTGGTTCGTACTCATCGCCGTCCTCTGGACCGGCTACTTCTTCCTGGAGGGATTCGACTTCGGGATCGGTGTCCTCACCAAGCTGCTGGCCCGCGACCGCAAGGAACGTCGGGTCCTGATCAACACGATCGGGCCCGTCTGGGACGGCAACGAGGTGTGGCTGCTCACCGCGGGCGGTGCGACCTTCGCCGCCTTCCCCGAGTGGTATGCCACCCTGTTCTCCGGCTTCTACCTGCCGCTGCTGCTCATCCTGGTCTGCCTGATCGTGCGAGGGGTCGCCTTCGAGTACCGGGCCAAGCGGTCCGGTGAGAAGTGGCAGACCAACTGGGAGCACGCCATCTTCTGGACCTCGCTGCTCCCCGCCCTGCTCTGGGGCGTGGCCTTCGGGAACATCGTGCGCGGCGTGAAGATCGACGCCGACATGGAGTACGTGGGCAACTTCTGGGACCTGCTCAACCCGTACGCCATCCTCGGCGGACTGGTCACGCTCGCCCTCTTCACCTTCCACGGCGCCGTGTTCGCGGGGCTCAAGACGGCCGGGGACATCCGGGAGCGGGCCGGCGGGCTGGCGCTGAAGCTGGGGATCGTCACCGCGGTGCTCGCGCTCGGCTTCCTGATCTGGACCCAGCTCGACAACGGGGACGGCTGGAGCCTGCTGGCGATGATCATCGCCGTGGTGGCGCTGGTCGCCGCGGTCGCCACGATCGCGGCGGGACGCGAGGGCTGGTCGTTCGCGTTCTCCGGGATGACCGTCGCGGCCGTGGTCGCCATGCTCTTCCTGACGCTCTTCCCGAACGTCATGCCGTCCTCGCTGAACGACGCCTGGAGCCTCACGGTCACCAACGCCTCGTCCACCCCGTACACACTGAAGATCATGACCTGGTGTGCGGGGATCGCCACCCCCCTCGTCCTGCTGTACCAGGGTTGGACGTACTGGGTGTTCCGCAAGCGCATCGGTACGCAGCACATCGCCGAAGCGCACTGAACGGATCCGAAGCCTGTCCGGCGGATCGTGGCCGGGGCACGACACCGACCCCGATCCGCCGGACAGACCCTGGTCCACCGACCGAGCTCGCTAGGGGCTGTTTCACGTGAAACCGATCGACCCGCGTCTGCTCCGCTACGCCCGCGCCACCCGCCTCTTCCTGGCGGCCGTGGTGGCGCTCGGAGTCGTCGGCGCCGCGCTGGTCATCGCCCAGGCCATGCTCATCGCCGAAGTGGTGGTGGGCGGCTTCGAGGACGGACTGACGGTCTCCGGGCTACGGACCCCGCTGATCCTGCTCGCCGCAGTCGCGCTCGGCCGGGCGCTGGTCTCCTGGCTGACCGAACTGGCCGCGTACCGGGCCAGCGCGGCGGTCAAGTCCGAACTCCGCGGCCGGCTGCTGGCGCGGGCCGCGGCGCTCGGCCCCGGCTGGCTGAACGGACAGCGCACCGGCTCCCTGGTGGCGCTCGCGACCCGTGGCGTGGACGCGCTCGACGACTACTTCGCGCGCTATCTGCCGCAGCTCGGACTCGCGGTGGTCGTGCCGGTGGCGGTCCTCGCCAGGATCGTCACCGAGGACTGGGTCTCGGCGGCGATCATCGTCGTCACGCTGCCGCTCATCCCGCTCTTCATGATCCTGATCGGCTGGGCCACGCAGTCCCGGATGGACCGTCAGTGGCGGCTGCTGTCCCGGCTCTCCGGACATTTCCTCGACGTGGTCGCCGGACTGCCGACGCTGAAGGTCTTCGGCCGCGCCAAGGCACAGGCCGAGTCCATCCGTACGATCACCTCGCAGTACCGCCGGGCCACACTGCGGACCCTGCGGATCGCGTTCCTGTCGTCCTTCGCCCTGGAACTGCTGGCGACGCTGTCGGTGGCCCTCGTCGCCGTCACCATCGGCATGCGGCTGGTCCACGGCGGACTCGACCTCTACACCGGCCTGGTGGTGCTGATCCTGGCGCCCGAGGCCTATCTGCCGATCCGCCAGGTCGGAGCGCAGTACCACGCGGCCGCCGAGGGGCTCTCGGCCGCGGAGGAGATCTTCGCGGTCCTGGAGACCGAGCCCCGACAGGCCGGCACGGCGGGTGTACCCGGTGCGCTGCGGCTGGAGCTGGAGGGGGTGACCGTACGGCACGAGGGACGTACCGAACCCTCGCTGGCCGGGGCCTCGCTGGTGGTGGACGAGGGGGAGACCGTGGCCCTGGTCGGCCCCAGCGGCGTCGGGAAGTCCACCCTGCTCGATGTGGTGCTCGGCTTCACCACGCCCGACGAGGGACGGGTACGGATCGGCGGCGTCGATCTGGCGACGCTCTCGCCCGACAAGTGGCGGGAGCGGATCGCCTGGGTGCCGCAGCGCCCGTACCTCTTCGCGGGCACCATCGCGGAGAACGTACGACTGGCCCGACCGGACGCCGACGCCGGCGCGGTGACAGCCGCGCTGCGGGACGCCGGGGCGTACGACTTCGTGGCAGAACTCCCGGACGGGGAGCGGACGCTCCTCGGCGAGGACGGCGCCGGTCTCTCCGCCGGACAGCGGCAGCGGCTGGCGCTCGCCCGGGCCTTCCTCGCCGACCGCCCGCTGCTGCTGCTCGACGAGCCGACCGCGAGCCTGGACGGCGAGACGGAAGCGGGGATCGTCGAGGCGGTACGACGGCTGGCGGCGGGACGGACCGTGCTGCTGGTCGTGCACCGTCCGGCGCTGCTCTCGGTGGCCGACCGGGTGGTGACCCTGGAACCGTCCGCGGCGGCGCGGCCGGCGAGGACCGGGGCGACCGCGCCGCGCCCGACGAGCGCTCCCTCCGGCCGTAACGAAGAGGCACCGGAGCCCGAGGCACTGCGGGACACCGAGGCCCGCTCCGGCCGGGTCCTGGCACGGGTCCGGGAAGCCGCGGGGGCACAGCGCGGCCGGCTCGCACTGGCGCTGCTGCTGGGCAGCCTCGCCGTGGGCTCGGCCGTCGGGCTGATGGCCGTCTCAGGCTGGCTGATCTCCCGCGCCTCCGAACAGCCCCCGGTGCTCTATCTGATGGTCGCCGTGACCGCGACCCGCGCCTTCGGACTCGGGCGGGCCGTCTTCCGTTATGCCGAGCGCATGGTGTCGCACGACGCGGTGCTCAAGATGCTCGCCGAGCTGCGCGTCGCGGTCTACCGGGGCCTGGAGCGCGTCGCGCCCGCCGGACTGCGCCGGACCCGGCGCGGGGACCTGCTCTCCCGGCTCGTCGCCGACGTGGACGCCCTGCAGGACTACTGGCTGCGCTGGATGCTGCCCGCCGGGACCGCCGTGGTCGTCGGAACGGCGGCCGCCGGATTCATCGGCTGGCTGCTGCCGGCCGCGGGTGTCGTGCTCGCCGCCGGGCTGCTGCTGGCCGGGGTGGGAGTGCCGCTGGTCAGCAGTGCCTGCTCCCGTCACACGGAACGACGACTCGCCCCCGCCCGCGCCGAACTGGCCACCCGGATCACGGACCTGCTCGGCGGGACCGCCGAACTGACCGTCGCGGGTGCCCTGCCCGCCCGCGCCGAACGGACCCGGGAGGCCGACGGCGTACTGACCCGCATCGCCGCGCGCGCGGCCACCGCCACCGCACTCGGCACCGGCCTGATCACTCTGATCGCCGGCCTCACCGTCGTCGCCACCGCACTCGTCGCCCTTCCCGCCGTGCACGACGGGGGGCTCGCGGGCGTGGAACTCGCGGTGGTGGTGCTTACCCCGCTGGCCGCCTTCGAGGCCGTGACCGGGCTGCCGCTCGCCGCGCAGTACCGCAGGCGGGTCGAGCGGAGCGCGGAGCGGGTGTTCGAGGTGCTGGACGCGCCGCTGCCGGTAAGCGAACCCGGCAGCCCGGCCGAGGCGCCCGCATCGCCCTTCCCGCTGGAGGTACGAGGGCTGTCGGCCTGCTACCCGGGAGCGGAACGGGACGCTCTCGACACCGTCGACCTGACGCTGACGGCCGGCCGGCGAATCGCCGTCGTCGGGCCCTCCGGCTCCGGGAAGACGACCCTCGCGCAGATCCTGGTCCGCTTCCTGGACGCGCGGGCGGGGACGTACCGGATCGGCGGGGTCGACGCCGGTGCGCTGGAGGGGGACACGGTCCGGCGGTACGTCGGGCTGTGCGCCCAGGACGCCCATGTCTTCGACAGCTCCATCCGGGAGAACCTGCGGCTGGCCCGTACCGGCGCGACGGACGAGGAGCTGCGTGCCGCCCTCGGCAGGGCCCGGCTGCTCGACTGGGCCGAGGCGCTGCCCGACGGGCTCGACACCCTCGTCGGCGAGCACGGCGCACGCCTCTCCGGCGGACAGCGCCAACGCCTCGCCCTGGCCAGGGCGATCCTCGCCGACTTTCCCGTCCTCGTCCTGGACGAGCCTGCCGAGCATCTCGACCTGGCGACCGCGGACGCCCTGACGGCGGATCTGCTGGCCGCCACCGAGGGGCGCACGACTGTGCTGATCACCCATCGCCTGGAGGGGCTCGAAGCTGTCGACGAGGTGCTGGTGCTGGACGCGGGCCGGATCGTGCAGCGCGGCCCGTACGCCGATCTCGCCGCCGGGGAAGGCCCCTTGCGGCGGATGCTGGAACGCGAGCGGGAGACCACGCGGGTACCCGGCGGAGCGATGAGCGAGCAGGGGACCGCGAGGGTGTCGGAGGAAGCCGTGGGCGCGCGGGTGTGAGCCGGGCGGCACGACAGCCGACTTTCCTCCCCAATCGGGACTAACTACTCTCGGGGTATGCCGGAGCAGGACCCGAAGGACTCACTCGAAGCCGCTACCCAGGCGACCCGCAGCCTGCAGGGCCTGTCCACCGAAATCACCGCCCGCATCCCACAGCTGCTGGAGGCCATGCGCTCCGTCGGCGCGGGCCTGGAACTGCACTCCACCCTCGACCGGATCTGCGAGACGGCCGCCGAACTCACCCACTCCCGCTACGCCGCCATCGGCGTCGTCGACGAGGAGGGCGAAGGGCTCTCCGACTTCGTCACGTACGGAGTGCCGGACGAGGTGGCGGAGGAGATCGGCCACCGCCCCGACGGACACCGCGGGCTGCTGGGCGCGCTGATCCACGACCCTGTACCGGTGCGGCTCGCCGATCTGACGGCCGATCCGAGGTTCGCCGGCTTCCCGCCCGGCCACCCCCCGATGCGGACCTTTCTCGGCGTCCCGATCCGCGTACAGGGAGAGATCTTCGGGAACCTCTATCTGGCCGAGAAGGAGGGCGGCGAGTTCAACGACTACGACCTGCACATGGTGCGGGTGCTCGCCACGGAGGCCGGGATCGCCATCGGCAACGCCCGGCTGTACGAGGCGGCACGCCAGCGCGAGCGGTGGATCGACGGATCGGTGGCCGTGACGACCGCCCTGCTCTCCGGCGGGGACGCCGACGACGCGCTGTCCGTCGTCGCCGAACAGGCCCGCCGGCTCGCCGACGCCGCCGCCGGGATCGTGCTGCTGCCCACCGAGGACGGCGGACTGGAGATCGTCGCCGTCTCCGCGGACGACCCCTCCTCCTCGCTGGGAGTGATCATCGGGCACGAGAGTCCGGTGGCGGCGAAGCTGCTCGGCGGCGAGGCGGTCTTCGTGGACGATTCGGCCAACGACGCCCGCATGGTCACCAGGCTGGCCCATCGGTACGGCCCGAGCATGCTGCTGCCCCTGCACAGCGGCGGGCGGGTGCTCGGCGCGCTCGCCACCCCCCGCGCCCGGGGCGGCAGACCGTTCACGGAGGCGGAGCGGACCCTCGCCACCCAGTTCGCCTCGCAGGCGGCGCTCGCGCTGATGATGGCCGAGGCACAGCGGGACCGGGAGCGGCTCGCGGTCTATGAGGACCGGGACCGGATCGCCCGCGATCTGCACGATCTGGTCATTCAGCGGCTGTTCGCCACCGGGATGATGCTGGAGAGCGCCCAGCGCCGGTCGGTGGTGCCCGAGGTGCAGACCGGGGTCGGCCGGGCGGTCGACGAACTGGACGTGACCATCCAGGAGATCCGTACCGCGATCTTCGCGCTGCAGCAGGAACCCGCCGAGGCGCCGTCGGGGCTCCGCACCCGCGTCCTGCGCGAGATCAACATGGCGGCGGTCCCGCTGGGCTTCAAACCCTCGCACCGCTTTCTCGGCCCGGTCGACTCGCTGGTCGGCGAGCTGACCGGCAAGAACCTGATCGCGGCGCTGCGGGAGGCGCTGTCCAATGCCTTCCGGCACGCTGAGGCGTCGTTGATCGACGTGGTCGTCGACGCGACCGTCACGCTGCCCGACGGGCGGGACGCGGTGCGGCTGTCGGTCGCCGACGACGGAGTGGGCATCCCCGAGGGCGGCCGACGCAGTGGGCTGCGGAACCTGGCGCGCCGGGCGGAGTCGCTCGGCGGCGCGAGCTGGTTCGGCCCCGGGATCGGGGAGGACGGAGGCGGTACGACGGTGGTGTGGGAGGCGCCCCTCTGAGGGTTCGGGAGGCGGCCGGGCGGCTGTCCCTCTCCGGAGGGGCTCAGCGCCCGGCGCCGGACGCCAGGCGCTCGGCGATGATCCGCTCGATGACGACCGCGACGCCGTCCTCGCCGTTGCTGCCGGTCCGGCCGGTGGCAGCGGCGAGCGCGGCCGGGTGGGCGTTGCCCATCGCGTACGAGGTGCCCGCCCAGCTCAGCATCTCCACGTCGTTGGGCATGTCCCCGAAGGCGACGACCTCGGCGGGCGAGATGCCGCGCTCGGCGCAGCAGAGCTCCAGCGTGCTGGCCTTGGAGACACCGGGACCGCTGACCTCCAGCAGGGCCGTGGGGCTGGACCGGGTGAAGGAGGCCCGGCCCCCGGCCGTCGTGCGGGCCAGGTCGAGGAAGTCGTCCGGGGTCAGTTCGGCGTGGTGGGCGAGGACCTTCAGTACGGGGACGCCGGTGCCGGGCGCCTCCTCGTGCAGCAGCTTCTCGGCGACGGCGACCGAGGCGCACGGATCCAGGTGGAACGGCGGGTAGTCAGGTTCGTAGTGGATGCCGGTGGCCAGCTCGACGGCGAAGGAGGTGCCGGGGGCGGCGGCGCGCAGCGAGTGGACCACATCGAGGGCGATGGGGCGCTCCAGCGGCCGGACCTTGACCAGCTCGCCGCCGGCGTGCAGGTCCGCGACCGCCGCGCCGTTGGCGCAGATCGCCAGGCCGTGGCCGTGCACATGGTCGCTGACGACGTCCATCCAGCGGGCCGGGCGTCCGGTGACGAAGAAGACCTCGATACCGGCCTCCTCGGCAGCGGCCAGCGCGGCGACCGTACGGTCGGAGACCGTCTTGTCGTCACGGAGCAGGGTGCCGTCCAGGTCGGTGGCGATCAGCCGGATTGCGGCAGGCGAAGGCGAGTCGGTAGCTGAGGTCACCCGCCCATTCTCGCGCACGAGGGTGCACGGGCGTGCGGAGGGGCGCACATCTGAGGATGCACGCCCCTGACCAGGTGAACATGCCTGGTGCGTATGCCACCGGTTCCCGGGGCGGGTTGGTCAGCGTCCGAGCTGGGCCAGGCCCTCGGTGGCGATGCGTTCGAAGACCTTCTCGTCCGCCGCGAAGTCGGAGTCGGGGATCGGCAGGTGGATGACGATTTCGGTGAAGCCGAGCGCGAAGTGGGTGCCCGCGAAGTCCACGAAGGCGTCGAAGGACTGCAGCGGGCGGTCCGGGGTGAAGCCGGTGAGAAGGATCTTGTCCAGCTCGGCGGCATCCCGGCCGATGGACTCGCAGGCCGTGTCCAGCTTGGCGAGCTGTCCCCGGATGGCTTCCACGGACTGCGCCGGGGTCCCCGTCTCGTACAGCTTCGGGTCGCCTGTGGTGACCCAGGCCTGGCCGTACCGGGCGGCGAGCTTCATCCCGCGCGGGCCGGTCGCCGCCACCGCGAACGGCAGCCGGGGCCGCTGCACACAGCCGGGGATGTTCCGGGCCTCGTGCGCCGAGTAGAACGTGCCCTCGTACGTCACCGAGGGCTCACGGAGCAGTTGGTCGAGCAGCGGTACGAACTCGTCGAAGTGGTCGGCCCGCTCGCGCGGCGTCCACGGCTCCTCGTCGCTGCGGCGCAGGGTAGTGGCGTCGAAGCCGTTGCCGCCGGCACCGATGCCGAGGGTGAGGCGCCCGTCGGAGACGTCGTCGAGCGTGATGAGTTCCTTGGCGAGCGTGACGGGGTGCCGGAAGTTGGGGGAGGTGACGAGGGTGCCCAGGCGGAGGCGCTCGGTCGCCGTGGCGGCGGCGGTGAGGGTCGGCAGGGCACCGAACCAGGGGCCGTCGCGGAAGGTCCGCCAGGCCAGGTGGTCGTAGGTGTAGGCGGCATGGAACCCGAGGTCTTCGGCCCGCTGCCAGATCTTCTGTCCTTCGGCCCACCGGTGGATGGGGAGGATCACCGTGCTCAGACGCATGACCCCGACGATACGCGTGCTTCCTGCTGCCACGGATATGCCGACGGAGCAGATCAGGGAAGCCACGCCGACGCCGCGATGGGGTCGCTACCGTGGCGTCATGGGCACGCTGGGAAGGGCCGAACTCGAGGCCATGATCGAAGAGGCGACTGTCGACGCCTACAACGAGGACGAGCAGCTGACCGGTCTGTTCACCATGCTTGAGGAGTGCCTCGACCTGCCCTTCACCACCGCGGTTCTCGGCGTCGAGGTAACTGTGCACGGCGTCGACCTCACGCCCGACGGCAGGATCGCCGCCCTGTGCTCTCGTGGCCGTGTCCGGCAGTCGATCGGCATCCTGGAGCTGCCGTTGCCCAGCCCGGCGCCCGAGGGGGCGGACTGGATCGAGGCGTACCGCCACTGGGCCGGTTGAGGCCGGGCACCTCTCACTTCACGCGGCCACCAGCCAACCCGAGCGGGTCTTCCGCAACCCTGAAAAGATCGAGCAGGGGTGGCAGCGGATGCGGACCGAACGCCTTCCACGGCACGGCTGTCCCCGCCTGCTTCCTGGTACTGCGGGGCACGGACGGAGCACCAGCGGGTCAGCGCGGCCAGGTACTGTTCGTCAACGCCGAGCGCGAAGTGGTCGCGTACACGCTACTCCCCGGCCTGCTGCCAGACCGCGGTGAGCGCTGCGACGGGGTCGGCGTCGGGCGGCGCCGCGGGCCACCATTCGCCGCCGTCGTCCTGGATGTAGGGGTACCAGCGGGCGTCGGGGCCCAGTCGCAGTTGGATGCCATGGCCGGTGAGGGTGAGGCGGTTGCGCCAGGCCCTGAGGGGGACAGGGGCGGTGGCCATCTCGGTGAGGGCCGCGGTCAGGGTGGTGCGGGCGGCCGACATCGCCGCCGGGTCGGGAGTGCAGGGCTGTTCGGCGACGGTGATGCCGGTGGCGCCGCCGTGGCGCCAGGCGCGGGTGAGGCGGGCGAACGCGGTCGGTTTGGCGTCGGTGCTCTGGATCAGGTGGTGGAACCACTCGGGTCCGGGGCTGCTTGCGGCGATCCGTACCGCGTCCTGGTGCTGGGTCAGGTGCAGGCTCGTGGTGTCGCCCGTCAGCAGACGGCCGGCGCGTGCGGCGGTGTCGGCCATGAGACGTTGCAGGTCCGTGGTGGACAGGCCGGTGCCGGGCGGCGCGGCGGCGGGCAGTGCGGTGGTGTGGACGGCGGGCTCGGGGGGTTCGGGAAGGGGCGGGGTGTTTTCGGCCAAGGCGGCCCGGGCCGCATAGGCGCCTGCGGCCGGGACGCCGGCCGGGGCCTGTCGGGTGGTCTCCTGGGCCGCAGTACGGCGTGAGCGCAGCTGGGCGAGGACTTCCTCGCGACCGCGGCCGCGCAGGGCGAAGAGCACGAAGGGGTCGGCGTCGATGGTGGCGGCGACGGCGTAGCAGAGCGCGGCGGCGTGCTTGCAGGGGTATCCCCAGTCGGGACAGGAGCAGTCCGGGTCGAGCTCGGTGGGCCGCGGGAGCAGCGGCACGCCCGCCTGGTGGGCGTCGTCGACGAGTTCGGCGGGCATTTCGCCGTCGAGGAGCGCGGCGAGATGCCCGGCACGGGCCGCGACGGCGTCGAGCAGGGTGTCCCACTGGATGTCGGTGAGGACGGGCAGGTGCACGAAGGAACGGTAGGGGTGCGGCCTGCTGCCCTGGACAGCGGCCTTGACCTGGCCCGGGGCGACGGTGGTCGGGCCGACCATGCCCTGGCGGGCGTAGGTGCGTCCGCGGGACAGGCGCCCGGCGTCCAAGGTGGAGCCCTCCAGGGCCGTCACCCACGCCTGGCCCCACCAGGTTGCCGCGAAGGCTCGCCTGCCATGGGCGGGTGCACGGCGCGGGCCGGGGACGGAGGGGCTCACGACTGCCTCCCCAGGGCGACGAGTTCGGCGAGGTCGGTGTCGGACAGTTCGGTCAGGGCGGCCTCGCCGGAGCCGACGACGGCGTCGGCGAGCGCGCGCTTGGATTCGAGCAGCTTCGCCACCTTGTCCTCCACGGTTCCCTCGGTCAGGAGTTTGTGCACCTGGACGGGCTTGTCCTGGCCGATGCGGTAGGCGCGGTCGGTGGCCTGGTCCTCGACGGCCGGGTTCCACCAACGGTCGTAGTGCACGACGTGGGTGGCGCGGGTGAGGTTGAGTCCGGTGCCCGCTGCCTTCAGCGACAGCAGGAACACGGGGACTTCACCGTGCTGGAAGCGTTCCACCATGTCCTCGCGCCCGGCGACGGGCGTGCCGCCGTGCAGGAAGAGGGTGGGGACGCCGCGCTCGGCGAGGTGTCTTTCCAGGAGGGTCGCCATCTGCTTGTACTGGGTGAAGACCAGCACCGACTCGCCCTCGGCGGTGATGGTGTCGATCAGTTCGTCGAGCAGGTCGAGCTTGCCGGACCGGCCGCGCAACGGCGTGGACTGGCGCAGGTACTGGGCCGGGTGGTTGCAGATCTGCTTCAGAGCGGTGAGCAGCTTCAGCACCAGTCCGCGCCGGGCGATGCCCTCCGACTCCCCGATCTTCGTCATGGTCTCGCGGACCACTGCCTCGTACAGGCCGGCCTGCTCGGCTGTCAGCGCGACGACGCGGTCGGTCTCGGTCTTGGCCGGAAGTTCGGGCGCGATCCCCGGGTCGGACTTCTTGCGACGCAGCAGGAAGGGGCGGACGAGGTGGGACAGGCGCTCGGCGGCCTCGGGATCCTCGCCCGCCTCGACCGCGCGGGCGTGCCGGTCGCGGAAGGCGGTGAGCGGGCCGAGAAGCCCGGGGGTGGTCCAGTCGAGGATCGCCCACAGTTCGGAGAGGTTGTTCTCCACAGGGGTGCCGGTGAGGGCGACGCGGGCGAGGGCGGGCAGGGCACGCAGGTGGCGGGCAGTGACGGTGTAGGGGTTCTTGACGTGCTGGGCCTCGTCGGCTGCGATCAGCGACCAGGCGGTTTCGGCGAGGACTTCGCGGTCGCGGCGCAGCACCCCGTAGGTGACCAGGACGATCTCGTCGCGGGCCAGGTCCTCGAGGTGCCGGTCGCCGCCGTGGTAGCGGCGCACGGGGGTGGACGGCGCGAACCTGGCTGCCTCGCGCTGCCAGTTGCCGAGCAGGGAGGCGGGGCAGACGACGAGGGTGGGGCCGGCGGTGGCGACGCCAGTCTGGCGGTGCAGGTGCAGGGCGATCAGGGTGATGGTCTTGCCCAGGCCCATGTCGTCGGCGAGGCAGCCGCCGAGGCCCAGTTCGCACATCTCGGCCAGCCAGGCGAGACCCCGCTTCTGGTAGTCGCGCAACGTGGCCTTGAGGGCGGTGGGCTGCGGGGCGGGGGTGCGGGACTCGGGGTCGCGGATACGGGCGACGAGGTCGCCGAGCGGGCCGACCGCCGTGCAGGGGATCGGTTCGTCGTCCCGCTCGACCTCGCCGGTCAGTGCGGCGCTCAGCGCCTCCATGGGGGTGAGCGGTTCCATCCGGCGGCGCCCGACGCGGGCCACCAGCCTCGGGTCGGCGACCACCCACTGGTCACGAAGCCGCACGAGGGGGCGGCGCGCCTCGGCGAGGGCGTCCATCTCGGCCTCGGTGAGCGGCTCGCCGCCGAGTGAGATCTGCCAGCGGAAGTCGAGCAGGGCGTCGGTGTCGAGGAGGCCGCCCGCGCTGGAGCCGGGGGTGGTGCGCTGACCGATCTCCGCGGTTGCGGTGAGTGCCTTGACCAGTTCGCGCGGCCAGTGCACGTCGATACCGGCCGTGCGCAGCGTGTCAGTGGCGTCTCCCAGCAGGTCGAAGGCTTCGTCGTCGGTCAGCCGGAGCTGATCGGGAGCGGCGTCCTGGAGCAGCCGCTGGAGCGGGGGCCAGGCGCGGGCGCCGCGGCGCAGCGCGAGCAGTGTCTCGGTCTCGGCGCGCGGTCCGAGCAACTGCTCCACCTCGGCCGGCTCGCTCCACAGCCGTGCGGCCTCGACGACGAGCGACGGATCCGCTGCGGTGTGCACCTGCAGGACGGCCCGGAACCGCTGCCTGCGTCCCTCGGGAACGTCGACGCGCAGCGAGACCCCGACCTCGGCGGTGAACGCGGTGGCGGTCTCCTCGGCCCACTCGCGCAGGGCGGGTACCGCTCGCGCCTCGCGCCAGGCGTACGGCAGGGCTCCCATGGCGAGCGGAGCGGCCGGGGTACGGACCAGTTCGTCGGCAACTGCGTCGCAGAACTGGCGTACCAGTGCGGCTGGTTCGGCGATCCGCAACGGGGCCGGTCCGGGCTCGGGCAGGCAGTGGGCGTGGGGTGGGAAAGCGGCGGCGAGGGCGTCCAGCGTCTGACGCTGGGCGGCGGTGAAGGGGCCCGCCTGCCAGGTGTCGTAGCCGGCGGGGGTGAGGGCCGGGTGAAGACGGCCGTCGGCGAGCATCCGCAGCGCGAAGCGGGCGGCTGCCTGCCAGGCGGCGGCGGCCGGATGCGCCGGTCGGGTCCCGGCCAGGGCGGCGACGGCGACGGCGACGGGAAGCGCGTAGCCCTTCACCCTGCGGCGCCTGACCGAGCGGCCGTGCGGCAGCACCAGTTCCACCGACTGGGTCTCGACGCCCGCGGGCACCATGCTGTACCCGATGGCCGCCCCGGCGGGGTTCCACAGCAGCAGCCGTCCGAGGCGGGCGGGCTCGCCGGGCAGGAACACCGCAGCACAGCCTTCCCCGAGCAGATCGCTCGCGAAGGCGGTCGCCTCCGGCGTGGCCAGCGGCGGCGCGCTTCTCGTACCCGTGGCCGACTCTCGTACGACGACCTGTGCCATTCTCTTTCGCCCCATCATGTCCCAGGTGGTCCGCACCGCGTCCCGCTCGCCATCGGATCCCACCACGCCGTCACCCGCCGGCAGGGTCGAGCCCTGCCGTCACCGGCGGGAGCGGGCTCTGTTCGCCGCGGTACGCATGCGCTTGGCCAGCTGTCTGTCGGCGCCGCGCAGGCCCTCGCCCAGTTCGGCGAGGACCTGCGCGGTGGCCGGGTGCTCCACCCGCCACAAGTCGTCCACCTGCTGTTCGAACGCCTGAGTGGTCGTGCTCCGGTTCTCCAGGAAGCTCCGCACCAGCTCTTCGCGTTCCTGGGAGCAGACGAAGACCGAGAGCCCGTCGATGAGCAGCCACAGCCCGGCCGCCTCGGCCAGCGCCGGGTCCAGATGCGCCTCCGCCCGAGGGTGCCCGCCCAGGGTTGCGGCGGCCACTTGGTGGCTCCCCTCGACCTCGGAGTCCGCGGCCTTCCGCAGCACCCGCAGCGCTCGGGGGTCGTCGAGGCCGGCCAGCACCGTCCGGGCCACGCCACGCCTTGCCGCGGCCTGTGGGCCGTCCCCCGCGCAGGCGTCGAGCAGCCCCACAGCGGCATCGGCCGCAGAGCGGTGTTCCAGCCAGCCTTCGACCTCCCGGCGCATCTCCTCGGGGGAGTAGCCCAGGAGCCCCTGGAGCAGGGTGGCGGCGTCCGCTTCGGCGAACTCACCAAGCAGCGGAGCGGGCACTCCGCATTCCACCAGGTAGGAACGCAGCCCGTAGCGGCCGAGCGGGGTCAGCCGCATGCGGTCCCCGCGCCGCTTCTCACTTGTCCGGTCCGACGCCGCCGGCGAGATACCCGAACCGGCAAGCTCCCGTCCGCCCATGACGTTCAGAAGCGCACGCAGCGGATCCGTAAGGGTTCTGCCGCCGTCACCAGGCTTGAACTCCACCGCACCCAGCAGGCGGAGCCCTTCACCCAGTTCCCGGAAGGACGCCGCGAACAGCGCCTGGAACACCTCGAGTTCCGGCCATTCCTCGCCCGCCTCGCGAGCCTTCGCGTATACGTCGTCGGCATCCAGCCAGGCGTCATCCGGAGCGTCGTACAACAGGCCGACCAGCCCGTCAGCGATCTCGGCCGTCAGTTCTCCCGCCTCACCGGGCAACCCGTCCAGCAGCCCCGTCTCGCCGATCTCCTCCAGCAGATGCCCACCGTGGCGGACCAGAACTCCAGAAGATCCTCGCCGTCGAAGTCGGTGACCGCGCCGCCCCACGCGCGGCCCCCGCTGATCGTGATCAACCCACCTTCCACGGCGAGCCACCACGGATCGTCGAGAACGGCCGCGTCCTTGGCACTCCGCAGCGCCTTCAGCACACGGGCCCGTGACACGGCATCGGCAAACGGTGAGTCACCGTCGGCCAGCTTCCACAGCCGAAGCTCCTCGATGGCCGTACGAGCGAGCGCGGGCCGCAGCACCCGGCCGGCGGTGACCTGCCGTCCCTCGCCGCACCAGGCGGAGAGCCGCAGCGCCGCGTCGAGGAGCGGGACACCCCGCACGGCCGCGACGAGGTCCTCCCGCGGTGCCAGGGTCACCGGGCGCAGCAGCGGCACATCCTCGGCCGGACCCTCGCCGTCGGCATCGACCGGATCGCCCACCCGGCACCGCCCGCAGGTGCACGACGCCACGTCCTCGGCCGTCAGCTGCCGGGCACTGCCGCGCCCGGCCGGCTGCCCCGCCCTGGCGGACACCGTGTCCGGCGTCAACCGAGCCAGTCGCCCGGTGACCTTGTCCGGGTCGAAGACGGCTGGATCGTGACCGGCCGCACGCAGCTCGGCGACGAGTCCACCATACGCGTCAACCCCGCCCCGGTCCGGGTGGTCGAGGAGCTCCAGCACCTCCGCCAGCCCCCACGCGCCGCCGATGTCCTCGGCCGGCACATCGGCGCGACGCCCGCCGACGCAGCGCACCGTGCGCTCCGCGCCCGTCGGGCGCGGCAGCGTCTTCTCCAGCGTGATCCGGTGCTCCCAGTCGTCCCCGAAGTCGTAGGTGTAACGCAGCCGCGCTCCCTCCTCGGCCAGCACGTCGCCGAGCGCGGTGGCGTCCTCGTCGTCCACTCCGCGGCCGAAGTCGAGACCGAGAAGCTCGGCCGGGTTGCCGTACCCACGGCTGAACTCGTCGGTGAACAGGTGCAGATGACCCCCACCCCAGCCGAAGGCGACCTGGATGGCGTCGTGCAGCGTGCCTAGCGAAGTGTCGGACGGCAGCACGATGCGCCGCCACAGGGGTGGTCTGGTGCCGTGCAACACGATCTTCAGTTGGAGATCGGACGGCACTGCCTCCACGTCTCGCCGCACCTGCCGCTCCCACTGGGCCGGGGCCTACTTGAACGGCCCCATCATCGCGTCCCCGGTGTGCCTCGCTCAAACCGGTCACCACGTCGGCCGCCCCTTTCGGCGAGTACGGCGTGGGCGTCACCCACGGCGGGTACCCTGTGCCCGCGCATGCCTTCGCAGGCAGCGCGCTGCGACTTCGGCGGCCTTCCAGGGGTCCTGCGCCGCCCACCGATAAGCGGTCGAGGTCAGCGAGGGAGCTCATTCCTCCTGGTCAGGACGCGATGGGCGAAGAAGGCTTGACCGAGGTGACGAGGGTGCCCAGGCGGAGGCGCTCGGTTGCCGTGGCGGCGGTGAGGGTCGGCAGAATCACAGTGCTCAGACGCATGGATACGACCATGCGGGGCCGGAAAGCGCCTGGGCCGGTCCGTGCAGGTGTGCGATTTTCCGGCGCGGCAGGGCACGGGCGTACGGCAGGGCACGGGACGGGGCGCCGGACAGGGTGCCGTCGGTCAGTCGCGGAACCGTAGGAACTCGGGCGGCACGGCGGCGGTCAGCCAGACGCCGTTGGCGCTGACGTAGAAGGTGTGGCCCGCGCGGTGCATCGCCCCCGCGTCCACGGACAGGACGACGGGGCGGCCGCGCCGGGCGCCGACCCTGGTCGCCGTTTCGCGGTCGGGCGAGAGGTGGACGTGCGTGCGGTCCATGGGCCGCAGGCCCTCGCTCCGGATCGAGCCCAGCGCGTGGCCCACCGTGCCGTGGTAGAGGTACGCGGGCGGCTCGGCCGGCGGCAGGGCGAGGTCCACCGGGACCGTATGGCCCTGGCTTGCGCGGATCCGGTCGTTCTCGACGGCGAAGCGCTGCTTGTCGTTGACGGCGACGACATGGTCGAGCTCGGCCCGGGTGAGGGGGAAGTTGTTGCGGGCCGTGGCGCGCAGCAGCGTGTCGATCGGCACCCAGCCGTTGGCATCGAGCGTGATGCCGATCCGCTCCGGCTGATGGCGCAGGTGTTTCGAGAGGTACTTGGACACCTTTACGGTGCGTCTTTCATCCATACCGCCAGGGTGCCCGCGAGGGCATCGCCGGTGCATTCGGGTTTCGCTCACGATGTGCCGAAGTAATTTTCGTCCACAGGTTTGATCCACAGTCAGTTTGACTTATCCACAGGTTAATTGGCGATTCTGTGGACAAGTCCGTGTGAAATCAAGCACTTTGGTCAACTCGCCCCAGTTTGGCGTTATGTGACACAAGAGAGTCCAATGCTCTTGATTGCACCTCGCGTTCCGCCGCCGCAGCGACGAAGGCCGAGACATTCTCTGCTCCAACCAGCTGTTGAACGGCCCGGATTGTCTCTGGCGGAAGATCCACTCTCTGGAGCGCGAGTGACGGGGAATCCGCGCCGGACGGGGTGTCCGCGCCGAGGTGGTGATGCAGATGGAGAGTGGCGAATGTCCGCATCGCACGGGCCAGTTCCGCATCCACGGTCTGCTGGGCGAGCGGACGCAGCCTGCGCACCATCGCGGCCGCCTCGGCCGCGTCCGAGTCGGTCGGCGGCCGATGGCCCAGATAGCGCGCGAAGACATGCTCGGTGGTGAACGCCAGGAAGCGCGAGGCGATCTGCTCGACCTGGCCGCGAAGTTCCCTCAGATGTCCGGAGATCGCACCGAGCGGCACACCAGCCGCATGCAACTCGACCGCCACGGCCAGCTCCTGGGGGCTCGGCACCAGGAACTCCCCGTCCCTGCCCGGGATCGGTTCGAGCACGCCGAGCTCCACTGCCTCGGCGACCGCCTCGTCGTCCGAGGTACCGCCGAACTTCAGGTTCAGCTCGTCCCGGGTGATCCGGTCGGCCTGTTCGTCCGTCCAGGGGCCGTGCACCTCGGCGACCAGCCCGAGCACCCCGCCCAGCCCGCGGCCGGTGTCCCAGGCGTCCAGGAGCTCCTTGATGCTGGCCAGGGTATAACCGCGGTCCAGCAGATCGGCGATCTGCCGGAGCCGGGCGAGATGGGTGTCCCGGTACACATTGGCCCGGCCGCGCCGCTCCGGTGTCGGCAGCAGACCGCGGTCCTGGTAGGCGCGGATCGTGCGGACCGTGGCCCCGCTCGCGTGCGCCAGGTCCTCGATCCGGTACTCGGCGGCGGCCTGCCGATCCGCCGCCGACGACCGCCCGGGGCCGCTCACAGCGGCGGCTTCAGCCGGGCGATCCCGCGCAGCGCGCCGGGGCTGAACCGGGACAGCAACCGGGCGCCGCGGGCCTCCGGGGTCACCGGCACCACGGCCTGGTTGCGCACCACCGCCTTGAGGATCGCGTCGGCGACCCGCTCCGGCGGGTAGTTGCGCAGCCCGTACAGCCGGCTGGTCCGCTTCCGCAGGCGCTCCTCCTCCGCGGCGTCGGCACCGGCGAAGCGCGTCGTCGCGGTGATGTTCGTGTTGACGATGCCGGGGCAGATGGCGCTGACCCCGATCGACCGCTCGGCGAGCTCGGCCCGCAGACATTCGCTGAGCATCAGCACGGCCGCCTTGGAGGTGCTGTACGCGGGCAGTGCCCTGGACGGTTGATAGGCCGCGGCGGAAGCCGTGTTGACGATATGGCCGCCCTGGCCGCGCTCGGCCATCTGCCTGCCGAAGATCCGGCAGCCGTGGATGACCCCCCACAGATTGACGTCGAGGACGTTCTTCCAGTCCTCGCTCGTGGTGTCGAGGAAGGAGCCGGACAGGCCGATCCCGGCGTTGTTGACCAGGACGTCGACGATTCCGTACTCGGCGGCGACCTTCTCGGCGAGCTTCTCCATCGCCTGTTCGTCACTGACGTCGACCGCTTCGCCCCAGGCGGCCGGGGCGCCGATCAGCCGGGCCATCTCGGCCGTCCTGGCCGCTCCCTCCGCGTCCCGGTCCACGGCCACCACCCGGGCACCCGCCTCGGCGAACGCGAAGGCGGTGGCCCGGCCGATGCCTCCTGCCGCGCCCGTCACCAGGACCAGCCGGCCGCCGAACCTGTCCGCGTACGCCCCGGTCGGGGCGGTGTTCTGCACCGGGCCGCCGTTCTCCTTCGCCGCCTCGTTCGCGGCGATGAACTCGCTTATCCAGGAAGCGAGTTGGTCCGGCCTGGTGCGCGGCACCCAGTGCTTGCCGTCCAGCGATCTGCGTACCAGCTGCGGTGCCCACAGCTCCAGCTGGTCGTACAGCTTCTCCGAGAGGAAGACGTCACCGGTCGGCGTGATCAGCTGGACCGGCACATGCGCGTAGGCGTCGGTGCGCGGTCGGCTCAGCCGGGCGCGGACGTTGTCGCGGTACAGCCAGGCGCCGTGCGCCGCGTCGTCGGGCAGCGAGGACGTCGGGTAGTCGCCCGCCGGTACCTTCTCCAGCCGCTGGAGCATCCGCGGCCACCGCTTGCCGAGCGGGCCGCGCCAGGCGAGCTCGGGCAGGACCGGCGTATGCAGCATGTAGATGTACCAGGACTTGGCGCCCTGGCCGAGCAGCTGGCCGACCCGGCGCGGGGTGGGCCGGGTCATCCGTTGCTTGATCCAGTGCCCGAAGTGGTCCAGCGAGGGGCCGGACATCGAGGTGAACGAGGCGATCCGGCCCTCGGTCCGCTTGACCGTGACGAACTCCCAGGACTGCACCGAACCCCAGTCGTGCCCGACTAGATGCACCGGCCGGTCCGGGCTCACCGCGTTGGCGACGGCCAGGAAGTCATCCGTGAGCTTCTCCAGGGTGAAGCCGCCGCGCAGCGGCTTCGGGGCCGTGGACCGGCCGTGACCGCGCACGTCGTACAGCACGACATGCCACTGGTCGGCCAGCCGGCTCGCCACCTCCGTCCAGACTTCCTTGCTGTCCGGATAGCCGTGCACCAGGACGACCGTCGGCCGCCCCTCCTCGCCCAACTCGGCGACGCACAGCTCGATTCCGCCCGTACGCACCCGGCGCTCGCGCGCCCCCGGCAGATCCAGCAGACTCATGCCGCCACCCTTTCCTCGGCCCAGCGCCGCACATGCGGCAGATCGTCGTCCAGCCAGAAGGCGCTCTCTTCGGGGTTCTTGGAGTCGGTGACCACCAGGACCTCCTCGAACTTGGCACCCGTGCCCCGGAATCCGAGATGCGGCTCGACCGCCCACAGGCCGGGCTGCGGCGGATGGTCGGAGAACTGGTACGGACTCCACAGCGGCGACCAGCCGTCCCGGTGCCCGTGCAGCGCGTCGCTCATCAGCCCCTTGAGGGACTGGGTGCCGAAGCCGAACACATGCGGGGACCAACGGCGTTCGGCAACGCGGTCGACCTTGTGGGCTATGACGCCGAAGGGATAGGCGCGATGCCTGTTGGCGTAGCCCTGCCTGATCATCAGGCGGTCGACGTCCTCGTATATCTCGCGCAGTGAACGCCGCTCGCGCACCTCGTGCAGTATCAGCTCGCGGTGGGCCTCCAGATCGGCCAGCAGCTTGTCGTGCAGGGGGTTGAGCCCCAGACAGCCGGAGTAGCCGATGTCGGCCGTGAAGCCCCTGTACACCGGAGCCATGTCGAGGATGAAGGGCATTCCCGGCTCCAGCTTCCGGTTGGTCGGGAAGAACTGCAGAGGAATCCTGAAGCCGGCGAACGCCGTGCGGTCCCCGAACCAGGCGAAGGGAAGATGGAACCAGTCCCGCACCCCGCGCTCACGCAGCCAGTCGCGCTGCATACGGGCCGCCTCCCGCTCGGTCACCCCCGGTCGGAGCCGTCCCGCGACCGCCTCCGCGCAGGCGTACGCGAGGCTCTGCACTTCTCTGAACCCCCGTAGATCCGGGGCCCTTGCGTCCTTCACTGCCGAAGCCATGCCACCGTCCGTTCCCTGCCGTGTGCGGTACGTGCCCGTAACGTGACACTGATGAATGTGACAATGTCCGGCGGCTGCGTCAAGGGGTGTGCGGAGACCTGTGGACAACTCGGCCGGCCCCCTCTCCGGCCGCGGATGTCATACCCCGTGGTGGCCCCCTACGGGTCCGTACATCTGGAGTCGGAGGCCGATCCAGCCGCCAGGGCTGACGACTGATGTAGCCCGCGCCACTACCTTCGGACTGTGACTGTGATCGCGACCGAAAGCCTGAGCAAGCGGTTCCCCCGGGTGACCGCACTTGACCGGCTCTCCCTGGACATCGGCCCCGGTGTGACCGGCCTGGTGGGTTCCAACGGAGCCGGAAAGTCCACATTGATCAAGATCCTGCTGGGTCTGTCCCCCGCCACCGAAGGCCGGGCCGCCGTGCTCGGGCTCGACGTCGCCACCAGTGGTGCCGCCATCCGGGAACGGGTCGGCTACATGCCCGAGCACGACTGCCTGCCACCGGACGTCTCGGCCACCGAGTTCGTCGTCCACATGGCGCGGATGTCCGGACTGCCGCCGACGGCGGCGCGCGAACGCACCGCCGACACGCTCCGGCACGTGGGCCTCTACGAGGAGCGCTACCGCCCCATCGGCGGCTACTCGACCGGCATGAAGCAGCGCGTGAAGCTGGCGCAGGCGCTGGTTCACGACCCGCAGCTGGTCCTGCTCGACGAGCCGACCAACGGCCTCGACCCGGTCGGCCGCGACGAGATGCTCGGACTGATCCGCCGCGTCCACACCGACTTCGGCATCTCGGTCCTGGTCACCTCGCACCTCCTGGGCGAGCTGGAACGCACCTGCGACCATGTCGTCGTCATCGACGGCGGCACACTCCTGCGCTCCAGCTCCACCAGCGACTTCACCCAGACCACCGCGACCCTCGCGGTCGAGGTCACCGACAGCGACACCCACCCGGACGGCACCGACGCGCTGCGCCAGGTCCTCACCCGGGTCGGCGTGAAGTTCATCGGCCAGGACGGTCTCGACGCACAGGGGCTGCCCGGCGCGGGCCACATCCTGCTGGTCGAGGCGACCGGCGACGAGACGTACGACATCGTGCGCGACAGTGTCGCCGGGCTCGGGCTCGGCCTCGTACGGATGGAGCAGCGGCGCCACCACATCGCCGAGGTCTTCCGTACCGACGGGGCGCCCGCGTCCGCAGCCGTGGCGCAGAACGCGCCCGCGTCCGCAGGGCGCCGTACAGCAGAAGGGGAGCGGTCGTGATGAGCACCGAGACCGGGACCGTGACCGGGAGCGAGACCTCCCGCATCCACAACATCGGGTACCGCTCCTACGACGGCCCGCGGCTGGGGCGCGGCTATGCGCGGCGCTCGCTCTACTCGCAGTCCCTGCGCGGTGCGTTCGGACTCGGCCGTTCCGCCAAGTCCAAGGTGCTGCCGATGCTGCTCTTCGGCGTGATGTGCATGATCGCGGCGATCATCGTCGCCGTCGCCATCGCCGCCCCCGGAACGACGGCCCTGCCGATCAAGTACACCTCGTTCGCGATCTATCTCCAGGCCCTGATCGGTCTCTTCCTCGCCGCACAGGCACCACAGTCGGTCTCCAGGGACCTGCGGTTCAAGAGTGTGCCGCTGTACTTCTCGCGGCCGATCGAACGGGTCGACTACGTCCTGGCCAAGCTGGCGGCCATGGCGTCCGCGCTCTTCATTCTCACCGGCACGCCGCTCCTCATCCTCTATGTGGGCGCGCTGCTCGGGAAGTTCGACTTCGCCGACCAGACCAAGGGATTCGGACAGGGGCTGGTATCGGTGGCACTGCTCTCGGTGCTCTTCGCCGCACTCGGCCTGGTGATGGCCGCGCTGACACCGCGCCGTGGCTTCGGCGTCGCCGCGGTGATCGCCGTACTGACCATCACCTACGGCGCGGTCTCCACGGTCCAGGCCATCGCCTGGCAGACGGGCTCCTCCGGGGCCATCGAGTGGCTGGGGCTCTTCTCCCCCATCACGCTGATCGACGGCGTGCAGACCGCGTTCCTCGGGGCCGGCTCGGCCTTCCCCGGAGGGGAAGGCCCGGGAGCCGGGGCCGGTCTGGTCTATCTGATCGTTGTTCTCGCGCTCGTCGCCGGCTCGTACGCCGTACTGATGCGCCGCTACCGGAGGGTCGGGCTGTGACCACCATCGAGATCGACCACACCTCGCGCTGGTTCGGCAATGTGGTCGCCGTCAACGACGTGAGCATGACGGTGGGCCCGGGAGTCACCGGTCTGCTCGGCCCCAACGGTGCGGGAAAGTCCACGCTGATCAACATGATGGCCGGCTTCCTCGCCCCGTCGACGGGCACGGTCACGCTGGACGGCCAGGCGATCTGGCGCAACGAAGCCGTGTACAGGGAGATCGGGATCGTGCCGGAGCGGGAGGCCATGTACGACTTCCTGACCGGCTACGAGTTCGTGGTCGCCAACGCCGAGCTCCAGGGGCTCGGCGAAGCGGAGGCGCAGAGGGCGCTGGCCACGGTCGAGATGGAGTATGCGCAGGACCGCAAGATCTCGACGTACAGCAAGGGCATGCGCCAGCGCGTGAAGATGGCGTCCGCCCTGGTCCACGAACCGTCGGTGCTGCTGCTCGACGAGCCGTTCAACGGCATGGACCCGCGCCAGCGGATGCAGCTGATGGAGCTGCTGCGACAGATGGGGGAACAGGGCCGTACGGTGCTCTTCTCCTCCCACATCCTCGAAGAGGTCGAGCAACTCGCCTCCCACATCGAGGTGATCGTGGCGGGACGGCACGCGGCGTCCGGCGACTTCCGCAAGATCCGCCGGCTGATGACGGACCGCCCGCACCGCTATCTCGTACGTTCCAGCGACGACCGCGCCCTCGCCGCCGCGCTGATTGCCGACCCGTCGACGGCCGGCATCGAGGTGGACCCGGGCGAACAGGCCCTGCGGATCCAGGCGGTCGACTTCGGGCGCTTCACCGAGCTGCTGCCGAAGGTCGCGCGGGAACACGGAATTCGTCTTCTGACCGTTTCGCCGTCCGACGAGTCCCTCGAATCGGTCTTTTCCTATCTCGTAGCGGCCTGAGTAGTGGCCTGAAAGGAGCTGTGAAGCGTCATGTACGACCCCACAGTCGCCCGGCTCACCTACCGGGCCCTGCTCGGCCGACGCCGGGCCGCCATCCTGTTCGCCCTGCCCGCGCTGCTGGTGGCCATCGCCTTCGCGGTACGGGTGCTCACCGGGTCCGACGACCAGGTGGCCTCGGACGTGCTGGGCGGCTTCGCCATCGCCACGATGGTGCCGCTGATCGGAGTGATCGCCGGAACCGGGGCCATCGGTCCCGAGATCGACGACGGCTCGATCGTCTATCTGCTGGCCAAGCCGGTGAAGCGGCCGACGATCATCTTCACCAAGCTGATCGTCGCCATTGCCGTGACGATGGTCTTCTCCGCGCTGCCCACGCTGATCGCGGGCCTGATCCTCAATGGCAACGGCCAGCAGATCGCGGTGGCCTACACCATCGCGGCGCTGGTCGCCTCGATCGCGTACAGCGCGCTGTTCCTGCTGCTGGGCACCGTCAGCCGGCACGCGGTCGTCTTCGGCCTCGTCTACGCGCTGGTGTGGGAGGCCCTGTTCGGCACCCTGGTGCCCGGGGCGCGCACGCTCAGCGTCCAGCAGTGGTCCCTCGCGGTCGCCGAGAAGGTCGGCGGGGCGGGCGCGATCACCTCCGACGTCGGACTGCCGACCGCGACGGTCCTGCTGGTGGCGGTCACGGTGGTGGCGACCTGGTACGCGGGACAGAAGCTGCGCACGCTGAAGCTGGCCGGCGACGAGTGACCGGCGGTCCGCCTCCCGGCCCATCCCCCGAACGGTAGGTTCCTGACCACTCCGGCACCCGTCAACCCTCGCCTTCTGGGCGGGGGTTGACGCATTTTCGGACAGTCGCACGCGTAACTGTACGGTTATCGGTCCGTTGAGCAGGGTGCGTGGAGGCAACTGGGATCCGTGGCGTCGTAGTTCTCGTGAAACAGGGATTGCCGATGCCGACGAGGGAGTACCCGCCGGGTCGGTCATTGAGTGAGTGCAACCGTGAGCGTCCTCCGACCCTCGAGCCCGGGACAGGGCTGCCCGTCGTCGTTTCACGATCGGAAGGCATGCCCATGCCCACAGAAGTCGCCCTGCTCGAATCGCGCGCGCTGCGCGTGGAGCAGATGGAGCGCGTCCACCTTCGCACAGAGGATGTGGCCCGGTACTTCGAAGTATCCACAGCCGCCGTCAGAAGGCTCACCGACCGCCATCAGGACGAGCTGATGGAGAACGGGATGCGCGTGCTGCGCGGCGCTGACCTGCGCTCCTTCCATAGCGACATGATGTCGCTATGGGGCGGGGGAGGTGCCGGAGAGTTATCCACAGGCGGCGACCAGCTCAGGGTCCACACCCGCGGGACCGTCCTCAACGTCGCGATGCTTCTTCGCGACAGCGACATCGCCCGATGCGTCCGTACGCATCTGCTCGACGCCGAGCAGGACCTGCTCGCGGGCTACGCCTCGCTCGAACACCGAGTCACCCGGGTGGAGAGCTGCCTGGCCGGAGTCGGTACCGCGCTCCAGGAGCTCGGCCCAGTCCTCAACCGGATGTCGCACCGGCTCGACAGCCTCGACCGGAGGCTGGACGTCACGCATCAGGTCGTCGGCGCCATGAGCGTGCGGCTGGGTCACATGTCCGAGGACATCGTCCGCATCGACGGCAGGATGGATGAACTCGCCGGCACACTGAAGGATCTGAGCCGCCGCAACACCAAGCCGACGACTCCACCGTGCCGCGCTCGGAGCAGAACGCCCGGGGCGGCTTTTCTGCGCATCGCGCGGCCGCCCACCCGGAGGATTGGCCGAGTGGTAAGGCAGCGGCTTGCTAAGCCGTCGTCGGGGCCGTGAACCCCGCGCGTTCGATCCGCGCATCCTCCGCCGCGGCAGGGCCGCGCGCCGGCACGCGACCCCGTGTCCGCACTTCTACGACTGGAGCAACTGCTCCAGCACCACGGCGATGCCATCGTCCTCGTTGGACGCGGTGACCTCCTGGGCCACGGCCTTCAGGTCCTCGTGTGCGTTGGCCATCGCCACGCCCCGCCGCGCCCAGGCGAACATCGGGATGTCGTTCGGCATGTCGCCGAAGGCCAGGGTGTCCGCGGCCTTCATGCCCAGCCGGCGCGCGGCCAGCGAGAGCCCGGTCGCCTTGCTCAGCCCCAGCGGCAGGATCTCCACCACTCCCGGACCGGCCACGACCACGTCCACGAGATTGCCGACAGCCGCGCGCGCGGCCTTCGCCAGTGCGTCGTCGTCCAGATCGGGGTGCTGGAGGTAGACCTTGTTCAGGGGCGCGGACCACAGCTCGGCCGGGTCCTTCACGAAGACGGCCGGAAGCGGACCTTCCTGTACCCGATAGCCGGGGCCGACCATCACCTCGCCGTCGAGCCCGTCGCGGCTCGCCGCCAGGGCCAGCGGACCGACCTCGGCCTCGACCTTGGACAGCGCGAGACCGGCCAGCTGCCGGTCCAGCGTCAGTGAGGTCAGCAGTTTGCGCTCGCCCGCGTGGTAGACCTGCGCGCCCTGGCCGCAGACGGCGAGCCCCTCGTAGCCGAGGTCGTCCAGGATGTGGCGGGTCCAGGGGACCGACCGGCCGGTGACGATGATGTGCGCGGCACCGGCCGCGGTGACCGCGGCCAGTGCCTCACGGGTGCGCTCGGAGACCGTGTCGTCGTCACGCAGCAGCGTGCCGTCGAGATCGGTCGCGACGAGCCTGTACGGGAAGGTCACTTGGCGACCGGCTCCAGAACCTCGCGCCCGCCCAGATACGGCCGGAGCACCTCGGGCACCCGTACCGAACCGTCGGCCAGCTGGTGGTTCTCCAGAATCGCCACGATCGTGCGCGGCACGGCGCAGAGTGTGCCGTTCAGCGTGGACAGCGGCTGGAGGACCTTCTTGCCGTCGCGGGTGTCGCGCATCCGGACGGACAGGCGGCGAGCCTGGAAACCGTTGCAGTTCGACGCGGACGTCAGCTCGCGGTACTTGCCCTGCGTCGGGATCCACGCCTCGCAGTCGAACTTCCGGGAGGCCGAGGCGCCCAGGTCGCCGGTGGCGACATCGATCACCTGGAAGGGCAGCTCAAGAGCGGTGAGCCACTGCTTCTCCCAGTCGAGGAGCCTGCGGTGCTCCGCCTCGGCGTCCGCCGGGTCGACGTACGAGAACATCTCGACCTTGTCGAACTGGTGCACCCGGAAGATGCCCCGGGTGTCCTTGCCGTACGTACCGGCCTCGCGGCGGTAGCAGGGGGAGAAGCCCGCGTAGCGCAGCGGCAGTTTCTCGGCGTCGATGATCTCGTCCATGTGGTACGCGGCGAGCGGGACCTCGGAGGTGCCGACCAGGTAGTAGTCGTCCTTCTCCAGGTGGTACACGTTCTCCGCGGCCTGGCCGAGGAACCCGGTGCCCTCCATGGCGCGCGGGCGGACCAGCGCCGGCGTCAGCATCGGGATGAAGCCGGCCTCGGTGGCCTGCGCGATCGCCGCGTTGACCAGGGCCAGCTCCAGCAGCGCGCCGACGCCCGTCAGGTAGTAGAAGCGCGAGCCGGAGACCTTGGCGCCGCGCTCCATGTCGATGGCGCCGAGCTTCTCGCCGAGCTCCAGGTGGTCCTTGGGCTCGAAGCCCTCGGCCCCGAAGTCACGGATCGTGCCGTGCGTCTCCAGGACGACGAAGTCCTCCTCACCGCCGACCGGCGCGTCCTCGTGGACGATGTTGCCGATCTGGAGCATCAGGCTCTTGGCCTCGGCGTCGGCCTCGTCCTGTGCGGCGTCGGCGGCCTTGACGTCGGCCTTCAGCTGCTCGGCCCGCTTGAGCAGCTCGGCGCGCTCGTCGGGCGAGGCCTTGGGGATGAGTTTGCCGAGCGCTTTCTGCTCGGAGCGGAGTTCGTCGAAGCGGACACCGGACGACCTGCGCCGCTCGTCGGCGGAGAGAAGGGCGTCGACGAGCTCGACGTCCTCTCCACGGGCGCGCTGGGAGGCGCGAACACGGTCGGGGTCCTCACGGAGCAGGCGAAGGTCAATCACCCCTCCAGGCTACCGGTGTGCACTTCCTCCGCTCGAACCGATATTGCCGAGCGTGTCACTTTGCCCTAATTGCCTGAATTGGCAATGCTGGGGGAGATTGTGCGGCTGGAGTGGGTCCCGATCGTCAATAAAAAGAGCGTACTCGCCTGAATGGGGCAGAGGGCTTCACTCGTCTTGACGTATCCCCCTTACTCGGAACGGCAGTTGACCGTTACTTGTCCACAGGCTCCCGGGCTTCCGAAAGTTATCCACAGGCTGTGAGGAAGATCTGTGGATGCCGGAAGGGGGCATTTCGAAAGCTGTCTGATGGCTCGCGGATTTCCCGTTCAAACCCGCTTCAGACACTCGTTCGGGTGGGAATTTACCGCCCTAAAGAGTTGATCAATGGAATTGGGGCGAGACGGGGCGGCTCGGGTGGCCTGTCGGCCTGTGGATGCATCTGGGTCGACTGGAGCAATATGTCGACCATGTCGCCTTGGGGTGTCGACTTGTCCCCAGGTCGAGAACCGCCCCTGTGGATAACTCTGTGGATACCGGAAATCGGTAGATCGGACCAGCGGCGAGGGTGTGCTGAGACCCGAAAACCCCCGGCGGGCCCGGCTCCCGACCGACTTCGTCAGCCTCCGGCGGGCCCGGTCTCCCCGACTCCGTCCGTCAGCCCCGGCCGTCCAGGTTCCTGGTCAGCCAGTCGGAGGCCTCCGTGAACTCCGCGTCCGACGTCCCCGCGCGCAGCGGCCGTACGTCCTGCAACGCCACCCCTGCCCGCGGGTACGAACCCAGGAACCGCACCTTCGGGCAGATCCGCTTCAGCCCCATCAACGCCTCGCCGACCCGGCGGTCCGCGATGTGCCCCTCGGCGTCCACCGCGAAGCAGTAGTTCCCGATGCCGGCACCCGTCGGCCGCGACTGGATCAGCATCAGGTTCACCCCGCGCACCGCGAACTCCTGGAGCAGTTCGAGCAGCGCACCGGGGTGGTCCTCGCCCAGCCAGATGACCACCGAGGTCTTGTCCGCGCCCGTCGGCGCCGCGGGCCGGGCCGGGCGGCCCACCAGGACGAAGCGGGTCTGCGCGTTCACCGCGTCATGGATCTCGGTCACCAGCGGTTCGAGACCGTAGGTCGCCGCCGCGAACTCACCGGCGAAGGCGGCGTCGTACCGGCCCTCCTGCACCAGCCGGGCCCCGTCCGCGTTGGAGGCCGCCGACTCCCACACGGCGTCCGGGAGATGGGCGGCCATCCAGTTGCGCACCTGCGGCTGCGCGGCCGGGTGCGCGGTGACCGACTTGATGTCGGACAGCTTCGTACCCGGCCGCACCAGCAGCGCGAAGGTGATGGAGAGCAGCACTTCGCGGTAGATCATCAGCGGTTCGCCGGTGGTCAGCTCGTCGAGCGTCGCGGTGATGCCGCCCTCGACGGAGTTCTCGATCGGTACGAGCGCCGCCGCGGCGGCCCCGCTGCGTACCGCGTCCAGAGCCGCCGGTACGGAGACCATCGGGACGAGTTCGCGGGTGGCGGCCTCCGGGAGCGTACGGAGGGCGACCTCGGTGAAGGTGCCTTCGGGGCCGAGATATGCGTAGCGCGTGGCGGACATACCGTCACCCTAATGCGCCCCGGTGGCTCAGGACTCCAGCAGCCGCTGCCCCACGTACTCGCCGTCCGCCGCACCGCCCGGCACCGCGAACAGCCCGCTCGCCTCGTGCCGGATGAACGGCGACAGGGCGTCGCCCCGGTCCAGCTTGCGCTGCACCGGAACGAAGCCGCGCAGCGGATCCGCCTGCCAGCAGATGAACAGCAGACCGGCGTCCGGAGTGCCGTCCGCCGAGATGCCGTCGTGGTACGAGAAGGGGCGCCGCAGCATGGCCGCACCGCTGTTCGTCCCGGGGGAGGAGATCCGGGCGTGGGCGTTGTCCGGGATCAGGAGCTTGCCGTCGGAGCCCGCCCGGTCGAGGTCCATCGCGGTGGTCTCGGTGCCGCCGCTCAGCGGGGCGCCGTCCTTCTTCCGTCGCCCTATGACCTGCTCCTGCCGTGCCACCGGGAGCTTCTCCCAGTCGTCGAGCAGCATTCTGATCCGGCGCACGACCGCGTACGAGCCGCCCGCGAGCCAGTCGTACTTCGCCTCGGTTCCGCCCGGGACGAAGACGCGGCGCTCGAAGTCGCTCTCGGCCGGTTTCGGGTTGTTGGTGCCGTCGACCTGGCCCATCAGATTGCGGGCGGTCATCGGCTGGGCCGTGGCGCCGGGGGCGCGGTTGAAGCCGTTCATCTGCCAGCGGACCCTGGCCGCCGGGGCGGCCTCCTTCTGCACGGCACGCAGTGCGTGGAAGGCGACGAGCGCGTCGTCCGCGCCGATCTGGACCCAGAGGTCACCGTTGGAGCGCTCGGCGTCGATGTGGTCGGAGGAGAAGGGCGGCAGCGGGTCGAGCCCCGGCGGGCGGCGGCCGGTCAGGCCTGTGCGTTCGAAGAAGGTCCGGCCGAAACCGAAGGTGACGGTCAACGAGGACGGTCCGGCGTCCAGCGCGATCCCGGTGTCGTGGTCCGGTCCGTCCGCCGCGCCGCTCCCGGCGGGCTCGCCGGCCATCAGGTGGTCGGCCGCGGCCGACCACCGGCGCATCAGGGCGATGGCCTCCTTGCGCCCGGCACCGGGCACCAGGTCGAACGCGACGAGATGGCCGCGCGCCTGAAGCGGAGTGGTGATCCCCGGTTGATGTTTCCCGTGAAACATCACCCGGGTGGAGCCGACCGTGGTCAGTGCGGCGGGCTCGTCGGGCCGGGTCGCGACGTAGCCGGTGGCACCGCCCGCCGCACCCAGCACCAGCCCGGTCGCACCGGCCGCGCCCGCGCTGCCGATCAGTCGGCGCCGGGAGATGCCCGCACCGCCGCGGACACCGTCGTCCCCGCTGCCGGATGCTTTCCTGCTGTTGTCTGCGCTCACGATCCTGCTCAACCGATCTTTACGTTCTTGTCGATGGTCGTCTGATCGATGTCCGACGTACGTACGGTCACAGCGATCTTCCAGTTGCCCGCCATCGGGATCTGGACGGCGTCGGCGGTCCAGTGGCCCTCGGCCAGCCGGGCGGGGAGCACGGGCAGCGGGCCGATGTCCTTGGACTCCAGGGTGAAGGCGATCTTCACCTCGGGGACGTCCATGGCCTTTCCGTCGGTGCCGTCGATCCAGATGTGGAGCTCATTGGCGCCGGTACGGGCGGGGGTGATCTCCATCCGCACCGTTCCCCTGCCGTTCTCGCCGCCCGTGTCGAAGGGCAGCTTCAGGCTGACCGGGCCTTCGTTCGCGGGGGCGGCCACCGTTGTGGACGCGCGGGCCGCTTCCTCCTCGGTACGCGCCGGCTCGGTCGAGGTCAGTACGGTCGTCACCGCCAGCAGAGCCACGGCGACGCCCACTTCGGCCAGCACCGACCGGCGCAGCCCGGACCGGTCGGGGTCGGCGTCGCGGATCCGCTTCTTCTCGGCGGTGGCCATGGCGGCCCGCTGCCGGGCGAGTTGGGCCGCCCGTGCGGGGTCCTCGGCCTTCTCGGACGCCTCCGCAGAAGACCGCTTTCCGTCCCCGTCCCCGTCCCCGTCTTCGTCTCCGGCCCCGGACTCCGTCGCCGCGCTGGCCCCGCCCGTGACCAGGCGAGCCGTCCAGCGCCGTGAGAACCAGGCGATCACGATCAGGACGGCGACCAGCCCCACCTTCACGAGCAGCAGCTGCCCGTATCCGGTGCCGGTGAGCGCGGACCAGGTGCCGACCTGGCGCCAGGACTGGTAGATCCCGGTCACGGCGAGCACGATCACGCTGCCGAACGCGATGCCGGAGAAGCGCCGTACGGCCGTCGCATCGATGTCGGGGGTCCGGTAGAGCGCGACCAGCAGGGCCGTGAGACCACCGAGCCAGGCGGCGACGGCCAGCAGGTGGAGCACGTCGACCGGCATGGCGATGCCGGGCTGGATTCCGGTCGAGGCGTGCTCGGCGAGCGCCCATGTACCGGCGATCCCGGCAGCGATCACCGTGCCGCCGATGGCCAGCCCGAAGGTGAGGTCCTTCTTCTCGCGCTCGTCCTCGCGCTTGGCGTAGGCCCCGAAGAGCACGGCGATGAAGAGCGCGGAGGCGCCGAGCAGCAGCAGCCGGGAGACCAGTGCGGCGCCGGGCTTGGTATCGAGCACGGCCTTCAGCCCGTCGAGGTCGAAGGCGTCCGCGAGCTTCCCGGATCCGGTGTATGGGTTGCGCAGGAGCAGCATGGCCAGGGTGGCGACAGTGAGGGTCATCCAGCCGCGCGCGACCAGGCGCTGGAGCGGACGGGCTCCCGCCCCGCGCGGCCAGCAGGCCAGTACGAAGGCGGAGCCGCCGGCCAGCAGGATGAAACCGGCGTACGCGGCGTAGCGCGCGATGTCGTACAGCGTGCCGACGAGGCCGCCGCCGGCCTGGTCCGCCGGGAGTGCCACAGCGGTCTTCGAGGGTGCTCCGACGGAGAAGGTGAACGCGCCCGAGATGGGGTGGCTGTCCGCGGAGACGGCCTGCCAGGCGACGGTGTACGTCCCGTCGGGCAGTCCGGAATGCAGCGAGACCCCGTACTTCATGGCGGGGCCGCACTGCAGACTACGTGGTGCGGCGCCGGTGTCGGCGCGTTTGCCGTCGGGGTCCAGGACCCTGATGGAACCGTCACCCATGGCGACCTGTTCGGAGAAGGTGAGCGTGACCTCCTGGGGAGCGGTGTCGACCACCGCCCCGTCCTGCGGATCGCTCCCGGTGAGCGCGGCATGCGCGGACGCGGGGCCCGCGCTGCTCAGCAGCAGGCCGAACACCATGCCGACGAGGGCGGCGAGGAGTGCGGCCGCGGCCAGGGGCCGACGTGGCGCGGGAGTGGACGGCGACGGTCCGAAGTGCGGGGCGGTGGCTGTCATGGCGAGTCAGTCCCTCAGTGCTTCTTCGGGTTGTGGGTGGTCCCCTTCACGGGAAGGTCGACCTTGATCGGGTCGGCCTTCTCGAAGTGCAGTTCCACGGACACCTTCTCGCCCTGCTTGGGCTGCTGCTTGAGCTTCATGAACATGAGGTGGTTCCCGCCGCGTTTCAGCTCCAGCTCGCCACCCGCAGGCACCTCGAGGGACGTCACCATGCGCATCTTCTCGTTCTTCGTCTCGTGGATCGTGACGTCGTCGGAGATCGTGCTGGTGACGGAGGTGAGCCGGTCGGACGCCCCGCCGCTGTTCTTCACGACGAGGAATCCGGCCGCCATGTCGCTGACGGGCTGCGGCATGAAAGCGCCGGTCACCTTCAGCTCGGGCTTGTTGTCCGAGGACGAGCAACCCGCCAGCGTCAGCCCCGTGGTGAGGGCGATGACGGCGGCGAGCATGGTGCGGCGGTTCACGGGTTCTCCCCCTTGACGATCTTGGGCAGGTCCTTGGTGTAGTCGTCGGGCGAGGTGTCCTCGCTGTAGACGAGGTAGCCCTTGTCGGTCTTCGGCGAGAACGCGATGACCTGGGACCCGTGCATCGAGACGACCGTGCCGTCCTTCTCCTTCTTCGGCGCGTCGATGCCGATGCCGATCTGGCGTGCGCCCGCCTGGATGGTCGGGAAGTCGCCGGTGAGACCTATGAAGGAGGCGTCCTGGGCCTTGAGCCAGCTGCCGAGCGAGGACGGGGTGTCCCGCTCGGGATCGGTGGTCACGAAGACGACCTGGAGCTTCTCCTGGTCGGCCTTGGGCAACGACTTCTTGGCGATGGCGATGTTGCTCATGACGAGCGGGCAGACGTCGGGGCAGTTGGTGTAGCCGAAGTAGATCAGGGTCGGCTTGCCCTTGGTCTGCTCCCGGAGGTCGTACTTCTTGCCGTGGGTGTCGGTGAGGACGAGGTTCGGCTTGGTGAACGGCTGGTCCAGGACGGTCGCGGCCTTGGTCTTCGCCTCGACCGATACGTCGGCGATGGGCTTCTTGGCACTGTCGTCGCTGCTGCCGCAGGCGGACAGGGTGAGCGCGGCCGCGGCGACGAACGCCGCGGCCAGCACCGTTTTCTTAGGCATGGAGCACTGGTTCCTGAGGGTCGGTGGGACGGGTGGAGCTGTGGATCATGCGGTGCGGCGGCGGCCGGCGAGGAAGCCGAAGGCCACCCCGGCCACGCCGATGACGATGCCGATGATGCCGAGGACGCGGGCCGTGGTGTCGCTGGAGGACGCGTCCGAGGCGGCCGTCGTCTGCTTGTCCGCCGCCTCGGCACCGGCGTCGCCGCTCTTGGTGTCGGCGGCCGCGCCGTGCTCGCCGGTGGCCGGCGCGGTCAGCGCGAGGACGGGCGCCGGACTCTCGGGTTCGTCGGCGCCGGCCTTCTGTTCCTCGATCCAGCGGACGACTTCCTTGTTGTCGTACGTCTGGATGGCCTTGAACACCAGCTGGTCGGCGTCCTCGGGGAGCTGGCCGATGGAGAGCGGGAACTGCTGGAAGTCACCGGGTCGGATGCCGCGCTCGTCCTTGTCGCCCGTGGCGGTCCAGGTGACCTTGGAGACGGCCTCGTTGATCTTCTGGCCGTGCATCTCCATCGGCTTGGCGAGCTTGCTCTTGGTGACCTCGATGTCCCAGCCGGGTACGGCCTGCGGCATGACGGAGGCCAGCGGGTGGTCGGTCGGGAAGTTGACTTCGACCTTGGTCGTCGACGCGTTGTCGCGCTCGTTGGGGACCTTGAAGTTGACGGTGGCGTAACCGCCCTTGGCGGCCTCGCCCTGCGGCTGCACGCTGACGTGCGCGGAGGCCGTACCGGCGAGGACCAGGACGGTGGACGCGGCGACGCCGCCGACGAAGGCGATGCGGGAAACGTTCATGACAGGGATCACTCCATGGAGCACGAAGGAAAGGTGGTCCGGCGCGCGGGTGCGCGCCGGCATCACAACACCTCTTCCCCTTGAGCGGTGTGCATGCGCCGACCGGGTACCGCACGGAGTGGTCCGTACGCCGAGTGGAGGGTGTCGCGTCAGGCTGCGAGCGCGTACGCGGGTGGCGGACCGCGCCTGATCACCTGGTGCTGCAGGGGGTCCCCGGTGGCGGGTGGCGGGGCGTCGACCGCCGTACGGAGGGTGCGCGGCCCGGTCGTCGGGCCGCCGGGAAGCCCGGCGTGCAGGGCGGCGACGAGAGCGAGCGCCGCGCGCAGCGCACGCAGTTGGGCCCCGGCCGCGATCTGCTGGGCGCCGTGCGCGGACAGCCGGACCAGCCGGAACAGGGCGATCTCGCCGCGGCGCAGCAGCCAGCCGGTGGCCGCCGCCGCCAGCAGGTGGCCGAGCAGCATGGGCAGGTCGGGCAGCAGGGCGGCGAGGGCGGTCGGATCCGTGCCGGACGCGGCGGCCACGTGGTGATGGCCGCCGGCCGCCACCGATGCCGGGTCGATGCCCGCGGTGGTGACGATGCGGTGTGCCTCGGCGGCACTCAGCTGCGCCGGCCCGGCCCCGCACACGAGGCTCGCCGCGAACCGGATCAACGAGTCGTCGCCCGCCGCGGTGCTCACCGGGGTGCCGTGCGTGCCCATGCCGAACAGGGCGTGCAGGGCGATCTGTCCGCCGGCCAGTGCGGCGGCGATGGACGGCAGTGAACGCTCGCGTCCGGCGAACGATGCCACCACCGCGAACATCCCCAGGAACCCCGCGAGCAGGGTCCACCGGGGGACGGCCGCGCAGGAAGCCAGGGAGTGACCTGCCGCGGACAGCGCGACGCAGACCGCGGTGAACACCGCGGCCCTCAGGAGCCGCATACCGGCTCCGGCGCGTGCGACAGGCATAGACATGGCGGGGCCATCATCGCACCGAGCCCCCGGGCTCGGTGCGGCAGGTCCGGAGGTCCGGAAGGTCGTCATCCGTCCGATCGGGCCGGGCATACACGGGTGCACGGAGAGCTGGTATCCGCCGAATGAGCGGTCTCACATCCGGTCTGTGCTTACTCATGGCGCCGGGCGGCAATAGGTATCGGTATGTCGAGCCGCGGCCAGGAGGCTGGAGCATGAGCATCTGGTGGTCCCTCCATCTGCGGCGCGAGGCCGCGAGCGTTCCGCTCGCCCGCCGCTTCCTGCTGGGCACCATGGAGACCGCAGGCGTGGACCCGGACATCTCCTTCGACCTGTCGGTCGCGCTCAGCGAGGCCTGTGCGAACGCCGTCGAGCACGGCGGCGACCACAGGGCCGGGGAGGACCGGGGCGACCAGGGTGTTCCGCAAGACCCGTGGGACGTGTGGGACGAGCTGCCCGGGGCCGCCTCCGGGCAGTACCGGGTCACCGCCTATCTGGACGGCGAGAAGTGCCGTATCGAGGTCACCGACTCGGGCCCCGGCTTTCCCGCCCGGAGCACCGTTCGCACCGCGGCGCAGCAGCAAGGACCCCAGCAGTACCCGCCGCTCACCGCCGAGGACGGGCGGGGTCTGTGTCTGATCGAGCAGCTCGCCGACCATGTGCACTTCGGCAACCGCCCCGGCAGCGGTGCCGTCGTCAGCTTCGACAAGGTCCTGAAATGGCGGAAGGACGCCCTGCTCATGGTGTCCTGAGCAGAGCGCCCCTCGGCGCGTTCCGGATCAGCCCTTGAGCCGGGCCATCCACTCCTCGACCTCGTCGGCCCGACGCGGCAGCTTGTCGGAGAGGTTCCGGTTGCCGTCCTCGGTGACGAGGATGTCGTCCTCGATCCGGACGCCGATGCCCCGGTACTCCTCGGGCACGGTCAGGTCGTCGGTCTGGAAGTACAGACCGGGCTCGACCGTGAGGCACACACCGGGCTCCAGCGTTCCGTTGACGTACGTCTCGGTGCGCGCGGCGGCGCAGTCGTGGACATCCATGCCGAGCATGTGACCGGTGCCGTGCAGGGTCCAGCGGCGCTGGAGTCCCAGCTCCAGGACCTTGTCCACCGACAGGTCGCCCAGCAGGCCCCACTCGACGAGCTTCTCGGCGAGCACCCGCTGCGCGGCGTCGTGGAAGTCGCGGTAGTCGGCGCCGGGCCTGACGGCGGCGATGCCCGCCTCCTGGGCCTCGTACACGGCGTCGTAGATCTTCCGCTGGAGCGGCGTGAACGTGCCGTTGATCGGAAGGGTGCGGGTCACGTCGGCGGTGTAGAGGTCGTTGGTCTCCACGCCGGCGTCGAGCAGCAGCAGCTCGCCGGAGCGCACCGGGCCGTCGTTGCGCACCCAGTGCAGGGTGGTGGCGTGCGGGCCGGCCGCGCAGATCGAGCCGTAGCCGATGTCGTTGCCCTCGATGCGGGCACGGAGGAAGAAGGTGCCCTCGATGTAGCGCTCGCTCGTCGCCTCGGCCTTGTCGAGGACCTTCACGACGTCCTCGAAGCCGCGCGCGGTGGCGTCGCAGGCCTTCTCCAGCTCGGCGATCTCGAAGGCGTCCTTCACCAGGCGGGCCTCGGAGAGGAAGACGCGCAGCTCCTCGTCGCGCTCCGCGGTGACCTTGTCGGTCAGTGCGGCCTCGATGCCGGCGTCGTGGCCGCGGACGTTGCGGACCGGGCCGGTGGCCTCGGTCAGCGCGGCGGGGAGCTCGCGCACGTCCTTCGCCGGGATGCCCAGCAGCTGCTCGGCCTCGGCGAGGGAGTGGCGGCGGCCGACCCACAGCTCGCCCTGGCCGTCGAGCCAGAACTCGCCGTTCTCGCGGTTGGAGCGCGGCAGCAGGTGGATGGTCGCCTCGTGACCGTCCTCGGTCGGCTCCAGGACGAGGACGCCGTCCTGGGTCTGGTCGCCGGTGAGGTACGCGTACTCGGTGGAGGCGCGGAAGGCGTACTCGGTGTCATTGGAGCGGGTCTTCAGGTTGCCCGCGGGGATGACCAGCCGCTCACCGGGGAAGCGCGCGGAGAGCGCGGCGCGGCGGGCGGCCGTGTGTGCGGCCTGGGCGATCGGTTCGAGGCCGTGCAGCTCGGTATCGGCCCAACCGGACTTCATGTTCGCGGCGAGTTCATCGGAGACGCCCGGGTACAGGCCGTTCTTCCGCTGCTTGACCGTTTCTTCTTCCTCGGTCTCCGGGTTCTCCGGGGTGAGCTCCTCAGCCACGATTTGTCTCCTTGATACGACACTGGACCCCGTCCATCGTACGGGCGTACAGAAGGGGGCACAGGGCCGGAAGACCTGTTACACGGCCGGGCCGGGGAATCCCGCGGGGCGTCAGTCGAAACGCGCGGCCAGGACGACCACGTCCTCCGCGTCCTCGCCGCGGTCGAGCCCGTCCGGCAGCACGGTGCGCAGCACATGGTCGGCGACGGCTCCGGCGTCCTGGCGCATCGCCTTGGGCACGGAAGCGGCCGCGGAGTGGAGCCGGGCGAACGCCCGGTCCGTCGAGTCGCCGGTACGGCGCAGCAGTCCGTCGGTGCAGAGCAGTACGGTCTCGCCGGGCGCCGGGGTGATCTCCACGCTGGGCGCCTCCCAGCAGGCGAGCATGCCCAGCGGCGCGGAGACCGAGGTCTCGACGAACTCGGTGCGCCGGTCGCCGATCAGGAGCGGAGGAGTGTGGCCCGCGCCGGCCAGCAGGATCTTGCGCTCGGCCGGCTCGCAGTAGGCGAACAGCGCGGTCGCCGTACGGGCCGGTTCGGTGAGCCGCAGCAGCAGTTCCAGATCCGAGAGCACGGCGACCGGATCCTCGCCCTCCATCACCGCGTACGCCCGCAGCCCGGCCCGCAGCCGTCCCATGGCGGCCAGGGCGCTCGGCCCGGAGCCGTTCACCGAGCCCACGGCGAGACCGAGCGCACCCTCCGGCAGTGCCAGCGCGTCGTACCAGTCGCCGCCGCCCTGCGGCGCCCGGCGGTGGCGGGCGGCCAGCTGCACACCGGCGACCCGGGGCAGCCGGCTGGGCAGCAGTTCCTCCGTGATGGTGGCGACATCGGCCCTGGCCCGCTCCAGCTCCAGCAGCCTGGCCAGGTGTTCAGCGGCGTAACCGGTGTAGAGGCCGGCGAGATGGCGCTGGCGTTCCAGTGGTTCGGCGGGTTCGTCGTACAGCCAGACGGCGGCGCCGAGCCTGCCGGTCGCCTCGGCGGTGATCGGTACGGCGTAGCTGGCGGCGTATCCGAGCCGGGCGGCGACTTCGCGGCGGCGGGGGTTCAGGCCGGGGTCGCCGAGCAGGTCGGGAGTGGTCAGCGCTCCTTCGGTGTCCGGGAGCCCTTCCAGGATCCGGCCGTAGGAGGTGGCGGTGCGCGGCACCGTCTCGATCAGTCCGAGCTCGGCGTGGGCGAGCCCGAGGCCGGTGGTGCTGACGGGGCCGCAGTGGTCGGACGGTTCGAAGACGACCAGGCCGCGGCGGGCGCCGACCAGGGCGGCTCCGGCGTCCAGGAACTCGTGGAGCGCGTCGTCGAGCGTGCCGGTTCCGGCCAGCCGCTCGGTGAGCTCGTGCAGCGTGGTGAGGTCGGAGACCCAGCCGGCGAGCCGGTCCTGGATGAAGGCTCCCGGGGCGGACGGCACTTCGGACAGGGACCCGGCAGTGTGATCTGAAACCGGAACTGTGGGATCGATTCCAGCCACTTTTGGCAGGTGTGGGGCGCTCATGGTCGCCGGCTTTCCGACCAGTGCGTTTTGTCGAATAGCATCGCAAACCCCCATGTCATTCTGCGCCGCTATCAGTGCATCCGCATGTACACGTGCACCACATGTACACGCACAAGTGAGGCGATGTCCAGCATTGTCCCCACGGTAAATGTGGTGTCCAAGAGACCGTCAAGTTGGCCAAAAATTGCACCCTGAGACAGGCATTTGCGGTCGACTGGGCGTGCTCGACAGGGGGTGCTCTCGGGGTGAAGTCCTGGAGAGAGCGTCATTTCGGGCATGCTGGGTACGTAATCGATGAAGGCCAGGGGCAGTTCTGATCGCCCCGGAACCCGGCAGACGGCCCGGACGTCCTCTCTTGTGACGGCCACGCCCCCACCCCCGAGTGGCGGGGTTTGCACCTCGGGACGGCAGGCGCGATATCTGCGCCGCTCCTCGCCATGCTCGTCCGGACCGGCTCGCCCGGACCCGTCTCGCACCTGCTCGACCCGGCCAGGCTCATGCTCGGTACCGACGACCCACCCGTACCGCAGACTTGAAGAGCACGTACGCACAGTGAAGTGATGCACACGTACGGCAACTCGCACGTGGTGTGATGTGGACCCTCGGCGTTCAACGGAAAGGAACGAGCGCTCATGCGCGAGATCCTCGGAAGGCGACGCAGGCTCCGGTTCCGGCGCAGGGGAAGGCCCGCCCGGCTCGACGCGGCCCTGACCTGTGCCACAGCATGGCAGTGGCCCGTGCTTCCCGGAGTGGGATCAAAGGCGGCCGGAGGCCGCGGGGGCCGTGGCCGCGGCTGCGCCTGTCCCGATCCCGAGTGCGCCGTGCCCGGCGCACACCCCTTCGATCCCGGTCTCCTCGCGGCGACCACCGACGAGCGCATGGTGCGCTGGTGGTGGGCCAACCGGCCCACCGCTCCGATCCTCCTGGCCACCGGCGGGCGCGCCCCGTGTGCGCTGAGCCTGCCGGCCGTGGCCGCCGCCCGGGCGCTGGCCGAGCTGGACCGGATGGGCGTACGGCTCGGACCCGTGGTGGCGACGCCCACCCGGTGGTCCCTGCTGGTTGCCCCGTACGACCTCGAACGGCTCGGTGAGCTGCTGTACGCCCAGGACTGGGTGCCCAGTTCGCTGCGTTTCCACGGCGAGGGCGGCTATCTCGTCCTTCCGCCGTCCGAGGTGGGGGCGGGGCAGGTGCGCTGGGAGCGGGCTCCTTCCCCGGAGCCCCGGCCGCGTCCGCACGGAAAGAGCCCGGTTGCCTCGTCCGCCGCGCCGTGGCTGCCGGACGTGGGTGCGGTGCTGGACGCGCTGGTCGAGGCGAGCAGTGGCGCCCCGGACGGCGGCAGCCGGCTGGCGTACTGACGGGGCGGTGGTGGGCGATGGCGGGCGCGCATCGTGCCCGCCATCGGAGTAACGGGGGGAGTCGCCCGGCCACGCATTCCGTCGGAATGTCCGGCGGACCGTCAGAAACTCATGCGAAGCCGACGCGTGGGGCCGCTCGATATCCGGGTGACCGATATCCGGCGTGCGTTATCCGGGTGGCGGATACGGGCTCCGGATGTGATCCCGGCCCATGCCGCGCAATGCAAAGCCTGCCGCTGCAAAGTCCGGCGCCAGAAGGCTTTCTGATGGCCTTTCCGGAACACTCGGGACGGATCTATCGAATATGTATTCGAGTGAGTTCGGGGCGGGATATTCCGTGGAGATCTTCCGGCATCCGGCATCCGTCCGGGGCTGATCGGGCCCTGCCCGGGCTCACCGAGGCGTCGGGCGTCGGAGCTCCTGCGGTGGTCGGGGTACGTGTGAAGGCGCCGGTGGCGGCGGGTCAGTCATGGGCCCGCAGTGCTCGATGAGGCGGGGGCGTACCGGCGAGGGGCTCGTGCGCGGGCTCGTGCGCCGCGTTGCGCGCTGTGCGCCGTATCCGGAAATGAGGATGCCCGATCGCTGGCGACGGGGGATGCACCAGCGACCGGGCTTCTAGAACGGTAACAAGAGATCTGCCGTTCGCAAATTCGATCTCGCGTATTCGGACAGGGATTTACCTGCGAGTATGGCGAGTTGTGACGCGAGTCACCCGATGGGTCCGGTGGACCCGGGGGTTGTCACTGTCAGCTGAGTGTCACCTGGCGGTTGGTGAGACCGCCGCGGGCCCGCCGCTCCTCCCCGGTGAGCGGTGCGTCCGAGGCGAGCGCCTCGGTCAGCCGCTCCGCGAATTCGGCCGCGGGCTTTTCGCACTCCTCGGCACCCATCGAGCTCGGCAGGTCCCAGACCGGGACCATCAGCCCGTGCGCCCGGAAGGAGCCGACCAGCCTGGTCCCCTCGCCCAGCGAGGAGGTGCCGGCGGCGTGCAGCCGGGCGAGCGCGTCGAGCAGCCGCTCCTCGGCGTGCGGCATGACCCAGCGGAGGTGGTTCTTCTCCGGGGTCTCGCACCAGTAGGCGGCGTCCACGCCGGCGAGCCGCGTCGTCGGGATCGCCGCCTCGTTCGCGCGCTCCAGGGAGGCGGACACTTCGGGCGTGGCGTTCTCCGCGTCCGGGACCCAGAACTCGAAGCCGGAGTGGACGACGGGCTCGAACGCCGCGTCGGGGTCGAGCACGTCCTGCAGCCGCGGGGCGTCGGCCGGCACGCGCTGCGCCGCCACCGGCGAACCGGGCTCGGCGTCCAGCGCCCGCCGCAGGATGTCCGCGAGGTCCCGGCTGAGGTCACCGGACGGGGTGTCGTTCTGCAGGGCGAGCAGCACCGAACCGTCGTCTCGGCGCAGCGCCGGCCAGGCCATCGGCAGGACGGTCGCGAGCGTCACCGAGGGCACACCCTCGGGCAGCCCGTCCTTCAGCGTCAGCTCGACCGTGGCGGCGGGCACCAGCTCGCGCAGCGCGACCCAGTCGCACTCGCCGGCCAGCCCCTCGAAGGGGCGGTGGACGAGTTCGGTCACGGCCTGGGCGGCGGCGCGGCCGTGGCATGCCTTGTAGCGGCGGCCCGAACCGCACGGGCAGGGCTCGCGAGCCCCGACCACCGGGATCTCGCCGTCCTTGAGCTGCTGCTTCCCGGCCTTGGTCTGAGGGCGCTTCTTGGCCATGGTGGGCTTTCTCCCGATTGCGACAGTGCGGTCTGGGCCGCGAGCCTAGCCGCCCTTGTCGCGTGTGGGACACATACGCCCACACGTCTGGCGGTACGGAGTGCGGAATGCACCGCTCCCGTGCGAACCCGCCCCGATGCCTCGGCGACGACCGATGCCCCGACGATGCCGTCACCGCCGCCGTGGCCGACGTCCGTGCCGGAAGGTCAGCCCACGTCGTCGAAGGCGTCCGCGAAGCCGAGCCCGTCGAGCGACACGCCCGCCCCGGACACGGCCGATTTCGAGACGGCCGGTGCGGCCGGTCCGCCCGGCACCCGGGACACCTGTCCGTCCCCCTCGTTGACGAGGACCCAGACGGTCACTTCACCGGACGAGCTGTCGCGTACTCCCCACTCGTCGGCGAGCGCGCTGATGATGTTGAGTCCGCGGCCGCCGCGCGCCGTCACCGATGGTGTGGCCGGAATCGGACGGGTCGGCCCGCCGCCGTCCGTCACTTCGACGGTCAGCCCGCCCGTTCTGTCGACCCGCCATGCGGCGCGGACGTCGCCGTCACCCACATCGGTGTGCCGGCCCAGCGGCCTGCCGTGCCGGCAGGCGTTGCTGAGCAGTTCGGAAAGAATCAGTACAGCATCGTCGACGACCGAATCCGACACCCCGTGGCTGCGCAACTGCTCGCGCATCCGGTGCCGCGCCTGACCCACGCCCGCAGGACCATGGGGAACGGCCATGCTCGACGACGTGGGCACCTCCTGTGCCACCACCAACGCCACCCCCGACACCTCCTTTGCCCCACGCCACGGAGTGGATGCCCTCCTGGACTGGACCGGAAACCGGCCAATGGACTGCCGGTGACGCACTCGTAACGATCGAATACGGTTCGAATGCGCCGGTGTACTCCGTGTAACTGATGTTAAGAGCGTCCCAGTTGTGACAGAACCTGTTTCGGGCGGTTCGTGATGATTGCTTCGACGCCCAGGTCGACGCAGAGTTGGACGTCCTCCGGTTCGTTCACCGTCCAGACATGGACGCGGTGCCCCGCGCGGTGCAGTCGTTCGATGTATCCGGGGTGGTTGCGTACGATCCGCATCCCCGGCCCCGCGATCCGCGACCCGGCCGGCAGCCGACCGTCGCGCAGCCGCGGCGAGACGAACTGCATCAGATACACGGTGGGCAGGGCGGGAGCCGCTGCCTGGACGCGGTACAGGGAGCGCGCCGAGAAGCTCATGATGCGTACCGGTGACGGGCCGTCGGCCGGCGGGGCGTCGAGCTCGAACTGTTTGAGCAGATGCAGCAGCCGCTCCTCCACCTGGCCCGCCCAGCGGGTGGGGTGCTTGGTCTCGATGGCCAGCTGGAGCGGACGCCCGGCGGCCCGGGTCTCGACGACGAGTTCGAGCAGCCGTTCCAGGGTGAGTACGGAGGTGAGCTCCCCCGGCACCGGATCCCAGTCCGGGGACTCCGACTCCTCGCGGTCCTTCCAGGAGCCGAAGTCGAGGGCGGCGAGCGCGGAGAGCTCCAGGGCGGAGACGGCGCCGCGGCCGTTGGAGGTGCGGTTCACCCGGCGGTCGTGTACGCACACGAGGTGGCCGTCGGCGGTGAGCCGTACGTCGCACTCCAGGGCGTCGGCGCCGTCCTCGATCGCCTTCCGGTACGCGGCCAGGGTGTGCTCGGGGGCATCGTCGGACGCGCCCCGGTGTGCGACGACCTGAGCGGGACGGTGCGTGGATTGCTGTCGTGCGTGGGTCACCGATTCATCGTGTCACCGCTGGGCGACCGCTGTGCACACGTCGCGCGACGGATCCTCGTACCCCCGCGCCGGGAGTGTGCCGCGTCCGCGCCGGGACTGCGCCGCGTGCTGCGGTGCGTCTTGCACCGGGGGATCGTTTTGCCCGATGTAAAGATTGGTGTGCGGATGCACAGGTCCTGCTTACAGTGGCCTGACGGGCCTTGGGAAAAGCTGTTACCGGACACGTACACAGCGGATCTCTTGCCGAACATTGATGTGGAACCGAGGAGTAAAGAGCTGTGAGCACAGAGAACGAGGGCAACGAGGGCACTGCGGCCGAGGCCGTTCCGTCCGTTCCGTCCGTACCTCCCGTGCCGGCCGACGCTCCTCAGGGGTCTCCCGGGAGCACGCCCGCGCCGGCCCCCGTCCCGGCGGAGGAACCGACCACCCAGGCCACCACGCCCATGGCTTCCGTCCCGGCGACGCCTCCCCACGCACCCCATGCGCCCCACGGACCCCAGTCGGCCGCCGAGGCCAACTGGCCGCCGCCCCCCGCAGTGCCCGCGTACGCCTCCCACGGTGCGGGCGGCGGCGGTGGTCCGGTCTGGGGCGCCCCGCCCCAGCCCCAGCCGTACGGTCCCGAAGGCCCGCGACGCAAGCGGGGCATGGGCGGCCTGGTGGCGGCGGTGGCCGCCGCGGCGCTGGTCGCCGGCGGCATCGGCGGCGCCTTCGGCTACTGGGCGGCCGACCGCGACACCTCCGGCTCGACCACGGTCTCGGCCCCCGCCAACCCGCAGGACCTCAAGCGCGATTCCGGCACGGTCGCGGGTGTGGCGGCCAAGGCGCTGCCCAGCGTGGTCACCATCGACGCGCAGGGCGGTGACGGCGAGGGCGGTACGGGCACCGGCTTCGTGTACGACAAGGAGGGCCACATCCTCACGAACAACCACGTGGTGGCCTCCGCGGCGGACAGCGGCCAGCTCACGGTGACGTTCTCCAACGGCAAGAAGTACGGTGCCGAGGTCGTCGGCCGGGCGCAGGGCTACGACGTCGCCGTGCTGAAGCTGAAGAACCCGCCGTCGGGGCTCACCCCGCTGGCCCTCGGCAATTCGGACCAGGTCGCGGTCGGCGATTCCACGATCGCGATCGGCGCCCCGTTCGGCCTGTCCAACACGGTCACCACGGGCATCATCAGCGCCAAGAACCGCCCGGTCGCCTCCGGCGACGGTTCCGGCGGCAGCAACTCGTACATGAGCGCCCTGCAGACCGACGCCTCGATCAACCCGGGCAACTCCGGCGGTCCGTTGCTCGATGCGCGTGGCGCGGTCATCGGCATCAACTCCGCCATCCAGTCGACCGGCAGCAGCGTCGGCCAGACCCAGGCGGGCTCCATCGGCCTCGGCTTCGCGATCCCGATCAACCAGGCGACCAATGTCGCCCAGCAGCTGATCAAGACCGGCAAGCCGGTCTACCCGGTGATCGGCGCCACGGTCTCCATGGACGAGAAGACCGGCGGCGCGGTCATCTCCGACCAGGGCGCGGGCGGCACGGAGGCCGTGTCGAAGGACGGCCCTGCGGACCGGGCCGGTCTCAGGGCGGGCGATGTCATCACGAAGTTCAACGACACCGTGATCGACAGCGGTCCGACCCTGATCGGTGAGATCTGGACCCACAAGCCCGGCGACCGGGTGACGCTGACCTACACGCGCGACGGCCGGACGGCGACGGCCCAGGTCACCCTGGGAGAGCGCAACGGCGACAGCTGACCGGCCGATCGGCCACAGCGCCCGATGCCGGGAGGGCCCCGCGGGTGCGGGGCCCTCCCGCGCATCCGGACGACGGCCGACTACCGGTACGCTGTAGGCGCTCCGTCACAGGTGGGCGGAGCAGGGGTGGGTTGCCCGAGCGGCCTAAGGGAACGGTCTTGAAAACCGTCGTGGCAGCGATGTCACCGTGGGTTCAAATCCCACACCCACCGCAGTGGTTGAGAGCCTCTGACCAGCAGCAACGGTCGGAGGCTCTCCCGCTTGGTCTGACGCGGTCGGGGTGGGTGGTGTGACTGTCCACCGGGGCCGGGGCGAGTCGCATCGAGTGCGGATACTCACACCGGAGCCATGGTTTCGCCAGGAGCAGGGGGGGAGCACCGCATCTCCGGGGAGAATCGATGAACGCTCGCACCCTGTCGCGTCCGACCTTCGCCAGTGCTGCTTCTGCTGTCTGTCTGGGGCTCGCCGGTGCGACCGTCGTGTTCGAGGTGGCTGCCGTGCTGTTCGCGGATCCCGGATTCGTCGGGATATGACCGTTCCTTCTCGCCGCCCCTGCTTCCTTGCTCGGCAGGTTGCTCCTGGTGTGTACGGGCGGCGCTGCGATGCGCACTGTTCCGGACGGACTGAGGGAGATCGCGGGCCCCGTGGGGGTGTGACCCAAGTCCCGTTTATTCGGGGCCCGTTCGCTGACCAGGGGTGCAGGAGTGACGGCTGGTGCGGCCGGTCGATCGGCACGGTTCGATACCAGCCATTTACGCCGGTGACACCGGCTGCGGGTGACGATTTTTGTCGCGGGAGGGGGCACCACGTGGTGCCCCCTCCTACTAGATTGTCAAAGCACGACGAGACCGATCATGATTGCGCTCCATCGTTCATCAACTGCCATTTGCTAGTCAGTCACTACGAAGAACCCTGGTGAACACCATGTCCAAGCAGGCTGTCGGACCGCACCACCACGCACGGCCGGGCTGACAGTGCTGGACGGCCGCGACGTTCGCAGTTGTTCCTGACCTGATCCGGTTGTCCGGGGCCCCCACATTCCCGGCCGAGAGTATGAGGCACGTTCTGTGAAGGTTCGTACGAGGCGGTCGGCCACCTTGATCTCCGGGGGACTGGCGGCGGTGCTGTTGGCGGGTTGCGGCTCCGAAGATCAGATCTGGCCGTTCGAGAGCAAGGACACGATGGTCGTCGGCATGTCCGACGGCATCCTGGCGACGGATCCGGCCGCGGGGTACGACCCGGGCTCCTGGCTGCTGTTCAACAACGTCTTCCAGTCGCTGCTGAGTTTCCCGCCCGGGAGTTCCATCCCGGTGCCGGAGGCCGCCGACGAGTGCGGATTCTCGGACGGCAGCAAGACCTACACCTGCACCCTGCGCGACGGGCTGAAGTTCAGCAACGGCCACAGCCTCACCTCGGCGGACGTCAAGTACTCCTTCGACCGGGCGATCAAGATCAACGACCCGGCGGGACCCGCGCCGCTGCTCTCCACCATCTCGTCGATCAGCACCCCGGACGACAAGACCGTCGTATTCCGGCTCAAGGTGCCCGACGCGACCTTTCCCAGCAAGATCGCATCGGGTGCCGGCTCCATCGTGGACCGCCGGGTGTATCCCAAGGACAGTCTGCTCAAGGGCGGAAAAACGGTTGGCTCCGGTCCTTACAAACTGGACTCCATAGACAAGTCGGAGGCCGAATTCTCGGTCTATTCCGGCTATCACGGCACCGCCGAGGTGAAGAACTCCGGCGTGACGATGAAGCTTTTCCAGGGCGATCAGCAGGCGCTCAAGACCGCGCTGGAGAAGGGCGATGTCGATATCGCGTACCGCGGTCTCACCGCCAAGACGATAGCCGCCCTGGACACCTCGCCCAGCGCCGAGAAGGACGGCCTCGACGTCGTCCAGGGCAACAGCGCGGAAGTCCAGCACATGGTCTTCAACGTTTCCGACCCGGTGGTCGGCAAGCTCGCCGTGCGCAAGGCCATTGCCTATCTCGTCGACCGGTACGCGCTGGTCAGCAAGGTCTACCAGTCCACGGCGACCCCGCTCTACTCGATCGTCCCGGTCGGTATCACCGGGCACGGCAACTCCTTCTTCAATACGTACGGGGACAGCCCGCAGCCGCAGAAGGCGAAGGACGTCCTGAGGGAATCCGGAATCACCGACAAGGTGCGCATCACCCTCTGGTCCACGCCGAGCCGTTACGGCCCCGCCACCGACGACGAACTTCAGACCATCGCCGATCAGTTGAACGAGAGCGGGCTTTTCGACGCCAGCATGAGGTCCGTCCCCTTCAACGAGTACGAGAAGGGCATCGCCGAGGGCAAGTACGGCGTCTATGTGAAGGGATGGGTGCCGGACTATCCCGACCCCGACAACTTCACCCAGCCGTTCTTCGGCAAGGGCAATGTCCTGTCGAACAATTACGAGAACAACGACATCACCAAGCAGATCATCCCGCAGACCTCGTCCATGACCGACCGCTCGAACACCCGGACGCCGTTCATCAAGCTCCAGGACATCGTGGCGCGTCAGCTGCCGCTCCTGCCGCTCTGGCAGGGCAAGCAGTACGCGGTCGCCAAGGACAACATCCGGGGTCTGCAGAACTGCCTGGACACCTCGACCGTCTTCCGGTTCTGGGAACTCAGCAGCGCTGACTGAAGGCTGCCCCGCCAGGGATTACGGGACAGCCTTCAGGGTCTTGATCCGCCGGACAGGCCCCAGGGCTCGTCCGGCGCGGCCGTGGTGAGGCAGGCCGCCGATGCGATCGTGGCGCGCGCCTCCTGCTCGGTGAGGCCGGTGCGGACGGCGGCGTGGGTGAGGGCGTCGGCCAGGGCGTCGCCGTAGCCGTGTTCGTAGGCGCGGCAGGCCGCCCAGAAGAGCCGTGCGTTGCGCTCGCCCTCGCGTGCCGCGAGGACGAAGCGGACCAGACCGCGGCCCCGGTCGGTCCGGCCCGCGCGGGCCGGGCGGCGCGCGGGAGGTATGAGCAGGCGCAGGAGTGCGCGGGGGCAGGGCGCCGGAGGCAGGTCGGCGGTGCCCGGGGCGACCCGGTAGCGGCCGTGCGCGGTGACCGAACCGGGGCCCACCAGATAGCCGCCGGTGCCCCGGATGTCGATGCCGGGCGCGAGTCGGCTCGCGGAGTTCGGTACGGGGACGCCGGGCGGGCCGGTCAGCCAGATGTGCCGCCCGCCGCTGGGGGTGAGGACCACGACGGTCGGCGGGATCGTGAACAGGTGGTGCAGGGCCAGCCGCCGGAGCGATGCGGCGGAGTCGCTGCCGTCGGCGGCGTCGACGTCCAGGTCGATGCCGATGAGGTGGTGCGGGGGCCGCCCGCAGGCGATGCCGTAGCCGGTGGCCCAGGGGGCGGCGGCGAAGAGGGCCCGTACGGCGGCCGGGTCGGTGGTGGCGTCGTGGACACCGTGCCCGGGAAGGCCGCACGCGCCCCGGCAGGTGGACCGGTGGTCGTCGTTCCGGTGCGGAGAGGGCAGCGCGGGAAGCTTGCGGGCGGTCAGCGGGATGACGGGGAGCCCGCGCTCGGCGGCGGAGAGCGCGTGGGCGAGGGCCAGGGTGGCGGTGCGCCGGTCGGTGATGGCCATGGTTCTATTTTCGTTCAGGTGTTCGAAAAAAGAAAGGGAGCGTCGTGCCGTCGGGCCGGCGCCGGAACGCTTCTTCCCTTGGGGGGTAAGGGCTCGGTCGGCCGGGTGATCCCGGGCGGGGCGTGTGCGGGGTGTGAGCTGGGCTTTTGGGGAGTGCATAGGTTTATCGGCGCTTCCTCACGCCTGCGGGGGAATCGGGTCGCACGGGTGGTTCGCCGGGGAATCGGTGGGCAACTCTGGTTGCGCGACGTCGTGACCAACACCGGGGCGGTCGGCCAACTGCCTCGGGACAAGCCGTACTTCCGGTTCCTGGAGGAATTGACATGGCAAGCATCCGTACCGCTCGTGCCCTCGCCGCAGTTGCCGCCCTGCCCCTCGCCGCCGCGCTCTTCGGTGGTGTGGCCCAGGCCGACAGCGGCTCGTTCGCGAACGACGGATCGAACGCGGCCGTTGCGACGGTCGTCGGCAGCGGCGTCGGCGGCAACAACACCGGCAACTCGTCCACGTCCCAGCAGCAGGCCGTCGGCTCCGGAGCGTCGAACCAGAGCAACTCCGCGCAGGTGAGCGGCTCGGCGTTCACCGTGATCGACCAGCACAGCGACAACGTCGCGGTGAACTTCACCAACCTCTGGTGAGCCGTGGCCGGTCATGGGCCGGTCGGGGGGCCGGACCGGGGTCGGTCGGAACAGCGGTCCGCGCGAGGGCGTTCGGTGCCCTCGCGCGGACCGTTTCGCGTTGTGGGGGGTGTGGGGTGCGGGCCGTGGTCAGGTGTCGGTGACCTTGACAGGGCCCCGTATCTGACGGACAGTCAGAAATCCTGATCCGTAAGCCCCGTGTCCGGGAGGCAGCCGCCGTGCACCTCGCCCAGACGGAACGTCAGCGACAGCTGCGCGCCGAACTCCGCACATACTTCCGCGAGGTGGTGCCCGGGAGGGAGGCGGGCACGGCCCCGGGGGACGGGGATCCGGCCGGGCAGCGGCGCGTGCTGCGCAGGATCGGCGCCGACGGGATGCTCGGGCTCGGCTGGCCCGTCGAGTACGGCGGCCAGGGACGCGGCGCCGACGAGCAGTTCATCTTCTTCGACGAGGCGTACCGGGCGGGCGCACCCGTCTCGATGGTCACCCTCAACACCGTCGGCCCGACGCTGATGAAGTACGGGACCGACGAGCAGAAGGCGTACTTCCTGCCCAGGATCCTCAGCGGCGAGCTCGTCTTCGCCATCGGCTACAGCGAGCCCGAGGCCGGCACGGACCTCGCCTCGATGCGTACCAGGGCGGTACGGGAGAGCGGGGACGCCCGCGGCCCGGACGGCGTCGAGGGCGGCGGCCACTGGGTGATCGACGGGCAGAAGATCTTCACCAGCAACGCCCAGAACGCGGACTGGATCTGGCTCGCCTGCCGTACGGACCCGGACGCGCCCAAGCACCAGGGCATCTCGATCGTCCTCGTCCCGACCGATGCCCCCGGCTTCTCCTGGACTCCGATCGAGACCGTGGGCGGGCTCACCACGACGGCGACGTACTACGACGGGATCCGGGTGCCCGCCACCAACCTGGTGGGTCCGGAGAACGGCGGCTGGGGGCTGATCACCAACCAGCTGAACCATGAACGGGTGGCGCTCGCGGCGATCGGGATGCAGGCCGAGGACTTCTACGAGGCGGCCCTCGCCCACGCCCGCACCCCCGACCCCGTGACGGGCAGCCGCCCGGCCGACGAGCCGTGGGTGCGCGCCCGGCTGGCCGAGGCGCATGCCCGGCTGGCGGCGACGCGCCTGCTCAACTGGCGCCTGGTGGGGGACGTCGGGGCGGGCTCACCGGCCCCGGGCGAGGCGAGCGGCGTGAAGTTCGCGGGGACCGAGAGCGCCGTCGAGGTGTACCGGATGTGCCAGGAGATCACCGGGGAGGCGGGCATGGTCCGGGGCGGTTCGCCCGGCTGCTCCGGGGACGGGGAACTGGAGCGGATGAACCGGGCGGCGCAGATCAACACCTTCGGGGGCGGGGTCAGCGAGGTGCAGCGGGAGATCGTCGCGACGATGCGGCTCGGCATGAAGAGGGGCAGGCGGTGACGGTCGTGCGGGAGGGGCGGAAAGTGCCCGAGGGGCGACAGGTGTCCGGGGGTCGGCAGAGGCCCGACGGGCGGCGGCAGGCCTCGGGGGAGCCGGACGAGTTGTACGGGCGGCTCAAGGCGTTCGAGGGGCGGGCGGCCGCCACCGCGGGCACCGGAAAGGACCCGGTCAACGAGCCGATGATCAGGCACTGGTGCGAGGCGATGGGGGACACGAACCCGGCGTACTCGGGGCCGGACGCGATCGCTCCGCCGACGATGCTCCAGGCGTGGACGATGGGCGGCCTGTCGGGGCACACCGACCGCTCCGCGGCGTACGAGGAACTCTTCGGCCTGCTCGACGGCGCGGGCTACACCTCGGTGGTCGCCACCGACTGCGAGCAGGAGTACCTGCGGCCGCTGCGGCCCGGGGACCGGATCACGTTCGACGCGGTCATCGAATCGGTCTCGGAGCGCAAGGCCACCAAGCTGGGAACGGGCTACTTCGTCACCACCCGCATGGACGTCCGGGCGGACGGGGAACCCGCCGGGACGCACCGCTTCCGGATCCTCAAGTACACCCCGGCGGCGCCGAAACGGGCGGCGCGCAACGGCGGCCGGAACCTGCGCCCGAGGCCGGTGATCAACCGGGACAACGCCGGGTTCTGGCAGGGCGTCGCCGAGCACCGGCTGCTGATCCAGCGCTGCGGCGACTGCGGCACGCTGCGCTTCCCCTGGCTGCCCGGCTGCAACGCCTGCGGCTGCCAGGAGTGGGACACGGTCGAGGCGAGCGGTGAGGGCACCGTCTTCAGCCATGTGGTCATGCACCACCCGCCCTTCCCCGCCTTCGGTGCCGACGGCGCGGGCGGGCCGTACGCGGTGGCGCTGATCGAGCTGTCGGAGGGGGTGCGGATGGTCAGCAACGTCATCGGCGTGCCCTGCGACAAGGTGCGGACGGGAATGCCGGTGCGGCTGGAATTCCTGCGTACGGACGACGAGTTGGAGCTTCCGGTCTTCCGGGGAGGCGAGGGCTGAGATGGATTTCGCACCCACCGAGGAGCAGGCCGCGGCACAGGGGCTCGCGGCGCGGATCTTCGGCGATCTGTCGACGCCCGAACGGCTGGCCGTGGCCGGCACGGGTACGGACACCGAGCTGTGGAAGGAGCTCTGCGCGGCCGGGCTGACCGCGGCCGTCGAGGAGACCGGGCTGCTCGGCCTGGTGCTCCTGCTGGAGGAACAGGGGCGCACGACGGCGCAGGTGCCGTTCGCGGCGAGCTGTGTGTACGGGCTGCTGGCCGTCGCCGGGCACGGCACGGGCGAACAGCGGGAGCGACTGCTGCCGCCACTGAGGGACGGCACCGCCGTCGCCACCGGGGCCTTCCCGGCCCGTGGCGGGATACGGGCCGACGACGCCGGGCGGCTGAGCGGCGGTGTGCCGTACGTGCCGTGGCTGCGGGACGCGGACCTCGTCCTCGTCCCGGACCGGGAGCGGCGCCTGTGGATCGTCCGGGCCGCTGACCCCGGTGTGCTGACCGAGCCGGTGGAGACCACGGCGCCGTGGTCGGCGGCGCGGCTGGTCCTGGACGGGGCGTCCGGGGAGCGGCTCGGCGGCGACGGGGCGTACGAGGCGGTGCTGGCCGCGGGCCGGACGGCGTTCGCCGGACTCCAGGCCGGGGTGTGCGCCGGCTCACTGGCCCGGGCCGTCGCCCACGCGAACACCCGCGAGCAGTTCGGGCGCCCGCTCTCCACCAAGCAGGGCGTCCTGCTGCGCGCCGCCGACGCCCATATGGACACCGAGGCGATCCGGGTCACCGCGTACGAGGCTGCCTGGCGCCATGACGCGGGGCTGCCGTACGGGCCCCAGTCGCTGACCGCGGCCTGGTGGGCGTCGGAGGCGGGGAAGCGGGTGGTGCACACCGGACAGCATCTGCACGGCGGCACCGGCGCGGACCTCGACCACCCCGTGCACCGCCACTTCCTCTGGGGGCGGCAGCTCGACGCCTATCTGGGCTGCGGCGGCGAAGTGCTTCAGGAACTCGGTGAGTCGCTGGTGAGGGAGGGCACGGAGTGAAGGCGAAGGCCGGTGACGAGCTGGCGCCGCTGGAGATCGAGGTGACCCGCACCCTGATCGTGGCGGGCGCGATCGCCTCCCGCGACTACCAGGACGTGCACCATGACGCGGAGCTCGCCCGGGAGAAGGGCTCCCCGGACATCTTCATGAACATCCTGACGACCAACGGCCTGGTCGGCAGGTACGTCACCGACCGCCTCGGCCCCTCGGCCGTGCTCCGCAGGGTCGCCATCAGGCTGGGCGCGCCCAACTACCCCGGGGACACCATGGTCCTGAGCGGCACGGTAACCGCCGTCGGGGACGACGGAACGGCAGAGGTGGAGGTCGTCGGGTCCAACGGTCTCGGCCGGCATGTCACCGGCACGGTGACCGTGGGCGTTTCGCAGGGGGCGGCATGAGTGTGCGCAGGGCCGATTCGCTCGGCGGCAGGGCGGCGGTCGTGGGGATCGGCGCGACCGAGTTCTCCAAGGACTCCGGGCGCAGCGAACTGAAGCTGGCCGTCGAGGCGGTGCGGGCCGCCCTCGACGACGCCGGGCTGACCCCCGCCGACGTGGACGGCCTGGTCACCTTCACCATGGACACCAGCCCGGAGATCACCGTCGCCCAGGCCGCCGGTATCGGTGAGCTGTCGTTCTTCTCGCGCGTCCATTACGGCGGCGGAGCGGCCTGCGCCACCGTCCAGCAGGCGGCCCTGGCCGTGGCGGCCGGGGTGGCCGACGTCGTGGTCTGCTACCGCGCGTTCAACGAGCGCTCCGGGCGCAGATTCGGCTCCGGCGTGCAGCAGCGGGAGCCCACCGCCGAAGGCACGGCGCTCGGCTGGAACCTGCCTTTCGGGCTGCTCACCCCGGCCTCCTGGGTCGCCATGGCCGCCCAGCGCTATCTGCACGCCTACGGGCTGACGCCGGACGTCTTCGGCCATGTCGCGGTCACCGACCGGCGCCATGCCGCCCGGAACCCCGCCGCGTACTTCTACGGGAAGCCGATCACGCTGGCCGATCACGCGGCGTCGCGGTGGATCGTCGAACCCCTGCGGCTGCTCGACTGCTGCCAGGAGACCGACGGCGGACAGGCGATCGTCGTCACGAGCGCCGAGCGGGCCCGGGACCTGCGGCGGCCGCCCGCCGTGATCGTGGCCGCCGCGCAGGGTGCCGGGCGGGCGCAGGAGCAGATGACGAGCTTCTACCGCGACGACCTGACCGGTCTGCCGGAGATGGGGGTGGTCGCCCGGCAGCTCTGGCGCAGCTCGGGCCTGACCCCCTGCGACATCGATGTGGGGATCCTCTACGACCACTTCACCCCGTTCGTCCTGATGCAGCTGGAGGAGTTCGGCTTCTGCGCGCCGGGCGAGGCGGCCGGCTTCGTCGAGGCGGACGCACTGCCCCTGAACACCCACGGGGGCCAGCTGGGGGAGGCGTATCTGCACGGGATGAACGGCATCGCGGAGGCGGTCCGGCAGATCCGGGGCTCGTCGGTGAACCAGGTGCCCGGGGCCGCCAGGACCCTGGTCACGGCGGGCACCGGCGTCCCCACCTCGGGCCTGATCCTCGGCACGGACGGCTGAGCGCGCCCGGCCGGGAGCGGCGTCCCCGGCCGGGCACGACGTCAGGGGGCGCCCCTGAGCCCCGCGGACGAGGACTCCACCTACAGGAGGTGGAGCAGGCCCTACCCCTACACCCTGAGGCGGACGCGGTTTCGGGACCTGGGGCCGATCCCCGGAGCTGCGCCCGCTTCTAGCGTGGAGCCATGACCACGCCAGTCTGCACGGGCAGCTCCGGGGGAGCCGCCGCCACCGGACACGCGCCGCACATGCCGCACCCGGGACACATGTCGCACACCCTGCACACCACAGGGCACGGCTCACCCAGCCAGCACGGAGCGCGCGGCGCACGCCCCGCGTACGGCTCGCGGACGCCGTACGACCCGTATCCGTCCTTCTCCTCCTTCGTCCGGGCGAGAGGGCCGGTGCTGCTGCGCGCCGCGCGCTCGCTCACCGCCAACCCGAGCGATGCCGAGGACCTGCTGCAGACCGCGCTCACCAAGACCTACGTCGCCTGGGAGCGGATCGAGGACCACCGGGCGCTCGACGGCTATGTCCGCCGGGCCCTGCTGAACACCCGTACCTCGCAGTGGCGCAAGCGCAAGGTCGACGAGTTCGCCTGCGACGAGCTGCCCGAGCAGGAGGCCACCCCAGGCCCCGACCCGGCCGAGCAGCAGTCGCTGCACGACGCGATGTGGCGTGCCGTGCTGAAGCTGCCGGACCGCCAGCGGGCGATGGTCGTCCTGCGTTACTACGAGGACCTGAGCGAGGCCCAGACGGCCGAGGTGCTCGGGGTCTCCGTCGGCACGGTGAAGAGCGCGGTGTCGCGGGCGCTCGGCAAGCTCAGGGAGGACCCGGAGCTCGCTCCGGTGCGTTGACCTCCGGCGGTGCCGCCGCGCCGACCAGGCGTGATTTTGCCGACCGACGCTGATTCGTACTCCCGGAACTAGTGACATACCGAACGGTATGTGAGCAGAATCAGGCCAACCTTACTGCCGCGTAGCGCCCACCGGGAGGACGCCGTGCTGAGCACCATGCAGGACGTACCGCTGACTGTCACCCGCCTCCTCAAGCACGGGATGACCATTCACGGGAAGTCGCAGGTCACGACGTGGACCGGTGAACCCGAGCCGCAGCGGCGCAGCTTCGCCGAGATCGGCCGACGGGCGACGCAGCTCGCGGGCGCGCTCCGCGAGGAGCTCGGTGTCGAGGCCGACCAGCGGGTGGCCACCCTCATGTGGAACAACGCCGAGCACGTCGAGGCGTATCTCGCGATCCCCTCGATGGGCGCGGTCCTCCACACGCTCAATCTCCGGCTCCCGGCCGAGCAGCTGGCCTGGATCGTCGGGCACGCCGCCGACCGGGTCCTCATCGTCAACGGCTCCCTGCTGCCGCTGCTCGCACCGCTCCTCCCCCGGCTGACGTCGGTCGAGCACGTGATCGTCACCGGCCCGGGCGACCTCTCGCTCCTCGACGGGGCGGCGCCCCGGGTGCACGAGTACGAGCAGCTGATCGCCGGCCGCCCCACCCACTACGACTGGCCCGAACTGGACGAACGCCAGGCAGCCGTCATGTGCTACACCTCCGGCACCACCAGCGACCCCAAGGGCGTCGTCTACTCCCACCGCTCCATCTACCTGCACTCCATGCAGGTCAACATGGCCGAGTCGATGGCCTTGACCGACACCGACACCACGCTCGTGGTCGTCCCCCAGTTCCATGTGAACGCCTGGGGGCTGCCGCACGCGGCGTTCATGTCCGGCGTCAACATGCTCATGCCGGACCGGTTCCTGCAGCCCGCCCCGCTCGCCGAGATGATCGAGCGCGAGAGGCCGACCCACGCCGCCGCCGTCCCCACCATCTGGCAGGGACTGCTCGCCGAGGTCACCGCCAACCCGCGCGACCTCAGCTCCATGGCCCGCGTCACCATCGGCGGCGCGGCCTGTCCGCCCTCCCTCATGGCGGCGTACGACAAGCTCGGCGTCCGCCTCTGCCACGCCTGGGGCATGACGGAGACCTCGCCGCTCGGCACCATGGCCCACCCGCCCGCCGGACTGACCGAGGAGGAGGAATGGTCCTACCGCGTCACCCAGGGCCGCTTCCCGGCCGGCGTGGAGGCGCGGCTGGTCGGTCCCGGAGGCGAGCACCTGCCGTGGGACAACGAGTCGGCCGGTGAGCTGGAGGTGCGCGGCCCCTGGATCGCCGGGTCCTACTACGGGGGTGCGGACGGCGAGGCCCTGCACCCCGAGGACAAGTTCAGTGAGGACGGCTGGCTGAAGACCGGTGACGTCGGTGTGATCAGCGAGGACGGCTTCCTCACGCTCACCGACCGGTCCAAGGACGTCATCAAGTCCGGCGGCGAGTGGATCTCCAGCGTCGGACTGGAGAACGCTCTGATGGCGCACCCCGATGTGGCCGAGGCGGCGGTCGTCGCCGTCCCGGACGAGAGGTGGGGCGAGCGGCCGCTGGCGACCGTGGTCCTCAAGGACGGTGCGAGCGTCGCCTACGAGGAGCTGAAGGACTTCCTCGCCACGTCCGGCATCGCCAAGTGGCAGCTGCCGGAGCGCTGGACGGTCATTGAGGCCGTGCCGAAGACCAGCGTCGGCAAGTTCGACAAGAAGGTGATCCGGAGGCAGTACGCGGAGGGCGAGCTGGACATCACCCAACTCTGAACCGAGGCTTGTGGAAACGAGAGGGCGGTACGGGCGTCGTCCCGTACCGCCCTCGTCGTGTCCCGCGTCTCAGTTCGTACCGATCTTCGCGAGCAGATCGACGATGCGCGACTGGACCTCTTCGCTCGTGGACCGCTCGGCCAGGAAGAGCACGGTCTCGCCCGAGCTGAGCTTCGGCAGCTCCGACCCGGTCATGTCGGCGGAGGTGTAGACGACCAGCGGGGTCCGGTTCAACTGACCGTTCGCACGCAGCCAGTCGACGATCCCGGCCCGGCGGCGGCGTACCTGCATCAGGTCCATCACCACCAGATTGGGCCGCAGCCGGGTGGCGAGCGACACCGCCTCGCTGTCGGTGGAGGCCCGCGCCACCTGCATGCCGCGGCGTTCCAGGGTCTCCGTCAGCGCCAGCGCGATCTCCTCGTGCTCCTCGATCAACAGCACCCGGGGCGGATGCTGTTCGCTGTCGCGCGGGGCGAGCGCCTTGAGGAGCACGGCGGGGTCGGCGCCGTACGCCGCCTCCCGCGAGGCCTGCCCGAGCCCGGCCGTCACCAGCACCGGGACCTCGGCCGCCACCGCTGCCTGCCGCAGCGACTGCAGGGCCTTGCGGGTGATCGGGCCGGTCAGCGGATCGACGAAGAGCGCGGCGGGGAACGCCGCGATCTGGGCGGCGACCTCCTCGCGCGAGTGCACGATCACCGGTCGGTAGCCGCGGTCGCTCAGCGCCTGCTGGGTGGAGACATCGGGCGCGGGCCAGACGAGCAGCCGGCGCGGGTTGTCCAGCGGCTCCGGAGGCAGCTCGTCGTCGACCGGCTGCGGCGACGGACGGTTGGCGACCTCGACCGCGCCACCCGGACCGTCCAGCGGCTCCGGCCCCTCGGCACCCTCGTCGGGCGCCCCTATCGCGTACGAGCGCCCCTCGGCCTCCGGCGCGGAACGCAGCTGCCCCGGACCCTGGCCCGGGATCTGTGCCGGACCGGCCGGGGACGGCGTGGCCTGAGAGGTGCGCTCGCCCTCCGGCGGCGCGGCGAGCTTGCGGCGCCGCCCGGCACCGCCGAGCGTCTGGTTCTGCTGGTGCGCGAGTTGCTGGGCGAAGGGCACACCCTGCCCGAGCGTCCGCACGCTGAACGCGCGCCCCTGCGTCGAGTCCGACGAATCGCCGGGCATCGGCGCCTCCGCGGGCAGCGGCTGCCTACGCGCGTCCGCCACGGGCGAGACGCTCTGCGGGTGGCCCTCCGCGCTCTCCGGGGAGCCCGGGACCGCCGTGGTGCCGGTGGTGTGCGTCGTCGGTCCGGCCGCGGGCCGGTCCGCACCCTCGCCGGGCGGCTCCTCGGCCCGCTCGGGCGGGACGGCGGGCGCCTCGGGCCCACCGGGCTGCTCGGGAGCCTCGGAGTGCCGGGCCCGGCGACGGCCGGTCGGTACGGGATGCGCCTGGGGCGGTGTGTGGTCCTCGCCGGGCGCGATGCGTACGGCGTCATGGCGGCCCGGCAGCGAGGCGTCCGCGTCGGCCGCCGCCTCGGGAGCCGGGGCCGGGGACCGGTCGGCCTCCGCGGGCGGGAGGGCGAAGGCGGTACGGGGCCCCGCGGGCTCGGCCTGGGCGGTCCGCTCCTGCGTGGCCGCCAGCGCCCGCCGGGCCCGCCGCCCGGTCGGCTGAGCCGCCTGTGCGGGTCCGGAGCCGTCACCGGGCTGCGGGCCCCCCTCGGAGCCGGCGGGGGCGGCCGAGGGAGCGGGCAGGGCCAGCTGGTTCTCGGCGCCCTGACGTGCGCGGTGTCCGCCCGCAGGCACCGGGACCGGCATCGGCCCCTCGGCCGGAACGCCCTGCGGCGGCACGGTCTGGCCGAGCTGCGGCCGGCCACCGCCGCCCTGCGCGCCCTCGGCCGCCGTCACCACGGCCCCCTCGGACGGCGCCGCGGCCGCGGGCAGCGCCAGGGCCTGCCCGGCGCCCCGCCCCTGTGCCTGCTCGGGCAGCTGAACCCCGGCCTCCGCCGGACTCGGCCGCCCCCGCCTGCGCCCCGAACCGCCACCCTGCGTGTCCTGCGCCCCCGGCACCGCACGCTCGTCCTGCGCACCGGGCTCACGACGCGCCCGCCGCCGCCCCGTCGGCTCGCCCGCCGCCGTGTCACCGGACCCGTCACCGGCCCCGGAACCGCCCACCGGGCTCTCCAGGAACGCGTCCGTGGACGCCCGGCGAGCCCGCCGCCGCCCGCCGCCCGGCTGCTGCCCCGCCACCCCGGGCCCGGGAGCGGGCTGCGCACCGGCCTCCGGCTCCGGCTCGGACGAGGGCGCCGTCACCGTGCCCGAGCCCGCGCCCAACGGCACTTCGAGCACATACGCGCTGCCGCTCATCCCCGGCACCTCGTGCGTCTGGAGCACGCCGCCGTGCGCCCGCACGATCCCGCGCACGATCGGCTCGTGCACCGGGTCTCCCCCGGCGAACGGCCCGCGCACCTCGATCCGTACGACCTCACCGCGCTGCGCCGCCGCGACGACGACCGTGGAGTCGACGTACCCGCCGCCGGGTGCCACCCGGGCCTTGCCGGTCGAGTCGACCCCGGCGACGTCCGCGACCAGGTGGGCGAGCGCGGTCACCAGCCGGGCCGCGTCCACCTCGGCCTCGATCGGCGGCGCGTGCACGGCGAACTGGGCGCGCCCGGGACCGATCAGCTCGACGGCAGCGTCGATACCGGCCGTCACGACCGAGTCCAGCAGCACGTTCGCCTTGACCAGCTTCTCGGAGCCGGCGTCCAGGCGCTGGTAGCCGAGCACGTTGTCGACGAGGGTGGTCATCCGGGCGTAGCCCGCGGCCAGGTGGTGCAGGATCTGGTTCGCCTCGGGCCACAGCTGCCCGGCCGGGTCGGCGGCGAGCGTGGAGAGTTCGCCGCGCAGCTCCTCCAGCGGGCCGCGCAGCGATTCGCCGAGCACGGCGGTGAGCTGGGTGTGCCGGGCGGTCAGCGCCGCCAGCAGGTCGGCCTGAGCCTCCAGCTCGGCCGCGTACCGCTCGGTCCGGTCGGCCAGCTCCGTGCTGTGCCGTTCCGTCAGTTCGGCGAGCTCGGCGGTGTGGCTCCCGGTCAGTTCGGCGACCTCGGCCCGGTGCTGCGCACCGAGCTCCTCGTACGGCCTGCGGTCGGTGAACGTCATGACGGCGCCGACCAGTTGGTCGCCGTCCCGGACCGGTGCGGTGGTCAGATCGACCGGCACCTGCGCGCCGCTCTTGGACCACAGGACCTGGCCGCGCACCCGGTGCTTGCGCCCGGACCTGAGGGTGTCGGCGAGCGGAGACTCCTCGTACGGGAACGGCTCGCCCTCCGCCCGCGAGTGCAGGATCAGCGGATGCAGCTCCTGGCCGCCCAGATCGCTGGCGCGGAAGCCGAGGATCTGCGCGGCGGCGGGGTTGACCAGCACGACCCGGCCGTCGGTGTCCGTACCGACCACGCCCTCGGCCGCGGCCCGCAGGATCATTTCGGTCTGCCGCTGCGAACGGGCCAGTTCGGCCTCGGTGTCCACGGTGCCCGACAGGTCCCGTACGACGAGCATCAGCAGCTCGTCGCCCGTGTAGCTGCCGCTGTAGGTGCTCTGGAAGTCGTTGTACGCGGCCTGCCCGTCCTCCAGGCTGGCGCTGGTGACCTCGACGGGGTACTCGGTGCCGTCGGTCCGCCGCGCGGTCATCCGGGTCGGCTTCGTGCGGCCGCGGTCGTCGGCGGTCTCGGGGCGGCGCATCGACCCCGGGATCAGCTTGGAGTCGAACTCGGGCAGCAGGTCGAGAAGCCCGCGCCCGACGAGCGCGGTTCCCGGCGTCTCGAACATTTCGAGCGCGATGGTGTTGGCGTTGACGACCGTGCCGTTGCAGTTGACGAGCAGCAGCCCGTCGGGGAGTGCATCGAGTATGGCTGCGAGGCGAGCAGCGCCCCGGGATGGCCTGCTGCTCACGACGACGCTTCCTCCCTGATTACCGCACCTTGCCGACAGCGGGCCCCATCTTGCCCCTCGGACCGCGGGCTGTCACTGGAGGAGTCTAAAGGCAGCGAAGGGACAAGGGGCTGCGGATGAGGGGGAGCTCTCACCAAGGTTCTGTGCATACGGTGTACGACTCCGTCCGGGCCGGCCGGGTCAGCCGACGTTCGGGAGCGCCGGACGCAGGTTGTTCCAGCGGGAGATCTCGCAGCCGTCGGTCCGGCTGAAGACCGTGTCGACGCGCCGTCCCTGCCAGGTCCCGGTGACCCGCGCGGTGGCCGGGCCCCCGAACTGCCGGGTGCACAGCGCGTCCCCGGGCACCGGGGAGAACGGGTCCGCGCCCTCGCCCGCCAGCTCGTCCAGCCGGCCGCAGGCCTGCCCCGCCACCGGGTGACTGCCGCCCGCCGGTCCGCACCGCAGCTCGAAGGTGCCCTCGGCCTCGGAGTTCTCCGGGCCCGAGACCGTGATCGTCAGCTGGGTGCGGGCGCCGTCCCGCAGCACGGGAAGTGGCAGTGGCAGCGGAAGCGGGCCGGTGGCCGCGGTCGCGGCCGGCACGGCGGCGGACAGCGCGGCGAGGGACGCGACGGCGGTGAGGGCGAGGCGGCGCAGCATGCGGGCTCCTGTGCTCGTGCACTCGGCGGAGTGCCGGTGGAAAGGACGGAAGGACGGGAGGGCGGCGCCTCCGTCATCACTAACGCTCCGCACGCCACGGCGTTGCGCAACCGCAGGCGCTTTGCTCTCGTGCCCGCCTGCCTAGTACCGTAGGCGTCGATTGGTGACGCACCGCTCGACTGTGTCATCATCTGCACGCACCACTCGCGCTCGCGCGAGGTGTGTATGGGAGGCGTCGCCTAGTCCGGTCTATGGCGCCGCACTGCTAATGCGGTTTGGGTCTTAAAGCCCATCGAGGGTTCAAATCCCTCCGCCTCCGCTCTCTGACCAGGGAGTTCAGCCCATCTCGGCTGAACTCCCTGAGTCGTTTTCGGAGCCGTTTCGGTGACCCGCGGCCGGTCCCCGGCTACTTCCGGTCGGCGCAGGGGTCGCAGCAGGAGGGCGCCGGCTCGACGCAGATGGTGACGGTGTCGGTGTTGTCGGCGGTGTCGGGATCCTTTTCGTTGCCGGTGGCGGCGGCGGTGTTGTCGATCGGGCCGGCTTCGGTGGCCTTGGCCCGCAGTACGAGGGTGGCTCCGGCGCCGTCGGCCAGGGCGCCCACGGTCCACCGTCCGGTGGCCGGGTCGTAGCTTCCGGGGCCGTCGGCGGACAGGAAGGCGAGACCGTCCGGGAGCCGGTCGGTGACGGTGACGCCGGTGGCCGGGTTCGGGCCGGCGTTGTGGACGGTGATGCGGTAGGTCACGGTCTGGCCGACGGTGACGGTGGTCGCGTCGGCTGCCTTGACCACGCTCAGGTCGGCGGCCGGGTTGACCTGCGTGACCTGCTCGTCGGAGGTGGACGTCAGCGGCTCCGGGGTCTCGCCGAGCCGGTTCTCGTAGGAGGCGGTGGCGGTGTTCCTGATCTGCTTGCCGCCGGCGGCCCGGTCGATGGTGACCCGGTACTCGGCCGTGGTTCCCGCCGGGAGGGTCTCGGTGTTGGGCAGGCTGCCGCCTTCCCCGGCGGTGGTGATGTCGCCGAGCCCGAAGACGACCTTGCCGGCCCCGGCGTCGTAGTACGCCTGGTCGTCATCCCGCGCGTCGGTCTTCGCACCGGCGTTCGGGCCGTCGACGATGCGCAGGGAACCGGGCAGATACGTCGTGCCCTGCGGGATGACGTCGGTCAGGACGAGGTTCTCGGCCGCGCCGCCGCCCTCGTTCCTGGCGTTGACGCGGTAGGTGACGACGTCGCCCACCTCCAGCGGTCCCGTGGGAGCGGCGGTCTTGGTGAGCACCACGTAGGGGGCGGTGCCGAAGAAGATCCCGTCCAGGAAGTTGCCGATGCTCTGGTTGCCGCCCGCGGCGGAGACGGAACGGAAGGCGAATCGCGTCAGCGTCTGGCCTGCCGGGACGGTGTAGGTGCCGGTGTAGTAACCCCAGGCGGTGTTGCCGTCGGTGAAGCGTCTCTGCTGCACCGCGGAGCCCGGCGCGCCGATGTCCAGCGCCATGGTGTCGTCCCCCTGGCGGCCGCGGTGGTACAGCCGCCAGTACAGCTTCGTACCGGGTGTGGTGGGCAGGTCCTGGTAGAGCGTGGAGACCTGATTGGCGTTGAGCTCGGCGAACTGGGCGCCTTCGGCTGCCGGTACTCCGTTGAAGCCCGAGTGCCACAGCTCGATCATGTGGTCGGAGGCGGTCGTGAGCCAGCCCGGGACCCGCTTGGGCGCCTGCGTCCGTGAGGCGTCCGGGAGGATCTCCACATCGGTGACGGCGGGCTGTTCGAAGCTGCCGTTGGCCAGGGCAACCCGGAGCGGAGCAGGAGGTGTGGACAAGGTTCTTCCCCTCAGGTCGACGCTGCTGGAACGCACCGCCGTCCGGCCGCGCATCTGCGCGCCGTGGCGGAGCCGGGACACCCAGTAGCGCAATGCATTCGCGTGATCGCGTAAAGCGATGGACCGGGCGGTTCGGCCAACCCCGCGCGGCAGGTTTGCGAAACCCGCCCCCGGACGACTCCCGCCGCACGGGCCCCGCGCCACCTCCGGTGCGCCGCGCCCGTCGCACCCGCCTCCTGGTTCTCTCCCGCCCACCCCGTCATGGCTGGAAGTCTCCGCTGCGCCTCCCGCACCCACCCCTGCTCAGAGTGAATCGGTCACCATCGGAGTTGACGCCCCCGGCGCTGCGGAGGTGACCGCGTGAACGTCCGTGGAGATGAGGGCCGCTGACGCGCGCCCCGGGACCTCGCCCGCCGGCGCGGGGCTTCGGCCGCATGCGGACCCGAGCCGTCCGCCGACCGCGCCGCAGGGGCGCGGCGACCCGCCCACACAACCGTCGATCATGGTGTTTCCGCAGGTCGGGGCGGGTTTGGCTAATGGATTTCGCGCTACGGCGCAGGTCATGTAATGTTGTTCTCGCAACGCCGACCGGGAAGAAAAAAACCGGGAAGCACAAGCACTCGTAGCTTAACGGATAGAGCATCTGACTACGGATCAGAAGGTTGCAGGTTCGAATCCTGCCGAGTGCACAGCAAGCAAGAGGCCCCCAGGAGAAATCCCGGGGGCCTCTTGCTGTTCCCTCCCTCTGCATCAGATCCGGGGGTTCGACCATGGGCATGGCGTGGCAGTGCACCGGGCTGCGGTGGCCCGACGCGCAGGGGCCGCCCGTGCTGGGCTGGCGGCGGGGCGGGGCCGTGCGGGTGAGTGCGCAGGCGTACGGGACGGAGTTCGGGTTCCGGGCCGAGGGGGAGCGGCGCTGCGTCGGGGCGCGCGGGAACGTGTGTCCGGTCGGGGTCGTGGTGTCGGGGCGGAGCACGGGGGCGCGGTGTCCGGAGTGTGCGCGGCTGGACCGGGCGCATTCGGTGGCCGCCGACACGATCGCCGACGACCCGAGGACGTACCGCGTGTATCTGGCCTGGTTCGGGCCGGGGATGGTGAAGGCCGGGATCACCGCCGAGGAGCGGGAGGCGGCACGGCTGCGCGAGCAGGGGGCCGTGGTGTTCAGCTGGCTGGGGCGGGGGCCGTTGATGGCGTGCCGGCGGACCGAGGAACTGCTGCGGTCGGCGCTCGGGGTGCCGGACCGGATTCCGTACGCGAGGAAGCGGGCTGTGCGCGGGGCGCTGCCGGGGGCGGCGGAGCGCGGTGCCGAGGTGGCGGAGGTCTACGGGCGGGCCGTGGCGCTGAAGGGGGCCGGGTGGCCCCGGTCGCTGGAGCGGCTGCCGTTCGAGGCGGTCGACCACGCCGGGCTGTTCGGGCTCGACGGCGCGGTCGAGGTGGCGTGGGCGGTCACCGAGCTGGTGGCCGGGGGCGCGGTCGCGGGGCGGCTGGTGGCGGCGGCCGGGCCGGATCTGCATCTGGCGACGGCGGACGGGGTCGTGGTGCTGGACACCCGGCTGATGACGGGGTGGGAGCTGGTGGCGGCGGACACGCGGGCCGGGGTGGGGGTGCCGGTGGCCGACATCGGGGGCGGTGGCGTGCAGGGCGGGCTGTTCTGAGATCGTCGGATCCGTCCGGACGGTGAGAGGGGCACGGGATGAGTGGTGACGCCGACGACGTCGTGCGGTTTTGGGAGCGGCTGGGGCTGCCCGGGATCATCGATGTCCATACGCACTTCATGCCGGAGCGGGTGCTGGCCAAGGTCTGGGGGTACTTCGACTCGGCGGGGCCGCTGACCGGGATGGAGTGGCCGATCGAGTACCGCCACGACGAGGACGAACGGCTCGCGCTGCTGCGTTCGTTCGGCGTGCTCCGGTTCACCTCGATGCTCTACCCGCACAAGGCGGGGATGGCCGCCTGGCTGAACGGATGGGCTGCCGATTTCGCGCGCCGGGTGCCCGACTGTCTGCACACCGCGACCTTCTTCCCGGAGGAGGGCGTGGCGGGGTATGTGCGCGAGGCCGTCGAGGCGGGGGCGCGGGTCTTCAAGTCGCACCTCCAGGTCGGTGCGTACGACGCCAACGACCCGCTCCTGGAGCCGGTCTGGGGGCTGCTCGCGGAGGCCGGGATTCCGGTGGTGATGCACTGCGGTTCGGGGCCGGCGCCCGGCAAGTACACCGGACCTGAGCCGGTCGGCCGGCTGCTCGCCCGGCATCCTCGGCTGCCGTTGATCGTGGCGCACATGGGGACGCCGGAGTACGCGGAGTTCCTGGCGCTGGCGGAGACGTACCCCCGGGTGCGGCTCGACACGACGATGGCGTTCACGGACTTCACGGAGGACTTCGCCCCGTTCACGCCGGCCGAGCGGGGGCGGCTCGCCGCGCTCGGGGACAGGATCCTGCTGGGCACGGACTTCCCGAACATCCCGTATCCGTACGCGCACCAACTGCACGCGCTGGAACGGCTGGAGCTGGGGGACGACTGGCTGCGGGCGGTCTGTTACGGGAACGCGAGCGCCTTGTTCGACGCCGGCTGACGGTCCGTCGGCGGTGCTGCTTTCTCAGGGAATTCACAGATTCGGGTAAGGACGCTTTCAGGGGAGCCTCACAGGGTTGGGGCATGACGACGACGACCTCGCCCCAGGGGCGTACCGAACTGCTGAGGGCGGACCGCACCCCCGTCCGTGTGCTGGTGGTGGACGACGAGGCCCCGCTCACCGAGCTGCTGTCCATGGCGCTGCGTTACGAGGGCTGGGAGGTGCGCAGCGCCGGGGACGGTGCCGGGGCCGTAAGGATGGCGCGCGACTTCCGGCCCGACGCGGTGATCCTCGACGTGATGCTGCCCGACACGGACGGGTTCGCCGTGCTCGGCAGACTGCGGCGGGAGCTCTCCGAGGTCCCCGTCCTCTTCCTGACCGCGCGCGACGCGGTGGAGGACCGGATCGCCGGTCTCACGGCGGGCGGCGACGACTACGTGACCAAGCCGTTCAGCCTGGAGGAGGTCGTGGCGCGGCTGCGCGGGCTGATCAGGCGGTCCGGCACGGCGGCCGTGCGCAGCGAGTCGACGCTCGTCGTCGGCGATCTGGTCCTCGACGAGGACAGCCACGAGGTGAGCCGGGGCGGGACGTCCATCCATCTCACCGCGACCGAGTTCGAGCTGCTGCGCTTCCTGATGCGCAATCCGCGGCGGGTGCTGAGCAAGGCGCAGATCCTCGACCGGGTCTGGAACTACGACTTCGGCGGGCAGGCGAACGTCGTCGAGCTGTACATCTCGTACCTGCGCAAGAAGATCGACGCGGGACGGTCATCGATGATCCACACCCGGCGCGGGGCGGGATACCTCATCAAGCCAGGTGAGTAGCCGCCCCCGCCGGTGGCGGGGGCCGTGGACGCTGCGGACCCGGCTGGTGGTCTCGGCGGTCACGCTGATCGCCGTCGTCGCCGCGGTCATCGGGACGGTCACCACCATCGCCTTCCACAGCTACATGTACGGCAAGCTCGACGACCAGCTGGACGCCATCGCCGTACGGGCCGCGAAGCCGCCCGGCGGGGGAACGATGCCCGGCGGCGGTGTGCCGCAGAGTCTCGACCCGCTGGCCTTCGTGGACGCGCGCGGGCTGCCCGTCGGCGCCTTCGGCGCCGTGGTGGCGGACGGCGCGGTCACTTCGTCGCGCGTCGTCGTGGAGACCACCACCCCAGGGCCCGGGGCCGAGGACGCCGGGCAGCCGATGACCGCGGCCCAGGGCAGGGCGCTGGAGGCGGCCGGCCTCTCCGCCGGGGAGGACCCGCGCACCCCGAACTCCCGTCGCGGCGCCCCCGGCGTCTCCGGGTCGAGGCTGTAGACCGGAGCGAACGACACCCGCATGTCCAGCCGCTGGGCCAGCTCGCTCGCCAGATTGCGCCACTCGCTGCGGGTGCCCCAGTGGACGTCGACCTCCTGGAGCCCGATCACATCGGCGTCCAGCGAGCGGAGCTCGGCGGTCTGCCGGTCGAGATCGAAGACATTGTCCATGCCCGCGCCCGCATGGATGTTGTACGTGGCCACGCGCAGCGGAACCGCGCGCCCCTGCCCCTCCCCGGCGGCCGCTGCGGGAGGCGCGAGCGCCGTTCCCAACAGCCCTGCCGCGACGAGCGCTTCCACCGTACGACGACGCAGTGACATACCACTCCAGCCCTTGTCGGATCAGCGGCGAGCACCGTACCGCGCGGAAAGCGGAAATGCGTTGTACGCCGTACAGGATCTGCTTTACGGTGTACAACGCCTGCTACTCGTACACCGTATAAGGGATCAGGAGTCCGTATGACGGCGACCGCCGCCGAGCAGAACCACCTCTCGTCGCCGAGCCATCCGCAACGCTGGCTGATCCTCGGCGTCATCTGTCTCGCCCAGCTCACCGTGCTGCTCGACAACACCGTTCTCAATGTCGCGATCCCCTCCCTCACCCGGGAGCTGGACGCCTCCACCGCCGATGTGCAGTGGATGATCAACGCCTACTCGCTGGTCCAGTCGGGTCTGCTGCTCACGGCCGGCAGCTCCGCCGACCGCTACGGCCGCAAGAAGATGCTGATCGCCGGGCTCGCCCTGTTCGGCATCGGCTCGCTGGTGGCCGGACTGGCCCAGACGTCCGCGCAGCTGATCGCCGCCCGCGCGGGCATGGGCATCGGCGGTGCGCTGCTGATGACCACGACCCTGGCCGTCGTCGTGCAGATCTTCGACGAGACCGAGCGGGTCAAGGCGATCGGTATCTGGTCGACCGTCAGCTCGCTCGGCTTCGCCGTCGGACCGCTGATCGGCGGAGTTATGCTCGACCACTTCTGGTGGGGCGCGATCTTCCTGATCAACATCCCGGTCGCGGTCATCGGACTGGTCGCCGTGGCCCGGCTCGTCCCGGAATCCAAGAACGCCGGCGGCGATCGCCCCGACCTGCTCGGCGCACTGCTCTCCACCATCGGCATGGCATCCGTGGTGTACGCGATCATCTCCGGCCCGGAGCACGGCTGGGCATCGGGCCGGGTGCTGCTGACCGCCTTCGTCGGGGTCGCCGTCCTCACCGGATTCGTGCTGTGGGAGCTGCACATCCCGTACCCGATGCTGGACATGCACTTCTTCCGGAACCAGAAGTTCGTCGGGGCGGTCGCGGGCGCGATCCTGGTCGCCTTCGGGATGGGCGGCTCGCTCTTCCTGCTCACCCAGCAGCTCCAGTTCGTCCTCGGCTACGAGCCGCTGGAGGCCGGTCTGCGCACGGCTCCGCTGGCGCTGAGCGTCGTCGCGCTCAACCTCACCGGACTGGGCGCCAGGCTGGTGCCCAAGCTGGGCACGCCGGTCACCATCGCGGCCGGGATGAGCCTGCTGGCCGCGGGACTCGCCGCGATCGCGCTGCTCGGCGGCGACGGCTACGGCGGCATGCTGCTCGGCCTGGTCGTGATGGGCGCGGGCATCGCGCTCGCCATGCCCGCCATGGCCAACGCGATCATGAGCGCCATCCCGCCGGAGAAGGCGGGCGTGGGCGCCGGGGTCAACGGCACGCTCGCCGAATTCGGCAACGGCCTGGGGGTCGCCGTCCTCGGCGCGGTGCTGGGCTCGCGGTTCGCGTCGCTGGTGCCGGCGGCGGTCGGGGCGGCTTCGCTGCCCGCCGCGCTCGCCTCGGCGACCGACGCCGGGGAGCGGGCCCGGATCACCGACGCCTTCGCCTCGGGTCTGGAGACCAGCCAGCTCTTCGGGGCGGTCGCGGTGCTGGTCGGCGGATTGCTGGCAGCAGTGCTTCTGCGCCGTGCGGAGCGGGCAGAATCTGCTCCGGCCGACTCGGCCGGGACAGCGGCAGCGGCATAGCATCGAGGCGGGGCGCACTGGACCGTACGAATCCGCTTCGTGCGCACAGGTACGCATCCGGTCCGTCCCGCTGGCAAGACGAGGAGAGATGCCATGGTGTCCGCGGCCGACCGTGTGAAGAACCCCGCCAGGACCAGCGTGTGGCTGGACCGGAGGACACCGTCGCGCACTCGCAGGACGGACCAGCCGACAGGTCTCGATCGGGACAGGATCACCGCGGCTTCCGTCCGGCTGCTGGACGCCGAGGGCCTCGCCAAATTCTCCATGCGCCGGCTCGCCGCCGAGCTGGATGTCACCGCGATGTCCCTCTACTGGTACGTGGACACCAAGGACGATCTGCTGGAACTGGCCCTCGACTCGGTCTACAGCGAGATCGCGCCCCCTCGCGAGGACGCGCACTGGCACGACCGACTGCGCGAAATGGCCATGTCCTACCGGGAATTGCTGGTCCGGCATGGCTGGGTGTCGCCGCTCGCCGGCCACTTCCTCAACATGGGCCCCCACTCGATGCTGTTCTCGTACGCCATGCAGGACGTGGTCCGGGCGACGGGTCTGCCGCTGCATCAGCAGACGGGGGCGCTTTCCGCGGTCTTCCAGTTCGTGTACGGATTCGGCACCATCGAAGCCCACTTCGTACAGCGCAGCGCGGAGTCAGGGGTCAGCCAGGACGATTTCTTCCAGCAGGCGCTGGGCACCATCCGGAGCCAGCCGCAGCTCAAGGAGATCGTGGAGGCCTCGCAGGACCTGATGGACGCCCGCGGCGGCGACACGGTCGAGGAGATGCGCGACCGGGACTTCACCTTCGCCCTGGACCTGCTGATCGCGGGCATCGAGGCGATGCGGGACCGCTGAGGGGCGGGGGGACGGCCGAGATCCCGCCCGCCCCCTCTCCCGTACCCACCCGTCGCCCGGCCGCCGCCCCTCGGCGAAGCGCTACGCGCTGCCCCTGCTCGATCTCGTCGGACAGCACGATCACGCCGACCCGCTCGTCCCGCTTCGCGTTGCGGGTCCTGGCCCGCTCGGGGTAGGCCGGGACGACGGTCCGGCCCGCGTCGTCGGCCCCGCAGGTCGGCGGGGAACCCCGGGGGCGGCCTTCGGACCGGGTGGTCAGCGGGATCGCCCGGTGCCCGGGCCGTACGAAGGCCGGCAACTCGTCGAGTTCCACGGCCGTGTTCGTCGCGATATCGGTGCCGTGGCCGCAGACTACGACGGCACGGACTCACCCTGCACGGCCTGGACGTCGAGCTCCACCCGCAGCGTCGTACCGATCGCCGAGATGCCCGCCTGCACCACCTGGTTGTAGTTCATGGCGAAGTCCTCGCGGCGCAGCTCCGCCGTGGCGCTGAACGCCGCACGCACCCCGCCCCACGGGTCCGGGCCCGTCCCGAGGTAGCTCAGGTTCAGGTCGACCGGGCGCACGACACCGTGCATCGTCAGCTGGCCGTGGACCAGCCAGCGGTCCGGGCCCGCCGGGGTCAGCCCGTTCGAGTGGTACGTGATCTCCGGGAACCGGTCCGAGTCCAGGAAGTCGGGCGAACGCAGGTGCTTGTCGCGCATGCCGTTGCCGGTCTCGATGCTCGCCGCGCTGATGACGGCGTCGACCCGGGAGCGGTGGACCTCCTCCGCGATCTCGATCCGGCCGCTGAACTCGGTGAACCGGCCGTGCACGCTGGAGATCCCCAGGTGCTGCGCGACCGCGGCCACCGAGCAGTGTGCCGGGTCCAGCGACCAGGCACCCGGCGGCGGCAGCTCCACACCGCCCTGGCGGGCCAGCACCACCGTGCCGGCCTCGACCCGCCCGCTCGCCGTGACGAGGGCGGTGGAGGCGGCGGGGGCGTACCCGACCGCCGTGACGATCACCGTGTACGCGCCGGCCGCCAGGGGGGTGTCGGTCCGCACCGCTCCGTCCTCGTCGGCGGTGGCCCGCAGCACCTGCGTGCCGGTCATGTCGGTGACCGTCACGACCGCGTGCTGGACCGCCCAGCCGTCCCGCGTCCGTACATGTGTGCGAAGTCCCATCCCGTTCTCTCTCCTTGCTCCATGACTCAATGAGTCGGGCCCCGGGGCGGGGACGGCAGGCCGTCCCCTGCCTGCCGTCCCCGCCACCGGGGCCCATTTCCACCGGCCGGTACAGCATCTCCGCTCGAAACGCCGCCCCGCCAGGAGTCTGTGGTGAGAGCGTCCGGCAGCAGGCTTCGCGGCGTCGCGGGGCTGGGGCACGCACCTCGCGGCGTTGTCGTCAATCACCAACGCTCCGCGTTGGCTCAATCCTCCGCCTTGAGATGCACGCACCCCAGCCCCGCTCCTTCACCCGCGCTGCCCGCTGCCGGGCACTCTTACTCGCCGGGGTGCGCGAGCTCGATGTCGTGCCCGTCGGCCCCGCGGCCGGCCACGGTCAGCGCGCTCGCCACCGGCGGGTAGCCGGTCGCGATGACCGAGTACTCGCCCGCGTCCAGGTCGGTGAAGGCGTACGCCCCGTCCTCCCCGGTCGTCGAGGTGGCGACCACATTGCCCGCCGCGTCGACCAGTGTGACCCGGGCGTCCGGCAGCGGTCGCCGCGCGGTACCGGCCCGCACGGTGCCCTGGACCAGCGCACCGGACTGCAGCGCGGCCTCGACCCGGGTGACGCCCTGGCCGCCGATCTCCACCGGCAGCGCCAGCGGACGGAACCCGGCGGCGTTCACCGCGACGGTCACCGAACCGGGCACGAGCTCACCGAAGGTGAACTCGCCGGCCTCGCCGGACTTGCCGGTGGCCAGCACATCGCCGCGCACATCGGTCACGATGACCACGGCGCCCTCCACCGGTGCGGTGGACTCCGCGGCCCGCACGACGCCGGCCAGACCGCTCGTACCGGAGAGCAGGAGGTCGTACGCGAGCGGCTCGTCACCGACGACCACCGTGGACGCCTGCGGCTGGAAGCCGTCGGCGGAGGCGATCAGGACGTAGGAGCCGGGGCCCGGCGCGTCCAGACCGTAGCTGCCGTCGGCTTGGGCGACGGAGCGTCCCAGCTGCCGGCCGGCCAGCGAGATCAGCGTGACGGCGGCACGGGCGACGGGTGCGCCCTCGGCGCCGCGCACCACACCGTGCACGGACGTGCCGTGCAGGGTGGCGACCGGGGCCTCCAGGGTGTCGGCCACGGTGGCCGTGGCCGTCGCCTCGGAGCCCGGCGCGTCGGCGTTGGTGGCCGGAGCGTCGAACGCCTCGACGGCGGGGGTCTCGGACGTGGCCGGGACCTCGCTCACAGCGCTGCTCTTCAGGGCGACCTCCTTGATGAAGATCGTGATCAGGAAGGCGATCAGCGCGGCCGGAGCGGCGTACAGGAAGACATCGCCGACACCGTGCCCGTAGGCGCTCTCCACGACCGTACGGATCGGCGCGGGCAGCTTGTCCAGGTCGGGGATGCCCCCGCCGCCGGTGCCGCTGTGACCCATGGCCGCGCCCTTGGGGCCGAGCTCCGCGAGGCCGTCCTTGACGTAGTGGGTGACGCGGTTCGCCATGACGGCGCCCAGCGCCGAGACGCCGATCGCACCGCCGAGGGAACGGAAGAAGGTGACGACGGAGCTGGCCGCGCCGAGGTCGGACGGGGCGACCTGGTTCTGCGTGGCGAGCACCAGGTTCTGCATCATCATGCCGATGCCGAGACCCATGACGGCCATGTAGACCGCGATGTGCCAGTACTCCGTGTCGTACCGGAGGGTGCCCAGCAGGCCGAGCCCGGCGGTGACCAGGAAGCCACCGCTGACCAGCCAGGCCTTCCAGCGGCCGGTCTTGGTGATGATCTGGCCGGAGACGGTCGAGGAGATGAACAGACCCGCGATCATCGGGATCGTCATGACGCCCGACATCGTCGGCGACTTGCCGCGCGCCAGCTGGAAGTACTGGCTGAAGAAGACGGTGCCCGCGAACATCGCGATACCGACGAACAGCGAGGCCAGCGAGGCCAGCGTGATGGTGCGGTTACGGAAGAGGCGCAACGGGATGATCGGCTCGCTGGCCTTGGCCTCGACGGCGACGAAGATCGCGCCGAGCACGACGGAACCGACGACCATCGCGGCGGTCTGCCAGGACAGCCAGTCGTACTTGTCGCCCGCGAAGGTCACCCAGACGAGCAGCAGCGACACGGCGGCGCTGATGAAGAACGCGCCCCACCAGTCGACCTTGACCTGACGCTTCACGACCGGGAGCTTCAGCGTCTTCTGGAGCACGATCAGCGCGATGACGGCGAACGGCACACCGACGTAGAAGCACCAGCGCCAGCCCATCCAGCTGGTGTCGGTGATGACACCGCCGAGCAGCGGACCACCGACGGTGGCGACGGCGAACACCGCACCGATGTATCCGCTGTAGCGACCGCGCTCACGCGGGGCGATCATGGCCGCCATCACGATCTGCGCGAGGGCGGAAAGACCGCCGACGCCGATGCCCTGGACGATACGGCAGGCGATCAGCATGCCGCTGCTGGTCGACATACCGGCTACGACCGAGCCGGCGACGTAGATGACGAGGGCTATCTGGACCAGCAGCTTCTTGCTGAACAGGTCGGAGAGCTTGCCCCACAGGGGGGTGGTGGCGGTCATCGCCAGCAGCGAGGCCGTGACGACCCAGGTGTAGGCGCTCTGACCGCCGCCGAGGTCGGAGATGATCTCGGGCAGTGCGTTCGAGACGACCGTCGACGACAGGATCGCGACGAACATGCCGAGCATCAGCCCGGCCAGTGCCTCCATGATCTGCCGGTGTGTCATCGGCGCGCCGGACGAGGGATCGGAGGATCCCCCGTGCTTGGCGTGGCCGCCCCGCACACCGGTTGGTGTGGTCGTAGCCATTTAAGTCCTTGTCTTTGCTTCTGTTACACGGGTGTACGGGTGTGCGAGTCGTTGTCGCTGTCGGCATGCCGGGAACGGCAGTCGCCGCTGTGCTTTCCGGGACCGCACCCGCTGGGCCCGCGACAGGCGAAACTGTCGCGCAGCCGGGCCAACAGCGTGTTCAGCTGTCCGACCTCGTCGTCCGACCAGTCGGAGAGGCTGTGGGCGAACATCTCGGTGGTCCGCCGGTTCAGGTCGCCGAGTACGTCACGTCCGTCGGGGGTCAGCCGCAGGATGCGGGACCGCTTGTCCGCCGGATCCGGGGACCGTTCGATCCAGCCACGCTCGGCCACATGGGCGACATGACGGCTGGTCACCGACATGTCGACGTCCAGCAGCTCGGCCAGTCGGCTGATCCGCATCTCACCGTGCTGCCTGAGAAGAGACAGTACGGCGGCGGAGCCCGCCGGACACTCGGCGGGCAGGATCCGGGCGAGACCCCGCTTGACGGCCCCGACGGCGCTGAGCTGCCGGGCCAGTTCTTCGTACTGACTCCGTGCGGCCACGGGACCCCCCAGACATCTCACCGGTTCATCTTGTTGCTTAGGGCAACCATAGAAGCCGTTGGTTGCTGCAGGCAAACGAAAAGGAGCTTGCAGAAGTAAAGGAAAGCAAAAGGCTGTGTACGGCTCGGGTCAAAGGCCCAGCGTCCGGGGTGCGGGTGGTGCGAGGTGTGTGTCGCGCCACAGTCGAGGCCGGTGGGACTCCGCTCCGGGGCGGCGGCGACTGTGTGAAGAAGCGAGTACACAAGGTGCGCGGGATGCGGTTCCGGAGCCGAGGGGGACGGTAAGTTCCTTATGGAAAAGGCGAGTTGACATGCCCGCCCCTCGCTGGACCTCACAACCGACCTGTGTACGCCGCTGGTTCCGCCCCGACGCACCCTCGCGGTCCGGCTGTCCGGCCCCGCTCCACCGCCGCGCACCGGCCCCTTCTCCACCGGCCCCCCGGCCCTGGCCTCGGCCCTTCCCCGACCCGGGGGTTGGGCCACAGGGCCGAGTTCGCTAGGGTCCTGGCCCATGGCACACAACCCCCACGCCCCGCAGGGCCCCGAGGGCAACCACGACCCGGCCGGCAGCACCCAGATGTTCCGCGCCTTCGTCGACGAGGGCGAGCCGCAGCGCCGGCAGCAGCCGGCCGCCTCGTCCGGACCGAAGGTCGGGGTGATCGCCGCCGTCGTCGTGGTGGTCGTCGCCCTCGCGGCGGTCGCCTGGCTCGCGCTCGGCTGACCGGCGCCGCCGGTCACCGCACACAGCCCTTAGACCGACCGGCAATTGGGGGGCGGCGTCGCGGGGCTGGGCACGCACATCTGCCGCGTTGTCGTCAATCAACAACGCTCCGCGTTGCCTCAGTCCTCCGCCTTGCAGCTGCACGCACCCAGCCCCGCTCCTTCACCCACCCCCCAATTGCCGGTCGGTCTTATCCATCTGTCACTTCAATACGGCGGTGACGTCCCGGGTCTCGACATGCATGCCCAGGGGCACCCGCCAGGCGTCCACACAGACGGTGTACGTCCCCGTCCGCGCCGCTCCCGCGTCGATCGGCGCGGGCAGCGGCCCGGTCGACTCGATGGTCGCCCAGTCGACCCCCAGCGCGCCGATCACATGCGTGGCGAAGGTGACGGTTCCCGCCCGCGCCGGTGATCCTCCGGTGTTCCGGAACTCCACGGTCACCTTCTCGCACCAGCGCTCGTCCGCCGCCGCCCGCACGGGGTCGCCCACCGCCAGCTCGGCGGGCCCGGCGGGTGTGCCGGATCCGGGCGCCGAGGGGGTCACAGGCCCGGTGGAGCCCCCTCCGGGGCCGGGTGTGCCGGGTGTGGCGGGCGGGCCGGACGGCCTGGGAGTCGCACCGGGCGTGGCTCCGGAGCCACGGGACCGGCCTCCACCGCCATCACTGCCGCCGGGATCACGGCTCGCGCCGGGATGGCGCCCCTCGCCGGAATCACGACCACGGTCATCACCCGGGGCGCGGCCCTTCCCGCCCCGGTCCAGCGGGACCAGCGTCACCTTCCCCGACGGCGCCACCGCCCCCGTCGGAGCTCTCCCGGGATCCGCCCCCGCCGCGCCGAGCGCCACATAGCCCTCGTCCGCCGCACCGCTGCCGCAGGTGGCCAGTACGCCGCCCAGACACAGCACGACCGCCGAGGCGGCGATCACGGTGCCCCGGCGGCCGTTCGAACCGAGCATCTGACGTCGCATCGCGCCAGTGTGGCTGACGGTCCGTCAAATCGGAACCCTCTTGCTCCGGTACGGGAGTCCACGGTGTCAGTCGGCGATGAGCCCTTCCCTGAGCTGGGCGAGCGTACGGGTCAGCAGGCGCGAGACATGCATCTGCGAGATGCCGACCTCCTCGCCGATCTGCGACTGGGTCATGTTGGCGAAGAACCGCAGCATGATGATCTGGCGCTCGCGCGGCGGGAGCTTGGCCAGCAGGGGCTTGAGCGATTCGCGGTACTCGACGCCCTCCAGTGCCGAGTCCTCGTAGCCGAGCCGGTCCGCGAGGGAGCCCTCGCCGCCGTCGTCCTCGGGCGAGGGGGAGTCCAGCGAGGAGGCGGTGTACGCGTTGCCGACGGCCAGTCCGTCGACCACGTCCTCCTCGGAGACCCCGAGCGCCTTGGCCAGCTCGGGCACGGTCGGCGAGCGGTCGAGCTTCTGCGCGAGCTCGTCACTGGTCTTGGTCAGCGCGAGCCGCAGCTCCTGGAGCCGGCGCGGTACACGCACCGACCACGAGGTGTCGCGGAAGAACCGCTTGATCTCGCCGACGACGGTCGGCATCGCGAACGTCGGGAATTCCACGCCTCGTTCGCAGTCGAACCGGTCGATCGCCTTGATCAGGCCGATCGTGCCGACCTGGACGATGTCCTCCATCGGTTCGTTGCGGCTGCGGAACCGTGCCGCGGCGTACCGCACCAGCGGGAGGTTGAGCTCGATGAGTGTGTCCCGTACATAGGCACGCTCCGGGCTGTCCGTTCCTTCGGGGCCTGGTGCCGGCCCCAGCGCGGCGAGCCGCAGGAACAGGGAGCGGGACAGAGTGCGGGTGTCGATGGTTTCCGACGAGCCGGTGAGCACAACGGGTGCGGGTTCGCTCTTCGTGAGCGTGAGCACCTTCGAGCTGCCCTGTTCTGCGGACATGCCACCCCCTTGAGGTCGCGGACGGTCGCGTTGAGCCGCGACCATCGGAGGAACGCAGCCTCCACCTGAATACCGGAGGCGAGGCCACGGCAAACGCGGTTTCCGCAGAATGTCACATGTCGGCAACACGCTGTAGTGACATGTCGACAAGTCTTTGTGGAGTCTGCGCAGTTAACAGGGGGTGCGAGGCATTTGGGTCGCGCGAAACGGACGTCGAGCGCTCTACCCGATCCGGTTAGGCCTCGATCCTGTTTGCGGATCGGAGTCGGGCGAAGCTTCGGGCCAACAGCCTTGACACATGCATCTGGGAGACCCCCAGTTCGGCACTGATCTGGGACTGCGTCAGATTGCTGTAGTAGCGCAGCAGAAGGATGCGCTGCTCGCGCTCGGGCAGCTGTACGAGCAGATGCCGGACGAGGTCGCGGTGCTCGACCCCGGCGAGCGCCGGGTCCTCGTAGCCGAGCCGGTCCAGCAGTCCGGGCAGCCCGTCGCCCTCCTGGGCGGCCTCCAGCGAGGTCGCGTGGTACGAGCGGCCGGCCTCGATGCAGGCGAGCACCTCGTCCTCGGAGATCCTCAGCCGCTCGGCGATCTCCGCGGTGGTCGGTGAACGGCCGTGAGCGGTCGTCAGGTCCTCGGTGGCGCCGGTGACCTGGACCCACAGCTCGTGCAGCCGCCGGGGCACGTGGACGGTCCGTACGTTGTCCCGGAAGTACCGCTTGATCTCGCCGACGACGGTGGGCATCGCGAACGTCGGGAACTGGACGCCGCGTTCGGGGTCGAACCGGTCGATGGCGTTGATCAGGCCGATCGTGCCGACCTGGACGACGTCCTCCATCGGTTCGTTGCGGCTGCGGAACCGTGCCGCGGCGTACCGCACCAGCGGGAGGTTCGCCTCGATGAGGGCAGCCCGTACCCGGCCGTGTTCGGAGGTTCCCGGCTCCAGGTTCTTGAGCTGTCCGAAAAGCACCTGGGTGAGCGCCCTGGTGTCCGCGCCCCGGGTCCTGGCGGGTGTCGTCGTACTGTCGGGCGCCTCGGTCTGGACGGACTGGGGAGGCACTTGAGGCGCTGTACTGGCCGGCACGATGAGGCCACCCCTTTGCAGTCAACTTTGGTCAACTCATCCGTCAAAAGCGGTCATAGCATCACAAGACATGTCCACTGTGTGCAAGCACCGTATAGCGCCGTGTTGGGGTCAACTTGGTTTAAACACCAAAAAAGCCCCTCACCATGATGGCGAGGGGCCTGGAGGCCGTCCGGATCAGAACGGGTAGTCGGCGATCACCCAGCTGGCGAATTCACGCCACTGCCCGGCGGCGGCCTGATGAGCGGGGTGCTCGATGTACCGCTTCAGGGCGTCCTGGTCGGCGACGGCGGAGTTGATGGCGAAGTCGTACGCGATCGGCCGGTCGGTGATGTTCCAGGCGCACTCCCAGAACTCCAGTTCGGGGATCTGCCCCTCCAGCTTCCGGAAGGCCTCCGCCCCGGCGACGACCCGCGGGTCGTCCCGTTCGACGCCGTCGTTCAGCTTGAACAGGACCAGATGGCGGATCACGGTGTACTCCTACTTCACGAGCTCGGACATGAAGTCGCCGACGCCCTGTGCGGCACTCGAAACGCCCTCGAACCCTACCTGGACGAGATCAGCCGCCCGGGCCGGGGAGGTGATGATCGTGTACGCCACGAAGACGAATATCACGTAGAGAGCTATCTTCTTCGCTTGCACCACAGCCCCTGCCTCCCCTTCGATCCCCTGTTTCGATCTCCTGTGCAGTCGGGCGATTCTATCCGCACGTATGGCCGCCTCCTTGGGAGGTTTCCGACCACTCACACGGCCTTTAGGGACCAAGGACCCGGCGATCGAGGCCCTTTGCCCGCCCGTACGGCCCCTGAGCAGGAGCAGGATGGACGGTGAGCCCGGCGGATACGGCAGGAATCCGAGGGGCTCGGAACGGGCCCCCATTGTGGGGTCCCCGCCGCAGGTCACCCCCCTGACCGCGACGAGGACCGGAGGCCCCGTTCTCACCGGGGGAAGCGGCTTGTCCCCCCGATGCCGCTTCCCCCGACCTGAGCGTGGGTGAACTGTGGCCCCGGCACGACATCCGTCGTATCGGGGCCACAGTCGTGTGCAAGGCACCTCCGGACCGCTCCGGCATGGCGCGGTCCTGGGAAAAGCGAACGCCCTCCCGGTCTGCGTTTCCGCAGTTCGGGAGGGCGTCGATGGCGGTAGCGGAGGGATTTGAACCCTCGGTGAGTTTCCCCACACTCGCTTTCGAGGCGAGCTCCTTCGGCCGCTCGGACACGCTACCGAGAGAGAGCTTAGACCATTGCGGGCCGTGGGCAGAAATCGGTTCTCAGCGGGTGCGGAAGAAGGCCGTCAGGCGGTCGGCGCAGACGTCCTCCAGGACGCCCTGGACGACCTCGGGGCGGTGGTTGAGCCGACGGTCGCGTACGACGTCCCAGAGGGAGCCCGCCGCGCCCGCCTTCTCGTCGCGGGCCCCATAGACCACCCGGTCCACGCGGGACTGCACCAGGGCGCCCGCGCACATCGTGCAGGGCTCCAGGGTGACGACCAGGGTGCAGCCGGTCAGCCGCCACCGGCCGAGAGCGGCTGCGGCCCTGCGCAGGGCGAGGACCTCGGCGTGGGCGGTCGGGTCGCCGGTCGCCTCGCGTTCGTTGTGGCCCGTGGCGAGGAGGGCGCCGTCCGGGCCGAGCACGACGGCGCCGACCGGCACATCGCCGGCCAGCGCCGCCAGATCGGCCTCGGCCAGGGCGCGGCGCATGTGCGCCCGCCACGGTTCTCGCACGGGGTCGTACGGTTCCGGCGGTCCTTGCGGGTGCGGTGGTTCGCTCACCCGCGGACCCTAACGGACGGCCTCCAGGACCTCGGCCGCGCCCAGCGCGTCCGCGATCTCCGCCATGGCGTCCGTGCGCAGCATCAGCAGCTCGGCTTCGGGGAGCCCGAGATCGGCCAGGATCCGGGTGTCGCCGAGCGGGCCGGCCGGTACGGCGTCGGCGTCGAGTCCGTCGTCATCGTCGTCGGTGTCTGTGTCTGTGTCTGTGTCGGTGTCGTTGTCGGGGGTCGTGTCCGGGTCGCCGTCCTCCGTGCCGTCGAGGCCGACGAGCTCTTCGAGGGCGGCAATCGTGTCCTCGGCCCCGGGTTCGCGGCCGAGCAGTTCGTCGGTGAGCAGGATCTCGCCGTACGAGGAGCGGGCGGCGGCGGTGGCGTCCGAGATGAAGATACGGGGGTCGTCCTCACCGTCCACCCGGACGACGCCGAACCAGGCGTCCTCCTGTTCGATGAAGACGAGCACCGTGTCCTCGTCCACCGAGGCCTCACGGGCCAGGTCCGTCAGGTCGGACAGGGTCTCCACATCGTCGATTTCCGTGTCGCTCGCTTCCCACCCGTCTTCGGTGCGCGCGAGCAGTGCGGCGAAGTACACCGTGACTCTCCCACTGGTCATAGGGGTGTCGGTCCGGCGGGAGGGCAGCCGGTGGTCCGGCTGTCCTGGGTCCCGCCCATCGGAATCGTGGCAGAAACAACGGCTCCGCGAGAGGAGTTCGGCCGTTGCGTCGGCCATCAGTTCTCCTGGACACCGCCACCAGGGGGATGCCGGAGGGCCGTCCGGCTACCAGCGGAAGGTGCGCATGCGCATGGCCTGGCGCATCCGGGCCGCCCTCGCGCGGCGGGGCTGCACCCGGTCGCGGAGCGCTTTCGCCTCGTGGAGCTCGCGCAGGAACTGGGCGCGCCGCCTGCGGCGTGCCGCGTCGCTCTCCTCCGGGTCCTGCTGGACCTCCGCTTCCTGCGGGACCGGCTGGTCCCGCTTCCGCTTTTCGCCGTCCGGCATCGGCTCATCACCCCAAGGCTGGGTCCGTATGCCCCCACCTTCCCCCCGAACATGCGGTTGATGCCAGCGCACGGGTGCGGGAGGCACGGTTACTGTTGAACCCATGCGGATCCACGTCGTCGACCACCCACTGGTCGCGCACAAACTCACCACCCTGCGCGACAAGCGCACCGACTCCCCGACATTCCGGCGGCTCGCCGACGAGCTGGTCACCCTGCTCGCCTACGAGGCCACCCGGGATGTGCGCACCGAACAGGTCGAAATCGAGACCCCGGTCACACCGACGACCGGTGTGAAGCTGTCGCACCCTCGGCCGCTGGTCGTGCCGATCCTGCGGGCCGGTCTCGGCATGCTCGACGGCATGGTGCGGCTGCTGCCGACCGCCGAGGTCGGCTTCCTGGGCATGATCCGCAACGAGGAGACGCTCAAGGCGGAGACGTATGCCACCCGGATGCCGGAGGACCTTTCGGGCCGCCAGGTGTACGTCCTGGACCCGATGCTGGCCACCGGCGGCACGCTGGTCGCGGCCATCCGGGAGCTGATCGAGCGCGGTGCGGACGATGTCACCGCGGTCGTGCTGCTGGCGGCGCCCGAGGGCGTCGAGGTGATGGAACGCGAGCTGGCCGGCACGCCGGTGACCGTCGTCACCGCCTCGGTCGACGAGCGGCTCAACGAGAACGGCTACATCGTCCCGGGACTCGGTGACGCGGGCGACCGGATGTACGGCACGGTCGACTAGCAGGACTGTCCGGCCGGTCGAGGCCGGACAGGTACCAGTGCCCCGGCCGGGATTCCGTTTCCCGGCCGGGGCACTGCGCGATCGAGCGGCGGACGGGAGACTTCCTTCTCACCTTCACCCGGACGAGGGGTGCCCGCAGCCGTCAGCAGGACGACGGTGCGGGGGCCGGCTTCGTCAGGGCGGCGAGAGCCGCGGCCGCCGACCGGGGCGTGTTGAACGTCTTGAACTTCGTACCGAGAATCAGATCGACATCCGCCGTCCTGCGGGCGTCGGTCTTCGGGGTGGCGCCCACCAACTGCGTACCGAGGACCGGGAACGAGCCGTTCTTGGCCGAAGGGGCGCCCAGCAGTACCCCGGGGCCGGGGACCTTCTTGTCGTACGCGGCCGGGGCGTTGCCCACCTTGCCGATGGTGAAGCCGCGCTTCTTCAGCTCCTCGGCGGCCTGCTTGGCGAGCCCGCTGCGCGGCGTCGCGTTGTAGACGTTGACGGTGATCTTCGCGGGCTTCGGCAGCACCCTCGCGGGCGCGGACGGCTTCGCGGAGGAGCAGTCCGTCTTGTGGTCGGCGGCGCTGGCCTTCCGGTCGCCGCCGGTGAAGACGTCGATGAGCTGCATCGTGCCCCATCCGGCCAGCCCGAGGGCGACCACGGAAGCGGTGGCAGCGAGGATCAGTCTGCCGCGGCGCCGGGGGCGGCGCATCCGCGGGTACTTGTCGCCTGTGATGCGGTACTTTCCGCCCATGCCGGGGGGAGTGAGCATGCTCATGGGCGCAGCGTAGTGCGGCCCGGTGATGATGCCTACTAAATGATCAATGGATCGCACCCGTCCGAGTGCGAAAGCACCCGAACGAACCCCGGAGCGCCCGTAGGCCTCGTGGGGTCTCGTCAGTCCTGCCGGTCCTGCGGGTCCGGAAGCACCGCGGCTCCGTGGACGGAACCCGCTTCGTTCAGCCGAGTTCGAGCACGCGGGCGTGCAGTACCTGGCGCTGCTGAAGTGCGGCGCGGACCGCGCGGTGTAGTCCGTCCTCCAGATAGAGGTCGCCCTGCCACTTCACGACGTGCGCGAACAGGTCACCGTAGAACGTCGAATCCTCGGCGAGGAGTGTTTCGAGGTCCAGGTTGCCCTTGGTGGTCACCAGCTGATCGAGGCGGACCGGGCGCGGCGCGACATCCGCCCACTGCCGGGTACTTTCCCGGCCGTGGTCGGGATATGGCCGCCCATTTCCGATGCGCTTGAAGATCACACGGAAAGCCTACCGGGCAAGAGCCTCCGGGCGCAGCCATGGGGCGGGACTGCGATGCTGCCGAGAACGCCATAAACACAGGCATTCCGGAACGGGCCCCGATGAGTGACAGCCCGAGTGACACCCCGAGCGACTGCTTGACGGACAGCCTGACGGGCAGCGGCAGTACGGGCGGAGGCGCGGCCGACAGTACGGGCGGCGGTGTTCTGCCGGAGCCGGCCCGGGAGATCGCCGCCGGGTACGCCGTCTCCGGTCCGTCGGGATGCAGTTGGGCCGGGAGATCTCGCGGTCGCTCTTCGGTACGGCCCGCCGCCGGCGGTAGGCGGGGGCCGCTGCGGACGGCTTTTGCCCGGGGCCGCCGTCGCTCGGCGGTGTTACTGCTCGGCGGCGCGCTTGGCCGCCTTGGCCGCCTGCTTCGCGTGCTGCTTGTACGCGCGGACCTCGGCGAGCGATTCCGGGCCCGTGATGTCGGCGACCGAGCGGTGCGAGCCGGCCTCGCCGTACGGACCCGCCGCCTCTCGCCAGCCCGTCGGGCGGACCCCGAACTGCTTGCCCAGCAGCGCCAGGAAGATCTGCGCCTTCTGGGTGCCGAAGCCGGGCAGTGCGTTCAGCCGTTTCCGCAGCTCCGCCCCGTCGGAGACATCGGTCCACACCGCGCTCGCGTCGCCGTCGTACTCCGCCACCAGGTACTGGCACAACTGCTGGACCCTCTTGGCCATCGAACCGGGGTAGCGGTGCAGGGCGGGCTTCGCGGTGAACAGCTCGGTGAACGCCTCCGGGGCGTAGGCGGCGATCTCATGAGCGTCCAGGTCGTCCCCGCCCATCCGCTGCGCCAGGGAGTACGGGCCGGAGAAGGCCCACTCCATCGGCACCTGCTGGTCCAGCAGCATGCCCACCAGAGCGGCGAGCGGGCTGCGCCCGAGGAGCTCGTCCGCCTTCGGCTCCTGGGCGATCCGCACGGTGACGGGCTGGTCCTCGTTGCTCTCGGTCATGCCTTTGATCATCCCGACGGCGGTGCGGCCCGGCCACTCCACTGCCCGCCGGTGCAGCCGTTTGCCGTATGGACGGACCGGGTGCCCGAAGGGGCAGGACCGGCTGCCCCCGGCCGGCGGGGTCCGGGCTGGACGGGGCAGTGGGGCGTCGTGAAGGTGGAGTGGTGAGGCCATCACGACGCGCCTTCGACCGGGGCGCGGGCAGGGGAGATGACGATGCACGCACAGGAATGGGACCAGGAGCACGACCACGAGCGGGATCACGGACACGGGCATGAGTACGACGAAACCGTGCACGCGTCGAGGGCGTCCGAGGGCCGGGAGCCGGCGGACACACCGCACCTCTTCCGGGCGGCGGCCGCCGGGCGGGCCGATGTGGTCGGGGCCGGCGGCATGAGCGTGCTCCAGCGGGCGGTCGGCAACAGCGCCGTGGGGTCGATGCTCCAGCGCAAGGAGGAGGAAGAGCGCTCCCCTGTGCACGATGTGGTCTCGTCGGGCGGAGGGCAGCCGCTGGACACCGAGACCCGGGCCGATCTGGAGGGGCGGATGGGCGCGGACTTCTCCGACGTACGCATCCACACGGACTCCGCCGCCCACGAGTCCGCGAAGGGCGTGGGCGCCCACGCGTACACGGTCGGCAACAACGTGGTCTTCCAGCGGGACGCCTACGACCCGTCCTCGCCGCAGGGCCGCACCACGCTGGCCCATGAGCTGACCCATGTGATCCAGCAGCGCAACGGCCCGGTGGAGGGTACGGAGGCGCCGGGCGGGATCCGGGTCAGCGACCCCTCCGACCGGTTCGAGCGGGAGGCCGTCGCGAACGCGGACCGGGTGCTCGCGGACCCGTCCCCGGCTCCGGCTCCCGCTTCGGATTCGGCTCCCGCCCCGGCTCCGGCGGCGTCCGTGCAGCGGGCCGCGACGGAGGACGAGGACGAGCAACCGGCCGATGTGCAGGGCTCTTTCGTGCAGCGGGCGGAGGCGGGCGCCGAGGAGGAGGAAGAGGCTCCGCCCGAGTGACGGCATTCGACGGATGGGCCCTCGGCGGACGGGCGGGCCTTCGGCAGACGGACGGGCCTACGGTGGACGGGTCTTCGGCGGGCGGCGCCTTCTGGCCCGTCCGCCGTGTCCGTCGGCCGGTCGCGTCGGTCCGTCGCGCCGATCCGTCAGTCGCTCAGTCCGCCGTGTCCGTCTTCATCGTGCCGCCGAGGAACAGCGACTCCGAGCACCGCGAGGGCGTGGGCGCGTTCACCGGCTTGCCCACCTTCCGGCAGTCGACGGTCATCGTGACCTTGCCCCCGGCGGGCACCAGGATCGGCGTGACGAAGTGGTAGTCGGAGTCGCGGAAGTTCTCCAGCGCCAACCGGAGCACGGGCGCGTCCCGGCCCGAGGAGACCACGAGCGTGCCCGCGTCGCCCTGCGGGTTCTGGACCACGATGTCGGTCAGCTGGAAGGTGCGCCCGCCGGGCACCTGGAGGGCCGTCGAGGTGTTCGACCCGCCGCCCACCGAGTCCCTGACCTGCACCTGCGCACTGGTCGGGGCTGCGGCGCCCGCGTCGGAGGAAGCGCGAGGGCTCGGTGAGGGGCTGGGCTTCGGCGAGCCGCCGTTCGCCCCGGAGGAGTCGCCGCCGCCCGAGCTCGCGCCGCCCGAGCTCGGGCCGCCCGAGGAGCCCTTGTCGGGCGCCTTGCTCTTGTCGGCCGCGGCCGCGGACCGTACCACGTCCGGTGTGACCGCCTCCCGGGCCGCCGACTTCACGGCCGGGCGCAGCAGCGCGTACCAGAGCCCCACCAGCGCGATCAACAGCACGGCCGCGGTGATCAGCGCCCGGGGGAGCCAGCGCGGCAGGATCGGCTCCTGCTGGTACGAGCCGTCCACGACCACCGGTGCGACCGGGGCCTGGTCCTCGGCCACGTCCGGGGTGGCGACCAGCTGGAAGGGGTGCGTGATCGGGATGCCGCGCCACACCCGCTTGGCGGGCCGGATCCGCACCTTCCCGAACTCCGCCCGTCCGGGCGCGATCCGCAGGGTGTCCGCCGCGAAGGAGACCCGTGCCCGCTCCGTACCCGACTGGGCTCCCAGCCGTACGGTGACCGGGGCGTTCCCCCGGTTGTCTACGGCGAGTTGGTGCCGCCCGCGCCAGGCGCCGTGCGAGCTGCGCGGTACGAGTTCGGCGGTGGTCTCGGTGAAGGGCAGTACGGTCACCCGCCCCTCGGGCACCACCGTGTCGCCCTGCTCGCTGGTGGGCACCACCCGTATCCCGAAGGGCGTCTCCCCCGCGAGTACGGTCGAGTCCCGGGGCGGACGCAGCATGAGGGAGACCGTCTGCGAGTCGCCCGGATACAGGGACAGCGTCGCCGGCTCGACCGTCGACCAGGCGGCACAGGCGCCGACCACCTCGAAGCGGTACTCCTCGACGGTGCTGCCGGAGTTGAGGATCCGCAGGGGGAGGGCCGTCTCCTCGCCCGGTGCGGCGGTGACGGACGAATCGTCGAGGCTTGCCGTGAGACTCATACGGCGCACCGTAGGTTCGCCACTGAAGGTCGACATCGGCCGTGAAGGAACACTTCCGGGCAGATTCCGTGCCCGGATCGGCTTTTTTGTTTCCCTGTAAGGAAACACGGGCATCTTTTGACCGCCTCAGACAAGTGAGGCATACGAAAACAGCCGTGCTGGTTGTGATCGACGTGACGCCATCGGCTGTTGCCCAGGGGGAGCATTGCCATGGAGCGCATCACTGTCGCATTGAGGGCCCAGGATCCGATCTCGCAAGCGGGCGTGGCCAGTCAGTTACGTACCCGGCCCGAAGTCAGTGTGACGGAGTGGGGGGAGGGTGACGACTCCCCTCAGATCGTGATCGTCGTCGTGGACACGGTCGACGAAGCGGTGTTGACGATGCTGCGCCACATCCAGCGCACCAGCGCCTCGCGTACCGTCCTGGTCACCACGGACATCGACGAGCAGAAGCTGGTGAGCGCCGCGGAGTGCGGTGTCGCCGGTGTGGTCAGGCGCTCCGAATCGACTCCGGAGCATCTGGTGCAGGTCATAGGGACGGTGGCGCGGGGCGAGGGCCACCTCCCCTCCGACCTGCTGGGAAGGCTCCTTGAGGAGGTGGGCCGCCTCCAGGGGCAGGTGCTCGGTCCCCGCGGACTGCACTTCACCGGTCTCGCGGCGCGCGAGGTGGATGTGCTGCGGCTGGTCGCGGAGGGGTACGACACCGCGGACATCGCGACGAAACTGGCCTATTCCGAGCGCACCATAAAGAACGTGCTGCACTCGGTGATGACCAGGTTGCAGTTGCGGAACCGGTCGCATGCGGTGGCGTACGCGATGCGGCAGGGGCTGATCTGAGCCTTCCCGTACGGGGGCTCACGGCACGGGCGTGCGTACGGCGCTGCCGTGCGCGGCCTGTGCGCGTACGACAGCGCCGTGCGCGGCCTGTGCGCCTGCGGCACTTCGGTGGATCCCCCGCTGCCCTTTCGGGCAGCTGGGCCTTCCCGGGGGTGTGACTCCCGTACCGCTGTGCGTCCGCCGCCGGTGCAGGACCCTGACGTCCGGTGTGCCGATCGGGCGAGGGTGGGGGAGGACTTCCGTGCGCTGGTTCCAGCGACTTCCGCGGGCGTTGCCGGCGTTATGGTCGCGGCCGGACGGGCCGCCCCGGCCGGCGCCGTCCGCCTCGCGCCGCACCCTCACCGCGCTCCGGATCCCGGCCCTCGCCCTTCTTCTCGTGGTCAGCGGCGTCGCCCCCGGTTCCGCCGTGACGTCCGGTGCGCCGGCGGTGTCGGTGCCCGAACCCTGGGTCACCCCCGCCGAGTTCACCGACGCGGTCGACCCCGGTGGTTCCACGGGGGTGGACAAGCAGGTGCGTACGCCCGCCATTCCGCCGAAACCCGATGTGGTGCTGCTGGTGGACGGCACCGGGAGCATGGGCAAACCGATCGGCGATGTACAGAAGGGTTTGAAGGACATCACGACGAAGGTCCGTGGACAGCAGCCGGACTCCCGTTTCGCGGTGGCCACCTATGGTGACGAGAAGGACGATCCGACGGCGGAGTTCGCTGTCCTCCAAGGGCTGACGACAAACCTGGACGACGTACAGAAGAACGGTGTCGACCAGCTGAAGACTTCCCGCGGCTACCGGAGCAAAGGCCCGTCCGAGGATTGGATCTACGCGCTGTGGAAGGTGGCCAACGGTGCGGACGGCGGAACCGTCTTCCGGGACGGCGCCAGCCCGGTGGTCGTCCTGGTCGGTGACGCGTCGAGCCACAACCCCAGCAACAAGGTCCCTTACGAGGAAGCGGTGTTCGCGCTCCAGGACAAGGGTGTGCGCGTCATCGCCGTCGACGTGACCACCGAGGACGGCGACGGGCTCAACGGCTTCGGATACTCGAGCGACACGTACCAGGACCCGTACCACGAGCCCGACCAGGCCAAACGGATCACCGCGGCAACCAACGGCCGCATGCTCAACGGAATTCCGGGGGACGGAGTGACCGAAGCCATCATCGAGGGCTTCAACAACCTTCCCACCTCCGTCGGCTACCGCCTGGACAACTGCGATCCGCATCTCTCCGTCAGCCTCGACCCGCCCACCCAGCAGCTCACCAGCGGCGACACCGCGCATTTCGCGGAGAACATCGACGTCTCCACGGACGCACCCCAGGGCACCCGGCTGAGCTGCACCGTCCAGTTCCTGATGGGCACCCAGGTCCCGGGTGCGGAAACGATCGGGCCGGCCGCGGCGGCCGACCCGGACTTCCAGGAACAGATCAACATCGACGTGAACGACATCGACGCGCCCGTCGTCACCGTGGACGATCTGACCGTCCGGGCCAAGGACAAGAAGGGCGCGCGCGTGACGTACGCCGCCACCGCCCAGGACGTCACCGACGGCACACTCCCGCTGACCTGCACCCCTGCCTCCGGTTCGCTCTTCCCGGTCGGCCGCACCACGGTGACCTGCTCGGCGACCGACTCGGCGGGCAATACGGGGACGGACACGGCACAGATCGAGGTCCTGGAGGCCCCCGTACCGCCCTCGGCGGATGTGGCGATGAAGGTCGATGTCAGCCCGGACCGTACGTATACCGGCCGCCCGGCCCGTGCCCGCTTCGTCGTCACCAACGCCGGTCCGGACCCGGCGACCGGAGTGGTCATCGGTTCCGCCTGGCCGAAGCCGCCCAAGGGGAAGGACCGCAGTCTGCCCGCCCTGACCCGCTGCACGACGGCGAAACCGTGCACCATCCCGGCCGGCGGCCGCATCGAGGTGACCCAGGCCGCGACGTACCGTGCGGCGATCACCGGGGACGTACGGGCCACCGTGCGCGGCACGCTGCCGGACCGCCGCAAGGCCAACAACCAGGACACCGACCGGCTGCGCGTCCTGAAACCCTCGCTGACGGTCACCCCGCAGGTCGCCAAGCCCGGCCAGCCGGTGCTGGCCCGCGGCAAGGACTACCCGCCGGGCGCGACAGTACGTTTCACGTGGAACACCGGCATCACCCCCGGGGGAGCCACCGCCACGGTGGGCCGCGACGGCACCTTCGAGGTGCAGGTCCTGGTTCTGCGCAAGGACAAGCTGGGCCCGCGCGAGCTGAGGGCAGACTCGCGCGACCTCGACCGGCTGAAGAAACCGGTCCTGGTGGTGCAGCGGAATCTCCAGCCACCGGACTTCGCGGGCCGCGCATGAGTGCCGGTGACCGCATGGGAGTGATCAGGTGATCCACGAGGTCGACGACGTACTGCGGGCTCTGATCAGGGCGGAGGTACTCGAAGGCGGCCAGATCGCGGTGGTCTTCGACGCCCCGACCCGGGAATGGGCGGCGAAGGTCAACGCGCCCATGGTCAACCTGTATCTCTACGACATCCGCGAGGACATGCGCAGGCGCGAGCGGGGGCTGCACAACGACTACGACGAGCGCGGCACGATCGTCGCGCGCCGCCGCCCGCCCCGGTTCTTCAAGCTGTCGTACCTGATCACGGCATGGACGAAGCGCCCGGAGGACGAGCACCGGCTGCTCTCCTCGCTGCTCGGCTGCCTGCTGCGTTACGAGGCGCTGCCGCCGGAGCGGCTGGCGGGCACCCTGGCCGAGATCGGGGCGCCCGTACCGATGTCGATCGCGCTGCCGCCGCCGGAGGACCGCTCGTTCGCCGACGTCTGGAGCGCGCTGGGCGGGGAGCTGAAGCCCTCGCTCGACCTGGTCGTCAGCGTGCCGGTGACGGCGTCGCCGAGCTATGTGGTCGGGCCGCCGGTCGGGGACGAGGGGCTGCGGACCCGTTTCGGGGACGTACCCGAGGTGGCCGAGCCGGTGTCGGAACCGATGCCGGGGCGCGCGGGCCTCCCGGTGTACGGCGGCCGTCCGGGGCGGCCGGGCGGGGGCGCTGCCTCGCGCATCCCCGACGCGGAACGGCGACGCGGTCTGTCCCTGCGCATCACGGAGACCCGGAAGGCCCGGGACACCCGCACGGAAACCCGGAAGGCCCGGGACGCTCGCACGGAAGACCGGAAGGCCCGTACGGAGGACAGCGCCGAATGACCACCGCGGGTGATCCGAACCTGCGCCATCTCCTCGCCCGCGCGGTGGCGGTGGAGCAGCGCATCCGACGGGCGGTCGAGGCCCGGCAGCTCACCGATCCGGACCCGGACGACGCCTTCCGCGGCCTCTACCTCACGGACGAGAACATCGCCCGTCTGCTGGACGAGACCGAGGCCCGCGCCTTCCCACACCCCGTGCCGGACTCCGGGGAGGCGCCGGACTCCGGCGAAGCACCGGCGGAACGGTCCAGACTCACGTCCCTGGCAGGCGAGTTCGGCCTCACCGATCTCGACGTCGAGATCCTCCTCATCTCGCTCGTACCGGATCTCGACGACCGCTTCGAGGCGTTCTACGGCTACCTGAACGACGACGTCACCCGCCGCCGTCCGTCCATCGGCCTGGCCCTGGGCCTGTGCGGGCTGTCCCCCGCCGACCAGGTGGCGCGCGGCCGGCTGTCGGCCCGTGCCCCGCTCCGCGAGGGCCGCCTCCTCCTGGTCGAGGACCTGGACCGGCCGTTCCTGACCCGGGCGCTGCGCGTCCCCGACCGGGTCACCGCTCACCTGCTGGGCGACGACACCCCCGACCCCCGGCTGGCCGACCTCCTCGCCCCCTGGCACGCCGTCCCGGGCGTCGGCGACCCGGCCCCGCTCGCCGGGGCGCTCGCCCACGGCGCCTCGCTGGCCTACCTCCGCGAGGACCAGGGCGGCGCGGGCACGGCCCTCGCGGCCTCCGCGCTGACCCGTGCGGGCCACCGGGTCCTGGGGCTGGACCTGGCGCGGCTGGCCGAGGACCCGTCACCCGCCGAGGCGGTCCGCTCCCTGGTCCGGGAGGCCCGGCTGACCGGAGCGGGCGTGGTCTGTGCCCCCCTCGACGCGGTCTCCCGCGAACACCCGGAGCTCCTCCGGCTGCTCACCGGCACCCCGGTTCCCACGATCCTGGTGGGCAGGGCCCCCTGGGACGCGTCCTGGTCCGCCGCCCCGCCCCTGCTCCTGCACGCCCCGCGCGTGGAACCCTCGACCAGAGCGGCCCTCTGGACCGACGCGTACGACGCCCCCGTCCCCGAGACCATCGACGTGGACCGGCTGCTCTCGCCGTTCCTCCTCACCCCGGAACAGATCACCCGGGCCGCCCGGGGCGCCGCCCAGACCACCCACCTGGACGGCGGCACCCTCACCCCCGACCACGTCCGCCAGGGCGCCCGCGCCCAGAACGCGGCGGGCCTGGACCGCCTGGCCCGCCGCATCGAACCCACCGTCACCTGGGAAGACCTGGTCCTCCCGCCCGACACCCACGCCCAGCTCCGCGAACTCACCGCCCGCGCACGGCATCGTGACCGGGTCCTGGGGGAGTGGGGCATGCGCCCCGGCGGCGGGCGGGGACGGGGCGTCTCCGCCCTCTTCGCGGGCGACTCGGGCACCGGCAAGACGATGTCGGCGGAGGTCATCGCCGCGGACCTGGGCCTGGACCTCTACACGGTCGACCTGGCGACGGTGATCGACAAGTACGTGGGCGAGACGGAGAAGAACCTGGAGCGCATCTTCTCGGAAGCCGCAGGCGTGAACGGCGTTCTCCTCTTCGACGAGGCGGACGCGATCTTCGGCAAGCGCTCCGACGTGAAGGACGCCCACGACCGCTACGCGAACGTCGAGAGCGCGTACCTCCTCCAGCGCATGGAGTCCTTCGACGGCCTGGCCATCCTCGCCACGAACCTCCGCGCCAACCTGGATGACGCCTTCACCCGCCGCCTGGACCTGGTCATCGACTTCCCGGTCCCGGACCCCGAACAGCGCCTCGTCCTCTGGGAGCGCTGCCTGGGCCCGGTACTCCCCCGGGGCAAGGACCTGGACCTCGCCTTCTGCGCGGAGAACTTCGAGCTGGCGGGCGGCAACATCCGCTCGATCGCGGTGACGTCCGCGTACCTGGCGGCGGACACGGGCGAGCCGGTGACGATGCCGACGCTGATCCACGCGATCCAGCGCGAGTACCAGAAGCTGGGCCGGCTGACCCTGGCGTCGGAGTTCGGCCCGTATCTGGAGCTGCTGGCGTGAGGCGCGACACCTCGCGGAGCCTGCCGCTCAGACCTTGACGATTCGCACCCGGTCCCCGCACAGCAGCCCCAGATCCTCGGGGTCCGAGGTGAGGACTACCGCCGGTTTCGGCATCAACAACGCAGTCGCCCCCACGACGGCGTCGATGGCGTACTTATGCCCGTGCAGCCCGGCATCCGTCAGCAGTTTCATGGCCGAGCGCCCGATCTCCTCGCTCACGGGCTCGACCGTCAGCCTGGACACCACCCAGTTGAACCGGGCGGTGTTCACCTTCCGATGGTGGGCCTCGATGAGGTTGAGAACGCTGACGACCACCCTCATGTCCTCCTGCTCCGCTCCACGGAGCAGCGTCATGACCTGCCGGTCATCAGCCACGACCTTGGACAGACCCTCACTGTCCAGCACGAGCGTTCCGGCCCGAGCCATCAGGCGGCGTTCCGCGCATCATCGGCGTCGCCTCGCAGAAGCGCTCGGGCGGCATCGATCTCCGTATGACTCAATGCACCGTGTTCCGCCTCGTGCGCGTTGGTCAGCTCGGCGAGGTTGTCCCGCTCGATCTGACGCTGCACGGCTGCGTCGACGTAGGCGGAGAAGCCTCGCTTCCCTACGCGCGCACGGACGGCCGCGATATTGCCCGAGTGCAGGCTGACGGAGACGTTGGCGGTGGGGCCCTCGCCCACCCCGTAAGTGGTGTCGTCGCTCATGACACCAATCTAATACATCAACTAGGAGAAGTCTGGGTTTCTATGGCAAGGCAGAGGGTGTTTGGCGCGGTCCCTTGCGTCGGCCCGGAGTTGGCACGACCGTGGCCGAGGCCGGTAGCCGACCGGCCGGTCCTCTCCGTACAGCGACGGGAGTCAGTGTGACCGCATTGCCTGTTCTGCCCCACGAGCTGCACGGCGACGGCCCGCACAAGGTGATCGCGGTGCACGGCTGGCTCGCCGACCGCTCCGCGTACGCCCCTGTGCTGCCGGACCTCGACCTCGGTGCGTTCCAGTACGCGGTGGTGGACCTGCGGGGGTACGGCGAGGCGCGGGACGCGGGTGGCTCGTACACCACGGCCGAGGGGGCCGAGGACGTGCTCGCGCTGGCCGACCGGCTGGGCTGGGATCGGTTCTCGCTGGTCGGTCACTCGATGGGCGGCTCGGTCATCCAGCGGACGCTGGCCGCCGCGCCGGAGCGGGTGCGCAGGATCGTCGGGGTCTCGCCCGTCCCCGCGTCCGGCCTGCCCCTTCCGCCCGAGCAGTGGGAACTCTTCGCCGCGGCGGCGCACACCCCGCAGAACCGGCGGATCATCCTCGACACCACCACCGGAGGCCGGCGACCCGCGGGCTGGCTGGACCGCATGGTGCGCCGCTCGGTCGAACGCAGCGACGCCAAGGCGTTCCGGGCCTGGCTGGATTCCTGGGCGGGCGAGGACTTCCACGACCAGGTCGAAGGCTCACCTGTGCCCGCCCTCGCCGTCGTGGGCGCGCTGGACCCGGCCCTCTCCGCCGAGTTGCAGCGCGCCACCTGGATGCGCTGGTTCCCCCGGGCCGAACTGGTGGAGCTGCCCGCGTGCGGCCACTATGCGATGGACGAGGCCCCGCTCGACCTGATCCGCGTGATGGAGGACTTCCTGCGGGCGGACGTGGACGCGGACGCGGAGGACGGCGAGGCGCAGGCATGACCGGCTCCGGCTCCGTGCCCGTGCCGGACGTCTTCGACCCCAGGCAGTACGGGCAGGGCATCCCCCACGACCACTACCGCCACCTGCGCGACCACCACCCCGTGGCGTGGCAGGAGGAGCCGGAGGTGCTCGGCTGGCCGGCGGGCCCCGGCTTCTGGGCGGTCACCCGGCACGAGGACGTGGTCCGGGTCCTGAAGGACTCCTCGACGTACTCCTCGTACCTGGGCGCCACCCAGATCCGCGACCCGGACCCCGCCGACCTCCCGTTCATCCGCCGCATGATGCTCAACCAGGACCCACCGCACCACCGACGACTGCGCGTACTCGTCAGCCGCGCCTTCACCCCGAAGCGCATCGACCGCTTCGGGACGGGCGTCCGTGAACGCGCCCGCTCCCTGCTCACCCGCGCGGTCACCGAGGCACGGTCCGGCGACGGCACCTGCGACCTCGTCACCCAGGTCACCGACGACTACGCCCTGCTCAACCTCACCGACCTGCTCGGCGTACCGGACACCGACCGCGCGCTGCTCCTCCACTGGACCCGACGCGTCATCGGCTACCAGGACCCCGACGAGGCCGGAACGCCACGACTCGGCCCGGACGGCAAACCGGTCAACCCCCGCTCCCCTTCCGCCCTGCGCGACATGTTCGACTACGCCCACGCCCTGGCCGCCCACAAGCGCCGCCACCCGGCCGACGACGTCATGACGTCCCTGGCCACGGACCCCGAACTGACCGCCCCAGAGCTGGAGATGTTCTTCTTCCTGCTGGTGATCGCCGGAAACGACACCGTACGCAGCGCGGCCCCCGGCGGCCTGCACCTCCTGGTCGAGAACCCCGAGGCGTACGGCCGCCTGCGCAACGGCGAGGTGGGGTCCGCGACGGCCGTGGACGAACTCCTCCGCCGCCACCCGCCGGTCCTGACTTTCCGCAGAACGGCCCGCGAGGACACGGTGCTGGCGGGCACCCGCATCCGCACCGGCGACAAGGTGGTCGTCTTCCACGCCTCCGCCAACCACGACGAACGCGTCTTCCCCGACCCGTTCACCCTGGACCTCACCCGCACCCCGAACCCCCACGTCTCCTTCGGCGACGGCCCGCATGTATGCCTGGGCGCGCACTTCGCGCGGCTGCAACTGCGGGCCCTGTACGAGGAGACGTGCCGCCGTCTTCCGCCATCGCTCGAATCCGCGGGTTCACCGGGGCGCCTGGTGTCGAACTTCATCAACGGTCTGAAGTCGCTGCCGGTGCGGGTGGGTGGTTGTTGACAGCCCCATGTTCCTGGCGAATCCCGACGAGCCGTTGCGCACGCGATTCAGCGACCAACTGCCGGGCGCCGAACTCGATCGCATCGAGATCCTCGGCATCGAAGATCTCGCGCTTCACCGAGTCCCAGGAGTGGAATACGTTCATCCCGACGTGCCTCTCTGCTCATCCGGGAGGGAGAACGACTCCGACGGAAGCCGACTCACCAGGCAGGCATCCTTCACGGTGGCAGCTGCACGCGCAACGCAGGTACTCGACCGGTGTCTCGCCGGGACTGATGCGGATGATCTGTTCGCCGTGGCAGAGCCGGTGTGCGTCGGGCCATCCGCTGCTTGCAGCCCTGCACTCCGGTGAGCGGTACGGGGTACTGGAACCCAGTCGGGTCGCAGCACTCATGATCGACGTGCGCCCGAGTCATGCTCTGGCGAGCTTGGGGGAACTCCATCTGCCCGAGAGGCCGTGGACGGGGCGCATCCCGGATGGGCGTGGACATTGGCCCGTGCTCCGCTCATCGAGAAGCCGTCGCCGACCACCTCGGCCTCGCCGATGATGACTTCCTGGCAGCGGCAGCAGATCTTCATGATGCCGCTCGCTTCCCGCAGGCGTTGCAACAGCGGGGGAACCAGACAGTGGTGCAATCGTGACCGCCCCTATGCCTCGGACCAAGGCTCACCGCCGTGTGCGGGGTCAGGGTGACATCGCACCACACGCAGTGTGTGCCGCGCTGCTGGGCCTGCGAGAGGTAGTCAGGGTCCGGAAGCATCCTGGATCCGCGCGTATCGCTGTTCGCCTTGTAGGTGTCCACGCACTGACAGTCCCAAGCGTGGGAGCCTGACGGGAGACGACAACCTATGACACGGAGTTGATCACGCACGCCGTGGCGATCACGGGCACTCGGTCAACGGATCACCGGCCGCGAGACGAGTACATGGCGCTCTTCGCCACGTACCTCGGTGCATTCATGCACAGCACCTTCTACATCGGTGGTGCGAAGGGAATTGATTCATGGACCTTGCTGTGGCTGGCGGACAGTACATCCGCGGACATCACGATCGTCGTTCCGGGCACAGCTGCCCAGCAGCCGGAAGAGGCTCAGCAGGCCATCTCCCGTGCCCGCAAGGGCAACCGCATCAAGGAGATCGTTGAACTCGGAGCTCCTCATCTGTCCGTCAAGGCGTACCACGCACGGAACCGATGGATGGTCGATCGGTCCGCACTGACGATTGGGTTTCCTCACGCGACTGAGCCGTCATCGGGTACGTGGCAAACCATCAACTACACAGCAGATCAGGGGAAGCCGCGGCTGATCATCCCCGTCTAGCGCCGGTCTGCGTCACGATGACGGAATGGACAACTCAACCGCGGGCGCGGCGGCGCTGAAGAGGCTGAGGGTCGGCGGGGCCTGTCCCTGGCCGACATGGCACGGGCTCTGACGCAGATCGCTCAGGGCCTGGACATGCCCAGGCTGCCGCAGGTAGCGAGTGTCCAGCGCTCGGTCGCGCGATGGGAGTCGAAGTCGCCGACGATGCCGGACGAGCGCTATCAATTTGGACTCGGAGACCGTCGCCGGGCGTCTGGTCCGTGCGCGAGCGCATGCACTGCAGGCGGAAGTCGCTGCTCGGTCGGGTCAAGGCCGGCAATCCGGCGCGGCGCTTGGACTGGCCTGGTACGACATCGAGCGGCAGTCCCCCGACGACCCCCTGCCCGGCGCGTTCTCTGCGGAGTACCTGCGCGGCTTCGAGGGTGTGTGCCAGCTGTACGTGGGTGATCCGGCCGTCGCGCACGATCAGTTCGCGGCCTCGGTCGGCTCTCTCGGATCCCCTCGGCAAAAGGTGCAGCGCGTCATCGTCACAACGGATCAAGCGCTGGCGAGGATCCGGCTCGGCGGGCCGCATGCTGCAGCCGATCTGCTGCACGAATGCATCACGGCGGCGGCTTCAACGGGTGGGCGGGTGCCAATGATCCGCTTGTGGAGGGCTCGTCAGGAGCTTCGACCGTGGCGTCACGAGGGCTTTGTCTCGGATCTAGATGACCAGCTCCTGGATGTCCTCGGCCGGTAGCTATTTGTTCTGGTGCTGGGTCTGACCCGCCAAAACAGTGCTGCCGTCGGCGAATTTGAATTCCAAGATTCTTGACAACATTCGAGAGTAGGAGGTGAATGCAGGCTGACTTTCTTCCTCCAGTGATTCGCCATTGAAGGACATGTCCCAGTAGTCAGCTCCTGAGAACTCATGGATTCTTCCATCGCTCGGATCTCTCAGGTTGATCGCAAGGTAAGACTGATCCGTTCCGAACCATGTTGCAATAGGGTACAGGCCTGCCTTATCAATGAAGAGATCCCTGTCGTCATCTCCCATGACCCCAATCTTCAATTGATACCATTGGATTTCTCCCGAGTCGGACATGCTGCAGTCATAGTCGGGCTCCTCGAATCGGACAAGAGTGGGCGGGTGGGTGAGGGTAGGGGAATGAATGAAGGCAAGAACCTGTCGGATTTCGTGGAACCAGCGAGGGATCTGTACTCGGTCTTCTCTTTCGTGTCGAATGATTTCTTCTGGAGCATTCCGGAAGAAAGAAAGGTTTGGGTAGTTCGTGATAAATTTCTTAAGATTTCCTTTGTCTTCAGTGTGAAGTGGCGAGGTGGAGATCCAGTGGATCGCATCCCGGTAACTGCCGATTAGTTCGGAAGGTGTTCCTGAGCTCATGCCAGGTCCTCACTCGATCAGTGTGTCAATCTTGTCGATGATCTGCGCGTAGTTCCCTTGCTGTCGAGTCGCAGTTATCTGTTCCCCGTTTTTGTCCAGGCATTCCGGGTGTACATCATGTGGGTAGGATCGATTTCCGTCCCATATCCACCTCTCTGCCACGGTCTTCAGGTTGCTTGCGACTCCGGATATGTCGCTGGCGTTATTGAATACGTTTCGTGCCGCGTTGTGGAATTTTGATTCATATTTTGTCTGCTGATCCCCTTTGTAATAAACGGCCCCTACATGTCCGGTGGGAATGGAGAACTTCTTTCTGGTTCCGCCTATGGTTTCTTCGCCGACTCTCGGGGGAGCCTCGGTCAGGTTGTGGAATACGAGCAGGGAGGTGTCGCTGCGCAAGTCGTTGTGATCGTCAATCCATTTCTCTCCAGCAACAACACTCTCCGCGTTCTGGGCGCGATCGAGAACGATCAAAATGTAGTCGCTCGGAATCCACTCGTGATGACCTGGCGTTGCATCCCGGAACCTTTTCTTGATGAATCCTCGTGCCTGGCTGTATGGTTTCTTGTCCCATGCCTTTTTGAAGAAGTCCATGTCTACCTTTATTTTGGAACCTTCGTACTCCACCATCTCGTGGCCGTTCTTTGCCAGCTTCTTCAGGAAAGGGACGATGTCGGCTGCCCCGGGTATGGCCTTTCTGAGAATCAGTTTGTAATCCTTGCTTGTCAGTTCCACCGTTGCCTGGGCCACGGGCGTGGGCGGACTCGCTTTTGCGATGACGGAAAACTTCTCTGGATCCCCTCCTGAAGATTCCGTGTGAAGTTGTTTGAGTCCCCTCGGGCGCAGAGTATCCAGGGTCTTGGTGACTATCGTGTCCAGAGCATATTTGGTCGGTAGTGGCTTGGTTGTCTGTTTAGCGAGTTGATCCTTTGCTTCCTTTTTTACGTCCAAGCTCCTTTCGGTTTCCTTTCCTTCGTCTTCTTTCTTTTTGTCGCCTCTCTTGTCATTTCCTCTGAGTTTGTTCCAGAGGGCCTTGCCCTTCTTGGCAATGAAGTTGACGATTTTGTCGATGGCGCGGTTGACGGGTCGGGAGACGGCGTGGAAGACGGATTTGACCTTGTTGGCGAGGGAGCCGATGCCGAGGAGTGAGGCGAGGAAGCCGATCAGCAGTGGGACGCTTGCCGCCAGGGCGGCCTCGACCATCTTCGGGACACCTGCCGAGCCGCCGTTGGCGATGGCGATGACCGCGTCCAGGACGGCGTTGACGAATTCGACGATCTGGGCGCCCTGGTTCACGATGAACGTGACGATGTCGATGATTCCCTTGACCGCGCGGACGAAGGCGGAGGCGGGGTTGAGGAGGGAGATGATCCAGGTGATCCCGGCGATGAGGACGGTGGGTATCAGGTAGCTGGTGAGTTTTTCGAGGATGGTGGCTTTGATGTCGCCGGCCTCGGTTTCGATTTCCTTGACGGCGCCTGCGGGGCCCTCGGTGGCGAGTTTCTTCGCGACGGGGACGGAGGTTTCGACGGCGGTCATGGCCTGGTCGGGGATGCCCTTGCGGGTGATGCGGGCGCGGATGTTGTCCCAGGTCAGGCCGAGGAGGGAGGCGATGAGCTGGATGATGCCCTTGAGGTCGAACTTCTGGGGGAGTTCGAGACCCGCCTTGACCGCGGTGCCCAGCAGCCAGGACACGACGCCGGTCTTGAGGTGGGTGGCGATGTTGGTGACGAAGAGCTGAAGCCCCGCGCCGACCGCCTTGACGAGGTTGCCCAGGAACCCGATGGGGTCCTTGATGATCTTCATGATCGCGGAGGCGGCCTTGGCGAGGATGCCGAGCAGGAGGTTCTTGAGTTCGTTGATCGTCTTGAGGGCGCCGA
>NZ_FPJO01000021.1 GCF_900119365.1 Streptomyces atratus
AGGCTCCCAGTAGACGACTGGGTTGATAGGCCAGATGTGGAAGCCCGGTAACGGGTGGAGCTGACTGGTACTAATAGGCCGAGGGCTTGTCCTCAGTTGCTCGCGTCCACTGTGTTAGTTCTGAAATAACGAACGGCCGTGTTGTTCCGGTGTTGTTTATTTCATAGTGTTTCGGTGGTCATTGCGTTAGGGAAACGCCCGGTTACATTCCGAACCCGGAAGCTAAGCCTTTCAGCGCCGATGGTACTGCAGGGGGGACCCTGTGGGAGAGTAGGACGCCGCCGAACTCCTTTTACGGGAAAGCCCCGTGCCCTTGTGGCACGGGGCTTTTCTGCGTTCCGAGCGTCTAGGCTCGAACCATGCGCTACGAACTGGTCATCTTCGACAACGACGGTGTGCTCGTGGACAGCGAGCCGATCTCCAACACCATCCTGGCCGAGTACCTCACGGAGCTCGGTCACCCCACCTCGTACCAGGAGAGTCTTCGCGACTACATGGGGGCCGCCGTGCACCGGGTGCACGATCTCGTCGAGGAACGGACCGGGGAGAAGCTGCCCCCGGACTTCGACGCCATGCTGCACTCGCGGATCTTCGCCGCGTTCGAGCAGGAGCTGGAACCGGTGCCCGGGGTCGAGGACGTACTCGGGAAGCTTGTCGCCGACGGGGTTCCGTACTGTGTCGCGTCCTCCGGCAGCCACGAGCGGATCCGGGTGGGGCATCGCAAGACCGGGCTCGACCAGTGGTTCGAGGAGGAGTGGATCTTCAGCGCGGAGGACGTGGGGCACGGAAAGCCGGCACCCGATCTGTTCCTGCTCGCCGCCGAGCGGATGGGCGTCGCTCCCGAGCGGTGCGTCGTCATCGAGGACAGCCCGCTCGGAGTGGAGTCCGCCAGGGCCGCGGGGATGGCTGTGTACGGGTTTACGTCGATGATGCCGGCGGACCGGCTCGCCGGGGTGACCGGGCACTTCTCCGACATGAGCCAACTCCGGGAATTGCTCGCCTGATCCATCTACCCATGGGTAGGAACTGGCCCTACGCTCGCGGCCATGACAGATGCTCGCTTGCGGCACGGCAGGGCCTCCCTCACGCTGAGTTTCTTCGTGCAGGGAGTCACCTTCGCTCTGCTGGTGACGCGGATTCCCGCCATCCAGGACCGGTACGGGATATCCGACGGGCTGTTGCCCGTCTTCCTGGCCGCGGTGCCCATCCTGGCCGGGGTGGGCAGCGTGGTCACCGAGAAGGTAGTCGCGCGGGTGCGGCCCAGGGTCGTGCTGAGGTGGGCCCAGCCCGTAGTGATGCTCGCGCTGCTCGGTGCCGGGGCCGGCAACGCGCTGTGGGAAGCGGCGCTGGCGCTGGGCGTGTTCGGGGTGTCCGTCGGGGCGCTCGATGCCTCCATGAACATGATGGGGGTCAGTCTCCAGCGGGCGTACGGGCGTTCCATCATGCTCGGGTTCCATGCCGCGTACAGCCTGGGCGGGATCGCCGGGGCGTCCCTGGCGTGGGCCGGGGCGCACTGGGACCTCTCGCTGCTGGTCTGCTATCTGCCGGCGGTCGTCGTGCTGCTGCCCGTCGCGTTCATCGGGAGCCGGTGGTACGCCGAGGGCTCGTCGGCGGAGGCGGAGCCGGGGGAGACGCAGGGCAAGGGGGCGGCGGCCTCGGTCTCCTTCAAGTTGCTGATGCCGCTCTGTCTGGTGATGAGCTTCGCGTACATCGGGGACTCGACGGTCTCCAACTGGAGCGCCAAGTATCTGCAGGACGTGCTGGGGAGTTCGGAGCAGATGTCGACCGTTCCGTACAACGTCTACATGGTGACGACGCTGCTGGGGCGGGCCGTCGGGGACTTCGGGGTGCGGCGGTTCGGGGCTGTGGCCGTGGTGCGGTCCGGGAGTGTGCTGGCGGCTGCCGGGTTTGCCGTGATCGCGGTGGCCGGCGGGGCGTGGACCGGGATGCTCGGGTTCACCATGCTGGGGCTCGGGCTCTGCGTGATCGTGCCGCAGACGTTCGCCGCTGCCGGGCGGATGTTCCCCGGGGCGAGCGATACGGCCATCGCACGGCTGAATGTCTTCAACTACGTGGGGTTCCTGGTGGGATCGCCGCTGGTGGGGGCGCTCGGGGACGCCTGGAGCTACCGGGGGGCGATGCTCGTACCGATGGTGCTGGTGCTTGCGACGCTGGTGTACGCCAAGTCGTTCGGCGCGGAGTCCGCCCGATACGGTGGCGGGCATGAGCGGCCGCGCACAGCTGATGTGGGATGACGCAGTAACGGGATACAACTTCGGGGCCAGTCATCCGATGGACCCCGTCAGACTCGCCCTGACCATGGGGCTGGTCCGGGCGTTCGGGCTCGACGGCGCGGTGGACGTGGTGGCGGCCAAGCCCGCCGGGGAGTCCACACTACGGCTGGTGCACCGCGAGGACTACGTGGCCGCGGTGCGTGCCGCATCGGCGGATCCGAAGCGGGCCGATCAGCGCTACGGGCTCGGGACGGTGGACGATCCGGCGTTCGCGGGGATGCACGAGGTGTCGGCGTTGATCGCCGGGCAGTCGGTGGCGGCGGCCGAGGCGGTGTGGCGCGGCGACACCTCTCACGCAGTGAACTTCACGGGCGGGCTGCACCACGCCATGCCCGGCGGTGCGGCGGGGTTCTGCGTCTACAACGATCCGGCGCTCGCCATCGCGCGGATGCTGGAGATGGGCGCCGAGCGGGTCGCGTACGTCGATGTGGATGTGCACCACGGGGACGGGGTGCAGGCGGCGTTCTGGGAGGACCCGAGGGTTCTGACCGTCTCGCTGCACGAGCACCCGCGGACGCTCTTCCCGCAGACCGGCTGGCCGGAGGAGACCGGCTCCGGGGCGGGTGAGGGCAGTGCGGTGAACGTGGCGCTGCCGGCCGGTACGGGGGACGCGGGGTGGCTGCGGGCGTTCCACGCGGTGGTGCCGGAGCTGCTGGCGGACTTCCGGCCGCAGGTGCTGGTGAGCCAGCACGGGGCCGATACGCATTTCGAGGATCCGCTCGCCCATCTCGCGGTGTCGCTGGACGCGCAGCGCGCGGTGATGTCGGCCTGTCACGATCTCGCCCATGAGTACGTGGAGGGCGGGCGCTGGGTGGCGCTCGGCGGGGGCGGTTACGCGGTGGTCGATGTGGTGCCGCGGTCCTGGACGCATTTGGTGGGGATCGCCGCGCATGCTCCGGTGGACCCGGAGTCGGTGATTCCGTCGTCGTGGCGGGACGAGGTCTATGCCCGGACCCGGCAGTTGGGCCCGGCCCGGATGACGGACGGCCGTACTCCTTCCTGGAAGTCGTGGGAGGAGGGGTACGACCCCGCGGACCGGCTGGATCAGGCGGTGCTGGCGACGCGGCGGGCGGCGTTCCCCCTGCGGGGGCTGCTGACCTGATCCGGGCGGGGGCGGTCGTGGCGCGGACGTTTGCGTGCGGTGACGCGTAATGGTTACTCCAACTGTGCGGCGTGACCCGGCTTCCGGCCCCCCGTCCGGGTGATTGGGGGAGCATCGGTGGTGTGTTGAGTACCGGAGCGCTGCGTGCGCATCTGCTGGCGGCCCGGCTGGCCGGGCCCGTGGCCACCTCGCGGGAAGCGAGTCTGCGGAGCTATCGGCTCTTCGCCGCCAGGGATCCGCGGGTGACGCTCGGCCTCGTCCCCGGACGGGGCTGGAAGGAGCTCGATCTGCTCCGTCTGATGGCCGACAAGTGCGGGGTCTCGGACGATCCCGGTCATGTCTCGGGGCCCGATGTGATCGATCCGGAGCGGACGCTGGCAGGTCTGGACGCCTTCGCCGAGCGGCTGTCGCATGCCGCGGTCCGGCGGGCGCCGGTGCTGTTCGGGACCGGTCATCCGCACCGGCTGCTCGGTTTCTACGCAGCGCTGGCAGACGCCATGTCGGCGGCCGGGTGCCGCGTACTCACCCCCGCGCAGGGGCGATGTATCGACATAACGACCCGGTTCGGCGTACGCACGTGCAGCCTCGATTACGTACGAGGAGTTGCGATGGTGCGCGAACCCGGCGTGCGGGTTCCCGGTGGTGACACCGGCGCACATACCCATTCCCCGCTGCCGGTCAGGGTCGTCCTGGAGGCGGCCGCGGAGGGGCGCGGGTGGCTGCCGGAGCTGGTCGTCGGGGACCACGGCTGGGTCTGCGGGGCAGGTCAGCTGGGCATTGAGGCGATCGGCCTGGCCGATACGGACGATCCCGCGCTGTTCGTCGGGGAGGCCGAGGGCCGGGTGGCGGTCGCCGTGCCGCTGGATGACGCCGTGCCGTCCGCGTACTACCGGCCGCTCACGCGCTATGTACTCAATCGGGCGTTTCTGTCACGGTAGGCGGCCGATCGCCTCACCTCTTCCCCACTTGCATCACCCGCCCCTAACCTGGGGAGTGAGCGCACAACGACGAAGAGTCACCGGAGGGGAAGCCGGTGCGCGTCTCGTGCGGAAGGTACAGGTGGGTCATGGCTGCTGGCAGCGAGAGGCCTCTCAACGAGGTCAAGTTTCTGACCGTGGCGGAAGTCGCCTCGGTCATGAGAGTGTCGAAGATGACCGTGTACCGCTTGGTGCACAGCGGTCATCTGCCGGCGATCCGGGTGGGCAGGTCCTTCCGGGTCCCGGAGCAAGCGGTTCACGAGTATCTCCGCGAGTCCTTTGTGGGGGTGGAGTCCGCCTGAGGTTCACCTCGGATTACGCCCCTCACGCGCTGGCGGGTAGGCTAGGCCGACGTAGGTCGTGTGGGCCCAGACGCCCCGCACCAGTGAAGAAGAAGTGAGCGAGGGTAGTCGTGGGCTCTGTTATCAAGAAGCGGCGCAAGCGGATGGCCAAGAAGAAGCACCGCAAGCTGCTCAAGCGCACGCGCGTTCAGCGTCGCAACAAGAAGTAGGCGAACGCAGTTCGTGAATCCGCAGCCCTCCCGCCGATCCGGCGGGAGGGCTGCGGCGCGTTGTGGGGGCGGTGAACCCGCATTCGGGCCAAAGACTCGGGGGAAGGCCGCCGTGCGGTCATCACGGGGCAACATCCACCCGCTACGGTGACGGCCAGGGGAAACCTTTCGACGGAAGGCGCGGATCTTGGGGAAGGTCGTGCTGGTCACGGGAGCGGCCCGGCAGCTGGGGGGCCGCTTCGTGCGGCGCATCCAGCGTGATCCGGGCGTGGACCGGGTGATCGCCGTCGACGCGGTCGCACCCGGACCCGAGTTGGGCGACGCCGAGTTCGTGACGGCGGACATCCGCCAGCCGGCGATCGCCAGAGTCCTCGCCGAGCACTCCGTCGACACGGTGGTGCATCTGGACGTCTCGGCCAAGGCGGTCGGCACGGGCAGCCGGACGATGGTCAAGGAGACCAACGTCATCGGCACCATGCAGCTGCTCGGAGCCTGCCAGAAGGCGCCGAGCGTGCGGCGGCTGGTGGTCAAGTCCAGTACGAACGTGTACGGCTCGGCGCCCCGCGACCCGGCGGTCTTCACCGAGACCACCCCGCCCAAGTCCCTGCCCAGCGGCGGCTTCGCCAAGGACGTGGTGGAAGTCGAGGGGTACGTACGGGGCTTCGCGCGCCGCCGCCCGGATGTGGCCGTGTGCGTACTCAGGTTCGCGAACATCCTGGGCCCCAGGGCCGATTCGCCGCTCGCCGACTATCTGTCGCTGCCCGTTCTGCCGACGGTGTTCGGGTACGACCCGAGGCTCCAGTTCGTGCACGAGGACGATGTCGTCGACGTACTGGGTGTCGCGTCGGGCGAGCCGGGGCGCGGGACGCTGAACAGCGGCACGTTCAACATCGCGGGGGACGGGGTGCTGCTGCTCTCGCAGTGCTCGCGGCGGCTGGGGCGGCCGACGGTGCCGTTGCTGCTGCCCGCGGTCACGTGGGTCGGCCAGGCGCTGCGTACCTTCGCTATGACGGACTTCTCGCCGGAGCAGATCCGGCTGCTCACCCACGGCCGGGTGGTCTCCACCGTGCAGATGCGCGAGACGCTCGGCTTCCACCCCCGGTTCAGTACCGCGGAGACGTTCGCGGAGTTCGCACGCAGTCAGGGGCCCGGACTGCTGCCGCCCGAGGTGGTGGGCCGGGCGGTCGACAGACTGGCCGCCATGCCGTTCGCCGGGGCGGGCGGCGATGTTCCGGGGACCACCGGGGCCGGCGACACCGAGCCGACCCCCAGCGCCAGGTAGAGGAGCGCACCGACGATGGCGGATGCCAAGGTCATTCCGTTCGACGACGACCGTTCGCGGACGGGTGGTTCAGCGCGCCCCGCACGGCGCCGGTCCGCAGCGGGCGGCGTCCGGGGCCAGGGGACCGGACCGGCGGCCGTGAGCGCCCTTCCGGGGCAACAGGACGCCTCGAAGCCGCAGGAGGAGCCCGAACGGGCCGGGCGGCCCCTGGGACGGGACGAGCGCGCCGGCTGGGACCGGCGGATCGCCGGCGGGCTCGCGTTCCTGCGGCGGCGGGTCACGGGCGAGTACGACGTCGACGAGTTCGGGTACGACGAGGAGCTGACCGACCAGGTCCTGATGTCGATGCTGCGGCCGGTGTACGAGAAGTACTTCCGGGTCGAGGTGAAGGGCATCGAGAACATCCCCTCCGAGGGCGGGGCGCTGATCGTGTCCAACCACTCGGGGACGCTGCCGCTCGACGGGCTGATGCTTCAGGTCGCCGTGCACGACAACCATCCGGCGGGCCGTCATCTGCGGCTGCTCGCCGCCGATCTCGTCTTCGTGCTGCCGGTGGTGAACGAACTGGCCCGCAAGGCCGGGCACACCCTGGCCTGTGCGGAGGACGCCGAGCGGCTGCTGCGGCGGGGCGAGGTCGTCGGGGTGATGCCGGAGGGGTTCAAGGGCATCGGGAAGCCGTTCGGGGAGCGGTACAAGCTGCAGCGCTTCGGGCGGGGCGGCTTCGTGTCCACGGCGCTGCGGGCCGGGGTGCCGATCATTCCGTGCTCGATCGTGGGGGCGGAGGAGATCTACCCGATGATCGGCAACTCGAAGACGCTGGCGCGGCTGCTGGGCTTTCCGTACTTCCCGATCACGCCGACGTTCCCCTGGCTCGGGCCGCTCGGGGCGGTGCCGCTGCCGACGAAGTGGACGATCCAGTTCGGCGAGCCGATCTCCACGGCCGGGTATCCGGTGGAGGCGGCGGAGGATCCGATGCTGATGTTCAACCTGACGGATCAGGTGCGGGAGCAGATCCAGCACACGCTGTACAAGCTGCTGGTGCAGCGGAGGTCGGTGTTCTTCTGAGGGGATGGCGGCACAAGACAGGCGGACGGGCTCGGAGTGCTCGTCCGCCTGTCCCAGGGCGGTGCTAGGGCGTGTTTCGAAAGTCCCGCCTGGTCGGGGGCGTCCGACGCTACTTTCGAAACACGCCCTAGCCGTTCGCGTCCTCGCCGTTGATCCCCAGGCCCGGGAGCAGGCCGGGGAGGAGCGGCGGGAGGGTGACGTCCGGGGTGGGCGGGGTGCTGCCCCGGCCGTCGGTGGACGGGACGGTGCCCGGGGGCGGGGTACCGAGGAGGCCGTCCGTGCTGCCGCCGATCAGGCCCTCGGACGCGGCGCTGCCCGAACCTGACGGGTGGGGCGCGGCGCTGTCGCCCGTACGGCCGTGTGGGGCTTCCGGTGACGTGGGCGCCGAGGGGGCCGTGCGGGAGGGTGCCGTGTCCCGATTCGCGGTGTCCGACTGCTGTGCGCCGCCGCTGCCGTCCGGGGTGCGGGGGAGCAGTGACTGGAGCGGCTGGACCTCTTGGTCTATGGCGTCGAAGACCGAGCTGACCTGGTCGCCGACGTCCGTCAGCTGTACGGGCAGCCGGTCGCGGAGGCTGCTCCAGGTCTCGCGGTGCGCGCGGGAGAAGGAGTCCAGGGTCTGGATGGGGCCGATGGCGCCGTTCTGCTGGTAGGCGGAGTGGAGCAGGCGGTGGCCCTCGCTGGCGTCGTGCGTCATGCCGTTGAGCGTGCGCCTGACCTCGCCGAGCTGTTCGTGGTCCAGAGCGCCGGAGCGGGCGCGCTCCATCAGCCGGCGGGCCTCGCTGAGCCTGGTCGACGCCTGGTCGAGGTAGACCTCGCCGCGGTCGGCGTCGCCGCTGGCCATGCCGAGGTGGATGTCCTCCATGCCGCGCTTGAGCCCGTACAGCGAATCACCCGGCAGGGCGTCGGAACTGGCAGCGGCCACTCCGCCGAAGGCCCCCGCCGCCACACCGACGGTGAGTCCGCCGGCCGCGAGGCCCTTCGTCCAGCGTGAACGCGGTCGCAATTTCCGGAGCGGGGAGGCCCGGTGGGCTCCCTTGGCACGCTGCTCGGGCACCGTAGGGCCCGCGGACGCACCGCCCTCGGTGAGCATGGCCTCCATGGCGGCGACGAGCTGGGCTCGCTGCACCACTTTGACCTCGGGATCCAACTCCGGCCGCGGTACTTCACCGAGGCCGTTCGCCAGGGCCAGCAGCGGTCCGTGGCCGGCCTCTTCGGCCGGTTCCTCGGGCTGTGCGGCCGCCGCACCGCGGAGCGACTGCTCCTCCAGGGCCTGGGCGAAGGCGTTCGCCCGCCGGTGTGCCGAAACGTTTGCGATCACTGGCGGCACCTCCTCTCGTCATGACGGTCGACTCCCCTGAGGGTCCGGAAGGTTGCACACCTTGAGCGCTTCCACACGAATGAGTGAGTGTCGGCGGACATGAGGTGACGACAGGGGGCCTGCAACCGGCACAACGAGGGGCGCGGCACTTGGGTTACGCACGAAGGATGATCGGACCAGTGCGTGATGGGTGTGTCGCCGAGAGCGATTCGGCCGGGGGTGGGGTCAGCGGGCATCGTCCGGGAGGAGCCGGGCCAGCGTGCGGACGGCGCGGTACTGAAGGGTCTTGATCGCACCCTCGTTCTTGCCCATGACCCGGGCGGTCTCGGCGACCGAGAGGCCCTGGAGGAAGCGCAGGGTCACGCACTCCTGCTGCTGGGGGTTGAGCCGGCGCACGGCCTGCAGGAGCGCGGCGTTGGACAGGGACTCCAGGACGGAGTCCTCGGGGCTGCGTTCGACCTCGTTGGCGTCGAGCATTTCGCCGGTGGTCACTTCGAGCCGGAAGCGGCTGGACTTGAAGTGGTCGGCGACCAGGTTGCGGGCGATGGTGACCAGCCAGGCGCCGAAGTCGCGGCCCTGCCAGGTGAAGGTGGAGATGCGGCGCAGGGCGCGCAGGAAGGTCTCGCTCGTGAGATCCTCCGCCGTCGCCTTTCCGCCCACGCGGTAGTAGATGTAGCGGTAGACGGTGTCGCTGTACTGGTCGTAGAGGCGGCCGAAGGCGTCGGCCTCGCCGGCCTGGGCGCGCTCGACGAGATCCATCATGCGCGCGCTGTCGCTGTCGGCGGTCGGCCGGCGGACGGTGGACGTGGTCGTTGCGCCGCGGTTGCTGCGTCTTCCGACCGCCGCACCGCGTTCGGCCAGGGCATAGCAAGGGCCGACAGGTGCAGGGGCGGCAAATGCGGGTACGGCGTACGCGGTGGGGACGAAGCCGCGCAAACGGTCGGCGACCGTTGCGCGCAGCGTAGCCAGGCCCGAGGCGTCAACCCCGACGTGTGGGTACACGGGACTCCCAGAGGCAGAGCTTCCATCACGTGCAGTGCGAAACCGTCACTCGTCGTAGTGAGTGAGGGGTTCCGGAATGCGTCTGAGGAGAATAACGCTTCGTACAGGCAGTGCTACACCCAGTTGCTCAAATCACCGATTACGTCGTTTCCGTATCGACTAAACGACGCATCTAGTAGCACATCGTGACCGTTTGTTGATCGAATTACTTCGCGATCTGTCTGCCGGGGCGACGGGTTGTGGTCGTGTGCGAGCAACGCGACTGGCGGGAGCGGTCGCTGGGTAGGGGGTTCCGATCGGCTGCGCGGGTCCGGGCGTGGCTCGCCCGGCCCGCGGAGGGGCCGGGCGGGACGGGGCGCGTCAGCGGCGGCGGCGGTGCAGGGCGACGGCGGCCGCGGTGCCGCCCGCGATCGCGCCCACGCCGGCTGCGGCCGGGATGCCGACCTTGGCCGCCTTGCGGCCCGTCCGGTAGTCCCGCAGCCGCCAGTCGAGCGCGCGGGCGTGCTTGCGGAGCTTGGCGTCGGGGTTGATCGCGTACGGGTGTCCGACCAGGGACAGCATCGGGATGTCGTTGTGCGAATCGCTGTACGCCGCGCAGCGGTCGAGGTCCAGGCCCTCGGCGGCGGCCAGGGCGCGGACCGCCTCGGCCTTCGCGGGACCGTGCAGCGGCTCGCCGACCAGGCGGCCGGTGTAGACGCCGCCCACGGATTCTGCGACCGTGCCGAGCGCGCCGGTCAGGCCGAGCCGGCGGGCGATGATCGTGGCGGTCTCCACCGGGGCGGCGGTGACCAGCCAGACGCGCTGTCCGGCGTCGAGGTGGGCCTGGGCGAGGGCCCGGGTGCCGGGCCAGATGCGGTCGGCCATGTACTCGTCGTAGATTTCCTCACCGATGGACATCAGCTCGGAGACCCGGTGGCCCTTGACGATGGACAGGGCGCTGTCGCGGGCGTCCTGCATGTGCTCCGGGTCCTCGACGCCGGCCAGCCTGAACCAGGCCTGCTGCCAGGCGAACCGGGTCAGCTCGCGGCGCTGGAAGAACTTCCGCTTGTACAGGCCGCGGCCGAAGTGGAAGATCGCCGCGCCCTGCATGACGGTGTTGTCCAGGTCGAAGAAGGCGGCGGCCCGGTCGTCGCCGACGACGGGGAAGGGTGCTTCCTCGGCCTCCGCCTTCGTGGCGGCGTCCTGCTCGGTGCCGGGGGGCTGATCGTCGGGGAGGGTGGACTTCCGCGCTGCCTCAGCTGCTGCCTCGCCGGCCAGCACGCTCCGTGCTGTCGCGGGGCGCCTACGGGGTGTGAGCCATCCAAGAGCGGCCATGCCGTGAGCATAGCCAGTCGGTCAGTCCCTTCCCGACCTGCCGGGATGCCGCGGCGTGAACTCTCGGCAGCCGATTTGTTGAACGGGTGATTCCGGGCGTTCCGGATAAAGAGTGGAACGGCTTCGCCTCCGGCGCAGAATGAAGGCATGAGTGCCCTGTTGCGACGTACGAAGAAGAAGCCCGCGGAACGCGTGGTGACCCTGGTGGGGAAACCCGGGTGTCACCTCTGTGACGACGCCAGGCAGGTGGTGCGGGAGGTGTGCGAGGAGACCGGTGCGTCCTGGGAGGAGAAGGACATCACCCGGGACGAGGAGCTGTACCGGGCGTACTGGGAGCAGATCCCGGTGGTGCTGATCGACGACGAGCAGCACACGTTCTGGCGGGTGGACCCGGCCAGGCTGCGCAGGGCACTGCGTTCCTGAGCGAAAGCCGGTTACCATCATGGGCGTTTTGAGTGCTCTCGGGGGAGTGGTTGTGAGGAGTGTGTGCCGCTTTGCCCCCTTCGGGCCTGCAACGGGCTGATGCGATCCTTGGTTCCGGGATCGCACGACGAATGTGCGTGACCCCGGTCACTTTGACCGGACAAAACGGACACTATCTTTGTGCACGTGTTCACAAAGACATAGCCTGCATTCGACGGGGCGGTCCTGGGAAATACGGCCGCCTGCAGCCCCGCTCATCCCGCAGGAGCACCGTGGCAACTGGCCGAACTCACCGACCGGCGACCCGTAGCCGAGGAATTCCCGAGGCCACCGTCGCCCGACTTCCGCTGTACCTGCGCGCACTGACCGCGCTCTCCGAGCGCTCGGTCCCCACGGTCTCGTCCGAGGAGCTCGCCGCGGCGGCGGGGGTCAACAGCGCCAAGCTGCGCAAGGACTTCAGCTACCTCGGTTCGTACGGTACGCGTGGTGTCGGGTACGACGTCGAGTATCTCGTGTACCAGATCTCCCGCGAGCTAGGGCTCACCCAGGACTGGCCGGTCGTGATCGTCGGTATCGGTAACCTCGGCGCCGCGCTCGCCAACTACGGCGGATTCGCCTCCCGCGGTTTCCGGGTCGCCGCGCTGATCGACGCCGACCCCGCGATGGCCGGAACGCCGGTCGCCGGGATCCCCGTCCAGCACACCGACGAACTGGAGCGGATCGTCGGTGACAACGGCGTGTCGATCGGTGTCATCTCGACCCCGGCCGGGGCCGCGCAGCAGGTCTGCGACCGGCTCGTCGCCGCGGGCGTCACCTCCATCCTGAACTTCGCGCCGACCGTGCTGTCCGTGCCCGACGGCGTGGACGTCCGCAAGGTCGACCTCTCCATCGAGCTCCAGATCCTCGCCTTCCACGAGCAGCGCAAGTCCGGCGAGGAGACCGCCGAGAGCAGCCCGGACCCGGCCGCACCCCCGGTGCGCTCGGTCACGGGAAGCCGGAAGGGACCTGACGGGGACATGCCCGCCGTGATGCCGGCATGAGTCTTCTCGTCGTAGGGCTGAGCCACCGCAGCGCCCCCGTCTCCGTACTGGAGCGGGCCTCGCTGGCTGCCGAGACACAGGCCAAGCTGCTCCAGGACACCCTCGCCGCGGAGCCCGCGGTCGAGGCCGCCGTCCTGGCCACCTGCAACCGCATCGAGCTGTACGCCGACGTGGACAAGTTCCACGCGGGCGTCGCCGAGCTGTCCACGCTCCTCGCCCAGCACAGCGGCGTCGGTCTGGACGAGCTCACTCCGTATCTCTATGTGCACTACGAGGACCGGGCCGTCCACCACCTCTTCTCGGTGGCGTGCGGGCTGGACTCGATGGTCGTCGGCGAGGGTCAGATCCTCGGCCAGATCAAGGACGCGCTGGCGCTGGGGCAGGAGCTCCACACCGCGGGCCGGCTGCTGAACGACCTGTTCCAGCAGGCCCTGCGGGTCGGCAAGCGGGCCCACAGCGAGACCGGAATCGACCGGGCCGGGCAGTCGCTCGTCACCTTCGGCCTGGAGCAGCTCGCGGCCGGCGCGGACGTCGCCGACTGGGCCGCGGGCAAGCGCGCCCTGGTGATCGGCGCGGGCTCGATGTCCTCGCTCGCCGCCGCCACTCTGGCCCGCACCGGTGTCGCCGAGATCGTCGTCGCCAACCGGACCCGGGCCCGTGCCGACCGGCTCGTCGAGATCCTGGCCCAGCCCGGAGGCACCGGCGTGGCCGCCCGAGCCGTGGAGATGGCCGCCGTCTGCGACGAACTGACACGTGCCGACGTCGTCGTCTCGTGCACCGGTGCGACCGGTCTCGTGCTGACCGCCGAGGCCGTCGCCGCGGCACTCGGCCTGGACGTCGACGACGCCGCCGAGACACCCGCCGCCGCGCCCGCGGTGCCCGCCCCCTCCGATGTCGACCGGCACGCCGCCTGGGTGGAGAACGGCAGCGCCGGAGCGGTGCGCCAGGCCGTCCGCCGGGCCACCGTGCCCGCGCAGGGCACCGGCCCCGTGCGCCTCGCCCTGCTCGACCTCGCCATGCCGCGCGACATCGACGGTGGGGCGGCCCGGCTCGACGGGGTGCGCCTCGTCGACATCGAGTCGCTCGCGGAGGCGTCGGCGGACGCCCCGATGGCCGCCGACGTGGACCAGGTGCGCACCATCGTCTCCGACGAGGTCGCCGCCTTCGGCGCCGCCCAGCGCGCCGCCCACATCACCCCGACCGTCGTCGCGCTGCGCACGATGGCCGCCGGAGTGGTCGCGGGCGAGATCGCGCGGCTCGACGGACGCCTCCCCGACCTGGACGAGAAGCAGCGCGCCGAGATCTCGCAGACCGTGCGCCGCGTCGTCGACAAGCTCCTGCACGCGCCCACCGTGCGGGTCAAGCAGCTCGCCAGCGAGCCCGGCGGCGCCGGGTACGCCGATGCGCTGCGAGAACTCTTCGACCTCGACCCGCAGACGGTCGCAGCCGTCTCCCGGGCAGACCTGAACGACCCGAATCGAGGGCGGTCATGACCGACAACTCACCCCTGGGCGCGGGGGCCGACAAGCCGCTGAGGCTGGGCACCCGGCGCAGCAAGCTCGCCATGGCGCAGTCCGGCCACGTCGCCGACGCGGTCAGCGAGGTGACCGGGCGCGCCGTCGAGCTCGTCGAGATCACCACGTACGGCGACACCTCGCGGGAGCACCTCGCGCAGATCGGCGGCACCGGTGTGTTCGTCGCGGCGCTGCGCGACGCGCTGCTGCGGGGCGAGGTGGACTTCGCCGTCCACTCGCTCAAGGACCTGCCGACCGCGCAGCCCGAGGGCCTCGTGCTGGCCGCGGTGCCGGTGCGCGAGGACCCGCGCGACGTGCTGGTGGCGCGGGACGGGCTGACCTTCGAGCAGCTGCCGTCCGGCGCCCGCATCGGTACCGGCTCGCCGCGCCGCATGGCGCAGCTCAACGCGTACGCCCGTAACCACGGCCTCGACATAGAGACCGTGGCGATCCGGGGTAACGTCGATACGCGTATCGGATTTGTCCGGAGCGGTGAGCTGGACGCGGTGGTACTCGCCGCGGCCGGGCTCAGCCGCCTCGGCCGGACCGGTGAGGTGACCGACTTCCTGTCGGTCGACACCGTCCTGCCCGCTCCCGGCCAGGGAGCACTGGCGATCGAGTGCGCTGCGAGCAGCGCCGACCTCGCCGCCGCGCTCGCCGAGCTCGACGACCCGTACACCCGGGTCGCCGTGACCGCCGAGCGTGCCCTGCTCGCCGCCCTGGAGGCCGGTTGCTCCGCACCTGTGGGTGCGCTGGCCGACCTCCTGGTCGACGGACAGGCTGTCAACGAACTGCGCCTGCGCGGTGTCGTCGGTTCCACCGACGGTTCCTCGCTGGTGCAGCTGTCCACCACCGGTCCCGTTCCCACGTCGCAGGACGACGCGGCGGCCCTCGGTCGCGAGCTCGCGACCGAGATGCTTGCCAAGGGTGCGGCCGGTCTTATGGGGGAGCGAGCACTTTGAGCCCCACCGGCCCCGCCGCATCCGACTTTCCGGCCCTGTCCGCACAAGGGCACGTCACCTTCCTCGGCGCCGGTCCCGGCGACCCGGGACTGCTGACTCTGCGCGCCGTCGAGGCGCTTGCGAGCGCGGACGTCCTTGTCGCCGAGCCGGACGTTCTCGGCGTCGTTCGCTGCCATGCGCGCGCAAGCGTAAGCACACCTGAGCTGACGGTTGTTGACGCGCAGTCAGCAGCCGCCGGTGTTCCCGTTCTCAGGGATGCGGCCAATCTTGTCATGGAGGCGGTGAGGGGTGGCAGGCGGGTCGTCCGTGCCGTCGCCGGCGACCCGGGACTGGACGGCAACGCCGGTGCCGAGATGCTCGCCTGCGCCGCCGCCGGCATCCCCTTCGAGGTCGTGCCGGGCGTCGCCAATGTCGTGGGTGTGCCCGCGTACGCCGGTGTGCCGCTCCGTGACGCGCAGGGCGCGGACGTCAGGTTCGTGGACGCCCGTACCGCCTCCGACCGCTGCTGGAGCGAGGTCGGCGCGAGCGATGCCACGGCCGTCGTCTCGACGACGCTCGACGCGGTGGCCGCGGCCGCCGGTGAGCTGGTCTCGGCGGGCCGCAAGCCCGACACCCCGCTGACCGTGACGGTCGCCGGTACGACGACCCGCCAGCGCACCTGGACGGCGACCCTCGGGACGATCGCCCAGGTCCTGAAGCAGGCGAAGGTCCTGCCGTCGCCGGAGGGGCACCGGCCCGTCATAGCCGTGGTCGGTGAGCGCAGCTCCGCTGCCCAGCGCGACCAGCTCGCGTGGTTCGAGTCCAAGCCGTTGTTCGGCTGGAAGGTGCTCGTGCCGCGTACGAAGGAGCAGGCCGCGTCGCTCTCCGACCAGCTTCGTTCCTACGGCGCAGTGCCGCACGAGGTCCCGACGATCGCCGTCGAGCCGCCCCGTACGCCCCAGCAGATGGAGCGCGCGGTCAAGGGCCTGGTCACAGGCCGCTACGAGTGGATCGCCTTCACCAGCGTCAATGCCGTGAAGGCCGTCCGGGAGAAGTTCGAGGAGTACGGGCTCGACGCCCGTGCCTTCGCCGGGATCAAGGTCGCGGCCGTCGGCGAGCAGACCGCCGCCGCGCTCGTCGACTTCGGTGTGAAGCCGGACCTGGTGCCGTCCGGTGAGCAGTCCGCCGCCGGTCTGCTGGAGGACTGGCCGCCGTACGACCCGGTCTTCGACCCGATCGACCGGGTCTTCCTGCCGCGCGCCGACATCGCCACCGAGACGCTGGTGGCCGGGCTCATCGAGCTGGGCTGGGAGGTCGACGACGTCACCGCGTACCGCACGGTCCGCGCCTCGCCGCCGCCCTCCGACACGCGTGAGGCGATCAAGGGCGGCGGCTTCGACGCGGTGCTCTTCACCTCGTCGTCGACCGTGCGGAACCTGGTCGGCATCGCGGGCAAGCCGCACAACGTGACGGTCATCGCGTGTATCGGCCCGGCGACGGCGAAGACCGCCGAGGAGCACGGGCTGCGCGTCGACGTCCTCTCCCCGGAGCCGTCGGTGCACAAGCTGGCCGAGGCGCTCGCCGAGTTCGGAGCCCGGCGCCGGGAGGCGGCGAAGGAGGCCGGCGATCCGGTGACGCGGCCGAGCGAGCGGCGTCCCGGTGCGCGGCGGCGTCGTACGACGACCTGACCGGTCGAGGAGTGTGAGGGGCCCGGTTGCTTCGGCAGCCGGGCCTCTGCCCGTTTCGCGGCCTTTTCCCGTCCGTTTCCCGTCCGTTTCCCGGCACTGGTGTCGGTAAGACGGTGATGTGTACGGGTCTAATCTCGAAGGATGACTGTGTACGGAAACTTCCCCGGCTCCCGCCCCCGGCGGCTGCGGACGACCCCGGCGATGCGGCGGATGGTCGCCGAGACGCGGCTCGACCCGGCGAATCTGATCCTGCCCGCGTTCGTGCGCGAGGGCATCGATGCCCCGGTCGCGATCTCGGCCATGCCCGGCGTGCAGCAGCACACCCTGGACACCCTGCGGAAGGCCGCCGTCGAGGCGGTGTCGGCCGGGGTCTGCGGAATCATGCTCTTCGGTGTCCCCGCGGACGAGAAGAAGGACGCCCGGGGCACGGCGGGCACCGACCCGGACGGCATCCTCCAGGCCGGGCTGCGCGCGGTGCGCGCGGAGGTCGGTGACGATCTCGTCGTCATGTCGGACCTGTGCCTGGACGAGTACACCGACCACGGCCACTGCGGTGTGCTGACCGAGGACGGCCGGGTCGACAACGACGCGACGCTGGAGCGGTACGCCGAGATGGCCCAGGTCCAGGCCGACGCGGGCGCCCATGTGGTGGGTCCGAGCGGCATGATGGACGGCCAGGTCGGTGTCATCCGGGACGCGCTGGACCAGACGGGCCACGAGGACGTCTCGATCCTCGCGTACACCGCGAAGTACTCCTCGGCGTTCTACGGGCCGTTCCGCGAGGCCATCGGCTCCTCGCTCAAGGGCGACCGCATGACGTACCAGCAGGACCCGGCGAACACCCGTGAGTCCCTGCGCGAGCTGGCGCTCGACCTGGCGGAGGGCGCCGACATGGTCATGGTGAAGCCGGCCGGTCCGTACCTGGACATCCTCGCGAAGTTCGCCGACTCGGTGGACGTGCCGGTCGCCGCGTACCAGATCAGTGGTGAGTACGCGATGATCGAGGCCGCCGCCGAGAAGGGCTGGATCGACCGGGACGCGGCGATCATGGAGAGCCTGACCGGGATCCGGCGCGCGGGTGCGCAGATGATCCTGACGTACTGGGCGACGGAGGTCGCGCAGCGGCTGCGGCGGTGATCCATACGAGGCCTGAGGCCTGGTGGGCCCCCGCCCGTCCCGACATCGGGACGGGCGGGGGCTCTTTTTCATTCAACCTTTTGACGGTCATCCGATGTATTTAGACCGACCGGCAATTGGGGGGTGGGTGAAGGAGCGGGGCTGGGTGCGTGCAGCTGCAAGGCGGAGGATTGAGGCAACGCGGAGCGTTGTTGATTGACGACAACGCGGCAGATGTGCGTGCCCAGCCCCGCGACGCCGCCCCCCTATTGCCGGTCGGTCTTATTTTGCTTTCGGCGCGACAACCGCCACAGAACTCGGAGAAGTCCAGTAGGGCCCCGGGCGCGGCTGGCCGTCGCCGCGTCCTACGCGTCGGGGCTCCGGCCCCACGGCGCGAGGACGCGGCACGCCGCCCGGCCGAGGCAGGGGTCCTGGGTGAGCTTGCGCAGGACGTCGGTACGGGCGTCGTTCGGGCCCGCGTCCTTGAGGGCGCCGAGGGCGCTGTCGCGTACGAGGGGGTCGTCGTCCGCGCGGGCCTCCGGGAGGGTGGTGGGCCGACGCCCGACCGAGACGGTTGTGGCGGGGGCCGCTCGGAGCGGTCCGGGGTCAGGCTCGCCGTACACGCGCAGGACCAGGGCCTTCTCCGGCGGGTCGAGGTACGGCCCGACGGCATCGCGGATCACGCCGCAGACGCGCGTGCCCAGGCACGCGTCTGCGGCGTGATCCAAACGAAAACCCTGGCCCGTGGCCTACTTCCCCGTGACGTAAGCGTTCCAGATCCGGAGCGGGAAGACATTGCCGCGCTCCGAATCGAGTCCGCCCACACCCTGCATTCCCAGCAGTTGAGGGGTGCCCGGCTTGTTGCGGAACATCGTGACGGCCGTGGTCAGCCCTTCGGTGTGGCCGATGAACCAGGCCGACTTCATCCGGTCGTCCTTGCCGGTCGCGCCCGCCGAGAGGTCGTCGGCAGCCTTGGACCTGGTGAACGTGCCGAACTTCCCGTCCTGACCCAGCCGCGTCCAGGCCACCATCCCCAGGGTGTTGTTCACATCGTTGGCCACCGAGGCGTCCATCGCGCGCCGCAGCTCGGGCTTCCCGAAGCCCTCGACCGCCTCGCCGTCCCGGGTCATCCTGGTCACCGAATAGGGATCGGCCCTCATACCGTCGTTACTGAAGGCGGTGTACGCGTCCGCCATCCTGACCGCGCTCGGTGTGGACGTGCCGAGGGGAAAGGACTTGTCCAGGCGGGCCAGGCTCTGCTCGTGCAGCCCGGCCGATACCGCCAGTTCCTTCACCTTCTTCAGCCCGATGTCCTTGCCGAGCAGCACGAAGGTTGCGTTGGCCGACTTGACCAGCGCATCGCGCAGGGGCGTCGGCGCCGTGACCATCACCTGGCCGGAACCGGCACCCGGCGGGGCGGGGGGCACCGCGTACGGGCCGTCCTTGATCAGACGCCCCTCACTGTCGTAGCCGCTGTTCAGGGTGATCCCGTCGCCGTGTTGAAGGGCCGCTGCCAGCACGAAGGGCTTGAAGGCCGAGCCGACGGGGACGCCCGCGGTGTCGGCGTTGTTGGCGAAGTGGGTGACCGCGTCGGCTCCGCCGTACACCGCGACCACGGCCCCGTCGGACCGCACGGATGCGGCGCCGACCTCGACGTGCTTGTCCTCGGGGCGCTTCTCGGGGTCGAGGTCGCGCGTGCGCACGCTCCGCACGGCCCGTTCCAGCTGCCCCACCCTGGCCTTGTCGAAGGTGGTGTGCACCCGGTAGCCGCCCCGGAAGAGGTCCTTGTCGGTGAGGCCCGAACGCTTCTTGATGTACTTGTTGGCGATGTCGACGAGATAGCCCGTCTGGCCGCCGAGGCTGGTCGGCTTGGCGGCCGGCTTCGGCTCGGGGAACTTCTGGTACGCGGCCCGCTCGGCCTTCGTCATCGTGCCGATCTCCACCTGCCGGTCGAGGATCCACTCCCAGCGGTCGACGGCGCGTTCGTGGTTGCCCTTGCCGCCCGCGGGGTCGTACTGCTCCGCCCCCTTGAGCAGGGACGCGAGCAGCGCCGCCTGGCTGGGGTCGAGGTCCTTCGCGGGGATTCCGTAGTACGCGTGCGCCGCTGCCTGGATGCCGTAGGCGCCGCGGCCGAACCAACTGGTGTTCAGATACCCCTGGAGGATCTCCTTCTTGCCCTGCTTGTTGTTCAGCTTCAGCGAGATGAAGAATTCCTTGAACTTCCGGGTGGCCGACTGCTCCTGGCTGAGATAGGTGTTCTTCACGTACTGCTGGGTGATGGTGGAGCCGCCCTGGGTCTCACCGCCTGTGACGATGCTTACGGCCGCGCGGGCGATTCCCGTCGCCGATACCCCCGGGTCGGAGTAGAAGGTCTCGTTCTCGGCGGCGATGACCGCGTTCTCCACCGAACGGGGTATGTCGGCGAGCGTGACGTTCTGCCGGTTGACCGCGCCCACGCTCACCAATTGGCTGCCGTCCGCCCAGTAGTAGACGGTGCCCTGCCTGCGCGCTTCGATGTTCTCGTCCGGGATGTCGACGGACGCGTACACCACGGCGAACAGGCCGGCCAGTGCGACGAGTCCGAGCATGACCCCGCTCAGCACCTGCCGCCACGAAGGGACCCAGCGGCGCCAAGTGCGTTTCCCCCGGCGGGGGTAGTCGATACCGGGCCTGCGACGGCGGATCGGGCGGATGGGGCTTCGGGTCATGCTCCAGCTCCTCGTTCACCGGCCCGTACCGGTGGCGCGGGCTTGTGAGAGAGGATGTTCCGGATCGCGATCGGGTTGTCTCGGGGCCCGTCCGGCACGCATGGTGAACTCGTACCGGACGGCCTTTCCGGAGGAACAGTCCGTGATACCCGACTTTGTCGGCCGACAACGCGCGGTACTCCGCAGTGAGGCGTTGTGCCGGGTCCGCGTTGTCCGGGTGAGTCATGGCCGGGGGTTCATTCTGTCGGGCGGGAGGCGGCCGAGCAGCTGCCTACGCCGGTGGTTCAGTCCCACCAGAAGGACCAGGTCTCCTGGTCCAGCACCATCTTCTCGGCGTAGATGTCCAGGTCGTACGGCGGGTTCTGGTTGATGTTGTCCGGGCAGAACGCGAAGTGCTCGGCGGCGACCGCACGGGCCTCCGGGAGGGTGGTGGGCGGGCGCCCGACCGAGAGGGTCAGGGTGTCGAAGCCCAGCACCACGACCCGTATGCCGAAGCGGTCCTCCCAGGAGCGGAGCACAGCGCAGAGCCGGGCCGTGTCGTCCTCGTAGTTGACCGGGCCGGACCAGCCGATCGCCGCCGGTATGTCCGCGCTGCGCCGGGCAGGAACGAGCGCCAACCGTGAGCCGGGGTACCAGCCGTCCGGCCCGACGCACTCCTCGGCGATCGCGGCCGCCAGGTCGTCGGGGGTGTCCTGCCCCTCGGCGGCCGGGACGGGGGCCAGGCCCGGCCACTCGCCCTCGGCGGCGTCGAGTTCCTCGGGCGCGCAGTCCTCCCAGTACTCGCTGAGCACCTCCTCGGCGTCGTGGTCACCGGGGTACGACGTGCTGTCCGGGATCAGGTCCCAGGTGTCGGGCCACTCGTCGCGTCGCCCGCCGTCGATCAGTACGGGAAGCAGGCCGACCGCCCGCCCGGCCGCGCGCAGCGAGCGCCATGTGCCGTGGGACGCGGGCTCGTCGGCGCACCAGAGCAGCGGCTCGTGCCAGGCGCCGTCGATCGTGGCGTCCACCAGTGAGCCGGGCGGGAGTTGGAGCCCTGACGTGGCCAGGGACGGGAGCGGGTTCGGGAGCGTCGCCATGACCAAACTGTAGGCCCGGCCACTGACAAACCGGCCGGGCGCTGCGGTTCGGATACCGGGACTAATCGCAGTGCATCGGGCTCTTCAGCCCGGTGGTGAAGCGATTCTGAATGCTGTTCTGACCTCTGCGGGGGTCTGGGTCAGGCCGGCCGCCCTGCGGAAGACGGCGACCAGTTTGCCCACGAGTTTCATTGCCGACGCGTTCTTGCGCTTCCGCTTTCCGGGGTGCATACGGAGCGAACTTCCACGTGCGCGCTCGCGTCACGCGCGTACGACCCGTACAGGAAATCTGTACGGGTGCGCATGGGTCAGGACCGAGGCTCGGACGGGGTCCATTCGACGGCCTCCCGGACCGTCGCGTCCGGGTCCTGGGAGAGGCGGTGGAGGAGTTCCGTGGTGCCACGGGACGACCAGTTCTCGACGGCCCATACGAGGGCCCTGCGGACCCTCGGGTCCGGGTGGTCCGCGAGGTGGGCCAGCTGATCGACCGGTCCGCGTCGGCGCATCCCGAACCAGTGGAGGGTCTGGATGAGTTGTTCGGAGTCGCCGGGGCTGCCCGCCGCGGCGATTTGGCGGAGGAGGGCCGAGCTCGCGGGGGCGGGGCCGTCGAGGGGGTGCGGTCGGCGTTGCCGCAGGCGTTGTGAACCGTATTCGCCGCGCACCCGGCAGCCGAAGCAGGTGCAGGGCGTCTTGCCGTTCGAGTCGGGGAAGTACCGCCAGCCGGTGACCTGGCTGACCGCGCGGATGCGGTGCACCTCGCGCCGGGTGACGGGCCGGGGGACGAACACTTCCCAGCCGCGTGGGTCGGGCAGGGCGGCGACACGGCGTACGGCTTCGGCGGCCGTGACGGTCGCGGGGTCGCGATGGTAGCGGCCCAGGGTGACGGGTTCGTCGTCCGGCAGGCGGATGTGCACGGCGACGAGTCCGCGGGGGCCGCTGCGCCGGGACAGTTCGCGCAGCCACTGGTGGGTGAGGGTGTACGAGGGGAGGACGGGGAAACAGTAGAGGCCTCGTGGCAGTGAGTCGTCGCGGCCGTGGCTGATGGCCCGTATTCCGGAACGGCGTACGCGCGCCGCGTTCGCCGAGGGTGTCAGGTGCACGAACATCGCCATGCGTCCGATGCTACTTCCCGTCGTACGCGGGGCCCTTGCGAACTGCCCTCCGGGGCAACGTCGATGTCCCGGGCGCCTCTGCCCTCGCGGGGCGCCGGGCGATATCCAGGAGGCATGGTCGAGCGATCCGGAAAAGTGCCCGCGCGGACACGCGACAGCGACGACAAGACCACCGGTCGAGCGGCGGTACCCGCTGTCGCCGCCCACGACCCGCATCCGGGCGCGGCATCCGGGCCGAGTTTCCTCGACCTGCAGGGCAGCGTGGGGAACGACGTCGTCGTGCAGAGGATGCGCCGGTCCGGCCTGCTCGGCGCCGGAGGCGGGGAGGAGCATCCGGAGCAGGCGGCCGTTCAGCGTTCCGCCGTCCATGACGTTCTGCGTGGCGGTGGGCGTCCTCTCGACGGTGCCACCCGCAGTGAGATGGAAGCCCGACTGGGCGCGGACTTCTCGGACGTCCGTATCCACGACGGCGGTGCCGCCAGGGCGTCCGCCGCCGAGGTCGGTGCCCGTGCGTACACCTCCGGCAACCATGTCGTCATCGGTGACGGCGGGGGCGACCGGCACACCCTCGCCCATGAGCTCACCCATGTCATCCAGCAGCGTCAGGGCCCGGTCGCGGGCACCGACAACGGCTCCGGGCTGCGTGTCTCCGACCCCTCCGACCGATTCGAGCGCGAGGCCGAGGCCAATGCCCGGCGGGTCATGTCCGGCCCGGTGCCCGACGCGGCCGGTCCCGTCGCCGAGGAGACCCGGGGCGCGGAGCAGGCGGGCGTCGTGCAGCGGGCCCCCGGCCCGGGGATCGAGCTGCTGCGAGGCCACGACCCGGCCCCCGGGGACACCACGCCGCTGCGGGACTGGGCCACCCTGCGCAGCTCCGCGCTCCAGCCCACCGCGGTGGACGTCCACCAGATCCTGCTGACGTACCAGAAGCTGTCGAACGGCTGGGACAGCGGCATGGGCGAGGTGCAGCAGGCGCTGAGCAACAAGTTCGGGGCGGACAACGCCGTACCGGAGACCGTCGTCCAGTTCGGCCCAGTCGTCAACGCGGGGGGAGTGCCCCGCGGCACGCACATGGTGGCGTATCCACTGACGTTGCGGGGCGCCGCCGGTTCCGACGCGACCACCGGTACCTACGCCGGACTCGGCGGAGCGGTGGAGGGGCACCTCCTCAACGCGCATCTGCACGGCCAGGCCACCCTGGAGAACCTCGCGCCGTTCCGGAAGCAGCTCAACGCCAAGCACAGCCGGGTGGTCGAGGAACCCCTCAAGAAGATGGTCTACAACGACCGCGGCACCTTCCGGTACGAGGTCGTGGTGCATGGCGACCCCGCGAATCCCCTCCCCCAGGGGATCACCTGCCACGTCACCGAGCTCAACGACGACGGCACGCCCATGGCCGACGGCTATGAGCAGAAGGTCGAGATCGATCAGGCCGGGAACGTGAACCGTGTGATCGACAAGACGGAGAGCGGCCCCGGGCGGGGCGATCAGCTCGACTTCGACCGGGTCGAGGAGAACGGGGGCGGTTCCGAACTGGCCGCGCTGTGGAACCAGTTGAGGTTCCCCTGGACCAGGGCGTACGGAGAGGTGGTCAAGGAGGTGCTGGAGACGGCGCACCAGGCCGTCAGCGCGTACGAGATCCAGCACTCCGGTGCCTCGTCGCTGGCCCATCTGCCAGCCACGGCCGTCACGTTCACGACGGGCAATTTCCACGAGGTCGACGAGGACGGCGACGCGGTCGCCGTCGTGATGGGCACGTCGATGGTCGCCGACCCGCTCACGCTCCGGCCTCCGGCCGGGCAGGCGGGCTTTGAACCGGAGGGCGGCGCCTGGGGGCTCGGCGCCATTCGCGGCCATCTCCTCAACCACCATCTCCACGGCCCCGCCGAACCGCACAACCTCGCCCCCATGAGCAACAGCCTCAACCAGCAGTTCGAGCGGGATGTCGAGAGCCACGTCAAGCGCTGGGTGCTCGAAGAGGGCAGGGTCCTGCGGTTCGAGGTCCGGATGTCCGGCAACGACGACCAGTTCGGGTTCGAGGACGTACCGACCACGCTGGACTACCTGGTCCAGGAGTACCGCCAGGACCCGGGGACCGGCCAGTGGCGGCTGGTCCCCGGGGTGCTCCTGCGGGGGCGGCTCTCCAACGAGAGCGACGAGGACTACGAGGGATAGCCGCCGGGTCCGTACGGCTGACAGTGCAGCGGGTCAGTGCGGCGAGTCAGTGCGGCGGTTCAGTACATGAGGGCGTCGTCCATTTCGCTCTGCCAGTAGGTGACGAAGCCGTTGTCGCCCCAGGAGGTGCCGGCGGGGAGCGTCAGCTCGGCCGGGGCGCCCGTGGAACCCTGGTTGGCCTTGCCGGTGAAGTACACCGTGAGGTGGGTGCCCTTGTGCAGCTCCTGCCCGTCGGGCTCACCGAACAGCCCGATGGAGGCGTACGCGGACTGGCCCGGCGCAAGGGTGACCACGGCCTGCGGGATGCTGTCGCGGAGGACCGGGAAGGCGGCCTGGGCGTCGTCGAAGCGGAGCGCCGGTGCGTGGTACGCGTAGCAGGGTACGGAGCCGGTGTTGGTCGCCGTGAGCAGCAGGTGGTTGATGGGGCGGCTCACCTTGGTGACGGTGACCTTGGTGTTCGAGCCGGTGCACGTCACGGGGGTCTTGCTGCCGCTTCCGGTGCTGCCGGCGCTGCTCTTCCCGCTGCTGCTGCCGCCGCCGATGGAGCCCTTGGAGGTGGTGGAGGCGTTCTCGGCGGGGGCCTGGGCCGTGCCGCTGTCGGTCTCCTTGGTGTCCTTGGCGTCCTTGTCCGTGGCGGGGGTGGCGGCGGTGTTCGCCGCCGGAGCCGCCGCGCCTGCCTTGCCGCCGTTCGCGTTGTCGTTGCCGCCGCAGGCGGTGAGCGAGAGGGCGGCCAGGAGGGCGGTCGCGGCGAGGGCGGTGGTGCGGATGTGGTTGCGCATGGTGGTGGTACTCCCCGTGTGTGGGCCGGTGATGTCGGTCGGTCAGCTGTAGCAGATCAGGGCCATGACGATCGCGGTGGACACGATCACCACTCCGATGGCCACGGCATCGATGGGCTCGATGCGGAAGTGGATTCGCACTGCGTTGTCCCGGTGGTCGCTGCGGTGTGTTCACAGATTGCGGGGCGGCGGATTCCGGCCGCAACGCCGAACAGCCCATTGGGGAAGCTGGAATGGCTGCGCGTACTGTGACCTGGGCAGATTCCACGTCCCTGGAACGGCGTTCCGGGACGGACCAGGAGGGGGAACGCCGAAGTGGCGACGCCGGAGGCCGAGGATTTCGCGGCTCTGCTGAAGGAACTGAAGGACCGTTCGGGACGCAGCTACGGGGTTCTCGCCGGGAGACTGCACGTCAGCACGTCGACGCTCCACCGGTACTGCAACGGTGACGCGGTGCCGAACGAGTACGCCCCGGTGGAACGGCTGGCGCGGTTGTGCGCGGCGACTCCGGAGGAGCTGGTGGAGCTGCACCGGCGGTGGATCGTGGCGGATGCGGCCCGGAGACGCCCGGCCGCGGCTGCTCCTGAGGCTGTTCCTGTTCCTGTTCCTGTTCCTGTTCCTGTTCCTGCTCCTGCTCCTGCGGAGCCGGTGCGGGATGCGGTTTCGGACATGGTTTCCGAATCGGGTCCGGAGGCGGGTCGTGGCTCCGAGGCCGGGGCCGGCGGCGACGCGTCCGACATCACGCCCGAATCCGAGCCCGAACCCGAACCCGAACCCACGATTCTGGCCGGTGGGCCGAGCCGGCCCCGGCGGTTCCTGGCCTCCGCACGGGCGCGTGTGCTGCTCGCGGCCGTCGCCGTCGTCGCGCTGACCGTACCGACCTCGATCGTCGTCAGTAATCTGTCGGGCACGGACAAGGACGATCTCAGCAACGCCCCCGCCGTGGACGCGAAGGACCCGGACAAGGACGCGCGCGACCGGTCCGGCCTCGATGCGAGCGCCACCGCTTCGCCCGGCGGGGCGAAGAAGTCGGGCAAGCCCGTACCGTCCGGCTCGGCGAGCGTCTCGTCCCCGCCGTCCGGCGGTGCCTCCGCCACGTCCGGGAGGCGCGGCACGGGAGCCGGGTCGGGTGGGCAGCAGAGCGGGGGCGTGCCGCTGAGCGCCACGATCAGCTCGTACAACTGGGAAGAGCCCTGCGGCAAGTACTACGTGCTGGACCAGAAGCCGAACGACGTGCCTCCGCCGCCCCCGCCGCAGGACACCCGCGGCTGGGCCAGGGCGCTCGGCGGGGTGGACGGCGGCAACTTGCTGCTCGAAGTCACCGTGCAGGGGAAATCGGGGCAGGCCGTCGTGCTGAAAGGACTGCATGTGCGGACGCTGTCCCGGAAGGCGCCGTTGGCTTGGTCGGCGTATTCGATGGGGGAGGGCTGCGGGAGCGGCATCACCCCGCAGTCCTTCGACATCGACCTCGACGACGGCCGGCCGACCCTCACCCCGGTGGCGGGTCAGCAGGGGGATGTACGGGTGCCGCCGAAGGACTTCCCGTTCCGGGTGTCCTCCACCGATGTGGAGGTGTTCGACCTCAACGCCCATGTCGAAGGGCACGACGTCAGCTGGTACCTGGAGCTGGAGTGGAGCAGTGGCGGTCGGGAGGGGACGCTGCGCATCGACGACGGCGGGAAGCCGTTCCGTACCAGCAGCATCAAGGCGCGGCCGACGTACACGTACCGGTACGACACGGCCCAGTGGGAGACCATGGAGCCGAACTAGGTCTCGCCACCGGGCCGGTGCGTACGGGCGGGCGCCCCGGGCAGGGGCGCCCGGGGGTCAGAGGCGCTCGGGGGTCCGGATGCCGAGCAGCTCCATGCCCTGGTGCAGGGTGCGGGCGGTGAGGTCCGAGAGGAAGAGGCGGTTCTCGGCCACATCGCCCGGGACCTCGGGCTTGAGCACCGGGCACTGGTCGTAGAACGTCGTGAAGAGCGACGACAGCTGGTAGAGGTACGAGGCCAGCTTGTGCGGTTCGTACGCGGCGGCGACCTCGGCCACGACCTCGGCGAACTGGTCCAGGTGCAGGGCCAGCGCGCGCTCGGCCGGGGCCAGCTCCAGCTCCGGGTGGGGCTGGGACTTCAGCTCGCCCGCCTTGCGCTTGATGGAGCGGGACCGGGCGTGCGCGTACTGGATGTACACGCTGGTGTCGCCGGTCAGCGAGACCATCTGGTCCAGGTCGAACTTGTAGTCGCGGGCCGCCGACGTCGACAGGTCCGCGTACTTCACCGCGCCGATGCCGACCTGCGTGGCACGCTCGGTGATCTCGTCCTCGGTGAGGTCCTTGGCCTTCTCGCGCACGACGGTGGACGCCCGGTCGATCGCCTCGTCCAGGAGGTCGGCCAGCCGGACCGTCTCGCCCTCACGGGTCTTGAACGGCTTGCCGTCCTTGCCGAGCACCGTGCCGAAGGGGAGGTGCACGGCCTTGACGTCCTCGTTCAGCCAGTCGGCCCGGCGGGCCGTCTCGAAGACCATCTTGAAGTGCAGGGCCTGCCGGGCGTCCACGACGTACAGCAGGGTGTTCGCCTTGAGGTTCTGGACCCGGTCGCGGATCGCGGAGAGGTCGGTCGCCGCGTAGCCGTAACCGCCGTTCGACTTCTTGACGATCAGCGGCGCCGGGTTGCCGTCCGGACCCTTCACGTCGTCGAAGAAGACGCAGAGCGCGCCCTCGGAGCGGACGGCGACGCCCGACTCCTCCAGGATGCGGCAGGTCTCTTCGAGCATGTCGTTGTAGCCGGACTCGCCGACGATGTCGGGGTCGCGGATCTCCATGTCGAGCTTGTCGAAGACCGAGTAGAAGTAGATCTTCGACTCGTCGACGAAGCGCTGCCACATGGCGAGCGTCTCCTCGTCGCCGGCCTGGAGCGCCACGACGCGGTCCCGGGAGCGGGCCTTGAACTCCTCGTCGGAGTCGAAGAGTGCGCGCGAGGCCTTGTAGAGCCGGTTCAGCGAGGACATGGCGGCCTCGCCGTCCGCCTCGCCGCCGTCGCCCTCGTGGGTCAGCTCGCCCGGGTGCTCGATCAGGTACTGGATGAGCATGCCGAACTGGGTGCCCCAGTCGCCGATGTGGTGCCTGCGGACCACGGACTCGCCCGTGAACTCCAGGATCTGCACCATCGCGTCACCGATCACGGCGGAACGCAGGTGGCCGACGTGCATCTCCTTCGCCACGTTCGGCTGGGCGTAGTCGATGACCGTCGTGCCCGCGGCGCTGTTGTACGGCACACCGAGCCGGCCCTCGTCGTCCGCGGCGCGCGCGGCGAGGGTCTCGATGATCGCCCTGTCGGCGAGCGTGACGTTGAGGAAGCCGGGGCCGGAGACCTCGATCTCCTTGATCAGGCCGCCCGCCGGGATCGCGGCGGTGACCTGGGAGGCGAGCTCGCGGGGGTTGCCCTTGAGCTTCTTGGCGAGGGCCAGGATGCCGTTGGCCTGGAAGTCGGCCCGGTCGCTTCGTCGCAGCAGCGGGTCCGCGGTGCCGGCATCCGGCAGAGCTGCCGTCAGGGCGTCCGCCAGCTGCTGCTGGAGCGTGGAAGCGAGGGAATTGACCGAGGCCATGGGCTGGCTGCCGTTTCCGTAGGAGTACAAGGGATCACACCCAGTATTCCACGGGCGGTAAAGCCGTTTTCTTCGTGCGGGCCGTAAGCCGTTTTCGCGCCGCCGGTGGACCTGGGAGAATGGGCGGAGCCCCTATGAGGCCTGATGAGTCCCACAGGGTGTTCCTACGAGTCCTACAAGAGAGAAGGACGTGCAGACCGTGGCTCAGAGTCAGAGCAGCACCGAGGCCGACTGGGTCTCCCGCTTCGCGGACGATGTCATCGCCGAATCGGAGCGTCGTGCGCCTGGCAAACCGGTCGTCGTCGCGTCCGGCCTCTCCCCGTCGGGCCCGATCCACCTGGGCAACCTCCGCGAGGTCATGACCCCGCACCTGGTCGCCGACGAGATCCGCCGCCGCGGGTACACCGTCCGGCACCTGATCTCGTGGGACGACTACGACCGGTACCGCAAGGTTCCGAACGGCGTCCCGGGCATCGACGAGTCCTGGGCCGAGCACATCGGCAAGCCGCTGACCTCGGTGCCCGCCCCGGCCGGTTCCGCGTATCCGAACTGGGCCGAGCACTTCAAGGCCGCCATGACGGCCGCGCTGGACGAGCTGGGCGTCGAGTACGACGGCATCAGTCAGACCGAGCAGTACACGGCGGGCGCCTACCGCGAGCAGATCCTGCACGCGATGAGGCACCGCGCCGACATCGACGCCGTCCTCGACCGGTACCGGACGAAGAAGGACCCGGCCGCGGCAGGCTCCAAGGGCGGCAAGAAGCCGCAGCAGCAGAAGAAGGTCGACGAGGCCGAGCTGGAGGCCGAGGCCGGCTCCGGTGCGGCGAGCGAGGACGACGGCAGCGGCGGTTCGGCCGGCTACTTCCCGTACAAGCCCTACTGCGGCAACTGCGAGAAGGACCTCACGACCGTCACCTCGTACGACGACGACAGCACCGAGCTGAACTACACCTGCACGGCCTGCGGCTTCGCCGAGACCGTGCGGCTGAGCGAGTTCAACCGCGGCAAGCTGGTCTGGAAGGTCGACTGGCCGATGCGCTGGGCGTACGAGGGCGTGATCTTCGAGCCGAGCGGGGTGGACCACTCCTCGCCGGGCTCCTCGTTCGTAGTCGGCGGCCAGATCGTCCGCGAGATCTTCGACGGCGTGCAGCCGATCGGCCCGATGTACGCCTTCGTCGGCATCTCCGGCATGGCGAAGATGTCCTCCAGCAAGGGCGGCGTGCCGACCCCGGCCGACGCGCTGAAGATCATGGAGGCGCCGCTGCTGCGCTGGCTGTACGCGCGCCGCAAGCCCAACCAGTCCTTCAAGATCGCCTTCGACCAGGAGATCCAGCGGCTCTACGACGAGTGGGACTCGCTGGCGCGCAAGGTCGCCGACGGCTCGGTGCTGCCGGCCGACGCCGCCGCGTACGCGCGGGCCATCGGCACGGCCGCCGGTGAGCTGCCGCACACGTCGCGCCCGCTGCCGTACCGCACGCTCGCGTCGGTCGTCGACATCACGGCCGGGCACGACGAGCAGACGCTGCGCATCCTGAGCGAGCTGGACCCGGAGAACCCGCTGACCTCGCTGGACGAGGCCCGGCCCCGGCTCGACCGCGCCGAGAACTGGATCACCAGCCAGGTCCCGGCCGAGGCCCGCACCATCGTCCGCGACGAGCCGGACAAGGAGCTCCTCGGCTCGCTGGACGACCAGGGCCGCCGGTCGCTGCGGCTGCTCCTGGACGGGCTGGACTCGCACTGGTCGCTGGACGGGCTCACCACGCTCGTCTACGGCGTGCCGAAGATCCTGGCGGGCCTGGAGCCGGACGCCAAGCCGACGCCCGAGCTGAAGGTCGCCCAGCGGTCGTTCTTCGCGCTGCTGTACCGGCTGCTGGTCGGCCGGGACACCGGGCCGCGGCTGCCCACGCTGCTGCTGGCCGTGGGCGCGGAGCGGGTGCGCAGGCTCCTGGACGCGTAGCCGTTCCGGCTGTTCCGGTTGTTCTGTACGGACGGAGGGCCGTCACCCGTGATCCGGGTGACGGCCCTCCGTCGTTGCTTTTGCCGGCCGGGGGTGGGGCGGGGCTCAGGCGATGTGGTCCGCTTCGAGTTCGGCGTGGTAGCGGTTCTTGAACTCCGGCATCAAGCGGCGGATCAGCGCCGCGCTGCGCGGGTGCCTGACGTTGTGGCCGTCCGTGACGTGTATGTCCAGGGCGTCGACGCTGGGGTAGTCGTTGTGCTGGTTCACGAACGCGGCGAACACCTCGTACGCGATCGCGGCGAACTCCGCGTCCTCCTGCGCCCACTCGTCCGGTTCCGGTTCCGGTTCCGGGGCCGGCTCGGGCTCCGGGGCCTGCTCCGGGGTCTGCTCCGGGAGCTGCGGCTGCTCGTGGAGCTGTGGCTGTTCCTGGGACGCGGCGCGGGGGCCCGGGACGGCGCCGATGGTGCCCACGTTGCCCAGGGGGCGGGTGCGGCCGCCGGGGCCCGACGGGACCATCACCGGGGTCGGCTCCAGGCCCTCGACGTACATCGGGTTGTAGGCGCTCTCGTACGCGTCGTCCGGCACTTGGGGCGCCGCGAACCACGGGCTCTCGTGCGAGCCGGGGCCCTCCTGGGGCCATTCCTCGGCGGAGACGGGGCCGGGGCCGACGTCGGAGGGGTGGGCGTGCTGCTGGTACTGCGGCTGCTGCGCGTGCTGTTGCTGGAGGTGCTCGTCCTGCGGGTGGCGCGCGTGCTGCTCGGCGTACTGCTGCTCGGGGGCGTACGGCAACTCGGGCTGGGAATCGCCCGGTTCGGCCTGGGCCAGGGCGGGGGCCGGGGGCAGCAGGGCCGGTTCGATGCCCGCGGCGGCGAGGCCGGCCGGAGCGGTCTCGGCCAGCGGGACGCCGTACTTCGCCAGGCGCAGCGGCATCAGGGACTCGACGGGGGCCTTGCGGCGCCAGTTGCGGCCGAAGCGGGCCTGGAGGCGGGCCTGGTAGATCAGCCGGTCCTGTTCGAGCTTGATGACCTGCTCGTAACTGCGGAGCTCCCAGAGCTTCATCCGGCGCCACAGCTTGAACGTCGGTACGGGGGAGAGCAGCCAGCGGGTGAGGCGGACGCCCTCCATGTGCTTGTCGGCCGTGATGTCGGCGATCCGGCCCACGGCGTGGCGGGCGGCCTCGACGGAGACCACGAACAGCACCGGGATGACGGCGTGCATGCCGACGCCGAGCGGGTCGGGCCAGGCCGCGGCGCCGTTGAAGGCGATGGTCGCGGCGGTCAGCAGCCAGGCGGTCTGGCGCAGCAGCGGGAACGGGATGCGCAGCCAGGTCAGCAGCAGGTCCAGGGCGAGCAGGACACAGATGCCCGCGTCGATGCCGATCGGGAAGACCAGCGAGAAGTCGCCGAAGCCCTTCTGGAGGGCGAGCTCGCGCACCGCCGCGTACGATCCCGCGAATCCGATCGCGGCGATGAGCACCGCACCGGCGACCACGAGACCGATGAGTATCCGGTGGGTGCGTGTCAGCTGCATCGCGGCCACCCGCGTTCCCCTCCCCGTTCTCCCGTATCCGACGCCATGTTCCGACGCCGTGCTTCGACGTCCTGTTCGGCGTCCTGCTGCCACTTCTGGCGGGCACAGCCTGGCACATGGGAACGCGGCGTATTGCGCGGGGAGGGGCGAAGCCCGGCGCTCGGGGGAGCACCGGGCTTCGTCGAGCCGCCTCCGGACAGGGGGGTTACTAGCTCGTCTTCTTGACGGACGACTTGTGGGCCGAGGACTTCTTGTCCGTCGTCTTGCGGTCCGAGGAGTCGCTGTCGGAAGACTTGGGGTCGTCCGCCTTGTCCGTGGTCTTCTTGTCCGGCGTGGCCGAACCGGAGGGCTTGGCCGAATCCGTGTCCGCGGCGGCGACCGCGGCCACTGCTTCCTTGGCCGCCTTCTCGGCGCCCTTCAGGATGTCGCCGGCGGAGGGGGTCTTCGAGCCCGCGTAACCCGCGCCGTTGTAGGTGAGGGTGACGACGACGTTCTCGGTCCGGGCCACGATCGTCGCGTACTTGAAGTCCTCACTGGTCTTGGTGAGGTCGTAGGTGATCTTGGTGGCCTGCTCGCCGATGCCGCTGACGGGCGCCTCGGCGACCTTCTTGGCACCCTCGGCGGCCTTGGCCTTGGCGATCTGCTTGTCGAAGTCCTGCTGGGCGCGCTTGGCGCCGCTGCCCAGGGACGGGTCCGAGTCGAAGCGGGTGAAGCCGACGTCGAGCCAGCGGTACTGGGAACCCTTCACGCCGTTGTCGTCGAGGCCGTTCCAGGAGCAGCCGGCGCGGGACGAGGTGTCGCTGGAGGTGGCGGCCGTGCCGTTCTTGGACTTCGCCTTGGGAACCAGGGAAGTCACCGTCTTCTTGGTGATCGACTTGCACGGGTCGGGCAGCGCGGCGAACTTCGCGGGCTCGACGGTCGGTTCCGCCTTCTTGGTCGCGCTCGCCGATGCGGACGAATCGGACGAGCCCGATTCCTTCTTGTCGCCGGAGTCCGACGAGCAGCCGGCGACGACGAGCATCACCGGGACGGCGGCGCAGGCGAGTATGCGGGAGAGTCGCGGGGCTGAACGGTGCATGGTTCCTTCACTCGGGTGGCGCGGCGGGCGGGCTGCCAGGCGGTCGGCGGTCGGGCGGGTGGTCGGCCGATGTGGTCGGCCGGTGCTCCGGAGGGTGGCCCGGAAACTGCTCCGGAGGGTTGTCCGGAGGGCCACGGTACGACGGACCGCGACCGGATGCCGCCTCGGCCGGGGACCCGGCGGCCGGGGGCGGCGCGCGCCGGGGGCGCCCCGGACGGGGTCATTCGCTGAACTTGTCGACCAGTTGGCGGGCCAGTGCCTGGGCCTTCTCCTGCAGTTCCTTGCTGTCGGGGACCACGGTGGAGACGGTCGGCTGCTCGGTGAAGTCGACGGTCACGATGACGTTCGATGTGCGGAATACCACGCTCACCGTGCGGTGCTGTGCGGTGGAACCTGCCCGGGTGAGCAGATCGTCCAGAAATGCGCTGTCGCCGAGGTCGTCGAGGACGCGCGGCTGGAGGTTGTCGTCCGGGCCTTCGTCGGTGTTCTCGGCCCCGTCGGTGCTTCCGGTGTCGTCGGTGTTCTCGGGCTTGCTGCTCCCGGCTTCGGAGGAGGGGCCGGTCAGGGCGTGCGAGGCGGAGCCGGAGGCCGAGGCAGTGGCGGAAGCGGCGGGGTGCGTCGACTTCTTCGTGTCGGCGTCCGCGGAGGGCGAGGACAGGCCGGCGGCGGTCTCCTTCTTCCCGTACACCTCGCGGGCGCGGTCGTCGTCGCTCACCGCGGGGTCGTAGGAGACGACGCGCTCGAAGTCGATGGACAGGCTGTGCGAGGAGGAGGGAGCCTCGGACTTCCAGCGGCAGCCGACCCGGCGGTCGGTGTCGTAGGTGACGGCGGCGGTGCCCTCGTACACCTTCTTCTGCTGCTCCTCGGAGAGTTCGGCGGCGCCCGGGAGCAGGTCCTTCAGCATGGACGTCGCGACGGCGCGGCAAGGGTCGGGAAGTGTCTGGTACTTGCCGGGGGCCGCCGCGGCGACGGCTGTCTCGCCGGGCTTGCTGTCGCTTGCGGAACCACTGGTTCCGGTGTCGGCGCTGCAGCCGACGACGAGCGTTGCCAGCAGCGCGGTGCCGGTTACATAGGCCATTCGTCGCACGGCCCTGGGCTCCCTTCGTGCGAAAAACGGTTGCCGCTCGATGGCGACCGGTGGACACAATGTGTATCGCACGCGCCGCCGTGAATGCCGGTCGACCGACTCATTTGCCGACCTTGGCACCGGTTTTGCGCTTTCAGACTTTTCGGGGGAATCGAGGAACTATGTCTTATGTAGAGGTGCCGGGGGCGAAGGTCCCCATCCGTATGTGGGCCGACCCGGCTTCGGTCGAGGACGTCGCGATGCAGCAGCTGCGCAACGTGGCCACACTGCCCTGGATCAAGGGCCTCGCCGTCATGCCGGACGTCCATTTCGGCAAGGGGGCGACGGTCGGTTCGGTGATCGCGATGCACGGTGCGGTCTGTCCTGCGGCGGTCGGTGTGGACATCGGCTGCGGAATGTCCGCGGTGAAGACCTCCCTGACGGCCAATGACCTGCCGGGCGACCTGTCCCGGCTCCGGTCGAAGATCGAGCAGGCCATCCCGGTGGGCCGCGGCATGCACGACGAGGCCGTGGCGCCGGACCAGCTGTACGGCTTCCGGGCGCCGGGCTGGGACGACTTCTGGGGACGGTTCGACGGGGTGGCCGACGCGGTCAAGTTCCGTCAGGAACGGGCCACGAAGCAGATGGGAACGCTCGGGTCGGGCAACCACTTCATCGAGTTCTGCCTCGACGAGTCGGGTTCGGTCTGGCTGATGCTGCACTCCGGATCGCGGAACATCGGCAAGGAACTGGCCGATTTCCACATCGGGCAGGCGCAGAAGCTGCCGCACAACCAGGATCTGATCGACCGGGACCTGGCGGTGTTCATCGCCGACACCCCGCAGATGGCGGCGTACCGGAACGACCTGTTCTGGGCGCAGGAGTACGCGAAGCACAACCGCGCCATCATGATGGCGCTCTTCCAGAACGTGGTCCGCAAGGAGTTCAAGAAGGCCAAGGTGACCTTCGAGCCGGTCATCTCCTGCCACCACAACTATGTGGCGGAGGAGCGGTACGAGGGCATGGACCTGCTGGTCACGCGGAAGGGCGCGATCCGTGCGGGTTCCGGGGACTTCGGGATCATCCCGGGTTCGATGGGCACCGGTTCGTACATCGTGAAGGGCCTCGGGAACGAGAAGTCGTTCAACTCGGCCTCGCACGGCGCCGGCCGGAAGATGAGCCGGAACGCCGCGAAGCGGCGCTTCTCGACGCGCGACCTGGAGGACCAGACGCGGGGCGTGGAGTGCCGTAAGGACTCCGGTGTCGTGGATGAGATTCCGGCCGCGTACAAGCCGATCGAGAAGGTCATCGAGCAGCAGCGGGACCTGGTGGAGGTCGTCGCCAAGCTCAAGCAGATCGTGTGCGTGAAGGGCTGAGACTCAGCAGTACACGCCCTCGGCAGTGTCCCCGGACTGGCGTCAGTTCGTGTTCTTCCTGCCTGGGCCGTGCGTGTCAGCCGAGCTGTGGGACGGTCGCAGTGCTTCAGGAAGCGGCGGACACGCTCCGGCCTGGTGCGCCGCCATTCAGAGGTCGCTGTGGCCACGGCTGCTCCCGGATGCAAAGCTCTGGCCCCCGGACTTGTCGGTCCGGGGGCCAGGCTCGTTCTCCCCGCAGGGGCCCCGATCGCTCCTGTCGAGCGATCGGGACCCGCGCAGGATCACACGTGTAGCCGTACTACGAGTTGTTGACCGTGATGGTGGCGTTTTCCGTGCCGCATGCGCTGGTAGCGGTATCGTGCGTGGCGTCTCCGGAGTACGTCACCAGCCACTTGTAGACGCCGTCGTTGGCAGCGTCCACACTGAAGGTGTTGTTCGACGTGCTGGCCGAGCCACCGACGAGATTCACCGTCTCGGCGGGGTAGACGGGGCTGCCGGAGCAGGTGGGGTCGCTGGGACCGAACAGCTTGAACGTGACAGTTCCCGTGGGCTGCCCGCCGGATACGGAGGTGACTGTCGCCTCGTCCTGCGGGAAGAACTTCTGTTCGGTCGCGATGTTCGCGGCTGCCTTGCTGATCACACTCGTTTCGTTGGGATCACCGCAGCTGGTTTGAGACGGGGAGTTGTTGGCGTCACCGCTGTAGCCGGCGGTCCAGTAGTAGGTGCCGGCGACAGCCGGGGTGAAGTTCCCCGAGCCGTAGTTGCCGTTGCCGTTCACCAAAACCGAGTTGGTGTAGACGGGGGTGCCGGAGCAGGTGGCGTTGTCGAAGAGATTGAAGGTGATCGTGCCACCCGCGTTGCTGGTGGCCCCGCTCAGAGTGGCTGTGTCACTGATCGGGTCGCCGAGCGTCGCGCTCGCTGTCGCGTTGGTGGTCAGCCCCGTGCAGTTGCTGATCGTCACCTTTGCGGGAGCGATGAAGTCCTTCAGCTCGGCAGGGAACGAGTTCGAGGCGCGGCTCTTCACATAGGCCGAGCCGAATGTCTCGCAGCTGCTGCCCGGCGGGAAGAGCGCGTTGAACGAGATCGCTGCCTCGCCGAACGTGAACGGGTCCTTCGCCCCGAGGCCGCCGGATTGATTGGCCGGGATCGTGCTGGTGTTGACCGAACCCAGCGCATTCGGGTTCACGCCACCGCTGATGATCGAAGGCAAACCCCAGACCGAGCCGGACCATGTGCGAATGGAGATGGTCGGAACGGTGCCGCCCTTGGCGAGGTCATAGGTGATCAGCTTGTCACCCGGGGTGCGCAGCGGCGTTTCGGTCGCATTGGGCCCGTTGTCCGCACAATTCGTCGGCGTCGCGTTCGGGTCGCAGAACTTCTGGTTCAGCTCGAAGTCCATGTTCGTCGTGCCGGACGGAACATTTTGCCTCGTCCAGAACAGTTCGAGGAACTTCGGCGACGTGTTCGTCTCCGTGAAGACGCCGAAGTTCGTCAAGTCGCTCTTGTTGGGAGGGATCGAGCCGAACACGATGGTCGGGTCCGGGTCGTTCTCATCCGCGCCCTGCCCGAAGGCGTCGTCGTTGGGTCCGCTTGGCATGTCGGGCTTCACCAGGACCCCGGTGCGCATGCTGTTGCCCAAACCGCCCGAGAGCCAGTCGATACAGGGAGACGCGCCATCGACCTTCAGGTTTGCGTCGGTGTCGATCTCGAAGTTGCTTCCCGGCAGCACGCTCGCCGTTGAACACGGGGCCAGTGCCATCGCCTGAGAATTCAGTGACGCCGGGGCGGTGAACGCGGCGGCGAGCGAGGCAGTGACGAGCGCCGCCCTGAGTGGGCGCCTTCTCCTCATGCGGCTGCCCTCTGCTGAGGCCGTCCTGTGTCCATGCCCACCCGGAACCAGGTTGGCCGTACGAATCTGAATCACTGCACGTTCTCCTCATCGCTGCGGGGTCGGTGCGCGCTTACACGACGCTGCACTTCACCAGCCGCTACTGATGACCAGTGGGTAGCGCGCAGGCTGGAACGTAGCATGAGGATCTGCGCATGCGTGGCGAAATCTGGCAGAAGTCGCATCGGTGCATAAATTGCCACGAACGTTGGCTGATCAGCTGAAATTACCCCTGGGCATGGGTAGCGGGTGACTGCGCTGCGAGGGAGAGAGCTGGTTGCAGCAGAGTTCTTGTCTCGAGCGGGGTGCCGTAAGGACTCCGGCGTCGTGGATGGGATTCCGGCCGCGTACAAGCCGATCGAGAAGGTCATCGAGCAGCAGTGGGACCTGGTGGAGGTCGTCGCCGAGCTCAAGCAGGTGGTGTGCGTGAAGGGCTGAGGCCCCTTGCGCAGGCGAAACGAGGGCCCCGGGTGCGGATTGCATGTCCGCGGCCTGCGCTTGCGTCCGGGGCCTGCTTGTGTCCGGGCCGTCCGGCTGCTCTCTCCGGGCCCCGTCGGACTCAGGCGGTGCGGTGGACCTTCGTGTTGGAGGCCTGGGCGCGGGGGCGGACCACCAGGAGGTCGATGTTGACGTGGCTGGGCCGGGTGACGGCCCAGGTGATGGTGTCGGCCACGTCGTCGGCGGTGAGGGGGGCGTCGACGCCCGCGTAGACCTTGGCGGCCTTCTCGGTGTCGCCGCGGAAGCGGGTGGTGGCGAACTCCTCCGTCCTGACCATGCCGGGGGCGACCTCGATGACGCGGACCGGGGTGCCGACGATCTCCAGGCGGAGGGTCTCGGCCAGGACGTGCTCGCCGTGCTTGGCGGCCACATAACCGCCGCCGCCCTCGTAGGTGGAGAGACCCGCGGTGGAGGAGAGGATCACGATCGTGCCGTCCCCGCTCTCGGTGAGGGCGGGGAGCAGGGCCTGGGTGACATTGAGCGTGCCGATGACGTTCGTCTCGTACATCTGGCGCCAGTCGGCGGGGTCGCCGGTGGCGACGGGGTCGGCCCCGAGCGCGCCGCCCGCGTTGTTGACGAGGACGGCGAGGGAACGGAACGCCGTGGCGAACTCGTCCACCGCGGTGCGGTCGGTGACGTCCAGCGCGTAGGCCGTTGCCTGGTGGCCCGCCTCGTTGATCTCGGCGGCGAGCGCCTCGATGCGGTCCTTGCGGCGGGCGGTCAGTACGACGCGGTAGCCGGCTGCGGCCAGCTGCCGGGCGGTCGCGGCACCGATGCCGCTGCTCGCTCCGGTGACGACGGCGATCGGGGTGGCGGCCATGGCGGACTCCTCGGACAGCTGATCGGTACGGGGTCAGGATAGGCAGGCGCGGAGCCTTCTAGTGGTTGCGGGGGGCGTACATGATCACGGCCATGCCGGCCAGGCAGATCAGCGCGCCGATCACATCCCACCGGTCGGGGCGGTAGCCGTCGGCGACCATGCCCCAGGCGATCGAGCCGGCGACGAAGACGCCGCCGTACGCGGCGAGGATGCGGCCGAACTCGCCGTCCGGCTGGAGCGTGGCGACGAAGCCGTAGGCACCGAGGGCGATGACGCCCGCCCCGATCCAGATCCAGCCCCGGTGCTCACGCACGCCCTGCCAGACCAGCCAGGCACCCCCGATCTCGAAGAGTGCGGCGACGACGAACAGGGCGACGGAACGGGTGATGGACATGGGGCCGAGCGTTTCACGAGGTGAGGGGCCGGGTGAGAGCCGAGTGCGGGGCCGAGCGGCGGGTGTGTGAGGGCTGAGCGAGCGGTGAAGGCGCGCCGAACTGGTCGGTCAATACGGATAATTCGGGGCGATCTGTATCTTCGGTGCATGGTAGTGACGCATGGAGTCGCACGAGCCCTCACCGCGAAAGCCGCGACAGTGGTGCCGGCTGTGGCAGTGGCGCTGGCTTCGACGGTGGTACTGGGGGCGGGCGCCGCGGCTGCCGCTCCCTCGGCACCTCTGCCTCCTTCGCCCCCTGCGCCCTCCCCGGCCCTTGCTTCCTCTGCGGCCCTTGCTTCCTCCGCGGCCCTTGCGCCCGAGGCCGATGTGTCGCACCACGGGCATGTCCTGCTGTGGGGCTCGGGGCTCGGGGTCCGGGTGCGGACCGAGAACCACGGCCCGTCGAGCCTCGCGGGTGTGACCGTGCGCGTGCGGACATCGGTGGCGCTCGCCGAGCGACAGGAGCTCCCGCAGAGCTGTCTGCAGACCGACCGCTGGACCGTGCTGTGCCGGACGGGCACCCTGCACGCCGATGGGGCGGAGGAGCGGCGGCTCGCCCTCGAACTGCGGCTCGCGGGGCGGCCGGACGAGGTGGTCGTACGGGTCGACACGCTGTGGAACGGCGGCGCGACCGACCGGAACCCCGGGAACGACGACCACGAGGTGCTGGCTCCGGCCACCGGGGACGAGTACGTGTTCTGAGCCCGGTGTGTAATGCGGGCCTCGTGGAGGGTGATGCGGGTTTCGTGGCCGGAGCTGCGGGTCGCGTGCTCATCGGGTGAGGGCGGCCCGCAGGTCCGCCGGGTCGGGGTGCTCGCTCGCCCAGGCGATGTAGCCGTCGGGGCGGACGAGCAGGGTGGTGGCGCGGTCGCTCCGCCAGTGGGCGTGCACCAGCGGGGTCGGTGACGCCGGGGCTGCGGTGCCTGCGGGGGTGACGAGGACGAACGTCCCGTCGCGCAGCAGCTGGTGCAGACGGCCCTCCCGCAGGCTCAGGTCGGGGGCGCGCTTCGAGGTCAGGGGATGCGCGCCGCGCGGGGCCGGGTAGGCGATCGAGATACCGGAGACCATGCCGATGGTCTTGTCGGAGGCGGGCCGGACCGTGGACAGCACTGCGGCGGCGAGGGTTCTGACCGCCCGCCGGAGCGGGGTTCGGGCCATGGCGAGGCGGACGAGCGCGCCGCTGGAACGGAGCGCTCTCGTGCCGACCGGGTGCCGTTCGGCGTGGTAGCTGTCGAGGAGCGCCTCCGGGTCGGCCGACTGCCCCCGCAGTACGGCTGCGAGCTTCCAGGAGAGATTGGCGGCGTCCTGAAGGCCGGTGTTCATGCCCTGGCCACCCGCGGGCGAGTGGACATGGGCGGCATCCCCGGCGAGGAAGACCCGGCCGGTGCGGTAGCGCGGCACCTGGCGTTCGTCGCTGTGGAAGCGGGAGATCCAGCGGGGGTCGTGCATGCCGTAGTCGGTGCCGAGGGCGCGTCGGGTGATCTCGCGCAGCTCTTCGAGATCGACGGGGTCGGAGGGGCTGCTGTCGGTGGCCTGGTGAGCGTGGCTCCACCCCATCACGCGGTACCAGCCGTCGCCGAAGGGGGCGACGAGGGCGAAGGCGTCAACGCCGCCGCTGACCGTGAGGGTGTCGTCCGGCTCCTCGGTGAGCCGGACGTCGGCGAGGGTGATCGACCGGATCACGGACTTGCCGGGGAAGGGCAGCCCGAGCGCCTGGCGCACGGGGCTGCGCATCCCGTCGGCGCCCACGAGATAGCGGGCGGTGAGAGCGGCCCGGCTGCCGTCCGGCTCGCGCAGCTCGGCGGTGACCGATTCCGACGCGGTGCTCTGGCGGAGCCCGGTCAGCTCCGTGTCGTACCGGAAGTGGACGCCGGCGGTGCGGGCCCGGCGCTCCAGCAGTTGCTCCACCTCGTACTGCGGGGTGATCAGCACGAAGGGGAAGCGGGTGTGCAGCCGGTCGAGGTCGAGCGAGAGCTTGCCGAAGAAGCGCAGGGAGCTGAGGGAGGTGCCCGTCTTGATCAGCTCGTCGGCCAGGCCGCGGCTGTCGAGCAGTTCGAGCGTGCGGGCGTGCACGCCGAAGGCGCGCGTCATATTGCTCGTCCGGTGCGGGCGGCGCTCCACGAGCGTCACGGAGATGCCCTGGGCGGCGAGATCTCCCGCGAGCAACAGGCCGGTGGGGCCCGCGCCCACGACGATTACGTCGACGGTCTCGGGTGCGGTGCTCGGGGTGGTGGTCATGACTGCCTCCTGGACCCGTTCATCAGCTTTCACCTTCGTGCCAACGAGCGTTGGTCAACGCTTGTTGGCAACGGTAACTCCGGCGGAGCTGGCATGTCAACGGTCGTTGGCCTACATTTGTTGGCATGACGAAGCCCGCCACCGCGCCCCGCCGTTCGGATGCCACCAAGGCCGCGATTCTCGTAGCCGCGCGCGAGCGGTTCGCCGCCGACGGGTACGAGCGCGCCACCATCCGGGCCATCGCCCGAGACGCGAACATCGACCCGTCGATGGTCATGCGCTACTACGGCAACAAGGAGGGGCTGTTCGTCGCCGCTTCCGCGATCGATCTGCGGCTGCCCCAGCTGGGGGCGTTGCCGGGCAAGCACGTCGGTTCGGTCCTCGTCGCGCATTTCCTGGACCGCTGGGAGAACGACGACGTGCTCACGGCCATGCTCAGGGTCGGTGTCACCAACGAGGCGGGCGCGGAGCGGATGAGGGCGGTCTTCGCCGAGCAGATCGGCGCGGTCACGGCCGGCGTCTGCCCCGTTCCGGCCGAAGCGCCACACCGCGCGGCGCTCGTCGCCGCGCAGATACTCGGGATGGCGCTCACGCGCTACGTGCTGCGGTTCGGGCCCGCCGTCGAGATGCCGCGCGACGAGGTGATCGCCTGGCTCGCGCCCACCGTCCAGCGCTATCTGACCGCCGAGACGCCGTAGGGCCTGCCCGGCGCATCAAGGCCTGCCCGGCGGATGGCCGGGGCGGACGAGTTGTCTGCTTCGTACACTCTCTGCATGTCGCAGAAGTCCCAGCCCCGCCGTAGTGCGCTGATGGCCGAGCTGACCGTCGAGTCACGCCGCTACATGGCCGCGTACGCGCTCTTCAACCAGGCCGTCGCGGACCACCTGCGGCTCCACCCGACCGACCTGCAGTGCCTCAACCTGCTCGGCCTGGAGACGGCCCCGGTCACCACGGGCCGCATCGCGGAGCTGACCGGGCTGACCACGGGGTCGGCGACCCGGCTGGTCGACCGGCTGGAGCGGGGCGGGTACGTGACGCGCGAGCGTGACACCGTCGACCGGCGGCGGGTGCTCGTCGCGACCGTGCCGGAGCGGATGGCGGAGATCGGCGCGGTGTGGGAGTGGCTGAACGGGGCGTGGGCGGCGATGTTCGAGGCGTACGACGACAACGAAGTGGCCCTGCTCATCACCCACATGCGGCGGACGGTCGAACTGAGCGCGTTGCAGGTCGAGGCGTTGCGGGAGGCCGGTGACGCGACCGCCGCGGGCGATGCGACGGCCGCCGGGCCTTCGGGCACCGGCCCCGGGCGGAGCTGACGCCGTACCGCCTCCCCGGGCCTACGCCCCGTCCGCCGGTGCGGGCGCGAATTCGTGGAGCGCCTTGGTGACGATCGCTTCCAGATGGGAGTGGTGGGCGCCCCGCCAGTAGACGCGGTCGCACTCCGTGCACTGCGCGAAGACGTCGTACGAGCGCCGGGTGCCGTGCTCCAGGTGGTCGCTGACCGAGTCCTTGTCGGCCGTTCTCAGCGGGCCGTTGCAGGCGGTGCACCTGGTCCAGGGGGCGAGGTGCGGGGCGAACCGGCCCAGCACGTCGCGGAGTTGGTCCTCCGGGCGGTCGCTGTAGACGTACGCCCCGGCCCAGATCTCCCGGCGGTGCAGCAGCCCGCGGTCCCGCGAGAGCAGTACGCGCCGCTCGTCCGCCGACCGGGTGGCCAGCGCGGGATCGCCGATGTCCTCGCTCTCGTACGCCGCGTCCACGCCCAGCAGCCGCAGCCGCCGGGCCAGCGTGCCGAGGTGGACGTCGAGCAGGAACCGCAGCGGCGCACCCGGGACGTGCTGAGGGCGCTCCACGGCCCGTACCTCGACCAGTTCGCCGTCACCCGGGATGTGCGAGACGGGTGCGGGGCGGCCGTCGACCAGGATCTGTCCGGCCTCGGTGAGCGGGATGCCGAGCGACTCCACGACATGGCCGAGGGTGGAGGCGCCGTCGGTGATCACGGCCGTGCGTCCCCGGCGGCGTTCATGCGTGACGAAGAGCCGCAGCTCGGGGGCGACTTCGAGGTGGATCTCCGGTCCGTTCACCCCGTCAGGATGTCATCGGCCGGGGTGTGTCGGCCAGGGGGTTTCGATCGACCGCGTGCGCGGTCAGGGGCGGAAGGCGGCGGCGTGCTCCTCGGCCCAGGCGGCGAAGGTGCGGGCCGGGTGGCCGGTCAGCTTCTCGATGTCGCCGGTCACCTCGTCCGGGGAGCCGTCCGTGGCGGCCGCGTACGCGAGCAGCGCATCGGCGATCGGCTCGGGCAGATGGGCGGCCATGGACTCCTTCCAGGCCGCCCCGGACACGGTGTTGACGGTGATGGGGCGCCCGCTCGCCGCCGCCAGCAGGCCGACCTGTTCGGCGGCGGTCAGCGATTCGGGGCCGGTCAGGTGGTATGCCGCGCCCCGCAGGCGGGGGTCGGTGAGAACGGCGAGGGCGGCCTCGGCGATGTCCGCTCCGTCGATGGGGCTGCTGTAGCTGTTGGGGTAGGGGAGGTCGACGGAGCCGTGGGCCCGTACCGACTGTGCCCACTGGTACGCGTTGCTGGCGAAGGCCCCCGGGCGGAGCAGCGTCGTGGTGAGGGGCGAGGCGGCCAGGGCCTGCTCCACCGCGCGGTGGGAGGCGGCGATCGGGTTGTCCCCGGCGTCCGGGTCGAGGACCGAGCTGGACGAGAGCAGCACGATGTGGCCGACCCCGGCGGTCTCGGCGGCAGCGAGGAAGGCGTCGATGCCGGACGGTTCGGCGTAGAGGAAGACGGAGTCGATGCCGTCGAGAGCGGCCGCGAAGGTGGCCGGATCGCCGAGATCGCAGGCCACGACCGGTACGCCGGCGGGCAGTGCGGTGTCCGTGGCGGCGAGGTCTTCGGGCTTGCGCGAGGCCGCGCGGACGGTGTGGCCGTCGCGGTGCAGCAGCGGGACGAGCGTGGCGCCGATACGGCCGCGGCATCCGGTGACGAGCGTGTGCATGACGGAGGAACCTCTCCTCTGAAGATATGGCTGCGCTGCGCATAAGTTGCGCCGCGCAGATAAATATCCCGGAGGAGTGCCCGACCGTCAAACGTTTTCGGCAGGCGGCAACGAAGGCGGCAACGCAGGCGCCGACGGGGCGGGGGCGGGGCGCCTCTACAGTTCCCACATGAAGATCACCGACCTCGGACCCGGCGACGCCAGACTGGCCGACGACCTGCTTCCCGTCCTGCGTGAACTCCGACCCCACCTCACCGAGGACCTCTTCCGGGAGGTGTACGAGCGGGGGTACGGGCAGGGCCTGCGGTTCAGCGCCGCCTACGACGACCGGGGCGTCTGCGTGGGCGCGGCCGGGTGGCGCGTCATCGACAACACCAGCCAGATCCGGATGCTGTACGTCGACGACCTGGTCACCGCCGAGGGCGCCCGCTCCACCGGGGTCGGCCGGAGGCTCCTCGGGCATCTGGAGGACCGGGCCAGGGAGGCGGGCTGTCTCCACCTCAGCCTGGACTCGGGCACGCACCGCACCGATGCCCACCGCTTCTATCTGCGGGAGCGGCTGGACATCGTCGCGTTCAACTTCGACAAGGCCCTCGGCTCGGACTGAGCGCCGACGACCGGACCCGGTCGGCCCCGGCCGGGCGCTCAGCGCGGCGCGAACGCCGTCGGGGGTACGCCGACCGTGGCCGTGAAGTCCCTGGTCAGGTGGGCCTGGTCGCTGTAGCCGAGCTCCGCCGCGAGCGCCGCCCAGTCCACCTGCCGGTCCGACTCGGCCCGCTCCAGCGCCTCGTGGATGCGGTAGCGGAGGATGACCCACTTGGGGCCGACGCCTACGTACGTGGCGAAGAGCCGCTGGAGCGAGCGCGACGACACCCCTTCCATGCGGGCGAGTTCGCCGACGCGGCGCACCGTGCGGTCCGTGCGCACCAGGTCGACCAGTGCCATCGCGCGCTCGGCCTGCGGGTCCGGCCCCGAGGCCAGCGCCAGCAGGTACGCGTCGAGCGCCGCCACCCGCGCGTCCTCGTCCGCCGGGCCGAGCACGTCCGACGGCGGGGCGGGCGAGGCGAACACGTCGTCGGCCGGAAGCCGCCGCCCGGTCCACTGCGAGACCGGCCGGTCCGGTGCGAACGGCCGGAAGCCGCCGGGCCGGAACTGCACCCCGCAGACCCGGCCCCGGCCCGCCAGCTTCTGCGTGAAGAGATCGAGCCCGATGCCCGAGACCTCCGCGAAATCGGCCTCGTCCCCGTACCGCTGGAAGACCAGGTTCACCGACGGGTGCGGCACCAGGTGGGAGGCGTACGGCTGGGGCAGGTCCCAGTCGATCAGCCAGTAGTGCTCCAGGTACGGCCGCAGCCCGGCGGCGGGTTCACGGCGGCGGAAACGTACCTGGGCGAAGAGCTCGGGGGCGTCGACGATGCCCCGGGTGTCGCGTCGAGGACCGGCCATGACGGCGATCCTATGGCGCGGGGTCCACCGGCGCGGGCGCCTGGGACGGACGGCCGGAGGGCGGGGGGCCGGTTGTCCCCGGGGGGTCGTAGAGGCGGTCCAGCCTCGTGTACGCGCCGTCGACGACGTCCTCGGCGTCCGCCGGCATCGCGCGCTCGGCCGGCCGGGCCGCCCGGTACGGGTGCGAGGAGGGCGGCGCCGGGCTACCGGCTCCACACATGCAGTGCGTCGCCCGCCTCCGACACCGTGTACCAGGTGCCGTCACCGAGGGCCGTGGGCGCGCCGGAGACCGGGAACGGGTACGTGAGCTGCGCGGTCAGCCGCATCCGCGCCCCGGCCGTGCTCACCAGCCAGTGGCGCGCCTCGCCGTACTCCTCGTCCCGCTCCGACGTACCGGCGACGACGGTCTCCTCGTCGAGGAAGCCGCACGCGTAGTCCCAGAGCGTCTCGTCGGCGTCCTGGTCGTCGGGATCGGCCCCGGGGTGGCGGGGGACGGTGTGCTCGGTGTCGAGTTCGGACAGTACGGAACCGTCGTCGGCCCGGTGCACGCCGAGGGTCTCCTCGTAATGAGTCACCGTCAGGAAGCGGTCGCCGGAGGGGCTCACATCCGTCAGGATCCGCTCGTCGTCGCAGAACCGCTCGACGGAGAGCTTCTCGCCGTCCCATCTGCCCCACAGCATCGGCACCCCGTCCTGCCCCTCGCCGACGCACAGCCCCATCCGGGCGGGGTCGGGGTGCGGGAAGTGGTCCGATCCGACCGCCGCGGTCTCCGCCTCCGCCCGGCCCAGCACCCGTCCGTCGGCGGCGTCGAGGACCAGCCACTCGTCCAGCGCCTCCGGATCGGGTCCGAACGCGGCGACCGGGCCGCGGACATGGGCCCACACGAGGTTTCCGTCCGCGGAGAACACGGCCGAGCCGCTGTCCGCGTAGAGATGGCGGCGGTCGGTCGCGTACTCCTCGTACGTGGTGTGGAGGGTGCGGCAGCTGCCCTCCCAGCAGCCGTGCCGGACCTCCCAGCGCACCGTCCCCGTCCGGTCCACGGCGCGCACCGCGTGCACCCCGGCGAAGACCGCGAGGCCGCCGTCCGGGGCCACCGTGCAGGTGCCGAAGCGGCGGGGCCAGGGCGCGGGGAAGCGGACCGCCGCCGCGTCCGGGGAATCGGGGTCGACGGCGGCCAGCTCGGTGTCACCGTGCTGGACGAGCAGGCGCCGGTTGCCTGCTGACCGCCCGTCACCGGGCGTGGGCCACCGCAGGAGATCCGGGGCGTCAGCCGCGTCCCGTACACGGTCCAGTGGTGCGGTGAGTGTGGTGACAAGGCGTGCGACGGCGGCATCGGCCATGTGGGCGGGCCCTCCCCCTCGTGCGTGAGTGCAGCGACTCGAACGTGAGTGCATCGGTACGAGGAGAACCGTACGGCCGCGGCCCGACGCGCATCAGCCCCGGTACGTGTCCGGGACGACGGCGACCGGGCAGGGCGCGTAATGGAGCACCGCGTGATTGACCGGGCCCAGCTGGAGCCCGTGCCATCCGCTGCTCCGCCGGGCGCCGACGACCAGCAGTTCCGCCCCCTCGGCGGCGTCGATCAGTACGTGGTGCGCCGGTCCCTGCGCGACCGATCGGCGGACGACCGTTCCGGAATCGTCCCCTTCGGCCATAGCCCCCAGGACCGCTTCGAGGTGCTCCTCGGCCCGTCGGCGCTGCGGGGAAGCGGGGGAGCCGGGGAAGGGAGGGTGGGTCAGGAGCTCGTGTGCCGGGCGGCGCCAGGCCCGTACGGCGACCAGCTCGGCGTGGCGCGCCGCGGCCTGGGCCCGTGCGAAGACGGCCGCCGCCGAGGGTGCGTCGGCGTCGCTGATCCCGACGACGACGCGGCCGGGTTCTGCCGGTGCGACCGGCGGGACCGCGGGAATCACCACGACCGGGCAGTGGGACCGGCCGGCCAGCGAGAGTCCGACGGAGCCGAGGAGCATTCCGCCGATCCGGCCCCGGCCCCGGGACCCCAGGACGACGAGTGCCGCCTTGTGGCTCTCCCGTACGAGTGCGGCCACCGGGTCCTCGGGCTGCACATCGGACACCACGCCCACCTCGGGCCTGAGGTCCCGCACGCGGTCCCGGGCCGAGGCGACGAGATGCTCGGCGAGGGCCTGTTCGCCGGGGTGCTCGTTGTCGGCGCCGGGCCGCAGCCCCTCGTAGTGCTCCCACAGCGAGGCGTGCACGATGCGCAGGGGGAGCCGGGAGCGTGCGGCTTCCGCCGCGGCCCAGTCCAGGGCCCGCAGGCTGCCCTCCGATCCGTCCACTCCGACGACCACGGGAAGCCGCATCGCGCACACCGCCTTCTCTCGGGGCCTCTTCCGGGCGTTCCTACGGTTCGATCGTCAGCACCCGGTCCAGGGGGCGGCGCGGCGTGCGCGGCCCGGTGGGCCCGTATCCCAGACGGATGATCATCTGGGGGTGCCCGGCGCCGTGGACCGGTTCGCGCAGGACCCAGCGCAGGTCCGGCCATTCCAGGGGCTGGGTCGCGAACGAGGTGGACACCTGCTCCAGCGTGGCGGTGAGCAGGACGCGCTCCAGCGCCTGACCGGCGCGCAGCCAGTCCGCCGGGCGGTCGCCCCCGGTGCTCAGCAGGGCCAGCTGGGGCCGGCGCTCGAACAGGACACGGGACCGGCCGACGAGGGGTGCGGTGCCGGCGAAGTCGCGGTTGGTCGCCCGCTCGGCGGCGTCGCGGGGGCCGAAGGCGTAGTCGGGGATGCCGTCGACCGGCGCGTCGGACTTCGTGTACCGGGTCCAGTGCTCCTGCTCGGCCTCCCGTGCCGGGTCCCTGCGGTCGTACCCCTCGGCGTCCCGGATCAGGCCGAGCACGGTCTCCAGATGGGGCCCGGTCAGGAACGCGAAGTCCGCGCCCTCGGCACCGGCTGCCGCTGCGAGGCGCGCCCGTACGTCGTCGGGGATCGCCTGCTCGTCGAACGGATAGCGGCTGGTGTGCCGGTCCGCGATCGCGGGATGGAGCGCGCGGAGCGCCTCGTCGGCCGGCCCGAGGGGGGTGTCGGGGCGGTCGTCCAGGCGTACGGAGGCCAGGAGGGCCGGCTCCGACGGCGAGGGCAGCAGCGCGGTGACCGCGTCCAGGCCGTGGTGGGCGGCGGAGACCCGCAGGTTGAGCAGGGCCGCGCCGCAGCCGATGTGAAGGGCGCGGGTGGAGGGGTCGGCCTCCGGCATCCGGCGCTCGAAGTCGGCGCGGAGGACGAGGGTGCGGCTGCGCCGCCCGTAGTGGAAGAGCCAGGGCTGGGCGTTGTGCATGGACGGAGCGGCGGTGGCGTCGGCGACGAGGTCGGTCACCACGGCGTCGGTGAGTGTCTCGGTGGACATCGGACCCCCGGAGGTCGGGAACTGTCGATGTCTCTCCAGCATGTATCAAGAGCAGCCGAGGCGATATGGGTCTTTCCTCCCGAAGCTCGTATTTCCTGCAGGTTTCGGGATCTCGCCGGACGGGGGATCGCGGAGGAGGGCGGGGTGCCGGCTTGGCTACGCGGGCGCCCCGAGCCGGGTGACCAGGTGGTGCCAGGCTTCCTCCAGGCGCTCCAGGGGCATGCCGCGCTCGGTGGTGAGGTGGTGGACGAGGGCGGTGTCGATGGAGCCGAGCAGGGTGTGCGCCAGCAGTTCCGGATCGCCGGGCACGTCGGCCTGCCGCAGCAGCATCGCGATGTGGTTGATGCGCAGATGGAGCGCCGGGACGGCGTAGTTGCGCAGCGGGTCGGTCCGGCTGGCCAGGATCAGCGGGTGGTGATCGCGTTCGTGGCGCAGGACGGCGGGCCCGAAGGCGTGCAGCCGATCTGCCGCCGAGGCGCCGGGGCCCAGTGGCGGTGGACCGGAGAGGAAGGCGGCCTGGAGTTGCTTCTCCCGGTGGTCCAGGAGCGCGATCAGGAGCCCGGCCCGGTCGCCGAAGCGCCGGAAGACGGTTCCCTTGCCCACTCCCGCGGCAGCGGCCACCGACTCCATGGTCAGGTCCGCCGCTCCGCACCCGGACAGGAGCCGGGAGGCGGCGTCCAGCAGGAGCGTGCGGTTGCGCGCCGCGTCCGCTCGTAGTTGCGGGGGTTCATCGGTCGGGGCGAGCGGGAGATTCATCCGCTCTTTTCCTGGTTCGGGCAGCCTCGGGGGAGGGGTGACGGAGCCGGTCATGACCTCAGCGTAACGCCCGGGAAGAATAAGTGGACCGTGGTCCGTTTAGCTGGTAGAACTTTAAGCGGACCATGGTCCGCTTGATTGGACTCAACCGCCTCGCCGCCTTCCGGGAGTTCCCATGTCTGTACGCATCCTCGCCCTCGTCGGCAGCCTCCGCGCCGGCTCGCACAACCGTCAGCTCGCCGAGGCCGCTGCCAAACACGCCCCCGAGGGCGCCGAGATCGAGCTGTTCGAGGGTCTGGCCGATGTGCCCTTCTACAACGAGGACATCGACGTCGAGGGAAGCGTCCCGGCGGCCGCCGCCCGGCTGCGTGAGACGGCGGCAGGGGTCGACGCCCTCCTGCTGTTCTCGCCCGAGTACAACGGCACCATGCCGGCCGTCCTGAAGAACGCCATCGACTGGCTGTCGCGCCCGTTCGGCGCCGGCGCCGTCTCCGGCAAGCCGGTCGCCGTGGTCGGCACCGCCTTCGGTCAGTACGGCGGCGTCTGGGCGCAGGACGACGCCCGCAAGTCCGTCGGCATCGCGGGTGCCGTGGTCCTGGAGGACGTCAAGCTGTCCATCCCCGGCTCCGTGACGCGCTTCGCCGACACCCACCCCGCGGACGACGCCGAGGTCGTCACCGCGATCACCGAGGTCATCGCCCAGGTGCGCTCGGCCGTCCCGGTGGCCGCCTGACCTCCGGGGCCTGTCAGGCCCTGCGCATACGGCGGCGGCGCGGGCGAGAACGCTTGGCCGCCGCCGTCTTCATGTTCCGGCAGTCCCGGGGCGGGTGAGCGCGCCCCGCCACGGCATCGCGCCGAACGGGCCCGGGTCAGGGCCAGACCAGGCAGTACGCCTGGTGCCCCGCGTCGTGCAGCCGGTGCGAGAAGTCCTGCCACTCGTGCAGGAGTTGGTAGACGTTGAACGCGTCGCGCGGGCCGCCGCGGTCCGGGACCGTGGACCAGATGAACGCCGCGGCACCCACCGACTCCTCGCCGACGCCGCGCAGCGGGTCGACGACCGTCATCGGGAGCTTGACCACCGCGTAGTCGGGGTGCAGCACGACCAGTTCCAGCGGGGGGACCCTGTGCAGGGGTATGCCCTGTATTCCGGTGAGGACCATCGCCGCCACCGTCTCCGGCTTGATCTTGGTGAACATGCCGCCCATGCCCAGCTCGTCACCGCCGAGCTCCTCGGGGCGCATCGAAATGGGCACGCGTGCCGCGGTGGCCCCGTCGGGGGCACCGAAGTACTTGTAGGTCACCCCCACCCGGCCACCACTCCTGCTTCCGGCTTCGCCACCCTGCGTACCACCGGCCCGTATGCCTTGCTCGCGCTCCGCTTCACGCCGGTGCCGACCCCGCCGGGCAGGCTCGGGCCCCAGGTCGTCGGTCCCTTCGCCCACTCCGCCACCGCGATGCATATCTCATCCACCCGACTACTACTTAGGAGACACAGCCCCCGCCGCGCAACCCGATCATCGTGCCAGTGACCTCCCCCGCGGGCGTGCGGTGAAACACCTGTCCGCAAGACCGTCCGTGGCTCTGACACCATGGCTTGTGTGAGCTTTCCCTATGACGCCCCAGTTTCGCAGACGCTTTTCGACCGCGCGTCCCTCGTGACGCCCGGCGGCGTGAACTCTCCCGTCCGTGCCTTCCGAGCCGTGGGCGGTACGCCCCGCTTCATGGTGTCCGGCAGCGGTCCTTACCTCACCGACGCCGACGGCCGTGAGTATGTCGACCTCGTGTGCTCGTGGGGGCCGATGATCCTCGGCCACTCCCACCCGGAGGTCATCGCCGCAGTGCAGGAGGCCGTCGCCCGCGGCACCTCGTTCGGTACGCCCGGTGAGGGCGAGGTCGCGCTCGCCGAGGAGATCGTGGCCCGGATCGAGCCCGTGGAGCAGGTGCGACTGGTGTCGTCCGGCACCGAGGCGACCATGTCCGCGATCCGGCTGGCCCGCGGGTTCACGGGCCGGGCCAAGGTGGTGAAGTTCGCCGGCTGCTACCACGGCCACGTCGACGCGCTGCTCGCCGCCGCCGGATCCGGGGTCGCGACCTTCGGCCTCCCGGACACCCCCGGGGTCACCGGCGCGCAGGCCGGCGACACGATCGTGCTGCCGTACAACGACCTGGACGCCGTCCGCGAGGCGTTCGCCGCGCACCCCGGCGAGATCGCCTGCGTGATCACCGAGGCGTCGCCGGGCAACATGGGCGTCGTACCGCCGCTGGACGGTTTCAACGCCGGGCTCAAGGAGCTCTGCGCCGCGGGCGGTGCGCTCTACATCTCCGACGAGGTCATGACCGGGTTCCGTACGTCGAAGGCCGGCTGGTTCGGCGTCGACGGGGTGCGGCCCGACCTGATGACCTTCGGCAAGGTCATGGGCGGCGGCTTCCCGGCCGCGGCCTTCGGCGGGCGCGCGGACGTGATGGCCCACCTCGCCCCGGTCGGCCCCGTCTACCAGGCGGGCACCCTCTCCGGGAACCCGATCGCCACCGCCGCCGGTCTCGCCCAGCTGCGACTGCTCGACGACGCGGCGTACGCCAAGGTGGACGCGGTCTCCGCGGAGATCCGAGGCCTGGTCAGCGAGGCGCTGGCCAAGGAAGGCGTGGCGCACACGGTGCAGGCGGCGAGCAACATGTTCTCCGTCTTCTTCACCGACCGCCCGGTGCGGAACTACGAGGACGCCAAGCAGCAGGAAGCTTTCCGCTTCACCGCCTTCTTCCACTCGCTGCTGTCGCAGGGCGTCTACCTGCCGCCGTCGGCCTTCGAGTCCTGGTTCGTCTCCACCGCCCACGACACGCGGGCCGTCGAGCGCATCGCCGCCGCCCTGCCCGCTGCCGCCCGCGCCGCCTCGGAGGCCACCGCATGAGCGAGAACGGAAACCGCAAGGAAGACGGAGGCCGCAAGGACAAGGACATCACCGTCGTCCACCTGATGCGGCACGGCGAGGTGCACAACCCGGAGGGCGTGCTCTACGGCCGCCGCCCCGGCTACCACCTCTCCGAACTCGGCCGGCAGATGGCCGACCGGGTCGCCGAGCACCTCGCGGGCCGCGACATCACCCATGTCGTCGCCTCCCCGCTGGAGCGCGCCCAGGAGACGGCCACGCCGATCGCCAAGACGCACGGCCTGGGGCCGGCCACCGACGCGCGGCTCATCGAGGCGGCCAACGTCTTCGAGGGCAAGACCTTCGGCGTCGGCGACGGCGCGCTGCGCAAGCCGGACAACTGGAAGCACCTGACGAACCCGTTCCGGCCGTCGTGGGGCGAGCCGTACATCGAGCAGGTCGTACGGATGATGGGCGCGCTGGACGCCGCGCGCGACGCGGCCCGCGGCCACGAGGCGGTCTGCGTCAGCCACCAGCTGCCGATCTGGATCGTGCGGAGCTTCGTCGAGCGGCGGCGGCTCTGGCACGACCCGCGCAAGCGGCAGTGCACCCTCGCCTCGCTGACCACCTTCACGTACCAGGGCGACAAGATCGTGTCGGTCGGGTACTCGGAGCCGGCGCGGGACCTGGTGCCGGCGCATCTGCGGGCCGGGGCGAAGCCGGTGAAGGGGAAGTCGAAGGCGTTCGGCGCGTAGCCGGCCGACGGGCCGGCGGGGCGAGCGGGGTGCGGGGGCCCCGGTCCCGGTCGGCGGGTGCCGATTCGACCTCGGTCGACGTTTTGTCCTCAATCGCCGGACGGGCTTGATCTTTCACCCGTCCGGCGATTGCTGTCTTCGGTGGTGGTTGAAGCGCTGCTCCCGCCCCGCGCCACCTGCTAGGTCATGTGTTCGACCATGGCTGGTGGCCTGGTCACGCAAAGAATCACGTACTAATTCGCGGAACCCCCGTGTCGAATCCCTCATCTAAGCCTTCGCCGGTTTGTATGAAAATAAGGCAAAACGACCGCAGATGGGGTAATCATGCGTGACATCAGCCGAAGGGGTCTGCTCGGAGCCGGGCTTGGAACTGCCGCCGCCGTCGGAGTGGCGGGCTGCGGCGCCTTCGGTTCCTCGGGCGGGAGCCGGTCGGGGACCACGGGGGAGAAGGGTTCCGACGGAAGCACTCGCGGAACCGGGTCCGCGAAGAAGGACGTGCGGAAGATCGGGGACGGTTCCACCGCGGACACCGGGAAGCAGCCGCATCAGCCCGCCAAGCCGGTCCCGCTCGAACCCGGTCAGACGCCGCCGCAGTTCGTGATCTTCTCCTGGGACGGGGCGGGCGAGGTCGGCAACGGACTCTTCCCGCGCTTTCTGGAACTCGCCAAGGATCATGACGCGGCGATGACCTTCTTCCTGTCCGGGCTCTATCTGCTGCCCGAGTCGAAGAAGTCCATGTACCGGCCGCCCAACAACCCCGTCGGCGCTTCCGACATCGGATATCTCACCGACGGTCACATCAAGGAGACGCTGAAGAACGTCCGTCAGGCCTGGCTTGACGGGCACGAGATCGGAACCCACTTCAACGGGCATTTCTGCAGCGGTTCCGGATCGGTCGCGAACTGGTCCTCCGCCCAGTGGCGGAACGAAATCGATCAGGCGGTCTCCTTCGTCACCGAATGGCGTACGAACACCGGCTGGACCGACCTCGATCCGCTGCCCTTCGACTACCGCAAGGAACTGGTCGGCGGCCGCGCCCCCTGTCTGCTCGGCCAGGAGAATCTGCTGCCCACGGCGAGCAAGCTCGGCTGGCGCTACGACGCCAGCTCACCCGGTGGCACCCAGGTCTGGCCCAAGAAGCGGGAGGGTGTCTGGGATCTGCCGCTCCAGGCCATGCCGTTCCCCGGGCACACCTTCGAGGTCCTCTCGATGGACTACAACATCCTCGCCAACCAGTCGCTGAATTCGACCAAGGGCATGCCCTCGCGCTATCCCGAATGGCGCGAGCAGGCCACTCAGTCGTACCTCTCCGGTTTCAACCGCGCGTACTCGACGAATCGCGCGCCCTTCTACATCGGAAACCACTTCGAGGAGTGGAACGGCGGCATCTACATGGACGCCGTCGAGGAAGTGCTCAAGAAAATCGCGGGCAAGCCGGATGTGCGGCTCGTCTCCTTCCGGCAGTTCGTCGACTGGCTCGACGTCCAGACCCCGGCCGTACTCGACAAGCTCCGCACGCTGGGGGTCGGGCAGTCCCCCGAAGGCGGCTGGAACGCCTTCTTTAAACAAGCCTGACAACGGGCTTTACGGGCACCGAGGGGGGTGCCCGAGATCGTCGGAACAGCCATGCGAAACTTTTCACATGAGCTATGGCCGCGCACCCCGACGCCGCTTCACCCTGCTCGCCGCCCCCGCAGCGGCCGCCGCACTCGCCCTCACGCTGACCGCGTGCGGCGGGGACGGCAACAAGGCCGGAGGCGGTGGCAATACGAACTTCGTCACGGGCAGTGGCGGTATCTCCACCGTGGACAAGGGCGACCGCAAGGCCGCCCCGAAGCTGGACGGCGAGACCCTCGACGGCAAGCAGCTCGACGTCGCCGACTACAAGGGCAAGGTCGTCGTACTGAACATGTGGGGCTCGTGGTGCGGGCCCTGCCGCCTGGAGGCCCAGTACTTCTCGCGGGTGGCGAAGGAGACGAAGGACAAGGACGTCCAGTTCGTCGGGATCAACACCCGGGACGCCAAGAAGGGCCCCGCGATCAGCTTCGAGAAGGACTACGGGGTCCCCTACCCGAGCCTCTACGACCCGACCGGCAAGCTCATGCTCCGCTTCCCCAAGGGCACGCTGCGTCCGCAGGCCATTCCGTCGACCGTGGTGCTGGACCGGGACGGCAAGATCGCCGCCCGTTCGCTGACCGCGCTCGACTCCGACAAGCTGCACAAGATGATCGACCCGCTGATCGCGGAGAAGTGATTCCGTGCACACCCTTGCCGCGCTCCAGGGCGAGAACCCGACCATCGTGGACGGGGCGCTGATCGTCGCCCTGCCCGTCGCCGTACTCGCCGGGCTCGTCTCGTTCTTCTCGCCGTGCGTCCTGCCGCTCGTCCCCGGTTACCTCAGTTACGTCACCGGGGTCAGCGGCACGGACCTGGCGCAGGCCCGGCGCGGGCGGATGGTCGCGGGCGCCTCGCTCTTCGTGCTCGGCTTCACCGCCGTGTTCGTCTCCGGCGGCGCTCTCTTCGGCTTCTTCGGCCAGACCCTCCAGGACCACAGCGAGACGCTCACCAAGATCCTCGGCGTGCTGATGATCCTGATGGGGATCTTCTTCATGGGCCTGATGCCCTGGATGACGCAGCGTGAGTTCCGTATCCACAAGAGGCCGGTGACCGGGCTGGCGGGCGCACCCGTGCTGGGCGCCCTCTTCGGGATCGGCTGGACCCCGTGCCTCGGCCCGACGCTCAGTTCGGTGAGCATCCTCGCGATGAACCAGGGCACAGCCGGACGCGGGGCGATACTGACCGTCGCGTACTGCCTCGGGCTCGGTCTGCCCTTCGTGCTCGCGGCAGTCGCCTTCCGCAAGGCGCTCGGCGCGTTCGGCTGGGTCAAGCGGCACTACGCATGGGTCATGCGCATCGGCGGCGTCATGATGATCGCGACCGGTCTGCTCCTGCTGACCGGTGTGTGGGGCACGATGATGCAGCAATTGCAGGGCTGGTCCAACGGCTTCACGGTGGGGATCTGAGTTCCATGAGCAACACCAAGTCCAACCCCCCCGCCCCGGAGCGCGAGCGCCCGGACGAGCGGGACCGGGAGAACGCCCGCGAGCTGGGCGCCGCCGGCTCCCAGCTCTCCACCGCCCCGATCGAGGAGAGCGCGGCCGGCCTGCCCGCCATGGGCGTCATCGGCTGGGCCCGCTGGTTCTGGCGGCAGCTCACCTCCATGCGGGTCGCGCTGATCCTGCTCTTCCTGCTCTCGCTCGGCGCCATCCCCGGCTCGCTGATCCCGCAGAACAGCGTGGACGAGCTGAAGGTGGAGACCTTCAAGAAGGCCCACACCACCGTCTCGCCGATCTACGAGAAGCTCCAGTTCTTCGACGTCTACAGCTCGGTGTGGTTCTCCGCGATCTACATCCTGCTGTTCATCTCGCTCATCGGCTGCATCGTGCCGCGCACCGGCCAGTTCATCGGCCAGCTGCGCAGCCGGCCGCCGGGCGCCCCCAAGCGCCTGACCAGGCTGCCCGCGTACACCACCTGGCGCACCGAGGCCGAGCCCGAGCAGGTCCGCGAGGCCGCGCTCGCGATGATGCGCAAGCGCCGCTACCGCGCGCACACCGTGGGCGACGCGGTCGCCGCGGAGAAGGGCTATCTGCGCGAGGCCGGGAACCTGGTCTTCCATGTCGCCCTGATCGTGATGCTGGTGGCGTTCGCCTTCGGGCAGCTCTTCAAGTCCGAGGGCGGCAAGCTGATCGTCGAGGGCGACGGCTTCTCCAACACGCTCACCCAGTACGACGACTTCAAGTCCGGCTCGCTCTTCGACGCCGACTCGCTCGCCCCGTTCAGCTTCACGCTCGACAAGTTCACCGGCACGTACGAGCGCAGTGGCCCCCAGATCGGTACGCCCAGGACCTACGAGGCCCATGTGACGTACGAGAAGGGCGCGTACGGCAAGCCGCAGAAGACCGTCATCAGGGTCAACGAGCCCCTCGTCGTCGACGGCACCAAGGTCTATCTCAACGCGCACGGCTACGCGCCGGTCGTCTCGGTCAAGGACGGCAAGGGCAAGGAGGTCTACCGCAACGCGGTGCCGCTGCTGCCCATCGACAACAACGTCACCTCGACCGGTGCGATCAAGGTCTTCGACGGCTACCGCGACAAGAACGGCAAGAAGACCCAGCTGGGCTTCCAGGCGTTCTTCGTACCGACCTTCGCCGGCAGCGGCAAGGGCACGATGTTCTCGCAGTTCCCGGCCCCCGACATGCCCGTACTGGCCCTCAACGGCTTCCACGGCTACCTCGGGCCGGACTCCGGGCTGGCGCAGAACGTGTACCAGCTGGACAAGACCAAGATGACGGAGTTCAAGGACGCCGACGGCAAGCAGCTCAAGCAGCGCCTGCTGGTCGGCGAGACGATGAAGCTGCCCGACGGCGCGGGCTCCATCACCTTCGAAGGCATCCAGGAGTGGGCCAGCTTCCAGATCTCGGAGCAGCCGGCCAGCGGCTGGGCGCTCACCGGAGCCGTCGCCGCGATCGCCGGACTCGCGGGCTCGCTCTTCATCCAGCGGCGCCGGGTCTGGGTGCGGGTGACCCCCGGTGCGGACGGCGTCACGGTCGTCGAAATGGCGGGTCTCGGCCGCAGCGAGTCCGCGAAGCTTCCCGAGGAGCTGGCCGATCTCGCGGTCACGCTCATCGCCTCGGCGCCCACAGCGCCCGAGACCGATACCGCGCCCGGCACCGATACCGAGCCCGGTTCATCCCCCGAACCGGATTCCGACTCCGTCGAAGAATCCTCCGAAGAACCTGCCGAAGGGGCTGAGAAGTGAATCTCGCCGCCGCAACCAACGAGAACCTGGCGCACACCAGCAATGTACTGATCTATTCGTCGATGGCCGTCTACACCCTGGCGTTCTTCGCGCACATCGCGGAATGGGTGTTCGGCAGCCGCAGCAAGGTCGGCCGCACCGCCGCCGCGCTGACCGGGGCCGGGGCCGAGGGCGCGGGCGCCGGTGGCTCGGTGAAGGTGCAGGTCGCGCAGAAGGGCGGCGGCACCGCCGTACTGGACCGCCCGAAGGTCGTCACGCGCTCGGCGGCCGGTACCCGCGACGTGCCGGACGGGCCCGGCGCGGCCGGCGGCACGTTCAAGGGCGACCTCTACGGGCGGATGGCGGTCTCCATGACCGTGCTCGCCTTCCTCGTGCAGGCCGGCGGAGTCATCGCCCGCGCACTGTCCGTGCAGCGTGCCCCCTGGGGCAACATGTACGAGTTCTCCATCACCTTCTCCACGGTGGCGGTCGGCGCGTACCTGACCCTGCTCGCGCTGAAGAAGAACGTCCGCTGGATGGGGCTGCTCCTGGTCACCACCGTCCTGCTGGACCTCGGCATCGCGACCACATGGCTCTACACCGACAGCGACCAGCTGGTGCCCGCGCTGCACTCGTACTGGCTGTGGATCCACGTCTCCACCGCCATCCTCTGCGGCGCCGTCTTCTACCTCGGCGCGGTCGCCACCCTGCTCTACCTCTTCCGCGACAGCTACGAGAACAAGCTCGCCAGTGGCGGGCAGCCCGGTTCGTTCGCCCAGTCCGTGCTCTCCCGGCTGCCCGCCGCCGCCTCGCTCGACAAGTTCTCGTACCGCATCAACGCCGCCGTCTTCCCGCTGTGGACGTTCACGATCATCGCGGGCGCCATCTGGGCGGGCGACGCATGGGGCCGCTACTGGGGCTGGGACCCCAAGGAGGTCTGGTCCTTCATCACCTGGGTCGCGTACGCCTGCTACCTGCACGCACGCGCCACCGCGGGCTGGAAGGGCCGCAAGGCCGCCTACCTGGCGCTGATCGCCTTCGGCTGCTGGCTCTTCAACTACTACGGCGTGAACATCTTCGTCACCGGCAAGCACTCCTACGCCGGCGTCTGAGAACCTTCCGCACGGGTGCGGATCCCGCACCACCGGGCCACGCTGGAACCATGACCGATGCGACCCCCGTCATCGAGCCCGGCACCAGCGAAACCCATGGGGACCTGCACACTCTGAGGTTCACGCTACGGCTGCCCCACCCCGTTCCGCGGGTGTGGGCAGCCGTTGCCAGTTCCGGGGGGCTGCGCGGCTGGCTCGCCGCCGCCGACCCCTTCGAACCGCGCGTGGGCGGAGCGATCACGCTCCGCTGGCTCAACACCGACCAGGAGGGCCGGGCCACGGTCGCCTCCGGCACCGTCACCGCCTGGGACGTCGAGCGGGTCGCCGAGTACACCCTCGAAGGGCTCCACGGCCGCATCCGCTTCCACCTGGAGCCCCCGCGCGGCGACCATGTGCTGCTGCGGTTCACCAATGGGTTCCGGGGCGACGACGAGCTGCGCCTGGACTGCCTGGCGGGCTGGCACGACCACTTCGGCTACCTCGTGGACGCGCTCGACGGATACCCCGCCGACTGGTCGAAGTGGACCCCGGTCCGGTGGGCCGGGCTGCGTGAGGAGTACGTGGCGGCCGAGCGGTGAAACGCGTCACGGCGCCGAGGACGGCAGCAGGCACTTCTCGTCCGGCGGCGTGCCCTCCGGCCAGGCGATCGACACGAACCGCTGACCGGCGTCCTCGGGCGCCAGCTCCACCACCGGAACCGCCTTGTTGTACGGGTTGCCGTGGTTGTCCAGGCAGATCCAGCCACTGGCCCCCGACACCCGCAGCGAGCCCTTCACCCGCGGCCACTGCTCGCCCACGTCCGCGAGCTGCGGCAGCCGCTTGTCCTGCGGGGTCGCCTGCCGGACGGCCTGCACCGCCAGCGTCATCGCATCGTGCGCGATGATCACCTGGCCGTCGGTCAGGGCCTCGTGGTCCGTCGGACCGATCGGGCCCGCGGGCTTCTTCGACACCGTGGCCAGCAGGTCCAGGAAGGCGCGGTAGTCCGCCGGGGAACCGCCCGTGGCCGCCCGGCCCTTCCCCGTCGCCGCCGCCCAGGTGTCCGGGTGCGCCAGCGAGGCGTAGCGGACGGTCACCTTCCGGCGCAGTGCGCTCCGGTCGAGCTTCTTGTCGCTGCCGAGGTACGAGCCCTCGTCACCGGTCAGGATCGTGAACGCGCGGTTCTGGCAGCCGCGGGCCCCGAGCGCATTGATGAACTGCCGCAGCTGGACGTGGCGTCCGGCGAAGAACACCGTCTCCGCGTCGGTGTCGCAGATCAGGTGCGTGATCTGCTGGAAGGTGTTGGCCGTGGTGCCCTCGTCGTTGGGGTCGCTGCGCGAGGTGAACAGCTCCGGCTGGTAGCGGGTGCCCTTCACCAGCGAGGTGAAGGCGGCCCGCAGTGTGTCCGTGTAGTGGTCCCCGGTACGGGTGTCCTGCACCAGCAGCGCCTTGTCCTTCCTCACCTGCCCGAAGTGGGCCAGGGCGCGCGCCTCGTCCCGGTTGGTCGGCGACACCCGGGCCAGGCCGGGGAACGGGTCGCCCTTCGCGCCGTTGGCGATGTCGTCGGCGGTGATCGTGGTGCCGACGACCGCGATGTGCGCGGCGGTCAGTTCTTTGACGGCCGACTTGACCTGCGTACTGCTGGTGGCGACCCCCGACACGGCCCGCAGGTTGTCCGGGGCGCCGGTCATCGTCTTCAGCCGGTCCACCGCCGGCCGCCACAGCAGGTTGTTCTTCCCGGTGTTGGCGAGCACCAGCCGGATCTTAGGGACCTGCTCGTTGGAGAGATGGTTGGCCCGGTACTGCTCGGCGAACGCGCCCTGGAGCTCGCGCTGCATCTTCGTCTGCATCGCCTCGTCCGTCGACGTCAGCGGAAGCAGCAGCGCGACTGTCGCGTACCGGCCGGCCTTCAGACTGTCGTTCTCGCGGGCGATGGCCGCGGCGACCTCGGACAGCTTCGGCCGCCCGAAGTCGTAGCCGTCACCGGAGACGCCGATGCACTCGTCGCTGCCCTGCGGCCGCTCGACGCCCCGGGCGCAGGAGCGGTCCTCGGGGGCGGTGAGCCGGCCGATGCCGTACCAGCCGGACGTGATCACCAGGGCGGCGACCACGACCGAGGTGACGACCTTCTGCCGGGCCGTGTACCAGAGGCGGTAACGCAGTGGATTACGCATCGGGGCCGCCGTTCCCCCGCCGCCGCCCCGGCCTGCCCTCGCCCGTGCCCGGTTCCCCCGGTGACATGGACAGCGGACGCCAGGCCCTGATGTCCTGCGGCCAGTGCGTCGCCGCGTCCCACAGCAGGCTGTTGCCCGTCGGATGCCTGCCGGACAGTTGCCGCAGTTCGTGCGCCATCTTGTCGATCACCTCTTCGTCCGGCAGGGCCAGTGGATCGGACAGCAGCCATACGGCGTGCAGCAGCCGGCGCAGCTGCACATGAAGCTCGGCGGCCGCCGGTTCGAGCCCCCGCGGCGGCGCGTTGTCGGCCCGGCCGAGCGCGACCGCGCGCCGCGGATCGGGGCCGGCGGATCCGCGCGTGCGCGGGTACGGTGCCGAGGCGATGAAGCGCAGCGAGTCGAGCCACACCGTCACGTCCGGCTCGTCGAACCGCAGCCGCAGATGGCCCACGCACGCCTCGGCGTCGCCCAGCACCAGCTTCTGGTGCAGCAGATGCGGGACGCTCGGGCGGCGGCCGCCGGGGCCGTACGCCCCGCGCAGCGAGACGTGCACCGCCTGCCACACCGCGTAGGACGGATGGTCGCCGTCCTGGAACCGCAGACGGTGCAGCAGCAAGGCCCGCAGCAGCGGATCGGCGACGAAGTGGCCGGGCCCGACCGGCCAGTCCTCCGCCCGCAGCGCATCGCGCATCCGCAACGCCACATCGCCGTCCGGCGACCCCCGGCCCAGCCGGCTCTCCGCCAGCAGCCGTGCCGAGTCCTCGCCGTGCGCGGCGGCCAGCACGCTGAGGAAGTCCAGCCGCTGCTCTGGCCCGGGCAGCAGCCGCGCCAGCAGCTCGTCCGCCACCGGGGAGGGCGCCCGGTCCTCGCGCACCTCCACCATGCAGTCCAGCAGCGACCCCGGCACCAGCGAGGCGGGCTCCGGCGCCTCGCCCGCCGCCAGCGCCAGCAGCTCCACCGCCAGCGGACGCCCGCCCGTCAGCCGGTGCACACCACGGGCCAGCCCGGCCGGGATCCGGCCCGACCGGTCGTACCGGTCGAACGCGGAGCGCACCTGCTCCGGGCCCAGCGGGGTCAGCTCCACGGCCAGGATCCCGGAGGTCACCCCCGTACCCCTGGACCAGTGCGAGGCGTGCGCCACCTCCGGCAGCCGCCGCCGCACCGCATGGCTCAGCCCCTCGTGGTCCCGGACCCGCGAGGAGGCGAACACCGCGATCCGGTCGCGCACCCCGGCGGCCCGCTGCCGCAGCAGGGGCTCCACCAGCTGCCGGCCCAGCGGCGTGTGCGCGTTGTCGACGAGCAGCACCGGGCGGCCCCGGCGGGCTCCCCAGGCCAGGCCCCCGTACGCCGCGACCAGGTCGGCGGCGAGCGCGAGCACCAGATGGTCCTCGGCCCGGCGGCGCAGATCGCCGCCGCGCTCGAAGTCGACCGCCAGCTGCCGCAGTCCGATCCGGCCGTTGCCGCCCGCGTGCGGGTAGCCGCCGTACCAGTCGGCCGAACGGCGCTGGAAGCGGCTGAACGATTCCTCCAGGACCGTCTCGACCGTGGCCTCCGCGATCATCCCGGCCATCGGGGCCACCGAGTCGAAGGCGCTGGCGGCCAGCTTGGTCAGCACCTTGGTGACCCAGCCGGTCGCCGCGTCCCCGCGGCCGTCGACGGTCGCCAGCAGCGGGCCGAGCGACTGGAGATCCCGCCGGGCCCGCGTCTCGTCCTCGCGGGTCCAGGAGATGGAGGCGACCGCCACGAGCCCGAGGCTCAGCCGGGGGAACTGCACCGGACGCGCGGCATGCACCTTGGCCGTCAGCTGGGTGGCGAACTCCGGCAGCGCGCCGGTGACCGGGGTCCAGCCGGGGCCCGCGTCCTCGGGCGCCACGACGGCCTCGCAGTCGACCAGGGCGACCGGGGTGATCTCCCGGTACAGATGGCGCAGTTGCTTGAGGACGGCCGTCTTGCCCATGCCCCGGCCGCCGGTCAGCACGGTCACCGGGGGATCGTCGCGGTGCTCGTAGACGACCCGGGCGGAGCCGTACGGAGTGAGGCCGGTCAGGCGCGCCGCAAGTCCGTCGTTGCCGAAAATCGCCTCGCGCCCGTACAGCTCTCTCTCCACAGCACCCCCAGCGTCGACGCTCCATCCGGTCTGCCGCACCGTCAACACGAGGATATCGCCCGGGTGTTGGGCAGTGGAGAGGAATTTCGAACGATCTGGAGGTGTGGGGCGGCAGGATCAGCCGGCGCCGATGTCCTCGTTCCAGAGGGCGGGGTGGTCGCGTACGAAATCCCGCATGAGCGCGACGCATTCGGCGTCGTCGAGCAGCACGATCTCCACCCCGTGCCGGGCCAGCCAGTCGTGCCCGCCGCTGAACGTCCGCGCCTCGCCGATCACCACCCGCGAGATCCCGAACTGCCGCACGAGGCCGCTGCAGTACCAGCACGGGGAGAGCGTCGTCACCATCGTCGTGCCGCGGTACGAGCGCTGCCGCCCGGCCGCGCGGAAGGCCGCCGTCTCCGCGTGCAGCGACGGATCGCCGTCCTGGACACGGAGGTTGCGGCCCCGGCCGAGGAGGGTGCCGTCCGGTCCGTACAGGGCGGCGCCAACAGGAACGCCGCCCTCGGCAAGACCCGTGCGGGCCTCGGCGAGGGCGGTGGCGAGCATGTCCGCGTCGTTCACGGTCGTGGGAGCTACTCGCCGGAGGCGCTGGGGCTCTCGCCGTTCTCACGGCGCTTCAGCTCCTCCTCGCGGCGGCGCAGATCGGCCTCCCAGTCCTTGAGGAGCGACTCGTCCTTCTTGTTCTCTTCCTTCAGCGCGTTCAGGAACTCCGGATTGTCGTCCGGCGCCACCCACTGCGAGCGGTGGTTGCGGTGCCGTTCGGACGGCGTACGGCCTCCGGCGGGCGCGTGGCGCATCTTGCCCGCGGCCAGCCAGACGATCGGGCCGACGATCCAGAAGAGCAGGATGATGAAGACCCAGGCGATCTTCGGCAGGTGCTTGGCCTCGTCCTCGGGGGTGTTCAGGCAGTCGATGAACGCGTAGATCGTCAGCGCCAGAGGCAGGAGATAGATCAGGGCCCGGAACATGATGGAAAGGTCCCCCTGCGGAGAGTTGGCGGGGCTTGTCCCGCCCCGGTTCGGGCCCAGAGTAACCGGTGTCAATTGCGTCCCGCGGCGAGCAGGTGGGAACGGGCGGCGAGCAGGTCGGGGCCGGTGCGGAAGTGCGCCTCGGGAACCCCTTCTGCCAGTGCCCGCGAAGCGGGTGGGCCGACGCACGATCCGGGTGAACATCGAGGCCGACCAAGCTGTCGATGTCCTCGGTGGCGTGGGCCTGTACGCCCGGGTCTTCCCACGACCAGCAGACAGACCTGGAGCGGCAGACCGCCCGGTTCGTGGAATGGGCAGCGAAGACCGGGCACCGTGTCGTCCGCGTTTCTCCGGCAGGTTCCGTCAGGTGTCCTGGGCAGGCAGCAGGGCTCCCGTCCGCTGCCGCAGCTCCTCGACCTCGGGCAGGTGCCCGTACCGGTCCAGTCGGACGTGCATGTCGTTCGCGGCCTCGGCGATCTTCACCGAGCGGATGCCGTCCGCGCAGTCCAGGAATGCCGTCCACGTAGACAGGGCCGTATCGAGATCGCCCTTTCGAAGGTGCACCTGCCCAAGGTCGGCGAGAACGATCGCGCGGCTGCGGCGCCGGTCGAGCCCGTGGATCTCCAGTGCCTGGTGCAGGTGCTCGGTCGCCTGGTCGAGGTCGCCGAGCCGGGCCAGGATCATGCCTGAGTGGTGGGCCCATCGGCCGATGCTGAAGTGCGACGCCCAAGAGTGTCCCGGCGGGGCGTCCGGCGTCTTCTCGATCGCTGTCCGGGAGGCGGCGAGCGCCTGTGTGGCCAGCCGACGGTCCCCGTCGAGTGCGGCGGCGTCCGCCAGCGTCGTCCGGTAGTACGACACGGCCCGCGGGTCGTCGAGCGCCCTGGCCTCTTCCACGCACCGCTCCGACAGCCGCAGAGCCACCCCGTGGAACCTCGGGCCGAGCTCGATCGCCTGCACGGCCAGGCCACGCAGAGCCGTCGCGGCGAGCTCGGGTTCGCCGGCCTCGGCGGCCAGCCGATAGGCGTGCGCGTAGTACCGCTGGGCCATGCCTTCGTTGCCCTCGTCCTGGGCCATCCATCCCGCCAAGTGCACGAGTTGGGATGTCTCGGCGAAGAGGGCCCGGCCGGTCTTCTCCGTGTACGTGCCTTCCAGCCACGGGCCGACGTCGTCGACGAGGTAGCGCACGGCCAGGTGCCGTGCGTGGCCTCCTCCCAGCTCGGCAGCCGCGTCGCCGAGGGTCTTCGTCATCTGCCGGATGGCGGCGACCTCGCCGGTGCCGACCCGTACGGCACCGGTCCGGTTCGTCCGCCGCGTGATGCTTTCCGGGTCCGGCAGGTTCAGAGCGCCAAGGGCGTATGCGCTCGTCGCGGCGAGGAAGTTCCGCCGAAGCACGTCGCTCCTTCCCAACTCGATGACTGACGCCACGGTATCCGCGTCCGGGCCTGCGGGCCCGGCAGATTGCGTGACCCGCACCGCCTCCATGTTCAGGTCGAGGACTTCAACGATGTACGGCAGCCAGTAGACGGGGGTGCGCTTACCCGCCATCCACCGCCGGGCCGACTGCCGGTCCAGCCCGTGTGGGCCTCGGCCTTCGGCGTTTCCTAACTCGCGGGCGAGCTTGGTCGGTCCCCAGCCGCGTGCTTCGCACGCCTGCCGGATCAGCTCGCCGATCTCTGGGCTCTCGTGCACCCGCACCCCTTCCTCCGACTTCTTCCGGCGCCGGGGACGTACAGGTCCTCACGGCGGGCCTACACGGGCCTACGACTGGCCTACAGCCTGGCACCTCCTCACCGTCCGTGCTTGGCCGTTGACTCACCACCACACCGAAGATTCGACGCCATCGAACGAAAAGGGCGGTCACCTCCCGTGCACCCCACCGACAGCAGCCCCACTGAAAGCGTCGGGGCTCCCTCAACTTGCCCGCGCCAAGAGCCCATTACCCCGGCGACCATGGCGGCTGATGTCCGTCTCGCGCTCGACCTGGCGAACGGACGCCCCACAGGTGAGGCCGCCGACGCCGTACGCGCCCGCCTCCGCGCCTGCATCGCCGCCCTGGCGGGCCCTGCCGATGTGTTCGCGGCCGGCCTCGCAGACCTCCGCGCCCGTGACATCGCGACGAACACTGTCCGCCACGCCCGCGCGGTCGCCCAGGACGAGGTGCACGACCCGGCCGTGAACCTGCGGTTGCTCGCCAAGTCCGTCGACCACCTGTCCCGCTACGCGGCCGCCGCCCAGCAGGGGGACCAGCGGTGAGCGGGGCCGCGCAGGACTCCCGTCCGGGGCTGGCCGTGGCCGTGCTGTTCATCGCAGCCACCTGATCGCCCCATCCCTGTCTCTCAACCGACCGAGGAGGACGCGCATGAGCGCGGAACCGAACCGGCTGCGCATCGTCGTCGGCGCTGACGACGCGGGCCGCCTTTACAAGGACACACTCACCGAAGACCTGCACGCCAGCGAACTCGTGGCCTCCGTCACGGACGTCGGGGTCAACGACGAGATCCGCGGGAGCTATTCGCTCATCGCGTTGGTCGCCGCACGACTCGTTGCCGATGGTAAAGCAGACCGGGCCCTGCTGGTGTGCCACACCGGCCTGGGTATGGCCATCGCCGCGAACAAGGTCCAGGGCATCCGAGCCGTCACCGCCCACGACTCGCTGTCGGTGCGGGCCTCGGTGCTCTCCAATAACGCCCAAGTGCTCGCGTTTGGACAAGGCGTCATCGGGCTCGGGCCGGCCCGCCGCCTGACTGCGGAATGGCTGACCCACCGCTTCGACGCCGATTCCTCCGCCGCCGTGAAGGTCCGCGCGATCAGCGTCTTCGAGCACCAGCACCAGCACCAGCCCGGCCCGCTCGCCGTGCTGCCTTCGGAAGGAGACTCCTGATGCCCACGAACCCCGCCACCGTGCCCCGCCACATCGAGGCATTGCGATGGCCGGTCGAGCCGGCACAGGGCGGCTGGTACACCGACGCCGAGCACGATGCCGTACGGAAGGTGCTGGCCGAGTCCGACGACTGGCGGACGGGTTGGAAGGCCGTGCCGTACACCGACGCCTTCGAGGAGGCGTTCACCGCCCACACCGGTGCCGGCCACGCCGTGGCCTTCAACTCCGGCGGCACCGCCATGGAGATGATTCTGCGCTACTTGCGGCTCGCGCCAGAGGACGAGGTGATCTCCTGCGCGATCAACTTTGTGGGTCCACACATCGCGGTCATCGGACAGGGCGGCCGTCTGGTCCTCGCCGAGCCCGAGCCGGTGACACTCAACCTGGATGTGGCCGACACCGAGCGGGTCATCAGCCCACGTACGCGGGCCATTCTGCTCACCCACTGGAACGGGGCGGTGGCCGATGTGCGGCCGCTCCTCGACCTCGCCGACCGACACCCCCATCCCGTTCACGGGCCGCCGGTCGTGATCGTGGACGCCGCGCGGGCGTGCGGCGGCCGCACCCCCACCGGGGCGAGGGTCGGTGTGGAGGGCTGGGCCACGGTCTTCAGTTTCGAGTCGAAGAAGCTCATGACCACCTTCGGTCAGGGCGGCGTGGTCACCACCAACAACTCGGCCCTTGCTGAGCGGCTGCGTCGACTGCGGGCCTACGGCGGCCGTGACCACTGGGGCACCAACCAGATGATGTCCAAGATCCAGGCCGCGGTGGGCATCGTGCAGCTATCCCGTCTGGACGACATGAACTCCGCCCGCATCAGCCGGGCCCACCGCCGTACCCAGGCCCTCGAAGGCATCGACGAGCTGACCCTCCCGCCGGCACTCGGCGGCGGGCAGCACCTGTACTACCGGTACAACCTTCTCGTCCCGGACGAGTGGGCCGGCGGTGGCCGCCACAAGTTGATGAACGTCCTCGCCGCGACGTACGGCGTCGGCAGCATCATCAGCGACCCCGTGACCTACCTTGGCCACGGCCTGATCAGCGAGCACGCCAGCGGCCAGCACTGCCCGCGTGCGGAACGGCTCGCCGCCCGCCTGCTGTGCCCGATCCTCCACCCCCGCATGAGCCCCGGCGACGAGGCGGCGATCTGCGACGCCATCCGCCGGGCCACCGCCGACGTTGCCCGCACCCACCGCGCCACCGACTGAGAGGGCGATCCGCATGTCCCAGCTTCAGCAGGAGATCGACGGCATCCTCGCCCGGGAGATCCCCGTCGTCGACCCGTACGAGCCGAAGGACCCGGCCGGGCTGTTGCGCATGGTATTCCTCATGCCGTTCGGCCACGCCTACAGCCTGATGTGCAACGGGCCCATGTCGCTGCGCGATCTGATCAACCGCAGTGCGGATGTCCCTGCCGTCGCCGAGCGCGCCATTCAGTACGAGTGCCTGATCCGCGACGGCAACCAGCTCACCACCCCGAACGGGGTGCCGTATCGCAGCATCGAATCCCCGCTACCGGTCAACCAGGCAGACGTCATCGGCATTTCCGTGGTCAACTCCGGTGACCTGCACAGCGTGCTCCGCCTCTTGGACCTGGCGGGCATTCCGCGCCGCACCGCCGACCGCGTACCCGGCGTGCACCCGCTCGTCGTGGGCGGGAACAGCGGCCTGGCCGACCCCGAGCCGTTGGCCGACTACCTGGACGCGGTGGCCCTCGGCGAGGCCGAGCAATCCCTTCCCGAACTGCTGCGGATCGTCCACGCCCACCGCACGGACCTCGGCGCCACCCCGCTGCACGAGCTGATCGCCCGCCTGCCCGGCCTATACGTTCCATCGATGTACGAGTGCGACTTCCTGCCCGGCGGCGGCGTCAGCGCCATCCGGCCAGCCAGGCTCACGGTTCCGGACCGGGTGGACGCCCAGTACCTCACCGTCGACGACCTGCACTCTGCGCACTTCTGTTACCCGGTCACCGACGGCACTGCCGCCGGCCTGCACCCGGTGCTCGGCTGCCTCCACTCGTGCGGGTTCTGCAACCTCGGCGTCCCTGCCTTCCGGCAAGCCCCGCTCGACATGCTCACCGACTACGTCGACCGGCTCGAAGCACACAAGGTGCGGAAGATCATCATCAGCGCCCCGACGTTCACTCAGTACAAGAACCGGCGGGAACTGCTGGAGCACATCCGCGCCTACGCCGAACGCGCGGCTGCCGAGGGGGAGAAGGTGACCACAATCATCGGCTCCATCCGCGCCGACGAGATCAGCGCCGACTACCTCGAAGCCGTCACTGAACTCGGCGACTTCGGCCACCTGTTCACCGAACTGAACCTGGGCAAGGCTCGCGGGATCATCACCATCGCTCCCGAGTGGGCCGCCCCCGACCTCGTCGCCCTGTACGGCAAGACACAGAAGCGCGAGCGCGTGGACAAGGCCATCGACCTGTGCCGCGAGAGCGAGCACGTCAACACGGTGATGCTGTACTTCATCGTCGGGGCACCCGGTGAACGCCCCGCCGACCGGTACGCGATCGCCGACTACGCCCACGACGTCCGCCAGCGGCTTGGCCACCCGGACGGCACGGTCATCGTCAAGCTCCACCAGTTCATGCCCAAGCCCGGCACACTCAGTCAGCGTCTCCGCATGGCGGACCCGGACCTGGCCCAGGAATACGGCGACCAGATCGCCGCCCGGCTGCGGGAGCTCGTCGGGGATGAGGAGTACAAGCAGCACTACCGGGTGGAGCAGTTCGGGGCGAGCCGCATGCACCTGGAGGTCGTCTGCTCGCGCGGCGACCGGCGCATGGGCCACGTCCTGGAAGATCTCTACGACGCCGGTACCGACCTGAGCGCCATTACCAAGGACCAGCTCGGTGCTGCCTTGGAGAAGCGGGGCCTGGACTACGACAGGCACCTCCGTCACATGGACGAACCCGTGCTGCCGTGGCACACGGTCAACCACGTCAATCCGGCGGCCGAGCGGGAGTTCGCGGCCGCGCTCGCCGAGAGGGAAGCCCGCGCGTGAACGGACGCTTCCCGCTGTACCCCGGCAAACACGCCCTTCCGGCGGTGCCCGATCCGGCCGAGCACGCCGCTTACGTGAAGGCACGGCAGCCGACTGCGACGCTGGCGGGCCTCGGCGGAGCGGTCCTGGTTTACCAGCGACGCATGCTGGAACACGCTGCCACCAGCTACTGCGGCCGCCGCCTGGCCTGGGTCCGGGGTGATCTGTATGTCCTGAAGCATCGGGGCCGGTGGCTCGCCGTGTGCGGCGGCTTCGGCCTAGGGGCTCCGGCGGCGGTGCTGGTGGTGGAACAACTCGTCGCCCTCGGCGTCCGGCGCATCATCACCGTCGGCACGGCCGCCTCCCTTCGCACGGACGTGCATGCCGGCGAGCTGGTGGTGTGCGACCGCGCTCTACGGGACGAGGGGGTCTCCCACCACTACCTGGCCCCCGGCTCGCACGTCCGGCCGTCCCGGAGTCTGACCGAACGCCTCGTCGAGACCTTGTACGCCCGGGACGTGGCCGTGCGGCGGGGGGCCGGGTGGACCACGGACGCCCCATACCGGGAGACCGCCGCCGAGGTCGCCCGCTACGGCAGCGATGGCACCCTCACCGCCGACATGGAAGCCGCGGGGGTCTTCGCCGTCGCTGAGCACCGCAACGTCGACGCGGCGGCCGTCTTCGCCGTCGCCGACTCTCTCGTGGACCGCCGACCACGCGAGGACCGGCCCAATACCAACACCAACACCGACACCGCTCTCCACACGGCGCTGGAGGCAGCCCTGAGCGCTCTCAGCGCCGCCCCTGGAGGGTTCGGTGGCGGGGCTAAGGTAGGTCATCGGCAAGGTGACGTGAAGGTGGCGGGCACGCGCGCCCGTGCTTGACCAGCAAAGGACCCATCCTCGTGAGCACTGGCGCAACCCGCCCCACCGTCGGGGCAGTGGTCCTGACGATGAACGATCGGCCCGAGGAGTTTCCTCGGGCCCTGTCCTCGCTTCTCGCTCAGGAAGGTGTCGACCTGGACGTGGTCGTGGTCGGCAACGGCTGCCCGCCCAAGCTGGTACCGCCCGGCGTGCGGGCTGTCGACCTCGCGGAGAACGTGGGCATCCCCGAGGGCCGCAACGTCGGGGCGGCGAACGTCGAGGGCGACTACCTGTTCTTCTTCGACAACGACGCCCACCTGCCCACCGCCGACGTCCTCTCCTGTCTCGCCGCCGAGCTGGAGCGTGACCTCGGCCTGGCGTACGCACAGCCGCGCATCTGCGATCCGGACACACGGGTCACCTTGCGCCGCTGGGTGCCCCGGCTGCGGGCCAACCCCGCACGTCCCGGCATCGTGACCGTTATGGCGGAAGGCGTCGTCATGGTCCGCCGCTCAGCGTTCGATGCAGCTGGAGGCTGGCCCGGTCACTTCTTCCTCTTTCACGAGGGCATCGACCTGGCCTGGCGGCTGTGGGACCACGGCAGCACCGGCCGGTATCTGCCCGAGATCATCGTGCACCACCCAGCGACCGACCCGGCCCGCCACGCAAGGTTCTACCGGCTCAATGCCCGTAACCGGGTTTGGCTGGCGCGTCGGAACCTGCCCCTGCTCCTGGTACCGCTCAACCTCGCCACCTGGGTCTTGCTGACCTTGTGGCGGTTCCGCGACCGCGCCGCGCTACGGGCCTCCCTTGACGGCTTCAGAGAGGGCCTGCGCGGCGGCCAGGGTGAACGGTCACCGATGAGCTGGGGCACCGTGGCGCGACTCACCTTCGCAGGTAGGCCGCCCATCCTCTGAAGACAATTTGCCCCTTCCCCGGCAGAACAAGATGAGCGTCAACGCCCTCACCGTCTGCTTGGAAGCACTCGCCGACGGACTCCGCGAGGTCACCGTGCGCTTGTTTACCCGGCCGACGCCGTGTCCATCGCCCCGCACTGGCGCACTGCACCCGGGGTGGGGCACCCCAGGTGATCGCCAACGGTGATGACAAACTGGACGGCATGGCTTACGACGATCTTCGTTCCCTCCTCCGGGCCCTGGAGCGCGAGGGCGAGCTCAAGCGCATCAAGGCCGAGGTCGACCCCTACCTGGAGGTCGGCGAGATCGTCGACCGGGTGAACAAGGCGGGCGGCCCCGCGCTGCTCTTCGAGAACGTCAAGGGGTCCTCGATGCCCCTGGCCATGAATGTCTTCGGGACCGACAAGCGACTGCTCAAGGCGCTCGGGCTGAAGTCCTACTCCGACATCAGCGACAAGATCGGCGGGCTGCTCAAGCCGGAGCTGCCGCACGGCTTCGTCGGGGTGCGGGAGGCCTTCGGCAAGCTCGGCTCGATGGTGCACGTGCCGCCGAAGAAGGTGAAGCAGGAGAGCGCCCCGGTGCAGGAGGTGGTCCTCACCGGCGACGACGTGGACCTGGACCTGCTGCCGGCACTCTTCACCTGGCCCGAGGACGGCGGCTCTTTCTTCAACCTGGGCCTCACCCACACCAAGCACCCGGAGACCGGCGTACGGAACCTGGGGCTGTACCGGCTCCAGCGCCACGACCGCCGCACCATCGGGATGCACTGGCAGATCCACAAGGACAGCCGCAACCACTACCAGGTCGCCGCCAAGCGCGGCGAGCGGCTGCCGGTCGCCATCGCGTTCGGCGCGCCGCCCGCGGTGACGTACGCCTCCACCGCGCCGCTGCCGGGGGACATCGACGAGTACCTCTTCGCCGGGTTCATCCAGGGCAAGCGGATCGAGATGGTCGACTGCAAGACCGTGCCGCTCCAGGTCCCGGCGCAGGCGGAAGTGGTCATCGAGGGATGGCTGGAGCCCGGGAAGATGCTTCCCGAGGGCCCGTTCGGCGACCACACCGGCTTCTACACGCCGCAGGAACCGTTCCCCGCACTGACCATCGACTGCGTGACCATGCGGAAGCGTCCGCTGCTCCAGTCGATCGTGGTGGGCCGGCCGCCGACCGAGGACGGGCCGCTGGGACGCGCCACCGAACGGTTCTTCCTGCCGCTCCTCAAGATCATCGTTCCGGACATCGTGGACTACCACCTGCCGGAGGCGGGCGGCTTCCACAACTGCGCGATCGTCTCGATCGACAAGAAGTACCCGAAGCACGCCCAGAAGGTGATGAGCGCCATCTGGGGTGCGCACATGATGTCGCTGACCAAGCTGATCGTGGTCGTGGACTCCGACTGCGATGTCCACGATCTGCACGAGGTGGCGTGGCGGGCGCTCGGCAACACGGACTACGCGCGGGACCTGACGGTCACCGAGGGCCCCGTCGACCATCTCGACCATGCCTCCTACCAGCAGTTCTGGGGCGGCAAGGCGGGCATCGACGCGACGAAGAAGTGGCCCGAGGAGGGCTACACCCGGGACGGAGGCTGGCCGAACATGGTCGAGTCCGACCCCGGGACGGCGGCGAAGGTCGACCGCCGGTGGAAGGAATACGGACTGTGAGCGCCGCCGAAGCAGCACTGGGCTCAGGGCCCGTACATCCGAACAGCAAGGTCAAGGCGTTCCTGCGGCTCGTGATGATCGAGCACTCGGTCTTCGCGCTGCCCTTCGCGTACATCGCCGCCCTGACCGCGATGTTCCAGGCGGACCGGTCCATCCACTGGGGCACCCTGCTGCTCGTCACGATCGCGATGGTGGGGCTGCGGACCTTCGCGATGGCCTGCAACCGGATCATCGACCGGGAGATCGACGCCCGTAACCCGCGCACCGCGAGCCGGGAGCTGGTCACCGGGGCGGTCTCGGTGAAGTCGGCGTGGACCGGGGCGCTCGTCGCCGTCGTCTTCTTCCTCGGCGCCGCCGCGCTGCTGAACCCGCTCTGTCTGGCGCTGGCGCCGGTCGCCGTCGTGCCGATGGTGGTCTATCCGTACGGGAAGCGGTTCACCCACTACCCGCACGCCATCCTCGGCATCGCGCAGGCCATAGGGCCGATCGGCGCCTGGCTCGCGGTGACCGGCAGCTGGTCGTGGGACGCGGTGATCCTCGGCCTCGCGGTGGGGATCTGGATCGGCGGCTTCGACCTGATCTTCGGCTGCCAGGACGTCCAGGCGGACCGGGCGCACGGGGTGCACTCGGTGCCGGCCCGCTTCGGCATCCCGGCCGCGCTGTGGGGCGCGCGGGTCTGCCATGTGGTGACGACCGGGCTGCTGGTCTGGTTCGGACTGGCCACTCGGGCCGGGCTGTTCTACTGGATCGGCATGGCGATCGTCGCCGTCGCGTTCGTGTACGAGCACCGGGTGGTGCGGCCGCACGATCTGTCCCGGCTGAACCGGGCGTTCTTCTCGGTCAACGGCTTCATCGGGATCGCGCTCTTCGCGTGCGCGCTGCTGGACCTGCTGGTGCGGGGCCTGACTGTCTGAGCCTGTCCGGGGTCGTGTCCGGCCCGGGGTCGTGTCCGGCGGATCCAGGACCTCATCCTCGACGGACGGCTGCCCCGGGCGCGGCGGGTTGACGAGGCAGGTCACCTGTTGTGGTCAAGGACCGCCGCGTCACGGGTCCGTCCCAGCGGGCGGCGGTCGCGAGCGGGTGCGGAACGGTGGTGGGAACCGTCGTCCCGGCCGGCCGGCGGCGTGCCACGGCGCGGTGCGGCGCGCCGTGTCCGGCCCCTGTTTCCCTTGCCCGACGGCGGCAGGGAGCGGGTGCGGCACGGGGGCGGGTGCGGGCGGGGGGTGTCCGGTGGTGGTGCGCGTTGTGCCTGGCTGTGCGTGTAACAGGGGTGTATTAGCGGGTGGTTGGGCGGAACGGGTCGCCGGGCCGGTCGGCTCTTGGTGATCAGAATCGCTCGCTCGTACCGACCGTGCCGAGCGGCCGACACCCCCCACCGACACTGAGGAAGAAATGATGCGCGTACAGAAGCTCACCTTCGCCGCCCTGGCCGTTGTCGCCGGTCTCTCGCTCACGGCCTGTCAGAACGGCGAGGACGACATGGGACAGACCGCCCCGTCGTCCGCGTCCTCCGCGGGCGGCGGTTCGGGCTCGGGCGGTTCGGACCAGGGCGGCGGGAAGGACTCGGCCGGGAAGGGGTCCGGCGGGCAGGGCACGGCCGCCGGGACCGGCTCCGACGAGAACGGCAAGGTCGGCAAGTGCCGCACCGACGAGCTGGAGATCACGGCGACGGACAGCACCATCGACGGCGACACCGATGGGACCGTCGCGGTTGAGCTGAAGAACGGCGGCGGCCGGGACTGCGTGCTCTCCGGGTACGCGGGCGTCGACCTGAAGACCAGCTCGGGGTCGCTGTCCGCGGAGCGCACCGGTGAGAAGGCCACCCCGATGACCCTCAAGGACGGGAAGTCGGTGTACTTCGGCATCAACTACCCGATCAACACGTCGGGCGGCTCCGGCATCCGTATCACGGGGCTGGTGGTGACCCCGCCGGACGAGACGAAGTCGGTCACCCTCGACTGGCCGGGCGCCGCCACGCTGCCCGTCACGGACGGCTCCGGCTCCCAGGTGAAGGTCGGCCCGATGGGGAGCGCCGGTCAGGGCGAGGGCTGACCCGGACACCACGGGCTCCGTCCGGGCTCTACGGTATGAGCGGCCGGGCGGGCGGCACCGTGCTCCGGCCGCGCGCGGGGCGGCGGAAGACGAACGCCGCCGCCACGCCCGCCGCCAGCCCGAACAGATGGCCCTGCCAGCTGACCGAGGTGCTGGCGGGGGAGAGCCCCACCAGGATCGACGAGCCCCATATCGCGCCGACCACCAGACCGGCGGCTGTGTCGAGCGCCCTGCGGTCCACGAACCCCCGGACGAGCAGATAGCCGAAGAGGCCGAAGACCAGCCCGGACGCGCCCGCCGTGTTGGAACCGTCCGGTGAGACCAGCCAGACGCCGAGCCCGTCGACCACGATGATCATCGCGGCCACGGCGGCGAATCTGCGGACGCCGCTCAGCGCCGCCAGGAAGCCGAAGACCAGCAGCGGCACGCTGTTGGAGGCGACATGGCCGAAGCCGAAGTGGATGAAGGACGCGGGCACCACGTCCAGCAGCTCGCCGGCCCGGCGGGGCTCGATCCCGAACGAGTCCAGCGCGTGGCCGGTCGCGGCGTCGACGGCTTCGAGCAGCCAGAGGAACGCCACCCAGCCCAGCATCAGCTTGGCCGCGGTCTTCGCGCGGTCGCCCGCGGTCCACGCCGGCGCGGACCGGTCCCACGATGCGGCCATCGTGCCCCCCTGCCGTCCCCTGTCGTTCCTGCGGTTGCCCGCCGTCCCTGTTCCCACCCCTGGAACGCCCGAGGCACCTTGCTCAGTTCCGGTTCCGTACCGCCGGATAGGCTCAGGAGTGTGGATTCCGGGACTTCAGTGAGTCAGCACCAGCGACAGCCTTGGATTGTCGGGGTTTCAGGCGCTTCGGGCACCCCATTCGCCGCCGCCGTGCTGCGCGGTCTGCTGGCCGCGGGGGAGAGCGTCGATCTGGTGGTGAGCCGGGCCTCGCGGCTGACGCTGCTGGACGAGACCGGGATCGCGTTCCGCGACGGGCACTGGCAGGAGGATCTGCGCAGCTGGCTGGCGCGCGGGGCGGACGGGAAGCCGCACACCTTCGACGTGGACATCGAGGGCGTACGGCACTGGGCGGCCGGTGATCTGGGAGCGGGCCCGTCCTCGGGGTCGTACCCGGCGAAGGGGATGCTGATCGTCCCGGCCTCGACGGCCTGTGTGGCCGGAGTGGCGCTCGGGCTCTCGAAGGATCTGCTTCAGCGGGCCGCGAGCGTGACGCTCAAGGAGCGGCGGAAGCTGGTCGTCGCGGTGCGGGAGACTCCGCTGAACGGGCAGACGCTGAAGCATCTGGTGAGCCTGGACGAGGCGGGCGCCGTGGTGCTGCCCGCCTCTCCGGCGTTCTACGCGGGGGCGACGCACATCCAGGATCTGGTGGACTTCGTCGCCGGGCGGGTGCTGGACGCGGCGGGCGTGCCGCACGACCTGTACCGCCGGTGGGAGGGGGAGCTCGGTGGCGGCTCCCGTGACTCCCGTGGCTGAGCCTGTGGTCAGCGCTTCTTCATGGCGCGCGGCTTGCGGGTCCGGTCGACCCGGTGCGCGGCGGCGGGCTGGTGGGCACGCGAGCGGTTGGCCAGGTCCTGCAGCTCGCGCATTCGGGCGTAGGCCATCTCGATCGTGTACACGGTTTCCTCACTCCTGAAGATTCGAAAGCATTTTTTGGATGTTCGGGAAGATTTGCAGGCGATGAAGCCTGCATGCCTTAGATTCTACACATAGACTCGCGATACTGCTGAACAATGGAAGGTTTCAGTCACATGGACGCGGTGGACAGGCAGCTCATCCAGGCCCTCAGGGAGAACGGCAGGGCCTCGTACGCCGAGCTGGGACGGCTCGTCGGGCTCTCCGGGCCCAGCGTCACCGACCGCATCAACCGGCTGGAAAGCGCCGGTGTCATCACCGGCTACCGCGCCACCGTCGACGCCGCGTCCCTGGGGCTCGGGGTCACGGCCCTGATCGGTATCTCGCTCTCCGACGCGGCCGATCACGAGGACGTCGCCCGCCGCCTGAAGGACCTCGCGGAGATCGAGGACGCCTGGTTCATCGCGGGCGACGACTCGTACATGCTCAAGGTGCGCGTCGGTGACGTGGACGGTCTGGAGAAGACCATCCGCCGGCTCAGCGGCACGAGGGGCGTCTCGCGCACGCGCACCACGATCGTGCTCTCCACCAAGTGGGAGAACCGGGTCGGAGAACTTCCCGACGAGTCGTAGGCGTAACGTGGTGGGGCCCCCGGGGGACCGGGGGTTTCGCCCGGTATCACCGGCACCGGGAAACGCACAGCACGTCGACAACTGGGAGGCAGCCGCATGGACGTCGGGCTCAAGCGCGAGCTGGAGGAGAAGGTCCGCGCAGGGGAGCGGCTGACCCGTGAGGACGGCATCGCCCTCTACGAGTCGGACGACCTGGCCTGGCTCGGCGGCCTGGCGCACGAGGTGCGGACGCGGAAGAACGGCGACGTCGTGCACTTCAACGTCAACCGGCACCTCAACATGACCAATGTGTGCACCGCGTCGTGCGCCTACTGCTCGTTCCAGCGCAAGCCGGGCGAGAAGGACGCGTACACCATGCGCATCGAGGAGGCCGTCCGCCTCGCGAAGGCGATGGAGGGCGAGAACCTCACCGAGCTGCACATCGTCAACGGGCTGCACCCCACCCTGCCGTGGCGTTACTACCCGCGCTCGCTGAGCGCGCTGAAGGAGGCCCTGCCGCAGGTCTCCCTCAAGGCGTTCACCGCCACCGAGATCCACCACTTCGAGACCATCTCCGGGCTCTCCGCCTCCGAGATCCTGGATGAGCTGATCGAGGCCGGCCTGGAGTCGCTGACCGGCGGCGGCGCGGAGATCTTCGACTGGGAGGTCCGCCAGCACATCGTGGACCACGACACCCACTGGGAGGACTGGTCGCGCATCCACCGCCTGGCGCACGAGAAGGGGCTCAAGACCCCGGCGACCATGCTGTACGGGCACATCGAGGAGCCCCGGCACCGCGTCGACCACGTGCTGCGGCTGCGTGAGCTCCAGGACGAGACCGGCGGCTTCCAGGTCTTCATCCCGCTGCGTTACCAGCACGACTTCGTGGACATGAAGGACGGCAAGGTCCGCAACAAGCTCCAGGCGCGGACGACCATGGCGACCGGCGCCGAGGCGCTGAAGACCTTCGCGGTCTCGCGGCTGCTCTTCGACAACGTCCCGCACGTCAAGGTCTTCTGGGTGATGCACGGCGTGCAGACCGCCCAGCTCGCGCTCCAGCACGGCGCGGACGACATGGACGGCTCGGTCGTCGAGTACAAGATCACGCACGACGCGGACAACTACGGCACGCCGAACAAGCTCGGCCGCGAGGATCTGCTGGACCTGATCCGCGACGCGGGCTTCCGGCCCGTCGAGCGCAACACCCGGTACGAGATCATCCGCGAGTACCCGGGCCCGGACGCCGGGCGGCGCGAGTCGCCGCAGCCGATGCGCGTCTGACTCGCGCGTCGTCAGCGGTTCGGTTTCACGGGAGCCCCGGCCTTCGGCCGGGGCTTTCTCGCGTACCGGACACGGTTTGAGGCCAAGGATAGGTAATAGTTAATCTGCTCCTATGACACTTACATTCGAGCTGGATCCGACGTTCGACCGCACGCTGCGGGACGGCATCGCCGAGCTGTGGGCCGATGTCTCCAACGCGGGCGGTGCGGTCGGCTTCGTACCGCCCGTCACGACCGAGGACATACGGCCCGAGCTGGTCAAGCACCTGGTCGCCATGGCCGAGGGGTGCACCCGCCTGCTGATCGGGCGCGACGAGGACGGCACCGTCGCGGCCACCGCCTTCCTCACTCTCAACACCCACCGGCTGATGACCCACTGGCTCTGGCTCTACACGGTCATGGTCCACCCCCGCCACCAGGGCAAGGGCTACGGGCGCGATCTGATGGACGCCGCGGCGCGGGCCGCCCGCGGGATCGAGGGGATCGAAGCCGTCCGGCTCACCTGCCGCGGCGGCATCGGCGTCGAACGCTTCTACGCCTCGTGCGGATACAAGGAGGTCGGGCGGGTGCCCGACGCGATCCGGGTGGCCGACGGCGACGACCGCGACGACATCATCATGCTGCTGCCGCTCGGTCACTGAGCCACGCCCACCCCCTGTGGCGGAGCCCTCCGAACTGATCGATTCCGGGGCATGCTTCACTGGTCGGGCAGGATCGAAGGACCGTCATGCGTTGAGAGAGAGGCCAACTGTGTCCGCTGCCAAGCCGAGCGCGACCATTCGGTACACCGCGATGCGCCTCAGCATCTTCGTCGGCTGCTTCGCCGTCGCGGCCGTGGCCGTCCACTTCGGCCTGCTGCCCTCCGGGACGAACGGCTCCAATCTCGTCTGGGTGATTCTGCTCGCCCTGGTCCTGTCCGCGCCGCTCAGCTATGTGCTGCTGCGCAAGCAGCGCGACGAGATGTCCGAGCAGATCGTGTCCAAGGTCGACCGCGCCAAGGAGCGCCTTGAGGCGAACCGTACCCGCGAGGACCACGTCACGCCGTGACGGTGACGACGGCGTGAGGGCTGCATAAGGACTACGTAAGCTTCCTCACACGCGTAGAGATTTCCATCGAAACCCCAGCGCCGGAGCGCCTGCTCCTGTGCTGGGGTTTTGTCGTTCCCGCGGGCGCCCGGGGCGGTCCGGGGTGCGAGGGCGGCGGTGCCGCGGGCCCGTCGGGGTCAAAGGAGAGCTTTGAGCTTCTCAAAGTTCAAGTGTTAACGTGTTCGACATGAAGACAGTAGTGCGCCATCGACACGCCGCGAGCGTCCCGCTCGTGGAGCGCCTGCATGTCGACCTCTGCCGCTGTATGTCCGCGGTCTGTTGCCGCAAGGTCTGAACGGCACCATGCAGCGGCGCCGCCCCTGACGCGGGCGCCGCACCCCCGTCCCCCGCACAGTCGTCCCCGTGCGCCCCGATGCGTCACATCTGGAGTGTGTCCGTGTCCGCGAACCCCGCGTCCACCGCTGCCGGCAGTCGGTCCGGCTCCGGTTTCCGTATACCCAAGGTCCCGTTCTGGGCCCAGATCGTCGCCGGTCTCGTCCTCGGTGTCGTACTCGGCTGGCTCACGCGTACGTACGACATCGGCTGGCTCTACACCACGCTCGACAAGGTCGGCCACATCTTCGTCCAGCTGCTGAAGCTGGCCGTCGCGCCCCTCGTCTTCTTCGCGATCCTGGTGTCGATCACCAACCTGCGCAAGGTCAACAACGCCGCCCGGCTGGCCACCCGCACCCTGCTCTGGTTCATGATCACCTCGCTGATCGCGGTCGCCATCGGCCTCGCGATCGGCCTGGTCACCAACCCGGGCTCCGGAACGGGCCTCACGCCGAAGGACGGCAAGCTGCCGGAGCACGCGGGCTCCTGGCTCGACTTCCTCACCGGCATCATCCCGGACAACGTGATCACGCCGTTCACCGAGCTGAACGTGCTCCAGATCGTCTTCATGGCCGCCGTCGCCGGTATCGCCGCGCTCCAGCTCGGTGAGAAGGCCCAGCCGATCCTCACCCTCAGCGAGTCCGTCCTGGAGCTCCTCCAGAAGGCCCTGTGGTGGGTCATCCGCCTCGCCCCCATCGGCACCGTCGGCCTCATCGGCTACGCGATCGCCGACTACGGCTGGGACCTGATCGGCAAGTACGCGACGTTCACCGCCGACGTCTACATCGGCTGCGCCCTGGTGCTGTTCGGCGTGTACCCGCTGCTGCTCGCCACCGTCGCCAAGCTCAGCCCGGTGCAGTTCTTCAAGGGCGCCTGGCCGGCCATCCAGCTGGCCTTCGTCTCCCGCTCCTCGGTCGGCACCATGCCGGTCACCCAGAAGGTCACCGAGCGCCTCGGCGTCCCGAAGGAGTACGCCTCCTTCTCCGTCCCGTTCGGCGCCACCACCAAGATGGACGGCTGCGCCGCGATCTACCCGGCGCTGGCGGCGATCTTCATCGCGCAGATCTTCGACGTGCAGCTCGGTGTCGGCGACTACATCCTGATCGCGTTCGTCTCGGTGATCGGTTCGGCGGCCACCGCCGGCCTCACCGGCGCGACGGTCATGCTGACCCTCACCCTGTCGACGCTGGGCCTCCCGCTGGAGGGCGTCGGTCTGCTCATGGCCATCGACCCGATCCTGGACATGATGAGGACGGCCACGAACGTGGCCGGGCAGGTGCTGGTACCGGTGATCGTCTCGGCCCGCGAGAAGATCCTCGACCACGACGCGTACAACTCGGCCTCGTCCTCCCCGGTCGACGGCGACGAGGTACGAGACACCGAGCCGGAGCGGGTGCCGGTCGCCGCGTAACCGCTCACGCACGACACACGCCGGCGCCCCCGGTCCGCCTTCGGGCAGGACCGGGGGCGCCGGCGTGTACGACGGGGCGGAGGCCCGCGCCGTACCCTTACCGGGGAGTGGCACACCGGGGGGCGGGAGGAAGTCGACGTGGGTGCTGTGAAGAGCAAACGGATGCCGCGGGCCGTGCGTGAGCAGCAGATGATGGACGCCGCCGTGCAGACCTTCGGGCAGCGCGGGTACCGGGCCGCCTCGATGGACGAGATCGCCGAGCTGGCGGGGGTGTCCAAGCCGCTCGTCTATCTGTATCTGAACTCCAAGGAGGAGCTCTTCACCGCCTGTATCCGGCGCGAGGCGAAAGCGCTGGTCGAAGCGGTGCGGGCGGGGGCGGAGCCCGGGCTGCCGGCAGATCGGCAACTGTGGTCCGGGCTGCGGGCGTTCTTCACGCACACGGCGGAGCATCCGGACGGGTGGGCGGTGCTGCACCGCCAGGCCCGCACGCACGGCGAGCCCTTCGCCAACGAGGTGACGGTGATGCGGGACGAGATCGTTGCTTTCGTGACGGAGCTGATCGGGGCCGCGGCCCGCGAGGCACACCATGATCCGGCGCTGCCCGACCGTGACGTGTCGGGGCTCGCGCAGGCGCTCGTGGGCGCCGCGGAGTCGCTCGCCGGGTGGGCGAACGAGACCCCGGGCGTCTCGGCGAAGGAGGCCGCGGCCACCTTGATGAACTTCTCCTGGGCGGGACTGGAGAACCTCATGAACGGCCGCCCCTGGCAGCCGCCGGGCCCGTCCGCCCGGTGAGGTGGACGCGGCCGTTGCCGCGCAGCTGGAAGCCGGTGGCGTCCGCCGCGTAGGTGACGGTGGCGGGCAGCAGGACGGGGGCCCTGAAGTCGGCCCGTACGCGCGGGCCTCCAACCAGCAGCTGCTCACGGCCGCCCTGGACGGTCCGGTCGAGCGGTTCGGACTCCGGGGGGAGCGGGTCGGCGAGTTCGCCGCGGGCGCCGTGCTCAAGCACAGCCGCGACTTCGGCCTGGCCCGCGAGACCGTGCTCGGCTCGGCACTCGACCCGCGCACCCCCGCGTACGACGTCCAACAGGCCTGCGGCACCGGCCTCCAGGCGGTCGTCGCCGCTCCGCAGCCCTGAGACCGACCGGCAATAGGGGGGGCGGCGTCGCGGGGCTGGGCACGCACATCTGCCGCGTTGTCGTCAATCAACAACTTCCCCAAGCTCTCGGCTTCGCTCGAGCAGGGGAGACCCCATTGCGTTGCCTCAGTCCTCCGCCTTGCAGCTGCACGCACCCAGCCCCGCTCCTTCACCCACCCCCCAATTGCCGGTCGGTCTTAGGCTCCCCGTATGGGTGAAGCGGCGGACGGCGGACCCGGCTGGGCGGCGACGCGGGTATGGGTCGAGAAGAACCTGGCGCCGGGGGAGCGGATCGAGGGCGCGCGGCGGCTGCTCGGCGGGTGGAGCTCGCAGATGCGGCGGCTGGACATCTCCGGTCCGCAGGGCGGGCGTTCGCTGGCCCTGCGGTCCTTCGTCAAGCCCTTCTACGTGCGCCACGCGCCGGGGTTGCTCGCCCGCGAGGCGGACATCCTGCGGCTGCTGGCCGGTACGGACGTCCCGGCGGCGCGGTGCGTGGCCGTCGACGCCCGGGGTGAACACTGCGACCATCCCTCGCTGTTGATGACCCTGCTGCCCGGTGAGGTGCGGGTCGAGGATGCGGGGGCGGAGCAGCGCATCGGGCTGCTGGCCGGGCAGTTGGCGGGCATTCACGCGGTCGCGGTCACCGGTACGACCCGTCCGCGCGACTACGAGGCGTGGACCGCGCCGGACCGGGTGCGGGTGCCCGACGCCACCGGCCGGCCGCTGCTGTGGCGGCGGGCGGTGGACGTGATCCGCCGCGAACCTCCCGCGTACGTACCGAAGTTCCTGCACCGCGACTTCCATCCGGGCAATGTGCTCTTCGGCGGCGCGGGGGCGCAACTGCGGATCAGCGGGGTCGTCGACTGGGTCGAGACCTCCTGGGGCCCGGCCGACCTGGATGTCGCGCACTGCTCGACGGCGCTGGCGCTGCTGCACGGCGTCCCGGCCGGGATGAGCTTCGCCGGGCGGTACGAGGCGGCGGGCGGGCGGACGGCCGCGAGCGCGGCGGACCACCTGTACTGGCGGCTGCTGGACGCGCTCGCCTACGCCCCGGACGCGGAGAAGCTGGCGGCTCCGTGGCGGGAGCTGGGACGGACCGACCTGACACCCGAGGTGCTTGCGGGGCGCCTGGAAAACTATGTGGAGAGCCTTCTCGAACAGTTCGACCGATAGGCCTGCCGTCGGTGGTCCCCGGAAAGGCGGAACGTTACTGCTGAAGCGGTCCGGGAAAAGCCGGACGGCAGCCTTGCGCGCTGCCGCTCCGGAAGTCTCGTAGGACGTCAACACGGCTCCTGCGCAAGGCATTCTGTGTTTTCCCGAGTTGTTGTTTCGGATGATCCGAAAGGAAACAACCGCTGGATTCCGTGCGCCGTCAACAGGCCCCGGCGCACGCCCGAGAGGCCTCGTACACAGGGTAAAAAGCGGCGTGTCCTGAGGTAAAGACACAGTCACGGTTGTATAGATATACGCGTCTTCGCGAGAGGGCGGTTTTACGTCCCGTGCGGCTGGAACGCCGCTGCCTCTTTCTGCGGGCGAGTCTGCGCGTGGTGTTCCCGCCCCCACGCCATCAGTGACTCCGGGTCCCGGCGTCGACGGAGCCCGCAGCACCCGGGACGGCATCGCTCAACACCCGTTCATCCATTGGTCAAGGAGAGACGCTGTGCGCTACGGAACGGCATTGAGGCAAGAAGTCCGATCTCCGGGAACGACTCCGCTCATCGGTATTTACGACATGTACTCGGCTTCCGTCGTGGCCCGGCACTACGACGGATTCTTCGTGTCCGGATTCGGCTTCGCCGCCTCCCACTACGGGCTCCCCGACATCGGCTTCATCGCCTGGCCGGACATGGTGGCCTTCGTGGAGCGGCTGCGGCTGGCCTTCCCCTCCCACCACCTGCTGGTCGACATCGACGACGGCTATGTCGATCCCGAGGTCGCCTGCCACGTGGTGCAGCGGCTGGAGCGGATCGGCGCCTCCGGCATCATCCTGGAGGACCAGAAACGTCCCCGCAGGTGCGGTCACGCGGACGGCAAGCAGGTGCTGCCGCTGGAGGAGTACCTGGAGAAGCTCAACCTGGTGCTGGAGAGCAGGCGGGACCTGGTGGTCGTGGCGCGCACGGACGCCACGGAGGAGGCCGACATCCTGCGCCGGGCCGAGGCGCTGGCCGAGACGGACGCCGACGTCGTTCTGGTCGACGGGGTGCGCAGCGTGGAGTGGATCAAGCGCATCCGGAAGGTGGTCGGTGACAAGCCGCTGCTCTTCAACCAGATCGCGGGCGGCAAGTCGCCCCGGCTCTCGCTCTCCGAACTGACCGACCTGGAATGCCAGGTGGCCATCTACAGCACCCCCTGCCTCTTCGCCGCGCACGCGGCCATCGACAGCGCGCTGACGGATCTCAAGCGGTCCGACGGGCGGCTTCCCGAGTTCGTGCCCGCCGAGGGGATCGGGGTGCAGCGTTCGACGGAGCTGCTGGAGAAGAACATCAGCAGGCATCACCCGGTCCCCGAGCCCGAGCCCGTGGCCGTGACCGTCTGACGCGGTACTGCGCGCCGGGAGCGGGGGAGTGCCCGGCCGTATCCGCCCCGCCCGAACGGCCGGGGCCCGTGGAGTACCCCCACGGTCCATGGGCCCCGGTGCCGGAACCACAGCGAAAGAAGGACACGGACACATGGGACTCACCTCGTCCAGGGCGCGTGCGGCCCTGGCTTCGGTCGTCCTCGGCGCGCTCTGCCAGGGCCAGTGGGCCGCGGGTGCCGCCTGGGCCGACGCCCCGGACGGCGGTATGGAGACGCACCACGGACCCTCCCTGATCACCATCGACAACTCCAACGCCGACTCCTGGCTGGAGGTGGACCGCACGCTCAATGTGCTGGGCCCGCTCAGCAAGGGCACGGCGGGCAGCGACCACGACGGCGGCGGGGGCGCGATCGACCAGAACGTCCAGGCCTCGCAGGGCGTGGGTGTCCAGGCCGCCCCGGACGAGCGCGAGGGCGAGGACGACGAGGAAGAGGAGGCGACGGCCCCCGGCGCCGCCGCGGCCCCCGAGAGCGCGGCGACCGGCGGGGACGACGACGAGGGCGACGCGGACTCCTGACGCGGCGCGCGCGGGGCCGCCAGCAGCCGACGCGGCGCGCGCGGGTCGGACGGCGGATCGTTCCTCGGTTTGGCGGCGGCGGAGTGCGGCGTGCTGGATGACCGGCCGGACGCCGGTGTGTGCCGGGGTGCGCGCGCCCCTTGTCTGATGCATCGTCACGTACGACGATGGCCCCGCACTCGTCAGATGACGATGCGTCAGATTCCTCCGGTGCAACGGAAGGAGGCTGCCCGATGCCGATCGCGACCACCGGGCCGCTGTCGTACGGAATGCAGCTCCCGATCCAGTCGCAGAGCGCGATCTTCGCGGAGGAGTGGGAGGCCGCGGCCGGCCCCGCCGACCTCGCCGAGATCGCCCGCACCGCCGACCGGACGGGATTCGCCTACCTCGCGAGCTGCGACCATGTGGCGATCCCGCGCCGGCTCGCCGATGCCATGGGCACCGTCTGGTACGACCCGGTCGCCACCCTCGCCCTTCTCGCCGGGATCACCGAGCGGGTCCTGCTGATGAGCCATGTCGCCGTCGTCGGGCTGCGCCACCCACTGGCCACCGCCAAGCAGTACGCCACCCTCGACCACCTCAGCGGCGGCCGGCTGATCCTCGGGGTCGGGGCCGGGCACGTACCGGAGGAGTTCGAGGCGCTCGGGGCGGACTTCGACGGGCGGGGCGCAGCGCTCGACGAGACCATCGACGCGCTGAAGGCGGCGCTCGGCCCGGAGGAGTATCCGGAGTTCGCGGGGGAGCGGTTCTCCTTCGGCGGCCTCGGGCAGCTGCCCCGGCCGGCCCAGGAGCGGGTGCCGGTCTGGGTGGGCGGCTCCTCGCCGGCCGCCGTGCGCCGGGCGGCCGTGCGGGGCGACGGCTGGCTGCCGCAGGGCGACCCCCGGGAGAAGCTGCCCGCGCAGATCGCCCGGCTGAAGCAGCTGCGGGAGGCGGCCGGGATCGAGGCACCGATCGTCATCGGTGCGATCACCGAGCCGCTGTACGTCGGTGAGCCGGCCTGGTCCGTCGGGCGGCGCACCCTCACCGGGAAGCCGGAGGCCGTCGCCGAGTCGCTGCGCGTGTACCGGGCCATGGGCGTCCACCAGATCCAGGTGCGGTTCCGCAGCCGGAGCCGCAGCGAACTGACCGACCAGATGGCGGTGTTCGCCGGCGAGGTCGCACCCCATCTCGACAGGTAGGAGTCAGGTCATGGGCAAGCTGGACGGGCGGACCGTACTCATCAGCGGTGCGGCACGCGGGCAGGGCGAGCAGGAGGCGCGGCTCTTCGCCGCACAGGGCGCGCGGGTGGTGATCGCCGATGTGCTCGACGAGCAGGGCGAGGCGCTGGCCAAGGAGATACGGGAGGAGCTGGGGGCGGACGTCGCCCGGTTCGTCCGTCTCGATGTGAGCCGGGAGGAGGACTGGCAGGCCGCGGTCGCCGCCGCGAAGGACGCCTTCGGGCGGATCGACGGGCTGGTCAACAACGCGGGGATCCTCCGGTTCAACGAGCTGGTGAGCACCCCGCTGGAGGAGTTCCAGCAGGTGGTGCAGGTCAATCAGGTGGGCGCGTTCCTCGGGATCAAGAACGTCGCGCCGGAGATCGAGGCCGCGGGCGGCGGGACCATCGTCAACACCGCCTCGTACACGGGGCTCACGGGCATGGCGTTCGTGGGCGCGTACGCCGCCACCAAGCACGCGGTGCTCGGGCTGACCCGGGTGGCGGCGGTGGAGCTGGCCGCGAAGGGGATACGGGTCAACGCCGTCTGCCCCGGGGCCGTGGACACCGCGATGACCAACCCGGCGGCGCTGGACCCGGCCGCGGACCCGGAGGAGTCGAAAGCGGCGGTGGCCGAGCTGTACCGCAAGCTCGTCCCGCTGGGCCGGATCGGGCAGCCGGAGGAGGTGGCGGCGCTGGCGCTCTTCCTGACCTCGGAGGACTCCTCGTACATCACCGGGCAGCCGTTCGTCATCGACGGGGGATGGCTGGCGGGCGTCAGCCTGTTCTGACGCAACCTGACGGTGCGTCAGGTATTGACGGGTACGGGTGCCGGTGGAACAGTCGGACGCATCACGATCTGACGGAGTGTCAGAAACGATTGAGGACGGTGAACCCCCTTGGAATTCGGGCTCTTTGTACAGGGGTACGTGCCCGCCGCACGGGCCAAGGTCGACCCCGGGGCAGAGCACAAGGCGCTGATCGAGGAGACCGAGTACGTCATCCAGGCGGACAAGTCCGGCTTCAAGTACGCCTGGGCCTCCGAGCACCACTTCCTGGAGGAGTACTCGCACCTCTCGGCCAACGACGTGTACCTGGGCTACCTCGCCCACGCCACCGACCGCATCCACCTCGGATCCGGCATCTTCAACCCGCTCGCCCCGGTCAACCACCCGGTGAAGGTGGCCGAGAAGGTCGCCATGCTCGACCATCTGTCGGAGGGACGCTTCGAGTTCGGCTCGGGGCGCGGGGCCGGCAGCCACGAGATCCTCGGGTTCATGCCGGGCATCACCGACATGAACCACACCAAGGAACTCTGGGAAGAGACCATCGCAGAGTTCCCCAAGATGTGGCTCCAGGACGAGTACGTCGGCTTCCAGGGCAAGCACTGGTCGCTGCCGCCGCGCAAGATCCTGCCCAAGCCGTACGGGAAGTCGCACCCGGCGATGTGGTACGCGGCCGGCTCGCCGTCCTCGTACGCGATGGCGGGCAAGAAGGGGCTCGGCGTGCTGGGCTTCAGCGTGCAGAAGGTCTCCGACATGGAGTGGGTCGTCGAGTCCTACAAGACGGCCGTCAAGGAGGCCGAGCCCGTAGGGGACTTCGTCAACGACAACGTCATGGTCACCTCCACGGCCATCTGCGCCGAAACGCACGCCAAGGCCGTCGAGATCGCGGTGGGCGGCGGGCTGAACTACCTGCAGTCGCTGCTCTTCCGCTACCACGACACGTTCCCCCGGCCGCAGGGGATACCGGAGTGGCCCGAGCTGCTCCCGGAGTACACCGAGGAGATCATCGAGCTGCTGATCGCCGAGGAGCTGATGATCTGCGGCGATCCGGACGAGGTGCTGGCGCAGTGCAAGCGGTGGGAGCAGGCCGGGGCGGACCAGCTGAGCTTCGGGCTGCCGATCGGGGTGAGCCGTCAGGACACGCTGAACTCGATCAAGCTGATCGGTGAGCACGTGATCCCGAAGATCGACACGGACCCGGTCCACCGGACCTCCCGCTTCCGTGACGCGGCCTGAGAGAACAAGCCCCTCCGGCGATTGAGGAGCGGGGGCCCGGGGGCGGAGCCCCCGCTCGGACCAGCGGCGTCTTCCCGGACCGCCGCTCCGTGGGGCCGGGGTGCGTACCGCGGCCGTGCGCACCCCGGCCGCACACCCACCCACCACAGAAGGGAACCCCGTCATGCTCGACCACCTCATCCGCGGAGCGACCGTCGTGGACGGCACCGGCGGGCCCTCGTACCCCGCCGACATCGGCATCCGTGACGGCCGCATCGCCGTCGTCGCCGAACCGGGCACGCTCACCGAGGAGGCCGTCACCGCCGAGGACGCCACCGGTCTCGTCCTCGCGCCCGGATTCGTCGACCCGCACACCCACTACGACGCCCAGCTCTTCTGGGACCCGTACGCCACCCCGTCCATGAACCACGGCGTCACCACCGTGGCCGGAGGCAACTGCGGGTTCACCCTCGCCCCGCTGCACCCCGAGCGCCCCGAGGACGCCGACTACACCCGCCGGATGATGTCGCGGGTGGAGGGCATGGCCCTCAAGGCGCTGGAGGAGGGCGTCGACTGGACCTGGTCCAGCTTCCGCGAGTACCTCGACGCCCTCGAAGGGCGGATCGCCGTCAACGCCGGGTTCATGGTCGGGCACTGCGCCCTGCGCAGGCACGTCATGGGCGCCGACGCGATCGGCGGACAGCCCACCCCCGCACAGCTCGACGCCATGCTCGCCCTGTTCCACGACGCGATGGACGCCGGGGCCTGGGGGCTGTCCACCACCCAGTCCGCCACCCACTCCGACGGTGACGGGCAGCCCGTCGCCTCCCGGCACGCCCTGCCCGAGGAGCTCCTCGCCCTCTCCCGGGCCGTCGGCGAACACGAGGGCACCCAGCTCGAAGCGATCGTCGCGGGCTGCCTCGACCAGTTCTCCGACGAGGAGATCGAGCTGCTCGTCGACATGACCGCCACCGCCGGACGCCCGCTGAACTGGAACGTCCTCACCATCGACGCCGCCGTCCCCGAACGCGTACCGCGTCAGCTCGTGCCCAGCGAACGGGCCCGCCGGGCCGGTGGCCGGATCGTCGCGCTCACCATGCCGATCCTCACCCCGATGAACATGTCGCTCGGCACCTTCTGCGCGCTCAACCTCATACCCGGCTGGGGCGAGATCCTCGCCCTCCCCGTCCCCGAGCGCATCGAACGGCTCCGCGACGCCGCCACCCGCGCCGAGATGCTCCGCCGCGCCGACAGCAAGGAGGCCGGCGTCTTCCGCCGCCTCGCCGACTTCGGCCGGTACGTCATCGGCGACACCTACAGCGAGGCCAACGCAGGACTGACCGGCCGCGTCGTGCGCGACATCGCCGCCGAGCGCGGGCTGGACCCCTTCCACTGCCTCGTCGAGATCTGCGCCGCCGACGAGCTGCGCACGGTGCTGTGGCCGATGCCCACCGACAACGACCCCGCCTCCTGGGCGCTGCGCCGCGAGACCTGGGAGCACGAGGACGTCATGCTCGGCGGCTCCGACGCGGGCGCGCACCTGGACCGGATGTGCGGCGCCCCGTACACCACCCGGTTCCTCGGCGACTGCCTGCGCGGACGGAAGCTCGTCCCCCTGGAGCGGGCCGTGAAGATGCTCACCGACGACCCCGCCCGGCTCTTCGGGCTCCGCGACCGGGGCCGGATCGAGGAGGGCTTCCACGCAGACCTCGTCCTCTTCGACCCGGAGCGCATCGACGCCGGGCCCGCCACCCTCGTCCACGATCTGCCCGGCGACAGCCCCCGGCTCGACTCCCGGGCGATCGGCATCGTGTCGGTCCGGGTCAACGGGGTCGAGACGCTGCGCGATGACAAGGTGACCGGCGCGGTCCCGGGAACGGTGCTCCGTTCCGGGCGCGACACCAGGACGGTGAGCACCGTATGAGCGCAGGGAGCAGGCGTCTGTTCATCGGCGGGCGGTGGACCGAGCCCGAGCACGGCCATTACGAGGTGATCGACCCGGCCACCGAGGAGGTCGTGGGCCTCGCCCCCGAGGCGAGCCGCGAGCAGGTCCACGCGGCGGCGGCAGCGGCCCGGGAGGCCTTCGCCGCCTGGTCGCGCACCCGCCCCGAGGAGCGGGCCGAGATCCTCGACCGGGCCGCCGGTCTGATGCTGCGCGACCTCGACGGCCATGCCGCGCTCGCCCGCGCGGAGAGCGGCGCCACCACGGCGACGGCCCGGGGGATGCAGGTCGCCGTCGGCGCCGCCCGCTTCCGCCGGTACGCCAGGGGCGCCCTGGAGCCGGTGGAGGAGGCGGTCGCGCCGCAGATCAACGAGGCCGGGCCGATGGGGCGGGCCGGGGTCTTCGGGGCGCTCGCCGTCCGCCAGCCGGTCGGCGTCGTCACCTGCATCACCTCGTACAACAACCCCTGGGCCAACCCGGCGGGCAAGGTGGCCCCCGCGCTGGCGATGGGCAACACGGTCGTCGTGAAGCCCGCCCCGCAGGACCCGCTCTCCGTCTACCGGATGGCCGAGGCGCTCGAAGCGGCGGGCGTCCCGGCGGGCGTCGTCAATGTCGTCACCGGATCGGGCCCCGAGGCGGGGGAGGCCGCCGTCGACTCACCGGACGTCGACATGGTCAGCTTCACCGGCTCCACGGCCGTCGGGCAACGCATCGCCGAGGTGTGCGGGCGGGGCATGAAGCGGCAGTTGATGGAGCTGGGCGGCAAGGGCGCCGCCGTCGTCCTCGACGACGCGGACCTCGACTCGGCGGCGGCGGGGATCGGCACCACGTTCTCCTTCTACAGCGGCCAGATCTGTACGGCCCCGACCCGGGTCCTCGTCCAGCGCGGCGTCCACGACGCGCTGCTCGGGAAGCTCGCCGCGTACGCGGCCCATCTGAAGGTGGGCGATCCGGCGGCCAGGGGCACGGTCGTCGGCCCGGTCATCTCGGCCGCCCACCGCGACCGCGTCGAGTCGTACGTCGAACTGGGCCGGAAGGAGGGGGCGAGGGTCGTCACGGGCGGCGAACGCCCGGCCGGGCCGGACCGCGGTTTCTATGTCGCCCCGACCCTGCTCGCCGACTGCACCAACGACATGCGCGTCGTGCGCGAGGAGATCTTCGGCCCGGTCGTCGTGGTCGTCCCCTTCGACGACGAGGAGGAGGCCGTCGCGCTCGCCAACGACAGCGACTACGGACTGATCGACTACGTCTGGTCCTCGGACGTGGCCCGCGCCTTCCGGGTGGCCCGGCGGCTGCGCGCCGGCGGGGTCGGCGTGAACACCGTCGGGCGGAACATGGAGGCCCCGTTCGGCGGGTTCAAGAAGAGCGGTGTCGGGCGCGACGTCGGCTCGTACGCCCTGCACGCGTACAGCGAACTCCAGTCGATCGTCTGGCCCGGCTGAACCGGCACATTGCCGTGGGTGTCCGCTCAGCGGACACCCACGGAAAATTTTGAACCACCGCAAAACGGACAGCGCTGCGGTTCTCGTACGGTGCTGCGAGCGCGCCTCGACCTCTCATCGGAAGGCGTTATTCGCGAATGGCCTTCAATTAATCAAGGTCTTTCCGTATTGTTGCCTGGAATTCAAGGGTGAGACGATGGAGTCTCATCCTCCGGATGTGGAAATCGTAGCGTTTATCGTCCTTTTCATGACTCAGCTGGACGTGCGGCCACAGGCCGGAGATGCGGCACGGGGCTCCGCCCCGGCCGACAGCGGGGTACGCGGCAAGGGCCTCGGCGGGAACTCCGTCGGCCTGATGGGCAGCGCCGTCATCGGCATCTCCACCGTCGCCCCCGTCTACTGCCTCACCTCCACCCTCGGCTCCACCGCGGGAGAGGTCGGCCTGCAGATGCCCGCCGTCTTCCTGGCCGGCTTCCTGCCGATGCTGCTCGTCGCCTTCGCGTACCGCGAGCTCAACAAGGCCATGCCGGACTGCGGCACCTCCTTCACCTGGACGGTCAAGGCGTTCGGCCCGCGCGTCGGCTGGATGTGCGGCTGGGGCCTGGTCATCGCGACGATCATCGTCCTGTCGAACCTGGCGGGCGTCGCCACCTCGTACTTCTGGCTCCTGGCGGGCGAGATCACCGGCAACGACTCGATCGCCGCCCTGGACGACAGCAAACCCGTCCACATCGTGACCTGTCTGGCCCTGATCGCGGTCGCCACGGCGATCAGCTACCGGGGGATGACGGCCACCAAGGGCGTCCAGTACGCACTGGTGGGGCTCCAACTGGTCGTCCTCGCAGTGTTCGTGGCGATGGCCGTGCAGAAGGCGCACAGCGGCGAGTTCGCCTCGTCGCTCGACTTCTCCTGGTCCTGGCTGAACCCGTTCGCCGTGCAGTCCTTCGCCACGTTCACCGCCGGTCTTTCGCTGTCGATCTTCATGTTCTGGGGCTGGGACGCCTGTCTGACCGCCAACGAGGAGACCACCGGCAGCGAGAAGACCCCCGGACGGGCCGCGCTCATCGCGATGGTCGTGCTGGTCGGCTCCTACCTGGCGACCGGGGTCGCCGCCCAGATGGCCGTCGGCTCCGGCACCTCCGGTCTGGGCCTGGCCAACCCCGACACCTCCGACAACGTCTTCGCCGCGCTGGCCGGCCCGGTCATGGGCCCCGGCCTCGGTATCCTGCTCTTCGTCGCCGTGCTCGCCTCGGCCGCCGCGAGCCTGCAGACCACCTTCATCCCGGTGGCCCGCACGGTGCTCGCGATGTCCACCTACGAGGCCCTGCCCGCCTCGTACGCCCGGGTCCACCCGCGCTTCCGTACCCCGGGGAGGGCCACGATCACCGCGGGCGTCGCGACCGGTGTCTTCTACACGGTCATGACCCTGGTCAGCGAGCACGTCCTGGTCGACACGATCTACGCGCTCGGCCTCATGATCTGCTTCTACTACGCGCTGACGGCGTTCGCCTGCGTCTGGTTCTTCCGCGCCGACCTGACCCGCTCCTTCCGCGACCTGGTCTTCAAGGGCCTGTTCCCGGGCGTCGGCGGCATCCTGCTCACCGCGGTCTTCGGCAAGACCCTCTACGACATGTGGGACCCGGCGTACGGCTCCGGCTCGGCGGTCTTCGGGGTCGGCTCGGTGTTCGTCATCGGCGTCGGGCTGCTGGTGCTCGGCGTGGTGCTGATGCTGGTGATGCAACGCCGCAGCCCGGCGTTCTTCCGCGGCGAGGTGCTGACGAAGGAGACCCCGTCGCTGGTCGTCGAGGACTGAGAGCCCCGGCGGCCGGGGCTCTCGCCGAAAACCGCGTGCGGGCGGGTACGGGGACGGGTTAGGGTCCCGGGCATGTACTCCATGTATCAGATCTACGGCTGACACGCGGGCGGGGCATGTACCCCGTCCCGCCGAGTCCGAGTGCGCCCACGGTGATTTCCGCCCGTGGCCGGCGCACCGGACCGCTGTGTCCTGTTCTCCGTAGACCTGAAAAGAGTGATTCTCCATGTCACGTCGTCGTGCCCATGTCGCGATGATCGGCATCCCCGCCGTCAGCCATGTCCTGCCGAGCCTTGAGATCATCCGCGAGCTGGTGGCCCGGGGCCACCGGGTGACCTACGCCAACGACCCGGCGGTGGCCGGGCTGATCGAGGCCACCGGCGCCGAGTTCGTCCCCTACGCCTCCGCGCTGCCGGTCGCCGACAACGACTGGCCCGAGGACCCCGTCGCCGCGATGGGCGTCTTCCTCGACGACGCGGTCCAGGCGCTCCCGCAGCTGCGTGCCGTCTACGACCGCGACCCCGCGGACCTGTATCTCTACGACATCGGCGCCTACCCCGCGCGCGTCCTCGCGGAGACGCAGGACCGCCCCCTCATGCAGCTGTCCCCGACCTACGTGGGCTGGGAGGGCTACGACCAGGACGTCGCGGCGCAGCTGTGGCAGCTGCCGGGCGCCGACGCGTACCGGGCGAGGTTCACCCGGTGGCTCGCCGACTGCGGGGCGTCCACCACCGACATGGACGCCTTCTGCGGCCGGCCCGCGCACACCCTGGCGACGATCCCGAAGGCGATGCAGCCGCACGCCGACCGGGTCGACACCCGCACGGTCACGTTCGTCGGCCCCTGCTTCGGCACAAGGGCGGGGGCGTGGACACGCCCCGCCGATGCCGGGAACGTGCTGCTGGTCTCCCTGGGGTCGGCGTTCACGAACCGGCCGGAGTTCTACCGCCAGTGCCTGGCCGCCTACGGCGACCTGCCCGGCTGGCACGTCGTGCTCCAGATCGGGAAGTACACCGACCCGTCGGAGCTCGGCGCCATCCCGTCCAATGTCGAGGTGCACTCCTGGGTGCCCCAGCTCGCGATCCTGGAGCAGGCCGACGCCTTCGTCACCCACGCGGGAATGGGCGGCAGCAGCGAGGGACTGTTCACCGGTGTGCCGATGATCGCCGTCCCCCAGGCCGCCGACCAGTTCACCAACGCGGACCGGCTCGTCGAGCTCGGGGTGGCCCGCCGCATCGACACCGACGAGGTCACCGCCGAGGCCCTGCGGACCGCCCTGACCGAACTCGTCGCCGATCCGGAGGTGGCCCGCCGCTCCGCGCTGCTGCGCGCCGCCGCGCGGGCCGAGGGCGGCACCCCACGGGCCGCCGACCTCATCGAGGAGCTGCTGGGCTGACCCGCTGTTCCCCGTCCCCCTCGGGCACGGGACCACCTCAGGCGTGAGCCCTGACGTCGTCCACGATGTGCTTGTCCAGTGCGGCTCGCACCAGGGCCGCCGCGAGCACGGCGATCCCGCGCCCGTCCGTCCGCTCGCCCCGGCCGGCCCCTCGCGCCGGCCGGGGCGGCTCGGCGGACACCGCCGGCCTCGCCAGCTCCGCCAGCTCCGCCAGCTCCGCCGGGGAGGCGGGCAGCCCCAGCCGCTCGGCTCCCTGGAGCGCCTTCCCGTCCACGTACGGCGCCGTCTCCGGCCATACGGCCTGCACCTCGCGTACGAAGATGTCCGCGCCGGCCGGGCCGATGCCCGGGGTCCGGCGCAGCCCGGCCCGCAGGGTGTCCAGGTCGCCGTCGGCCTCCGCGCGCAGCCGCCGCAGATCACCCCCGTACTCGTCGAGCAGGAGCCGTGCCCCGTCGCCGAGCTGGGTGGCGGTCCGTTCGTCGTAGCGCCGGTAGCCGCCCTCGCCCAGCGCGTCCACCCGCTGCTGCCAGCTCGCCGCGGCCATCCGGTGCGGCGAGCGCATGCCGTGGTCGAACAGCGCACGCGCCGCCGACACCGCCGCGGAGGCGCGGATGCGGGCGCTCAGCAGATCGCTGAGGACGAGGAGCTGGTACAGCGGCTGCGGGGTGTTCCGCAGCCGGATCCCGGCCTCGGCCGCGTACGTGGTTCCGTAGCGGGCGAGCAGGACCTCCACGGTGTCGCGGGCGGTCACGGGGACCCGCTTCCCTCCTCGGCCGCGACCTGGGCCAGGGTGCGGCCGGTGCGGGCCGAACGCGCGAGGTAGGGGTCCGGCGCTTCGGGGCCGTCCTGGGTGGCCCGCCCGTCCTTGGCCTTGATCAGCATCCACACCTCCTCGCCCGGGGCGTCGCCGCCCTTGAAGCGGGTGAGGGCGAACTCGCCGTGCAGCCTGGTCCCATCGAGCCAGAACGTCGCGTGCCCGTCCTCCAGGGACTGCTCGAACGGCACCGGCGCGCCCGACCGGTCGTGGCTGAGCGGCCGGTAGGTGCCCTGGTCCCAGACGATCACCGTGCCGCCGCCGTACTCGCCCTTCGCGATGACGCCCTCGAAGGTGCGGTACTCCAGCGGGTGGTCCTCGGTCGGGACGGCCAGCCGCCGCTCGCGCGGGTTCTCCGAGGGGCCGCGCGGCACGGCCCAGGACTTCAGTACGCCGCCGACCTCCAGCCGGAAGTCGAAGTGCATGTGCCGCGCCTGGTGGATCTGTACGACGAAGCAGGGCGCCGCGCCCGTCCGTGCCCCGTCGCCCGTCCGGTCGCCGTTGCGCGTCCGGTCCTCGTGGTCGCCGGTCGCATTCATCCGGACACCTCCTACGGCAGCCCCTGCCCGGTGCTCCTTCCACTGTGACGCCCCCGGTCGCGAGGCGCACCGGGACGGGTACCGGCACCGGCCCGGCCGTGGGTATTCGCGGGTCCGGCGGTGGTGCAGGGCCGGTCCTGTGCGCGGCGGCCGGGTGTCGGCTCGCCCGGGGCTGGTATCGAGCTCTTTGTTGGGTAGACTGACCTACCCAATCAAGGAGGCGAGCGGGCATGGGCGAGGCGAAGGCCGAGGAGAAGCAGCCGGTGAAGCGGCGGCGGGGGGCGGCGCGCGGGCGGATCCTCGACGCCGCCGCGCGCCGGTTCTACGCCGACGGCGTGGCCGCGACGGGCATCGACACGATCACGGCCGAGGCCGGCGTCGCCAAGATGAGCCTCTACAACAACTTCGACTCCAAGGCCGACCTCGTCCGCGCCTACCTGGAGGCCAGGCACGAGGAGTGGCTCGGCCTCTACCGGCACCGGCTGGCCGCGGTGCGGGGCCCGGCCGACGCCGTGCTGGCCGTCTTCGATGCCTACGCCGACCACGCCGACTTCGCCTACGAGCACGGCTTCCGGGGCTGCGGACTGCTCAACGCGGCCGCCGAACTGCCCAATGGGCACGAAGGCCGGGCCGTGGTGCGCCGCCACAAGGAGGAGGTCGAGAGCCTGCTCTCCGCCCACCTCCGGGAGCTGCTGCCCGGCCAGGAGGAGCGGGCCCGGGTCATGGCGGAGCACCTGGCGTTCCTGCTCGAAGGGGCCATCGTGCGTGCCGGCCTCGAAGGCGACGACGCACGCATGCGCAGCGCCCGGGACCTGGCGGCATCCCTGGTGGGCGCCCTGTGACCCGGCCCGCCGGGCGCACCGCCGGACCGGGCCTCGGCGCACTCGCGGTCCTGCTGGCCTCGGTGCTCTGGGGCACCACGGGCACCGCGGCGACCTTCGCGCCCGAGGTCGGGCCGCTGGCGATCGGCGCCGCCGCGATGGGCCTGGGCGGTCTGCTCCAGGCCCTGATGGCCGGACGCGGCATCGCGCGGGGCCGCGCGCGACTGAGGGCGCAGGGGCGGATCGTGCTCCTCGGGGGAGTGGGTGTGGCGCTGTATCCGCTCGCCTTCTACACCTCCATGCACCTGGCCGGTGTCGCGGTCGGCACGGTCGTCTCCATCGGCTCGGCCCCGCTGGCATCGGCCCTGATCGAGCGGCTCGCCGACGGCCGGAGCCTGTCCCGGAGGTGGATGACGGGGGCCGCCCTGGGGCTGGCCGGCACAGTGCTGCTCTGTGCGGCCGAGGCCGCGCAGGCCGGCAGCGGAGCGGGCACGGGCTCCGCCCGGCAGACCGTCGTGGGCGTGGGCCTCGGGCTGGTCGCGGGCGTGACGTACGCCGTGTACGCGTGGGCGGCGCACCGCCTCATCACCCGCGGCGTCACCTCGCGGGCGGCCATGGGCGCGGTGTTCGGCCTCGGCGGGCTGATGCTCGTACCGGTCCTGCTGGCCACCGGCGCACCGCTGGTCGCCTCCTGGGCCAACGCGGGCGTCGGGCTCTACATGGCGCTGGTGCCGATGTTCGCCGGGTACGTCCTGTTCGGCTTCGGCCTGTCCCGCATCCCGGTCAGCACCGCGACGACCCTGTCCCTGCTGGAGCCCGCCGTGGCGGCCGTCTTCGCGGTCCTGGTCGTCGGCGAGCACCTCCCGGCCCTCGGCTGGACGGGCATCGCCCTCGTCATCGCCTGCCTGGGCGTGCTGACCGCCCCGTCCCGGCCCGTCCGCGTACGGGCACGCGGCGCGGTGGCCCCGGCCGCCGTCCCCGCCGTGGACGAGCGGGCGTAGGCCCTGTCCGCGAAGTCCCGTCGTGCGCGTACCGGGGCTCAGCCCAGCAGCTCACTGATCGCCGTCACCAGTGCCTCGCCCGTCTGCTGGACGGCCGTCCCGGCCACCAGCGCGGGCAGGGAACGGACCGCCATGCGCAGGGCGGGGCGGAAGCCCTCGCTCTGAGGGTCCGTCAGGGTGCCCGCCAGCGTCGTCGTCTGGTCGCGCAGGGCTTCCAGGTCCGCCAGCAGGGCCGCATTGCGGTCGATGTCCGCGCGGAAGGAGGCCAGAAGGGCGGCGACTGAGTCGAGCGGGGCGTTCCCCTGGCCGGCGCCGGTCTGGGTGATGTGGGACAGGCGGTGGCCGACGGCGTTCTGCGCGGTGCCGGTGTTGTCGCCGCCGATGCTGATGCCGGACCCCGGGGCCCGTGCGGGCTCGGAGGGCGGGTTCCGGTGCGGAAATCCTGGGCTCATGGGTACTCCTTCGGTCGAGGCGGGCGCGGTGGGCGCAGTCTGTGCCACCTGGGCCAGTGTCAGACCGCCCGCGAGCTGGATCCCCGCGTTGTTGTCGCCCAGCACCTGAATGCTGTTGATCACTGTGTGCCGGTCGGAGAGCGCGTCCGTCGCGAAGCCGTGGCGTTCGAGCAGGGCCTCCACGGCGCCGAGGACGGCCGCCTGCATGAGTTCGACATGGCGTGCCGCATCGCTGCTCTGGTGCACATCGGGAATCGTGGGCAGGGAGAGGAAGTCACGCAGGCTCAGCGGGCCGTCGGCGCCGGCCGGATCGGCCCCGGCCGGGTCGGTCTCCTTCACCGGTCTCGCCCACAGTCCCGCCATCGCGCGCAGACCTTCGAGCACCGCGGAGCCGGTGGGCTCGGGCAGCGGCAGCAGCGGTGCCATCACCTGCGGCCGCAGGGTGAGCCCTAATTCACCGGCCTGGAGCGCCGCGTGCACGAAGAGGCTCACCACGAGCTGCCCCTGCCAGCTGACGCACTGTGCCCGCAGATACAGCCGCTCGGGCCGGCCCAGCCCACCCGCCGTCTCCGATGCCCCGGCCCCGCCCCGGCCGCGCTCCAGCCACAGGGCGGCCGGCAGGGCGAGCACCTGGGCCACGGAGAAACCGGGCAGTGGCTCGGTCTCCGTGAGGTCGTCGGGCCTGCCCGCGCCCCGGCCGACGGTGCTCATCGCGGCCTCGATGCCTGCCAGCAGTTCTGTCTCGCGCAGCGCCACGACGGGCCGGCCGGAGCGCCCTGGACGCAACGGCACGCGGATCTCCACCGCGCCCCGGGATTCTCGGCCCGCGCCGATGAACCGGCCCTGGCCGTCGTACGGCAAGGCGGTGCCGTTCTGCTGGAGACCGACCCGCTCCACGCGTCTGCGGGCCCTCGGGCCGATGGAGGGCGACCGTTCCCGGGCACCACCCTCCCGGCCTGCCCGATCGCGCGCCGACCGGGCTACCACCGCGTCGGCGACGTACACCAGGGCCAGAGCGGACCCGAGCACGAGCAAAGGCGCATTCTGTACCAAAATCTCGTACTTGTTCTTCTGATCCTGCGGCCCCACCAGCACGAACAGCAAGTTCGGTGCCCGGAAGGCAAGCCACAGGCAGAGCAGTGTCAGCGGTGGCCAGTTGGAGCCCAGCAGCCGGGCGAGGCAGAGCGTGGCCAGCAGGATCAGGGGCGGCAACGGTTGCCAGACCGCGACCAGGCCGAACACCGCCGCCACCGCGACCCGGCGGAGCAGCCGCCGCCGAAAAGCGCGCACCGCGTGCGTGAGGACCGGCACCAGGTCGAAGCCGTACGAGGGAACCGAGCGTGCCGGGTCGCGCAGCATCTCCCCGGCCAGCTGGGACAGTCGCCGCCCGGCCCAGGGCGCGACGGAGGCCGCCGGGCGGGTGTGCATCGCCATGCAGAGTTGCCGTGTGACCTCGGAACCCGCTGCCTGCGGCGGCGGCCCGCCCGCCGATAACCCTCCGGTTGCCAACCTGAATCGCTCCCCCGGCGCGCGGCGTGTACGACCTCTGATGGGCATTGTCGCCTCACGGACCCGCTCGCGCCATAACTTCTCACCGCGGCCGGGCATGGGAGACACACGGACGGCCCGCGGCCGCGTTCCCTCGGCGTCCTGCCGAGCCACCTGTCCAACTGCCTTTTTCGGCAGGGGACTTCCTGACACACTGTTCGCCTTCACCGGCGCCGGAGGTCCTGCGGCGCGGGGGACAGGGGGACGCGGGGACAGTGGGCTCCGCGGGGGACGGAGGACAGCTGTGGCGCTGATGGAGCGGGACCGGGAGATCGTCGAGCGCTACCTGAAGCCGCCGGAGGAACGGATCCTGGACGACCGCCTCATCCAGGGCATCCAGCTGACCCGGTTCTGGTTCGGGGTCTCGATCGCGATGCTCGTGGAGATCCCCCAAGTAGGGGCCCGCGACATCCCGCTCGTCGACTGGCTGGCCAACTGGGCCGCGTCCGGCGTGGTCAGACTGCTGGCGGCCCCCTTCCTGCTGCTGGTGACGGTGCCCCTGGTCGTCGCGGCCTTCCTCGCCTTCGTGAGCGGCGCGGACCGGCGGCGGATGACGGGGCGCCTGCGCGGGCCGTCCATCGCGGTCGGGATGTTCCTGGGCCACTGGCTGCTGCTCGTGGCCACCGCGATCGGCCCGTTCTGGCTCGGCCACCACACAAGCGTGCTGGTGGGCGGACTGACCTTCCTGGCCGGGCTCCCGCTGCTTCTGCGGGCCATCGGATTCGTGAGCATGTCGGTGCCGTGCGTCGCCCGCTACATGTTCCGCACCATGGAGATCCATCAGGCGCTGCCCGCGCTGCTGACCGTGGTGCTCTCGTGGGAGCTGCTGCTCGTGGGAGAGCTGTTCCCGGTCCACATCGTGAAGAACGGCTACGACAGCCCCCTGTGGCTGTCGCTGGGCGGTGCGCTGGCCACCACCGCCGTCGCGGCCTGGGAGATCGGCCGGCTGCGGGCCCGCCACGGCATACGCCTGCGCACCCTGCCCAGCGCCTGAGCGGCCTGCCGCTACCCCTCCAGGAGAAGCTGCCGCGCGCCCCGCCGGACCACCCCCGGAACCCGTGCCCGCCCAGTGCGGTGCCGCGCTCGTCGAAGATGCCGATGTCGAGGGCGTTGCTCTGCGTCCCGGCCGGTACGGGAGTCTTCTCGTACGCGTACGAGACGGCGATCTCCCGCACTCCGCACGGTACTTCGACCGGCAGGTACACGAAGTCGGGCGACCCGGCCGGCAGGGTGCCGCGCACGGTCCTGGTCCGGTCCGTCCCGTCGTTGCCCCGGTTCGGGGCGGTGGCGTCGGCGAAGCTCACAGTGCCCAACGTCAGAGCGGTGGCGGCCGTCCCGACGAGAAGGCCGCGCCTGGCCATCGGGTGGCCGTGAGCGGAATGCGATGCGGACATGCGAAGGGCTCCCCGGGTGTCGCGTGCGGCACAGCGCGTGCGGCAAGGAACGACGCGCACCCGAAACCCTGACGGCCGGCGGTGAACCATGGAAGAACGCCGGGATACCTGAACGGGCCGGTCCCTCAACTCCCCGCTTCCCCCGTCCCCCTGACCTCCCGCATGCTCGGCTTTCCGCACCGCACGGCATACGTTGGGGCCCCAGGGCCTGTCACCGGATCACGACGGAGGTGTCCTCATATGCGGATCGCCACAACGATCTTCCTCACCGATGAGACGATCACGCCGCTGCGGCTCGCCCGCGAGCTCGAACAGCGCGGCTTCGGCGGGCTCTACCTGCCCGAGCACACCCACATCCCGACGAGCAGGGACACCCCCTACCCGATGGGCGGCGAACTCCCGCCCGAGTACGCCCGCACCCTCGACCCCTTCGTCGCCCTCGCCCAGGCCGCCGCCGTCACCGAGCGCCTCGCACTGGGCACCGGCATCACGCTCGTCGCCCAGCACGACCCGATCGGCCTGGCCAAGCAGACCGCGACCCTCGACCACCTCTCCGGCGGCCGGTTCACCCTGGGCGTCGGCTACGGCTGGAACGTCGAGGAGGCCGCGGACCACGGCGTGGACTGGCCGGCCCGCCGCGACCTCGTCCGCGACCGGATGGCCGTGATGCGCGCCCTGTGGGCGGACGAACCCACGGCGTACGAAGGAGAGTTCGGCTCGGTCCGGGCCAGCCACGCGTACCCGAAGCCGGTCCAGGAGCCCCGCGGCCCGGTGAACGGCCCGCGCACCCTGATCGGCGGCGCGGCGGGCCCCAAGCTGTTCGCCCACATCGCGCAGTACGCCGACGGCTGGCTCCCCATCGGCGGCCGGGGCCTGACCGAGTCCGTACCGAAGCTCCGTGAAGCCTGGGAGGCGGCGGGCCGCGACCCGAAGCACCTCCAGGTCGTCCCGTACGCGGTCCTCCCGAGCGCGGGCAAGCTGGTGCACTACGCGGACCTGGGCATCGAGGAGGTCGTGCTGCAGCTGCCCCCGGCGGACGAACCGGAGGTCCTGCGCGCGTTGGACGGCTATGCGCAGTACCTCTGAACGACCGCCCCGGCGGGCACGGGCACGGGCACGGGCACGGCCACGGGCACGGGCACGGGCACGGCCACGACCCCGGCCACGGCCCGGTTGATTGCGGGTGCAACCATTTGCCCGTAGTCGGCATCTTCCTCAGTTAAGGATCACATGCGGGTGAGTACGGGAGTGGATCGAGGATGAACAGGCCGTTGCGGCACATAGCCATATTCTGCGGGCTGCTGGTGATGGCGCTGCTGCTGCGGGCGAACTGGCTCCAGTACGTCCAGAGCGAGCCCCTGGCCACTCATGAGAAGAACCGCCGGGTGAAGATCACCCAGTTCGCCACCCCGCGCGGCGACATCGTCGTGGGCAGCGACGCGATCACCGGTTCCAAGGCGGTCGACGGGACGGACTTCAAGTACAAGCGGACCTTCAAGCAGGGCCCGATGTACGCCCCCGTCACCGGATACGCCTCCCAGTCGCAGGGCATGTCCCTCCTGGAGAAGACGTACGACAGCATCCTCAGCGGCCAGGACGACCGCTTCGCGTTCCGGCACGCCAAGGACATCATCACCGGCGAGCAGCGGCGCGGCGGCGATGTGATCACCACGATCGACCCGAAGGCGCAGAAGGCCGGTTACAAGGGACTGACCGACCTCGGCGCGCGGGGCGCGGTCGTCGCGCTGGAACCGAGCACGGGGAAGGTCCTGGCCCTCGTCTCCACCCCCTCGTACGATCCGTCCGTCTTCGCCGGGAACTCGTTCAAGGAGGGGGACAAGTTCCAGGCGCTCGTCAAGGACAAGAGCAAGCCGCTGGCCAACCGCCCGCTGCGGGAGACCTTCCCGCCCGGCTCGACGTTCAAGATCCTCACGGCGGCCGCGGCCCTGGAGAACGGCGTGGTCACCGATGTCGACGCGCGGTCCGACGCCGTCTCCCCGTACCCCCTGCCGCTCTCCACGAACAAGATCGGCAGCGAGGCCGGCGACGCGGTGTGCAACAAGGCGTCCATGAAGACCGCGATGCAGTACTCCTGCAACAACGTCTTCCTCGACGCGGCGTCCAAGGTCGGTGCCGAGAAGATGCGGGAGACCGCGGAGAAGTTCGGCTTCAACGCCGATGTCTACTCCGAGGAGTTCGGCGACATGCTCGCCACCAAGAGCCTCTACCCGAAGGAACTGGACAAGCCCGGGACCGCGCTGACGGGCATGGGGCAGGGCAGCCTCACCAGCACGCCGATGCAGATGGCGATGGTGACGGCCGCCCTCGCCAACGACGGCAAGCTGATGCAGCCGTACATCGTGGACGAGCTGCGCGGCCCCGACCTGTCGGTCCTGGAGAAGAATGAGCCGACGCTCAAGAGCCAGGCCGTGTCCGAGGAGACGGCGAAGAAGGTCCAGGAAATGATGGAGTTCACGGCCAAGGAGGGCAGCGCCCAGCGCGCCCTCATCGACGGTGTCACGGTCGGCGGCAAGACCGGGACGGCGCAGCGCGGTGTCAACGTGAAGGACGAGGTGCCGTACGGCTGGTTCGTCTCGTACGGCAAGTCCGGCGACAAGTCGGTGGCGGTCGCGGTGTTCATCGACCCGACGGCCATGGACATCTCCCGGTCCGACATCTCCGGTGGCCGGCTGGGTGCGCCGATCGCGAAGAGCGTGATGAAGGCGGTACTGGGCAAGTAGCCCGTGACCGGAACCGAAATTCCTCGGGTGGCCCGGGACGCGTGTGCGATGATCACGTGCGCTCATCTTTACGAGTCGCGCACATCTCGCTTGTGTCCCGGGCCGTCCCGCGTTCCCGCGCTTGCGCGTCGTTCGTGAAGCCCCCGGCAGAAGCGCACACTTCACCGGTCCGGGGGAGCGGAATGCCCAACCATCCACGCACGGCGGCGAGATCCGGGAGATCAGGCAGATCGGCGGCGTACGCCACGCTGTTGCTCGCGCTGTCGGTCCTGCTCTCGCTGCTGATACCCGCGAGCGCCGCGCAGGCGTACGCCCCCGCAGCGACGGCGGCCGATGCCCCGGCCGACGAGGACTGTGCCGCCCTGCCGCTCTCCGGCTTCGGTGAGGCCGCCCCGGCGGAGGGCAAGCCGACGATCCCGGGCGACGGCACGGCCTGCTTCACGTTCACGGCCGGGGCCGCCGGGCTGCACAAGGTCGTGCTCGTCGGCGGCGCCAACGCCGGCACGTACACCCATGTCTACGACGGCGGGACGGAGATCGACTGCTACGACCCCGAGTGGGGCGCCGGCTGGTGCCGACTGCCCCGCTCGGGCGACTTCACGCTCCGGCTGTTCAACGACTGGTCCGAGCCGAGCAGGCCCACTGTCGCCGTCGTCCCCCTCGCCACCACCGAGGGCTGCGCGCCCGAGATCGGCACGTCCTGGGACACCGCACCCGTCGTCGGCTCGGCGGCCGGGCCGACGGCCATCCAGTGCCAGCCGTTCGCGGGCAAGCCGGGTGAGCGGATCACCAACAAGATCAGGCCGTCCGCATACGGCCAGAGCCTGTCGTGGATCACCGACGAGACCGGCGCCCGGATCTGCCCGCACTTCAACGAGGACAACAGCGAGGGCTGCGTACTGCCCGGCGACGGCCCGTACCGGGTCCTCTCGCAGGTCAGCGAGGCCGAGCACGGCTTCCCCGCCGAGTACACCCTCGCCGTCCGCCGAATCTCCGACCCGGCCGGCTGCACCCGCCCCGCGCTGAACGGATACAACTCCGGCCCCACCGCCGCCGATCCGGCCCACGGATGCCGGACCTTCACCGCCCCGGCCGCCGGACGCTACGACGCGTACGCCGTCCACGACGGCGTACGGTCCGTGCTCGCCGTGTACGACCGGGACGGAAAGACCGCCTGCGCCACCTGGGACGTCTGCACCCTCCCCGCCGCCGGTGACTACACCGTCTTCACCGACGCCCCCACCCTCGTCATCGACCACTCCGCCACCACCGGCTGCGAGCCGGTCGAACTCGGCGTGCACCGCTCCGAGTTCACCGTCGGCGGCGAGATCGACTGCCTGTCCCTGCCGCTCCCCGAGGGCGCCCGGCTGGCGGTGCTCGAGGCTCTCTACGGGCCCGCGCCCCACCCGGACGTGACCCTCGTCGACGCCGACGGCATCCAGCGCTGCGACCCGTCCCGCCTCACCGACGGGACCTGCGGACTCACCGGCAAGGCCCCGTTCCGGGCCCTGGTCTCCACCGACAGCGAGTCGAAGCCGACCGGCCCGTACACCCTCGTCCTGCACCGCACCGACGCGGCGGCCGACTGCCCGGCCCTCCCGGCGGGCGACTTCACCGCGACCGGCCCCACCGCCCGCGTCACCACCGGTGACGGCGTCTTCTCGCGCTGCCTGAGCATTCCGGCGAACGACCACAGCACCCAGGAGAACATCCAGCTCCAGGCGGAACCCGGCACCACGGCCCTCGCCCAGTTCACCGTCCTGGACGTCCAGGGCAAGCAGATCTGCTCGGCCCGCGCCTCCGTCTCCAGCTGGACGACCTGCGCGCTGACCCCGGGTGTCGCCCACACCGTGCTGGTCACCGGCCGCGACACCCCCGCCGAGTACATCCTGGCCCGCCGCGACGTCACCGCGACCGCCAAGGGCTGCACCGCGAACCCGGCGACGAAGCCCGGCGGCCCCTCCGCCGGCGGCACCATGGGCGCCCCCGGCGAGCTGCGCTGCCGCCAGGTCACCACCGCCGACGCCAAGGACACCCTGCACATCGACGTCCGCGACCCGCTCGGCACCGCCAACGTGGTGGTGTACGGCGCCGACGGCACCCCGCACTGCAACAAGAACCAGGCGTGCGCCGTCACCGGCTCCACCCACTACCAGGTCCTGGTCACCGTCCCCGCGACGCTGAAGGCCCCCGACTCGTACCGCTTCGACGCCCTGCGCATCGCGGGCCCGGACGGACCGGCCGCCGAGTGCGAGAAGGTCGCGAGCATCGCGTACGGCTACGGCCCGGTCACCGGCACCCTCGACGAGGAGCACACCGCCGTCTGCGCCGCGCTGCCCACCGCGTACAGCGACCGCTTCACGATGGACATCAGCGACACGACCGGTGCCACCGATACGGCGGTGCCCGCGCTGTACGACCCGAGCCTCGACAACGGCTGCACGTACTCCACCTCCAGCGGCTACTCGTGCAGGGTGATCGAGAGCTACTCCAGGGAGCTCACTCCGAGCATCCTGGTCCTCTCCCTGCCGGAGAAGGCCTCGCGGACCTCGTACAAGGCCGAGGCGGTCTGCCCGGGGCTCTGCGGCATGGAGCGGGTGACCGTCACGAAGCTCACCCCGGCCACCGGCGCCTCCGGTGCGAGGACGACGGTCACGGTCACCGGCACGGCCCTGCACAAGGACCACCGCCTCGTGCTGCGGAACTCCGGCCGGGAGATCACCGGGACCACGGTCTCCGTCTCGCCCGACCGCCGCACCCTGACCGCCGAGCTGGACCTGACCGGCGCGGCCGAGGGCGCCTGGAGCGCGAGCGTCATCACCCACAACGGCGGGGAGTACTCGCGGGGCGACTTCACCGTCACCTCGGCCCCGCTCCGCAACAGCGCACCGCCGACCATCGGCACCACCGCCCGCGTCGGCGACCGCCTCACCGCGGCCCCCGGCACCTGGGCCCCCGCCCCGACCTCGTACGCCTACCAGTGGAACGCCGACGGGCAGCCGATCACCGGGGCCACCGCCGCCGCGTACACCGTCCCGGTCTCGCTGCTCGGCAAGAAGATCGGCGTCACCGTCACGGCCCGCCGCACCGGCACGGCGGACGTCCCGGCCACCTCGGCGGCGCTCACGGTCGCCAAGGGCGCGGCGCCCAGGGTGACGACCACCCCGAACATCACCGGCACCATGAAGGTCGGCGCCAAGCTGACCACCACGAACGGCAGTTGGATGCCCGTCGCCACCTCCTACGGCTACCAGTGGAAGGCCGACGGCAAGGCCATCAAGGGCGCGACGGCGTCGACGTACACCGTCCCGGCGTCGCTGCTCGGCAAGTACCTCACCATCACCGTCACGGCCCACCGCACCGGTCACGCCGACGGTTTCGCGACGCCCGCCTCGGTGAGGGTCGCCAAGGGCAGTGCGCCCAAGGCCACCAAGCAGCCCACGATCTCCGGCACCGCGAAGGTGGGCCGCACCCTCAAGGCCGCCCACGGCACCTGGACGCCCACCCCGACCTCGTACGGCTACCAGTGGTACGCGAACGGCAAGGCGATCTCCGGCGCGACCAAGTCCTCGCTGACGCTCAAGTCCGCCCAGCGCGGCAAGAAGATCACCGTGAAGGTGACCGCCCGCCGCACCGGCCACGCCAGTGGTACCGCCACCAGCAAGGCGACCAAGGCGGTTGCCCGCTGACGTAGTCGAGCTGAACGCAAGGGCCGGGCGACCCGCACCAGACGGTGCGGCGCCCGGCCCTTGCGCGTACGGGCGCCCGGCGTTCGCGGCCTGTTGCCGAACGTCAGTGGGGCATCAGTGGAGCATCAGCGGGATTGGTCATCATGTGGCCGCTGCGATCGTCGGCCCCCGTGGGCAGACGATCGCAGCGGCGTGGTTGCGAGGAAAGTTCATGGCATCCCCCGCCGCGAATGCTTCGCATACGCGTCGTCCGGAATGTGACATTCAGAGAGGGCACGTTGAGAGCAAAGATCGCCAAAATCGCGGCGGCCACACTGCTGGCCGTCGGCTCCGCCGCCGTGATCGTCGCCACCGCCTCCGCCTCGGAGGACACCGAGACCCCCGTCCCGGCATCGAGCGCTTCAGGGCAACCGGAACCCGCCCCCACCCTGACCGAGTCACCCCGTTCCACGCTCGCCCCGGAACCGGGCAGCACAACGGCATCACCTCCGGAGCCGGGCAGCACCACGACGCCGCCCCCGGATCAGAGCAGGACAACGGAACCGCCCCCGGAGCCGGGCCAGACGACGACACCGCCTCCGGAGCAGGGCGAGTCACCGGAACAGCCGTCGCAGAGCTACAGCGGAGCAGCGAGTTTCTTCAGCGCCAACGGGGTGCCGGGGGCGTGCGGCCAAGCCATCAGGGACAGCGATTTCGTTGTTGCGCTCGACCACCGCATGTTCGGATCCGGATCATCCGAGTCTCCTCAGTGCGGCAGGAAGGTCGTGGTCACGCACAACGGAAAGTCCATAACCGCGACGGTCCTTGACGCGAGCCCAAGTACTTCGGACATGTACGGCCTCGATCTGACGCCAGGCGCATACGAGGCGCTGGCCTCCCTCGACCAGGGGACGATCGACGTCACCTGGCGTTTCGTGGAGTAGTCGGCTCGCTCCTGAGTAGAGGTTTTCGGTAGGTCTCACGCGGCGGGGCCCGGTCGGCCGGGTCCCGCCGTGCGGATTTCGGGGTGGCCGGAAGCTCTCGGGCTTCGCCGCGGCCGGTCGCGCCGCCGGGGAAGCAATCAGCGGCACAGCGGCATCGGTATGGATATGCACGGAATGGCTTCTTTGTACCCGACCGGACCTGTGGCGTCACGCCCTGGACTTGCCCGAAATGACAGGTATGGGGCCCGTCGGTACGTTCGCCGCAGGTCGGCCGTCCGGCCGACGTCTCTGAGACGGAGAGAAGTGACATGCCCTCGCGTACCTTCACGGTGGCCGCCGCCGTAGTCAGCACAGCGGTCCTTGCCACCGGCATCACCTATGCCTCGACCGACAGATCCACCCAGGCCGAACCGGCCACCGAGCGGGCCGAGCAGCCCGCCCACCGGGCCGCCCCGCCCGCCCGGCAGGCCGCCCCCGCACCGGCCCCCCTCGGCAGTGAGAGCGGAACGGAGAGCAAGGGGGACAAGGGCGGCGACGACGAGGGCTCCGACCGCGGCGGGCGCGACGACGAGGACGGCGGCCGGGGCGGGCGCGACGACGAGGGCTCGGACCGGGGCGGGCGCGACCGCGGCTACGACCGGAAGAAGGAGGAGAGGATCTACTTCAACGAACGGGAGTACTCCGCCTATCCGGGAGGCTGCGTCCCTGCGGCCAGCGGGCTGGGATCGAGCAGCTTCAGCATCTACAACGACAGCCGGCATGCGGTCGAGGTCTTTCGGGGGTTCGCCTGTGACGGCGGTTCTCCGGTCGCCACGGTCGGCCCCTACGGCAGCACCTACGGTGTCGTGACCCCTACCGTTCGAGGCGGCGGGTTCATCGACAACGGCGTCGTGGGCAGCTTCCGGGTGATCGGCCACGACGAGGAGTGGTGACGGCCCGGAGCACCGCGAGACACGGGAAGCGGCGGGCCGGGAACTCTCAGCTCCCGGACAGCAGCGACGGCAGCTTGCGCATGTCGTCGAAGACCACGGTGTCCGGGCCTTCCAGCCAGTGCGCCGGAGTCAGCCCGCCCGCGAAGCCGAATGCCCGCATCCCGGCCGAACGGGCGGCCTGCACACCGTACTTGCTGTCCTCGACGACCGCACAGGCGGCGGGGTCGACCCCCATCCGCCGGGCCGCGTGAAGAAAGAGATCGGGGGCGGGCTTTCCGCGTGCGACCTCGGTGGCGCTGAAGATGCGTCCCTCGAAGTGCGCGTAGAGCCCGGTGTGGCCCAGGGTGTGGCGCATCTTGTCGTGGCTGCCGCTGGACGCCACGCAGGCGGGGAGCGTGAGGGCGGCCAGCGCTTCGTGGATCCCGTCCACCGCGACGAGTTCGGTCTCGACCGCGTCGCGGTGGAGGTCCTCGAAGCGCTGCTGCCAGGCGGCGGAAGCGCCGGGCAGCCGGGCATCGACCAGCTCGCCGATGGACTTGTTCGACCGCCCCACGAACTTCTCGACGACCTCCTCCGCCGTCAGCGGCCACCCGAGCTCGGCGCCCACCTGGACCTGGATGCGTACGGCGATGCGCTCGCTGTCGACGAGTACGCCGTCGCAGTCGAATATGACGAGTTCAGGAGCAGTGATCATCCGCTCAGGATAGGGAACGGGGCGTGCGGATCGTCGGCCGATTCTTCTCGGCAGTCGCGACAGTCGCCCGGGGTGGGGGAGCGGAAGGCCCGGTCGCAGCGGTCGCAGTTCTGGAGCAGGACCGTGGGGTGATCCGGGGTCGGCGGGGGCGGGAGGAGAGCGGTGAGCCGGTACCGGAGCAGCTTGGCGGGGCGCTTGAGGGGCTGGGGCAGATCGTGGGTGAGAGCGTGCCGGAGGGCGGCGGGCGTGGCGCCGCGCTCGAACCAGGTGGCGGCGGCGGGGGCGAGGAGGACGACGTCCTTCTCCGTGAGGGTGATCTCGGCCGTGTGCCGGTGGAGATCGGTGAGCAGCGCGGTGGCGGCGCGGAGGTACTGGGGGAGCGGGTTGCGGGGCTGGGGGAGCGGCGGGGGTGGGGGTGGGGGTGTGGGCGTCGGTGGGGGCGGGGGTGCGGGCGTTGCGGCCACGGGGGCGGGTGCGGGTGCCTGGCGGCGTGGCTTGGGTGCCGGGGGCGGGGCCGGGGCCGGGTGGCGTTGCGCGGTGCCGGTCGGCTGATTGTAGGAGCAAGTACGCGTGACGACCCGGCCGTTGGGCAGCCGCTCGCGGGTACGGCTCAGGTAGCCGTGGGCCTCCAGTTCGCGTAACGCGGCGGCGATACGGGCCTCGCTGTCGGGGAAGCGTTCGGCGAGCTTCTTGATGCCGATGCGGGCGCCGCTGGGCAGTGACTGGATGTACGTGGACAGTCCGATCGCCAGCAGGGACAGTTCGCGGTGCTGGGCGAGGTGGTTGCCGATGATCGTGAACCGGCTGGTCTGGCGGGTGTTGACGTGGAGGACGCCGGACACCGGCGAGCCGCCCTCGCGAACGGAGGGCGCGGAGCGTGCGGGCACGCTAACCTGCTGTGTATCCATCGGGAAGGTGCTTCTTCCTTGGTGGTCAGGCCCTCGTTCGGGATCTTCACTCCCGGCCGGGGGCCGACATGCGTTGGGGCTGTGTTGGCGTGAGCATATGCCCGCAAGCTGCCCCGAAATCCAGCTGAGTTGGCCGATGTCACCCGTGCGAGTGACAGGTACCCGCAGGTTACAGAGACGGGTCGGGTTCGGTTTTTCGCACGTCCTCAAGACAAAGACTTAAAAGCTTTTACGTCGCTGCCCACCACGTCCCGGCCAGCCGCGTCGCGGTCCACCGGGTCGCGGCTGTCACGACCCGGCGGACGCCCGCCGCACCAGGGCCTCAGCCTTGCTGCGCGTACGAGACGAACGCCGCCCAGGCGCCGGGGGCGACGTCGAGTTGGGGCCCCTGGACGTTCTTGGAGTCACGGACGTGGACGGCGACGGCGCAACTCGCGACCTCGATGCAGTTGCCGCCTCCGCCGCTGCTGCGGCTGGACTTGCGCCAGTGGGCAGCGACCTCGATGCACTCGCCACCCTCGCCGCTGCTGTAACTGCTCTTGCGCCACTCGTAGGCGACCTCGATGCAGTTGCCGCCCTCGCCACTGCTGTAGCTGCTCTTGAACCAGTTCAGTTGCCCGATGCTCATCGCTCTCCCAGCATCTTTTCGATCGCGGCCAAGGACTCCCCCGGAGTGAGAGCCACCGACTGCATAATTCCATAGCGGATGGCCAGCACCCGGACTTCTTCCGGCTCGGTGATGAGCCTCGGATACCCGTGAATCTCCAGGTAGGCGAGCTGCTGCTTCCCTTTGGGTGTGATCATGGTGAACGGGCCGTCGAGACTGGGCTGTTCGGTGCGGTCGAGCGGCACCATCTGGAGCTGCACCGTCCTGAGACGGCCGATGCGCAGGAGCGTCTGCAACTGCTCCCGATGCACATCCCGGCCCCCGATGGGGCGCATCAGCACGCTCTCGTCCAGGATGAAGTGGAACGTTGGAAGAGGCCAGCGCTCGAAGACCCGCTGCCGGTCCATCCGGTCGGCCACGCGCTTCTCGATGGTCTCCTCGCTGAGCAGCGGGCGTCGCTGGGTGAAGATCGCCCGGGCGTACGCCTCGGTCTGGAGCAGCCCGGGCACGGCCTGGTTGTTGTAGTCGTAGAGCTGTGACGCGGCGGCTTCCAGGTTCGCGTAGCCGCGATACCACTCCGGATGCCGCGTACGCGCCTTCGCCAGCGCCTCCCGCACCTCCCCGATCGTCGCCCGAAGCAGGCCACCCGCACTGAGCACGTCATCCGCGAGTTCGAGAAACTCCGGCTGAGGCGTCCGTACCCCTCGCTCCATCGCCGAGATCAGGTCCTCCCCGCAGTGTGTCGCGAGGCCCAATTCCTTCTGGCTCATGCCCGCGCGCTCGCGCAGCACCTTGATCATTTTACCGAGCGCCCTGAAGAGGTGCGCCGTTCCGTCCGATTCGGCCGGCCGCTCGGGCCGCACTTCCTTCTCCATGTGTCCCGCACCGCTCTCTGTCCACCCGGTCACGGCCGACGCCCCGTACCTCGGGCCGGGAGAGCCCGTACGGATACGGGGAGTCGTGATGTCGTTACTGGTCAGAGTACGAGTCAGTGCACACGCTGAGTCACATGAACGCCGAAATCACCCTTGTGGGCGCCGAGTTCGTCCAACGCTTCAGCGCCACCCGTCGGGGCGCGCGGCTCGCCCGTCGGCTTGCTGTGCACCAACTCGACGCGTGGGGCGTCCCGTACGGGAGCGAGCTCTCCGGGGACGTCGCGTTGATCGTGTCCGAGCTTGCGGCCAACGCGGTGCTGCACGGGCTCGTGCCGGGGCGGGACTTCGAGCTGAGGCTCGTCGCTCTCGCGGGCACCCTCCGTATCGAGGTGTCGGACGCGAGAGGGGAACGGGAGCCGGAGGTGAGGCCCTCCCGCCCCGGCGCGGAATCGGGGTTCGGCCTGCACCTGGTCGGGGCGCTGGCGACGTCGTGGGGCGTGAAGGACCGGGTCGTCGGCAAGACGGTCTGGGCGGAGCTGTCGTGCCCGCAGGACCGCTGCGCCACCCAGGCCGGAGGCATGGTGCCACCAGCAAACGAGGGTGTGTGCTCCGTGTATTTGTCCGAATCCCGCTCTACTGGCATCTGATGGGCGCGGGTTAACTCGAACCTTCGCCCGGAGCTGGGCGGGGGCGGCTGAGAGGAGAGCGTAGATGGCAGACAAGGCGTCCACACAGGGAGCGGGGACCAACGCCGCGCTTCTGATCGCTGTGGAGGAGCTGGCGACCGCGCACGACCGCAGCGAGTCCGAACGGTCCGACGTCACCAGCTCGCAGAACAGCGCGGGCGATGACGATCCTGCTGGCTTATTCCGTGCCCAGCGGGGCTGACGGCTCGTTGGGCAGGACAGCAGCGGCCGTCTTGGCGTTCCCGGTCGCGGGTGGGGTTACGAGGTCGACGACCAGGTGGCCCAGGAGTACCGCCAGCTCCTCCAGGCCCGCCGTCAGCCCGTCCGAAGTTCCTCCACCGCCCGCTCCGCCGTCTCCCGGGCGGCCCCCAGACGGGGGTCGTCCGGGTCGGCGTAGGGGCCGAGGATCTTCGCGGCGACGAACAGCGTCATCAGCCTGCCGTCCCGGGTATCCAGATCGTCACGCCGCTCGCTGCGGACGCGGTCGGCCAGAGCCGGGACGGCGAGGGAGGCGCCCCACAGATTCGCCGCGTCCAGGCCGCGCGGGGCCATTCCCCAGTCCTCCCAGTCGAACGCGCAGAACACCGGCCCCGTCATATTCGCCCAGTTGAAATCCGCATGGGCCGGACGCTGTTCGACCACGACTGTATCGACGCCGGGGAAGACGCTGTGGATCGTTCCTGCGACCAGTTCCTGCGTGAGGGTCTCGGTATCCGGCGTCGCGATCCGGTTGGTGTGCTGCGCGGCGAGGGCATCCAGGGAGGCATTCATCGCGGCCCACCACTCCTCGGACAGTTGCGGATCCTCCGCCACCACGGCGCTGCCCACCGGCGTCCCGGGCAGCAGCTCCGTCTCGTCCGCCCGCCACATCACCGGCTCCGCCTCGTCCCGCCACGCGACCCCGGCGAACCAGGCCGGCTTGGCGATCCCGCGCAGGGCCTCCGCGGACGCGGTGCCGTCCCCACCCTGAACCCCGATCCGGTCGAGCCCCCGTCGCTCGATACGCACCCACGTACCACGGTCCGTGCGCGCCCCCACAGACCGACGCTTGCGCACCACAGTCTCGTGCTCCAGGCGCACCCCCAGCGACCGCTCCATACGGTCCAGTACGGCTTCCACAGGCTCTTTCCGCAGATCCACCGAACGCAGCGTCATGCGCCCGAACGTACCAAGCCCCGGTCACAGCGCGCCGAGTCCGACACAGCCCTGCTCTGCGGACGGCTCACGCCGCAGCATCCACCCCGGACCGCATGGCCGGGGAAGTCCTGGCGTGTGTCAACCCCGTTCGAGGCCGAGTCGTGCACGGACCTGGTCATGCGGGACGGTTTCCGGAGTGCCTGTGGCCCGGCGGGCCCGGTACTGGGCGAGAGCCGGCGCATCCAGCTTGACCGAGAACAGCCGGGAGCAACCGAGGTCACCGGCCAGGAGCCTCCTGCACGCGAGCCCGCTGACCGACGCTTCCGGCCCGCGCTCTACTCCCAGGTCGCGGTGTCGGGGTCGATGCCGTGGGCGCGCGCTTCGGCGTCGACGATTCGACGGAACCACGTGGCAAGACCGGCGCGGATGCCGTCGTAGTGGGCGGCGAATGCCGGATCGGCCTCGTACATGCGGCCGAGACAGACCTGCATCTGCCTGGTGAGGGGAAAGTACGAGGCGAAGACTTCGCGGTGGCGTTCGACGAGTTGACCGGCTTCCGGGCTGCCGGGTGTGACGCCGGCGTCCATCGCATCGGCGAGGGCGCGGTCGAGGGCGGCGACGGAGTCGGCGATGGCCTGCCATTCCTCCGGGCCACGGGATGCGGAGCGTTCGGCGTACTGCCGCCATTGCGTCGTGTCTCCCCAGCGCTGACGGGCTCGGGCGGGCCCGTCCGGGTCCCACTGGGGGCCGAAGATCGCGGCCTGCTGCTCCGCGGTCAGCAACAGGCCGCGCTCGTGGGCGTCGATCATCCGGTCCAGTCCGGCGCCGAGCTGCTGGAGGCGGTCGATCCGTTCCGCGACCTGGGTGCGCTGCGCGCGCAGTGCGCCGGGTACGTCCGTAGCCGAGTCGTCCAGGACGGCCCGAATCCTGTCCAGGCCGAGACCGATCTCGCGGTAGATGACGATGCGGTGCAGGCGTTCCAGGTCACCGGCGGTGTAGAGCCGGTATCCGGCAGCCGTGCGCAGCGACGGTCGCGCGAGACCGATCTCGTCCCAGTGGTGCAGCGCGCGGACCGTCACGCCCAGGCGCGTCGAGACCTGACCGACGGGCAGGCCGTCGGCGTCAGTGGCATCAGGCATGCTCCTGATTGTCGCTGCGACCGGCGCCCGGTGGGGTGATGCCGATGGCCTCAAGGTTCCGCGCCTCCTGACTGGCCGGATCAAAGGGCTTCGCCGCAGTGAGAACGATCCGTGCGTTCTCGGGGGTGACCACCTCCACATCGCGGGTGTTCCAGGGAGTGTCCCGTGGACCGTCGACCGAGTCCGGGCGCAGCGCACGACAGGCCTCCACAAGGGAATCGACCTGGCTGAGCACGCACGAGAAACTGAGGCTCATCGCCGGCGCCTGCTCCGGAACGCTCGCCGCCTGGAGAAGGAGTACGTCCTGGAACGCCCACCGGCGCAGATGCACGAGCGTGCCGGGGATGCTGAACAGCTCGAAGAACCCGAGCCCACGAATCCAGAAGTCCACCGACGCCGCCAGATCGGTCGTGGGGATCGTCGCGAACGCGGGCATTCCATAGATGCCACGGAACAGCTCCGGCGGAACCGCATCCGGGCCGGGGGTGGGCACGGGACTCATCTCGAACGCGTTGAAGTGGTCGCTCATGCACGCCACCCTCCGGCCTCACGCAACGTGAGGGTCAAGCCGAAGTCCGAAGTGCCCGCGCGGACGGGGCGGCGCAGGGGAACTCACCCACTCGCCAAAGGCGTTGGGCATACATGCTGATGCTGTCGAGCCTGCTTGTCATGGCTGTGCTGGTGATGGTGCCGTTCATGCTGGCGTCGGCCCGCTACGCGGTGATCCGTACGGGCCATCCCGCCTGGCTGGGCCGCGTCCTGGCCGGCCGCACTCCGCGCGAGGGGCTCGGCGTCGGGGCCTCGGTCGCCGACGAGCTGCACGCGTTCCTGAACTCGGCCAAACGCGTGCAGATCGAGCACCGGGTGGAGGAGCAGGTTCTCAAGGACGACACGCTGGACGGCGCACCGCCGCGCATGGGCGTCGATCTGGACGCCGGTACGGCCGTGATCCGGGCTGAGGGTCCGGCGGCCTGAGCAGCTCGCCCCCGGTGGGCACATGGCTCGGCCAGTTCGCCGGAGCTGCCCGAGCTCCGGGGGCAGATGCCCTGGTCCGGGGCGCGGGCCTCGCTCGTATGCTCGGGTTCATGACCGATCCTCAGCGCGGACGTCCGACGACCAATTCCATGCGGCGTGCCCTCAAGCGGGCCCGTGACGGTGTCGCTCTCGATGTGGCCGAGGCCGCCGTTCTGCTCCAGGCGAGGGGGGAGGACCTGACCGACCTCGCCGCCTCGGCGGCCCGGGTGCGGGACGCCGGTCTGGAAGCCGCGGGGCGCCCGGGGGTGATCACGTACTCCCGCAAGGTCTTCATTCCGCTGACCCGGCTCTGCCGCGACAAGTGCCACTACTGCACCTTCGTCACCGTGCCCGGCAAGCTGCGGAGCGCGGGGCACGGGATGTTCCTCTCGCCCGACGAGGTGCTGGACATCGCCCGCGAGGGCGCGGCCATGGGATGCAAGGAAGCACTGTTCACGCTCGGGGACCGGCCCGAGGACCGGTGGCCCGAGGCGCGGGAGTGGCTGGAGGCCGAGGGGTACGACGACACCCTCGCCTACGTACGCGCCATGGCGATCCGGGTGCTCGAAGAGACCGGGCTGCTCCCGCACCTCAACCCGGGCGTGCTGAGCTGGACCGACCTTCAGCGGCTCAAGCCCGTCGCGCCGTCCATGGGCATGATGCTGGAGACGACGGCCACCCGTCTGTGGTCCGAGCCCGGCGGCCCGCACCACGGCTCCCCGGACAAGGAGCCGGCCGTGCGGCTGCGGGTGCTGGAGGACGCGGGGCGCTCCAACGTCCCGTTCACCACCGGCATCCTGATCGGCATCGGCGAGTCCTACGAGGAGCGCGCCGACTCCCTCTTCGAGCTGCGCAGGACCGCCCGCGCCTACCACGGCATCCAGGAAGTCATCGTCCAGAACTTCCGCGCCAAGCCGGACACCGCGATGCGCGGCATGCCGGACGCCGAACTGGAGGAACTGGCCGCCGCCATCGCCGTGGCCCGGCACATCCTCGGCCCGTCCGCCCGCATCCAGGCCCCGCCGAACCTCGTCGACGCCGAGTACGCGCTGCTCATCGGCGCCGGGATCGACGACTGGGGCGGGGTCTCGCCGCTCACGCCGGACCATGTGAACCCCGAGCGCCCCTGGCCGCACATCGACGAACTCGCCGCGAGGACCGCCGAGTCGGGGTTCGCACTGCGTGAACGCCTCACCATCTACCCGGAGTTCATCCGGCGCGGCGAACCGTGGCTCGACCCCCGGCTCCTCCCGCACGTCCGCGCCCTCGCCGACCCGGAGACGGGACTCGCCCGCGAGGGCGCCGTCCCCGCCGGGCTGCCCTGGCAGGAGCCCGACGAGGAGTTCGGCGCCACCGGCCGCACCGACCTGCACCGCACCATCGACACCGAGGGCCGCACCGGCGACCGCCGCGAGGACTTCGACGAGGTGTACGGGGACTGGGAGGCGCTCCGTGAGGCCGCCGCGCCCGGCATGGTCCCGTCCCGCATCGACGCCGATGTGCGCCAGGCGCTGAGCCAGGCCGCCGACGACCCGACGAAGCTCACCGACGAGCAGGCGCTCGCCCTGCTTCACGCGGACGGCCCGGCCCTCGACGAACTGTGCCGGATCGCGGACACCCTGCGCCGCGACGTGGTCGGCGACGACGTCACGTACATCGTCACCAGGAACATCAACTTCACCAACGTCTGCTACACCGGCTGCCGGTTCTGCGCCTTCGCCCAGCGGCGCACCGACGCCGACGCGTACACCCTCTCCCTGGACCAGGTCGCCGACCGGGCCGCACAGGCGTGGGACGTCGGGGCGGTCGAGGTCTGCATGCAGGGCGGCATCCACCCGGACCTGCCCGGCACCGCGTACTTCGACATCGCGCGGGCGGTGCGCGAGCGCGTCCCCGGCATCCATGTGCACGCCTTCTCGCCGATGGAGGTCGTCAACGGAGCCACCCGCACCGGCATGTCCATCCGCGACTGGCTGATCGCCGCGAAGGAGGCCGGGCTCGGCTCGATCCCCGGCACGGCGGCCGAGATCCTGGACGACGAGGTCCGCTGGGTCCTCACCAAGGGCAAGCTGCCGACCGCGACCTGGCTGGAGGTCATCAGGACCGCCCACGAGGTGGGCCTGCGCTCGTCCTCGACGATGATGTACGGGCACGTCGACCAGCCCCGCCACTGGCTCGGCCACCTGCGGACCCTGGCCCGGCTCCAGCAGGAGACCGGCGGCTTCACGGAGTTCGTGACACTGCCGTTCATCCACACCAACGCACCGGTCTACCTCGCGGGCATCGCCCGCCCCGGCCCGACCGACCGCGACAACCGGGCCGTCACCGCCATGGCCCGGCTGCTGCTCCACCCGCACATCACCAACATCCAGACCAGCTGGGTCAAGCTCGGCACGGAGGGCGCGGCCGAAATGCTGCGCTCGGGCGCCAACGACCTGGGCGGCACCCTGATGGAGGAGACCATCTCCCGGATGGCCGGCTCCGGTTATGGCTCGTACCGCTCCGTCCAGGACCTGGTCGCCATCGCGGAACTCGCGGGGCGCCCGGCGAAGCCGCGTACGACGCTGTACGGGGAGGTCCCTCAGGAGCGGGTGTCGGCGGCGGCGGCGTCCGACGGGCACCTTCCGGAGCTGCTTCCCGTGCTGCCGGACTGAGGCGGCTCAGGAGGCGGGGCGTCCGGTCCGGGAGAGGTGTCCGGGCCGGACGGGGGCAGGAGTCCGTCGTGCGGACGCCGGGCCCGGACCACGCGGCGGCGGTCGTCGCCAGCTCGGCTACTTGCGCCAGAACAGGTGGTGCGTCACGCCGCTCGCGCTGGGCACGACATCCAGGTGGAAACGGTCGAGCAGCTCGTCGGGCGACTTCCACAGCCGTGACCCGGAGCCCAGCTCCACCGGAGAGACCGCCACATGCAGGGTGTCGACGAGGTCGGCGTCGAGGAACTCCCGGATGGTGGTGGCCCCGCCGCCGAGCCGGACGTCCTTGCCCTGCGCCGCTTCCCGCGCCTGTTCGAGGACCGTGGCCGGGTCGGCGTCGACGAAGTGGAACGTGGTGTCGGAGAGCGTGAACGAAGGGCGCTCGTGGTGGGTCATCACGAACACCGGGGTACGGAACGGGGGCTCGTCGCCCCACCAGCCGCGCCAGTCGAGGTTCTCCCAGGGACCGCGCTGGGGCCCGAACTTGCCGCGGCCCATGATCTCGGCGCCGATATTGCGTGCGTAGTCCCGCGTGAGGTAATCGTCCAGACCGCGGCTGCCACCGGGGTCGGTACGCATGGGCCAGCTCGCCGTGGCCCCGGCCCAGGAGAACAACGCCCCGGGATCGGCGTCGCCGAACGGCCGTTCCAGGCTCGGGTTCTCGCCGGCGCCGAATCCGTCGCTCGAAACGTTGAAGTTCTGGACTCTGAGCAGCTGAGTCACGTGTTTCCTCCTGTGCTTGTCAGTACAGGGAGAGACTCCCAGGGCCCCGCAAACTCATCGCCGAAACCCGCCAGTATTTTTCTGTCGGCCAACTGCGCACATACCCACGCGTACCCGATTCCGAGGCCTCTACCGACGGTTCCCGTTCGATTACAGTGCTGCGCAGTCGCAGGCGGGCCGGATCTCGGACCGACGGGGGAGGGGCACGGTGAGCACAGGGACCACGGCTGTGTGGGGCCGGGCCGAGCAGCAGGACTTCCGCAGCCGGGTGCGCGGCGCACTGCTGGGCGGGGCCATCGGCGACACGCTCGGCGCAGGGGTCGACGGGCTCACGCTCGAAGAGATCCGGGCGGCCCACGGCGCCGACGCCCTGACCGACCTGGTCCCCGTGCACGGCGGACGCGGCACCGTCACCGCCCTCACCCAGCTCACCCTCTTCACCGTCGACGGGCTGATACGCGCCCAGGTCCGCCGCGACACCGGGGCCTGGCACCCGCCCACCGATGTGCACCGGGCCCATCGGCGGTGGGCGGCCACCCAGCACGACTGGGGGCCCGACGAACGCCGCGAGGACAACGGCTGGCTCGCCCAGCAGGAGTGGCTGTACGCCCGCCGGGGCCCGACCCGGGAATGCCTGACCGGATTCGGCGACGCCACCATGGGCACCCTCGACAAGCCCAAGAACCCCCAGGCGTGCGACTCGGCGGCCCTCACCCGGTCCGTGCCGTTCGGGCTGCTCGTCGGCTGGGAGCCCCAGCTCGTCCTCCAGCTCGCCGTCGAGTGCGCGGCCCAGACCCACGGCCACCCCGCCGCGCTGCTCTCCGCGGGCGCCCTCGCCGTCATGGTGCACGGCCTGACCCGGGGCGAGACCCTGGACGGCTCCGTACAGCACGCGCTGGGCCTGCTCGCCGAGCGCCCGGGGCACGAACCGGTCACCGAGGCGCTGAAGCAGGCCCTCGGCACCGTGAGCCAGGGCATCCCGGGGCCCGCCCTGATCGAGTCGCTGGGGACCACGGACGCCGCGGAGGAGGTCCTCGCCGTCGCCGTGTACTGCGCGCTGGTCGGCGAGGACATACGGCACGGGCTGCGGCTGGCCGTCAACCACGGCGGGCCCTCCGCGGCCACCGGGGCGCTGTGCGGGGCGCTGCTGGGCGCACTGCACGGCGAGACCGCGCTGCCGCCCGCCTGGCTCACCGAACTGGAGGGCAGGGCAACGGTGTTGGAGCTGGCGGACGACTTCGCCATGGAGATGACGCAGGGGCCGGCCCTGCACAGCCCGTCCGCCGCCGCACCGGGCTGGCTGGCCCGCTACCCGCGCGCCTGAGCCGGGGTACGGGCGCCGCCGTACACGCCGGGCGTCAGTCCTTCATGTGCTCCGTGACCGCCGCGTCCCCCGGACCGGCCTGAGCCGGCACCGTCGCCCCGGCCGCCGCGCCGTCGCCGTCCGAGTTGATCTGCTCGATGACCGCGTCGCGCTCCGGGGTGTCCTCGGGCCTGATGAAGCCGATCACGATGTAGAGGACCAACGAGATCGCCAGCGGCAGGGCCACCTGGTACTGGAGCGCGACGTCGGTCTTCGCCGAGCCGTCGAAGTCGTAGTTGGTGAAGTAGAACGCCAGCAGCCCCGCCGCCCAGCTGACGAGCGCCGCCGTCGGACCCGACCTGCGGAAGCCGCGCAGCAGACCGAGCATGAACGGGATCGCGATCGGCCCCATCAGACCGGCGACCCACTTGATGACGACGGAGATGATGTCCTTGAACGTCGGCGAGTCGATCTGGGTGGCGAGCGCCATCGACAGACCGAGGAAGCCCAGCGTGGACAGCCGCGCCGCCAGCAGCCCGGCCCGGCTTCCCCAGTCGCGCGCCGACTTGGAGAGGACCGGGGCGATGTCCCGGGTGAAGACCGCCGAGATGGCGTTGGCGTCCGAGGAGCACATGGCCATCGTGTGCGAGAAGAAACCGACGACGACCAGGCCCAACAGGCCGTGCGGCAGCAGCTGTTCGGTCATCAGGGCGTAACTGTCCGAGGCGTCCGGCTTCTGCGCGTGGACCAGCAGCGGGGCGCACCACATCGGGAAGAACAGGACCGTGGGCCAGACCAGCCACAGCACGGCGGAGAGCCGGGCCGAACGCTTCGCGGCGGCGGCGGAGTCCGTGGCCATGTAGCGCTGGGCCTGGTTCCACATGCCGCCGTTGTACTCGAAGGTCTTGATGAAGAGATAGGCCAGCAGGAAGGTCACGGTGTACGGACCGGCCGTCGGGTCGGTGTGACCCTCGGGCAGCTTGTCCCAGACGGTCCACAGGGTGCTGACACCGTCGAGCTCGCTCATGGCGGTGACGAGCATCGCGACACCGGCGAGGAGCTGGATGACGAACTGGCCCAGCTCCGTCAGCGCGTCCGCCCACAGACCGCCGACCGTGCAGTAGACGGCGGTGATGCAGCCGGTGATGAAGATGCCCTGGGTGATCGAGATGCCCGTGAAGACGGACAGAAGGGTGGCGATGGCCGCCCACTTGGCGCCGACGTCCACGATCTTCAGCAGCAGCCCGGACCAGGCGAGCGCCTGCTGTGTCGGGATGTTGTAGCGGTTCTTCAGGTATTCGAGCGGCGAGGCGACATGCAGGCGCGAGCGCAGCCGGTTGAGCCGGGGAGCGAAGAGCTGGGCGCCGATGCCGATGCCGATGGCGATCGGCAGCGACCAGGTGACGAAGGAGGTGACGCCGTACTGGTACGCGATGCCCGCGTATCCGGTGAACATCACCGCGCTGTAGCCGGACATGTGGTGCGAGATTCCGGAGAGCCACCACGGCATCCTGCCGCCCGCCGTGAAGAAGTCACTGACGTTGTCCACGCGCTTGTGGGACCAGATCCCGATCGCGATCATCACGCCGAAGTAGCCGATGAGCACGACCCAGTCGAGACTGTTCATGTGCCCCCTCCTGGGGTCCGCCTTGTGAACGGGGTGCGCGCTTCGTCAGTACGGCCGTTCAGCGGGGCCCCGTGCGGGAGCGGGGACATCGGGGATTGAACCGTCTGCCCGGTACCGGGGTCAAGGTTCTCGTGGTCAGGGATGTGAACACAGATCAGCAAGTCGAACGATTTTGCTTTCTCTTGACTTGCGTGGTCGTTGTCGTCGACGTGACGGCGGACACACGATGAGCGGGCACTTCGTCAGGCTGTGCGGAGACCGAGAGAACTCCGACGAACCCCGAAGAATGCCCAAGAGCGCCGCAGAGCACAGAAAACCGCACGGGATGCGGGTCCCGTGCGGCGGAGAAGTCCTGTGCGGCGGAGAGGGAGGCTCTATCGCAGGAGGCGGGTCTAAGGGCTGTCCCGTAATCCCTGGCGGGCGTGCGACGACAGCCACGGCACCTCGCCGCGTTGTCGGAGCGCCCGAATACATCCAGTATTCGGGCGTCCCTCCGCCTTGCGATGCACCGCGTCTGACGCCGCACGCTGATCCACCAGGGATTACGGGACAGCCCTTAGCGCATCAGCTCGCCCGCGTTGACCAGGAGCGACTGCCCGGTGATCGCGCGCGCCCGGTCCGAGGCCAGGAACGCGGCGGCCTCGGCGACATCACCGTCGGTGGCCGGCTCCGGGAGTGCCATGCGTTCGGTGAGCCTGCCCAGCACCTCGGCCTCCGGCACCCCCTCGCTGTCCGCCGTGAACCGTACGTACGCCTGCACCGGCGGCCCCCACATCCAGCCCGGCAGCACGGTGTTGACCCTGATCCGGTGCGGGCCCAGCTCCTGCGCCATGGAGTACATGGCCGAGGTGAGCGCCCCCTTCGAGGCCGCGTACGCCGCCTGCCGGACCTGGGACGGCGCGGCCACCGAGGACTGCGTACCTATGATCACCACCGAGCCGCCGCGTTCCTTGAGGCCGGGCAGGCAGGCGCGCGTCATCCGCAGCGTGCCGAGCAGATTGACGTCGATCACCGACTGCCAGGTGGCGAAGTCGGCATCCTCGATCCCGCCGAAGTGGCTGTCCCAGGCGGCGACATGGACCACCGCGTCGATCCGCCCGAACCGCTCCAGCGCCAGCGCGGCGAGCGCCCCGCACTGCGCCTCGTCGGTGATGTCGGTGGCCAGCCTGGCCGTGTGCTTGCCGTCCGGGTCGATCTCCGCGGCGGTCCTGGCGAGATTCTCGGCGGTACGCGCGCCGAGCACCGCGTTGCCCCCGTCCCGCACGACCGCCGCCGCGACCCGATGCCCGAGCCCCGCGCCCACCCCGGACACGATGACGGTCTTGCCCGTGAGCAACATCGGCGGCCTCCCGGCTCTGGCAGTTCTTCTGACGGGGCGTCAGAGTAGGACGCCGCTGCGGAGTACGGAAGGGGAACGGCATGAGCGACGAGACGCGGAGCGACACCTACGCCGAACTGGCCGCGCTGGGGCCGTACGGCGTCCATCCCGGCCATGCGCTGATCACCATGGTCGAACCGCACCCGGGCCAGGAGTACGCGTACAACCGCTGGTACGAGGACGACCACTACTACGCGGGCGCGATGGCGATGCCCTGGATGTTCGCCGGGCGGCGCTGGGTGGCCACCCGGGAGCTCCAGGAGCTGCGCTACCCGGAGACGTCCGCCGTCGCGCAGCCCGTCACGGCCGGCTGCTACCTGTCGACGTACTGGGTGACGGACGGGCGCTACGACGACCACATGAGGTGGACCGTCGGCATCAACAGGAGGCTCAACCGGGACGGCCGGGTCCACCAGGGCCGGACCCATGTGTTCACCGCGTTCCAGGACCACGAGGCGACGGTCTACCGGGACGGTGCGGCGGGGCCCCGGGACTTCCACGCCCTCGACCACCCCTACCGGGGGCTGGTCCTCGAAGTGATCGACGCCGAAAGGGCCGAGGGGCGGGCCGAGTTGCTGGAGTGGCTGCGCTCGCGGCATCTGCCGAAGCGGCTGGCCGGCTCTCCGGCGGCGATGGTGACCGTCTTCCGTCCCACGCCGCTGCCCGGTGACCGGATGAGCTATGTGAAACAGGTCGAGGGCGTCGACACCCGGCTGACCCTGCTGTGGTTCCTCCAGGAGGACCCGGGGGAGTGCTGGGCGGAGCACTTCGGCGGACTCGACGCGGCGGTCGCGGAATCCGGCCTGGGGCGGGTGGAGCTGGTGGCGCCGTTCATCCCGACGGTGCCGGGCACCGATCTGTACGTCGATCGGCTGCGCTGAACGTTGGGCATTCCGATTGTCCGGTGCCCGGCTGCCCGTCGGGTCGGGCATCGAGCCCCCTCGGCCAGGACGGCGGACCAGTCGAGAGGGCTGACGGCGACACCGGATCCGGCGCCGCGATGCGAACGGGAAATGCAATTGATCAGGCGTCGACGGCACCCTTGCCGACATCGCGCACGAATGCGTTCCATGCGGCGGGGACGAACGTGATCGAGGGGCCCTCGGGGGCCTTCGAGTCGCGTACGTCAATTGCCTGCGTGAGAGGGGACTTGACTTCGACGCAGGCGCCGTTGCCCCCGGAATACGAGGACTTCGTCCACTTGTCCGTAGCACCCTGACGAATGGCCATGTTCACTCCGGTTCAAAGAGTCGCGTGAATGACACCAACGGGTTCCAGTTGGTGTGATCGACGCTACTCGCCAAGTTCCTTGCCCGAAGGGAGCGTTCACTCGACCGAGTGGTATATACCAGGTAGTTCTTCCGCTCTGGGCAGGCGGCGGTGTACCTTGCCGCCGCCCCTCCCGTAACATCACTTCATTTCCCGCAATCCGGACTTTGCGGGCCGTCTTTGCCGCGTCGTCCGGCCGGTACTCGGCGGCGCCGGTCAGTGCTCAGTCGGTGCTGAGCCCGGTGTACCCCTTCGCGATCCCGGTGATGAAGTGGCGCGTCTGCTCCACATTCAGTGCCTGTGCCCGCAGATGCTCGTACATGACGCTGTACCGCTGCACATCGTGGGCCTTCTCCAGATAGAGATCGCTGGTGACGCCTTCGATATAGACGACGCTGGAGTCGGCGGCGTCCGGGAATTCGAGAATGGCGTACTGCCCGTTGATTCCGGGGTGCGCGCCCATCTCGAACGGCAGCACCTGCACGGTCACGTGCGGCAGATGGGACAGCTCGACCAATTGCTCGAGCTGCTCGGTCATCACCTGCTTGCCGCCGACCATCCGGCGCAGCGCGGACTCGTCGATGACCGCCCACAGCCGCAGCGGATGCTCGGGGTCGGTGATCCGGTCCTGGCGGCGGGCCCGGACGCTGACGCGCTTGTCGATGTCGGACGGCGGGGCCTCCGGCAGCGCTCCGTTGATCAGCGCCTCGGCGTATCCCCGGGTCTGCAACAGGCCGGGGACCACCTGGGGTTCGTACACCCGCAGCGATTCGGCGTCGGTCTCCAGGCCGATGTAGACGCTGTACGGGATGTCGCCGAAGGCATGCCACCAGCCCTGCTGGCGGGAGTCCTTGGCCATCTGCATGAGCGAGTCGACGATCCGCTGGTCCGCGACCTCGTACACCCCGCAGAGGTCGCGGACGTCGCGCTGGCTGATGGAGCGGCGGCCGTTCTCCAGGCGGCTGATCTTCGACTGCGAGACCAGCAGCCGCTCCGCCACCTCCTCGGCCGTCATGCCCTTGAGCTCGCGCAGTCGGCGCAATTCCTGGCCCAACCGGCGTCGCCTGACGGTGGGATTGACGTTGGACGGCACGGAAACGGCACCTCCGGCTATGTAGCTGTGCGTATCTACTGCTGAGCAGATTGCCACCACTTCCCCCGGCCGCGCTGGGAAATGGCCACACGCATGTGCGCGGGGCAGCCATGATTGTGGCTGCCCCGCGCGTGGTGCGGCTTCCGAACCGGGTCTTGGGGACGACGGTGCGGCGGTATTCGGTTGGTGCTGCCGTGCGTCCGTGCAGTCGCGCGGCGGTGCTGCGGTGTGGCGGTGCTGTGGTGCGTACGGCCCCGGGGGCGTGCTGCGCCTAGTGGGCCGCGGTGTGCGCCATGCTGCCGCGGCGTGACTGCGACTGCACTTGCGGTTGCAACGGAACTCCGGCCGCCTGGTTGCGGCGCGGCTGTGCGACCGCCCCGTTCTGGACGTCCATCACGGCGTGCGCCACGAGTCCGCCCATGGGGTCGTGTCTGATCAGGTCCCGGAGCCGGGAGCGTGATGAACGCCCCTCGTTCCCGGGGTACAGGTGCTTGCCGAGTCCGACCGCGTGGGCCAGCGCGGCGAGCGCCGCGGTCCGCGGGTCCGGCGGTACACCGGTGCGGATCGCACTGTCCAGCCTGGCTTTGATCTCCCGGCTGATTGCCGTGTCCGTCGCCTGGTAGCGAGTCGTCGGCAGCACTCCGCACATCTGGCCCGCCACGGCATGCACCATGCCGCACCGCTCCAGATGAGCGAGGTAGATCTGACGCAGCCCCAGCCGGGGCCCGCCGATCCAGTGGACCGCCCGAACCGGGCTGCCGCGTCGCCGCAGCAGTTCCAGTGCGGAGTCCAGAGTCGGATCTCCTGTCGGCCGTGGCATCACCACGGCGATACGATCCCCGTCAGGGGCTATCCGTCCTGCCAGAGCCAGCTCCACTAGCTGAGCCCCGGCGAGGCCGAGGTCGAGCGACTGCGGCTGCGCTGTGGTACCCGTGGTCGGGTCCAGAGCGAGCAGCAGAAGCTCCTCCGGAATTGTTCTGCGGCTCCTGCCCATCCATGCCTCCCCGCGTGGATGAGTGACAGGGTGACCCCTCTCACATTGGTCTGTCGAGAGTGCCTGGGTGCTTTGCGAGGGAACCAGTAGGTATGTCGTTCTCGTCTAGCAGCCGGGCCGGTGGTTCACACGGGACACTGGTACATGGTTCGGACAGCGCGGGGGTGTCCCCCGTGCCGCATGGAGGAGGCATCGGTGGCGGGCGAGTCCCCCGACAAGTCGGAGCAGCAGAAGTCGTCGGGGACGGCTCCGAGCGAAAGCGATCCGCGGCTTGCCGTCTTCCGTGAATCGGCCGCCGATGACGCGGTCGGCACCAAGACGGACACGGCTACGGCTGTCTTCCGCACGAAGCCGTCCGAGAACGGCGAGAGCGCCGAGGGCGCCGAGGGCGCGAAGGCGGATACGGCTACGGCTGTCTTCCGCACGATGCCGTCCGGGGACGGCGAGAGCGCCGAGGGCGGTGACGACGCGGAGCACGGCTCCGACTCGGAGCCGTCGGCGGACGCGGAGACCGAGGACGAGGGCTCTGGTGGCGCTGTGGGCGCCGAGGAGGCCGCGGAGGCCGAGGGGGCCGCGAAGGACGCCGAGAGTCCGGAGAAGGCGCCTGAGGCCTCGGAGAGCGCGGATGCGGCTGAGCCCGCGGATGCCGCAGCGGACGAGGAGGAGGCGGCGGAGCCCGCAGAGGGCGCTGAAGGCGCTGGGGAAGGCGACACGCGGCTGCGTGCGGCCGTTGCCGCCCGGGTGTCGAAGGACGACGACGCGGACGAGGACGCGAAGGCCGACGACGCGAAGGCCGATGCCTCGGAGGACGCGGCGGCTGCGTCGGGCGACGCCGACGACGCGGACAAGGGTGCGGACGAGCAGTCCGATGACGAGCCGTCCGGCGACAAGGCTTCCTCCGACGAGGAGGAGAGGACCGAGGACGCCGAAGAGGCCGACGACGTCAAGGACGTCAAGGCTGCCGACGACGCCGAGAATGCCGACGACAAGCAGGGCATCGATCAGCCGACCGCCATCTTCCGGGCGCCCACCGCGCCCCGGGTCGACCAGCCGACCACCGCGCTGAAGATCACCCCGCCCCTGTCGAAGCCGGAGCCGAAGGCCGACTCCAAGGCCGACTCCAAGGCCGACTCCAAGGCCGAGTCCGCCGCCGAGCGGACCAGCAAGTTCGTACCGCTGCGCGGGGACGACGTACGGCCGGCGACGGCGCCCGCGCCCCGTAAGCCCGAGGCACCCGCCCCCGCTGCCCCCGCCGCGCTGTCCACCGCCGAGCGGACCACGCAGCAGCCGATGCCGCCCAAGCCGCCGCTCGACCTGCTGGCCGAGCTGACGAACACGCCTCCGCCGCCGGAGACACCGGTCCGCACCGCCGTCCGCAGGGTCAAGATCTGGACCCCGCTGGTCCTGCTCCTGCTGATCGCCTTTGCGATCGTGCAGATGGTGCGCCCGCTCCCGGACCCCGAACTTCAGATGTCGGCGAAGGACACGTACACCTTCAAGGGCGACAAGCCGTCCCTGCCGTGGCCCGACGAGGGCCAGGGCTACATGGCGGCGACCGGGCTGGGGCCGGTGGGCTCGTTCGGCGAGCAGAAGGCCGTGCCGATCGGCTCCGTGGCCAAGGCGATGACCGCGTACATCGTGCTCAAGGACCACCCGCTGAAGAAGGGCGAGAAGGGGCCCTCGATCGAGGTCGACGCCAAGGCGGAGTCCGACGGCAAGCTGGACGCGGAGGGCGAGTCGACCCTCAACACCGTGACGGCCGGTGACAAGCTCACCGAGCAGGAGGCCCTCTCGGCCATAATGATCCCCTCCGCGAACAACATCGCGAGGCTGCTGGCGCGCTGGGACGCCGGGTCCGAGGAAGCGTTCGTCAAGAAGATGAATGACACCGCCAAGTCGCTCGGCATGGAGAACACCACCTACACCGACCCGTCCGGACTCAACGCGACCACGGTGAGCTCGGCCGAGGACCAGGTGAAGCTGGGGCAGAAGCTGGTGGAGATCCCGGCGCTGATGGAGATCACCAAGCTGCCTTCGTGGACCGACCCGTCGGGCAAGACCTGGCGGAACTACAACACCCTCGTGCCGTACAACGGCGCGCTCGGCATCAAGACCGGCTCCACCAGCAAGGCCGGCGGGAACTTGCTCTTCGCCGCCCACAAGATGGTCGGCGACACCGACCAGCTGATCGTCGGCGCCGTGCTGGGCCAGCACAAGCCGGCCATCATCGACACCGTCAACGCGGTGAGCAAGGAAGTGATGGTCGCGACGCAGGAGCTGCTGGAGAGCGCCAAGGTCGTGAAGAAGGGCGATGTCGTCGGCACTGTCTCGGACGGCCTCGGCGGCAGCGTTCCCGTGGTCGCGACCAAGGACGTCCCGGCGGTCGGCTGGGCCGGCCTCACCGTCAAGATCGAACTGACCGACGACGGGAAGAAGATCCCGCACTCGGCGGCGGCCGGCACCCACGTCGGCACGCTCACCGTGGGCGAGGGCACCAGCCAGGTCAAGGTGGCCGTCGCGCTGCAGAGCGATCTGTCCGAGCCGGCCTTCAAGGACAAGCTGACCCGGATCGGCTGACCCTCCCTACCGGCGGCCCCACGGCCCGCCCGGCCCGGAACTGTGCCCCGCACGCGGCAGCGCCGAGCGTGCGGGGCACAGCCATGACATCGCTCGGTCGCCGGACGACATCGGTGACAACTCCGTGAGCTGCGTCGAGTTCTGAGTTCCCGACTGATCGGTGGGGGTGCCGCGCAGAGGAGGCACGGTTCGGCGAGGAGAGGGACCAGCGCGACCGCGCCCTGAACCGGCAGGAGAAACTGGCGGCCTACGGCAGCAACGGCGTCGGCGGGTGCTGGAAACAGGCGCACGCACGACTGCTCAAGGGCGTACCCAAGTCCGACTACGGCCGCCTCAACCGGTATGCCCTGCAAAGCTTCAAGGGGCGGTCCGCCACCCCGTCCACGGGAGAGATCGAGGCGGCGGGCGCAGACGTGCGTTGCAAGCGCGAGACGGGCCTGGCGGCTATCCGGTCCGCTGCGGACACCGAGGTCCAGCAGGGTGTCATCAAGGCACACGCCGCGGACTTTGAAGCGTTCGGGAAGACCCGGCAGACCTACCTCGCCGCGGTCCGCCGTGTCCTCGACACGGAGCCCTGAGCAAGAGCTGTCCGAGCGCAGGATCCCGGGCCGGCCCTCCGGACGGCCGGCGCTCCCTGCCTCGGAGGACCTCAGCAGCCGGGCGTCACGGGTGTCCGGGCACTACGGGCACTCGGGACTCACGCCCGTCGATGGACCGCCGTACGTGGAGCTGAACCGGACCTCGCCCGCCTTCTTCACGGTCAGCCGGGTGAAGGCGCCGTCCGGGGCCAGGCATCCGTTGTCCGTCCACAGCCACGGCGAGTACGCCACCCGTACGGTCACCGAGCCGGGCTTCGGCATGTTCACCACGAGGCTGGCGCCGTCGGAGCTCACCACGGAGCCGGGCCGGCTCACCAGCGGGGTCGCGTCCTTCACCCGGTAGATCTTCCAGTTGTCGTCCTCCCACACGCGCTCCAGGTAGTCGGGTTCGCTCGACACCAGGGCGTGTTCCAGCTCCGCGGGGCCGTCCGGCCGGCCGTTGACGACCACGACGAAGCCCACGGCCCACTGGGAGAGCCAGGCACGGTAGGAGGCGGGGGAGAAGGTGCCCTCCGGCACGCTGGTCCCGCCGTGTCCTTCGTAGAACAGCCGCCCGCGCTCGACGTCGGCCTGCCGGTTCCAGCCGCGGGCCATGTTCACGTAGGGGGCGAGGACAGCCGCTTCCCGGTGGTCGCGGGCCGGAACCACCTCGACACGGGTGCGCTCGCTGCCCAGCTTCCGGAGCTCGGCGACTACGCCGTCGGTCTTGACGGCGTAGTCGGGCACCTTCGTATTGGTGACGATGTCGGCGGTCGTCTTGCCGGACAGCCAGAGCAGCGAGAGGACCAGGGCGACCATGCAGCCCACCCGCTGCCGCGGAGGCGTGAACCACGCGAACGACAGCCGGTCCGGGGGCGCGTCCTCCTCGCCCCGTTCACGGCCGTTGACCAGGGTGGCGAGCAGCGTCGCGGGGGCCGCCAGCTCCGTGAACCGTTCGACGTTCGTCCCGATCGGCGAGGCGATCAGGTAGCAGAGCACCACGCCGAGCGCGTACACCGCCGCTCCGAGCCGCACCACCCGCCAGCCGCGCGGCGCCGTCAGCAGGATCACCGTGCACAGGATCACCGGTAGCCAGATCCGGTTGAACGGCATGGGCTGTTCGCCCTCGAACGGGAACAGCAGGGTGGTCAGCGCTACGACGGCGACCGGCGGTACGAGGAGCGAGGCAGCCTTCCCCCACTCGCGGGACAGCAGATAAGCCGCACCGACCACGACGAGGAACAGCCCGGAGACGGGACTCGCCATGGTGGAGAGCGTCGCGCAGACGACCGCGACCACGATGCGCCGCCCGCTGACGAGCGCGAGCACGGCCCCCATCGCGAAGGCCGTGCCCAGCATGAACGTCGACCGCCCCGACACCACCTGGCACCACAGCGAGAGCGCCATCGCCAGCGAGGGCCACAAGGGCCTGCGCACACCGCTGCGCTCGACGAGCGCAGCGGCCAGCCAGGACGACGAGAGCCCGGACAGCAGGGTCACGGGCACCACGCCGAGAGCCGCCATCACATAGGGCGAGATCACGCTGTAGTTCGCGGTGTGCAGTCCGCCGTACCAGAAGAGGTTGTAGGCGGAGCCGGGGTGCATCTTCGCGAACTCCGCCCACGCCTCCTGCGCCGCGAGGTCGCCGCCGCCGGTCGCGAAGACCGCCCACCAGACGGCGTAGAGCGGCAGAACGCAGAGGGTGACCAGGAGCGGCATGGGGAGCCGCCCGAGCCGCCCTCCGCGCGCCTTCGCGGGGTCGTGTGCGCGTCGCGGGAAGGGGCGACGGGGGGACAGCTCGGCAGAGGTCACTGCAGCGTTCCGTTTCGGTCAGGCGGGCAGGTTCCGTTGGGTAGACGCTAACGGCTGGGATCGGGTGGCCCGAAAGAGCCCACGAAGTCCGGGACGATCCCCCGCCGCCCGCCGCCCGCCGCCCGCCGCCCGCCGCCCGCCGCCCGCCGCCCGCCGCCCGCCGCCCGCCGCCCGCCGCCCGCCGCTGCTTCGGCGGCCGTGCCCGCGCCGGATGCCGCACAGGCGCTTCGCGCTGCGCAGTGTCGTCGCATGACCCCGGCCGGACTGGCGGCCCGGGACACCGTCAAGGTCGTCGGCGACATCGGGCGACTCACCGAACTGCTCGGACACCTCGGCGATCCTGACCCGGACTTCGCCATCGTCACACCGTGATCCGACGGTCGGACGGCCCGACGGCGGCCCGTGGCCGGACCGGCCGGGGTCAGGCGCCGGGGATCTGCTCGATCCGTTCGCGGTTGAGGAGGTACAGGGGAAGGTGCGGCCGGTCCGGAGCGACGGGGAACCCGTAGTCGAAGGCGAGACTCGCCATCGCCAGCACTCCCAGGGCCACTTGGGCGCGCGGAGCCGCCGACTTGCCCCAGTAGGTGCCGTGTTCCGCGAGGGCTTCGGCGAGCGTCTCGGTGAAGCTGTCGTGGTCCCGTGCGACGATCCGGTGGAAGAGCGCGACCGGCTGGTAGTCGATCCCGTTCACGAACTCCATCGGCGCGCGGGTCACCTCATCGGGCCCGGACGCCTTCATCGTGGCGACCAGCTTCTCCACGACCCCGTCCATGGAGTCGCGTTCGGAGAAGAAGGTCCGCAGGGTGTCGATCCAGCACAGCACGTACGCGTCGACGGTGTCGTCCTGCCGCAGCGTCTCCAGCGGCACCTGGCACAGTCGCCGGATCCGGTCGCTCTCCCGGCACACGATCGCCAGGTAGAGGGCGTCGAGCCAGGCACGGGCGTCCGCGGGCGGTGCGGCGGGCGTGGCCGGCAACTGCCGTACGAGGTCCTCGCCCAGCCGGCATTCCTGCGGCCGCGCACCGGTGAACAGGGCGGAGCCGAGCTGTACGGCGGTGGCCCAGGCATCCCACGTGTCGATCCCCGCCGCCCTGGGATCGGCCGCGCAGTGGGCGAGGGCGTGGGCGACGGCGGAGGCGAAGGCGTCGCCGAGGCCGGCGGCCGGGTCCTGGGCGAGACCCGCTATCGACTCGGCCGTGGCACGGGTGAGTTCGGCGAGGCCGGGAGCGGTCGCCCCGGCGGCGGGGGTGGCGAGCCGGCCGGCGCGGTCGAGACGGACCAGGCCCCTCATCAGGCCGAGCAGGTCGGGCGGCGGCTGGATGGAGAAGGACCGGGTGTCCTCGTCGATGGCAGTGAGCGATGTCAGGCTGCCGCGGTGCCACCAGTAGACGCGCGGGGACAGCGCGCCCTGCCCGTCCTCGTAGGCCCCCAGCGCGTAGGCCGCGAGGGCGTTGACGGCATCGACCACCGTGCCGTCGGCGATCGGGTGGTACACCAGGTTGTGACGGCTCGGCATCACGACAAGGGCACCGGCGTGCGGCAGCGATTCGCCGGTGGCCTGCCGGACCGCGGCGGACAGGAACAGGGCCTGGCTGCCGACGAAGTGCGAGTCACCGTAGAAGGAATGCAGGACCGCCCCCTCGACGGGGACCTCCTCGTGCGTGACGGGTACGCGCATCAGATTCTCGTACGCCGCCCGCCCCAGCTCCTCCGCTCCGACGCGCTCGACGTCCGGGTCGGTGAGGATCCGTACATCGGCGGGCCGGTCGAGGGCATAGGCGAAGACGAGGCCGTCGGCCACGAGCCGCGCGTAGCGAAGGGAGCCGGCGATCTCGGCGGTGATGGAGCCTACGGGCAGCAGCCGGGCGTACGTACCGTGCAGCAGTTCGTCGGTGTCGGGAGTGTGGTCCGGGTTCATCGGATTCCTCCGTGGATACTCCGCCCTCCAGGGCGGAGAGGAAACGGACTCCTGCGGAGCAGGGTAAGGAGCGGAGTTTCGCCCCCAGGGCGAAAGGCCGTGCTGTGACCCGCAGGTTTGATCTTAACTCGCGGCATCACTAGTTTGTGAGCGTGATCACGAGCCGTGTGAAGCGGGCGTTCAAGTACCGCTTCTATCCGACTGATGCGCAGGCAGCCGAGCTGTCGCGCACGTTCGGTTGCGTGCGGAAGGTCTACAACCTGGCGCTCGCCGCCCGCACGGAGGCATGGGTGCGGCAGGAGCGGGTCAACTACAACGCTACGTCGGCGATGCTGACGGAGTGGAAGAAGACCGAGGAGCTGGCGTTCCT
>NZ_FPJO01000001.1:0-265075 GCF_900119365.1 Streptomyces atratus
TCGGGACAACACAACACGAGAGCGGAACGACCGGACGGAATAAGACCGGTCGTTCACAGCGTCCTCGCTGTGTAATTGCCCACCGGGTCAGTGACCCCGTGGGACTTTCAAAGGAACCTCCAACCTGCCGAAGCAGGCCGGGGTATCAACATATCTGGCGTTGACTTTTGGCACGCTGTTGAGTTCTCAAGGAACGGAGGCTTCCTTTGTACTCACCCTCTCGGGCTTTCCTCCGGGCTTTTTCCTTCGGTCTTGCGTTTCCGACTCTATCAGACTCTTTCGTGTCCGATTCCCGGTCGAAGCGGGTCCTGCTCCGCTTTCCAGTTCTTCGCTTTCGCGTTTCCCTTTCCGGCGGCTCCAACCTTACCAGACTCTTTTTCGTTCCGTTTCCGGTCCGAATTTGAATTCCGGTGACCTATGGATTGGCCTTGCCTTTCGGCGTGTCCACTACATTAGCCGATTTCCTTGGCGACTCATAATCGAGTCGAGGAGATTGAATTACGGCACGCCGAATTTGCACCCGCCAGGGTGATTCGTAGGTAGTGGTTGGTCGCTCCGGGATGCTCGGATGTGGTCCGATGGACCGTACCGACAGCAGTGCCCGTCTCAAGCGGCTCGGACTACATTAGGCGGCCCTCAAGGGCGAGTCAAGTTGCGCGACGGCGTGACACATGGGCCCTGTAGGGACTCACCGTGGGGTCGCCGTCGATCCAGAAGCGCCAGGGGTGCGTGGCTCCGTCACCGCCCACTCCGGTGCGTGGGCCGTTGCGTACCTGGTCACGCGGTGGTGGGGTGCCGTGCAGCACGGACAGCGGGGCGCCGGGGTGGGCGATGGCGTCGGTGCCGTTCAGCGCTCGGTCGACATCGAGGGCGGTGGCCAGACGGGCCGGGCCTTTGGCCAGTTCCTTGTCACTGCGGGCCGAGTTCCGACGTTCGCGCGTGAGTTCGGCACCGACCTGGATGTCGCCGGCTCGGAGCAGGACCCCGCTGGCCCTGCCCTCGGGGCCGCACACCAGGTTGAGGCAGTGCCACATCCCGTAGGTGAAGTACACGTACGCGTGACCGGGCGGTCCGAACATGACGCTGTTGCGCGCGGTGCGGCCTCTGAAAGCGTGCGATCCGGGATCGATCTCACCGGCGTACGCCTCCACCTCGGTGAGACGGAGCTCGATGGGCCCGTCCGGTGTGGCGCGTACCAGGGTCCGGCCCAGGAGGTCGGGTGCCACGTCCAGTACGGGGCGGTCGAAGAAGTCGCGTGTCAGCGGCGTACGGTCCAAGCCCTCGATCATGGCGGTCGAGGTTACCGGGAACCGACTACGGTCGTGGCGCGTATGTAGAGGTCAGGACCAAGGAGGAGTAAACATGGGCTTCAAGCGGCTGCTCGCGAGCCTGGGTGCCGGCGGCGCCTCGGTGGAGACCGAGCTCTCCGAGCTCAACGTCGTACCGGGCGGGGTCGTCCAGGGTGAGGTACGGATCCAGGGCGGATCCGTGGATCAGCAGATCGAGGGACTCTCCGTGGGGCTGCAGGCCCGGGTCGAGGTCGAGGGCCAGGACACGGAGACCAAGCAGGACATCGAGTTCACCAAGCTGCGGCTCGGCGGCGCGTTCGAGGTGCGGGCCGGTGCCGTGCACGTCGTTCCCTTCGGGCTCGAAATTCCGTGGGAGACGCCGATAACGATGTTCGCCGGTCAGCACCTGCACGGCATGAACATCGGTGTGACCACCGAGCTGGAGATCGCGCGGGCGCTGGACTCGGGCGACCTGGACCCGATCAATGTGCACCCGCTGCCGGCGCAGCAGGCCATCCTGGACGCCTTCGGGCAGCTCGGCTTCGGCTTCCGCAGCGCGGACATGGAGCGCGGTCACATCCGCGGTACGCGTCAGCGGCTGCCGTTCTACCAGGAGATCGAGTTCTTCCCGCCGCAGCAGTACCGCGGTCTCAACCAGGTGGAGCTGACGTTCGTCGCGGACGACCGTGAGATGGATGTCGTCCTGGAGATGGACAAGAAGCCGGGGCTCTTCAGCGAGGGCAGCGACTCGTACCGCGCCTTCAAGGTCGGGCTGAACGACTTCCAGGGGACCGACTGGGCGGCGTACCTCAATCAGTGGCTGGCCCAGGTCGGCGGTCAGCGCAACTGGCTCTAGGGTCGGTGGGAGATCTGCCGACTGCAGTACAGCGATCAGGAGAGGTGCTGACGTGACCGAGCCGAAGAGGGCGCCGCTGCCGCACGACTTCCATCCGGAGGTGCCGTCGTTCACGGTGGTGAGCGACGATCTCGCTCCCGGCGCCGTGCTGGCGGACGCTCAGGTGTTCGCGGCCGGGAACACCTCGCCGCAGCTGCGGTGGGAAGGGTTTCCGGCGCAGACCAAGAGTTTCGCCGTGACCTGCTTCGACCCCGATGCCCCCACCGGCAGCGGATTCTGGCACTGGGTGGTCTTCGACATCCCCGCGCCGGTCATGGAACTGCCGGCCGGCGCGGGCAGCGGGAAGTTCGAGGGGCTGCCCCCCGGTGCCGTACAGGTCCGTAACGACTACGGATCGAAGGAGTTCGGCGGTGCCGCGCCGCCGGCCGGTGAGAACCACCGCTATGTGTTCACCGTGTACGCGGTGGACACCGAGAAGCTGGGGGTCGACAGCGATGCGTCGCCCGCGGTCGTGGGGTTCAATCTGCGGTTCCACACGCTGGGCCGTGCTCAGCTGATCGGTGAGTACACGGGCCCCGCCTAGGCCTGTCCGGGGTCCCGCCTAGCCGAGAGTTCCCCCGCTGTTTGCCCTGCCCTGGTCTTGGAGAGATCAGGGCAGGGCATTTTTATTGCGTTGTCCATCACGGCCCGCCCGGCCAGAGTTGATCCGGGCCTGCCAGGGGGCGGGCGGCACACGGGAGGTGGGCGAGATGCGGGACACGCTGGTACTGAACGCGAGCTTCGAGCCGCTGTCGACGGTGACACTGAACCGTGCGGTGGTGCTGATTCTGCAGGACAAGGCCGTCGTCGAGCAGTCGCATCCCGATCTCCGTATGCGTGGTGCCGCCGTGGACATTCCGGTGCCCCGGGTGATCAGGCTCTGCCGGTACGTACGGGTGCCGTTCCGAAGACATGCCCCGTGGTCCCGCAGGGGTGTGCTGATACGGGACCAGCACCGGTGCGCGTACTGCGGACGGCGGGCGAGCACCGTCGACCATGTCGTGCCGCGCGCCCAGGGGGGTCAGGACACCTGGCTCAACACGGTGGCGTCCTGTGCCGAGGACAATCACCGAAAGGCGGCCCGGACGCCGGAGCAGGCGGGGATGCCGCTGCTGCGTCAGCCGTTCGTGCCGTCTCCCGCGCAGGCGATGCTGCTGGCGCTGGGGGCCGGTGAGCGTTCGGAGCTGCCGGAGTGGCTGGAGAGTGCCGCGGCGTAGCCGGCCTACGCATTTCGTCGTGGCGGAAGCCCGTCTCCGGGGGAGACGGGCTTCCGTGTGTCAGCGGAGCACCAGCTGGACGATGGCGACCGTGCCGACCGCGACGATGAGGACGCGCAGGACCACGGGGCTGAGGCGGCGGCCGATCCTGGCACCTATCTGGCCGCCCAGCGCGGAGCCGACCGCGATGAGCACGACGGCCGTCCAGTCGAAGTCCGCGACGAAGAGGAAGAAGAGCGCGGCGATGCTGTTGACGACGGCGGCCAGCACGTTCTTGACGGCGTTGAGTCGCTGCATGGTGTCGTCGAGCAGCATGCCCATCAGGGAGAGGTAGATGATCCCCTGGGCGGCGGTGAAGTAGCCGCCGTAGACGCTGGCGAGCATCAGTCCGACGAACAGGAGCGGTCCGCCGTCGGAGCGGGTGGGGGTGCCGCTGTGCTCGCGTCGACGCTGGACTGCTTTGCTGATGCGTGGTTGCAGGATGACCAGGACGAGGGCCAGGGCCACCAGGACCGGCACGATGGTCTCGAAGGCCGTGGAGGGCAGGGCCAGCAGGAGGGTGGCGCCGGTGAGGCCGCCGATGAGGGCGCCGACGGAGAGCTTGAGGACACGGCGGCCCTGTCCTTCGAGTTCCTTGCGGTAGCCGATGGCGCCGCTGACCGAGCCGGGGATCAGGCCGAGGCCGTTGGAGACCGTGGCCGTGACCGGGGGCAGACCGGTGGCGAGGAGCACGGGGAAGGTGATCAGCGTCCCCGAGCCGACGATCGTGTTGATCGTGCCGGCGCTGATGCCCGCTGCGAAGACGGCGAGCATCTCCCAGATATTCATGGCGAATCCCCCGTGCATGATCGGTGCTTGGTGCACCGATCATGCACGGGGCGTGTACGCGTCATTCGACCGGGGGCTGCTCCCGGCGTTCCTTGCCCGTGTCGAAGCCCGGGGCGCCGTTGCCGAGGTTGCCGAAGGCGCCGCTGAGGCCCTTGAGGGCGTCACCGATCTCGCTGGGCACGATCCAGAGCTTGTTGGCGTCGCCCTCGGCGATCTTCGGGAGCATCTGGAGGTACTGGTACGAGAGGAGCTTCTGGTCCGGGTCTCCGGCGTGAATGGATTCGAAGACCGTACGGATCGCCTGGGCCTCGCCCTCGGCTCGCAGGGCCGATGCCTTGGCCTCGCCTTCGGCGCGCAGGATCGCGGACTGCTTCTCGCCCTCCGCGGTGAGGATCGCGGACTGGCGCGTTCCTTCGGCCTGGAGGATCGCGGCGCGCTTGTCACGGTCGGCGCGCATCTGCTTCTCCATCGAGTCCTGGATGGAGGTGGGCGGCTCGATCGCCTTGAGCTCGACGCGGTTGACGCGGATGCCCCACTTGCCGGTGGCCTCGTCGAGGACTCCGCGCAGGGCCGCGTTGATCTCCTCGCGGGAGGTCAGGGTCCGCTCCAGGTCCATGCCACCGATGATGTTGCGGAGAGTGGTGACGGTGAGCTGCTCGATCGCCTGGATGTAGCTGGCGACTTCGTAGGTGGCGGCCCTGGCGTCGGTCACCTGGTAGTAGATGACGGTGTCGATGTTGACGACCAGGTTGTCCTGGGTGATCACCGGCTGGGGCGGGAACGGCACGACCTGTTCACGGAGGTCGATGCGGTTGCGGATGGAGTCGATGAATGGAACGACGATGTTCAGGCCTGCGTTGAGCGTGCGGGTGTAGCGGCCGAAGCGCTCCACGATGGCGGCGCTGGCCTGCGGGATGACCTGGATCGTCTTGATCAGGGCGATGAAGACGAGCACCACCAGAATGATCAGGACGATGATGATCGGTTGCATCGTGTTCCTCGTTGCCCTTCGGTTGCCGACAGATCGCGATGTTCGAGGTCGAGTTCGCGGGAGGAGCCGGATGCTGTACCGGCCCCGATCTCATGATGATCGACATCGAGTGTGACAGAACGCGCTCTGCCTTGTGGGTGGTTCGGTCACATGACGACTGCCGTAGCTCCGTCGATGTCGACGACATCGACCTGTTGGCCCGGATCGAAGCTCTGGCCCTCGTCGAGTGCGCGGGCGGACCAGATCTCCCCGGCCAGCTTGATCCGGCCGCCGCTGCCGTCCACCCGCTCCAGGACGACGGCCTGACGGCCTTTCAGCGCATCGATGCCGGTGGCGAGTTGGGGACGATCGGTGCGGTGTCTGGCGGCGATGGGGCGGACCACGGCGACGAGCGCCACGGAGACCACGACGAATACCAGCACCTGGGCCACGATGCCGCCGCCGAGTGCCGCGACCACTGCCGCGGCGACCGCTCCGACGGCGAACATGCCGAACTCGGGCATCGCGGTCATGACGAGGGGGATGCCCAGTCCCACCGCGCCGATCAGCCACCACACCCACGCGTCGATGTCCACGTGGTCATGGTAGAACCGCGAACGCCCTCGCGGACAGGGCGCAAGCGCGCCACTGCGCCCGTTGGGCCCTCCGGGCCCGGAACTGTCGTCGGCCCTGCCTACGAGAGGGGCAGTCCATGGGCCGTGTAGCGGTCGCCGGCGTGCTCGACGACGAGCGGCAGACCGAAGCAGAGGGAGAGGTTGCGGGAGGTGAGTTCGGTCTCCATGGGGCCCGCGGCGAGCACCTTGCCCTGGCGGATCATCAGGACGTGGGTGAACCCGGGGGCGATCTCCTCGACATGGTGGGTGACCATGATCATGGAGGGGGCGTACGGGTCGCGGGCCAGCCGGCCGAGGCGGCGGACCAGGTCCTCGCGTCCGCCGAGGTCGAGTCCCGCCGCCGGCTCGTCGAGGAGCAGCAGTTCGGGGTCGGTCATCATGGCGCGGGCGATCAGGGTGCGCTTGCGTTCGCCCTCGGACAGGGTGCCGAACTTGCGGTCGAGGTACTCGGTCATGCCGAGCCGGTCGAGGAAGGCGCGGGCCCGCTCCTCGTCGACGGCCTCGTAGTTCTCGTGCCAGGTGGCGGTCATGCCGTACGCGGCGGTGAGCACCGTCTGCAGCACGGTCTGGCGCCTGGGCAGCTTCTCGGCCATGGCGATGCCCGCGATGCCGATGCGGGGGCGGAGCTCGAAGACGTCGGTGCCGACGCCGCCGAGCTGCTCGCCGAGGACCTTGGCGGTGCCGGTGCTCGGGAAGAGGTAGCTGGACGCGATGTTGAGGAGGGTGGTCTTGCCGGCGCCGTTCGGTCCGAGGATGACCCAGCGCTCCCCTTCCTTGACCGACCAGGAGACGTCGTCCACCAGAGCGCGTCCGTCGCGGACCACGGATACGTCCACCAGCTCCAGTACATCGCTCATGGCGCGTTGTCTCCCCATGCAGTGTCGAGATCGTCGGTGCCTGTGGGCACAGCTCCCAGGGAAATCTACGCCACCGTACGAGTGCTCCCGGCGCTGGGCCCGCGTGACGACAGGCCCCGGGCCCGTTCCCTAGGCTGTTCCCATGCTTTCGGAACCACGCTCAGGGCTGTTGGCCGCTTGGGGAAACGCGCTTCTGGCGGGACTGGTGTCGCCGGACGAGGCGGTGCTCGCCATTGTCGGGGAGGACGCGGTGCACCGTGTCGAGGGACTGCCGGGCGAGGCGGGGCCGGTCGGGCTCACGCTGGCGCTCGGACGGTTGCGGAATCTGGGGGTGACGGGTTTCCGGGTGGCGCTGCCGGCTCCCGGGCATCCGCTGGGGCTGAGCGGTCCGCCGGAGTTCAACGCGCGGGCGCTGGAGGCCGAGGAGGCGGTGGTGGCCTTCGGCGCGCCGTACGGGCTGGTTCCCGAGGTGCGTGAGGCGGGGCCGGAGGGGGATCTGCACGTCGAGGTGGTGTGGCGTTGTCTGCCGGTACGGGAGGCGCCGCCGGCCGATGTGCCGTCGCTGAGCGAGGCGGAGCGGGAGCTCGCCGAGGGCTTGCGGGACGCGACGGCGGTGCTGTCGCGGTTGGACGTGGCCGGTTCGGGGCCGGTGGCCGAGGCCGCGGTGGACGCGTACCGGGCACGGGCGGAGCGGGGGCGCGAGGTGCTGGCTCCGGGATATCCGCCGCGGGCGGTGCGGGTGCTGGAGCTGGCGCAGCGGGTGGGGCTGCTGATCTCGGTGGCGTACGAGAACGGGCACGGCGGCGCGGTGAGCGCTGCGGAGATCGCGGCCCGGGGCGAGGCGCTGCGGCCGGTGGAGCGGGTGGCCCGGCGGGCGCAGGTCGCCGCATACAACGCGTATGTGGAGGAGCGCGAGCGGGAGCGGTAGGCCCTGGCGGGCGGGCCCGGAGGTCGCCGGACGGGCGGGGTGCACCTCGTCCGGCGACGTATGACCGTGGGTCCGGTCAGCTCGCCGCCCCGTGCCGGACGGCCCAGAGGGCCGCCTGGGTCCGGTCCGAGAGATCCAGCTTCATCAGGATGTTCGAGACGTGTGTCTTGACGGTCTTCTCGGAGAGGACCAGCGCCCGCGCGATCTCGCGGTTGGAACGGCCGTCGGCGATCAGGCCCAGCACCTCCCGCTCCCGTTCGGTGAGCGTGCTCCCCCGGCCCGTACCGCTGCCCGGGTCCTCCTGGGCCAGCAGGGCTCCCGCGACCTCCGGCTGGAGCAGGACATGGCCGGCGTGCACCGAACGGATGGCACCGGCCAGGGCATCCGGGTCGACGTCCTTGTACACGTAACCGGAGGCTCCGGCGCGCAGGGCGGGGACCACGGTGCGCTGCTCGGTGAAGCTGGTGACGATGAGGACCTTGGCGGGGTTCTCCAGCTCGCGGAGCCTGCGCAGGGCCTCGATGCCGTCGGTGCCGGGCATCTTGATGTCCATCAGGACGACATCGGGGCGGAGCTCCTCCGTCCTGGCCACCCCTTCGGCACCGTCGGCCGCTTCGCCGACCACCTCTATGTCGTCCTGGACCTCCAGGAACGTACGCAGACCGCGGCGGACCACCTGGTGGTCGTCGACCAGCAGCACCCTGATGATCCTGTCAGCCACCGGGTACCTCCATCTCGATCGTGGTGCCCTTGCCGGGCGCCGATTCAACGGTGAGCCTTCCGCCGACGCCGTTCGCGCGGTCCCGCATCGAGACCAGGCCCAGATGCCGGCCCGCCTGCCGGGTCGCCGCGGGTTCGAAGCCCGCGCCGTCGTCGGTGATCCGCAGCAGTGTGCCGCCGCCGTGCCGGGCCAGCGTGACACCGACGTGCTCCGCCCCGGAGTGGCGCAGTGCGTTGTGCAGGGCTTCCTGGGAGACCCGGAGCAGTGCCTCCTCCTGGGCGGCGGGCAGGGCCCGGATGCCGAGGCTCTCGAAGGTGACCCGGGCCGTGTGGGCCCGGTCCAGGACCTGGATCTGGGTGCGGAGGGTGGCGATGAGGCCGTCCTCGTCGAGCGCCGCGGGGCGCAGCTCGACGACGGCGGCGCGCAGTTCGTCCACGGCTTCCGCGGCGAGCGCGGCGACCTGCTGGAGCTCGCCCTTGGCGCGGGCCGGATCGCGGTCCACCAGGGCGGTGGCGGCCTGGGCCGTCAGCCGCAGCGAGAAGAGCTTCTGGCTGACCGCGTCGTGCAGCTCGTGGGCGAGCCGGGAGCGCTCCTCGGCGATGGTGAGCTCCCGGCTCCGTTCGTAGAGGCGGGCGTTGGTGAGGGCGATCGCCGCGTGCTGGGCGAGGATGGCCAGCAGCTCCTCGTCCTCGGCGGTGAAGCCGCAGCTGCCCTCGGGTTTGGGGCAGCGCTTGTTGGCGAGGAAGAGCGCGCCGATGATCTCCTCGCCGTCCCTGATGGGCAGGCCCAGGAAGTCGGACATGTCGGGGTGGGCGGCGGGCCAGCCCTCGAAGCGGGGGTCCTTGCGGACATCGGCGAGCCGCTCGGGCTTGGCCTCGTGGAGCATCGCGGCGAGGATGCCGTGCTGTCTGGGCAGCGGGCCGATGGCCTTCCACTGCTCGTCGCTGACTCCGTCGACGACGAACTGGGCGAAGCCTCCGTGGTCGTCGGGGACGCCCAGGGCGGCGTACTCGGCGTCCAGCAGTTCGCGGGCCGAGGCGACGATCGTCTTCAGGACGTCGCGCACTTCGAGATGCCGGCTCATGGCGAGCAGCGCGGCGCTCACGGCTGCGAGACCCGACGGTGGGCGATGGCTCATGGCCTCACCGTACCGGCGGCGTTCGAACGCCGTATCGGCCTGTGGAAGGCTGCGGATTAGGGCGCAGGGACTAGGTCCGACTGCCGTGCACAACAGGAGCGGAGACGCGTCATGGGTCCGCACCCGGGCGGAATCTAACACTCCGAATTGCTGGAGCAACGGTTGGTGAGGTTGTTACCCGCCCGATGTGAGGCCGCGCATAGGACCCACGTCACTTACGAAGCCCACTAGTGGACGCATAAGCGCGACATCAGTGGTCATGAGCACGGTCCGACCCGTTCGAGCGGGGTCGCGATCCACTACCGGGGTTCGTACGTCACACCTTTGCCACCGGATTTTGCTGGCGCTAAGAATTGCACTCGTCCCCGACGGAGATGCGAGAACGCCGCTTCCCGTCTTCGTCCTCCGTGAGGACTCCCGCGATTCGAAGAGGTATGTCTGTATGTCCGTGTCCAGCATCCCCGGCCGTCGTCGTCGCCTGAACAAGACCCAGAAGCTCTCCGTCGCGGGTATCTCCGCCATGGCCGTCGCCGCTCTCTCGTTCTCGCTCGTCCCCGCCAACGCCGACCCCAAGCCCGAGGCCGCGACCCCCGTGTCCGCCGAGCCCGTGGTCTTCGCGTCGGTCGCCGGAACTCCGCAGGCCAAGGCCGTGCAGGCCAGCATCATCGAGCAGCACTCCACCGCCGAGAAGCTGGTGAAGGCCGCAGACCTCGCCAAGGCCAAGAAGGCCGCCGCCGCGAAGGCCAAGGCCGCCGAGGCCGCCAGGATCAAGGCCAAGGCCGAGGCGAAGGCCAAGGCGAAGGCCGAGGCCGCCGCCCGGGTGAAGGCCGAGGCCGTCGCCGCGAAGCGCACCGAGACGCAGGCCGCCAGCCGCTCCGAGGTCCGTACCCCGGTCTACGCCAACAACCTGGACGGCTGGATCAACCAGGCCCTGGACATCATGCGGGCCCACGGCATCCCCGGCTCGTACGACGGTCTGCACCGCAACATCATGCGCGAGTCGACCGGCAACCCGAACGCGGTCAACGGCTGGGACATCAACGCCCAGAACGGCACCCCGTCCTGCGGTCTGCTCCAGGTCATCCGGCCGACGTTCGACGCGTACCACGTCCCCGGCACCTCGTCGAACATCTACGACCCGGTCGCCAACATCACGGCCGCGGCCAACTACGCGGCCGACAAGTACGGCTCGATCGACAACGTCAACAGCGCGTACTGACCGGCGCCGCGGTTCGCCGGACGGCATCCGCATACGCCGAAGGGCGGCACCCGCGCGGGGTGCCGCCCTTCGGCGTCCGGTGCCGGTGTGTCCGCGCCTACTTGCGCATGACCTCCGGCTCGTGGCGGCGCAGCAGTCGCGAGACCACGACGCCGCAGACGATGCCGAGCAGCAGCAGTACCGAGATGTTGATCCCCCACTGGCCGGCCGAGTGCTCCCACAGCGGGTCCAGATCGGTCGGGTTCTTCGGGTCCCAGGGCGCCATGAGGTGCGAGAGGTCCAGCGTCGTGCCCGCGCCGGCGATGGCCCAGCGGGACGGCATCAGCCAGGCGAACTGCTCCAGGCCGGGCGAGCCGAACACCTGGAAGAGGATGCCGGTGAAGACGACCTGGACGATCGCGAACATGACCAGCAGCGGCATGGTCTTCTCGGCGGTCTTCACCAGCGAGGAGATCACCAGGCCGAACATCATCGAGGTGAAGCCGAGCGCGATGATCGTCAGGCAGATCTCGACGGCCGGCGGCATGATCAGGCCCTCGGCCGGGAGCTCGCGGGTGGCGAAGCCGATGCCGCAGATGATGACGCCCTGGATGGCGGTGATCACGCCGAGGACGATCACCTTGGACATCAGATAGGCGGAGCGGGACAGGCCGGTGGCCCGTTCCCGTTCGTAGATGACGCGTTCCTTGATCAGTTCTCGTACGGAGTTGGCCGCGCCGGAGAAGCACATGCCGACCGCGAGGATCAGCATGATCGTTCCAGCGGCGCTGTTGAACCGGGACGGCGGGTCCGGCGGGGCCAGGCCGAACTTGGCCGGGATGACCACGCTGACGATGCCGAGCACGGCGGGCAGGATCACCATCAGGCCCATGAAGCCCTTGTCGGACGCGATCACCGAGACGTATCGGCGCATCAGCGTCCACAGCTGGGCCGACCAGCTCTGCGGCTTCGGCGGGCGCATCTGCTGCGGGGGCGGCATGTGTACGGACTGCGCGGCGACGGCGTCGATGTCCGCGGCGTACATCTGGTAGTGCTGCGAACCGCGCCAGCGGCCCGCCCAGTCGTAGTCGCGGTAGTTCTCGAACGCGGAGAAGACGTCGGCCCAGGTGGTGTAGCCGAAGAAGTTGAGCGCTTCCTCCGGCGGGCCGAAGTAGGCGACGGAACCGCCCGGCGCCATGACGAGCAGCTTGTCGCAGATCGCCAGCTCTGCGACGGAGTGCGTGACGACCAGGACGGTGCGGCCGTCGTCGGCCAGTCCGCGCAGCAGCTGCATGACATCGCGGTCCATGCCCGGGTCGAGGCCGGAGGTCGGCTCGTCCAGGAAGATCAGCGACGGCTTGGTGAGCAGCTCCAGGGCGACGGAGACGCGCTTGCGCTGTCCGCCGGAGAGCGAGGTGACCTTCTTGTCCTTGTGGATGTCGAGCTTGAGCTCGGCGAGGACTTCGAGGATCCGGGCCTGGCGCTCGGCCTCGGTGGTGTCCGCGGGGAAGCGGAGCTTGGCCGCGTACTTGAGTGCCTTGGTGACGGTGAGTTCCTTGTGCAGGATGTCGTCCTGCGGGACCAGACCGATGCGCTGGCGCAGCTCGGCGAACTGCTTGTACAGGTTCCGGTTGTCGTAGAGGACGTCGCCCTGGTTGGCGGGCCGGTAGCCGGTGAGTGCCTTGAGCAGGGTGGACTTGCCGGATCCCGACGGGCCGATGACCGCGACGAGCGACTTCTCCGGGACGCCGAAGGAGACGTCCTTGAGGATCTGCTTCCCGCCGTCGACCGTCACCGTGAGGTGACGGGCGGAGAAGGAGACCTCACCGGTGTCGACGAACTCTTCCAGCCGGTCGCCGACCAGGCGGAAGGTCGAGTGACCGACGCCGACGATGTCGTTGGGGCCGATGAGCGCGGAGCCGGACTTGGCGAGCGGCTGACCGTTGACGTACGTGCCGTTGTGGGATCCGAGGTCACGGATCTCGAAGCGGCCGTCGGGGGTCGCGTGGAATTCGGCGTGGTGGCGCGAGACCTGGAGGTCGGAGACGACCAGTTCGTTCTCCAGCGCACGACCGATGCGCATGACGCGGCCGAGGGCCAGCTGGTGGAACGTGGTCGGGCTGCGGTCGCCGTGCACCGGCGGGGCCCCCGCGGCCCCGCCGGGACCGCCCGCGCCGGGCGTCCTCGCCATGCCCTGCTGCTGCGGGACCTGCGGCTGTACGGGCTGCTGCTGCGGCGGGCCCTGGGGTGCCTGCTGCTGCCATCCCTGCTGCGGTTGCTGCGGAGCAGGGTCCTGCCGGCCGGGCCAGCCCTGCTGGGGCTGTGGGGCGGGGGCCTGCTGGGCACCCGCGCCCTGCCCGCTGTACACACCGGCACCCGCCGCGGCGGTGAGACTCAGCCGCGGGCCGTCAGTGGCGTTGCCCAGGTGCACGACGGAGCCGGGGCCGATCTCCAGCCGCTGGATCCGGCTGCCCTGCGCATACGTGCCGTTGGTGCTGCCGTGGTCCTCGATGGACCAACTCCGGCCATCCCAGCTGATCGTGGCATGCCGCCACGACACCCTGGCTTCGTCGATCGTCAGGTCGCCCTGCGGATCGCGCCCGAGGGTGTACGACCTGGACGGATCGAGCGTCCAGGTCCTTCCATTCAATTCCAGTACGAGTTCCGGCACTCCGCGCCCCACTAGTTGTCCCCCGAGTCGCCCCCGTCACAGGGGGCCTAGGGATGCTGAACATCGTGAGGAACTATTCCAGGACCAGTCCCGGATACGAAAGTCGGGCGGGGCGAAGACCCTGCCGAGACCTGCATCGTTACGGTGCTGACACGAATAAAGGGAGCAGTGCGCGGTAAGCACCCCGAGTACGCACGAACCGCCAGCAAAAGGAATATCCGGGGCGTCCCCGGCCCGCCTGATATTCCGTCCCCGGCCCGCCTGCTTTCCGTCCGCGGCCACCCGACGGATCCGGACGCACGCGGTCCGTCACCGGCCATGTGCTCCGGGCGGGGGTACGGAGCCGACGCGCTGTCCGGTCCTCGGGACGGGCCTCCGGCGCCTCGCGGCGGACCGATACGGTGGGAGGCACCATGAGCGCATCTCAGCCACCTCGGTCCTCCTCGTCTTCTGAGTCCCCTGAGCCCCCCGAGTCCCGTCGGGGCACCGACACTCCCACCCTTCTCGTGAAGATCTTCGGGAAGGACCGCCCCGGCATCACCGCCGGGCTCTTCGACACCCTCGCCGCCTACTCGGTCGATGTCGTCGACATCGAGCAGGTCGTCACCCGTGGCCGCATCGTCCTGTGCGCGCTGGTCACCACCCCCACCGCGGGCGGTACCACCGAGGGCGATCTGCGGGCGACCGTGCACAGCTGGGCCGAGTCGCTGAAACTCCAGGCCGAGATCATCTCCGGCACGGGTGACAACCGGCCGCGTGGCGACGGGCGTTCCCATGTGACGGTGCTCGGGCACCCGCTGACTGCGGAGTCGACCGCCGCCATAGCGGCCACGATCACCTCCACCGGCGGCAATATCGACCGCATCTTCCGGCTCGCGAAGTACCCGGTCACGGCAGTCGAGTTCGCGGTGTCCGGCACCGGGACCGAGGAGCTGCGGACCGCACTGGCGACGGAGGCCGCCGGCATCGGTGTCGATGTGGCAGTGGTGTCGGCCGGGCTGAGCCGCCGGGCGCAGCGGCTGGTCGTCATGGACGTCGACTCGACGCTCATCCAGGACGAGGTCATCGAACTGTTCGCCGCTCACGCGGGCTGCGAGGACAAGGTCGCCGAGGTGACCGAGCAGGCGATGCGCGGCGAGCTCGACTTCGAGCAGTCGCTGCACGCACGGGTGGCGCTGCTGGCCGGGCTCGACGTGTCGGTGGTGGACAAGGTGCGTGCCGAGGTGCGGCTGACGCCGGGCGCGCGCACCCTGATCCGTACGCTGAAGCGGCTCGGCTACCAAGTGGGTGTGGTCTCGGGCGGGTTCACCCAGGTCACCGACGATCTGAAGGAGCGGCTCGGGCTCGACTTCGCCTCTGCCAACACCCTGGAAGTGGTCGACGGAAAGCTGACGGGCCGGGTCGTCGGCGACATCGTCGACCGGGCCGGCAAGGCGCGGCTGCTGCGCAGTTTCGCCGCGCAGGCCGGGGTGCCGCTGGCGCAGACCGTCGCGATCGGTGACGGTGCGAACGACCTGGACATGCTGAACACCGCCGGGCTCGGGGTGGCCTTCAACGCCAAGCCGGTGGTCCGCGAGGCCGCGCACACCGCGGTGAACGTGCCGTTCCTGGACACCGTGCTGTATCTGCTCGGCATCACCCGCGAGGAGGTCGAGGCCGCCGACGGTCTCGTCGACTGACGCGTTCGCGCATACGGAGCAGGGCCCCGGCGCGGGAAACGCCGGGGCCCTGCTCCGTACGACAGCGGGATCAGTCGTTGGGCGTCCAGTACTCGACCAGCCTGCCCACTCCGTGCTCCACGCCCTTCCAGGAGCCGGTGAACTCGACGACGGCGAACGCCGCGGTGGGGAAGCCGCCGCGGGTCATCCGGGTCAGGGCATCGCCCTCGGCCGACTCCGAGAGTGCGTCGGCGACCGCATGCATGCCGGGGTTGTGGCCGATGACCAGGAGGTCGTGCACATCGTCGGGGATCTCGTTGATCAGGGCGATGAGCTCACCGAGGGACGCCTCGTAGAGCCGCTCCTCGTACACGGTCCTGGGACGGTGCGGCATCTCGTGGACGGCCAGCTTCCACGTCTCGCGCGTCCTGGCGGCGGTGGAGCAGAGGGCCAGATCGAGGTCGATGCCGGAGTCGACGAGTTTGCGGCCTGCGACCGGGGCATCCTTGCGGCCGCGCTCCGCGAGCGGCCGCTCGTGGTCGGAGTCCTGCGACCATTCCGCCTTTGCATGCCTGAGAAGGACGATCCTGCGAGGTGTATCGACGCTCATACACCTCAGCTTCGCATGAAATGTGCCGTCCGGCGCAGGGTGTTGACGGGCCTGTGCGGGGTGCTCGGGCACGGTCAGCCGGTCACCAGGGCCGCGATTCGCGCGAGCAATCGGCCGACCGCCGGGTCGGTGGTCGCGGCGTGCGCCTCACCGGTTCCCACGATCAGCAGCAGCAGTGCGGCGAACGCGAGCGCGGGCAGCGCGATGGCCCACCACGGCAGCCGCACCTCGACACTGCCCGTGGCCGGATGGGTGGTCCGGGTGTGCGTTGGGGCCGGCATGTCCGCCTCCGTGGGTCATCGGTACTGATACCGAAAATCTACGGATCCGGGCCCGGGGTTCCCATCCGGCGACCCACCCACTTCACCCTGACCTTGGCCCCCTAGGGGACGCGGGGGTCAACCCCACCATCGGCGGCCGAGTGGCTCAGGGGGACGCGATCGAGGCGATCACTGCGACGATCACGGTGATCAGCAGCATCGCTCCGAGTACGAGGAGGAGCTTCTTCTGACCGTTCTGGGGGTTCGGGTCGAGCACAGGAGACATGGGCTCAGTCTCGCATCTCAGCACTCGTCCTCGATCGTCCGGTCCCGCCCGGCCAGGATTCCGACCGCCATCTGCGGCAGCATGAGGCCCGCCATCAGTGCGATCGGCAGCTCCCAGCCGCCACTGTGCTGGTAGAGCACACCGATCAGCAGCGGTCCCGGGATCGAGATCAGATAGCCGACGGACTGGGCGAACGCGGACAGCCGGACCACTCCCGCGCCGGTGCGCGTACGCATGCCGATCATGGTCAGGGCGAGCGGGAAGGAGCAGTTCGAGATGCCGAGGAGCACCGCCCAGGCCCAGGCCCCGCCGGCCGGGGCGAGGTAGAGGCCCGCGTAGCCGATGAGACCGCAGCTGCCGAGGAAGACGACGATCGGGCCCTGGTTCTTCATCCGGGTCGCGACCCTGGGGATGACGAAGGCGAGCGGTACGCCCATCGCCATGGTCACGGCCAGCAGCACACCCGCCGTACCGGCCGAGACCCCGGCGTCGCGGAAGATCTGCGGCATCCATCCCATGGCGATGTACGCGGCGGTGGCCTGGAGGCCGAAGAAGCAGGCGAGGGCCCAGGCGGTACGGCTGCGGGTGATCTTGAGGGCCGGGGTGCCTGTGTGCTGGGCGGCGGGCTGCCCCGGGGCGCCGGTCCGGTCCCGTACCACCGGGATCCAGGGCAGGATCGCGACGGCGGCGAGCGCGGCCCAGACGCCGAGCCCCAGCCGCCAGCTGCCGCCCATCGCGCTGGTCATCGGCACGGTCACCGCGGCGGCGAGCGAGGTGCCGAGGGCCATGGCCATCGAGTAGAGCCCGGTCATGGAGCCGACCCGGTCCGGGAACCAGCGCTTGACGATCACCGGCATCAGGACGTTGCTGACGGCGATGCCCATGAGGGCGAGGGCGCTCGCGGCGAGGAAGCCGGCCGTCCCGCCGACGAGCGGCCGGATCACCAGACCGGCGGTGATGGCCGTCATGCCGGCGCAGACGACCGCCCCCGGGCCGAAGCGGCGGGCGAGGCGCGGCGCCATGATGCCGAAGGCCGCGAAGCAGAGCGGCGGTACGGAGGTGAGGACACCGGCCACGCTGCCGCTCATGTGCAGCCCGTCCCGTACCTCTTCGAGGAGGGCGCCGAGGCTGGTGATGGCGGGGCGGAGGTTGAGCGCGGTGAGGACCAGGCCGACGACGACCAGCCGGAGCACCCAGACAGAGGGTCCGTCGGCGGCCTGTGCCGTCTGCGGGTCCTGTCGGGTCGGCGAGGCCGTGGGTTTCGTGGGCGCGTCCATCGTGGTGGCGGGGCTCGGGTTCCGGGTCTGGGGCCGGGTCTCGTCTTCGGGCATGAGGCCCATCATAGAATCATGGGATGATTGATTGTCCAATCAGCCCGGAGCCTCTCTGAGACCATTCGCCCCGGGCACGCAACCACAGCAACTCCCGTCCTTCCCCATCACCCCAGCAACCCGACCAAGGAGCACCATGGCGCTGACGTCTCCGCGGCGTTCGGCACTCGCCGACCAGGTGATTGCCCAGCTCAGGAATCAGATCACCTCGGGCGAGTGGCCCGTGGGTTCACGCATTCCCACCGAGCCCGAACTGGTGGAGCAGCTGGGGGTGGCCCGCAACACCGTCCGGGAGGCCGTGCGCGCCCTCGCGCACAACGGGCTGCTGGACATCCGGCAGGGTTCGGGCACCTATGTCGTCGCCACCAGCGAGCTGGCCGGGGTGATGCACCGCCGCTTCGCCTCCGCCGATCCGCGCCACATCGCCGAGCTGCGCTCCACCCTGGAGTCGTCGGCGGCGAGGCTGGCCGCCGCCCGGCGCACCGAGCGGGATCTGAAGCAGTTGGACGCGCTCATGGCGCGCCGGGAGGAGACCTGGGCCGCGGGTGACGCCGAGGCGTTCGTCGCGGCGGACGCGACGCTGCATCTGGCCGTGGTCGCCGCCTCGCACAACGACGTGCTGACCGGCCTCTACGCCGACCTGGGCGATCTGCTGCGCGACTATCTCAGGGGCGACATCGGTCATGAACTGCGGCCGGAGAACCACATGGACCACGGCAGGCTGGTCGAGGCGATCCGGGCGGGCGACGGGGAGACGGCGGCGTCCGAGGCCGCGAGCCATGCGCTGAGCTGTCCGGTGGATCAGGCCTGAGGTCCGTCCGGCGGCCCCAGGGCCGTCAGGTGTCCTGCACCCGGTGCGTGACCCAGACGGAGCCGACTTCCTTCCAGCAGCGGTCGTCGAGCCGCACGGTCCGCCCGGGGCCCACGTCGACCGGCGTGGCATCGGCGTCTATGTCCCACCAGCGGCGGCACTCGGTGTGCAGTTGTACGCGGTCGGTGGAGGGGTACGGGTTGTGGCAGTAGGCGACGACCCGGGAGCCCCGGACCGACGTACGGCATTCGGCTCCGGCGGGATCCGGGGTGGGGGCGTCAGGGGCGGATGCCCCGGCTCCCGCCCGTCCCGCCACGGATATCCCCACCGGGGCGGCGAGTGCGGCGACGGCTATGGAGGCCGCCAGCAGTATCCCGGTCCGGCGACGTGTGGAGCGCATGGCGACCTCCTCCCCGTAGCCCGACCCGAAGTCCGGTTCACCACATTCTGCGGTGGATCGACCATCTTTTCGACTTGAGCGGGCCGGAGCCGGGCGCGGACACGGAACAGCCGCGTTCCGCCTGCTCGGAGGCGGTACGCGGCTGTGTCAGGGCCCGTCGTAAGGGATCAGGCACCCATCATGTGCACGCCACCGTCGACGTGGATGATCTCGCCCGTGGTCTTCGGGAAGAAGTCCGAGAGCAGCGCGACGACGGCACGGCCGGCCGGCTCCGGGTCGGACATGTCCCACGCCAGCGGGGAGCGGGTGTTCCACACGTCGGCGAGCTCGCCGAAGCCCGGGATGGACTTGGCGGCCATCGAGCCGATCGGTCCGGCGGAGACCAGGTTGCAGCGCAGCCCGTCCTTGCCCAGGTCACGGGCGAGGTAGCGGGAGGTGGCCTCCAGCGCGGCCTTGGCCGGGCCCATCCAGTCGTACTGCGGCCAGGCGAACTGCGCGTCGAAGGTGAGGCCGACGATCGAGCCGCCCTCGCTCATCAGCGGCTTGCAGGCCATGGCGAGCGACTTCAGCGAGAACGCCGAGACGTGCATCGCCGTGGCGACGGACTCGAACGGGGTGTTGAGGAAGTTGCCGCCGAGCGCGTCCTGCGGCGCGAAGCCGATGGAGTGGACGACGCCGTCGAGCGAACCGAGCTCCTCCTTGACCAGGCCGGCGAGCCGGTCGAGGTGCTCGGCGTTGGTCACGTCCAGCTCGATGACCTTGGCCGGCTTGGGCAGCTTCTTGGCGATGCGCTCCGTCAGCGTGGGCCGGGGGAAGGCGGTCAGGATGATCTCGGCACCCTGCTCCTGGGCCACCTTGGCGGTGTGGAAAGCGATGGACGACTCCATCAGCACACCGGTGATGAGGATGCGCTTGCCGTCGAGAATTCCGCTCATGGTGATCAGTGACCCATGCCCAATCCGCCGTCAACGGGGATGACGGCTCCAGTGATGTACGACGCGTCGTCGGAGGCGAGGAAGCGCACCGCGGCGGCGATCTCCTCGGGCTGCGCGTAGCGGCCGAGCGGCACCTGGGACACGATGCCCTTGCGCTGCTCCTCGGTGAGCACCTGCGTCATGTCGGTGTCGACAAAACCGGGCGCGACGACGTTGAAAGTGATGTTCCGGGAACCGAGCTCACGGGCCAGCGACCGGGCGAAGCCGACCAGACCCGCCTTGGACGCGGCGTAGTTCGCCTGCCCGGCCGAGCCGAGGAGCCCGACGACGGAGGAGATGAGGACGACACGGCCCTTCTTGGCTCGCAGCATGCCGCGGTTGGCGCGCTTGACGACCCGGAAGGTGCCGGTGAGGTTGGTGTCGAGGACGGACGTGAAGTCGTCCTCGGACATCCGCATCAGCAACTGGTCCTTGGTGATACCGGCGTTGGCGACCAGCACCTCCACGGGACCGTGCTTCTCCTCGATCTCCTTGTAGGCCTGCTCCACCTGCTCGGCGTCGGTGATGTCGCAACGGACCGCGAGAACACCGGCCTCGGTGAGCACCGCGGGCGGCTCGCCGGAGCGACAGGTGATCGCGACCTTGTCGCCGTTGTCGGCGAATGCGCGGGCGATGGCGAGGCCGATGCCCCGGTTTCCTCCGGTGACGAGAACCGAGCGGCTCAACGGATCACCCTTTCCCTAGCGGTCTGGTACATCGAAAACCTATCGGTACCAGGCGCTCCACGAGCAATCGGCCCCTGACAGCGCCTTCCTCCGGGCACTGTGGGGTTCCTACAGCACCCGGTCCGGATGAACGCTTCCCGCACCGGCAAGTGCCTCAGCGAAAGCCCGGCGCTTCGACGGGGAGGCCGACGCCCTCGGCAACCTCCAGCATCCGTTTGTCGTAACTGATGAGTACGTCGAGCGACGCTCCCAGCACCTGGGCACTGGCCACGTGGATCGCGTCGAGCGTCCGGACTCTTCCCGACAGGGCGGCAGCCGCGTCCCGTACCTCATCGGTCAGGAGGATCTCGGTGAAGTCCCGGGTCAGGTCCCCCATGAGCCGAGGGAAGCTACCGACCCGGTCCAGTGTCCGAACGGTCTCCACAAAGCCGAGACTGCTGGTCGCCAGGGGTGCCACCGGCCGCCCCGCGAGATGTGCTCGCAGCTCACGAGCATGCTCGCGCCCGCTCAGCAGAGTGACGATCGCCGAGCTGTCCATGTAGATCAACGCGGATCGTCCTCACGCTCGGCGAGCAGAATGTCCAGGGGAGAGACATCTTCCGGCGGCTCACAGGCCGGCAGCCGGTCGAGATCGGCCGTCGTGGCCGGCTTCAGCCTGATCTGCCCCTGCGCGACAAGCGAGGCATAGCGCTCCGAGGCCCCGGTACCGGGAAGCAGTATCGCGATGACGTTGCCGTGTCTCGTCACCTGAATCGCCTCGCCCTTTTCCACCCGGGCGAAGACGGCACTCGGGTTGTACGAGAACTCTCGGACGGAGATGGTGCTCATCGGGGCTCCCTTCGACAACCATCAGGGAAAGTACCTACATTTTTTGAATCGTACCTACAACGAGGATGCATCGACACGGCCCGGCAGGGCAGGGCTCACCCGGCGGGGCAGGGGACCCGGCACCGGATCTGCTTGCCGATCGACGACCGGACCACGTGCCAGCCCGGCGCGAGCAGATCCAGCAGCGCGAGGCCACGGCCGGCCTCGGCCTCCGCGTCGTCCAGCGCGATGCCGCGACGGCGCGGAACGGTGCGGGGTCCGGGTCATGGACATTGACCGCGACCCCGAAAGCCGCGGCGTACACCTCCACCACGACGGGCACGTGATCCCCGCAGGCTCGGACGGCGTTCCCGACGAGCTCCGACACGACGAGCTGCGCGGCGTCGGCCACGTCCCCCTGCACGCTCAGTTCGGCCAAGGCCTTGGCGGTGAGCTCACGTACGGAGCGGAGGTTCGGTCCGGAGGCGTTGATGTGTGCCGCGAAGCCGCGGCTCCGGTAGCGCACATAGTGCCCGACGGCAGGTGGCGGGGACTGCGGGTCGTGGTCTTCCTCGTCGGCCATGCCGAACATGACGCCTCCAGCCTGCGGCGCTGGGCCGCGCTCGACTTCTCACCCTGGGCTTCAACTCATGCCCTGTAGAGCCAACTTGACCGCAGACATTGCAAACCTCGCAAGTGACTCGCAAGTTTGTCACCTAAATTGATTGCCCAGTGGCCTGCTGCGTCGACTTGCACGTGGGGCGCTGCCAGACTCCTGGCATGCCAAACGCGCGACCAGTTCCCACAGTCCGCCGACGCCGACTCGGCGAAGCTCTCCGCCGGTATCGGAACGCTGCCGGCCTCACCCTCGACTCGGCAGCCGAAGCACTTGGGTGGCTCGGTCCCAAGTTGTCCCGGATCGAGACCGCCAACGGTCATGTCCGGCCGACGGAAGTGGCCGAACTGCTCAGGGTGTACGGGGTTGATGACCAAGAGGTGGTCGCGGCCCTGGAAGGACTCGCCAAGGACGCCCGCAAGCAGGGCTGGTGGCAGACATACAGCGGCATCGTGTCGCCCACGTACGCGGACTACATCTCGCTCGAATCCGATGCCGCGAGCGTGCGCGAGTTCGCACCGCTGCTCATTCCCGGCCTTCTTCAGACCGCCGCCTACGCACGGGAGACCATCGCCGCCAACGCGATCACGCGCACGCCGGAGGAAGTCGCCGCGCTCGCAGAGGTCCGCCAGGCCCGACAGGCCGTACTCACCCGTCCGTCCGGGCCGCTGAAGCTCTGGGCGATCATCCACGAAGCCGTGCTGCACCAGAGGTTCGCCACACGGCCGACGACCATGCGCGAGCAGCTGCGCAGACTGCTGGACGTCTCGGAGATGCCGCATGTGACACTCCAGGTGATGCCACTCGACGGCACACCCCACCCGGGTAGTGTCGGCGGCTTCAGCCTCGTCGGCTTTCCCGGACCGATGCCAGACGTGGTTCTGCTGGAGAATCTCATCGGGTCGTCCTACGTTGAGGGCGTCGGTGAAGTGGGGACTTTCGCCGACGCGTTCGAGCGAATCGTTGCGGCAGCGCTGCCGACGGACGACTCACTGAAGCTGATCTCCCAGATGGAAGAGAGACACCGTAAGTGAACGAAGATCGCACAGCGGAACTGCACGCATACGACATCTCCGCGCTCGCCTGGCACAAAGCCACCGCCAGCGGCGGGGAGGGCAACTGCGTGGAAGTCGCCAGCCTCCCCGGAGGGGCAACGGCCGTACGCGACTCGAAGGACCTCGCACGCACCCCCCTGCGGTTCAGTGCCCCGGGGTGGGCCGCGTTCAGGGCGGGCGTGATCGACGGCGCCCTCTGACCGGCCGGGTGACGAGCCCGGCGTGCTCGTCCGGGAAACCTGTGGCCGGTCGCCCTCGACGCACGACATGGTTCACTGCGAACACATGCCGAAAAGACGGAGTACTACATGCCTCATGAGGTAGATCAGTCATTCCTGGCCCTGCCGCTGCGGGCCCTCGCCGACGCGGCGCTCGCCCGCGCGCGGGCGCTGGGCGCCGTGCATGCGGACTTCCGGCTGGAGCGGGTGCGCAGCGCGTCCTGGCGGCTGCGGGACGCCCGGCCCGCCGGGTCCTCGGACACCACCGATCTCGGCTACGCGGTGCGGGTGGTGCACGGCGGGGCGTGGGGCTTCGCGTCCGGGGTGGACCTGACGATGGACGCCGCGGCGAAGGTGGCCTCGCAGGCCGTCGCCATGGCGAAGCTGTCGGCGAAGGTGATCGCGGCCGCCGGCTCGGACGAGCGGGTGGAGCTGGCGGACGAGCCGGTGCACGGCGAGCGGACCTGGGTCTCGGCGTACGACATCGACCCCTTCGACGTACCGGCCGAGGAGAAGGCGGGGCTGCTCGCCGAGTGGAGCGGCCGGCTCCTGGGTGCCGAGGGCGTCGCGCATGTGGACGCCTCGCTGATGACCGTCCACGAGAACAAGTTCTACGCGGACACGGCCGGCACCGTGACCACCCAGCAACGGGTGCGGCTGCATCCGCAGCTCACCGCGGTCGCCGTGGACGGGACCACCGGTGAGTTCGACTCGATGCGGACGATCGCCCCGCCGGTGGGCCGCGGCTGGGAGTACCTGACCGGGACCGGCTGGGACTGGGACGACGAGCTGGAGCGGATTCCCGGGCTGCTGGCCGAGAAGATGCGGGCGCCGAGCGTCGAGGCGGGGACGTACGACCTGGTCGTCGACCCGTCCAACCTCTGGCTGACCATCCACGAGTCGATCGGCCACGCCACCGAGCTGGACCGGGCGTTGGGCTACGAGGCGGCGTACGCCGGGACCTCGTTCGCCACCTTCGACCAGCTGGGGAAGCTGGTGTACGGCTCCCCCGTGATGAATGTGACCGGTGACCGCACCGCCGAGCACGGGCTCGCGACCATCGGGTACGACGACGAGGGTGTCCAGGCTCAGTCCTGGGACCTGGTCAAGGACGGGACGCTGGTCGGGTACCAACTGGACCGGCGGATCGCGAAGCTGACGGGGCTGGGCCGTTCCAACGGCTGCGCGTACGCGGACTCGCCGGGCCATGTCCCTGTACAGCGGATGGCCAACGTGTCGCTGCGGCCGGATCCGGGCGGGCTGTCCACGGAGGACCTGATCGGCGGGGTGGAGCGCGGGATCTACGTGGTCGGCGACCGGTCCTGGTCCATCGACATGCAGCGCTACAACTTCCAGTTCACCGGGCAGCGGTTCTTCCGGATCGAGAACGGCAGGCTGGCCGGGCAGCTGCGCGATGTCGCGTACCAGGCGACGACGACGGACTTCTGGGGCTCGATGGAGAAGGTCGGCGGCCCGCAGACGTACGTCCTGGGCGGCGCCTTCAACTGCGGCAAGGCCCAGCCGGGCCAGATCGCGGCTGTCTCGCACGGCTGCCCCTCCGCCCTCTTCCGGGGCGTGAACATCCTCAATACGACGCAGGAGGCCGGACGATGAGCCGCGTCAGCAAGCCGCACGAGATCGTCGAGCGGGCGCTCGAACTGTCCACCGCCGACGGCTGTGTGGTCATCGCCGACGAGCAGTCGTCCGCGAATCTGCGCTGGGCCGGCAACGCGCTCACGACGAACGGGGTGACCCGGGGGCGGACCCTGACCGTCATCGCGACCGTCGACGGTGCGCAGGGCACCGCGTCCGGCGTGGTGTCGCGGTCCGCGGTGACCACCGACGACCTGGAGCCGCTGGTGCGGGCCGCCGAGGCCGCGGCGCGCGGGGCCGGTCCGGCGGAGGACGCGCAGCCGCTGGTGGCCGGGGTGCCCGTGTCGCCCGACTTCACGGACGCGCCGGCCGAGACGGACTCGGACGTCTTCGCGGAGTTCGCCCCGGCGCTCGGCGACGCCTTCGCCCGCGCCCGCTCCGGCGGCCGTGAGCTGTACGGCTTCGCCAACCACGAGCTGACCACGACCTACCTCGGTACGTCGACGGGGCTGCGGCTGCGCCACGACCAGCCGACCGGGACGCTGGAGCTCAACGCCAAGTCCCCGGACCGCACCCGTTCGTCCTGGGCGGGCCGCTCGACGCGTGACTTCAAGGACGTCGACCCGGCCGAGCTGGACGCGGAGCTGGCGCAGCGGCTGCGCTGGGCTGAGCACCGTATCGAGCTGCCCGCCGGGCGGTACGAGACGCTGCTGCCGCCGACCGCCGTCGCCGATCTGCTGATCTACCAGCTGTGGTCGTCGGCCGCGCGGGACGCCGCGGAGGGCCGGACGGTGTTCTCCAAGCCGGGCGGCGGGACCAGGATCGGTGAGCAGCTCTCCGGGCTGCCGCTGACGCTCCGCAGCGACCCGAACGCACCGGGCCTGGAGTCGGCGCCGTTCGTGATCGCCCACGCCTCCGGGGACGGCGCCTCCGTCTTCGACAACGGTCTGCCGCTGACGCCGACCGACTGGGTGCGGGACGGCCGGCTGGAGCACCTGACGACCACCCGGCACACGGCGGGGCTGACCGGGCTGCCGGTCGCGCCGGCGATCGACAACCTGGTGCTGGAGGGCGGCGGTGAGCGGTCCCTGGAGGAGATGGTGGCCGCGACGACCGGGCGCGGGCTGCTGCTGACCTGCATGTGGTACATCCGCGAGGTCGATCCGGCCACGCTGCTGCTGACCGGGCTGACCCGCGACGGGGTGTATCTCGTCGAGGACGGCGAGGTCGTCGGCGAGGTGAACAACTTCCGGTTCAACGAGTCGCCGGTGGACCTGCTGTCGCGGGCCACGGAGGCGGGCCGTACGGAGAAGACGCTGCCGCGCGAGTGGGGCGACTGGTTCACCCGGTCCGCGATGCCCGCGCTGCGGATCCCGGACTTCAACATGAGCTCGGTGAGTCCGGGCGTCTGACCCGCCTAGACTGAGCAGGAAACCCATTACCCGTACGCACCACGAGGAGCACCGGAACCGTGACGGACATCGTCGACGAGCTGAAGTGGCGTGGGCTGTTCGCCCAGTCCACTGACGAGGACGCACTGCGCAAGGCTCTCGCGGACGGTCCCGTCACCTTCTATTGCGGCTACGACCCCAGCGCGGCGAGTCTGCACGTCGGCCATCTGGTGCAGGTACTCACCATGCGCCGGCTCCAGCAGGCCGGGCTGCGGCCGCTCGCCCTGGTGGGCGGGGCCACCGGTCAGATCGGTGACCCGCGGCCGACCGCGGAGCGCACGCTGAACGATCCGGAGACGATCGCCCACTGGGTGACGCGGCTGCGGTCCCAGATCGAGCCGTTCCTGTCCTTCGAGGGCGAGAACGCGGCGGTCATGGTGAACAACCTGGACTGGACCTCGGGCATGTCCGCGATCGAGTTCCTCCGGGACATCGGCAAGCACTTCCGCGTCAACAAGATGCTGACCAAGGAATCCATCGCCCGACGGCTGGAGTCCGACGAGGGCATCAGCTACACCGAGTTCAGCTACCAGCTGCTCCAGAGCATGGACTACCTGGAGTTGTACCGGCGCTACGGCTGCACCCTCCAGCAGGGCGGCAGCGACCAGTGGGGCAATCTCACCGCCGGTCTCGACCTGATCCACCGCCTGGAGCCGGGCGCCGAGGTGCACGCGCTGGCGACGCCGCTGATGACGAAGGCGGACGGGACCAAGTTCGGCAAGTCCGAGAGCGGGGCCGTCTGGCTCGACCCGACGATGACGACGCCGTACGCGTTCTACCAGTTCTGGCTGAACGTGGACGACCGGGACATCTCCCGGTACATGCGCATCCTCAGCTTCCTCAGCCCCGCGGAGCTGGAGGAGCTGGAGAAGGTCACCGAGGAGCGCCCGCAGGCCCGGACGGCGCAGCGCGCGCTGGCCGAGGAGCTGACGACGCTGGTGCACGGCGCCGAGCAGTGCGCCGCGGTCATCGCGGCGTCGAAGGCGCTCTTCGGCCAGGGTGAGCTCGGCGAGCTGGACGAGGCGACGCTGAGCGCCGCGCTGTCCGAGGTGCCGCACGCGCAGGTCACCGAGCTGGGTCCGCTGGTGGATCTCCTGGTGGAGGTCGGCCTGGCGCCGAGCAAATCGGGCGCCCGCCGCACGGTGAAGGAGGGCGGTGCGTACGTGAACAACGTCAAGGTCACGGACGGCGAGAGCGCACCGGCCCGCGAGGAGCTGCTGCACGGGCGCTGGCTGGTGCTGCGCCGGGGCAAGAAGAACCTCGCCGCCATCGAGGTCACCGGCTGATCCCGGACCGACTGCGCACCGCGGCCGGACACGCGTGACGCGTGTCCGGCCGCGGTGCGTCGTGCCGGGTGGTTCAGGTCTTCTGTCTGGTGCCGCGGAACGAGGCCCACAGCATGTCGCCGACGCCGACGACCACCACCGCACCGATCAGCTGGAGCAGATGGCGGATCCAGTCGATGCCCTTGGTTTCGTTGACACCGATCCAGGTGGCGACGGCGTTGCCGAGGACACTGCCGATGATGCCGAAAATGATCGTCAGCCAGAGTGGGATGTTCTGTTTGCCGGGCAGGATCGCCTTCGCGATCAGACCGAGCACCAGACCCACGATGATTGCCCACAACCAGCCCATGTCGCCTCCTCGTGCGACGCGATGTCGCGCATGTGCCGCCCAGTCTCGGCCCGCGGGCCGTGCACCGCATGCCGAAGGGGCCGTACGTGCGGCCCGGACACCGATATGTACGAACAGGGCGTGCCCCGGTCTCGAAGCCGTCGGGTGCCGGGCGTACCGTGGTTTGCGGTCCGGCGGCGGGGGTGGGGTGTTCCCCGGCCCACCAGGCGCCGGAGGAAAGGTGATGGAGACGTGATGCGGAAGCAGAGCGGCGGCGGGGTCTTCCGGATCACGGGGGCCCGGCAGGGACTCGCGGACGATGTGCGCGGCAGGCAGCGGCGTTATGTGATCTCGATGTCCGTGCGGACGGTGTCGGTGATCCTGGCCGCGGTGCTGTGGAACGTCGAGCGGTATGTCGCGATCGTGGCGCTCGCGCTCGGGGTGCTGCTGCCGTACGTGGCGGTGGTCATCGCCAACGCGGGCCGGGAGAACACCCCTTCGCTTCCTTCCACCTTCGTACCGGCGCCGATGCGGCCGGTACTCGACGCCGCGCCCCTGGCGGGTGCCGCGGAATCCGGTCCGGAGGGTGACGGTGTCCGCCGCGGCGGAGAATCGGTCTGAGCCCGGTCAGGTGTGCATGGCATCCGATCCTCAAGAAAACCTCAGATCAATCATGAAGTTACGGTGCACCGCACCCCGGTCTGCGTGACATACTTCGTAAGCGCTCCGCATCCCCCGTCGGAGCGACGGACCGACGCCGGGCAGCTCCCCCCGTGGCTGCCCGGCGTCGCTTTTTCTACGGCCGGGGATGCGGTCGGGCAATGGTCTGATCCCCAAGGGGAGGATCTAGGGTTGAGTCCGTGAACTCCCCTGAATCCGCGGCCGAGAGCGCTGCCGCCGCCCCCATCTGTTCCGCCAAGGGCTGCCGGACCGAGGCCGTTTGGGTGCTCGCCTGGAACAACCCGAAGCTGCACACCCCGGAGCGCCGCAAGACCTGGCTGGCCTGCGAGGAACACCGGGAGCACCTCTCCTCGTTCCTCGATGTCCGGGGTTTCCTCAAGGATGTCGTGACGCTGGCGGAGTGGGAGTCCGGCACCGACGGCCGCCCCTAGGGTCCTAGCCGCCGATCGCCGACATCGGCCGGTCGGGCTGGAGGAAGGACGGGTCGTCCAGGCCCGATCCGGCCTTCTTGCCCCACATCGCGAGCGTCCAGATCCGGGCGATCTCCTCGTCCGGCGCGTCCGAGCGCAGGGCTCCGCGCAGATCGGTCTCCTCGCGGGCGAAGAGGCAGGTGCGCACCTGACCGTCGGCGGTGAGCCTGGTCCGGTCGCAGGCCCGGCAGAAGGGGCGGGTGACGGAGGCGATGACGCCGACCCGGTGGGGGCCGCCGTCGACGATCCAGCGCTCGGCCGGGGCGGAGCCGCGCTCCCCGGCGCCCTCCTCGGTGAGGGTGAAGCGGGTGCGCAGCGACCGGAGTATGTCGCCTGCCGTGATCATGCCGTCGCGCTTCCAGCCGTGCTGGGCATCGAGCGGCATCTGCTCGATGAATCGGAGCTCGTATCCTTGCTCGACGGCCCAGGCGAGCAGCTCGGGGGCCTCGTCCTCGTTGAGCCCCGGCATCAGGACGGTGTTGACCTTGACCGGGGTGAGCCCGGCGTCGCGGGCGGCTTCGAGGCCGGCCAGCACGTCGTGGTGGCGGTCGCGGCGGGTGAGGGTCTTGAAGACGTCGGGGCGCAGGGTGTCCAGCGAGACATTGACCCGGTCGAGACCGGCGGCCTCGAGTGCGACGGCGGTGCGCTTCAGACCGATGCCGTTGGTGGTCAGCGACATCCGGGGGCGGGGGTCGAGGGCCGCGCAGCGCTCGACGACGGAGACGAGCCCGGGGCGCAGCAGCGGCTCGCCGCCGGTGAAGCGGACCTCGGTGATGCCGAGCCGGGTGACGGCGATGCGGATCAGCCGGACGATCTCGTCGTCACTGAGCAGGTCGGGCTTGGCCAGCCATTGCAGGCCTTCTTCCGGCATGCAGTAGGTGCACCGCAGATTGCACCGGTCGGTCAGCGAGACGCGCAGGTCGGTGGCGACCCGGTCGTATGTGTCGATGAGCATGTGGGCCCCCTCCCCGATTGCTTCCCGGGTGCCGAGTCCGGGCTTCCGGCCGGTCCTTCCGGCTGACTCTTTTGAGAGTACGCGAGAGCGGTGCCATCGGCGGGGCCCGTTCGGCACGAGGAGCGGCGTGGCCGTGTCGTAGGACCCTACGACACGGCCACGGAACGGGAGCCCGGGGCGCTGCCCGGTCAGTGTGCTCCGACGCCGGTGAGGGACTTGACCTCCAGCTCGGCGTACTTGCCCTTGTCCGGCGTCTCCTTCGAGAGGAGGGAGCCGACCCAGCCGAGCAGGAAGCCCAGTGGGATGGAGATCAGGCCGGGGTTCTCCAGCGGGAACCAGGCGAAGTCGACGCCCTTGAACATCGATGTCTTCGGGTTGCCGGAGACGACCGGCGAGAACAGCACCAGGATCACCGAGCTCGCCAGACCGCCGTAGATCGACCACAGCGCGCCCTGGGTGGTGAACCGCTTCCAGAACAGGCTGTAGAGGATGGTCGGCAGGTTGGCGGAGGCGGCGACGGCGAACGCGAGCGCCACCAGTCCGGCGACGTTCATGTCACGGGCGAAGGCGCCCAGGACGATCGCGACCGCGCCGATGAGGACGGTGGCCCAGCGGGCGGCCCCCATCTCCTCCTTCTCGGTGGCCTTCCCCCTGCGGATGACATTGGCGTAGATGTCGTGCGCGAAGGAGGACGAGGAGGCGAGGGTGAGCCCCGCGACGACGGCGAGGATGGTGGCGAAGGCGACCGCCGAGATCACCGCGAGCAGTACGGCGCCGCCGGTGGAGCCGACCCCGCCGAGGTATTCGGCGAGCTGCGGGGCAGCCGCGTTGCCGGCCGGGTTCTTCGCCTTGATCTCGTCGGGGCCGATGAGGGCGGCGGCGCCGAAGCCGAGGGCGATCGTCATCAGGTAGAAGGCGCCGATGATGCCGATGGCCCAGTTGACGGACTTGCGGGCGGCCTTGGCGGTCGGCACCGTGTAGAAGCGGATCAGGATGTGCGGCAGGCCGGCGGTGCCGAGGACCAGGGCGATGCCGAGGGAGAGGAAGTCCAGCTTCGAGGTGCCGGTGGCGCCGTACTTGAGGCCGGGCTCCAGGAACGCCGCTCCGTGGCCGCTCTTCTCGGCGGCCGTGCCCAGCAGGTCGGAGATGTTGAAGTCGAACTTCAGCAGCACCAGGAAGGTCATCAGCAGGGCGCCGGCGATGAGCAGTACGGCCTTGACCATCTGCACCCAGGTGGTGCCCTTCATGCCGCCGATGGTGACGTACACGATCATGAGTACGCCGACCAGCGCGACGATGAGGATCTTGCCCGCGTCGCTGGTGATGCCGAGGAGCAGCGAGACCAGGACGCCCGCGCCCGCCATCTGGGCCAGCAGGTAGAAGATCGAGACGACGATGGTGGAGACGCCGGAGGCGGTGCGGACGGGGCGCTGGCGCATCCGGTAGGCGAGGACGTCGCCCATGGTGTAGCGGCCGGAGTTGCGCAGTGGTTCGGCGACCAGCAGCAGGGCGACGAGCCAGGCGACGAGGAAGCCGATGGAGTACAGGAAGCCGTCGTAGCCGAAGAGGGCGATGGCCCCGGCGATGCCGAGGAACGACGCGGCGGACATGTAGTCGCCGGAGACCGCGAGCCCGTTCTGGAAGGCGGTGAACTGACGGCCGCCCGCGTAGAAGTCGGAGGCGCTCCGGGTCTGCCGTCCGGCCCAGACGGTGATGCCCAGGGTCGCGGCGACGAACACGGCGAAGAGCGTGATGATCAGCGGCCGGTGCTCGGTGGTCGAGGAGGCGGCCAGTTGGAGGGCGGGGTGCGAGTGGTACGCGGCGCTCATGCGTCGGCCTCCATACGGGACTTGATGGCCTCGGCCTTCGGGTCGAGCTTCGCGGCCGCGTGCCGCGAATAGAACCAGGCGATGAGGAAGGTGGTGACGAACTGGCCGAGGCCGAACACGAAGGCCACGTTGATGTTGCTGTACACCTTGGTGCCCATGAAGCCGCCCGCGTAGTTGGACAGCAGCACGTAGAGCAGGTACCAGAGGACGAACGCGATGGTCAGCGGGAAGGCGAACGAGCGGTACGAGCGGCGCAGTTCGCCGAACTCCGCGCTCTCCTGCACCGCGGTGAACGCCTCGGTCGTGGGCTGGGCAGGGCGGGTGTCCGTACTGGCCTCGGGCGGCGGCGGTGCATCGGTAGCCACGGAATCTCCTCGCGACGCGGGTGCGGTGGTGTCGGTGACGGTGGATCTCACTGGGCAGGCTCGGTACCGGGGGTGTCGGTGCACCTCCCCCGACAACGGCACGGAGAGCGCGGCAGAGCGGTTCACCACCGCCGCGTACTTCTCCCGCGCGCCGTTTCGCGCCCGTCCGGCTCAATCCGGAGCTGCGAAATCATTGATCAGTGGGGATGATCAGCGATAACTTCACTGGTCATGTACGCGACCGGGCACGCCCGTGTCCGGTCGACCGGTACGGATGATGTGGAGACCCCATGGCTCATCTGGGATCCAGACGGACGCGCGCACTCACGTTGCCCGTCGGATTGGCCCTCACGGCCTCGCTCGGCTTCCTGCCGACGGGTGCCGCCTCTGCCGCACCCGTGGACGCGCAGCCCACGGCCGCGGTGTCGACGGACGGACCGAAGCTCTCCTACGTGGTCAACACGCGGGGCGGCCATGGGACCGTCGAGCAGGTGAAGAAGGCGATAGCCGAGGCCGGCGGCACGGTGGTGGTCGCCTACGAGCAGATCGGCGTCATCGTCGTCCACTCGCAGAACCCGGACTTCGCGAAGACGGTCCGCCGGGTCAAGGGCGTCGATTCGGCAGGGGCCACCCGCACCAACCCCATCGTTCCGCAGGCCACCACGGACACCGGGGCCGAGCAGCCGCTCACCGCCGCGCAGGCCGAGGCCGCGGCGGCCGAGGCGACGGCGGGCCAGGACCCGATGGAGCCCCTGCAGTGGGATCTGCCCGCCATCAAGGCGGACCAGGCGCACAAGAAGACGCTGGGCAGTCGCAAGGTCACGGTCGCGGTCATCGACACGGGTGTCGACGACACCCACCCCGACCTGGCGCCGAACTTCGACCGCGCGGCGTCGGCGAGCTGCGCCTCCGGAGCGCCGGACACCACGGACGGCGCCTGGCGTTCGGCGCCCACCGAGAGCAACCACGGCACGCATGTCGCGGGCACCGTCGCCGCCGCGAAGAACGGCGTCGGGGTGACGGGCGTCGCGCCGGGCGTCAAGGTCGCCGGCATCAAGGTGGCGAACCCGGACGGCTTCTTCTACACCGAGTCGATCGTCTGCGGCTTCGTCTGGGCCGCCGAGCACGGTGTCGATGTCACCAACAACAGCTATTACACCGACCCGTGGATGTTCAACTGCAAGAACGACCCGGACCAGGGCGCCCTGGTCGAGGCCGTCGCGCGCGCCACGCGGTACGCGGAGCGCAAGGGCACGGTCAACATCGCCTCGGCCGGCAACAGCAGGTTCGACCTGGCCTCCGACGCGATCGAGGACACCACCAGCCCGAACGACAGCACCGCCGCCACCCGGACGGTCAACCCGCGCGAGTGCCTCGACATCCCGGCGCAGCTGCCGGGCGTCGTGACGGTCTCCGCGACCGGCGCCAAGGGCCTGAAGGCCTCGTACTCGAACTACGGGAACGGCGTCATCGACGTGGCGGCCCCGGGCGGCGACTCCACGGCCTACCAGACGCCCGCCCCGCCGGCCACCAGCGGCCTGATCCTGTCCACGCTGCCGGACGGCAAGTACGGCTACAAGGCCGGTACGTCGATGGCCTCCCCGCATGTCGCGGGTGTCGCGGCCCTGATCAAGTCGACGCACCCGCACGCCTCGGCGGCCGCGGTGAAGGCGCTGCTGCTCGCCGAGGCCGACGCCACGGCGTGCGGTGCCCCGTACGACATCGACAATGACGGCAAGATCGACGCCGTCTGCGAGGGCGGCAAGAACCGCAACGGCTTCTACGGTGCCGGTGTGGTGAACGCGCTGAACGCGGTCCGCTGGTAGCGGGAACGCGGCTCGCGGCGGGAGGGGCCGGGGTCTTCGGGCGGCCCCTCCCACTGGTGGCACTCAGTGCCATAGTGGGCGGATGACTCATGCACCGAAGTCCGGTACCGAGCAGGCCTGGGCGGCGCTCGGCGGTGATCCCGCGCTTCTCGCGCACATCGCGACGGACGGTCCCGGCGGGCGGCTGCTCCCCGCCCGGCTGCCCGTCATGGAGCTGGCCCGTTCCGCCGTCGCGGTCTGCTCGCTGGCCGCCGCCGAGCTGGCCGCGCGCCGCACCGCGGGCCCGGTGCCCCGGGTCCGGATCGACGAGGGCGCGGTGGCCACGGCGTTCACCAGCGAGCGCCATCTGCGGATCGACGGGCGCGCGCCGACCAGCTTCGCCCCGCTGTCCCGGTTCTGGCGCACCGCGGACGGCTGGGTCCGGACGCACGCCAACTACCCGCACCACCGGGCCCGGTTGCTCGCCACGCTGGGCCTTTCCCCGGAGACCCCGGACGACATCGCCGTGGACACCGTCGCCGCCTCGTTCGCCGGGCGCCGTAGCGACGAGATCGAGCGGACGGTGTACGAGGCGGGCGGCCTGGCCGTGGCCGCCCGTACACCCGGTCAGTGGGCGGCCGACCCGCGGGGCGCCGCGGTCGCGGGCACGCCGCTGGTGGCCCGGGAACGCACCGACGACGCGCCGGGGCGCCGCACGGCACCGCTCACCGGTGAACCGCTGCTGCCCGCCGCCGGGTTGCGGGTGCTCGACCTCACCCGGGTGATCGCGGGGCCGGTCGCCACCCGTACGCTCGCGCTGCTCGGCGCGGACGTGCTGAGGATCGACGCCCCGCAGCTCCCGGAGAGCCCGGACGCGCACAGCGACACCGGTTTCGGGAAGCGGTCGGTGGACCTGGACCTCTCCGGCCGTTCGGGGGCGGCCGCGTTCGACCGGCTGCTGGCCGACGCGGACGTGGTCGTCATCGGCTACCGGCCCGGTGCGTTCGAGCGGTTCGGGCTGACCCCCGAGTCCCTGGCCGCGCGCAGGCCGGGGCTGGTGATCGCGCGGCTCTCGGCCTGGGGGCACGGCCCGTGGGCCGGGCGGCGCGGCTTCGACAGCCTGGTACAGGTGGCCACCGGCATCGCGTCGGTCGAGGCCGGCGCCGGGCCCGGGAGCGTGCCCGGTGCGCTGCCCGCCCAGGCGCTCGACCACGGCACCGGCTATCTGCTGGCCGCCGCCGTGCTGCGGGCGCTGACCGAGCAGCACGACGAGGGTGGCTCCCGGCTGGCGACACTCTCGCTGGCCCGTACCGCCTCCTGGCTGCTCGACGAGCTGCCCGCCCCTGCCCTTCCGGGGGCCGCGACCGGGGACGGGGACGGGACCGGGCGCTCGTACGACCCCGAGAAGTGGCTCACGGAGACGGACAGCCCGCTGGGCCGGCTGCGGCACGCGGTGCCACCGGTCGCCTTCGAGGGTTCGCCCGCCGGCTGGTCGCGCCCGCCCGGCCCGCTGGGGGCGGACGCGGCCGCCTGGCTCACGGCTTGATGAGCACCTTCAGCGCCGTGCGCTCGTCCATCGCCTTGCGACACCGGCCCATTTCGATCCCGGTGCGAGGACTCCGACAGTCAGCAGGAACTGCGCCGCGATGTAGGTGAGCATGACCCAGAAGTCGGGCTCGGGCAGCTGCGGCCAGTCCGCGATGCCGGTGGCGATCAGCGCGTCGGAGAGCAGGAAGAGCGCCCCGCCGGTGGCCGCGTACGGGCCGAGCGTGCCGGCGCGGTACGCCATCGCCGTGAGCAGCAGGCTGTAGCCGGCGATCGGGATCCGCATCTCGGCAGGCAGACCGGGCCAGATCAGGATGATGAAGGTGGTCAGGACGGCGGCGTAGACGAGCCCGGCGGGCACTGAGCCGCGGGCCCGCCCGAAGAACCACAGGTAGCAGACGTGACCCGCGGCGAAGGAGCCCATCCCGATGAGGAAGGCGGCATCGGCGTCGGCCAGCAGGAACGTGTCACCGCCCCAGCCGAACAGTAGCGCGGCGATGAGCAGCCGGGGCCCGCGCCGGGCGGCGGCGTACCCGGCCAGCAGCGGCATCAGCAGGGGCTTGGCGACGAGGTGGGCGACCTGGACATCGGCGAGCAGGCCGAGGAGGTCGACGGCCGAGGCCACGAGGAAGGCGATGAAGAGCGGGCGTACGAGACGCTCCCGCCGGTCCGGGGCGGTGCCGGCGCTCATCCGGTGCGCTCCGGGGCGGCCGTGCGGACGGCCCGGCCGGCCGGCTGCCAGCCGGGCCCGCGGAAGATCCGCCCGGCCCGCTCGCTCCAGCTGTCCGCCGACCGCACGTCGCGGGCGATGGCGGCGTACTCGTGGGTGGCGACACGCAGCGGGTTGAAGGTGTCGATGTTCTTGGTGAGGCCGAACACGGGCCGCTCGGTCTCGGCGGTGAAGGACCCGAAGATCCGGTCCCACAGGATCAGGATGCCGCCGAAGTTCCGGTCCAGGTAGCCGCCCTGCGAGGCGTGGTGCACCCGGTGGTGGGAGGGCGTGTTCAGTACGTACTCCAAGGGCCTGGGGAGCTTGTCGATGCGCTCCGTGTGCACCCAGAACTGGTAGACGAGGTTCGCCGACGAGCAGAAGGCGAGCGCGGCCGGATGGACCCCGCACGCGATCATCGGCAGGTAGAATGGCCAGACGGTCAGTGAGGTCCAGGGCTGGCGCAGCGCGGTGGAGAGGTTGAACTTCCGGCTGGAGTGATGGACCACGTGGCAGGCCCAGAGGATCCGGATGACGTGGTGGCCGCGGTGTGACCAGTAGTAGAAGAAGTCCTGGGCGAGCAGCATCAGCGGGACGGTCCACCACAGCACGGGGACACGGAGCGGGGTCAGTTCGTAGACCGCGGTGTAGATCGCGACGATGGGCACCTTCCACAGCAGGTCGAAGACCAGGCTGCCCAGCCCCATGCTGATGCTGGTGACGGTGTCCTTCGTCTCGTATCCGGCCGCGTCCTCGTCGGGGTGGAAGTGGTGGAGGGCCATTTCCAGGACGGTGAGCAGGGCGAAGGCCGGTATGGACCAGAGCACTACATCGGGCAGGTTCGTCGGCATGCCTGCACCGTAGAGCCGCAGGTCGGCCGGGGACTAGACGTTGTTACCAACAAGTATACGAGACGCGGTGTCAGCAGTCTTTGGTGACTTCTGCCAAACACGGCTGCGCACTGCCCCTACACCCCCACCGCCCCCAGCAACTCCCCCGCCCCATAAGTGACCGCCATCGCCAACGCTCCCCCGCCCACGTTCCGCAGCACCGCCGGCCCCACCCTCGCCTCGCCCAGCCGGGCGCTCCACCAGCCGGTGAGGGCCAGTGCCGCAAGTACCGACAGGACGGTCACCAGGAGCCGCACCGACGAGGGCGGCAGCACGATCGCCAGCAGCGGCAGCAGCGCGCCCACCGTGAAGGCCAGGAAACTCGCGCCCGCGGCGTGCCACGGGTTCGTCAGCTCGTCCGGGTCGATGCCCAGCTCGACCTCCGCGTGGGCGCGCAGCGCATCGCGTTCGGTGAGCTGGAGGGCGGCCTCCCGGGCGACGTCCCGGCTCAGCCCCTTGCCCTCCAGCAGGCCGGTCAGCTCTTCGAGCTCCGCCTCCGGGGCCTCCTTGAGCTCCCGTTTCTCCGTCGCGAGGGCGGCCCGCTCCGAATCGCGCTGGGTGGAGACCGAGACGTATTCGCCCGCGGCCATCGACATGGAGCCGGCCAGCAGCCCGGCCAGGCCCGCCGTGAGCAGGGCACCGCGGTCGCCGGTGGCGCCGGCCACGCCGACGACCAGGCCCGCGGTGGAGACCACACCGTCATTGGCGCCGAGGACCGCGGCGCGCAGCCAGTTCAGCCGTGCGCCGAGGCCGTTGCCGTGCGGTTCGTCGTGCGTCCGGATTTCCGTCACCCGGGGATGGTCTCACCCCGTCCGGTCACCAAACGCGTACCGACCCGCCCGGTGCGAAGGCAGGGCTGGTCGCGTCGGGCGGAACCTCCTTCAGCGGTTCGGCGATCTCCTCGACCGTCGGGCCGACCTCGGCCGCGATGCGGTCGAGCGCCGCCAGGTCGAACCCGTAGACACGGGCCGCGTTGCCGCCGGTCATCGCCGCGATCTCCTCGGGCGGCAGGCCCGCGTACGCGATCCGCAGGCCCTCCCGTGAGTACGGGGCGGTGCCCTCGTCGTGCGGGTAGTCGCTGCCCCACATGATCTTGTCGAGGCCGATCCGGTCGCGCAGCGGCACCTCGTGGGGCCGCATGAAGCTGGCGCCCACGTAGCAGTTGTCGCGCCAGACCTCACTGGGGCTCGCGCCCATCGAAGCGGCGAGGCCCGCACCGAACTTGGATTCGGCGGTGGTTGCCCGGGTCGCCGCCGCGACCAGGCGGCCGTGGTAGTAGTCCAGCATCTCCACTACGCCGGGGATCCAGCCGGAGCCCTGTTCGGTGAGGACCAGTTTCAGTCCGGGATGGCGGCGGAACGCTCCGCCGAAGACCAGGTGCCACAGCGCCCGGTGCGAGAACCAGGTCGTCTCCACCATGAAGACGGCGCGCGCCGCCGGTTCGTCGCCGAGCGGCGGGGATGCGGAGCCACCATGGTGGTTCACGGGTACGTCCAGCTCCTCGCAGACCGCCCACAGCGGGTCGTACACCTGCGAGTACAGCTCGGGAATGCCGGAGCCGGGCGGTGCGCCGGGCAGCAGGATGCCGCCGGTGAGGCCCGCGGCCCTGGTGCGGCGGACCTCGCGGACCGCTTCCGCCGGGTCGTTGAGGAGGATCTGTGCCACGCCCGCGCGCCGGGCCGGTGCCTGCGCGCAGAAGTCGGCGAGCCAGCGGTTGTGGGCGCGCAGGCCGGCCCAGCGCTGTTCGTACTCCGTCCGCGACGGCGCGGGCGCCATCAGGGAGGCGGAGGGGAAGAACGGCGGGATGGTGTTGGGGAAGACGACCTCCGCGACGACGCCGTCCGCCTCCAGCTCCGCGACGCGGCGTGCGGAGTTCCAGTTGCGGTCGGCGGTGTCGGCGAGGAGGTCCTCGTACGGATTGACGTAGGTCGCCGCCCACGCGTCGAAGTCGTCGTGGTACTTCGCTTCCAGGTAGGGCCGGTAGTCGAGGAGATCGGCTCCGGCATGGCAGTCCGCGGAAATGACCGTGTAGCGGTCCATCACCGAACCCCCAGGACCGGGAAGTCGTGGTCGGTCAGCCAGTGCCGGCCCACTTCGCGCGACCTGGCCCAGGACGCCTCGACCGCCGCCTGGTCGGCCACCTGGCCGAGGTCCTCGGGTGTGGGGCCGATGCGCTCGGCGACCGGGGCGAGCTTCGCCGTGTCGAAGCCGAAGACCTCGGCTGCGGCGAGGCCCAGCATGCGGCGGGTCTCGGCGACGGGGATGTCGTGGAAGGTGTCGCGCAGCCACTGGGCGGTGTTCGGCCAGGTGCCTTCGGGGTGCGGGAAGTCGCTGCCCCACAGGATGTTGTCGACGCCGATCTCGTACCGCTGGGCGAGTTCGCGGCGTTTGGTGTTGGTGGCGCAGATGAAGACCTGGCGGTCGAGGTACTCGTGCGGGGGCCGCTTCAGTTCGGCGAACGGGGAGAGCTTCTTGCCGCCGTGGGCGCCGAGGTAGAGACGGTCCATGAACCACAGGAGGTTCGGCAGCCACCAGCAGCCGGACTCGGCGACGCCGAACCTCAGCCCGGGATGGCGTTCGAAGGCGCCCGACCAGAGCAGGAACCAGAGCGGGCGGGAGGGCCACCAGGTGACCTCGGAGACGTAGATCCCGAGATGGTCGCCGTACTCGTGGCGCGGGGCCGCCCCGGAGTGCGTGACCACCGGCATCGCCGTCTCGGCGGCGGCCGCCCACACGGGGTCGTAACGACGGTCGTGGTACGGGGCCTTGTCCACCCACATGGAGGGGATCATGAGCGCACCGAGTCCGGACTCCTTGGCCCGGTGGATCTCCGCGACGACCCGGTCGACCTCGCCGGTGACGGGCAACAGGGCGACCCCGCAGTGGCGTTCGGGGTTCTGCGAGACGAAGTCGGCGAGCCAGCGGTTGTGGGCCTGCGCGCCGGCCATGCCCAGCTCCGGGTCCTGGTCGCCGGAGAGTCCGAGGCCCACGCCGAACGGGGCGGCGGTCCGGCTGTCGACGGCGTCCGCGTCCGGGAAGACGACCTCGGCCGCCACCCCGTCGCCGTCCAGTTCCTTCAGGCGCCGGGCGGCGTCCCAACCGCCCTTCAGGCCTTCCTCGTTGTCATGGAACCACTTGTCGGCGAAGGCCTCGTTGCGTACGCCGAGGCGGGTCATCTCCTCGCGGCGGCGGTCGCGCCCGGCGAGGAAGTCGTCGAAGTCCCGGTGGAAGCGGGAGTCGAGATAGGGCCGGTACTCCTCCGTGGGCAGCCCGGCGTGGCAGTCGGAGGAGATGATCAGGTACGGGTCGTCGGTCATCGCTCGCTCCTCAGTCGAGTATGAAACTCTCCAGGTACGACGGGTTGGCCCGCTCCAGCATCGACTGCGACCTGGCGCGGATCTGCCGGTCGCTGTGCTCGCTGTCGGGCAGCATCCAGAAACGGTCGGCGCGTATCCCGTCCACGACGGTCGCCGCGACGTCCTCCACCGGGGTGAACTCCACCTCGTGGCCCGCCGCCCGCATGGCGGATTCCCACTGTTCGAGGCTGTGGTACGGAGTCCTGCGCGGGCGCTCCTTGGCGTACCGTTCCGGCCGGTTGCGGTGCGACTCCCACAGTCCGGTGCGGAGCATGTGCGGGCCGGGGAAGAGCACCGAGGCACCGACCGGCGCGCCCTCCGCCCTCAGATGTGCGTACAGCGACTCGGTCATCGTGACGACCGCGGACTTGGTGACCGCGTACACGGAGGCGGTCGGCAGCGGGGCGATCCCGCCGTCCCCGGACGAGGTGTTGACGACATGGCCGGGGCCGCCGCCCGCGATCATGCGCGGCACGAACGCCTGGATGCCGTGGAAGACGCCCCAGACGTTGACCGCGAACGCCCACTTCCAGTCGTTCGGCTCGTGCTCCCACATCCGGCCCTCGGCCCCGGAGCCGACACCTGCGTTGTTGCACAGCACATGCACGGCACCGAAGGTGTCGTAAGCGGCTTCGGCCAGGGCCTGTACGGATTCCCGCTCGCCGACGTCGACGACCCGGGCCAGCACCCGCGCACCGCCCTGGCGCAATTCGCGTGCCGCCCCGTCGAGCGCGTCCTCCTCCACATCGGCGAGGACGACGCTCAGTCCCTCGGCGGCGAACCTGCGTGCCATCGCGAGACCGATGCCGCTCGCGGCGCCGGTGACGACGGCGACCTGGCCCTCCTCCAGTCTCATCGGACGCTCCCTTCCGGCGGGCCGTCGTGGATCTGCTGCGGGTCGTCGTAACGCTGGTGGATGTACGGCAGCAGGGCCTTCGCGCTCACCCGCTCCACGGCCCGGCCCTGCTGGTCGCTGGTCTTCTCGCCGATGGTGAGTTCGACCAGCCGTCGTACGGGGAGATCGGCGACCGGGTCGTACACCGACTCGCGCAGCACCACATCGCCCGAGATGCGTTCCAGTCTGCGGACCTTCTCGTGGCGGGTGCAGTGGATCAGGACGGGCTCGGAGTCGAAGCCCTCGCCGTCCACCGCGGGCAGGAACTTGAAGTAGAAGTCGAGCTTGGCCGTCGGCCGGGGCAGCGGCAGTGCGCCACCGACCGTGCCGCGCACCTCGACGAATGCGATGCCGTGCCGGACGAGCGCGGCCCGGACGACGGGGCCGTCGCGTTCGACGGTCACCTCGCCGAGCTTCTTCGGTTCGCCGAACACCTCACGGCCGCCGGTCAGCGCCCGTTCATGAGTCATCGGCATGACGAGCGGATACCAGCCCTCGTGGCCGTCGTGGACGGCGGCGACGGCGACGGAGCCCGCGCCGAGTGGGTAGCCGGGGAGTTCGACCGTACTGATGCTTGCCCGGACGAGCGGGCGCCGTGCGGGTTCGAGGGGTGGCGGGAGGACCGCCGCCACCGCGTCGGGGTCGCTCTCCCAGAGGGCCACCACACCGGTGGACCAGATGTCGGGGAGTGTGGAGCGGGCCTCGCGGGCCGCCGCGATCTCGGCCTCGGTGCGCGCGCCGTACCGTACGCGTGCCATGCCGTACCACCCTTCTCGGTCGTCCGTGAATCGGTTCTCCGTGCCGGGTTCTGTAACACAGTTACACCGGCTTCGATGAAGGGTAAATAGGCATGCACGTAACGGAGTTCGAGAATCAAGGAGCGCTGTGGCGCGATCGTCGCTGACTCGCGAAGAGGTCCTGGACACGGCCGCCGCCCTGGTGAAGCGGCACGGTCCGCAGGCCCTCACCATGCGTGCCCTGGCCGCGGAGCTGGGCACCGCGGTGACGTCGATCTACTGGCACGTCGGCAACCGTGAATCGCTGCTGGACGCCCTCGTCGAGCGCACCGTGCAGGAGATGGGCACCCTCCGCCCGGCGGGCCGGACCCCGGCGGCCCGCATCGTCTCCGTCGCCCGCGGCCTGCGCCGCCAACTGCGGGCCAGGCCGCATCTGATCGCGATGGTCCACGAACGAGGGCTCACCGAGCGGATGTTCCTGCCCGCGCAACAGGCCCTCGTCCACGAGGTGCACGCCGCGGGGCTGCGCGGGGCACGGGCGGCGGCAGCGGTGCGGGCGGTGCAGTTCCAGACCGTCGGCTTCCTGCTCGTCGAACGCAACCGGGAACGGTCCCCCGTCCAGTCACCCGGCGAGGGCGATCTGTGGACCGCGTCCGCCGCGGACGACGACCCGGCGCTGGCCCGCGCACTGGCCCGGCCCGCCGACCCGGACCGGCTGTTCGAGGATTCCGTACGGGCCCTGGTGGAAGGACTGCTGGCAGGCCTCCCGCAGCCGGGGGCGCGCAGCAGAACCGGTACGCAGCGGGAGGCGGCCGAATAGGAGACTGTCAGTCGCGGCCCGTATTCTCTGTGACCATGCTCGACGACCGCCAGACCGCAGCACCGTGGCCGACCGCCTACCCGCAGGGGTACGCGGTCGTCGACGTGGAGACCACCGGACTCGCACGGGACGACCGGATAGTGTCCGCCGCCGTCTACCGCCTGGACGCCCAGGGCAATGTCGAGGACCACTGGTACACCCTCGTCAACCCCGAGCGCGATCCCGGCCCGGTCTGGATCCACGGGCTGACCAGCGATGTCCTCGAAGGCGCCCCGCTCTTCCCGGAGGTCGCCGCCCAGCTCTCCGAGCGGCTCGCGGACCGCGTCCTCGTCGCGCACAACGCGGCCTTCGACTGGTCGATGCTGGCCCGGGAGTACGCACGGGCCTCGGTCGTCGCCCCCGTGGAACAGCGGCTGTGCACCATCGCGCTCTCCAAGGAGCTGCGGCTGCCGCTGCCCAACCACAAGCTGGAGTCGCTGGCCGCGCACTTCGGCGTCGTGCAGCAGCGCGCCCACCACGCCCTGGACGACGCCCGGGTGCTGGCCGAGGCGTTCCGGCCGAGCCTGCACGCGGCGGCGCGGGGCGGGATGCGGCTGCCGCTGCTGGAGTGCCGGCCGCTGACCGAGTGGTCGGACTCCCCCGTCACACCGCGGATCGGCTACCAGCCCTCGTACGGCCAGAACAGCTGGCGCCCCTCGCGCAAACGCCCGGCGTGCCCGTATCCGAACCCCGGGCGGTACGAGAAGGACAAACCTCTCATGCAGGGCATGCGGGTGGCGTTCTCCGGGGACACCTCCGTCGATCGCGAGCTGCTGGAGGACCGGGCCGTGGAGGCCGGGCTGCACGTGGCGACCAGCGTGTCCCGGCTGACCAGTCTGCTGGTCACCAATGACCCGGACGCGGCGACGTCGAAGACGGTCAAGGCCAAGTCGTTCGGCACCCCGATCCTGGACGAGAGCGCCTTCACCCATCTGCTGCGCGATGTGGCCCCCGCGTCGGCCCGGGTTCCCACGCCGTCATCGGAGTGAACCGGCGGCGACTCGCCCGTCCGCCGCTCGCCCGCCGCCGCCTCGCGTCCCACCCTGTGGCGCATGGCACGTTGCGAGGTTTGCGGAAACGACTACGGGATGTCCTTCGAGGTGCACGCGCAGGGCGCGGTACACGTCTTCGACTGCTTCTCCTGCGCCATTCACCGCATGGCGCCCATCTGTGAGCACTGCCGGGTCCAGATCATCGGCCAGGGCGTCGAGGTCGACGGGCACTGGTTCTGCGGCGGTCACTGCGCCCGCGCCGAGGGGAAGGTGGGCATCATCGACAAAGTCTGAGCAGCGGCCGCCGCACCCCTTCCCCCACCCCTGCGCGATGCACCCCACGACACAGTTGTACCGTCGTGGGGTGTACCGCTTCCTGTTGACCCGGCAGTGGCTGATCCTCGCCCTCCTCGCCCTCGTCCTGATTCCCACGATGGTCGAGCTGGGCTTCTGGCAGCTGCACCGGCATGAGCACAAGGTCGCGCAGAACTCCCTGATCTCCCGCAATCTCAAGGCGAAGCCGGTTCCGGTCGCCTCGCTCACCGCTCCGGGGCATACGGTCCCGCGCTCCGACTACTGGCGGACGGTGACGGCCACGGGCACGTACGACACCGCGCACCAGGTCGTCGTACGCCGCAGGACCTCCACCGACGACCGGGTCGGGGTCCATGTGCTGATCCCGCTCGACCTCAAGGGCGGCGGCACGGTCCTGGTCAACCGCGGCTGGGTGCCCTCCGCCGACAGCCAGCGCGCCTTCCCCGAGGTGCCGGCCGTACCCCGTGGCGAAGTGACCGTCACCGGACGGCTCAAGGCCGACGAGACGACGAGCACCAGCGGCATCAAGGACATCTCGGACCTGCCGGACCGCCAGGTGATGCTGATCAACAGCGCCCAGGAGGCCGAGCGGCTCTCCCGGCCGGTGCTCGGCGGCTACATCGAGCAGACCGCGCCCGAGCCCGTCGGCGGCTCCCCGGAACTGATCGAGGCCCCGGACGACAGCTCGATCGGCCCGCACATGGCGTACGCCGTGCAGTGGTGGCTCTTCGCCGCCGGTGTCCCGGTCGGGTACGTGGTGCTGGCGCGCAGGGAGAAGCGCGACCGGGTGGAGGCCGCGGCCAAGGAGGCCGCCGGGGAGCAGCAGCCCGCCGAGCCGGAGAAGCCCGAGACGCCGGAACCCGCCACGGCCTGACGCCGTGTCCGCCGGATGCGGGGCAGGTCGTCCCGGCCGGGTGACCCCCGCCGTCCGGGATTGCTTAACGGGGCCCAGGTTCGGGAACACGGCAGAACGTGAACCCACGCATCGAGGACTACGCCCTCATCGGCGATCTCCAGACGGCCGCCCTGATCGGCAGAAACGGTTCTGTCGACTGGCTCTGTCTGCCCCGCTTCGACTCGGGCGCCTGCTTCGCCGCCCTGCTCGGCGACGAGGACAACGGCCACTGGCGGATCGCCCCGAAGGGCGCGGAGACCTGCACCCGGCGCGGCTACGCGGGTGAGTCCCTCGTCCTGGAGACGTTCTGGGAGACCCGCACCGGCACGGTCAAGGTCATCGACTTCATGCCGCAGCGCGACCGGGAACCCGACGTCATGCGGATCGTCGAGGGCATCAGCGGAACCGTCGAGATGAGCTCCGTGATCCGGCTGCGCTTCGACTTCGGCTCGGTCGTGCCGTGGGTGCGCCGCTCGCAGGGGCACCGGGTGGCGGTCGCGGGACCGGACTCGGCCTGGCTGCGCAGCGAGCCGCCGGTCAAGACCTGGGGCCAGCAGTTCTCCACCTGCTCGTCGTTCACCGTCTCCGCGGGCGAGAAGGTGGCGTTCGTACTGACCTGGCACCCCTCGCACTCGCCCCGTCCCGATCTGGTCGACCCGCACGAGGCGCTGGAGAACACCCTGTCCGACTGGGCCGAATGGTCCTCGCGGTGCAGGTACCGGGGTCCCTACCGGGAAGCGGTGATCCGCTCGCTGATCACGCTGAAGGCGCTGACCTTCGCCCCGACCGGCGGCATCGTGGCGGCGCCCACCACCTCGCTGCCGGAGGAGATCGGGGGCGTACGGAACTGGGACTACCGCTTCTGCTGGCTGCGGGACTCCACGCTGGCCCTCGGCGCCCTCATCTCGGCCGGCTACCTGGAGGAGGCCGCCGCCTGGCGGGACTGGCTGCTGCGGGCGGTCGCCGGGGACCCGGCCGACCTCCAGATCATGTACGGCCTCGCGGGCGAACGCAGACTGCCCGAGGCGGAGCTGCCGTGGCTGAGCGGATACGAGAACTCCGCCCCGGTCCGGATCGGCAACGCCGCGGTCCGCCAGCGGCAGCTCGATGTGTACGGGGAGGTCATCGACTCGTTGCGCCTCGCGCGCGAGGCAGGTCTGGACGACAAGCCACACGCGTGGAGTCTGCAGCTCAGCCTGCTCGGCTTCCTGGAGTCCACCTGGCGCGAGCCGGACGAGGGGCTGTGGGAGATCCGCGGCCAGCGCCGCCACTTCGTGCACTCCAAGGTGATGGCCTGGGTCGCCGCCGACCGTGCCGTACGCACCCTGGAGAGCAACCCCTTGCTGGCCGGCGACGCCGACCGGTGGCGGACGATGCGGGACGCGGTGCACCGGGAGGTGTGCGAGAAGGGGTACGACCCCGAGCGGAACACCTTCACACAGTCCTACGGCTCGCGGAACCTGGACGCCGCGACGCTGCTGATCGCCCGGACCGGCTTCCTGCCCCCGGACGATCCCCGGCTGATCGGAACGATCGACGCGGTCCGGGCCGAGCTGGGCCGCGACTGCCTGGTCCGCCGCTACAGCACTGACGGCGCCTCGATCGACGGACTGCCCGGCAGCGAGGGGGCCTTCGTGGCCTGCTCGTTCTGGCTGGCCGACGCCCTGGTCCTGACCGGGCGCGCCGACGAGGCCAGGGATCTCTTCGAACGGCTTCTGGCGCTCCGTAACGACGTGGGGCTGCTGGCCGAGGAGTACGACACCGCCGGCGGCCGCCAGGTGGGCAACTTCCCGCAGGCGTTCAGCCACATCGGCCTCGTGAGCACCGCCATGGCACTGGCCGGGGAGGACACCATGGAACCCGACGCGGCAGGATAGGGGCCATGGATCTTGGACTGAAGGACCGGGTGTACATCGTCACCGGAGCGACCCGGGGGCTGGGCAACGCCACGGCGCGGGTGCTCGCCGACGACGGCGCGAGGGTGATCATCACGGGCCGGGACGAGAAGCGCGCCGAGGCGGCCGCCGCCGAACTGGGGGCGGCCGCCGCCGGCCTCGCCGCCGACAACGCCGACCCCGCGTCCGCACAGCGTCTGGTGGACGCGGCGCACGAGCGGTTCGGGCGGCTCGACGGCATTCTCATCAGCGTCGGCGGGCCGGCCCCCGGTTTCCTGGCCGACAACACCGACGAGCAGTGGCAGTCGGCCTTCGAATCGGTGTTCCTGGGCGCGGTACGTCTCGCCAGGGCCGCGGCGAACGTGCTCGGCGAGGGCGGTGTGATCGGCTTCGTGCTCTCCGGCTCCGTGTACGAGCCGATCCCCGGGCTGACCATCTCCAACGGGCTCCGCCCCGGCCTGGCCGGTTTCGCCAAGTCGCTGGCCGACGAGCTCGGTCCGCGCGGGATCCGGGTGGTGGGCGTGCTGCCGGCCCGGATCGACACGGACCGGGTGCGTGAGCTGGACGCCCTCTCGGGCGACGCGGAGGCCGCCCGGGCGGCGAGCGAGGCACGGATCCCACTGCGGCGCTACGGCACCCCGGAGGAGTTCGGCCGGACCGCGGCGTTCCTGCTCTCACCCGCGGCCTCGTATCTGACGGGCATCATGGTGCCGGTCGACGGCGGCTCCCGGCAGGGCTTCTGAACCGGAGCCCGTGCCCGGTCGCCGGCCGGCCCGTCCGGCGACCGGCTGTCAGCTCACCCGCTCGGCACGGTGCTTGACGGCCCTCAGCCGTACCTCGGCCGGCAGCTCGGTCAGCCCCGCCGAATCCCGCGCATGGGCCAGTGCCTCGTCGGTGAGGCGGCCGAGCGCCTCGTCCGGCGCCGCGTGCGGCTCCATCAGCAGGCGGATCCTGGCCTGCGGCGAGCTGCGCCGGCCGGTCAGCGCGACCTGGGCGCGGGCCACTCCGTACAGCGCCCCCGCCTCGTCGGCGAGCACCCCCTCCAGGGCCCGGCCCCGCAGCAGCGCCCCCTCGCCGTCGCCGCTGTCCACCAGCACCTCGGCGAGCCGGGCGCGGCGCAGCTGGGCCAGCAGCCACCACAGGGCGAGGACGACCACGACGGCGAGGACGGCGAGGACCGTCGGCCACCACCAGCCCTGGTCGCGCCAGCGGTCCCGGTCGGCCTCGCTGATGAGCACATCGCGCTTGCCGTACCAGGGCCACCACGACGGCACGGACAGGCCGAGACCGGCGGCGAGCACCGCGCCGCCGCCGCAGATCAGCACCAGCCCGGCCAGGCCGAGCAGTACCCGGTTGACGGTCCTGAGCAACGGGCTCACCTCTTCTTCGCGGGCCGGCGGACATGTACGGACAGGCTCGGCGGCCTGGCCAGCCCCAGTTCCCTGATGCCGGTCCCGAGCACGGTGTCCAGATCGGCGCGTACGTCGTCGAGCTCCCGGAAGTGCGAGACCGCGCGCACCACCGCCCTGCCCCGGCCCATCCGGACCCGCACCGACTGCACTCCGGACACCTCGACGGCCCGGTCGCGCAGGACCAGCGCGGCCGCGGACCGGTCGAGGGCGGCCCGTACGCCGGGACGGTCGCGGCGCATCGGCAGCAGGGCGCGGAGGCCGGGGGTGGCGGCGAGCACGAGCAGCCACAGGCCGATCGCCACGGCGAGCGCGGCGGCGGCGAGCAGCCAGGCGTTCTCCAGCGGGCGCCGGGCGAGCTCGTCGGCCAGCGTCCGGCGCCACTGCATCGCGGGGCGGCCGGCCCGCACCGCCGCCACGTCGTAGAGCAGCAGTCCGCTGCCGCCGAGGACCACGAGGGCGAGGAGCGTCGCGGGGACACGGCGCGCGGACCAGAAGCGGCCCGCCCGGCCGCCGCCCTCCCGGTGCGCGGGCACCGGGTCGTAGGCGGCGGACGAGGCGGACCGGTCGAGTTCGAGCACATCGCCCTTCGCCGCGGACGCCTCCCCCTCTCCGGCCGCTTCGACGGGGCCGGTGGCGGGCAGTCTTCGCGTACGGTGCTCCGGTTCGTGGGGCTCGGTCATCGGATCCTCCCCTGTGCCGCGATGCTCGCTCCCGTCGGATGCAGGCGCTCGACCTGTACGGCCACCTCGGGCACTTCCATACCCGCCAACGCCCTTACCCGCTCGGCGACATGCCGACGCACCCCGCCGCACTGGCGGCCGATGTCGGAGGGGTATCCGAGCTCCAGGCTCACCCGGACCCGGGCGGTGCCCCGGTGCACCGTGACCGTGGCGCGCGGTGTGGCGCCCTCCTGCGGCGGCTCGTCGATCGCCTCCTTCGCCGCCTGTGCGGCGATCTTCGCGACCACCCGGTCGGCGATCCGGGTCTCCCCGCGCTCACCTGCGGCGATCCGGCTGCTCGCCCCCGACAACGCCGTCACCGCCGTCGGTCGCCGCGCTCGCGACTCCGGAAGAAGTCGCCGAGTTCCAGGTCGCCCTCCAGGAGGCGGCCGGCGACGAAGCCGACCGCTCCCAGTGCGGCCACCAGCAGGAAGGCCCCGAACCCGCCGAAGTACCCGGCGAATGCGAGCGCCATGCCGGCCGCCATGCCTACCACAGCCATGCTCATCGTGCGCTCCTCAACTGCCTTGCGTCGGAGGTCTAGTGGAGACGTGGCTCGGTCTGGTCGTCGTCATCGGCCTCGTCGGGCAGCTTCACGTCGCTCACCGCGATATTGACCTCGACGACCTCCAGTTCGGTCATCCGCTCGACCGCAGCGATCACGTTCTCCCGTACGTCACGGGCGACATCGGCGATCGAGACGCCGTAGTCGACGACGATCTCCAGGTCGAGAGCGGTCTGGGACTCACCGACCTCCGCCTTCACCCCACGGGTGACGGACTTGCCACCACCGGGTACCCGGTCGCGCACCGCCCCGAAGGTGCGCGAGAAGCCGCTGCCCATCGCATGGACGCCGACCACGTCGCGCGCCGCCATCCCCGCGATCTTCTCGACCACTCCGTCGGCGATGGTCGTACGGCCACGGGTGGCGGGGGCTCCCCCGCCGCGCTTGGTGAGCGTGCTCGATTCCTTGTCGGGGCTCTCGGGCCGGTTCCGCTGCGTGGTGTCGGTCATCGCCATTCTTCCCTTCAGGGCAGGTTGGACCTCTTTGCCCACATTAGGCGTGCTTGCCCCGTCTCGCGCCGTGGATGCGGCAGGCTGGGGACATGACGACGGCTGACGGCCCACGCGGTGCGGACGGATGGACAGCGGCGGTACGGCAACGGCTCGGCCTCGGCCGGCTGCTTCCGCTGGGCGGTCCGGCGGACGGGGCCTGGATCTCGGAGCGCGCCGCGGTCGCGGTGCTGCGGGGCGCGGTGGCAGGGTCCGGCCCCGTGCTCGGGGGGCTCAGGATCTCGGTGGCCGATCCGGACGGGGCACCGGACGCGGAGGTGGAGCCGCCGCCGAGCGCGTTGCCGCCGGGGCCGCTGCGGATCGAGGCGACGATGTCGGCCGTGTCCGGCCGGCCGCTGCCCGTCGCGGCCGACGCGCTGCGCTCGGCGCTGCTGACGGCGGCCGGAGAGCGGCTCGGCCTGGTGGTCGCCGCGGTGGACGTCCGGGTGACGGAGCTGCTGGACGCGCCGCCCGAACGACCGGCTCCCGCCCCGATGGAGGTGCGCGCGGCCGCGGCGGAGGGGGCGGTGGGGACCGCGGCGGCGGGTGTTCCGGGGGTGGTGACGCTGACCCGGGTGCTGGGTCGTGCGGTGCATGCGGGCCCGGACCATGTGCGGGTCGAGCTGGCGACGGACCCGGGCCACCGGGCGCTCGACGTGGCCCGTGCGGTGCGGGGCGCCGTGGCGGACGCGGTGGAGGGGCACCCCTCGGTCACGGTGCTGGTCACCGCGGTGGTGGAGCGGGGCTGAGCGTGGGGCGGGCCCGGGCCGGGCCCGCCCGCTGTCGGGGAACGGGCGCTCAGTCGGTGATCCCCGCCAGATCGCGCAGCCGGCGGCCCTGCGCGGCGCGTTCGGCGACGCGCTGCTCCTCGTAACCACGGGAGACGGCACCGCTCAGCAGCGCCTTGGTCTCCACGACGGCGTCGCGCGGGGCAGCCAGCAGCGCGCCGGCCAGATCGCGCGCCGCGGCGTCCAGCTCACCGGCGGGCACGACTAGATTGGCCAGACCGGTGCGCTCGGCCTCCTCGGCATGCACGAAGCGGCCCGTGGCGCAGATTTCGAGGGCGCGGGCGTACCCCACCAGGTTCACCAGGGGGTGCGTGCCGGTGAGGTCGGGCACCAGACCGAGGCTGGTCTCGCGCATGGCGAACTGCACGTCCTCGGCGACGATCCGCAGATCGCAGGCGAGGGCGAGCTGGAAGCCGGCACCGATCGCATGCCCCTGGACGGCCGCGATCGACATGATGTCGTTGCGGCGCCACCAGGTGAACGCCTCCTGGTACTCGGCGATGGTCGCGTCGAGCTCGGCCTCCGAGCCACGCGCCATGTCGAGGAAGGACGGCTCGCCGTCGAACCCCTCGGGGGTGAACGCCTGCCGGTCGAGACCCGCGGAGAAGGACTTGCCCTCGCCGTGGAGCACGACGACCCGCACGCTTCCGGGCAGTGCCCGTCCGGCCTCCGTCAACGCCCGCCAGAGAGCGGGGGACTGGGCGTTGCGCTTGGCCGGATTGGTGAGGGTCACCGTGGCGACCGCGTCGTCGACGGTGAGTCGTACGCCGTCCTTGTCGAGCACAGAGTCGAGCGAGGTCATGGGGCGCCTCCGGATCGGTTCAGTCAGCAAGCAGAGCTAAGTGACTGAACAGTAACCACCCGGTCGACATCACTGCCGACCGGGTGGCCACCGCCGAAACCGGTGAGCCCCGGGACGGGCCGGACGGCCTGCCCCGACCGCCTGGGGCGTCAGGCCGTGGCGGCCTTCTTGCCCCGTGTCGCTCCGCCGCGTCCCCGCAGCGTGACTCCGGACTCACTGAGCATCCGGTGGACGAATCCGTAGGAGCGGCCGGTCTCTTCGGCCAACGCCCGGATGCTCGCACCGGAGTCGTACTTCTTCTTCAGGTCTGCCGCGAGCTTGTCGCGCGCGGCGCCGGTAACCCGGCTGCCCTTCTTCAGAGTCTCGGCCACCCGTGCCTCCTCATGGGAAGTGCGCTCTGGACTCTCATGATCACCCCTCGAAGGCTTCCTGGCCACCCATTCGGCAAGGTCCGTGCAACCCGATTCCCGGCCGGAGAAGGGGGTCACACGACCGGAATTCCGCATTCCGCAGGGCCTTGACGGCAGGTGGGACAGGGCCCGGGAAGAACCGGCAGGTCAGGGCCGCACGGGGATCGCGACCCCCAAATGGGTGCGCCCGGCAGGTATCTGCCGGGCGCCGCGCCGGGGTACGAGACGTACTCACGCAGATGATGGATCACGCGTAGGCCGAATGATCCAGACGGAGTGGATCAGCCGGACAGCGGGGCGGGATCAGGCCAGCGCGACCAGATCCTGGTAGTCCGCGCCCCACAGGTCCTCGACACCGTCCGGCAGCAGGATGATGCGCTCCGGCTGGAGTGCCTCGACCGCTCCCTCGTCGTGGGTGACGAGGACGACGGCGCCCTTGTACGTGCGCAGCGCGCCGAGGATCTCCTCGCGGCTGGCCGGGTCGAGGTTGTTCGTCGGCTCGTCCAGGAGCAGCACGTTGGCGGAGGAGACGACCAGGGTCGCCAGCGCGAGACGGGTCTTCTCACCGCCGGAGAGGACGCCGGCGGGCTTGTCGACGTCGTCGCCGGAGAAGAGGAAGGAGCCCAGCGTCTTGCGGACCTCGACGAGATCGAGGTCGGGCGCCGCGGAGCGCATGTTCTCCAGGACGGAGCGGTCCGGGTCGAGGGTCTCGTGCTCCTGGGCGTAGTAGCCGAGCTTGAGGCCGTGGCCCTCGATCACCTGGCCGGTGTCGGGCTTCTCGGCACCGCCGAGGAGCCGCAGCAGCGTGGTCTTGCCCGCGCCGTTGAGGCCGAGGATGACGACCCGGGAGCCCTTGTCGATGGCGAGGTCCACATCGGTGAAGATTTCGAGCGAGCCGTAGGACTTGGACAGGCCCTCCGCCATCAGGGGGGTCTTGCCGCACGGCGAGGGCTCGGGGAAGCGGAGCTTGGCGACCTTGTCGGAGACCCGGACGGCCTCCAGGCCGGAGAGCAGCCGCTCGGCGCGCTTGGCCATGTTCTGGGCGGCAACGGTCTTGGTGGCCTTCGCGCGCATCTTGTCGGCCTGCGAGTTGAGGGCCGCGGCCTTCTTCTCGGCGTTCTGCCGCTCGCGCTTGCGGCGCTTCTCGTCGGCCTCGCGCTGCTGCTGGTAGAGCTTCCAGCCCATGTTGTAGATGTCGATCTGCGCGCGGTTGGCGTCGAGGTAGAAGACCTTGTTGACGACCGTCTTGACGAGCTCTTCATCGTGGGAGATCACGATGAAGCCGCCGCGGTAGGTCTTGAGGTAGTCGCGCAGCCAGACGATCGAGTCGGCGTCGAGGTGGTTGGTCGGCTCGTCGAGCAGCAGGATGTCGGCGTCCGAGAAGAGGATCCGGGCCAGCTCGACGCGGCGGCGCTGGCCGCCGGAGAGCGTATGGAGCGGCTGGCCGAGCACCCGGTCGGGCAGGCTGAGCGCGGCGGCGATGGTGGCGGCCTCGGCCTCGGCGGCGTATCCGCCCTTGGTGAGGAACTCCGTCTCCAGGCGCTCGTACTTCTTCATCGCCTTCTCGCGGGTGGCGCCCTTGCCGGTCGCCATCCGCTCCTCGTTCTCCCGCATCTTGCGCAGGATCTCGTCGAGACCGCGAGCGGAGAGGATGCGGTCACGGGCCAGCACGTCGAGGTCGCCGGTGCGCGGGTCCTGCGGGAGGTAGCCCACCTCGCCGGAGCGGGTGATGGCGCCGCCGACGGGGCTCCCCTCGCCCGCCAGGCACTTGGTGAGCGTGGTCTTGCCCGCTCCGTTGCGGCCGACGAGGCCGATGCGGTCGCCCTTGGCGATACGGAAGGAGGCGGACTCGATGAGGATGCGGGCGCCGGCACGCAGCTCGATGCCGGAAGCGGTGATCACGGGAAAAACTCCAGGGCGGTTGGACGGCTGACGGGACGAGGGCGGAGGTGTCTCGACGCCGCTAATGCACAAGGAGAATTGCCATGCGGGCCATTCTACTGGCGGTGTGCAACTGCTTTTCCGCGTGCGTCCAAGGCACTCGCCGGACGGTCGCCACGCGTCGCCGCCCCACTCCACCGCGCAACCAAAAAGGCCATAGCGGTTTGAACCGGCTGATACTCGGCGGAGATGCGGAGGTGGTGAGACCACCGCGGCCGGAGTGGAGGGTGGTGACCCATGCAGTTCGACGACGACGCCGACCTGGACACGTCCGAGGTCCAGGATGTGCGCGGCAGCCGGATCCGGGCGGCAGGGCCACCGTGGGCGGCGGCATCGTCGCGCTGATCCTGGGACTGCTCTTCGGCGTCGGCCCCGATCAGCTCGGCCTCTCGTCCGGCGGCCCGGACACGACGGCGACCGCGTCGTCGGCGGCACAGGTGGAGCAGTCCTGCCGGACCGCGGACATCCGGGACGGGCTCGACGCTGCGGCCGCGGTCGGCGACGACCGGATCCCGGAGAAGTTCCAGGGCCGGGTCACGCCGGAGTCCTGGACGCACGGCTCGGCCGCGCAGCGCCGGCAGTGGTTCACCACCGGCTTCCGCAGCGGCGACATGGCCGACTGCGACACCTTCCGCTGACCCCGGGCCCGGAGCCGTGCCGGGCCGTTGTCAGTGACCGATGGAAGACTGAGACGCAGATCACAGCAGCGGGTCACGGGAGTACGAAAAGGGGTGAGCGCCATGGCAGGCGCACCGGCCGGCGTTCCGACGATCTATCCGACGATTCTGTACGACGACGCGAAGGCCGCGATCAGGACGCTGACGGAGGGCCTCGGCTTCACCGAGGAAGCGGTGTACGAGGGCGAGGGCGGCCAGGTGCTCCACGCCGAGCTGTCCTGCGGCAACGGCAGGGTGATGCTGGGCTCCAAGGGTCGCGACGGCGTCTTCGCCAAGGCGATGCGGGACGCCGGTCCCGCCGGGGTCTACGTCGTGGTCGACGAGGTCGACGCGCACCATGCCAGAGCCGTGGAGCACGGGGTCGAGATCCTGATGCCGCCCACCGATCAGGACTACGGCTCGCGCGACTACATGGCACGGGACGCCGAGGGCAATGTGTGGAGCTTCGGTACGTACGCACCGGGATCGGCGGACTGACGGCCGGACGGGCCCGGGGCGGGGCCCGTCCGGCACGGGGTGTCAGGCGCCGCCGGTGTGCACCTGGAACGCGGCCCGGCGCACCGCCTTGGCCAGCGCGGGGTCCGGGTGCGCGGCGGCCAGGGCCACCAGCACCTGCACGGTGCGCGGGTGGCCCACGGCCCGTACCTCGTCCAGCAGGGCGGGCACCGTGCCCTGGACGGCCGAGTCGAGATGGCGGACCAGCAGCCCGGTCTCGCCGTGGTCGGCGACGGCCGCCGCGGTGTCGACCCAGAGCCAGGTGGCCTCCTCCCGGCTGAGGACGTCCTGGGCGTCCTCGGGGTCGGCTCCGTCGCACTCGGCCAGCCAGAGCAGCGCGTAGGGGCGCAGCGAGGGGTCGGCGACGACGGAGCGCACCTCGGGCTCGGCGGGGGCGCCGACGACCCGGAGCGCCTCGAAGGCGAGCCCCCGCAGGAGCGCGTCCTCGCCGCGGGCGACGGCGAGGAGTTCGGCGACGGCGCTGCCGACGGGGCGGGCGGCCAGCCAGGCCCGGTATTCGTCGCGGGCCGGGCCGGGGGTGAGCCGGGCACAGCCGAGCAGCATGTCCGCGGCGGACTGCTCGATGTTCCCGGCCGGGCTCTGGGCCGCGACGCAGATCTGTTCCAGCTTGACCCAGACCGCCCAGTTGCCGAGCGGGGTGAGGGTGGCGTGTCCGGCGCCGAGGGTGAGCGCGCCGACGGCGGCCAGCCCCTCCAGGGCCCAGTCCAGCAGCAGCGCCACCAGGGCGGCGGGGTGCGGGGCGGGTGCGGATTCGGCCGGTGCGGGCAGCGGCTGGGGGCCGTAGGGCACTTCGCAGCGCTCCTCGCGGAGCTCCGCGACGCGCTGGCCGAGCAGGTCCAGCAGAGCGGGCACGGTGACCGGGCCCGCCGAGAGCTGGAGGAGGGAGAGGACCTGCGGCACGGCCTCGACGGTCTCGGCGACCGCGGTGGACTCGATGTCCGCGGGAGCCGGGTGGACGAGCGACCAGGCGTCGAAGAGCGCCACCCAGCCGCGGAGCACGGCGGAGTCGTCGCGGTCCCAGGCGCGCAGCCGCCAGCCGGGGCGCGCGGTGTCGCCGTGCAGTTCCACGAGGCCGGCGAGCCTGGCCCGGTCCCAGCCGGAGCGCACCTGGGCCGGGGACAATTCCAGAGCTGTCGCGGCCCGTTGGAGGGCCTGGGCGGCGAGCGGTGGTGCGCCGGGGATCGCGCCGTCGGCTGCCCAGCGGGCGATCCGTACGGCGTCGGCGAGGGCCGTCCTGGCCTGGCGGGCCAGTTCCGACCGGGGCGGAGTGCCCTCCGGAGGGCGGGGGGCCGGCCTGGTGCGCCGGGTGGTCACGGCCTTGCGAGCGGTGGCAAGGGGTCGCGGGCGGACAAGTCGCAGCCTGGAGTCGCGCGGGTTACGGGACGTCACGGGAGCAGTCTTGCCCCTGACGGCCCGAAAGCCCAAACGGAACCCGAATTCCCGGTGGAGGGGCCGGTGGACGGGGCCCGGGACCAATCGGCCGAACCCTCGCATCACCTCACATCAGGGGCGTCAGGAAGCGGCGCAGGGTCTCTTCGTAGTGGTCCGGGTCGGCATTCCACATTGCCGCATGCGGAGCCTGCGGTACGGCGTGCAGGGCGATCAGGTCCGGGCGGCGGGCCGCGAGATCGCGGGACGGCTGCCAGGGGGCGAGCCGGTCGTCGGGGCCGTGGAAGATCAGGGTCGGGACGTGCAGTGCCGGTGCGAGGGAGCCGTCCAGCAGCCGGGCGCCGTGCAGTCCGGTCTGCCCCTGGGCGGCGCGGACGGCGAGCGGCAGCAGGACGGCCGGGACGCCGCGGGCGACGGCCAGGGCGCGCAGCGTGGTGGCCCAGTCCAGTACCGGGGAGTCCAGGACGAGGCCGCAGATCCGGTCGCGCAGCGCGGAGTTGACGGCCGCGTGCAGCGCCATCGAGGCGCCGGTGGACCAGCCGTGCAGGACGACCTTCTCGGCTCCGTAGCGCACGGCGAAGCGGATGGCGGCGTCCAGGTCGCGCCACTCGGATTCGCCGAGATGGGCGAGGCCGTCGGGGGAACGCGGGGCTCCGGCGTCGCCCCGGTAGGCCAGGTCGAGCACGGGCAGGCGCTGGTCGTGCAGGAACCTCATGACGTTCATGGGGTGTTCCCTGGTGGTGCCGAGGCCGTGCACGGTGATGACCCAGGTGTCGCGGGGGCCGGTGAGGAACCAGGCGGGCAGGGCGCCCAGTTCGCCGGGGATCTCGACCTCCTGGTGGCGGAGGCCGAGCGCCGAGAACGGGTCGCCGCTGTGCAGTTGCGGGGTGACGCGGACCTTGGTGCCGGTATCCAGGCTGCCGTGGTCGACGCGTTCCAGTCTGCGTACGACGGTGTCGGGGGCGTGGTGGGCGTGCTCGATCACCGGGCCGACCACGGCATGGACGCCCTTGCCCACCAGTCCGTACGTGCCGGGCCGCAGGGCGGTGAGGGAGCGGGTCAGGGTGATCTGCCCGGCCGCCGTGGCGTGCACGGTGAGTCTGCGGTCGGCGGGGAGCGGCCGCCCGGACGGCGCCCTGAGGGCGGCGTCGCTGGCCAGCCGGCCGGCCACGACCGCTGCCGCACCGACGCCGAGGATCGTGGTGACGGCTGCTGCCGTGACTGTTGCCGGGCGCACGGCTTCAGTGTCACGGGGAGTGCGGGACCCTGCCACAGGCCTTAGCCCGTCCGGTGGGCCGGGCCGGGTCAGCCCGGCTGTCCGTATCCCTTGAGCGCCTCCTGCACATCGCTCAGCTGCTCCGGCGAGAGCAGGTTCGGGGTGAGCCCGGGGACGGAGCTCGCGGCGAGCCAGAGCCGGCAGAGCCACTCCAGCTGGGCGGTCCGGTCGTACGCCTGGTCCAGGGTGGCTCCGTAGGTGACGGTTCCGTGGTTCTGGAGGAGGCAGCCCGTGCGGTCGCTCAGGGCGGCGAGCATGTTCTCGGCCAGTTCCGCGGTGCCGTAGCGCGCGTAGGCCGCGACGCGGACGGGGCCGCCCAGCATGGCGGCGGCGTAGTGCACCGACGGGACCTCGGGCACCAGCGTGGAGACGGCCGTGGCGTGCACCGCGTGGGTGTGCACGACGGCGGCCGCGTCGGTGTTCCGGTAGACGGCGAGGTGGAGCGGCAGCTCGCTGGTCGGGGCCAGTGAGCCGAGTACGCGGTTGCCCTCCGGATCGACGCCGACGGCGTCCTGGGGGCCCAGCCGGTCGTACGGCACTCCGCTCGGTGTGACCAGGATGGTGTCGCCGACCCGTGCCGACACGTTTCCCGAGGTCCCGACGACGAGACCCTCGGCCGCCGTCCTGCGGGCGGTGGTGACGACACCGTCCCAGGCACGCTCGATCGCGTTCCGCTGCTGATCGCTCATGCGCCGATCCTGTCAGTCCCGGAGACGAACGGGTATGCGATCGGCCACAGCCGCGCTCCACCGGAAAGCCGGGCCGCGCCTCCCTCCGGACACAAGCGGAATGCCTCCGCCCCGGTTTGGAACACCCCAGCGCCCTGCTCAGTTCACCTTCCGTTCACCCAGGTTGCCTACGGTCCACATGCCAATGACGTCGAACGATTGCCTGGGTAAATGGAACACATCACGCTGCTACTCGCGATTGTGATCGTGACAGCTCTAGTGTTCGATTTCACGAACGGTTTCCACGACACCGCGAACGCGATGGCGACGACCATCTCGACCGGTGCACTCAGACCGAAGACAGCGGTGGCCATGTCCGCCGTTCTCAATCTCGTCGGCGCGTTCCTGTCGGTGGAGGTCGCCAAGACGATCTCCGGCGGGATCATCAACGAGGACGGGCTGCGCACAGAAGTCATCTTCGCGGCACTCGTCGGCGCCATTCTGTGGAATCTGCTGACCTGGCTGGTCGGACTGCCGTCCAGCTCCTCGCACGCCCTGTTCGGCGGTCTGATCGGCGCGGCCGTGATGTCCGCGGGCTGGTCGTCCGTCAACGGCGGCACCGTCGTCACCAAGGTGCTGCTCCCCGCGGTCGCCGCCCCGATCGTCGCCGGTCTGGCCGCGCTGCTGGCCACCAGACTGACGTACCGGATCGGCGGAAAGGTCCGCAACGACGCCCAGGAGAAGGCCACCGCCAAGGGGTACCGGGCCGGCCAGATCGCCTCGGCCGGGCTGGTCTCCCTCGCCCACGGCACCAACGACGCGCAGAAGACCATGGGCATCATCACCCTGGCCCTGGTCACCGGCGGCGTCCTGCACCCGGGCGCCAACCCGCCGGTCTGGGTCATCGTCTGCGCCGGTACGGCCATCGCTCTCGGCACCTACCTGGGCGGCTGGCGCATCATCCGCACCATGGGCAGCGGCCTCACCGACCTCAAGCCGCCGCAGGGCTTCGCCGCCCAGACCAGTGCGGCCACCGTCATCCTGGCCTCCTCGCACCTCGGCTTCTCCCTCTCCACCACCCAGTCCTGCTCCGGCGCCGTGATGGGCGCGGGCCTCGGCCGCCAGGGCGGTGTGGTCCGCTGGTCCACCGCCACCCGGATGTTCGTCGCCTGGGGTCTGACCCTGCCGGCCGCCGGTCTGGTCGGTGCGGGCGCGGAGCTCCTCACCAAGCAGGGCACCTGGGGTGTCGTGGTCGTCGCGGCGCTGCTGGTCGTGGGCTCCGGTGCGATCTGGATGGTGTCGCGCCGCAAGCCGGTCGGCCACGACGATGTCGCGCCGACGGACGTCGACGACGAGCCCGCGGGCGTCGTCACCACGGCCATCGCCGCCGTGAGCCCGCCGCCCACCACGGCCCAGGCAGCGGCCCAGAACCTCATGACCACCATTCCGGCCCCGGCCGGAACCACCCAGGACCCGGCGCGACCCGCCACCGTCTGACCCGGCCGTCTAAGGATTCAGCATGAACATCGACTGGGCAGCCCTCGGCTCCGTATTCGGCGTCTCCCTCGTTGTCACCGTCGCGCTGGTGGGCCTCTTCACCCTGGGCATCGTCGGCCTCTCCAAGCAGCCGGAACCGGCGGCGCAGGGCGGCTCCGGCGGCTCGGTGCTGCTGGCCCGCGCCGGCGCGTACGTCTGCTTCGGGCTGTGCGCGGCGGCCGTCACGTACGGCATCTATCTGATCGTCGCCTGAACCACCCCGCGCACGCTCCCCGTCGGGCCGGACACCACAGGTGTCCGGCCCGATGTGGGTATCAGCACACTGCGCCGCCGCAGGTCAACGGCAGGTTGACGGGCGTTCGCGGAGCGTGGTGGACTGCCGGAGCCAATTACGGCGACAGCAGAGGAAGCCGGTGCGAATCCGGCGCGGTCCCGCCACTGTCACCGGGGAGCGGTCCCCCATACCGGAAGTCACGGCACGCGCGAGCGGGCTGGAAGGCCGGGGGAACCGCGGATCCGGGAGCCAGGAGACTCTCGTCGCCGGTCACGTCGAACCAGGGCGCGGACCCTGAGTGAGGACATATCGCCATGCCCGGCTGCCGTGCGTCCGCTGATCCGGTGCTCTCGACGAGAGCCTCCTGTACGAAGGTCCACCGAGGCGCGACGGCCGGCTGAGCCGTGCGAGCCGACCGCATCTTCGCGTACGGCGCCACAGTCGGTCTGATCGGCGATCTGCTGCTCGGTGATCCCCGCCGGGGACACCCGGTCGCCGCCTTCGGGCGGGCCGCGGCGGGCGTCGAGCGCCGGCTGTGGCGCGACCACCGCGGGTGGGGCGCGCTGCACACCCTCGTCTGCGCCGGAGGCGCCGCTGGTGGTGCCGCGCTGCTCGCCCGTGCCGTACGCCGCAGCCCCGCCGCCTCCGTGGCGCTGACCGCGGCCGCCACCTGGTCCGTCGTCGGCGGCACCTCCCTGGGCCGTGAGGCACGGGCCATCGGCTCCGCCCTGACGGCCGGTGACATCGACCTGGCCCGCGAACGGCTGCCGCATCTGTGCGGGCGCGACCCGCAGTCCCTGGACGGTCCGCAGATCGCCCGCGCCGTGGTCGAGTCCGTGGCGGAGAACACCTCGGACGCCGTGGTCGGCGCCCTGGTGTGGGGCGCGCTGGCCGGGGTCCCCGGGCTGGCCGGCTTCCGGGCCGCCAACACCCTCGACGCCATGGTCGGGCACAAGTCGCCCCGCCACCGGCGCTACGGCTGGGCCTCGGCCCGCCTCGACGACCTCGCGGGCTGGCCCGGCGCCCGGCTCACGGCCCTGCTCGCCGTGGCCGCCGGGGAGCGGCCACGTGGAGCGGTCCGCGCCTGGCGGGCCGATGCCGCCAAGCACCCGAGCCCCAACGCGGGCCCGGTGGAGGCCTCGTTCGCGGGTGCGCTCGGCGTACGGCTCGGCGGCACCCTCGCGTACGGCGGCCGGGTCGAGCACCGCCCCGTGCTCAACGGGGAGACGGGCCGGGCGGTGGAGACCGAGGACATCGAGCGCGCGGTGCGGCTGTCGCGCCGGGTGGGCGCGCTGGCCGTCGGCGTGTGCGTGGCGGGACGGCTCGGCGCGGCCCTGGCCGCACGACGGATCACGGGGCGCCGCACGGCGGGGCCTCGCATCGCAGGACGGAGAAGCGCATGAGCGGCGGGCTGCTGGTCGCCGGAACCACTTCCGACGCGGGCAAGAGCGTCGTCACCGCGGGCATCTGCCGCTGGCTCGTGCGCCGGGGTGTGAAGGTGGCGCCCTTCAAGGCGCAGAACATGTCGCTGAATTCGTTCGTCACCCGCGAGGGCGCCGAGATCGGGCGCGCCCAGGCCATGCAGGCCCAGGCCGCCCGCGTGGAGCCGAGCGCGCTGATGAATCCGGTCCTGCTCAAGCCCGGCAGCGACCGCTCCAGCCAGGTCGTCCTGATGGGGAAGCCGGTCGGCGAGATGAGCGCCCGCGGCTACCACGGCGGCCGGCAGCAGGCGCTGCTGTCCACGGTCGTGGACTGTCTGGAGCAGCTCCGGAGCACGTACGACGCGGTGATCTGCGAGGGGGCGGGCAGCCCGGCCGAGATCAATCTGCGGCGCACGGACATCGTGAACATGGGCATCGCACGGGCGGCGCGCTTCCCGGTGGTGGTCGTCGGCGACATCGACCGCGGTGGTGTCTTCGCCTCGTTCTTCGGTACGACGGCGCTGCTCGCCGCCGAGGACCAGTCGCTGATCGCCGGCTATCTCGTCAACAAGTTCCGCGGCGACGTGTCGCTGCTGGAGCCGGGCCTGGAGATGCTGCGGGACATCACCGGACGGCCGACGTACGGGGTGCTGCCCTTCGCCCACGGCCTCGGCATCGACGAGGAGGACGGTCTGAGGGTCTCGCTGCGCGGAGCCGTGCGCGAATCGGTCGTCGCGCCGCCGCACGGCGAGGACGTGCTGCGCGTCGCGGTGTGCGCGGTGCCCCTGATGTCGAACTTCACCGATGTGGACGCGCTGGCCGCCGAGCCCGGCGTCGTCGTCAGGTTCGTGGACCGCGCCGAGGAGCTGTCCGACGCGGACCTCGTCGTCGTGCCCGGCACCCGCGGCACCGTGAAGGCGCTGGCCTGGCTGCGCGAGCGCGGCCTCGCCGACGCGCTGGCGCGGCGCGCGGCCGAGGGCCGGCCGGTCCTCGGCATCTGCGGCGGCTTCCAGGTCCTCGGCGAGCACATCGAGGACGAGGTCGAGTCGCGGGCCGGGCGGGTCGAGGGCCTCGGCCTGCTCCCCGTACGCATCCGCTTCGACCGTGAGAAGACCCTGGCCCGGCCCGTCGGCGAGGCGCTCGGCGCACCGGTCGAGGGGTACGAGATCCACCACGGCGTGGCGGACGTGCACGGCGGAGAACCGTTCCTCGACGGTTGCCGGGTCGGCGTCGTGTGGGGCACCCACTGGCACGGTTCGCTGGAGAGCGACGAATTCCGCCGCCGCTTCCTGACCGAGGTCGCACGGGCCGCCGGCCGGCGCTTCGTCCCCGCTCCCGACACCGCGTTCGCGGCGCTGCGCGAGGAACAGCTCGACCGCCTCGGCGATCTCGTAGAAGAGCACGCGGACACCGACGCGTTGCTGCGGCTCCTGGAGTCGGGCGCGCCGTCGGGGCTTCCCTTCATCGCTCCTGGAGCCCCCGCGGCCACGGGGAGCCGCCGATGATCCCGGGCGCCGGCCCAGGCCGCCTTTTTCATACCCATTCACCCGCAGGAAGGACCGCCTCGTGAGCACGCATTTCCCGTTCACCGCCGTCGTCGGGCAGCAGGACCTGCAACTCGCCCTGCTGCTCAACTCCGTCGCGCCGAACATCGGTGGCGTGCTCGTACGGGGCGAGAAGGGCACCGCGAAGAGCACTGCCGTGCGCGCACTCTCGGCGCTGCTGCCGGAGGTTGACGTCGTCTCCGGGTGCCGTTTCTCCTGCGACCCCGTATCGCCCGACCCGGCGTGTCCCGACGGTCCCCATGAGGCGGGGGCCGGTGTGTCGCGGGACGCCCGGATGGTCGAGCTGCCCGTCGGCGCGTCCGAGGACCGGCTCGTGGGGGCGCTCGACATCGAGCGGGCGCTCGCGGAGGGCGTGAAGGCCTTCGAGCCGGGCCTGCTGGCCGACGCGCATCGCGGGATCCTCTACGTCGACGAGGTCAACCTGCTCCACGACCACCTCGTGGACCTGTTGCTGGACGCGGCCGCCATGGGCGCCTCGTACGTCGAGCGCGAAGGCGTCTCCGTACGGCACGCGGCGCGTTTCCTGCTCGTCGGGACGATGAACCCCGAAGAGGGCGAACTGCGACCGCAGTTGCTCGACCGCTTCGGGCTGACCGTCGAGGTCGCCGCGTCCCGGGAGACCGATCAGCGGGTCGAGGTCGTGCGGCGGCGTCTCGCCTTCGACGACGACCCCGCGGCCTTCGCCGCCGGGTGGGCCGACGAGGAGGACGGGCTGCGGGCGAGGATCGCCGCCGCGCGTGCGCTGCTGCCCGAAGTGCGGCTCGGGGACGCGGCGTTGCGGCAGATCGCGGCCACCTGCGCGGCCTTCGAGGTCGACGGGATGCGCGCGGACATCGTGATGGCGCGGACGGCCACCGCGCTGGCCGCCTGGGCGGGGCGTACGGATGTGCTCGCCGAGGACGTGCGGCAGGCCGCCCTGCTCGCGCTCCCCCACCGGCGCCGGCGCAATCCGTTCGACGCGCCGGGCCTCGACGAGGACAAGCTCGACGACACGCTGGAGCAGAACGGCGGCGAGGACGACGATCCGGACCCGGACGGCCCGGGTGGCGGCGGCCGGCCCCCGCGGGGCGACGGCCCCGACACGCCGCCGCAGCCCGAGGACGAGGCCTGCGACACGCCCGCGCCGTCCGTACCCGGGCAGGGGCAGGAACAGGGGCAGGGGCAGTCCTCCGGGGGCGGTGAGCAGCAACCGGTACGCGCTGCCGAGCCGTTCCGCACGAAGATGCTGAGCGTTCCCGGCCTGGGCGAGGGCGCGGCGGGGCGGCGGTCCCGGGCGCGCACCGAGCACGGGCGTACGACCGGCGCGCGGCATCCGCAGGGCGCCCTGACCAAGCTGCATCTGGCGGCGACCGTACAGGCCGCCGCCCCGCACCAGCGGGCGCGGGGGCGGTCGGGGCGCGGGCTGGTGGTCCGGCGGGACGATCTGCGGCAGGCGGTCCGGGAGGGACGTGAGGGGAACCTCGTGCTCTTCGTGGTGGACGCCTCCGGGTCGATGGCCGCCCGGCAGCGGATGGCCGCCGTGAAGGGCGCGGTCCTCTCGCTGCTGCTGGACGCGTACCAGCGGCGCGACAAGGTCGGGCTGATCACCTTCCGGGGCAAGGACGCCGAGGTCGCGCTTCCGCCGACGTCCTCGGTGGACGCCGCGGCGGCGCGGCTGGAGCTGCTGCCGACCGGTGGGCGCACCCCCGTCGCGGCCGGGCTGCTGAAGGCCCATGAGGTGCTGCGGGTGGAGCGGCTGCGTGATCCGTCGCGGCGGCCGCTGCTCGTCGTGGTGACCGACGGGCGGGCGACCGGGGGGCCCGAGCCGGTGGCGCTGGCGACCCGGGCGGCGCGGCTGCACGAGGCGGAGGGCATCGCGTCCGTCGTCGTGGACTGCGAGTCGGGGCCGGTACGGCTCGGCCTCGCGGGGAGCCTGGCGCACGCTCTCGGGGGCAGTGCCGTCACGCTCGACGAGTTGCGGGCCGACTCGATCGCCGGGCTCGTCAAGGACGTTCAGGAAACCAACAGGAGGGCTGCGTAATGCCGCAGGGACAGCCGACCACCGTGCCCGATGACGGGCTCACCACCCGTCAGCGCCGCAATCGGCCGCTGCTGATGGTGCACACCGGCATCGGCAAGGGGAAGTCGACGGCGGCCTTCGGGCTCGCGCTGCGCGCCTGGAATCAGGGGTGGCCCATCGGCGTCTTCCAGTTCGTCAAGTCGGCGAAGTGGAAGGTCGGCGAGGAGAACGCGCTGAAAGTCCTCGGCGCGAGCGGCGAGGGCGGGTCCGTCGTCTGGAACAAGATGGGCGAGGGCTGGTCGTGGGTCCAGCGCGACGACCAGCTGAACAACGAGGAGGCGGCGCGCGAGGGCTGGGAGCAGGTCAAGCGCGACCTGGCCGCCGAGACGTACCGGCTGTACGTCCTCGACGAGTTCGCGTACCCGATGCACTGGGGATGGGTCGACACCGACGAGGTGGTCGACGTGCTGCGCAGCCGTCCCGGCACGCAGCACGTGGTCATCACCGGGCGCAACGCACCGCAGCAGCTGCTGGACGCCGCCGACCTGGTGACCGAGATGTCGAAGATCAAGCACCCGATGGACGCCGGTCAGAAGGGTCAGCGGGGCATCGAATGGTGAAGGACCCGCGGTGAACGTTCCTCGTCTGGTGATCGCCGCGCCTTCGTCGGGCAGCGGCAAGACCACCGTCGCCACGGGGCTGATGGCGGCCTTCGCGGGGCGCGGCCTCGCCGTGTCCCCGCACAAGGTCGGACCCGACTACATCGACCCCGGCTATCACACGCTGGCCACGGGCCGGCCGGGGCGCAACCTCGACGCGTACATGTGCGGCCCCGATCCGGTCGCCCCGCTGTTCGCGCACGGGGCGCGGGGGTGCGACCTGGCGGTGGTCGAGGGCGTGATGGGGCTGTACGACGGGGCGGCGGGCCAGGGCGAACTGGCCTCGACCGCCCAGGTCGCCAAGCTGCTGCGGGCGCCCGTGGTGCTGGTCGTCGACGCGTCGTCGCAGTCGCGTTCCGTGGCCGCGCTGGTGCACGGCTTCGCCTCATGGGATCCGCAGGTGCGGATCGGCGGGGTGATTCTGAACAAGGTGGCCTCGCAGCGGCACGAGGCGCTGCTGCGGGACGCGCTGGACGAGTCCGGTCTGCCGGTGCTGGGGGTGCTGCGGCGGGCCGAGCAGGTGGCGGTGCCATCGCGGCACCTGGGGCTGGTGCCGGTGGCCGAGCGGCGCGGCGACGCGGTGGGCGCGGTCGAGGCGATGCGGGAGCAGGTGGTGGCGGGGTGCGATCTGGACGCGCTGATGGCGTTGGCCCGGTCCGCGCCCGCTCTGCCGGGTGAGGCGTGGGACGCGACGGAGGCGATCGGGGCCTGCGGCGGGCCCGTGCCGCCGTCCTCCCCCGCCGGTGGCCGGGGCCCGGTCGTGGCCGTGGCCTCCGGCGCAGCGTTCACTTTCTCCTACGCCGAGCACACCGAGCTGCTCACCGCCGCCGGAGCCGAGGTCGTGCCGTTCGATCCGTTGCGGGACGAGGCGCTGCCCGAGGGCACGCGGGGGCTGGTCATCGGCGGGGGCTTCCCGGAGGTGTACGCCTCCGAGCTGTCGGCCAACGCGGCGCTGCGCAGGGCCGTGGTCGAGCTGGCGGACTCGGGGGCCCCGGTCTCCGCCGAGTGTGCGGGGCTGCTGTATCTGGCGCGTTCGCTCGACGGGCTGCCGATGTGCGGGGTCCTCGACGCCGAGGCCCGGATGTCGAAGCGGCTGACGCTCGGCTACCGGCAGGCGGTGGCGGTCTCCGACAGTGTGCTGGCGGCGCCCGGCACCCGGGTGCGCGGGCACGAGTTCCACCGCACGGTGCTGGAGCCGGGTGCCGGGGCCGCTCCGGCGTGGGGCATGCACCAGCCGGAGCGGCGGGTCGAGGGGTTCGTGCAGGGCGGCGTGCACGCCAGCTATCTGCACACGCACTGGGCTTCGGAGCCCGGCATGGCGCGCCGGTTCGTCGAGCGGTGCGGGAAATGAGCCGCGTCCTCTGTACGGGCAGGCCGGTTGGTGCCGGGCCTGGTGGCCCGGCACCGGCGCGGTGCTCAGTCCGCGACGCCCACCACGAGCCAGATGAAGCCCACCCCGGCCACGGTGCACAGCAGTGTGGAGCGGGCCGGGTGTGCGTGGTGCGCCTCGGGGAGGATCTCGGCGGCGGCGAGGTAGAGCAGCGCGCCGCTGAAGAAGCCGAGATAGCAGCCGAGAAGTTCCTCCGGAAGGGTGAACAGAAGGGTCGTCGCGGCGCCCACGAGGGGTGCCAGGGCATCCGCGAACAGCATGAACAGGGCCTTGCGGCGGGCGTTCCCGTACAGGCTGGTGATCGTGTACGTGTTGAAGCCGTCGGCGAAGTCGTGCGTGATGACGGCGAGGGCGACGGCGGCTCCCATGCCGGCGCCCACCTGGAAGGCCGCACCGAGCGCGATGCCGTCCATCAGGCTGTGGCCGACCATCGCCGCCGCCGCCGTGAGCCCGACCTGCGGCACCCGCTCCTCGCCCGCGCCGTGGGCCGCCTGGCGTACCGCGAGCAGCCGCTCCACGAGGTGCGCGAGGAGGAAGCCGCCGACGAACAGCAGCAGGGCGGCCGGGACGCCGAAGACGGGTTCGCCCGCGGCGTCGATCGCCTCCGGCAGCAGGTCCAGGCCGACCACTCCGAGCATCAGCCCGCCGGCGAGGCCGAGGACCAGATGACGGCGGTCGGTGACGCGCTGGGCGACCCAGCCGCCCGCCAGGGTCATCAGGAACGCGCCGAGCGCGACGAACACCGCCATGCGCTCTTGCTAGCCGATTGACCCCGGTGCGCGCATCTCAGCGCGCCCCGCGCCGCGCCCTCCTGCTCGCACACTCCGAAAGGACCCCGGCCCATGTCCGAAGCAGTCGACGCAGCCGCCGTGTTGCGGCCCGCGTCGCTCGCCGTCGGGGTCGGCGCGTCCAGGGGCGCACCGGCCGACGAGGTCCTCGGGCTGGTCCGGGACACCCTGCGCGGGGCCGGACTCTCGCCGCTGGACGTCGCGGAGCTGGTGACCGTGGACGCCAAGGCGGACGAGCCGGGAATCGTCGCAGCCGCCGCGGCGCTCGGCGTACCGCTGCGTACGTACCCGGCCGTGGAGCTGGCCCGTGTCGAGGTGCCCGGTCCGTCCGGCGCACCGCTCGCCGCGGTCGGTACGCCGTCGGTCGCTGAGGCCGCCGCGCTCGTGGCGGGGGGTGAGCTCCTCGTACCGAAGCGGAAGTCGGCCCCTCGGGGGCGGGCGCCGATGGTGACCTGTGCGGTGGCGCGCCGCGATCCGTGCGGGCGGGCGGACGCGGCGGATGTGCCGTCCGGTCCCGGCCGTTGCGTGGAGCCGGGTGCCGGGCGCATAGTCGTTCTTCCGGACTCCGAGGACCGGGCGGCACCGCCGCGACAACCGGCCTCCCGCCCCGACGACGACGGCCCTCACCCCCACCCCACGGCGGCCATGCACACTCCCACGGAAAGTCCCGACGCGACCGGCGCGGGCACGCACGATCTGCGGCACCACGGTGACGCGGAAGTACGGGGACAGGACCGGGATCTGACCGATCTCGCCGTCAACGTACGGGCCGGGACTCCCCCGGCCTGGCTCAGGGACCGGATATCCGCGTCGCTCGGCTCGCTCGCCGCCTACCCGGACGGCCGTCCGGCGCGGGCGGCGGTCGCTGCCCGGCACGGGCTGCCGGTGGAGCGGGTGCTGCTGACGGCGGGTGCGGCGGAGGCGTTCGTGCTGATCGCCCGGGCGCTGCCGGTCCGCCGTCCGGTCGTGGTCCATCCGCAGTTCACCGAGCCGGAGGCGGCGCTGCGCGCGGCCGGGCACGAGGTGGGACGGGTGCTGTTGCGGGCCGAGGACGGATTCCGGCTGGATCCGTCGGCGGTGCCCGAGGACGCGGATCTGGTGGTGGTCGGCAATCCGACCAACCCCACGTCGGTGCTGCATCCGGCGGCGGTGCTGGAGCAACTGGCGCGTCCCGGCCGGACGCTGGTGGTCGACGAGGCGTTCATGGACGCGGTGCCGGACGAGCGCGAAACACTGTGCGGGCGTACGGACGTCCCGGGGCTCGTCGTGCTGCGGAGCCTCACCAAGACCTGGGGGCTCGCGGGGCTGCGGATCGGTTACGTGCTGGCCGGCCCGGGGACCATCCGCGCGCTGGAGGAGACCCAGCCGCTGTGGCCGGTGTCGTCCCCGGCGCTGACGGCCGCCGAGGCGTGCATGGAGCCGGGTGCCCTGGCCGAGGCGGCCGCCGCCGCGGAGCGGATCGCGGTGGACCGGGCCCATCTGGTGGCGGGGCTCATGGAGTTCACCGAGGTCCGGGTGGCGGGGCCCGCCGAGGGTCCGTTCGTCCTGGTGCGGCTGGAGCGGGCCGCCGAGGTGCGGGAGCGGCTGCGGATGCTGGGGTTCGCGGCACGCCGGGGAGATACGTTCCCCGGTCTCGGCCCCGAGTGGCTGCGGCTGGCCGTGCGCGACCGTGTCACGACCAACCGCTTCCTCCAGGCTTTCGACCAGGCACTGCAGACGCTGGGCTCGGCGGTGCGCTGACGGGGCAGCCGGTGCACAGCCGGCACCGGCTGCCCCGCTCGGGCTCCGGGAAGGGGTCAGCCCTGGGCGCGGCGCCTGGCCACGACCACCGCCCCGGCGCCCGCCGCCAGCAGTACGGCCGCGCCGCCCGCGATGTACGGCGTGGTGGAGCTGCTGCCCGTCTCCGCGAGGTTCGAGTCGACGGCCGGTTCCTGGCCGGTTCCGGTCTGCGGCTTCACCCCGCCGCCGTTGGTGGAACCGCCGTCGCCGCCGCCGGTGGAGCCGGTGGTGCTTCCGCCGTTGCCGGAGGTGCCTCCGTCGGTGGAACCACCGCTGCTGGAACCGCCGTTGCCCGAACCGCCGCTGTTCGACCCCCCGTTGCTCGACCCGCCGTTGGTCGATCCCCCGCTGTTCGACCCGCCACTGTTCGACCCGCCGTTGTCCCCGTCGCCCGGTCCGGTCGGCTTCGGCGTCTCGCAGGTGGCCTCGACGAGGGTGACCTCGCCCTGCACATCGGCGACGTTCAGCTTGAGCGGGTTGACGGAGACCTTCAGCCGCAGCGCGGTCGCCGCGGCGGTGCGCGAGGTGGTGTGCGTCTTCGAGAGGTCGAGGGTCACCTCTCCGACGCCCGGAACGCTGACCTGCGTGGTCCCGCCCGCGGTGAGGTCGATCCGCTTGCCGAGGACCGACACATGCCCCAGTACGTTCGACTCGGCGACCGGCTTCCGGCCCACCTCGCAGACCGCCTTGGAGGTGACCTTCTCCACCTCGATCAGCGAGAGCAGCGGCAGTCCGGGGACGTGGACCCGGGCCTTGGCCACATTGCTGTAGCCCTCGGCCCGGTGCTTGTCGACGGTCGCGTTGGCGGTGGCCACGTCGGCGGCGAGCACGCTGACCGGCCGGCCGCCGTCCACGCCGTCGAGCCGCACGCTGAGCGCGGTCTCCTTGGCGTCGGCGGGTGCCTTCACCTCATTGAGCGTGACCCTGAGCGGCACGTCGACCGTCTTGTTCAGGAGCGAGACGTCGAGTGCGGTACGGAGCACGACCGCGCTCGCCTTCCCGTCGCCGGTGGTCGTGGTGGTCGCGTCGGCGGCCTGCGCCGGGGCGGCGGCCAGCAGGGCGACGGGAGCGACGGCGACCGCCAGGGCGGCCAGGCGGAAGGTGTTGCTGTTCAAGGTGGTGGAACCCCCACAAGAGACATGGAGCCACCGGTGCCGTCCAATGGGGGACATCGAGAGCTCCGGTGGCCTCGACCCCGAAAGCTTTACGCACGGAGGGTGAACTTGCGGACACCTGACGTGAGTTCACCCCAAAGGGGGGTTTCCGCGTCTGTATTCGATTATCTCGGTACGTTCGTTCCTCCGGGTCACCCGATCCACTGAGCGCGTACGGTGCCGGAGCCGACCGCGCCGGGGTGCGCACGAAGGTGTTTCAACGACGGGGCAAGGAGTTCGGTAACTGCCCGTCAATACGGCACACCCCGGCCACGGGGCCGCCGGGCTCAGCCGATCACCCGCCCGTTCAGCACCACCCGCCGCGGCGCCGCCAGCACCCGCACGTCCGCCCGCGGGTCCTCGTCGTACACCACCAGGTCCGCCGGGGCGCCCTCCTCCAGCACAGGGCGCCCCAGCCACTGCCGGGCGCCCCAGGTCGTCGCGGACAGCGCGTCCAGGGCCGGGATGCCCGCCTTCACCAGCTCGGCGACCTCGTCCGCCACCAGCCCGTGGGCGAGCACTCCGCCCGCGTCGGTGCCGACGAAGACCGGGATCCCGGCGTCGTACGCGGCGCGCACCGTGTCGTAGCGCCGCTCGTGCAACCGCCGCATATGGGCCGACCAGCGGGGGAACTTGGCCTCGCCGCCCGCCGCGAGCGAGGGGAACGTGGCGATGTTGATCAGCGTGGGGACGATCGCCACACCGCGCTCGGCGAAGAGCGGAATGGTGTCCTCGGTGAGCCCGGTGGCATGCTCGACGCAGTCGATCCCGGCCTCGACGAGATCGCGCAGCGAGTCCTCGGCGAAGCAGTGCGCGGTGACCCGGGCGCCGAGCCGGTGCGCCTCGGCGATGGCCGCCGCGACCGCCTCGCGCGGCCAGAGGGCGGTCAGATCGCCCACCTCCCGGTCGATCCAGTCGCCGACCAGCTTCACCCAGCCGTCGCCGCGGCGCGCCTCCTGCGCGACGTAGGCGACCAGCTCGTCGGGCTCGATCTCATGGGCGTAGTTCCGGGTGTACCTGCGGGGCCTGGCGATATGCCGGCCGGCCCTGATGATCTTCGGCAGGTCCTCGCGGTCGTCGATCCACCGGGTGTCGGCCGGCGAACCCGCGTCCCGCAGCAGCAGCGCACCCGCCTCCCGGTCGGCGAGGGCCTGCTTCTCGCTGGTCGCCGCGTCGACGGCGCCGTGGTGGTCGAGCCCGACGTGGCAGTGCGCGTCCACCAGGCCCGGCAGCACCCAGCCGGTGACGGTCACCGCCCCGTCCGCACCGGCCGGTCTCCCGTACGAGATCCGCCCGTCGACCACCCAGAGCTCGTCCCGGACGTCCTCGGGACCGACGAGCACCCGCCCCTTCACGTGCAGCACCTGCGATGCCTTGTGATCACTCATGGACAGCACTGTACGAGGCGGCGCACGGGGCCCTGGGTACGCTTCGACGGAAGCACTGTCCGTACGCGCCACAGCGCACCGACCCGACCCGACCCGAAGAGAGCACCACCGTGACGCACCCCTTCCTCGACCTCGCCCCGCTCACCGCCGCGCACTTCGCGGCCATCGAGAAGCGGGTGGCCGGCCTCCTCGCCACCGAGCAGGACGTCGTCATCATGCAGGGCGAGGCGCTGCTCCCCCTCGAAGGCTGCATCCGGGGCGGTGCCCGGCCCGGCTCGACCGCGCTGAACGTCGTCACCGGGCCGTACGGGCAGACCTTCGGGAACTGGCTGCGGGACTGCGGTGCCAATGTGATCGATCTCGCGGTGCCCTTCCACACGGCGGTCACCGCCGACCAGGTCGCGCGGGCGCTGGCCGAGCACCCCGAGATCGACTTCGTCTCCCTGGTCCACGCGGAGGCGGCGACCGGCAACACCAATCCGGTCGCCGAGATCGGTGAGGCGGTCCGTTCGCACGGGGCGCTGTTCATGCTGGACGCCGTAGCCTCGGTGGGTGCCGAGCCGCTGCTGCCGGACGTGTGGGGCGTCGACCTCTGTGTGATCGGTGCGCAGAAGGCGATGGGCGGCCCGGCCGGGGTGTCGGCGGTGTCGGTGAGCGAGCGCGCCTGGGAGCGGATCGCCGCCAACCCCGAGGCCCCGCGCCGCTCGTACCTCTCGCTGCTGGACTGGAAGGAGCGCTGGATCGACGGTGGCCGCAAGGCCCTGCTGCACGCCCCCGCCCAGCTGGAGATGCTGGCGCTGGAGGCCTGTGCGGAGCGGATCGAGGCCGAGGGGCTGGACGCGCTGATGGCCCGTCACGCCGCTGCCGCCGCGGCGACGCGCGCAGGTGCGGTGGCGCTCGGCGGCGGGCTCTCGCCGTATGTGCACGCGGCCGCGGAGGCGGCGCCGGTCGCGACGACGCTGCGCGCCCCCGAGGGTGTCGACGCCGCCGGGCTGGTCGCGCGGGCGCTGGCGGCCGACCCGTCGCTGCCGCTGATCGCGGGCGGCGGCGCGCTGTCCAAGGAGATGATCCGGGTCAATCACTACGGCGTGGACGCGACACGGGGCGCGGTGCAGTCCTCGCTCGCGGCGCTGGGGGCGGCGCTGGCCGACGCGGGCCGGCAGGTCGATCTCGATGCCGCCCGCAAGGCCGTCTCGGAGGCCTGGCCGAGCGAGTAGGGCCCGCTCCTCCTCGGGTGTGCGAGGAGCCCGGTCCCGCGAAGTGCCAGCTCCCAAGGGTGCGTTGGTCTCTCGGCCCCTGGCGGGTGCCGAGAGCCGATGCGTACTATGTGGGGCCTGATCACGGCCGTCGGTGATCTCGGGATCAGAGGTCGGGGAACAGGGATCAGGCAACAGCACACCAAGCATCAGCGGGAGACTCGCCCATGCACCGTGGAGTAGAACTGACCGCCTATCTCGTCAACGAGTCGCGCGCCAGGATGCCCGAGCTCGCCGAGGACCCCCTGGCGGCCGCATGGATCCCGGACGGCGACCGGCCCGCGGTGCGAGAGCTGTGGGACGAGTTCGCCGGCACCGTCTACCCCCACGACGATCTGGTCGTCTCGCTGCGCGGCAGGTACATCGCGGACACCCTGGCCCGCTCGCTGCGCGAGGACCCGGACACGGTGCTCGTCGTGTGCGGGGCCGGCTTCTCCTCGTACCCGTGGCTCCTGCCGTTCCGGACGGCTCTCGAAGTGGATCTGCCGGACATGGCCGCGGCCAAGCGGGCCCGGACGGCGCAGCTGGTGGCGTCCGGGGTCCTGCCGGAGCGCGATGTCCACCATCACGCGGCGGACCTCGGCAGCCCGGACGCGCGCAAGGAACTCGTCTCCCTGGTACGCGAATTGGCCGACGGGCGCCCGGTGGCGTACGTGGCCGAGGGTCTGGTCTTCTATCTGCCGTCGGAGGCGGCCCGCGCGGTCGTCGGCCTCGGGGCCGAGTTCGGTACCTGCGTGGTCACCGCCGTCAGCTACTGGCCCGCCGCGGCCGCGGGCAGCAAGGTCCTCGCCGACCAGCGGCAGTGGTTCCGCAGCCGCTCGGTCCCGGAGGAAGCCTCCTATCTGACCCATCACGGCCTGACCTCGCTGCTCGGCAAGGAGATCGAGGACTGCGGTCCGGAGGATCTGCAGCAGCGGTACCTCGACCGGGTGGACGTGCCCGAGTCCGACCTGATCCCCGAGTACGTGGCCGTTTCCTGGAACGCGCCCGCGCGGAACGTTCCCGGGCAGGGTCTTCTGGGGCAGACCGAGGTGACGCGTTGAGCGAGGTGCTGCACCTGCAGAGCAGGGCGTACCCGGTGCACCACAATTCCCCGGCCCTGAGCCTGGAGTCCTTCCAGGTACCGGGACACGGCGAGTTACGCCCGACCGCCGGAGAGCTCGGGACGCTCGTGTACAACCCGGACCACACGATCGAGCTGGATCTGAAGGAGATCATCACCGGGATGATCACGCTTCCCGGTACGGAGATCGTCGGCTGCCACGCCCGCATCCTCAGCGCGGGCAGCATCCTGGTGACGTACGCGCTGAAGCACGAGGCGGACTTGCGCCTGCTTCCCCTCGCCGACCTCGACGCGCTGGACGCGCGGGTGAACAACGTGCTCCGCGAGGCGGACGCCCCCGTCCTCGCCGCGGTGCTGACAGCCGCGGCCGCCTGCGGTCTGGTGCAGGGGCTCGCACTGCGGCCGGACCTCGCGAGCAATGGCGAGGCGGCGCCGGTGGACCGTCAGTCCGCCCGGTACAACTGCCACTTCGTCACCCGGGAACCGCCCTGGGCGACCGATCCGCGGCTGCCGCAGCTCACCCCGGGACCGCACTGCCGGATACTGCTGCCGTACACCTACGCCTGGGACCGGGACCCGGCGACCCCGCTGCACGAGCTGCGGACGATGCTGGAGCCCACCGACATCGCGACGGCCCAGCAGTCCCTGCTCGTCGGCGCCCTGCTGGGTGGCCGCCGGATTCTGGTCGACCTCGCCAAGGCCGAGCACCCCACGACCGACGTCCACGCGTTCCGGCGCTTCCTCGACGGGGTCTGGTCCGACTACCACCACCTCGACGGCTACCGCATAGAGTCGACCCAGGGCCCCAGGGCCACCTATCTGGCCGCCCGTGAGTCCATCGGCCTGGACAACACCCAGGAGCGGGCCGACAAACTCCTCGGCTACGTCGGCAACTCCCTGCTGGCCGCCGCTTCGCAGCGGACCGAGGCACTCGACACCCGGCTGAACCGCGTCGCCTCCTCGCTCGCCATGGTCGCGGCGGCGTCCTTCAGCCTCGACGTCGCGGTGTTCCTGCTGCCCGATGTCTCGCTGGCGCCACGGATCGGTGTGGTCAGCAGCCTGATCGCGCTGACCGCCGCCGGGATCCTCGCCGTGTTCCTCCCCAACCGCCGGCTGCGGCGGGCCCGGCCGGGACGCGGCGGTGCCGGGCCGACGGGGCGGGTGCCACGCCAGCGCACGGCCGTCCCCGCTCCTGTCCCCGCACTCGATCCGGACGGCCTGCCCGCCGGCCCGGCCCCCCAGCCGTAAACAGCTGTACCCCGGCGGGCACCGGCGGCCACAGTGGAGCCCATGACCTCACTCGTACGTCACCTCACGATCGACTGCGCCGACGCCTACAAGCTGGCCGGCTTCTGGGCCGGGGTGCTCGGCACGCAGCTCTCGGACGACGACGCCCCCGGTGATCCCGAGGCGCTCGTCGAGTCCCCCGGTGCCGCGCTGCTGTTCATCCAGGTGCCGGAGCCCAAGAGCACCAAGAACCGCGTCCACCTGGACATCCAGCCGCAGGACCGGACCAGGGACGAGGAGGTCGAGCGGCTGCTCGGCCTCGGCGCCGCCCTCGTCGCCGACCACCGGAGGCCCAATGGGCGGGGCTGGGCGACGCTCGCCGATCCCGAGGGCAACGAGTTCTGCGTCGAGTGCGGTGCGGCGGAACGGGCGGCCCTGACCGGGACCCGGCTGCCGGTCACGGCGGACGACGTGACGACCGCGGTGCGCCTCGCGGTCGCCGCGCTCCAGGAGTCCCCGGTGACCGACTGGAACATTCCGGCGGGATCGCTGGAGTGGAGCTGCTGGGAGACCGCGGAGCATCTGAGCGACGACCTCTTCTCCTACGCGGCCCAACTGGGCCCGCAGCGGCCCGCGCTGGACGCGTACGTCCCGTACCGCTGGAGTCCCGAGCGCGAGGGCGGCCCGTGGAACGCGGTCTTCGCGGACCCGTCGGCCGGGCCCGCCGGACTGCTCCGGACGCTGGAGGCGAGCGGCGCGCTGCTCGCCTCGATGGTGCGGACGGCCTCGCCGGAGCTGCGCTCGTACCACTCCTACGGGGTGTCCGACCCGGAGGGCTTCGCGGCGATGGGGATCGTGGAGACCCTGGTGCACACGCACGATCTCGCCGCGAGCCTGGGTGTCGACTGGGCGCCGCCCGCCGGGCTCTGCGACCGGGTGCTGGCCCGGCTGTTCCCTCACGCCCCCAAGGACGCCGACCGCTGGGCCGTGCTGTGCTGGGCCACCGGCCGCGCCGAGCTGCCCGGCCACCCGCGCGTCACCTCGTGGAAGTGGCACGGCGCTCCGCTGGACGGGGCCGGTCAGGAGTAGCGGGCGGCCGCCCGGACCGCTGTCCCGGGACGGTCGGGGAAGTGCTCCTCCCGGGGGACTGGGGGCTGTCGCGATCCGCGGTCAGAGTTCCGTGTCGAGGATGTCCGACCACGCTGTGCTTTCCGCGCTCCCGTCGGACGGGGGCAGCGACATCTCCGCCCAGATGACCTTTCCCTGGGAGGTGTAACGGGTGCCCCAGCGCTCGGCCAGCCGTGCGACGAGGAACAGACCGCGGCCTCCTTCGTCCATCGCGGCGGCATCACGCAGATGGGGCGAGGTGCTGCTGCTGTCGGCCACCTCGCAGGTCAGGGTGCGGTCGCGCAGCAGTCGTACGGTGACCGGCGCGGAGCCGTAGCGGATGGCATTGGTGATCAACTCGCTGAGCAGCAGTTCCGTGGTGAACGTAAGCTCGGACAGACCCCAGTCGTCGACTTTCTCCGCCACGGCAGCGCGCATTCCCGCCACAGCGGCAGGATCGAACGGCACGTCCCAGTCGGCGACATGGTCGGGCCTCATCGCCCGCGTCCGGGCGATGAGCAGCGCCACATCGTCCTTCGGCCGACCCGGCAGGAGCGCGTCGAGGACCGCCTGGCAGCTCTCCTCCGGCGACCGGTCGGGATGGCCCGCCAGGGCCTGACGCAGCAGTTCGATCCCCACGTCGATGTCCCGGGTGCGGTCCTCGATGAGCCCATCGGTGTAGAGGACGAACTGCGTGCCCTCCGCCACCTCCAGTTCGGCCGTCTCGAACGGCATGCCGCCCAGGCCCAGGGGCGGGCCGGCCGGCAGGTCGGGGAACGACACACTGCCGTCGGGCCGGACCAGTGCGGGCGGGGGGTGCCCGGCCCGGGCCATGGCGCAGTGGCGGGAGACAGGATCGTAGATCGCGTACAGGCAGGTGGCTCCTGTGATCCCCGCATCGGCGGTGGTTTCCGCCTTCTCCTGGTCGATGCGTCCGACCAGGTCGTCGAGGTGGCGGAGGATCTCGTCGGGCGGAAAGTCGAGTGTGGAGAAGTTGTGCACGGCCGTACGCAGCCGTCCCATCGTCGCGGCCGCGTGCAGGCCGTGGCCGACGACATCCCCGACGACCAGCGCCACCCGGCTGCCCGAGAGCGGGATCACGTCGAACCAGTCGCCGCTCACCCCGGAGAGTGCGGGCAGGTAGCGATGGGCGACATCGAGCGCGCTCTGCTCGGGCAGGGCCCTCGGGAGCAGGCTGCGTTGCAGAGTCACGGCCATGACGTGCTCACGGGTGTAGCGGCGGGCGTTGTCAATGCTGACGGCCGCCCGTGCGACCAGTTCTTCGGCCAGGGACAGGTCGTCCTCCTCGAACGGCTGGGGCTTCTCGGAGCGCCAGAAGTTGGCCATGCCCAGGATGACGCCCCGTGCCTGGAGAGGCACCGTGATGAGCGAATGGATGCCGTACTCGACGATCGTCCGCGTCCGCTCAGGATCCTGGGCGAGCCAGCCGGGTGCGGCGGCCAGGTCGGGCACCAGCTCCGGCCGACCGGTAGCGAAGGCCTGTGCCTGTGGCGTGGAAGGGAGAAAGTTGATCAGCTGGCCGAGTTCGTACAGGGGATGGTCGTCCCGGATGCCGCGTACAGCGGTGCGGCGCATGTCCGTGTCCGCACTGGTCGGCTCGTCACCGTGGAGGACCAGTTCGGCCAGATCGACGGTTGCGAAGTCGGCGAGCCGGGGGACCGCGATCTCGGTCAGTTCGTCGGCCGTGCGCACCACATCGAGCGTGGTACCGATGCCGAGACCTGCGTCGTACAGCAGGCGCAGCCGCTCGCGGGCGTTCTCCGCCCTGCCGGACAGCGTCCGCAGTTCTGTGGAGTCACGCAAGGTCGCGACCGTCCCCTGGGGGCCACCGTGACGGTCCGTGGGCCGCTGGTTCACCGCGAGCAGTCGGCTCCCCGCAAGGTGCACTTCGTCCGTGGCCGCCCGCCCCGACGTCAGCAGCTCCAGCATGCCGGGATCAAGACCGGACAAGTCCGAGATGCGTCGCCCCTCGGCGTCGAGCGGCAGATCCAGCAGCCGTCTGGCCTCGTCGTTGGCCAGCAGCAGTCGACCGTCTTTGCTGACGATGAGCACGCCTTCGCGCACGGCGTGCAGTACCGCGTCGTGATGCTCGTACATGCGATTCATCTCGGCAGGGCCCAGACGGTGGGTCTGCCGCCGCAGCCGCCTGGCCACCAGCGCCGTCCCGCTCGTGGCCAATCCGAGCGCGATCGCCCCCGCACCGAGGATGATCGGAATCTGCCGTGCCACCGCTCCGGTCACGTTCTCGACCTTCATGCCGGCAGCCACCAGGGCCACGACCTGCGCGTGATCGTGGACGGGGACGATCGCCTGCGCCTCGCGGCCGAGCGGGCCGTTGACCGTCTCGGTGTACACGTGGCCGGCCAGCGCCGGCGCGATGGTGGCGACGGCCCTCTTCCCGATCAGCTCCGGCCGGGGATGCGTGTAGCGGATGCCTTTCGTGTCCATCACCACGATGAAGTCGACGCCGGCCGCTTTCCGCCCCGCCTCGGTGAGCGGCTGGAGCACCGCGGAGGGATCAGGGGCTTTCAGCGCGGTCAGGAGGCCCGGTGAATGAGCGAATGTCTGGGCGACGGCGACGCAGCGGTCTCTCGCCTCCGCGCTGCTGTCGCGCCGGGACTCCACTACGAGCGCCAGCATCGCAGCGGTCACGAGGAGCACGACGACAGCCACCTGCAGAGCGAAGACCTGGCCTGCGAGGCTCCGGGGATACCTGCCCGTGGGTGACCGCATCTGTGCGCTCCGGAATCGGCCGAAACGATTGATCCCCTTGCCCTTTGTAACACCGCGAGGTCGAAGGTGCGTGCGGTCGGGGCTCGCTCGGGGGCGGGACCGCGCGGCGGCCCGACGACGATCCGGCAGCCGTGGGACCGGATCGGCGCCAGGGTCGAGGAGGACCTCTGCCGGGAGACCGGGGACTGCCCCGGGCTCCGCCGATCCCCGGCGTGCGGAGTCAGCCGGAGAGCACGTCCAGGACCCGGTCCACGTCGGCCTCCGTGTTGTACAGGTGGAAGGCGGCGCGCAGGCTCCCCGCCCGGTTCGAGACCACCACCCCGGCCCGTGCGAGCTCCGGCTCCCGCACGCCAAGACCGGGCACGGCCACGATCGCCGACTCCCCCGGCACCGCCTCGTGCCCCAGCCCGGCCAGCCCCGCCCGCATGCGGGCCGCGAGCCCTGTGGCACGGGTGTGGATGGTCCCCACACCGACCTCGCTCAGCAGCGCGAGGGACCGCTCTGCGCCGTGGTACGAGAGGAAGGCGGGCGGCTCGTCGTAGCGGCGCGCGGTCGGGGAGAGCCGCTCGACCGGTCCGTACGTGCTGCTCCAGGGGTCGACGGCGGCGGACATGCCGACGAAGACCGGCGGCAGGCTCTGCTGCGCCTCCTCGGTGACGGTGAGGAACGACGCGCCCCGCGGGCAGAGCAGGAACTTGAAACCGCCGGTGACGGTGTAGTCGTACTCCCCGGCGTCCAGCGGCAGCCAGCCGGCCGACTGGGTGGCGTCGAGCAGTGTCCGGGCGCCGTGCGCGGCGGCCGCCGCGCGCACCGCCTTCAGGTCGGCGATCCGGCCGTCGGCCGACTGCACGGAGGAGAAGGCGACGAGCGCGGTGCCCGGTCCCACCGCTTCGGCCAGCCGGTCCAGCGGGACGTAGCGCATCCTGAGGTCGCCGCGGGCCGCGAAGGGGCCGACGACGGAGCTGAACTCGCCCTCGGGCGCCACGATTTCGGCCCCCGGCGGCAGCGAGGCGGCGATCAGCCCGACGTGTACGGAGACCGAGCTGCCGACGGCGACCCGGTCGGTGTCGACCCCGGCGAGGCGGGCGAAGCCGGTCCGGGCCGCTTCCACCACTTCGAAGTCGCCGGAGCCGTCCGTGACGCCCTCGGCGATCGCCTCGGCGAGCCTCCGCACGGCCGCCACGGTCCGCCGGGGCAGCAGCCCGCAGGTGGAGGTGTTGAGATAGGTCGTCCTCGGCGCGAACTCGGCGTCCACCGCACTGCTGAGCGAAGTAGTCTCCATACGCCCAGCCTGGGGCCCCCTCAACCTCTGGTCAATTACGAAAAGTTGAGGAGAACACCCAAGCACTGCTTGTCCGTGCCGCTGGAAACGGCCTCGGACGCCGCGCCTCAGGCCTGCGGAACCTCGCAGGCGCCGTCGGCGTCGCACGCCGCCGCGTCCCCGCCGATCGCGGTGAGCGGACGGTCCTTCCACGCCTGCTCCAGCGCCTGGGCGAAGACCTCGGCGGGCTGGCCGCCGGAGATGCCGTAGCGCCGGTCGAGCACGAAGAACGGCACCGCGTTGGCACCCAGCTCGGACGCCTCCCGCTCGTCGGCCCGCACCTCGGCCGCGTACGCCTCCGGGTCGGCGAGCACGGCGCGCGCCTCGTCGGCGTCGAGCCCGGCCTCGACCGCCAGCCCGACCAGCACGCCCGCGTCGTAGACGGACCGCTCCTCGGCGAAGTTCGCCCGGTAGGCGAGGTTCAGCAGCTCGCCCTGACGGCCGCGGGCCTTGGCCAGGTGGAGCAGCCGGTGGATGTCGAAGGTGTTGCCGTGGTCACGGCCCTCGGTGAGGTAGCCGAGCCCTTCGGCCTGCGCGTTGGCCGCGACATTCGCCTCCATGGCCTGCGCCTCTTCACGGGTGCGCCCGTACTTCTGCGCCAGCATGTCGATGACCTGCGCGGTGTCGCCCTTGGCGCGCCCGGGGTCGAGCTCGAAGGACCGGTGCACGACCTCGACCTGGTCGCGGTGGGCGAACCCGGCCAGGCCCTTCTCGAAGCGGGCCTTCCCGATGTAGCACCAGGGGCAGGCTATGTCGCTCCAGATCTCGACGCGCATGTCTCTTCTTCTCTCCGTGTCCTCGTACGTACGGCTCGGACGGCGTACGGCTCAGATGGTGCGGAGCCACCCTCCGCCCCCGTGCACAACACGGGGGCGGACTCCCTCATTCCCCGTTGTCATTCCGCGTCGTCGAGCTCGACGATCGGCCGGTCGGCGACCACGGCCACCAGGATCATCGGCGCGTCGCCGTCGCACTGGTTCAGGGATACGGCGACCCACCGGCCGTCCACCGGCCCCCACACCGCCAGGTCCCCGAGACAGTCCTTGTCGCACAGCGCCCGGTACAGCGGCGGCAGGGGCTCACCCGCGAGGTCACGGAAGATCGGCACCCGCATGCCCGCGGCCCGGTGGGCTCCCCACCGGCGGTCCAACTCGCCCACGAGATCGGCGAGATGGCCCGAGGCGGCCTCCTCGGCCTCCTCCCACTCGCGCTCGTACACACCTATGAGATCACCGCTCTCCCAGAGCGGCACGATCCGGAACCCCTCGCCGGCGGTCGCGCTCCACTCCCCGGTGTCCGGCTCCCCCTCGTCGACCGTCGGGCCCGTGGCGGGTACGGGCCCGGCGAGCAGCGCCTCGGTATCGAGGACCGCGCGGCCGGTCCCGAACGCCTCCCCGCTCCGGGCGGTCATCAGCTCCCGTCCCGCAGGTCGTCCGGACCCGTCGTGCGGAACGCGATCCGGTCGAAGGACGCCTCGCAGCCCTCGCCCGTCGGCGACTGGACCAGGAAGCCGACCGAGGCGTCATCCGCGCGCTCCGGCTCACCGAGGGCGAAGACGCGGACGAACGTCCACTTCTCGCCGTCGGTGGAAGCGTGGAAGGCGAACGCGTTGCCCGTGCGGCTGAGGCGCAGCCAGCAGCTGTCGCCGTCCACAGTGAAGGAGTTGACGTCGTCGGAATGGCCGCGGGTGACGACCGTGCAGACGGTGGGGCGGTCCGGGGAGAGTTCCAGGCAGATCTTGGCCCACTCCCGTTCCCCGACGTGGAGGTAGAGCACCCCGGCGTCGAAGGCCGCCGCGAAGCCGGCCTTCACCCGGGCGAGCAGCTGGAAGTCGCCCCTGGGTGCGGGGCCGAGGAGGCGGGGGGCGTCGCTGATGGAGTCGAGGGATTCGCCGCCCGGTGGTACGAAGCGGTCCTGGCGGGCGCCGGCGCGGCCGGTCAGGGTGCCGTTCTCGTACGTCCAGTCACCGCTGGGGCCGAACTCGGTTAGTTCGAAGGGGAGTTCAGGGAGTCGTGGGGTCATGCCCGGCGTCCGTCCACTCGGCGGGGGAGGTCCAGGGGGTTGTCCTCGCGGAGCTCCGGCGGGAGCAGGGCCTCGGGGGTCGTCTGGTAGGTGACCGGGCGCAGCCAGCGTTCGATCGCGGTGGCGCCGACCGAGGTGGAGGTGGAGGTGGTGGCCGGGTAGGGGCCGCCGTGGTGCTGGGCGGGGGCGACGGCGACGCCGGTCGGCCAGCCGTTGACGAGGACCCGGCCGGCCAGCGGGGTGAGGGCCGCGAGGAGTGCGGGGGCGTCGGCGTCGGCGCCGTCCGTGGCGGTCTGGAGGGTGGCGGTGAGGTTGCCGGGGAGCCGGGAGAGCACGGCGGTGACCTCCGCGTCGGAGGTGTAGCGGGCGACGACGGTGACGGGGCCGAAGCACTCCTCCAGGAGTTCGTCGTGCGGGCCCTCGGCGGCGAGGAGGTGCGCCGGCACCGTGAGGAAGCCGGCCGAGACGGTGTGGTCGCCGCCCGCGCCGGGGGTGACCGGCGCCTCCACGTCCGGGAGTCCGGCCCGGGTCCGTACGCCCTCGACGAAGGCCGCGCGCATCCGGTGGTCGAGCAGGACCGCGGCCTCGGTGTCGCTGACCGCGTCGGTGAGGGACTTCAGCAGCCGGTCGCCCCTCTCGCCCGCCGGGGCCAGGACGAAGCCGGGCTTGGTGCAGAACTGGCCGGCCCCCATGGTCATCGAGCCCGCGAGCCCTGCGCCGATCTCCTCGGCGCGCTCGTCGGCGGCCGCCTCGGTGACGACGACGGGGTTCAGGGAGCCGAGTTCGCCGTGGAAGGGGATGGGCCGGGGGCGGGCCGCCGCGGCGTCGAACAGGGCGCGTCCGCCGCGGACCGAGCCGGTGAACCCGGCGGCGGTGACGAGCGGGTGCCCGATCAGCTCGATGCCCGCGTCGAAGCCGTGCACCAGGATCAGCACGTCCTCGGGCAGGCCGACCTGGGCCGCCGCCCTGCGCAGCACGGAGGCGCACAGCTCGGAGGTGGCGGGGTGGTCGGGGTGCGCCTTGACGACGACGGGGCAGCCGGCCGCCAGCGCGCTCGCCGTGTCGCCGCCGGGGACGGAGAAGGCGAGCGGGAAGTTGCTGGCCGCGTAGACGGCGACGACGCCGAGCGGGATCTTGTAGCGGCGCAGGTCGGGCCAGGGCGGGGTCCGGGTGGCGTCCGCGTGGTCGATGTGGATGTCGAGGAAGGCGCCCTCGTCGACGACCTCTGCGAAGGCCCTCAACTGGGCGGCGGTGCGTGCGAGTTCACCGGTCAGCCGGGCCGGTCCGAGCGCGGTCTCGGCGTCGGCGGCCTCGATGACGTGCTCCCCGGCCTCGGCGAGCAGATCGGCCGCGGTGCGCAGGAAGGCTGCGCGCACGGTGCGGTCGGCGAGCGATTCGCGTACCGCGTGGGCGGCCCGGACCGCACGGTCGACCTCCTCCGCTGTAGCCTCCACCGCAACCTGCTCGCGCGGGTTCCCGGTGCGGGGGTCGACGCTCCAGACTGGTGCTGCTGCCACCGTGATTCCTTCCGCTCCACTGCCGCACATGTCAGAAGTTGTTCGGTATTCTGAACAGAGTTCCTGATCGTGAATATGCAGCGACTCTATTTCCGGGCGTTCAATGTTGGCAAGGAGCCACCGGGTTCCGGAAGTCGTCCGGTTCAAGCAGTCGTCGGGTGCAAGAAGTCTCAGGGTTTCGCAAGTGGTCTGGAAGGGGCGTAGGGCGATGTCGGTTGCCGAATCCGGTGGGGCACAGGTCAAGTCCGCCGTACGGACGGTGGAGCTGCTCGAATACTTCGCGGGGCGGCCCGGCATGCATTCGCTCGCCGCGGTGCAGGAGGCCGTCGGCTATCCCAAGTCCAGCCTGTACATGCTGCTGCGCACGCTGGTGGAGCTGGGCTGGGTGGAGACCGACGCGACGGGCACGCGGTACGGGATCGGCGTACGGGCCCTCCTGGTGGGCACCTCGTACATCGACGGCGACGAGGTCGTCGCGGCCGCCCGGCCCACCCTGGACCGGCTCTCCGACGACACGACGGAGACCATCCACCTGGCCCGTCTCGACGGAACGAACGTGGTGTACCTCGCCACCCGGCAGTCCCAGCACTATCTGCGCCCCTTCACCCGCGTCGGCCGCCGGCTGCCCGCCCACTCCACCTCGCTCGGCAAGGCGCTGCTGGCCACCCACAGCGACGAGCAGGTCCGCAAGCTGCTCCCCGAGACGCTGCCCGCGCTGACCGAGCACACCATCACCGACCGCGAGAAACTCATCGAGGAGCTGCACCTCATCCGCGAACAGGGGTACGCGGTGGACCGCGAGGAGAACACCCTCGGACTGCGCTGCTTCGGCGTCGCCGTCCCGTACCGCACCCCCGCCCGCGACGCCATCAGCTGCTCGGTGCCGGTCGCCCGGCTCACGCCCGCGCACGAACAGATGGTGAAGGACGCGCTGTTCGACGCCCGGGACCGGCTGACGCTCGCCACCCGGAGGCTCTGACCCGTGAGGATTTCCCTGCGCGAGGTCCAGGCCGGTGACCTGCCGTTGTTCTTCGCGTTCATGTCCGACCCGGAGTCGGTCAGGACGGCCGCCTTCACCAGCGAGGACCCCACCGACCGGCACGCCTTCGACGCCCACTGGCAGCGCATCCTGGCCGACGGCTCCGTCGTGATGCGCACGGTGCTCGCGGACGGGGCGGTGGTCGGCAACGCCGGGGTGTACGGGCCCTTGGGCGATCGCCAGGTCACCTACTGGATCGACCGGGCGCAGTGGGGCCGGGGGCTCGCGACGGCCGCGCTGTCGGCGCTGCTCGACGCCGTACCCGAACGCCCGCTGCACGCACGGGCCGCGGCCGACAACACCGGCTCGCGCCGGGTCCTGGAGAAGTGCGGATTCACCGTCACCGGCGAGGACCACGGGTACGCCCACGCCCGCGGCGAGGAGACCGACGAGCTGCTGTTCACCCTGCCGGGATGACCCGGCGGCGGTCCGTCTCCGCCGCGCGGCGGAGGCGGATCGTCGCGGGGCACGACGTGCCGGAGCGGCCCGCGCGGAAGCGTGGGTGTCATGACACGGACACCACTCGCCACGTCCGCCGCCGCACGGCGGCCGGGCACCCGCATCGCACTGCGCACCCTCACGATCGTCTCCACCCTGCCGTACATCGCGCTCAAGACCGCCTGGGTCTCGGGCAGTCGCATCGGCATCCCGGACGACAGCCCGCTGCTCGACCACCGCACCACGATGATCGTCACCAACGCCGTCACGATCCTGCTGGACAGCGCCGTCGTGCTCCTCGCCTTGCTGCTCACCCAGGCATGGGGACGGCGGGTGCCCGCCCGGCTGCTCGCCCTGCCCATGTGGGTGGCGTCCGGGCTGCTGCTGCCGATCATGACCGGGTACCCCCTGCAACTGGTGGTCGGCCTGGCCGGCGGAGCGGACACCGGCGCCGGGAACAACGAGCCCTCCTTCCTGGACGGCTGGGTCTTCGGCGTCGTCTACGGCGGCTTCATCCTCCAGGGCCTCGCCCTCGGCGCCCTCTTCGCGCTGTATGCCCAGGACCGCTGGGGCCGGCTGTGGAAGGGCACACTGAGGGACCTCCGGCCGGGCCCGACCGGGCCCGCCCTGCGGACCACCGCGGTCCTCGCCTCACTGCTCGCGATCGCACCGGCCGTCACGCATCTGGTGTGGGCCACCGGTTCGGCCGCGGGGCTCAACGAGAGCAGGGCCGCGGACCGGAACAACGTCTTCTACGTCATGGAGTCGCTCAACACCCTCTTCGCCGTCGCCGCGGCCGCCGGCGTGCTGCTGCTCGCCTTCCGCCGCCGCTCCGCGCTCCCCCTGGCCGTACCGCTCGCCCTGGCCTGGGGCGGCTCCGGAGCCTCGGCCTGCTGGGGCGGCTGGCTGAGCCTCGCCGCACTGACCGGGACCGGGAGCATTGCCGAACAGCCCACCCCGGCCATGATGTTGATCTACGGTGTCCAGATGCTGCTCGGAGCGCTGGTGGTCACTCTCGGCGGGTACTTCTTCGCGGAACGCGCGGCCGTCCGGCTGCCCGGCTCCACCGGAACGGCACCGGACGCACGGCCCGCCGGCGCCCGCGCGTGAGGCCGCTGTTCGGGCGGCGGGCCCGGCGGCGCTGGCTGCACCTGATCATCGGTGGCGCGCTGCTGATGCCGTACTTCCTGGCGGCGCTGGTGGTCGTCGGCCGGCTCCGCCCGGACCCCGCCCCCTTCTCGTCCGTCTCCCACCAGCTCACCGCGTTCGCCTGCGCCCTGCCCATGGCCGCGGTCACCGCGCTCCTCGCACCGGCCCGGCCGCTCTCGGTGGCCGCGGCCCGTGCGCTGTGCGGCGTCCCCGGCGACCGGCCGCTCGCCGACGGGCCCGCCGGAACCCGGCAGGCGCGGGTGCGCACGGCCGGCTGGTACACCCTGCATCTCGGGCTCGGCGGCGTCGTCAGCGCTCTGACGCTGACCATGCCCCCGCTCGCCGGGACGATCATGGCGCTGCCGTTCTCCCGGTCGCTGCGCGAATCCCGGACTCTCGGTCTGCCCGAGGTGATGGACCGGCCGTGGATTCTCGCCCTGCTCCCCTTCGCCGGACTGGCGATCCTGGTGGCCGTGGCCTGCTGCGCCGCGTGGGCCGGGGCGCTGCTGGCGGGCCGGGCGCCGGTGCTGCTGGGCCCGACGCCCCAGGACCGGCTGGCCGCGGCCGAACGCCGGGCGGCCGATCTGGCGGTGCGCAACCGGCTCGCCCGGGAGCTGCACGACTCGGTCGGCCACGCGCTGAGCGCCGTCACCCTCCAGGCGGGCGCGGCCCGCAGGGTCCTGGACAGCGACCCGGAGTTCGTCCGCGAGGCGCTGGCCGCGATCGAGGAGACCACCCGGCGCACGGTCGGTGAACTCGACTCCGTGCTCGGCCTGTTGCGCAGCGGCGAGGAGCCCGGGGCGTCCGAGATGACCGGCCCGGCGCTCGACGCGCTGGACGGGCTGCTGAAGCACTGCGGGGTCCCCGTCTCCTGTGCCGTGCGTGGCGACACCGGCACGGTCCCGGCCGCAGTTTCGAGGGAGGCGTACCGGATCGTGCAGGAGGGGCTGAGCAACGCGCTGCGGCACGGCGGGGGCGGGGTGCCGGTGGAGCTGCGGATCACGGTGCGGGCGGCGGAGCTGGCGGTCACGCTGGACAGTCCGCTGCCGGAGCGGGCCGCGGCGGTGCGGCCCGGGGGCGGGAGGGGGCTGCGCGGCATCGCCGAGCGGGCCGTGCTGCTGGGCGGCCGCGCGGAGGCCGGGCCGCACGACGGCGGGTGGCGGCTGGCCGCCCGCCTCCCCCTGCGTACGGACGGACAGGAGAGCCGATGAGCACGACGGTGCGGGTGGTCCTCGCCGACGACGAGCGCATGGTACGCACCGCGCTGCGCGTCATCCTGGACGCGGAACCCGGTCTGGAGGTCGTCGGCGAGGCGGCGACCGGCGCGGAGGCGGTGTCCGTGGTGCGGGAACTGCGCCCCGATGTGGTGCTGATGGACGTGCGGATGCCGGAGATCGACGGCATCCGGGCCACCGAGCAGATCCTCGGCACGCTCGACCGTCCCCCGAGGATCGTCGTCGTCACCACCTTCGAGAACGATTCCTACGTGTACGACGCGCTGGTCGCCGGGGCCGCCGGTTTCCTGCTGAAGCGGGTGGCGGCCGAGGACCTCGTGCGGGCGGTGCGGCTGGTCGCCCGCAGCGACACACTGCTGTTCCCGTCGGCGGTACGGGCGCTCGCGGCCGAGTACCGCAAGCGTGCGGCCGAGCCCCCGCGCTGGGCGTCCCGGCTCACCGACCGGGAGGCGGAGGCGCTGCGGCTGATGGCGGCGGGGCTGACCAACGCGGAGATCGCCGGGCGGCTGGGAGTGGGGCCCGCGACCGCGAAGACGCATGTGGCGGCGGTGCTCGCGAAGACCGGGGCGCAGAACCGCACCCAGGCCGTGATCGCGGCGTACGAGTCGGGATTCATCGCCCCGGGCCACGCCGGTCCGGCATGAGAAACCGGTGAGAATCGGCGCATTCGGGAACGGTGCGCGGAGCCCCGCTCGTCCCTCGGGCGGGATGAACAGAACGATCAGGCACGCTTCGGTCTTCTGCCTGCTGCTGGTTCTCGCGCTGCTGCTGCGGGCGACCTGGGTGCAGGCGTATCAGGCGAAGGCGCTCGCAGACAACGAACACAACCGGCGGAAGACCATCGCGCAGTACGCGCAGCCGCTCGGCGACATCATCGTGGCCGGGAACCCGGTCACCGGATCGAAGAGGACGGTGGGCAGCGACCTCGCGTACAAACGCACCTACACACAGGGCGAGCTCTACGCGGCCGTCACCGGTTACAGCTCGCAGGCGTACGGCTCCACGCAGCTCGAAGGGATCTACAGCCATGTGCTGGACGGCACCGACGACCGGCTGAAGAATCCGTTGGACGCGTTGACGCGCAAGCAGGCGGCCCCGGGCAACGTCCTGACGACGATCGACCCGGACGTGCAGAAGGCCGGGTACGAGGCGCTCGGCGACGACAAGGGGGCGGCGGTCGCGATCGACCCGAAGACCGGCCGGATCCTCGGCATGGTCTCCACCCCTTCGTACGACCCTTCGACGATCAGCGGGACGGCGGACGGCGAAGCCTGGCAGAAGCTGCTCGACGACGAGGACAAGCCGATGGTCAACCGCGCGCTGCGGCAGCCGCTGGCACCCGGCTCCACGTTCAAGCTGGTGGTGGCGGCAGCCGCGCTGGAGGACGGGCTGTACGGCTCGGTCGACGAGCGCACCGACAGCCCCAATCCGTACACGCTGCCCGACACCAGCACCGTCCTGAGCAACGAGAACCCCTCGGCGCCCTGCGAGAACGCCACGCTGCGCACCGCGCTCCAGTACTCCTGCAACAACGTCTTCGCGAAGGCCGCCGTCGACCTCGGCCAGGACAAGGTCAGGTCGATGGCGGAGAAGTTCGGCTTCAACACCGACAAGCTCGATGTGCCGGTACGGGCGTCCAAGAGCGTCTACCCCTCCGGCATGGACCGCCCGCAGACGGCGCTCACCGGCATCGGCCAGTTCGAGGTCACCGCGACGCCGTTGCAGATGGCCATGGTCTCGGCCGCCCTCGCCAACGGCGGCGAACTCGCCGCACCGCACATGGTGTCCGCCGTGACCGACTCCAAGGGCAGCGCGCTCCAGGAGTTCGCGGACGGGGACACCGAGCGGGTCGTCTCCGAATCCACCGCCGAGCAGCTGCGCAGCGCCATGGTGACCGTCGTCGAAGAGGGCACCGGCACCAACGCCCGGATCCCCGGGGCCGAGGTGGGCGGAAAGACGGGTACCGCGCAGAACGGCGTGGGCAACAGCAAGACCCCGTACGCCTGGTTCACCTCGTACGCGAAGGACGCGTCCAGCGGCAAGGAGGTTGCGGTCGCCGTGGTCGTCGAGGACTCGGGCGCGGCGCGCTCGGAGGTCAGCGGCAACGGTCTGGCGGCGCCGATCGCCCAGAAGATGATGAAGGCGGCCCTGGCGGACTGACAAGGACGGCGGGAGCCGTACGCCGGATCCGGCGCGGGTGCGCGGCCTCGGGCGCGCACCCGCGCCGGAGGTGTTCGGGGACGTCCGGCATGTGCCCTACCCCCGGGCGGGGCCGGCTCCTCGCGCCGGGTGCGGAGCAGGGCATCCTCCCGATGCCTCCGGGGCACCTCGGTCGGCAGCCTGGTCCCCATGACGAAGGCGCTGGCAGGGAGGGTGCGGTGGGTTCGGTGACGGGGTCGGGGACGGTGCGGGTGCTGCGGGACCGTACGGCCGGACTGTTTCTGACGGCGGTGGTCGTCTCGGGTTTCGGGACCTCCGCGATGTGGCTCGCGGCGGGGGTCTGGGTCAAGTCCCTCACCGGGTCGGACAGTCTGGCGGCGCTCGCCGTGTTCGCCATGTGGCTGCCGGTGCTGGTCGGGCCGGCGCTCGGGACGATCGCCGACCGGATCCCGGGGAAGCAGCTTCTGGTCGGGTCGAACCTCGTCATGGCGGGGCTGCTCACCTCGCTGACCCTGGTCGGTTCGGCGGGCCGGATCTGGATCCTCTTCGTCGTGCTCGTCCTGTACGGCGCGAGTTCCGTGCTGATGGACGCGGCCGAGTCGGCGCTGGTCGCCGGCGCCGTCGACGCCCGGCTGCTGGGCGACTTCAACGGGCTGCGGATGGTGGCGGGCGAGGGCATGAAGCTGCTGGCGCCGCTGGCCGGTGCCGGACTGTACACGCGGTTCGGGGGCGGGGCCGTGGCGCTGCTGGACGCGGCGTCGTTCGCGCTGGCGGCCGGGGTCTGCGCGCTGCTGCCGGCCGGGGAGCCGGACCGGGCCGCCCGTACCGGCCGGCGGGGCGAACTCACGGCGGGCATACGGCAGGTGTGGGGGTCCGCGGTGCTGCGGCCGCTCGTGCTGGCGGGCTCGGTGACGATGCTGTGCGCGGGACTCAACGGGGCCGCGGTCTACGCGGTCGTCGACGACGGTCTGGGGCACTCCCCCACGTACGCGGGCGTGCTGTACGCGGTGCAGGGCGCCGGGTCCGTCGTGGTCGGGCTGCTGGCCGGTCCGCTGCTCCGGCGGCTTGGGGAGCAGGTGTTCACGGCGGCCGGGATCGCGCTGTTCGCGGTGGCGGTGGGGGCGCGGGCGCTGCCGTACGACGAGGTGGCGCTGGCGGCGAGCGCGGCCGTCGGGATCGGGCTGCCGTGTGTGCTGATCGCCGCGATGACGGCGGTGCAGCGGGAGACCCCGGAGGCCGTGCTGGGTCGCACCGCCGCGACCGCCAACACGCTGATGATGGTCCCGAACGCGGTGGCGCTGGCACTCGGCGCCGGTCTGATCGCGCTGGTGGACATCCGGGTGCTGCTGCCGCTGGTCGGCGCGGCGGGGCTGTTGACCGCGGCCCTGTTGGTGACGGGCCGGCGGGGGAGGCTGACGGACGCCCCCGCCGGCCCGGCTCCCTCATCGGCGAAGGCGTGAGAGCGCTCCGGCGACGGCCTGGAGGTCCGGGTCGGAGGCCAGCCCGGCGTGGTACAGCCGCAGTTGGTCCGCGCCGAGGGACGCGGCGTGCGCGGCGTCCCGCTCCAGCGTGGCGGGGCTGCCGCCCATCCCGGTGACCACGGAGAAGTTGGCCGCGAGCACCCCGTCGCGCCCGGCGAACGGGCCGAGTACGGCCTCGCGCACCGCGTCGTCGCCGGTGCAGGGCAGCACCACACCGTCCGCCACGGACAGGATGTGCTCCGGGTCGACACCGACGTTCGCACCGGTGCGATGGGTCGCGGGGTCGGCGTGCAGCAGCACCTGGAACCCCGGCTCCGCCGCCGCCCGCACAGCTGCGACCGCCGACTCCTGGAGCGTACGGGCGACCCTGCCGCGCCACTGGAGAGTCGCGGCCGCGAGGTCGGCGCCGAGGAACTTCTCGATGCCCGCCCGGCCGGCCTCCGGAGAGCCGGAACCGGCCCAGACCGGCTCCAGCGCAGTGCGTACGGCCGCCGCCAGCCCGTCGGCGTCCAGGCCGTGTCCGGCGTAGCCGGTCCGGCAGTCGGAGCAGAAGCAGAGCGACATCAGATACTGCGCCGCGTCCCCGAGACCGACGCCCGCGACCTTGTCGTGGGCGTGCAGATGCGCGAAGCCGTACCAGCCGCAGGACTCCAGCTCGGTGCCGCGCGCGCCGCCGCGCACCGCCGCCTCCGCCGCCAGTGCGACCAGGTACGCGCGGACCGCGGGCCGGGCGATGCACGGTGCCCAGGGGTAGCGGTCGCCGTACGCGTTGACCACGGAGGTGTCCGGATGTTCGGCGCCCAGCCGGGAGTTGTGGGCCAGGACCACCCAGGTGTGCACCTCCAGGCCGGCTGCGGCGAGGGCCTCGGCGGCCTCGGCGAACGGATCGTCCGAGGCCACCCAGGACTGCTCGTAGGGGCGAAGTGTGCGCCCTGCCCACCGGGCGGCGTCCGGCGGGTAGAGCACCGCGGCGTGCTCGGCGGTGACGACGCGGCGACCGGGGTGACGCGGGGTCAGTGCCCGGGTGGAGTGGTAGGCGGCGGCCAGCGTCACCTGCTGGACACCCAGGTCCACGACGCGCGCGGCCGCGTCCGGGTCGCCGACGACGTCCCAGGGGTAGAGGAAGGCCGAGGTCTTCACCCGCGCCGCTCCTGCCGGTACTTCTCCAGCAGGGCCCGGCCGCGCGCGATGATCGCGGTGAGCTCCTCGATATGGGCGGCGGGCGGCTCGGTGAGCGGGGTGCGGACCTCGCCCACGTCCAGGCCGCCCAGCCGGACTCCGGCCTTGACGAGCGAGACGGCGTAGCCGCGGCCCTTGGCGCGCAGCTCCACGAGCGGCCGGTAGAAGTGGTCGAGCAGGGCCCCGGTCAGTTCGTCGTCGCCGGAGTCCATCGCCCGGTAGAAGGCGAGCGCGATGTCGGGCGCGAAGGCGAAGACGGCGGAGGAGTAGAGCGTGACACCGATGCCCCGGTAGGCCGGGCCGGTGAGTTCGGCGGTGGGCAGTCCGTTGAAGTACAGGAAGTCCCGGCCCGGCAGTCCGGTGCGGACGGCGCTGACGATGCGCTGCATCAGGTCGAGGTCGCCGTAGCCGTCCTTGAGGCCGATGACGCCGGGCGTCCCGGCCAGCGCGACGACGGTCGCGGGGGTGAAGACGGCGTTGTCGCGCTGGTAGACGATCGTCTCCAGGGAGGTGGCCGCGGCGAGCGCGGCGTAGTGGCTCAGCAGCCCCTCCTGGTCGGCGACGACGAGATATGGCGGCATGGCGAGGAGCCCGTCCGCGCCCGCTTCCTCGGCGAGCTTCGCGTACTGGATCGCGAGCGCCGTGCCGTATCCGGCCCCCGCGACGACGGGCACCTCGCCGGCGGTCTCCTCGACGGCCGCGGCGACGACACGGCGGAACTCCTGAGGCGTGAGCGCGTGGAACTCACCGGTGCCGCAGCAGGCGAAGACCGCCGCCGCACCGGCATCGACACCGGCTCGCACATGTGCGCGGAAGGCATCGAGGTCGACGTCGCCGTCCGGTCCGTACGCGGTGACGGGGAAGAAGAGCGGCCCGGCGACACGGCCGAGTCGGGCGGCAAGAGGGGCTGAGGTCACTGGCGCTCCCTGAGCGGGTTCAGGCGTACACAATTCTGATCGGTGTCCATATTCATGAACGGCTTCACGCTAAGGCAGCCGCCAGGCGCAGGTCAAGAAGGGGAGGGGAAGGGAACGGGCAAGGCAGTCGGCCCCGAAGACGGAGCAACCGGCTCCGGGCAAGCGGGGGCCACCCCCCGCCGCCACACTTGACTCCGAAAGCCAGGACTTCTTAGCCTGTCCATGCATATGAATGTCGTCCATGGATTTGATGTCCCAAGGAGATTCGCGTATGCCCGCTCCCCGCACCGTCCTGCTCACCGGCGCCGCCGGCGGCCTCGGCACCCTGATGCGCGGCCTGCTGCCCGCGTACGGCCACGAGCTCCGCCTCTTCGACGCCGTCCCCGTCGAGGGCGAGCCGGACGCGATCACCGCCGACCTCGGCGACCGGGAGGCGCTGCGTGAGGCCGTGCGGGGTGTCGACGCGATCATCCACCTCGCGGGCATCTCCCTGGAATCCACTTTCGACAAGATCCTCAAGGCGAACATCGAGGGCACGTACAACCTCTACGAGGCCGCGCGCGAGGAGGGCGTGCTGCGCATCGTGTTCGCCTCCTCCAACCATGTCGTCGGCTACACCCCCCGCCCACTGCCCGGCGACCCGCTGATCCCCGTCGACGCCCCGCGCCGCCCCGACACCTTCTACGGCCTGTCCAAGTCCTTCGGCGAGGACCTCGCCCAGCTGTACTGGGACCGGCACGGCATGGAGACCGTCTCGGTGCGCATCGGCTCCTGTTTCCCCGAGCCGACATCGGTACGGATGCTCTCGGTCTGGATGAGCCCCGAGGACGGCGCCCGGCTCTTCCACGCCGCGCTCACCGCCGAGGACGTGCGGCACACCGTCGTCCACGGCTCGTCCGACAACACCCGGCTGTGGTGGGACCTGACGACGGCCCGCGCACTGGGGTACGAGCCGAGGGACGACTCGGAGCCGTACGCGGCCCGGCTCATCGCCGAGCAGGGCGAACTGGACCCGGACAACCCCGACCACGCCCACCTCGGCGGTCACTTCTGCACCAATCCGCCGATCTGGCCACGCTGACGACGACCCGGGGCGGCCCTGTAATCCGCGCGACAGGGCACCCGTGCGCCGGGCAGGATACGGGGCCATGCCGAGACCTTCCGGATTCCTGTACGAGCAGCACGGCGACGCGAGCATCACCATCACCCACCACGGCCGCCCCGCGGGCACACTGCGCGGCGGCCGGGCGGAGAAGTTCCTGGCAGAGGTGGAGTCGGGGGACGCGCAGCTGGTGATGGCCCGCTGGACGGGGGCGTACAAGCACGGCAACGAGCGCACCGCCCGCAACCACCCGCGCAACCGCTGACGGGGCGTGCGGGGCGGGCGCCTGCCCCGCACGGCCGTATGTCCGCGAAGGCCGTGAAGGTCCGCGAAGGTCCGCGAAGGTCCGCGAAGGTCCGCGAAGGTAAGGGAACGGCAAAGCGAGGTCGTTCGTTACCCCGAGCATGACCGCTATGACCCCCGGCTCGAACATCCCTCTCTCCGCGGCCCGCGTGGCCGTGGACGTCTCCGCACCGGTGCGGCTCGACGTTTCGGGCCTGCTGCTCACCGCCGACGGCAAGGTGCGCTCCGACGACGACTTCATCTTCTACAACCAGCCCAACGGGCCCGGCGTGACCTACCGCTCCGGCGGCGGCACCGCGCCGGACGCGATCCTGGTGGACACCACCGCGGTCCCGCCCGGCATCGAGAAGATCGTCGTCACGGCGAGCCCGGATGCGGCGGGCCAGACCTTCCAGGGCATCGAGCCCACCGCGACGGTGCGCAACGCCGACGACGGCAGCGTGCTCGCCACGTTCACCCCACCCCGGCTGGGTGCCGAGACGGCGCTCGTGGTCATCGAGGTCTATCTCCGCAACGGCGCCTGGAAGGCCCGCGCGGTCGGCCAGGGCTATGCGAACGGGCTGGCCGGCATCGCCACGGACTTCGGCGTCTCGGTCGAGGAGGAGCCCGCCGCCGCACCGGCCCCCGCGCCCGTCGCGCCCCCGATGCCCGCCGCGGCCCCGGTGGACCCCCGGATCGCCGCGCCCCCGGCCCCCGCCGCCCCGCCGGCTCCGCCCGCCGCCCCGCCCGCCGGCGGCAAGATCAACCTCGACAAGGGCCGGGTCAGCCTCCAGAAGAACCAGACGGTCTCCCTGGTCAAGGGCGGCCGGCCGCTGCTCTCCCAGGTCAAGATGGGCCTCGGCTGGGAGCCCGCGTTCCGGGGCAAGGACATCGACCTCGACGCCTCCGTGATCGCCTACGGCCCCAACCGGAACCACCTGGACAGCTGCTACTTCGGCAGGCTCTCCATCCTGAACGGCGCGATCAAGCACTCCGGCGACAACCTCACGGGCGAGGGCGCGGGTGACGACGAGGTGATCGTCGTGGACCTGGGCCGGATCCCGGCGGAGGCGACCGGGCTGGTCTTCACGGTCAACTCGTTCACCGGCCAGAAGTTCACCGAGGTCGCCAAGGCCTACTGCCGGCTGGTCGACGCGGCCACCGGCGAGGAGTTGGTCCGCTTCGACCTGACCGGCGCCGAGCCGCAGACCGGCGTGATGATGGCCAAGCTGATCAAGCAGTTCTCCGGCGAGTGGGAGATGACGGCCATGGGCGACTTCGTGAAGTCGCGCACCGTCCGCGGCATGGTGAAGCCCGCCGCCCAGGCGCTGTAACAGGGAAGGCCCCCGATACGGCTTCAGGGGCTGCCTGCGGGTGCAGGCAGCCCCTGAAGCCGGAGAGCGTGACGGATACGGGGACGCGGACGCCGCGCGTGCTCGCCGCCTCCCTCAGAGCTTGGTCAGCTTGGAGTACGGGCTCAGGATCCTCCCCTGCCGCCCCGAGAAGTCGATGAGCACCGCGTCGTTGTCGCCCTCGACGGCGAGGACGCGGCCGAGTCCGAACTGATCGTGCGACACCCGGTCGCCCACATCGAACAATTCGACCGGTGGGTCCGCCTGGGCCGGGCGGTTGAAGGGACTGGAGGGCAGATGGCGCCGGGAACCGGCTGACTGTTTCATTACCTTGAGTATGCGCCCTGGGAACGCCCGACGCCATGCCCGTTCACCGCAGGGGTCCCACTGATACCGGATTCGTGATCAGCGGATCCAGGGCCAGTCCGCGTCCCGGCCCGCTTCCAGCAGCGGCACCATGCGGAACGCGGCGTCCGAAAGACCCCCGAAGGTGTGGCGCATCCCGTCGCCCGAAGGGGCGTGTCCGACCCGGTACCCGGCCAGGTTCCAGGTGTAGACGGGCACAGTGGCGGGCACCGCCGCGGTGGCGTCCGCGGCGTACGAGAACGACGCCTGCTCGTCGGTGACGATCAGCACCCGGTCATGGCCCCGGTAGTGCCGGCGCACCGCCTCCGCGGTGTTGGTGCCGCCGAGGTTGCCGAAGCGCTCCAGAACCTTCAGCACGGACTCACTCCGGCGATATGCGACCGGCGCACTGTTCGTACCGAACTGCACCAGATCGGCATCGGCCGCCCGCAGTGCCAGCGCCGTGCCGAAGATCGCGGCCGCGTCGGCCCGGTTGAGCTGCGAGCGGTCCGAGAGCGGCGACCACATCGAGCCCGAGCGGTCGACCAGGACCAGCGTCCGCCCCGGCAGGGCAGGCACGTTGTCCAGCGCGTGGCCGAGCGCCTGCTCCAGCGGGTGGGCCCAGCGCAGCGAGGGCGCGTGCTGGTAGGCAGCGAGGTAGCGGAACGGGAACTGCTGGGACGCGGCGACCGCGGCCGGGTCGCAGATCCGCTCCGCCACCCGCGCGGCGACCTCGTCCGAGACGCCCGCCTCGTCGAAGTTGCGCAGATTGCGGATGAGCGCCATCGCGCCCATCGACGGGATCACCGCTTCCCAGGCCGTGGCGTCCATCGGCCCTTGCAGCCAGCCCGCCAGGGCCTCCCAGGTCATGCCCGCGGCGGCCAGCCGGTCCGCCCCGTCGGCGCTCTCGACCACGGCCCGCCGTTCCCCGGTGGGCAGTTCCATCAGCGCGCGGTGGGCGTTCAGGACCCGGTCCGAGACCGGCACCACGGCCGTCTCGGGGTGGTGGCGGCGGTCGAGGGCGTACCGGAACAGCTCGCCCTGCCACGGCTTCTGTGGGTCGGGCGAGGCGTGCACCAGGTTCAGGATGTCGCCGAAGCGGTAGCCCTTGGACGCGGTGTCGTACTTCAGCAGCGACCTGCCGTTGTAGAGCCGGCGCACGGCATCGGCGATGCCACGCTTGACCGGCTTGGGCACGGCCCGGCCGTAGCGGGAGGTCCAGTACCCGAGGAGCTCCCCGGGCTCGTCGGCGCGCAGCAGGACGGAGTCGACGACCTGGCGGTTGGACGGTCCGTCCTCGGCGCCCGCGTCCAGCCGCGCCTTCACGTACTCGGCGGCGCCGACGATCGAGGCGGTACGCATCCGGCCGTCGCGGCGCAGCCAGTGCAGCAGGCCGGCGGTCCACTCGGGGTCACCGACGGCGAGCACCCGCACCAGTTCGGCGAAGCGCTCGTCGCGCTGCTCGCCGTCCTCGTAAAAGGTCTGCTGCGAAACGAAATTGGCGACCGCGAGCAGAAAAAGCTCGGAGCGGTTGTCACGCAGATGTCCCCGGCCGCCCTGATGGGTCGGCGCGGTGCGCCCGGTCGTCTTCACGGGCGAGGCGACACGGGGCCTGGTGGTGCGGGTGTTGAAGCGTGCCATGTGAATTCCCCCGAATTCATTGGGAGAAGGCACAGCGGAAAAGGGTGCCCGAGATCAGGAGTCGGCGACGGGCTCACTGATGCTCTACCCGATTGAGCTACCGGCCGTGGCCGGGCGGGACTCGAACCCGCAACCGTCAGTCCAATGGAAGTATCCGTCGCCTGCGCACCGGGCACCCCCCGGCGTCTGTGCCTCCCGAGATCAGAGTCGGCGGCGGCGGTTTCTTGGGAGGAAGTAGCCGCAGCCTGCGCACCGGGAGGTGCCATGCAGTCATGCTGATGAAGTTGTGGGTGCCCAGAGATCAGGGTCGGCGGAACCGACGAAGGTGCTCTACCGACTGAGCTACACCGGAACGGATCCGGTGGCGGGACTCGAACCCGCGACATCCCCATTATCAGTGGAAGTAGGTCCTGCCTGCGCACCTGGGCACGGACAGGACTCTAGAGGGATGCCCGGCCGGCGCGCGAGGGAATTACGCGCGCCGGTCGAAAGAACACCGGCCGAAAGGACGCCCGTGACAGGACGCCGGTCGACAGGCCGTCAGTGGCGGTTCGGCTGGCGCTTCCACGGGCCGGTGATGGCGAGCATGATGCCCGGCGTCTGGATGTTGGCGTACAGCGTCCGGCCGTCGGGCGAGAACGTGACTCCGGTGAACTCGCTGTACTCCGGCTCCTCCTCGCTGCCGATGTTCAGCTCGTTGCGCGCGATGGGATAGGTGCGGCCGCTCCCGGTCGCCCCGAAGAGGTGCTGGATGCCGTCGCCGTCCTCGGCGATGACCAGTCCGCCGTACGGCGAGACGGTGATGTTGTCCGGGCCGTCGAAGGCGCCGTCCTTCGACGGGTCGGCGTTCACCCCGAGGAGCACCTTCAGCGTCAGCGTGCGGCGCTTGGGGTCGTAGAACCAGACCTGGCCGTCGTGCTGGGCGGGGCTCTCGGAGCGGGCGAACGAGGAGACGATGTAGGCGCCGCCGTCGCCCCACCACATGCCTTCGAGCTTGCGGGCGCGGGTGACCTCGCCGTCGGCGAACTGCTTGCGCACCGAGACCGCCTTGGCGTCACGGTCGGGTACGTCGACCCAGTCCACGCCGTACACCGTGCCGATCTTCGTGGCGCGGGACAGGTCGTCGACGAACTTGCCGTTGCTGTCGAAGCACTTGGTGGCCTGGAGGACACCGGCGTCGTCGGCGAGCGTGCGCAGCTTGCCGCGGCCGTGCCGGAAGCCGTGCGGCGGGACCCAGCGGTAGAGCAGCCCGTTGGGGCCGGAGGCGTCCTCGGTCAGGTAGGCGTGGCCGAGCTTGGGGTCGATGACGACGGCCTCGTGGGCGTACCGGCCGAACGCCTTGATCGGGCGCGGGTCGCGGTTGGCGCGCTTGTCGTACGGGTCGACCTCGAAGACGTAGCCGTGGTCCTTGAGCAGGCCGTTCTTGCCGGCCCTGTCCTCGGTCTCCTCGCAGGTGAGCCAGGTGCCCCACGGGGTGGCGCCGCCGGCGCAGTTGGTGGACGTACCGGCGATGCCGACCCACTCGGCGGTACGGCCGTCGCGGCGGGTCTCCACGACGGTGCAGCCGCCGGCCGCGACCGGGTCGTAGACGAGGCCCTCGGCGAGCGGCACCGGGTGCTCCCAGCCGGCGCGGACGCCGCTGAGCTCGTGGTTGTTGACGAGCAGGGTGACGCCGCGCGGGCCCTCGAACGTGGCCGTGCCGTCGTGGTTGGAGGGGGTGAACTCACCGGACTCCAGCTTGGTGACACCGCTGTGGGTGATGACCTGGTACGAAAAGCCGGCGGGGAGCGCGAGTATGCCCTCGGGGTCGGCGATCAGCGGCCCGTAGCCGGGCTCGCGGCCGTGCCCATGACCGTGGTCGTGGCCGTGACCGTCGTGGCCGTCGTGGCCGTGCTTCGGGTCCCCGGCGGCCAGGGCGCCCGGTGCGGTGGCCAGTGCCGCGACGGTACCGGTCAATGCGATGCCGGCACCCGTGAGGGCGGACTGCTTGGTGAATTCCCTGCGTGTGAAGGGCATCACGTACTCCTGGGGCAACTGGGTGGGTTGTTGGCGCGCCCACAGTCGCGCCCTTGTGCCAACACCAGTTGAACTGCGGGCGACGCCAGGGGGCATCCTTCCTGTGCACTTGGCCGGAACGCATGCCCTGAACTCGCCGTTCGCCGTGGGCCACCCCGCTCGCACCGCCCGCTTCACCCCTGACGAGGAGTCAGGTCCTCTTGCGCGACCGGGCCTTGAAGGCCGCCTTGCGGGCCTCCTTGGCCTTCTTCTTGTCGCTGTGCAGCCGCCCCATCGCTTCGAGCACGTCCGCGGTCGCCGGGTGCTCCACCCGCCAGACCTCGTCGAAGAAGCCGCTGTGCTGGCCCGCCAGCCCCTCGACCAGGCCCTGGAGTTCGTCCAGATCGCCGTCGGCCTCCAGCTGGGCCGCGATCGTGTCGACGGCGAGCCAGAAGATCATCGACTCCGGCGGCGCGGGCACACCGGCCGCGCCCAGCTCCGCGAGCCAGACCCGGGCCAGGCCGCCCAGCTCGGGGTCGTCCAGCACCCCGCGCACCGCGGGCTCCGCCTCCGCGCCGACCAGGGCGAGGGCCTGCTGGCAGTGGAGCCTGCGCAGCGGGGCCTGCCGGTCCGTTCCGCGTGCCGCGGCCAGGAGTTCGGCCGCCGCACCGTCCGCGCCGCCGCGCCGGGCCAGCCACAGCTCGACCTCGCTGCGGGCCGCCGCCTCGGGGTAGTACGCGACGCCGCCGAGCAGTGCGTCGGCGCCCTTGTCCGCGAGGTCGCCGATGGCCGGGGCGTCCACCCCGGCCTCCAGCATCCGGGTCCGCAGCCCGTACAGGCCGAGCGGGGTGAGCTTCACCATTCCGTACCGGGTGATGTCCTCGTCGTCGGCCGGCGGGGCGGCGTCCTCGCCCTCCTCGACCAGCAACGCCTCGTCCACCGGGCGGTATTCGACGATCCCGATGGGTTCGAGGACCCGGAACTGGTCGTCGAGGCGCATCATCGCCTCGGACACCTGCTCAAGGATGTCGTCGGTGGGCTCGCCCATGTCGTCGGGGACGATCACCGACGCGGCGAGGGCGGGCAGCGGCACGGGGGCGGGGTCCGTGCCGCCGTGGCCGTCGCCGACGGTGAGCAGGTACAGATTGCCGAGGACCCCGTCGAGGAATTCCGCCTCGGCCTCCGGGTCCCAGTCCAGGGACTCGAAGTCGATCGAGCCGTCCTCACCGACGAGATCGGCGAGGTCGTCGAAGACCGGCGCGGTGGCGTCTGCGTGGACGGCCTCCAGGCCGTCGAGCCAGATCGACAGGACGTCCTTCGGTGACCCGCCGGTGACCAGCGCCAGGTTCTCACCGGCGGTAGCGGTCCCCTCCGCGTCCGGCCCGGCGGCCTCGTCGGGGTCCTCGACGTCGACGAGCCCCGCGTCGACCGCGAGCCGCCACGCCTCGCTCGCCTCCGCCGCGCCGTCCTCGTCGGCCGCCAGGCCCAGGTGCTCGGCCGCCGCGGGCAGTTGCGCGTCGACGAGCTCGCCGCCGGCACCGACCCGGGTCCCGGGGCCCGCCCAGCGGGCGAGCCGGACGGCGCGGGCGAGCAGCGGCGCGGCGAGCGCGTCCCGTGCCAGCTCGGCCTCGGTGCGCAGCCGTGCGGGCGGCAGGGTGGGGGGCTCTGCGGACATCAGGTGGTTCTCCTCGGGGCGTACCGGACGTACGGATCGGGCGCGCCGGACGTACGGACCAGGCGCACCGGGCGTGCGGATCGGGCGTGCCAAGCGTAGACGCATTTCGCCCCATGCCGCCCGGTTCATGCGACGGACAGCAGCAGTCCACCCGGAAGACCTTGACAACGGCCTTGCGCACACAAGAGATTGACGCGCGTAGACCTCCACTCTGACCCCCGATACCCCCGGAGCCCGTGATGCCTGCCGCATCGTCCAGAACGACCGCCGTCTCCGCCGTAGTCACCGCCGCGCTCGCCGCCGGCCTGCTCACCGGCGCCACCACCTCCGCGTCCGCCTCCACCGCCCCCGGCCAGGCCGTGGACGGCCAGGTCCGGATCCACGACATCCAGGGCTCCACCCGGATATCCCCGCTCGTCGGCCGACAGGTCGCGGAGGTGGCGGGCATCGTCACCGGAGTACGGACGTACGGCTCGAAGGGCTTCTGGTTCCAGGACCCGAACCCGGATGCCGACCCCGCCACCAGCGAGGGCATCTTCGTCTACACCGGCTCCGTGCCCACCGTCGCGGTCGGTGACGCGGTCACCGTCTCCGGCACGGTCACCGAGTACGTCCCGGGCGGCCTCGGCTCCGGCAACCAGTCGCTCACCCAGATCAGCAAGCCCACCGTCGCCGTGGTGTCCTCCGGCAACGCCCTGCCCGAGCCGGTGCGGGTCACGGAGCGCTCCGTCCCGTCCCGGTACACCCCGCAGGGCGACCGCGCGGCGGGCGGCTCCATCAACGCGCTGCCGCTGCGACCGTCCCGCTACGCCCTCGACTACTACGAGTCGGTCGAAGGGATGAACATCGGCGTCGGCACCTCGCGGGTGGTCGGCGCCACCGACGCGCACGCCGAGCTGTGGGTGACGGTGAAGCCGCGCGAGAACGACGCCCGCCGCGGCGGCACCGTCTACGGCTCGTACGACGCGCAGAACACCGGACGGCTGCAGATCCAGTCGCTGGTGCCGCTGGCCCAGCAGCCCTTCCCCAAGGCCGACGTGGGCGATGTGCTGACCGGTACGACCGAGGGCCCGCTCGACTTCAACCAGTACGGCGGCTACACGCTGACCGCCCGCACCATGGGCACGGTCGCCGCGAAGGGCCTGCGGCGGGAGACCACCCGCAAGCAGCGCGGCGGGGAGCTGGCCGTGGCGACGTACAACGTCGAGAACCTCGACCCGGCCGACCCGCAGGAGAAGTTCGACGCGCTCGCCGCCGCGATCGTCGACAACCTCGCCTCGCCCGACATCGTGGCGCTGGAGGAGATCCAGGACAACAACGGCGCGAAGAGCGACGGCACGGTCGCCGCCGATCTGACGGTGAAGAAGTTCACCGACGCGATCCTGGCGGCGGGCGGCCCGGCGTACGAGTGGCGCTCCATCGACCCGCAGGACAAGAAGGACGGCGGCGAGCCCGGCGGCAACATCCGCCAGGTGTTCCTCTTCAACCCGGAGCGGGTCTCGTTCACCGACCGGGCCGGCGGCGACGCGACGACGGCGACGGATGTCGTACGGGAGCGGGGCCGCGCCGCCCTGACCCTCTCCCCCGGCCGGATCGACCCGGCGAACGCGGCGTGGGAGAACAGCCGCAAGCCGCTCGTCGGGGAGTTCGGCTTCCGCGGCCGTACGGTCTTCGTCGTCGCCAACCACTTCGCGTCCAAGGGCGGTGACGAGTCCATCTTCTCGGAGCACCAGCCGCCGACCCGTTCCTCCGAGGTCCAGCGGCACGCGCAGGCCGAGGCGGTCAACACCTTCGTCAAGAAGCTGCTGGGCGTCCAGAAGAACGCGGACGTGCTGGTCGTCGGCGACATCAACGACTTCGAGTTCTCCGGCACGGCCAGGGCCCTGACGGCCGGGGGCGTGCTCTACCCGGCGATCAAGTCCCTGCCGCGCTCGGAGCGTTACAGCTACGTCTACCAGGGCAACAGCCAGGTCCTCGACCAGATCCTGACCAGCCCGTCGATCGACGACTACCACTACGACAGCGTGCACATCAACGCCGAGTTCGCCGACCAGAACAGCGACCACGACCCGCAGGTGCTCCGCTTCCGCCCGTAACGGCGGCCCTACGCGCCCGCCCCCGGCCGGATGCCGAGAGCGGGCGCGTACCGGTGCACCCCGCCGCCGGTCACCCCCGGATACGACCGCACCCGCTCCCACTGCGGCGTACTCGACCCGATCCCGGCACCGGGCGCGGCCAGTGCGTCGATGTGGGCCCCGGCGCTCTCCCATTCGGCGTAGTTGAGCACCCGGGTCCCGTCGGTGCTCACGTGGAAGTGGCCGGAGATGCCGCCCGGGGCGGGCGCCGGATCGGTCCCCAGTGCCTCGAACACGGTGTCCACCCAGTCCCGTTGCCGCGCCTTGTCCGGGCCCTCGAACTCGACATCGACGATCACGACACAGCCCGGCTCCCGTCCGTCGCCCTCCCGGGGCGGCGTGGAACGGTAGAGCTCAAGGGTGTGCAGTCCGAGCCGCCGGATGCCGGGCACGGCCGCGTCGATGTCCGTGTTGCGCTCGTCCCTGCCGTGCCGGAAGAAGTCCTGGTACGCCTGCTCACCACTCCACTGGCTGTAGTGAAACAGGGTCTTCCCGTCCTCACCGGCATGGACGGTGTACGAAAGGAGTCCCGGATGCGGCCAGTCCCGGCTGTCCCACGCCTCACGAATGGCCTCGACCGTCCGCCGTTGGCGCTCCGGGGTACCGACATCCCAGGTGCTCGCCTTGACGAGTCCGGCGTCGTTACGGGCAAGATCGGGACGGGAATCGAATCGCACGCTCATGACGGGTCCTCCTGACCGGGGCACCGGGGCGGTGTGCCGTTGCCGACCACCCTGATACGTCAAGTGCGCTTGAGGTCAACAGCACACCCTTTCGGCACCGTCGGGCGCCGCGAGAGCACAACGAACGGAGTAGCGCATGGCACCGCATCTCAGGACGATCAGCCGCGAGGAGCATCTGGCGTTCGTCGCGAGCCGTCCCGCCATGAGCCATATGCAGGTTCCGTCGTGGGGCGATGTGAAGCCCGACTGGCGTGCGGAGAGCATCGGCTGGTTCGACCGGGACGGCGCGGGACGGGAACGGATCGTCGGAGCCGGGCTCGTCCTGTACCGGCCGATCCCCCGGGTGAAGCGCTATCTGGCCTATCTGCCGGAGGGCCCGGTCGTCGACTGGCACGGCACGGGGCTGAGGCAGTGGCTGGATCCGATGCTGGCGCATCTGAAGGCACAGGGCGCTTTCTCGGTGCGGATGGGCCCGCCGGTGGTCGCCCGGCGCTGGGACGCCCGGACCGTCAAGGACGCCATCGCCGACCCGGCCGCCGGGCGGCTGCGCGACGTGCCGCCGGATTCGCAGGAGCCGCGGGCCGCCGAGGTCGTGGCGCAGCTGCGCGCTCTGGGCTGGCGGCGGGGCGAGGAGGAGAGCGAGGACGGTTTCAGCGCGGGGCAGCCCCGGTACGTCTTCCAGGTGCCGTTCGCCGGGCTGTCGCTGGAGGAGATCCGGGGCGGCCTGAACCAGCAGTGGCGGCGCAACATCAAGAAGGCCGAGAAGGCGGGCGTCAAGGTCGTCGAGGGCGACTACGAGGACCTCCCGGCCTTCTACGACCTGTACCGCGAGACGGCCGCGCGCGACCGCTTCATCCCCCGTCCGCTCGGCTACTTCCAGCGCATGTGGACCGTGCTGCGGGCCGAGGACCCCGACCGGATGCGGCTCTATCTCGCCCAGCACGACGGGGAGACCCTCTCCGCGGCGACGATGCTGACGGTGGGGAACCACGTCTGGTACTCCTACGGCGCCTCGACCGGCCGCAAGCGCGAGGTGCAGCCCAGCAACGCGATCCAGTGGCGCATGATGAGCGACGCGCACGAACTGGGCGCGGCCGTCTACGACCTGCGCGGCATCACCGACACCCTCGACGAGAGCAACCATCTGGTGGGCCTGCTGCGCTTCAAGGTCGGCACGGGCGGCCGGGCCGCGGAGTACATCGGCGAGTGGGACTACCCGATCAACAAGGTGCTCCACAAGGCCTTCACCCTCTACATGGCCCGTCGCTGAGCGGCGCGGCGCCCGTGGCAGACTCCGGAGCATGATCCTTCGCACCGCCACCCGGGCCGACCTGCCGGCCGTCCTCGCCCTGCTCGCCGACGAGAAGCGGGTCGCCGATCCGGCCTCGGTCGTGGTCGACGACGCGTACGAGAGGGCCTTCGCCGCCATCGAGAGCGACCCGCGCAACGAGATGCTGGTGCTGGTGGACGGCGACACGGTGCTGGGCTGCGCGCAGGCGACGTACATACCGGGGCTCGGCAGGCACGGCGAGGAGCGGGCGCTGATCGAGGCGGTGCGGGTCAGGGCCGACCGGCGGGGCGGCGGGCTGGGGCGGGAGCTGATGAAGCAGGCCGGGGACCGGGCCCGGCTGCGGGGGTGCGGGCTGATGCAGCTGACCAGCGGCAAGCGGCGTGCGGACGCCCACCGGTTCTACGAGTCGCTGGGCTTCGCCCGCAGCCACGAAGGCTTCAAGCTCGCCCTCTGACCCCGCGCGGCCGTGGTGCCGCTACGCGGGGTCGGTCCGCCACGCGGTCATGTCGAGCTCGTCGAGCAGCCGTACGTCGCTGCCCTTGAGCGGGAAGGTGCGCGCCTCCAGGCCGGGCGCCGGTGCGATCTCCAGGGCGTCGCCCTCGATGAGGTCGCCGCCGGTGGGGGTGGAGACCCAGGCCAGGAGCGATCGCATCGTCTTGCCCGGCTCCAACATGACCTCCTGCGGCCCGCGGTCGGTGCCCATGTAGGAGGAGCCCGGGTTCACCGGGACGGGCAGCCGGTCGCCGGCCTCGTCCAGGGCGCGGACGGACGGGTAGCCGTGGACCCGGTACGGCTTGCTGCCGCAGTTGGTGAGGGTGAGCCCGACGGCCCGGTGGCCGAGCGCCGCCTCCACCTCGCCCATGTCGACGACGACGCCGGAGGACGGGCAGCCGGCGCGGACGGTGGGCGTGGGGCCCGGCCCCCGCGTGCCCGGCGGCCGGCCGGAAAGCCCGGCGGAGACACTGGGGAACGGGGTCGGCAGCTTGTCGGCGTGCACCCCGCCGGGCAGCCGTGACACGCTCGGCGTCGGCTCCGGCTCGCCCTCGCCCGCCGGTACGAGGAACCCGGCGCATCCGGTGAGCGAGAGCCCCAGCCCCCCGGCCAGCAGCACGGCCGCCACCGGCCTTCGTCTCCCGGTCCCCGCCCATGCCGGTCCTCGCACGCTCACGCACCCACCCCGGTCTCAGCCTGCCGCATAGGCGTTCGATCATGCCAGAGTGCGGGGACCCGGCCCCGGTCAAGACGCAGCCCGCCGGGCGCGGGGCGGCCGACGGGCTGCGGAGGGCTTACGAGGAACTGCTCGCCGCCACAGGTCAGTTGTGGCTGTGCAGGACGTCGTTGAGGCCGTCCCAGACCGCGTTGTTCGGGCGGGCCTCGACGGCGCCGGAGACCGAGTTGCGACGGAAGAGGATGTTCGAGGCGCCGGAGAGCTCACGGGCCTTGACGATCTGGCCGTCCGGGAGCGTGATGCGGGTACCGGCCGTGACGTAGAGGCCGGCCTCGACGACGCACTCGTCGCCGAGCGCGATCCCGACACCGGCCTCGGCGCCGATCAGGCAGCGCTCGCCGATGACGATGCGCTCCTTGCCACCGCCCGAAAGGGTGCCCATGGTGGAGGCGCCGCCGCCGATGTCGGAGCCGTTGCCGACGACGACGCCCGCGGAGATGCGGCCCTCGACCATCGACGTGCCGAGGGTGCCCGCGTTGAAGTTGACGAAGCCCTCGTGCATGACGGTCGTGCCGGCGGCGAGGTGCGCGCCGAGCCTGACCCGGTCGGCGTCGGCGATCCGGACGCCCTTCGGCGCGACGTAGTCCGTCATCCGGGGGAACTTGTCGACCGAGGTGACCTGGAGGTGCAGGCCCTCGGCGCGGGCGTTCAGCCGCACCTTCTCCACGTCGTCGACGGCGACCGGGCCGAGCGAGGTCCAGGCGACGTTGGCGAGGAGGCCGAAGAGTCCGTCCAGGTTCTGGCCGTGCGGCTGGACGAGGCGGTGCGAGAGGAGGTGAAGGCGCAGGTACGCGTCGTGGGCGTCGAGCGGCTTCTCGTCGAGCGAGGCGATGACCGTACGTACGGCGACGACCTCGACACCGCGGCGGGCGTCAACGCCGACGGCCTTGGCGGCGCCCTCACCGAGGAGGCTGACGGCCTGGTCGGGGGCGAGCCGTTCGGTTCCGGCCGGGCCGGGCTCGGCGGTGAGCTCGGGGGCGGGGAACCAGGTGTCGAGAACGGAACCGTCGCCGGCGATGGTGGCGAGGCCGGCGGCGACGGCGCCGGTGGTGCGAGCAGGAGTCGTGTCGGTCATGACACGAAACCTAACCGGCGAGGCACCACCGGGGCCAACCGGTCTCGCCGGATGGTCGCGGTCCGGCCCGGGAGCCCGGACCTGCCAGGTCAGCCGGGCTGCGCCTGTCGTTCGGACACCGCTACGGCACCCTCCTCGCGCGTCGGCACCGCCGATGCCCGCGACGACCCCGGCCTGCGGGACGCTCAGCCCGCGCGGGCCGGTCAGATGGACGAAGGTGAAGCTGACGACTCCGTTGAGAAAGGAGCCGAAGGCCGGCAGCCGCACCGCGCGCGGTACGTCCCGCACGGCCCCGAAGAAGCTCGTCCCCAGCACCTCCCTAGTGAGTTTCCTTTGGGAACGGACTATGACATCATGCTTTCCTGCTGGTCGATCCGGTAAGAGGCGGATGCGGGAGACCGACGGAGGAGCCCATGCCCCAGCGCACCAGCCTGGCCGACGCCGACTGCGCGATCGCCCAGGCACTCGATGTCGTGGGCGACTGGTGGACCCTGCTGATCGTGCGGGACACGGCGCGCGGGGTGCACCGCTTCGACGCGCTCCAGGAGGAGCTGGGCGTGTCCCGCAAGGTGCTGACCGAGCGGCTGCGGCTGCTGGTCGACGCGGGGGTGCTCTCCCGGGAGCCGTACCAGGACCGGCCGCCCCGGTACGAGTACCGGCTCACCCGGCGCGGCCGCGCACTGCTGCCTGTACTGATCGCGCTCCAGGACTGGGGCGACACCTGGGTGCTGGGGGAAGGGGAAATGATGGCGACGGCCGCGGAGGCCTCGAAGGAGGCGGCCCGGGTGCACGCTCTGGTGGGCACGCGCCTGCCCGCGCTGCGACTGCTGGACCACGACGGCGGGTCGCGCGACCCGGTCGCCGACACCCCGTACACCGTCCTGTACTTCTTCCCCGGCGCCTACGCCCGCCGGGACGCCTATCCGCCCGGCTGGGCCGAGATCCCCGGCGCGAGCGGCTGCACGCTCGAATCCTGCACGTACCGCGACCAGTTGGCCGAGTTCACGACGGCCGGCGCGACCGTGCACGGAGTCTCCACCCAGCGCCCGGACGAGCAACGGGCCTTCGCGGACGCGGAGCGGCTGCGGTTCCCGCTGCTGTCCGACGCCGAGCTGGAACTGACGGCGGCGCTGCGCCTGCCGACCTTCCGCGCGGGGGGCACCAGCCGGATGAAGCGGCTGACGCTGGTGGTGGACCGCGACCGGACGGTCCGCGAGGCGCTGTATCCGATCACGGACATCGAGGAGAGCGTCCGAGCGGCGCTGGCGGCGGTACGGAGCGGGGGCCCGTCCGGGGAATGAGGGACGCCCGGGGAAGGGTCGGTCACCCCGGGGACGCGGCCGTCACCGGGCGATCCGCCCCAGCATCTCGCGCGCGTACGCCTCGTCGTACTCGCCGCCGGTGAGCAGCACCTGCAGACAGATCCCGTCCATGAGCGCGATCAGCGCCCGCGCCGTGGCCGGATCGGTCCGCCGGGACAGCAGTTCGGCGGTGCCGTCGGTCCACTCGGCGGCGACGGGGCGCAGCGCGGGCCTGCGCAGCGCGGCGAGATACAGCTCGTACTCCAGCTCGGCCCGTCCGCGCCCGCCGGAGAAGTACGCCCCCAGCAGCCCGGCCAGTTCCTCGGCGAGGCCGGCATCCGGGTCGGCCAGCGCCTCGCTCTCCCGCATGACCACGGCGAAGTTCTCGTTCGACCGGCGCAGCGCGGCGATCAACAGCTCGTCCAGCGAGGCGAAGTGATACGTCGTCGAGCCGAGCGGCACATCGGCCTCGGCCGCGACGGAGCGGTGGCTCAGCCCCGCGATGCCCTTGGCACCGACCACCCTGATCGCGGCGTCGATGATGCGGTCGCGCCGCTCGGGGTCGTAGCGGCGCACCATCAGTGGGCCCCGCCCAGATTCAGCACCACCACTCCGGCGATGACCAGCGCTATGCCCGCCAGCTTGACCGGGCTGCCGGACTCGCCCATGAAGAGGATGCCGATGGCGGCGACCGCCGCGGTGCCGATCCCGGCCCAGATGGCATAGGCGGTGCCCACCGACAGCGTCTTCAGCGTCTGGGCGAGCAGCCCGAAGGCCACGAGGTACCCCGCGACGGTGATCAGCGAGGGCCAGAGCCGGGTGAAGCCCTCGCTGTACTTCATGGCCGTCGTGCCGGCCACCTCCGCCGCGATCGCCGCGGCCAGCATTCCGTATCCCATGTGTACGAGTGTACGCATCGCCGTCCGTACGACAGTACGAGCACTTTGGGCCAACCGGGACGCTACGGTGTCCCGACCAGCACACCGGACAACGACACATGACGGAGCAGCAGTGGCGCAGGACGCAGGGTGGGGCGGCGGGGCACCGTACGGAGGGCCCCCGGGACCGCCGGGATGGGGCGGCTGGACGCCACCGCCGAAGCCGGGAGTGATACCGCTGGTGCCCCTGAGGCTCGGGGACATATTCAGCGGCGCCTTCAGCACGATGGGACGCTATTGGAAGCAGTTGTTCGGCATCGGCGCGGCCGTGTACGGCGGGGCGCTGGCGATCATGGGCGCCGCGGTCCTGATCGGGTACTCCGCGGTCAGCGATCCTCTGCACCGGCTCATCGCGCTCAGCGCCGACGAGGACCCTCCGTCCTCCGACGTGGTGCCGATCGTGGTCGCCCTCGGTGTCGTCTGGCTGCTCGGCCTGATCGTCTTCTCGGTCTCCACGGCCATGATGTACGCGACCGTCCCCACGATCCTGCAGGAGGCGGTGCTGGGCAGGCCGGCCACCTTCTCCTTCGTCTGGCGCCGGGCCTGGGCCCGCGTACCGGCGGTGGTCGGGACGGTGGTGCTGACCTCCCTGATCGCGGTGATCCCGATGGCGCTGATGGTGGTCGGCTTCTTCGCGTTCGTGATCGGCGCCATCACCATGGCGCACGGGGGCGATATCGCGCTGTGGACCGCGCTCGGCTTCCTGGGCGCGCTGGCCACCGCCCCGCTGGCGGTCTGGCTCTGGGTGAAGTTCTGTCTGGCGCCCTCGGCCGCGGTGTTCGAGGGACAGTCCCCGGTGGCCGCCCTGCGCCGCTCCTCGCAGCTGGTGCGCGGCGACTGGTGGCGGGTCCTCGGCATCACCCTGCTGGCCTTCGCGCTCGCCGCCGCGGCGAACTACGTCATCCAGATCCCGTTCTCGTTCCTCGGCATGTTCTCCGGGGTCATCGGCGGATCGACCCTGGACGAGGACCCGAATCCCGCCTCGATCGCCTTCGCCATGAGCGGCTATCTGGTGATCCTGGCGCTGGGTCAGCTGATCGGCCAGTTCATCTCGGCGACATTCCCGCAGCTGGTGACCGGACTGCTCTACGTCGACCGGCGCATGCGCACGGAGAACCTGGGACCGGCCCTCGCCGAGGCGGCGGCCGTACCCCCGCAGTACGGCCCGCGGTACGGCCCCTGAGCGCGTCCGCGAAGGCCCGGTCCGCTCAGGGAAACGGCCATGCCCGCCGGTCTGCCCGGCGGACATGGCCGTTCGCGTCCTCGATTCGCGAGGCGGTACCTCGCGAGGCCGTCCGTTCCGTCAGCCGCCGACGGTGAACCAGGTGGCCCGGGACTTCTTCCATTCGGCGTGGTCGAGGTCCTTCGCCTCGGTGCCGTCCCCGTACAGATCGGCCGATCCGGCATCCGTGATCAGCTGCGCCCGGGCGCCCGGAACCGTCAGATCCGGAACGTCCACGACGGCCTCCCAGCCGCCCGGGTCCGCCGTCGGCAGATCGGCCCGCTTGACCGGTGCGTGCGAGGCGACGCCGTCCCAGGTGTAGAGGGCGTACGGGTCGGAGTTGTCGTCGGCCGCCCAGGAACCGGCCACGATCAGATACTGGTCGGCGGCGTTCTTCCGGAGGTCCCGGATGCTGAGGCCGCCGAGGTCCAGCTCGATCGGCGCGCCCATGACCGCCTTCGCCCCGCTGCCGGCCACCTTGTCGAAGTTGGTGACGGGCACGATCAGGGCCTTGCCCCCCGACTTCGGCGGCACCAGAGGTGCCCGGAAACCGAGGTACGCGGTGGTCTTCGAGCCGGGCGCGAACTCCAGGCCCTCGATGTTGAACCCGTCGATCTGCTTGGGCGCTTCACCGTCCGCCGTCCCCGCGGCGAAGCCGAGCCGGTTGCCGTTCGCCTTGTCCCAGGCGACGAGGTCGTCCCGGAGCTTCTTGTACGAGCCGCCCACCGTCAGCTGCGTGGCGGCGCCCGACCCGGTCACCGTCGTGGTGAAGACGGTATTGCGGGGGGACTTGTACTCGCCGTCCTTGTTGTTGCCGAGCGAACCGGTCCAGTAGATGGTGTCGCCGGCCCGGGCCGCGCCCTCGATGTCGACCTCCTTCGACACCCCGAGCTCCGAGCCGACGTCCCAGCTCCTCACCGGCCCACCGGACGTGGAACGGTCGTACAGGCGCAGCGTGTTGGACTCGTCGTCGGCCACGACCACGTACCCGCCACCGACGTCGACGGCGGCCGAGGCATCCGAGGAACCGGTGAGATAACGGGTGTCTGCGGCGTTCTGAACGGCGGCGGAGGCGGCGTAGTGCAGCGTCTTGGTTGCGGTCTTGCCGCCGAGTCCGGTGACCTTGACCGTGAGGTCGGTGTAACCGCGCCCGTGCGCGGCGACCGTGAGCTTCCGGGTGCCGCCGGTCCCCGTCACGGTCACATCGCCGGCCTTGGCGACGGACGGCTTGGAGCTGGCGGACGCCGCCACGCCGAGCTCGGCCGCATCGGCCCCGCTCTGCGCGACGGTGACGGTCACCACGGGGTCACCGCTCGCGCCGACGGCGCCGGAGAGGTAGGAGACCGAGAGCCCGATCGTCGGCGTTCCGTAACTCGCGGCGTGCGCGGGGGCGTTGATTCCCAGGGCGGCCAGCAGGAGAACACCGCCCGCGGCGGCGGCCGTCCTTCGGTCGGGGAGCGAAGACTGATGCAGCACGGCATGCCTCTCGTCGACGTGGGTGTCGCGGGTAGGTTCCGCTACCCGTGCCAACGAGGGACACACATCATGAGTACGGCGGGCGAAACAACGACGAAAAACGGCCCCCGGCGCGGAGCCGGGAGCCGTTCGTCGTCAGTGGCGGGCTCAGACGTTGAAGCCCAGGGCGCGCAGCTGCTCGCGCCCGTCGTCCGTGATCTTGTCCGGGCCCCACGGCGGCATCCAGACCCAGTTGATCCGCAGCTCGCTGACGATGCCGTCGGTCGCCGACTTCGCCTGGTCCTCGATGACATCGGTCAGCGGGCAGGCCGCGGACGTCAGCGTCATGTCGAGGGTGGCGATATTGGCGTCGTCGATGTGGATGCCGTAGATCAGGCCCAGGTTGACGACGTCGATGCCCAGCTCGGGGTCGACCACGTCGTACAGCGCCTCGCGGACCTCCTCCTCGGAGGCCGGCTTGGTGGTCAGGGTCTCGTTGTCGCTCATGCCGTCTTCCCTTCGGACAGCGCTTTCGCCGTCGCGTCCTTCCACGCCATCCAGCTCAGCAGCGCGCACTTCACCCGGGCCGGGTACTTCGAGACGCCGGCGAACGCGACCGCGTCCTCCAGCACCTCCTCCATCGCGTCGTCGGGCTCCAGCTGGCCCTTCGACTGCATCAGCTCCAGGAAGGTCTCCTGGATCTTCTGCGCCTGGCCCAGCTCCTTGCCGACCAGGAGGTCGTTCAGCACGGAGGCGCTGGCCTGGCTGATGGAGCAGCCCTGACCCTCGTACGACACGTCGGCGATGGTCTCGCCGTCGTACTTCACCCGGAGAGTGATCTCGTCGCCGCACGTCGGGTTGACGTGGTGCACCTCGGCGTCGCCGTCCCGCAGGCCGCGCCCGTGGGGGTGCTTGTAGTGGTCCAGGATCACTTCCTGGTACATGGAATCAAGCTTCACCAGTCAACCCTCAGCCGCTCTGCCAATTAACCGAAAAAGTTCCGTACGTGTTCCAGTCCGTCCACCAGGGCGTCGACCTCGGCGGGCGTGGAGTACAGATAGAACGACGCTCGCGTCGTCGCAGGAATTCCGTACCGCAGGCAGACCGGCCGTGCGCAGTGGTGTCCGACCCGGACCGCGATGCCCTGCTCGTCGAGCACCTGGCCCACGTCGTGCGGGTGGATGTCGCCGAGCGTGAAGGAGATCGTGGCGCCGCGGTCCTCGGCCGTCGCCGGACCGATGATCCTGAGGTCCGGGACCTCCAGGAGCCGCTTCACCGCGTACTCGGTGATCGCGTGCTCGTGCCGGTAGATCTTCTCCATACCGATCGCCGAGAGGTAGTCCACGGCCGCACCGAGGCCGACGGCCTGGGCGATCGGGGGCGTACCGGCCTCGAACTTGTGCGGCGCGGGGGCGTACGTCGACGAGTGCATCGACACGGTCTCGATCATCTCGCCGCCACCGAGGAACGGCGGAAGGTCCTCCAGGAGCTCCTGCCGTCCCCAGAGCACGCCGATGCCGGTCGGGCCGACCATCTTGTGACCGGTGAAGGCCACGAAGTCGGCCTGCAGCGCCTGCACGTCGAGCACCATGTGCGGGGCGGCCTGCGAGGCGTCGATGCAGACCAGCGCGCCGACCTGCTGGGCCCGGCGGATGATCTTCTCGACCGGGTTGATCGTGCCCATGATGTTGGAGACCAGGGTGAAGGAGACGATCTTCGTCTTCTCCGTGATGATCTCCTCGATGTTGGACAGGTCGAGGCGGCCGTCGTCGGTGATGCCGAACCACTTCAGCTTCGCGCCCGTGCGCTGCGAGAGCAGCTGCCACGGCACGATGTTGGAGTGGTGCTCCATCTCCGTGGTGACGATCTCGGTTTCGTGGTCCACCCGGTAGGGCTCGTCGGCCCAGCCGAGCATGTTGGCCACGAGGTTGAGCGACTCGGAGGCGTTCTTGGTGAAGATCACCTCGTCGCGGCTGGGTGCGTTGATGAACGCGGCGACCTTGTCACGGGCGCCTTCGTACAGCGCCGTGGCCTCCTCCGCGATCGTGTACACACCACGGTGCACATTGGCGTTGTGCCGCTCGTAGTACTCGTTGAGGGCGTCGAGCACCTGGCGCGGCTTCTGCGAGGTCGCAGCGCTGTCCAGGTAAACGATCTTCTTCCCGTCGTGGACCGTCCGATCCAGCAGGGGGAAGTCCTTGCGGATCGCCTCGGTGTCGAGGAGGCCCGGCAGCTGTGTCACGCGGAAGCGCCACCCTTCACATATGCCTCGTAGCCCTCGTTCTCCAGCTTGTCGGCGAGCTCGGCGCCGCCGGACTCGGCAATGCGGCCGTTGGCGAAGACGTGCACGAAGTCGGGCTTGATGTAGCGGAGGATCCGCGTGTAGTGCGTGATCAGCAGGGTGCCGACCTCGCCGGTCTCGCGGACCCGGTTGACGCCCTCGGAGACGATGCGCAGGGCGTCGACGTCCAGACCGGAGTCGGTCTCGTCGAGGATCGCGACCTTCGGCCTGAGGAGCTCCAGCTGAAGGATCTCGTGGCGCTTCTTCTCACCGCCGGAGAAGCCCTCGTTGACGTTGCGCTCGGCGAACGCCGGGTCCATCTGGAGCCGGCCCATCGTCTCCTTGACCTCCTTCACCCAGGTGCGCAGCTTGGGCGCCTCGCCGCGGACGGCGGTGGCGGAGGTGCGGAGGAAGTTGGAGACCGAGACACCGGGGATCTCGACCGGGTACTGCATCGCGAGGAACAGGCCGGCGCGGGCCCGCTCGTCGACGGTCATCTCCAGGACGTCCTCGCCGTCCAGGGTCACCGAACCGCTGGTGATCGTGTACTTGGGGTGACCCGCGAGGGAGTACGCGAGGGTGGACTTGCCGGACCCGTTGGGGCCCATGATGGCGTGGGTCTCGCCCTGCTTCACGGTCAGGTCGACGCCCTTGAGGATCTCCTTCGTGGCGTTGTCGGCCTCGACGGAGACGTGCAGGTCGCGGATTTCAAGCGTTGCCATGGGTGACTCAGGACTCCTGGGTGACGGAGACGAGCACATCGTCCCCTTCGATCTTGACGGGGTATACGGGGACGGGGCGCGTCGCGGGAAGGCCGGACGGCTTGCCGGTGCGCAGGTCGAAGCTGGAGCCGTGCAGCCAGCACTCGATCATGCAGTCCTCGACCTCTCCCTCGGACAGTGAGACGTTCGCGTGCGAGCAGATGTCGTTGATCGCGTACACCTCGCCCTCGGTACGGACGACGGACACCGGGACGCCGTCGAGCTCCACCCGCTTCGGAGTGTCGTCCTCCAGCTCACTCAGCGCGCAGGCTTTGACGAAGGCCATCAGACGGATGCCTTCAGCTCGGCCTCGATCTTCTCCAGCAGCCGCGCCTCGACGTCCGGCAGACCGATCTGCTGGACGAGCTCGGCGAAGAAGCCGCGCACGACGAGCCTGCGGGCCTCCTCGGCGTCGATGCCACGGGACATCAGGTAGAAGAGCTGCTCGTCGTCGAACCGGCCGGTCGCGGAGGCGTGGCCGGCGCCGACGATCTCGCCGGTCTCGATCTCCAGGTTCGGCACGGAGTCGACCCGCGCGCCGTCCGTGAGGACGAGGTTGCGGTTCATCTCGTAGGTGTCGGTGCCCTCGGCCCTGGCCCGGATGAGGACGTCACCGATCCACACGGCGTGTGCGCCGTCGCCCTGGAGCGCGCCCTTGTAGGCGGCGTTGGACTTGCAGTGCGGGGTGTTGTGGTCGACCAGGAGGCGGTGCTCCTGGTGCTGGCCCTTGTCGGTGAAGTACAGACCGAAGAGCTCGGCCTCGCCGCCGGTGCCCGCGTAGGCGACGCGCGGGTGGAGTCGGACGAGGTCGCCGCCGAAGGTGACGACGATCGACTTGAACGAGGCGTCCCGGCCGACCAGCGCGTTGTGCTGGCCGACGTGGACCGCGTTCTCGTCCCAGTCCTGCACGGAGACGACGGTGAGCTTCGCGCCGTCACCGAGGACGTATTCGACGTTGGCGGCGAGCACCGCGTCACCGGTGTGGTCGATGACGACGACGGCCTCGGCGAAGGCACCCAGCTCGACGACCTGGTGGCCGTAGGCCACGCCGCCCTCGCCGTGCACCGCGATGCGGATCGGCTCGGTGAGCACGGCCTCCTTGGCGACCGTGACGACGGACGCCTGCTCGAAGGACGTGTACGCCTGGGCGGCGACGCGGTCCACCGGGGTGCCGGCCCTGCCCAGCCGGGAGTCGTCGCGGCCGACGGTCTCGACCGTGACGCCCTCGGGGGCCTCGATCGCGACCTTCACGGCCCCGCCGGTGGCGACGGCCGTGCCGTCATGCAGCCCGCGCAGCCGCTCCAGCGGGGTGAACCGCCACTCCTCCTCGCGGCCGTGCGGGACCGGGAAGTCCGCGACGTCGAACGACGGGGGCGCGCTCATGCGCGTGGCGACGGTCGACTCGGCGGCCACCGCGATGGACCCGGTGGTGGTGGAACCCGCCGGAAGGGGTCCCCCCGCTCGAGCGGAGCCGAGAGTGGGGGAGTTCTGAGCCTCAGCCATGGCTGTCGTAGTGCTCACTTTCTCTGTCAGTGGTCGGGGAATCCGGTCGGTCAGGCTGCGCTAGCCGACCGAACCCTCCATCTGCAGCTCGATCAGCCGGTTGAGCTCGAGGGCGTACTCCATCGGCAGCTCCTTCGCGATCGGCTCGACGAAGCCGCGCACGATCATCGCCATCGCCTCGAACTCCGTCAGACCACGGCTCATCAGGTAGAAGAGCTGGTCCTCGGAGACCTTGGAGACGGTCGCCTCGTGACCCATCGACACGTCGTCCTCGCGGACGTCGACGTAGGGGTAGGTGTCGGAGCGCGAGATCGTGTCGACCAGCAGCGCGTCACAGAGCACGTTGGACTTCGCGCCCGGCGCGCCCTCGCCGATCTCGATCAGACCGCGGTAGGAGGTACGGCCGCCGCCCCGCGCCACCGACTTGGAGACGATGTTGGAGGAGGTGTTCGGCGCCATGTGGACCATCTTGGCGCCGGCGTCCTGGTGCTGGCCCTCGCCCGCGAAGGCGATGGACAGGGTCTCGCCCTTGGCGTGCTCGCCCATCAGGTAGACGGCGGGGTACTTCATGGTGACCTTGGAGCCGATGTTGCCGTCGACCCACTCCATGGTCGCGCCCTCGTAGGCCACGGCGCGCTTGGTGACCAGGTTGTAGACGTTGTTCGACCAGTTCTGGATCGTCGTGTAGCGGCAGCGGCCGCCCTTCTTCACGATGATCTCGACGACCGCGGAGTGCAGCGAGTCGGAGGAGTAGATCGGGGCGGTGCAGCCCTCGACGTAGTGGACGTAGGCGTCCTCGTCGACGATGATCAGCGTCCGCTCGAACTGGCCCATGTTCTCCGTGTTGATACGGAAGTAGGCCTGCAGCGGGATGTCGACGTGGACACCCTTGGGCACGTAGATGAACGAGCCGCCGGACCACACGGCCGAGTTCAGCGAGGCGAACTTGTTGTCACCGACCGGGATGACAGTGCCGAAGTACTCCTTGAAGAGCTCCGGGTGCTCCTTCAGCGCGGTGTCGGTGTCGAGGAAGATGACGCCCTGCTCCTCCAGGTCCTCACGGATCTGGTGGTAGACGACCTCGGACTCGTACTGCGCGGCGACACCGGCGACCAGGCGCTGCTTCTCCGCCTCCGGGATGCCGAGCTTGTCGTAGGTGTTCTTGATGTCCTCGGGCAGGTCCTCCCAGGACTCCGCCTGCTTCTCCGTGGACCGCACGAAGTACTTGATGTTGTCGAAGTCGATGCCCGACAGGTCGGAGCCCCAGTTCGGCATGGGCTTCTTGTCGAACAGCTTCAGGCCCTTGAGGCGCAGCTTCAGCATCCACTCGGGCTCGTTCTTCTTCGCCGAGATGTCGCGGACGACCGCCTCGGAGAGCCCGCGCTTGGCTGCGGCGCCTGCCGCGTCGGAGTCGGCCCAGCCGAATTCGTACGTGCCCAGACCCTCGAGCTCAGGGTGGACAGTCTCCGTGGGGAGCGTCATGCGGGGTTCCTCCCGGCCGTGCTTGCAGATGCTGAATGGGTGGTCTGTGGTGCTGAGTGGCCGCTGCGCGGAATGTACGTCGTGCACACGCCGTCGCCGTGGGCGATGGTGGCCAGACGCTGCACATGCGTCCCGAGGAGGCTGGAGAAGAACTCCGTCTCCGCCTCGCACAGCTGCGGATACTGCTCGGCGACATGGGCGACCGGGCAGTGGTGCTGGCACAGCTGCTCGCCCTGCTGCGGACCGGGCGCGCTACGCGCCGTAGCAGCGTACCCGTCGGCGGACAAGGCCTTGGCCAGCGCTTCGGTACGGGCCTCGGGGTCCGCGGCCTCGACCGCCGTGCGGTACGCCTCGGACTGGGCCACGATCCTGGCGCGGGCGAAAGCGGTGACCGCCTCCTCGCCCGCGGTCTCGGAGATCCAGCGCAGGGCGTCCGCCGCGAGTTTGTCGTAGGACTGGTCGAAGGCGTCCCGGCCGCAGTCGGTGAGGGCGAACACCTTGGCCGGGCGGCCGCGGGTCCGCGCCCCGTAGACCCGCTGCTCACGGGCCTCGACGACGCTGTCCGAGACGAGGGCGTCGAGATGGCGGCGGACCGCGGCCTGGGTGAGACCGAGGCGCTTCGCCAGCTCGGCGACGGTGGACGGGCCGTGGTCCAGGATGGAGCGCGCGACCCGGTTGCGCGTCGAACGCTCACCGGTCGCGAGTTCCTCCTGCGGAGCCTCGCCAACGTATTTCACAACGCCATTGTTGCGTAATTCATCCGGCCCTGACAACCACGGTCCGAAACGATCTACGGTGCCATCCATCACTTAGGGTTACCTAATCCGGCCCCGGGAGGCGGGGGCCGTTCCACGCCTGCCTAGACTTACCGGCCATGAAGAGCGAGTCGGCCGTACAGGTCCGCGGCCTGGTGAAGCGGTACGGCCCCAAGACCGCTGTGGACGGCCTCGACCTGTGTGTGCGCACCGGCACCGTCACCGCCGTCCTCGGCCCCAACGGCGCCGGCAAGACCACCACCGTCGAGACCTGCGAGGGCTACCGCCGCCCGGACGCCGGGACGGTACGGGTCCTCGGCCTCGACCCGGTCGCCGACGCAGCGAAGCTCCGCCCCCGGATCGGTGTGATGCTCCAGTCGGGCGGCGTCTACTCCGGGGCACGCGCCGACGAGATGCTCCGCCACATGGCGAAGCTCCATGCCCGTCCGCTGGACGTCGACACCCTGATCGAGCGCCTGGGCCTCGGCAGCTGCGGCCGGACGACCTACCGGCGGCTCTCCGGTGGCCAGCAACAGCGGCTCGCCCTGGCGATGGCCGTCGTCGGCCGGCCCGAACTGGTCTTCCTCGACGAGCCGACCGCCGGCCTCGACCCACAGGCCCGCCGCTCCACCTGGGAGCTCGTGCGCGAGCTGCGCACCGACGGGGTCTGCGTGGTCCTCACCACGCACTTCATGGACGAGGCCGAGGAGCTCGCCGACGACGTCGCCGTCATCGACGCGGGCAAGGTCATCGCCCAGGGCAGCCCCGAGACGCTCTGCCGGGGCGGCGCCGAGAACACCCTGCGCTTCACCGGCCGTCCCGGTCTCGACATCGGCTCGCTGCTGAAGGCGCTGCCCGACGGCTCCGAGGCGGCCGAGATCGTCCCGGGCGCGTACCGCATCTCCGGCGACGTCAACCCGGAGCTGCTGGCCACCGTCACCTCCTGGTGCGCCCAGCACGGAGTGATGCCGTCGGGCATCTCCGTGGAGCGGCACACACTGGAGGACGTCTTCCTGGAACTGACCGGCAAGGAGCTGCGCGCATGAGCGCCGGTACGTACACCCCGCGCCCGGGCGCCGCCCCGCTGGGCCGCATGATCACCGCACAGACCGCCCTGGAGACGCGGATGCTGCTGCGCAACGGCGAGCAGCTGCTGCTGACCGTGATCATCCCGACGCTGCTGCTGGTGCTGTTCAGCGCGGTCGACATCGTGGACACCGGCGCGGGCGAGTCCGTCGACTTCCTGGCGCCCGGCATCCTCGCGCTGGCCGTGATGTCCACGGCCTTCACGGGCCAGGCCATCGCCACCGGTTTCGAGCGGCGCTACGGGGTGCTCAAGCGGCTCGCTGCCTCGCCGCTGCCGCGCTGGGCGCTGATGACCGCGAAGACCCTCGCGGTGCTGGTCACCGAGGGGCTGCAGGTGGTGCTGCTCACGGTGATCGCCTTCGCGCTGGGCTGGTCGCCGCACGGCAACCCCTTCGCCGTCCTGCTGCTGCTCGTGCTCGGCACGGCGGCCTTCTCCGGGCTCGGGCTGCTGATGGCCGGGACGCTCAAGGCGGAGGCGACGCTCGCCGCGGCCAACCTGGTCTTCCTGCTGCTCCTGGTCGGCGGCGGGGTGATCGTGCCGCTGGACAAGTTCCCGGACGCGGTGCAGTCGGTGCTCGGGCTGCTGCCGATCGCGGCCCTGTCCGACGGTCTGCGCGAGGTGCTCCAGCACGGTGCGTCGATGCCGTGGGGCGATCTCGGCATCCTGGCGGTGTGGGCGGTACTGGGGCTGGGCGCGGCGGCGCGGTTCTTCCGCTGGGAGTGAGGCGGCGAACGCGCTCCGTCGACGGTTCGGGGTAACTCGTCCCCCTCGTGAAAGCTTGCACAAGCCGCCGCCTACGATGGTGCGCGTGCCCAAGCTGACCCGAGCCGATGTCGCTCAAGCCGCGCGGAACCCGCTCCTGTACATCGCCGAGCGATGGACCCCCTCCCCCCGTACGGTCCGCCGTGCGGCCATGTCGGCCGTCGTCATGGCCGTGGTGATCGTCGTGACCGGTGGTGCGGTGCGGCTGACCGGCTCCGGCCTCGGCTGCCCGACCTGGCCCAAGTGCACCGACGAGAGCCTCACGGCGACGAGCGAGATGGGCTTCCACGGCGCCATCGAGTTCGGCAACCGGATGCTGACGTACGTCCTGTGTGCGGCCGTCGGCTGGGCGATCATCGCCGCGCGGTCCGCCAAGCCCTGGCGGCGCAGCCTGACGAAGCTCGGCTGGGTGCAGTTCTGGGTGGTCATGGGCAACGCCGTGCTCGGCGGCATCGTGGTGCTGGTCGGCCTCAACCCGTACACCGTCGCGGCGCACTTCCTGCTCTCCACGGCGCTGCTCACCGTAGCGATGGTGACCTGGCACCGGGTCAGCGAGGGCGACGAGGCGCCCCGTCCTCTGGTCGGCAAGGCGGTCTCCCAGCTGACCTGGCTGCTCGCGGTCGCCGCGGGGCTGCTGATCGCGGTCGGCACGGTGGTCACGGGCGCCGGACGGCACGCGGGCGACTCCAGCGATGTACACCGCATTCCGATCGACTGGAAGATGATCTCGCAGCTGCACGCCGATCTGGCCTGGGTCGTGGTCGCGCTGACCGTCGCGCTCTGGTTCGTGCTGAAGGCCGTCGACGCGCCGATCGGCCCGCTGCACCGCGCCCGCGACCTCTTCCTGGTGCTGATGGGGCAGGGCGTGATCGGGTACGTGCAGTACTTCACCGACACGCCGGAGATCCTGGTCGGCCTGCACATGCTGGGCTCGTGCCTGGTGTGGATCGCGGTCGTGCGGGTGCTCCTGTCGCTGCGTGAGCGCCCCGTGGCCGTGGCCGCGGCGCCCGGCCCCGTGGCCGAGCAGCCGGAGCCCGTGACGGCGGGCTGACCACCGGCCGCCTCCCCCACACACACGTACGCCGATCGCCGGACGGGTTTCCTCCTCGGAACCGTCCGGCGATCGGCGTATGCGGGGGGAACCGCGCGGTCAGGCCCGGTCGGAGGGGCCGCCGATCTGGATGCCCGCCATCCGCGTCCACTCGTACGGGCCGGTGCGGACCTTCGCGGCGAACTCCCCGTCGAAGGACTCGTGCATCGTGATCCCGGCCTTCCGGGTGGCGCTCTCGGCGACCTCGTACGAGGGGGCGACCAGATCGCCCCAGCCGCCGTCCTCGCCCACGAGCACGATCCTGGCGCCCCGCTGCCCGATGTAGGCGAGCTGTCCCTCCGCGCCGCCGTGCGCCTTGGAGAAGGCGCCGATCTCCTTGGCGAGCTTCGCCGCCCTGCGCTCCGCGCGGGCCGCCCGCTTGCCGCTCTCCACCTGGGTCTCTGCCGTCTCAGCCATGCTCAGGATGCTACCGACGGGTAGCTCGACGCGCGACGGGCGGGGTACGTGGCCTGGGCCACGTACCCCGCCCGTCGGCAGGGATCGAGGAGCGGGACTACCTCAGGAAGGGGTCGACCGCCACGGCGACGAAGAGCAGCGAGACATAGGTGATGGACCAGTGGAACAGCCGCATCTCCTTGAGCTTCGCGCCGGTCACGCCGGCCTTGGCCCGGTTCTGCAGGCCGTGCGCCTCCCAGAGCCAGAACCCGCCGGTCGCCAGCGCCACCGCCGTGTAGAACCAGCCGGTGTAACCCAGCGGGGTCAGCAGCAGCGACACGGCCACCATCACCCAGCTGTAGATGACGATCTGGCGGGCCACCACCTGGTTGGACGCGATGACCGGAAGCATCGGGACGCCGACCCGGGCGTAGTCCTCCTTCACCTTCATGGAGAGCGGCCAGTAGTGCGGCGGCGTCCAGAAGAAGATGACGGCGAAGAGGATCACCGCGGCCCAGGACATCGAGTTCGTCACGGCCGACCAGCCGATGAGGACCGGCATGCAGCCCGCGATGCCGCCCCAGACGATGTTCTGCGAGGTGCGGCGCTTGAGCAGCATCGTGTACACGACGACGTAGAACAGCAGCGCGCCGAGCGACAGCGCCGCCGAGAGCCAGTTCACCAGCAGGCCGAACCAGACCGTCGAGATCACCGCGAGGGCGAAGCCGAAGGCCAGGCACTCACGCGGGCTCACCATGCCGGTGACCAGCGGGCGCTGCGACGTACGGTCCATCAGGGCGTCGATGTCGCGGTCGATGTACATGTTCAGCGCGTTGGCACCGCCGGCGGAGAGATATCCGCCGATGGTGGTGGTGACCACGAGCCACAGGTCGGGTACACCCTGCGCGGCGAGGAACATCACCGGAACAGTGGTGATCAGCAACAGCTCGATGATCCGCGGCTTGGTCAGCGCCACGAAAGCCTTGACACGGGCCCCGAACGGGCGATGGCCCCCTGGGCTGGGAGTCAAGGCGACCCCTGCGGGTCGGGACTCGACGGCCGTCACGCACACCCCTGACAGAGAAATCCCAGCAAGCTCCGGGCGTGAAGGCCCGGTAAAGACTTGCGCGAACCAGACCACTGTAGACGTTGGGGACAGGCCGACCTTCGCGGGGGTGGGTCGTGTTGGAGCGGCGCGGAAGCGGGGCCCATGAGCAGGGGGGGTCCCGCCCGGCGGAGCGGAACAGAAGGAGCGGGGCACGCTCACCGGAGGGCCCATAAGTAAGGAGAAGCGCTCATCGGAGTGGCGCAGAAGTGAGCCGTCGCGCTCATACGGGAGGCGAACTCCGCAGGCCGCCTGCACCCTGGAAAGCAGCGGAAAATGCTTGTTCCGACGGGGGTAGGCTCGACAACGCCCGGTGCGGTCACAGTCACCGGTTTACAACAGTGGAGAGGAGCCCTGACTCAGGGTGAGCACCAAGCCGACCACCACAGATCTCCAGTGGACCGAATTGGACCAGCGGGCCGTGGACACTGTCCGTGTCCTTGCAGCGGACGCCGTACAGAAGGTCGGAAACGGCCACCCTGGTACGGCCATGAGCCTCGCTCCCGCCGCGTACACCCTCTTCCAGAAGGTGATGCGCCACGACCCCGCCGACGCGGACTGGGCCGGGCGCGACCGGTTCGTGCTGTCGGCCGGTCACACCAGCCTGACCCTCTACATCCAGCTCTACCTGGCCGGGTACGGCCTGGAGCTCGATGACCTCAAGGCGTTCCGCACCTGGGGCTCGAAGACCCCCGGCCACCCGGAGTACGGCCACACCACCGGCGTCGAGACGACCACCGGCCCGCTGGGCCAGGGTGTCGCCAACGCGGTGGGCATGGCGATGGCCGCCCGCTACGAGCGCGGCCTGTTCGACCCGGAGGCGGCCCCCGGCACCTCCCCCTTCGACCACATGGTCTGGGCCGTCGCCGGTGACGGCTGCCTCCAGGAGGGCATCTCCGCGGAGGCGTCCTCGCTGGCCGGCCACCAGAAGCTGGGCAACCTGGTCCTGCTGTGGGACGACAACCACATCTCCATCGAGGGCGACACGGAGACCGCGGTCTCCGAGGACACCCTGAAGCGGTACGAGGCCTATGGCTGGCACGTCCAGCGCGTCGAGCAGCTGCCGAGCGGCGACCTGGACCCGGCGGGTCTGTACCGCGCGCTCCAGGCCGCGAAGGCCGAGACCGGGCGCCCGTCGTTCATCGCGGCCCGCTCGATCATCGCCTGGCCCGCGCCGCACGCCCAGAACACCGAGGCCTCGCACGGCTCGGCGCTCGGTGACGAAGAGGTCGCCGCCACGAAGAAGGTCCTCGGCTTCGACCCGGAGAAGGCCTTCGAGGTCGCCGACGAGGTCATCGCCCACACCCGTGAGGCGCTGGACCGCGGCCGCGAGGCCCGGGGCGAGTGGGAGAAGTCCTTCGCCGCGTGGCGCACCGCCAACCCGGAGCGCGCCGCCGAGTTCGACCGGATCTCCGCCGGCGAGCTGCCCGCGGGCTGGGAGGACAGGCTTCCGGTCTTCGAGCCGGGCAAGGGTGTCGCCACCCGTGCCGCCTCCGGCAAGGTGCTCCAGGCGCTCGGCGAGATCATCCCCGAGCTGTGGGGCGGCTCCGCCGACCTCGCGGGCTCGAACAACACCACGATCGACAAGACCTCGTCGTTCCTCCCGGTGGGCAACCCGCTGCCGGGCGCGGACCCGTACGGCCGCACGATCCACTTCGGCATCCGCGAGCACGCCATGGCCGCGGCCATGAACGGCATCGCGCTGCACGGCAACACCCGTATCTACGGCGGCACCTTCCTGGTGTTCTCCGACTACATGCGCAACGCCGTGCGTCTGTCCGCGCTGATGCACCTGCCGGTGACGTACGTGTGGACGCACGACTCGATCGGTCTCGGCGAGGACGGCCCGACGCACCAGCCGGTGGAGCACCTGGCATCGCTGCGCGCCATCCCGGGCCTGAACATCGTCCGCCCGGCCGACGCCAACGAGACCTCCATCGCCTGGCGCGAGATCCTGCGCCGCTACACCAAGGTGTTCGGCAAGGGCGCCCCGCACGGTCTGGCGCTGACCCGCCAGGGCGTTCCGACGTACGAGGCGAACGAGGACGCGGCCAAGGGCGGCTATGTGCTCTTCGAGGCCGAAGGGCCCGACGGGCAGAGCACAGCGCCGCAGGTGCTGCTGATCGGTACGGGCTCCGAGGTGCACCTCGCGGTCGAGGCGCGCGAGGAGCTGCAGGCGGCCGGCATCCCGACCCGGGTGGTCTCGATGCCGTCGGTCGAGTGGTTCGAGGAGCAGGACCAGGCGTACAAGGACAGCGTCCTGCCGCCGTCCGTGAAGGCGCGCGTCGCCGTGGAGGCCGGCATCGGTCTGACCTGGTACCGCTACGTCGGTGACGCCGGCCGGATCGTCTCGCTGGAGCACTTCGGTGCCTCGGCCGACGCCAAGGTCCTCTTCCGCGAGTTCGGCTTCACCGGCGAGCACGTCGCCGCCGCCGCGCGGGAATCTCTCGCCGCAGCCACGCGCTGACGCCGTTATACGACTAGTAGGAGATGCAATTCTCATGACAGACGCACTCAGGCGCCTCTCCGACGAGGGCGTGGCGATCTGGCTCGATGACCTGTCGCGCAAGCGGATCACCTCGGGCAACCTCGCCGAGCTGATCGACCAGCAGCACGTCGTGGGCGTCACCACCAACCCGTCGATCTTCCAGAAGGCGATCTCGCACGGCGACGGATACGAGCAGCAGCTCACCGACCTCGCCACCCGCAAGGTCACCGTCGACGAGGCCATCCGCATGATCACGACGGCCGACGTACGGGACGCGGCGGACATCCTGCGTCCGGTCTTCGACGCCACGGACGGCCAGGACGGCAGGGTCTCCATCGAGGTCGACCCGCGTCTGGCCCACCGTACCGATGCCACCGTCGCCGAGGCCAAGCAGCTGGCCTGGCTGGTGGACCGGCCCAACACGCTCATCAAGATCCCGGCGACGAAGGCCGGTCTCCCGGCGATCACCGAGGTCATCGGCAAGGGCATCAGCGTCAACGTCACGCTGATCTTCTCGCTGGAGCGCTACCGCGAGGTCATGGACGCCTACCTGGCGGGCCTGGAGAAGGCGAAGGCCGCGGGCCTGGACCTCTCCCTGATCCACTCGGTGGCCTCTTTCTTCGTGTCCCGCGTGGACACCGAGATCGACAAGCGCCTCGACACCGTCGGCACCGACGAGGCCAAGGCCCTCAAGGGCAAGGCGGCACTCGCCAACGCCCGGCTCGCCTACCAGGCGTACGAAGAGGTCTTCGGCTCGGAGCGCTGGGCCGCCCTGGACAAGGCGCAGGCCAACAAGCAGCGTCCGCTGTGGGCCTCGACCGGCGTCAAGGACCCCGCGTACAAGGACACCCTGTACGTGGACGACCTGGTCGCCCCCGGCACGGTGAACACCATGCCCGAGGCCACCCTGGACGCCACCGCCGACCACGGGCAGATCACCGGCAACACGATCGCCGGCACCTACGAGCAGTCCCGCGCCGAGCTCGACGCCGTGGCGAAGCTCGGGATCTCCTACGACGACGTCGTCCAGCTCCTCGAGGACGAGGGCGTCGAGAAGTTCGAGGCGGCCTGGATCGACCTGCTCAACTCGACCGAGGCGGAGCTCAAGCGCCTCGCCCCTTCGGAGGGCTGACCACCTTGTCTGGTGTTCCCGGAGCCAACCCGCTTCGTGACCCCCAGGACCGACGGCTCCCGCGCATCGCGGGGCCGTCGGGGCTGGTGATCTTCGGGGTCACGGGCGATCTGTCCCGTAAGAAGCTGATGCCCGCGGTCTACGACCTGGCCAATCGCGGCCTGTTGCCGCCGGGGTTCTCCCTCATCGGTTTCGCGCGCCGCGAGTGGCAGGACGAGGACTTCGCACAGGAGGTCCACGACGCCGTCAAGCAGCACGCCCGTACACCGTTCCGCGAAGAGGTCTGGCAGCAGCTCATCCAGGGGATGCGCTTCGTCCAGGGCAACTTCGACGACGACGAGGCCTTCGAGCAGCTGAAGACCACGATCCAGGAGCTGGACAAGGCGCAGGGCACGGGCGGCAACTTCGCCTTCTACCTGTCCGTGCCGCCGAAGTTCTTCCCCAAGGTCGTCCAGCAGCTCAAGAAGCACGGACTCGCCGACCAGAAGGAGGGCTCCTGGCGGCGTGCCGTCATCGAGAAGCCCTTCGGCCACGATCTGAAGAGCGCTCAGGAGCTCAACCAGATCGTGCACGACGTGTTCCCGCCCAACGAGGTCTTCCGGATCGACCACTACCTGGGCAAGGAGACCGTCCAGAACATCCTGGCGCTGCGGTTCGCCAACACGATGTTCGAGCCGATCTGGAACAGGTCGTACGTCGACCACGTCCAGATCACGATGGCCGAGGACATCGGCATCGGCGGCCGGGCCGGCTACTACGACGGCATCGGCGCCGCCCGTGACGTCATCCAGAACCACCTGCTCCAACTGCTGGCGCTGACCGCGATGGAGGAGCCCGGCTCCTTCCATCCGAAGGCCCTGGTCGCCGAGAAGCTCAAGGTGCTCACGGCGGTGGAGCTGCCGGACGACCTGGGCAAGCACACGGTGCGCGCCCAGTACGTGCACGCGTGGCAGGGCGGCGAGGAGGTCCCCGGCTACCTCGAAGAGGACGGCATCGACCCCAAGTCGAAGACCGACACCTACGCCGCGATCAAGCTGACGATCAACAACCGCCGCTGGGCGGGCGTTCCGTTCTACCTCCGTACCGGAAAGCGGCTCGGCCGCCGGGTCACGGAGATCGCGGTCGTCTTCAAGCGGGCCCCGTACCTGCCCTTCGAGTCCGGCGCCACCGAGGAGCTGGGCGGCAATGCCCTGGTCATCCGGGTCCAGCCGGACGAGGGCGTGACCGTGCGGTTCGGCTCCAAGGTGCCCGGCACCTCGATGGAGGTCCGGGACGTCACGATGGACTTCGCCTACGGCGAGTCCTTCACGGAGTCCAGCCCGGAGGCCTACGAGCGGCTCATCCTCGATGTGCTGCTCGGCGACGCCAACCTCTTCCCCCGGCACCAGGAGGTCGAACTCTCCTGGAACATCCTCGACCCGATCGAGGAGTACTGGGACAAGCACGGCAAGCCCGCCCAGTACCCGGCGGGCACCTGGGGTCCGGCCGAGGCCGACGAGATGCTCGCACGAGACGGACGGAGCTGGCGCCGGCCATGAAGATCGATCTCACGGAGACCACTTCCAGCAAGATCAACCAGGCGCTGGTCTCGGCCCGCCGTGCCCTCGGCACCCCGGCCATCGGCATGGTGCTCACCCTGGTCATCGTCACCGACGAGGAGAACGCCTACGACGCGCTCAAGTCGGCCGGTGACGCCTCGCGCGAGCATCCCTCGCGGATCATCGCGGTGATCAAGCGGGTCAGCCGCTCGCCGCGCAGCCGCCGGGACGCCCGGCTCGACGCCGAGGTGCGGGTCGGTTCCGACGCGGGCACCGGCGAGACGGTCGTGCTGCGTCTCCACGGCGAGCTGGTCAACCACGCCCAGTCGGTGGTCCTGCCGCTGCTGCTGCCGGACGCCCCGGTCGTGGTCTGGTGGCCCGAGGACGCCCCCGCCGACCCGGCGAAGGACCCGCTGGGCGCGCTCGCCCAGCGCCGGATCACGGACGCGTACTCGGCGGAGGACCCGGCCAGGGAGCTGGCGGCGCGCGCCGACTCGTACACCCCGGGCGACACCGATCTGGCCTGGGCCCGCATCACGCCGTGGCGCTCGATGCTGGCCGCCGCGCTCGACCAGCAGCATGTCGAGCTCGTCTCGGCGACGGTCGAGGGCGAGTCGGAGAACCCGAGCTGCGAGCTGCTGGCCATGTGGCTCGCGGACCGGCTGGGGGTCCCGGTGGAGCGCACCGTCTCCGCCGGTCCCGGTCTGACGGCCGTGCGGATGGAGACCAAGAACGGCGTCATCGTCCTGGACCGTCCCGACGGTTCGCTGGCCACGCTCTCGATGCAGGGCCAGCCGGACCGCGCCGTGGCGCTCAAGCGGCGGGACACCGCCGAGCTGCTCGCCGAGGAGCTGCGCCGCCTGGACCCGGACAACACCTACGAGGCCACGGTGAAGTTCGGCGTGGCACAGCTCGGCGGACCGGCTGAGCCGAAGCCGGCCGAGCCCGCTGCGGCCACCACCCCGGCCGCCGCGAAGAAGACCGCGGCCAAGAAGGCGGCGTCGAAGTGAGTGCCCCTCAACTCGTCGTGCACCGCGACAAGGAGCTGATGGCTCAGGCCGCCGCGGCCCGGCTGATCACGAGGGTCGTGGACGCCCAGGCCGCACGCGGCTACGCCTCGGTGGTGCTCACCGGCGGGCGCAACGGCAACGGCCTGCTGGCCGCGCTCGCCGGTGCGCCCGCCAGGGAAGCGATCGACTGGTCGCGGCTCGATCTGTGGTGGGGCGACGAGCGGTTCCTGCCGGAGGGCGATCCGGAGCGCAATGTCACGCAGGCCCGCGAGGCCCTGCTGGACTCGGTGCCACTGGACCCGTCCCGGGTGCACGCGATGCCCGCTTCGGACGGCCCGTTCGGCAACGACGCCGACGCGGCGGCGGCCTCGTACGCCGAGGAACTGGCCGCCGCGGCCGGACCCGAGGACCACGGCCCGGTGCCGACGTTCGACGTGCTGATGCTGGGCGTCGGCCCGGACACGCATGTCGCGTCGCTCTTCCCGGAGCTGCCCGCGGTACGGGAGACCGAGCGCACCGTCGTCGGTGTGCACGGCGCCCCCAAGCCGCCGCCCACCCGCGTCTCGCTCACGCTGCCCGCGATCCGGGCGGCGCGCGAGGTGTGGCTGCTCGCCGCGGGCGAGGACAAGGCGGAGGCCGCGGAGATCGCGCTCTCGGGTGCCGGGGAGATCCAGGCCCCGGCGGCCGGTGCGTACGGCCGCAGCCGCACCCTGTGGCTGATGGACGCGGCGGCGGCCTCCCGGCTGCCGCGCGCGCTGTATCCGCCGGCCTCTCCCTGAGGGATCGTCAGTACGGTTGCGCACGGGCCCGGTTCGCTCCTCGGAGCGGCCGGGCCCGTCGCGTGGCAGGCGTGCGGGACTCGGGCCATGGTGCGTATCGCAACCGTGGTGATGGGTGCGTCGGACGTACGGCGTGCGGCGGAGTTCCGGAAGGCGTCGCTCGGCCATGTGGAGCGTGAGCCGGCCAAGGACGACTGGGTGGTGGTGCTGGTCCCGGCCGAGGGGCCCGGCGCCGGACTGGCCCTGGGCCGCAGCGGTACGCCGGTGCAGGAGGTCCCCCGCGTCCATCTCGATCTGTACACCGGGGAACAGGACGCCGAGGTGGACCGGCTGATCGCGCTCGGAGCGGCGCGGGTCGACCGGGATCTGTACCCGGACGACCCGGATTTCGTGGTGCCGGCGGATCCCGAGGTCAATCGCTTCTGCGTCATCGACACCACGCACGGCTGACCGGGGTCAGCCGGTGGGCGGGACGCGCTCCAGGAAGGGCTCCAGCAGGCCGGGCACGGCCTCGGAGGCGAACCGGAGGCCCTCGCTCATGTCCGTGTCGTACGCCGTGTACGCGCCCGCTCCGGCGGCCGTCGTCGCGGTGACGCTCAGCACCCCGGCCCGCCGCTGGAAGTACGTCTGGCGGACCGTCCAGCCGATGACTCCGGCCCGCTCCAGCGCGGCGGTCGAGCGCCTGACGCTGCCGGACCTCACCACCAGGTAGTCGCCGCTGATGGCGTGCCCCAGCCCGCGGTACGCGTCCCGGGCCAGGAACACCCCGGCCGCCGGCCCCACGACGGCGCAACCGAGCGCGATCCAGAGCAGTACGGGTGTCAGCAGCACGCCCAGGAGAGCCAGGACCAGCACCGGGACCGCGACGGCCCAGAGCGCCCGGCGCAGCCTGCGGCCGCGGGCCGCGAGGGGGTGCCCGGTCAGCGGGGCGCCGGTCGGGGACGTGGTCTCGCGCAGGACATCGGCGGCCACCGCGTCGGCGACGGGCCTGGGCGCGGCGGGCAGCAGGGTGTTGTGGTCGCCGTGCTGCTCCTCGTCGTCCTTGGCGAGTCCGGTGGTGATCGCGTCGACCCGGGCCGCACCGAACGTCCGGATGCCGAGCGGTTCGACGAGGTCGACCCCGCGCAGCCGGCGCTCCTCGATGGAGACGGAGCGTGAGGTCAGCAGTCCGCGCCGGATGCGCAGGGTGCCGCCGGGCTCGCGCTCCAGCCGGTAGTTCCACCACATCTCGACCCACAGGCCGAGCGCGCCGACGACACCGGCGAGCACCGCGGCGAGGGCGAGGATCACGATCATGGTGAGCAGCGAGGTGTCCCGGAAGCGGTCGCCGACCCACTCGATCACCTGCCCCTGCGCCCCGAACCAGTCGCTGACCTGCATCACCGCGCCGGCCGCCGCACCGCCGAGCGCGGGGGCGACGAAGGAGACCGGTGCGTAGCGGATCCAGCGCGGGTCGAGGGCGGCGAGTTCGCCCTCGCGGTGGGTGCCCGGGGTGCCGGTGGCCGCGCGTGCCAGCAGTTCGCGGCGGAGCCGTTCGCTCTCGGGCCGGGTGACCGGGTCGAGTTCCAGGGTGGAGTCGTTGCCGGAGTGCTCGCCGGTGCCGATGCGGACGGTGACCAGGCCGAGCACCCGTTGCAGCGGGTGTGCGGTGACGTCGACGCTGCGGATGCGTTCGCGGGCCAGTGAGCGCTTCTTGACCAGGAACAGCCCGGTGTGGAGTTCGACCCGGTCGGCGCCGATGCGGTAGCGGGTGCGGCGCCACCGTACGTGGTCGCCGGCCGCCGCGGAGCCGATCAGCAGGACCGAGCCGGCGAGGACCCAGGCGATCGCGGGCCCGAGGCCGAGCCGCCCGGACAGGCCGAGCGTGGTCGGCACGGCCGCGCCGGCCGCCACTCCGGCCGTGAGGAGAGCGCTGAGGAGGACCGTGCGCCGGTCCAGCCGCCGCCAGTCGGCGGTGGTGGCCGTGCCGGGTTCCTGGGCCGGGCTCCGGTCGTCCCCGGCGTCCGGGGAGGGGGAGAGCGCCGCCTCGGAGCTCATGTGGCGTCCCCGGGGGTGTCCTGGGTGATCCGGGTCAGCCGCTCGGCCAGCCCGGCCGCCGTTTCGTGGTCGAGGCCCTCGATCCGCACCGCGCCCTTGGCCGAGGCGGTGGTGACGGTGACCGTGGCGAGCCGGAAGAGCTGTTCGAGCGGTCCGCGCACGGTGTCCACGGTCTGGATCCGGGACATCGGGGCGATCCGCCACTCCTGCCGGAAGACCCCGGTCCTGACGTACACCGCTTCGTCGGTGACCTCCCAGCGGTGGGTGCGGAACCACCAGACGGGGAGGAGGACGGCGCAGCCGGTGCCGAGGACCGCGAGGACCGCGGCGGGCAGCAGCAACCAGAACCGGGCGGGCCCGATGAGCGTGCCCAGTACGGCCAGGACGAGCACGGGGGTGGCGGTCAGCAGCAGCCACTGGGCCCGCCACCACCCCACGGCCCTCGGGTCCAGCGTGTTGTTCGGCGGCCGCAGCCGCACCGTTCCCTCCCCCGTGGTCATCGGCTCAGCGCCCCCGGCGGGTGCGGTACGCCTCGACGAGCGCGGCGGTCGAGCTGTCCAGCTGCTCGCCCCCCTTGCCCTCGGTGAGCACCGGCTCGATCTTCTTGGCGAGGACCTTGCCGAGTTCGACGCCCCACTGGTCGAAGGAGTCGATGTTCCAGACGGCGCCCTGGACGAAGACCTTGTGCTCGTACAGCGCGATCAGCTGGCCGAGCACGGACGGGGTGAGCCGGTCGGCGAGGACCGTCGTCGTCGGGTGGTTGCCCCGGAAGGTCTTGTGCGGCACCAGTTCCTCGGCGACGCCCTCGGCACGGACCTCCTCCGGCGTCTTGCCGAAGGCCAGCGCCTGGGTCTGGGCGAAGAAGTTGGCCATCAGCAGATCGTGCTGGGCGACCAGGCCGGGCAGCAGGTCGGCGACCGGCTCGGCGAAGCCGATGAAGTCGGCCGGGATGACCTTGGTGCCCTGGTGGATCAGCTGGTAGTAGGCGTGCTGTCCATTGGTGCCGGGGGTGCCCCAGACGACCGGTCCGGTCTGCCAGTCGACCGGATTGCCGTCCCGGTCCACGGACTTGCCGTTGGACTCCATGTCCAGCTGCTGCAAGTACGCGGTGAACTTGGACAGATAGTGGCTGTACGGCAGCACGGCATGCGACTGGGCGTCGAAGAACGCCCCGTACCAGACGCCCAACAGGCCCATCAGCAGGGGGACGTTGGACTCGGCGGGGGCGGTACGGAAGTGCTCGTCGACGAGGTGGAAGCCGTCGAGCATCTCGCGGAACCGCTCCGGGCCGATGGCGAACATCAGCGAGAGGCCGATGGCGGAGTCGTAGGAGTAGCGGCCGCCGACCCAGTCCCAGAACTCGAACATGTTGGCGGTGTCGATGCCGAACTCCGCGACCTTGCCGGCGTTCGTGGACAGCGCCACGAAGTGCTTGGCGACCGCGTCCTGACCGGCGTTCAGACCGGTCAGCAGCCAGTTGCGGGCGGAGGTGGCGTTGGTGATGGTCTCGATCGTCGTGAAGGTCTTCGACGCGATGACGAAGAGCGTCTCGGCCGGGTCGAGATCCCGCACCGCCTCATGGAGGTCGGCGCCGTCGACGTTGGACACGAAGCGGACGGTCAGCTCGCGGTCCGTGAAGGAGCGCAGCACCTCGTACGCCATGGCGGGGCCGAGGTCGGAGCCGCCGATGCCGATGTTGACGATGTTTTTGATGCGCTTGCCGGTGTGACCGGTCCACTCGCCCGACCTGACGCGGTCGGAGAACGCCGCCATCCGGTCGAGTACGGCGTGCACACCCGGCACCACGTTCTCGCCGTCGACCTCGATCACCGCGTCGCGCGGGGCACGCAGCGCGGTGTGCAGGACGGCGCGGTCCTCGGTGGTGTTGATCTTCTCGCCGCGGAACATCGCGTCCCGCAGCTCGGCCACCCCCGTGGCGGCGGCGAGTTCGCGCAGCAGCCGCAGCGTCTCGTCGGTGACCAGGTGCTTGGAGTAGTCGACGTAGAGATCGCCGACCGTGAGGGTGTATCCGGTGCCGCGCTGCGGATCGTCCGCGAAGAGCCGGCGCAGATGTGTCGCTCCGAGCTGCTCGCGGTGCTTGCCCAGAGCGGTCCACTCGGGCGTCTGGTTGAGCCTGGTTCGGCTTCTTGTATTCATCCCGGATATCAGCCCAATTCTTCTCGTGCCTGCAGATGCCCCGCTGCCCCTCCAACCTAATTGATCGGAGGAGCGGACGAGGCAATGGAGACCTGCGGCACGACTGGGGCCTGTCCGACCCTGATCCGCCGGACAGGACCTGAAGCGGTCCGGCCGGACACCCTGTGGGTGCCCGGCCGGTGAACTTCTAGATTTCGCCCCGGAGTTTCGCCAGGGCCTCGGCAAGGATGGCCTCGCCGTCCGCGTCGCTGCGCCGCTCGCGCACGTATGCGAGGTGCGTCTTGTACGGCTCGGTGCGCGGCGGGTCCGGCGGGCTGTCCCGGTCCTGTCCGGCCGGGAAGCCGCAGCGCGGGCAGTCCCAAGTCTCCGGTACCTGCGCGTCACTGGCGAAGCTCGGCTGCGTCTCGTGCCCGTTCGAGCACCAGAAGGAGATGCGGAGGCGCGGCGCGGACTCGCCGCGCTCGGCCTCCCCCATCGGCCCCGCTCCGACCCGGCTTCCCCGGATCGCGTTGCCACTTGCCACGGTCGTAACTCCCTGCGTGATGGTGCTCGAAGATGCCCCAGTCTACGTAAGGCCCAACGCGCGTCCAGTGAGAGGAGTTACACCGTCACCGGGAATCGCGTACGACGGGTCAGTTGTCCAGCTTGATCAGCAGACCGAGCACAACAATGCACGCGAACCATCCCAGACCGACGACCACAGTGATCCGGTCGAGGTTCCGCTCGGCGACCGAGGAGCCGCCGACCGACGACTGCATGCCGCCACCGAACATGTCGGAGAGGCCGCCGCCCTTTCCCTTGTGCATCAGCACCAGCAGCATCAGCAGCAGGCTGAAGACGATCAGGGCGATCTCGAACGCCAAAATCACGGCTGGTCCCTACTTTCCGGAATTCCTCTGGACTGCATGTGCGAACGACGGGGGCCGGGAGGCTACACCCTCCACGGCCCCCGCAAGGGTACGACGGATCCGCGCTACCGCATACTCACTGGTCGCGGAAGCGGACGATCTTGACGAACTCGTCGGCGTCCAGTGCGGCACCGCCGACCAGAGCGCCGTCCACGTCGGGCTGCGCCATGATCGCGGCGACATTGCCGGACTTCACCGAGCCGCCGTACTGGATACGGACGGCGTCGGCCAGCTCCTGCGAGTACAGCTCGGCCAGCCGGCGGCGGATCGCACCGCAGACCTCCTGGGCGTCCTCGGGGGTGGCGACCTCACCGGTGCCGATGGCCCAGACCGGCTCGTACGCGATCACGACGGACTCGGCCTGCTCGGCCGGTACGTCCTTCAGACCGCCGTCGAGCTGCGCCAGGGTGTAGGAGACCTGGTCACCGGCCTTGCGGACTTCCAGGCCCTCGCCGACGCAGAGGATCGGGGTCAGGCCGTGCTTGTACGCGGCCTTCACCTTGGCGTTGCAGATCTCGTCGGTCTCGCCGTGGTACTGCCGGCGCTCGCTGTGGCCGACGGCGACGTAGGTGCACCGCAGCTTGGCGAGCATCGGGCCGGAGATCTCGCCGGTGTACGCGCCGGAGTCGTGCGCCGAGATGTCCTGGGCGCCGTACTTGATCTTCAGCTTGTCGGCCTCGACCAGGGTCTGCACGGAGCGCAGATCGGTGAAGGGCGGCAGGACGGCGACCTCGACGACGTCGTAGTCCTTGTCGGTCAGTGCGAAGCCGAGCTTCTGGGTGTGTGCGATGGCCTCGAGGTGGTTGAGGTTCATCTTCCAGTTGCCCGCCATCAGCGGGGTACGAGTGGTCATGAAAGGTCAGTCCTCCAGTGCGGCGAGCCCGGGAAGCGTCTTGCCCTCGAGGTATTCGAGGCTGGCACCGCCACCGGTCGAGATGTGTCCGAATGCATTCTCGTCGAAGCCCAGGGTGCGGACGGCCGCGGCGGAGTCGCCACCGCCGACGACACTGAAGCCCGAGGAGTCGACGAGGGCCTGGGCGACGGCCCGGGTGCCCTCGGCATAGTCGGGGTGCTCGAAGACGCCCATCGGGCCGTTCCAGAAGACGGTGGCCGCGTCGGCGAGCTTCGATGCGTACAGCGTGTTGGTCTCGGGGCCGTTGTCCAGGCCGATGAACCCGGCCGGCATGGCGTCCGCGGGCACGGTGCGGTGCTCGGTCGGGGCCTTGGCCTTGAGGTCCGGGAACTGCCCGGAGACCACGACGTCGACGGGGAGCACGAACTCCACGCCCTTGTCCTCGGCGCGCTTGAGGTACTCCAGCACCGCCGGGATCTGGTCCTCCTGGAGGAGCGAGCTGCCGACCTCGTGGCCCTGGGCCTTGAGGAAGGTGTACGCCATGCCGCCGCCGATCAGGATGCGGTCGGCGCGCTCCAGGAGGTGGTCGATGACGCCGAGCTTGTCGGAGACCTTGGAACCGCCGAGCACCACGGCGTACGGACGCTGCACGTTCTCGGTGAGCTTCTTCAGGACGCCGACCTCGGTGGCGATCAGGTCACCGGCGGCGTGCGGCAGCCGGGCCGGGAGGTCGAAGACCGAGGCGTGCTTGCGGTGCACGGCGCCGAAGCCGTCGCCCACGTACAGGTCGGCGAGCTCGGCCAGCCGGTCGGCGAACGCGCCTCGCTCGGCGTCGTCCTTGGACGTCTCGCCGGGGTTGAAGCGGAGGTTCTCGAGGACGGCGACCTCGCCGTCCTCGAGCGCGGCGACCGTGGCGCGGGCGGACTCGTCGACCGTGTCGGTCGCGAAGGCCACGTCGGCGCCGATGAGTTCACCGAGGCGGGCGGCGGCGGGCGCCAGCGAGAAGGCCGGGTCCGGGGCGCCCTTGGGGCGGCCCAGGTGCGAGGCGACGACGACCCGCGCGCCGGCGGCGACGAGTTTCTCCACGGTCGGCTGGACGGCGCGGATACGGCCGTCGTCGGTGATGGTGGTGCCGCTCAGCGGCACGTTGAGGTCGGCGCGGACGAATACGCGCTTGCCGTTGACCCCTTCGGCGATCAGTTCGTCAATCGTCTTCATCTTGCTGGACTCCTTGGAGGGCGGGAGAGCATGCGACGGGGCCCGAACGGCGCGGCGTTGCGCTGTTCGAGCCCCGTGCTCACATCTGAGTGCCTGCCGGTTCGACGGTCAGAGCTGGCTGCCGACGAAGACGGTCAGGTCGACGAGGCGGTTGGAGTAACCCCACTCGTTGTCGTACCAGCCGAGGATCTTCACCGACTTGCCCTCCTGAACCATGGTCAGCGAGGAGTCGAAGGTGCAGGAGGCCGGGTCGCTGACGATGTCCGAGGACACGATCGGGTCCTCGGTGTAGTACAGGATGCCCTTGAGGTCGCCGTCGTCCGCGGCCTTCTTGAAAGCGGCGTTGACCTCGTCCTTGGTGACCTCGCGCTGGAGCTCGACGACCAGGTCGGTGGCCGAGCCGGTCGGGACCGGGACGCGCATGGCGATGCCGTCCAGCTTGCCCTTCAGCTGCGGGAGCACCAGGGCGGTGGCCTTGGCGGCACCGGTGGTGGTCGGGATGATGTTCTCGGCGGCGGCGCGGGCGCGACGCAGATCCGAGTGCGGGAAGTCCAGGATGCGCTGGTCGTTGGTGTACGCGTGAACCGTCGTCATGAGGCCCTTGACGATGCCGAAGTTCTCGTCCAGAACCTTGGCCATCGGTGCGACACAGTTGGTCGTGCAGGACGCGTTGGAGATGACGTGGTGGTTGGCCGCGTCGTACTTGTCCTGGTTGACGCCCATCACGATGGTGATGTCCTCGCCCTTGGCCGGGGCCGAGATGAGGACCTTCTTGGCGCCGCCCGCGATGTGCTTCTCGGCGTCGGCCTTCTTCGTGAAGATGCCGGTCGACTCGATGACGATGTCGACACCCAGCTCACCCCAGGGGATGTCGGCCGGGTTGCGCTCGGAGAGAACCTTGATCGTGTGACCATCGACGGTGATGGTGTCGGCGGTGTGGCTGACCTCTGCCTTCAGACGACCCAGGATGGTGTCGTACTTCAGCAGGTGGGCCGTGGTCGCGGTGTCACCCAGGTCGTTGACAGCCACGATCTCGATGTCCGCACCCTGCTCCAGCAGCGCACGGAAGTAGTTACGACCGATGCGGCCAAAGCCGTTGATGCCTACGCGGATCGTCACGAACCGATCTCCTCGTTAGGTACGCGGGGTTTTCACCCCGGCGAGTTGTATGAGATGTCCCCGACCGCCTCCGACCCTACCTCTCCGAGGGCCCCGGAGTGACATCGAACGGGGCCGGAGGAACGCCGGAGGCCCGTACTCCTCGGCAGGAGTACGGGCCTCCGGATGTTCGGCCGCACACGCTGCGACAATTACGCAGCGTCAGCATCTCCGGGGAGCTCCGCGCGTCCCGGATACGTCCGGTTTTGTCTCCGTCGCGGGTCAGCCCACCAGGCCGTCGGCGAGCTCCTCGCTGAGGGTGGATTCGGTGCCCGGGATGCCCAGGTCCTGGGCCCTCTTGTCGGCCATCGCCAGCAGCCGGCGGATCCGGCCGGCGACCGCGTCCTTGGTCAGCGGCGGGTCGGCGAGCGCGCCCAGCTCCTCCAAGGAGGCCTGCTTGTGCTCCATGCGCAGCCGTCCGGCAGCCGCGAGGTGCTCGGGCACCTCCTCGCCCAGGATCTCCAGCGCGCGCCCCACCCGGGCACCCGCGGCGACCGCGGCCCGCGCGGAACGGCGCAGGTTGGCGTCGTCGAAGTTGGCGAGCCGGTTGGCCGTGGCGCGGACCTCGCGGCGCATCCGCCGCTCCTCCCAGGCCAGCACCGACTCATGGGCGCCCAGCCGGGTGAGCAGCGCGCCGATCGCGTCGCCGTCGCGGACGACGACCCGGTCCACCCCGCGCACCTCGCGGGCCTTGGCCGCGATGGAGAGCCTGCGGGCCGCGCCGACCAGTGCGAGCGCCGCCTCCGGGCCCGGGCAGGTCACCTCCAGCGAGGAGGAGCGGCCCGGCTCGGTGAGCGAGCCATGGGCCAGGAAGGCTCCGCGCCAGGCCGCCTCGGCATCGCAGGTGGCCCCCGAGACCACCTGCGGGGGCAGCCCGCGGATGGGTCGGCCGCGGCCGTCCACCAGACCGGTCTGGCGGGCCAGCTGATCGCCGCCGGCCACCACCCGTACGACGTAGCGGGAACCGCGCCGCAGACCTCCGGGGGCCATCACGATCAGCTCCGAGCTGTGCCCGAAGATCTCGAGGATGTCCCGCTTGAGCCGACGCGCCGCCATCGCGGTGTCCAGCTCCGCCTCGATCACAATCCGGCCGCTCACCAGGTGCAGCCCACCCGCGAACCGAAGAATCGCCGAAACCTCTGCTTTCCTGCAGCAGGTCCGGGTCACGGGAAGCCGAGAGATTTCGTCCTTCACCGCCGGCGTCATCGCCATGGGCCGATCCTTCCATGCATCCGAAAAATACGGTCGTACGCGGCGGCCAACAGCTCCGGATCATGAATCGGAACGCCGTCGGGTGAGGCCACCGGCGCCAGCTCGACCGCGGCGCCGAGCCGCTTGGCGGCATCGGCGAGGGACTCACGATCGGGCACAGCGGCTTCGTCGGCCAGCACCACGTCCAGGGCGAGTTTAGGGGCGTGTCGTCCCAAAACCTCCAAATGACGCTGCGGGGAGAAGCCATCAGTTTCACCGGGTTGCGGTGCGAGGTTGAGCGAGAGGACCTTGCGGGCCTTGGTTTCGATGAGCGCGTCGAGCAGTTCGGGGACGAGCAGGTGCGGGATCACCGAGGAGAACCAGGACCCCGGGCCGAGCACCACCCAGTCGGCGTCGAGCACCGCGGCGACGGCCTCGGGGACGGCCGGCGGGTCGTTCGGGACGAGGTGCACGGACTGCACCTCGCCGGGGGTGAGCGCCACGGTGGCCTGGCCGCGCACGGTGTCCACGTCGTCCGGGCGGGCCGGGTCGTGGCCCCGGACCAGGGCCTGGAGCTCCAGCGGCACGGCGGACATGGGCAGCACCCGGCCGTGCGCCCCGAGGAGCCTGCCGACCAGGTCGAGTGCCTGGACGTGGTCGCCGAGCTGTTCCCAGAGGGCGACGATCAGCAGATTGCCGACCGCGTGCTCGTGCAGATCACCCTTGGACTGGAAGCGGTGCTGGATCACCCGGGCCCAGGTCTGGCCCCAGTCGTCGTCGCCGCACAGGGCGGCGAGCGCCTTGCGCAGGTCGCCGGGCGGCAGTACGCCGAGCTCCTCGCGGAGCCGGCCGCTGGAGCCGCCGTCGTCGGCGACGGTGACCACGGCGGTGAGATCGCCGGTGATCCGGCGGAGCGACGCGAGCGACGCGGACAGCCCCATGCCGCCGCCGAGGGCGACGACCTTGGGCTGTGCGCCGCGCTTGCGGCCGGACAGCGCGGAGGTGGCTCTGCGCAGCCGCCGCAGGCGCAGATTGCGGCTGGTCACTCGCGCCCCATGTCCCGGTGGACGAGGACCGTCTCGATGCCTTCGGTCGCGAGCCGGGCCGCCAGCTTCTCGGACATGGCGACCGAACGGTGCTTGCCGCCGGTGCAGCCGACGGCGATCGTCACATAGCGCTTGCCCTCTCGGCGGTACCCGGCGGCGATGAGCTGGAGCAGCTCCGTGTACTGGTTGAGGAATTCCTTGGCGCCGGGCTGGTCGAAGACGTAGGCGGAGACCTCCTCGTTGAGCCCGGTGAACGGGCGCAGCTCGGGGACCCAGTGCGGGTTGGGCAGGAAGCGGCAGTCGACCACCAGGTCGGCGTCGACCGGCAGGCCGTACTTGAAGCCGAACGACATGACCGTGGCGCGCAGCTCCGGCTCCTCGTCGCCGGCGAACTGGGCGTCCATCTTGGCGCGCAGTTCGTGCACGTTGAGGCTGGAGGTGTCGATCACCAGGTCGGCGTCGCCGCGCAGCTCGCGCAGCAGGTCGCGCTCGGCGGCGATGCCGTCGACGATCCGGCCGTCGCCCTGGAGGGGGTGCGGGCGGCGGACCGATTCGAAGCGGCGGACGAGGGCGTCGTCGGAGGACTCCAGGAAGACGATCCGCCGGGTGACGTGCTTGGCCTCCAGGTCGGCGAGGGATTCACGGAGGTTGTCGAAGAAGCGGCGCCCGCGGACGTCGACGACGACGGCGATCCGCGCCACGTTGCCCTGCGAGCGGGCGCCGAGCTCGACCATGGTGGGGATCAGGGCGGGCGGCAGATTGTCGACGACGAACCAGCCGAGGTCCTCCAGACACTTGGCCGCCGTGCTGCGCCCGGCGCCCGACATCCCCGAGATGATCACCAGCTCGGGAATGGTCGTATTCCCGTCGCCCGTCTCGATCGTGGTGCCCGTACTCACGTGTCCTGCTCCGTCTGCTCGGTCGGTGCCGTCGTGCTCGACTTCTTGCTCGCGCTCGGCTTCGTGTTCGTTTTCACGCTCGGTCATGTCGTGCTGCCCCCGTCGTCCTCTTCAATGATCTCTCCTGTCGCCGTGTTCACGGCGGGCGTGGCCGGGGCGGCCGAGGCGAGGGCGACAGCCACTGATTCCGCCGTCCTGCTGCCTATCCCCGGAACCTCGCAGATCTCGTCGATTGTCGCCTGCTTCAGCTTCTTCACGGAGCCGAAATGCTTGATCAACGCCTGTTTCCGGGTTTCGCCGAGGCCGACGACGGCGTCCAGCGGGCTGGAGCGGATGCGTTTGGCCCGCTTGGCGCGCTGGTACGTGATCGCGAAGCGGTGGGCCTCGTCACGGACCCGCTGGAGGAGATAGAGGCCCTCGCTGGAGCGGGGCAGGACGACGGGGTCGTCGTCATCGGGCAGCCAGACCTCTTCGAGGCGCTTGGCGAGGCCGCAGACGGCGATGTCGTCGATCCCCAGCTCGTCGAGGGCCCGCTTGGCGGCGGCGACCTGCGGCTGGCCGCCGTCGACCACGACGAGCTGCGGCGGATAGGCGAACCGCTTGGGACGGCCGTCGTCCTCGCGCGGCTCGGCGTCCGGGTCGGGGGCGGTGTCCGGGTCGGATGTGGTGTCCGGGGCCGGTCCGGTCGGGGCGGGGGCCTCCTCCCACTCCCCCGTGCGCTCCTTGTCCTGGAGGTACCTCTTGAAGCGGCGGCCGATCACCTCGTGCATCGACCGGACGTCGTCCTGGCCCTCGAAGCCCTTGATCTGGAAGCGGCGGTACTCGCTCTTGCGGGCGAGCCCGTCCTCGAAGACGACCATGGAGGCGACCACGTCGTCGCCCTGCAGGTGGGAGATGTCGAAGCACTCGATGCGCAGCGGGGCGGTGTCGAGGCCGAGCGCCTCGGCGACCTCCTCCAGGGCGCGGGAGCGGGTGGTCAGGTCGGAGGCGCGCTTGGTCTTGTGCAGCCCCAGGGCCTGCTGGGCGTTGCGTTGGACCGTCGCCATCAGGTCCTTCTTGTCGCCGCGCTGCGGGATGCGCAGGCTGACCTGGGAGCCGCGGCGGCCGGCGAGCCACTGGGAGACCGCGTCCGGGTCCTCGGGCAGGGCCGGGACGAGGACCTCCTTGGGGACGGCGTCGCCCGCCTCCTCGCCGTACAACTGCTGGAGGGCGTGCTCGACCAGGCCGGAGGTGTCGACGTTCTCGACCTTGTCGGTGACCCAGCCGCGCTGGCCGCGCACCCGGCCGCCGCGTACGTGGAAGATCTGGACGGCGGCTTCGAGCTCGTCCTCGGCGACCGCGATCAGGTCGGCGTCGGTGGCGTCGGCCAGCACGACGGCGCTCTTCTCCATGGCCCGCTTGAGGGCCTCCACGTCGTCGCGGAGCCGGGCCGCCCGCTCGTACTCCATCTCCTCGGCCGCCGCCATCATGTCCTTCTCCAGGCGGCGGATGTACGTACCGGTCCGGCCGGCCATGAAGTCGCAGAAGTCGTCGGCCAGTTCGCGGTGCTCCTCGGGGGTGACGCGGCCGACGCAGGGGGCCGAGCACTTGCCGATGTAGCCGAGGAGGCACGGCCGGCCGGTCCTGGCGGCGTTCCTGAAGACCCCGGCGGAGCACGTACGCACCGGGAAGACCCGGAGCATCAGGTCGACCGTCTCGCGGATCGCCCAGGCGTGACCGTACGGACCGAAGTAGCGCACGCCCTTCTTCTTGGCGCCGCGCATGACCTGGACGCGCGGGAACTCCTCGTCGAGCGTGACCGCGAGATACGGATAGCTCTTGTCGTCGCGGTACTTGACGTTGAACCGCGGGTCGAACTCCTTGATCCAGGAGTACTCCAGCTGGAGGGCCTCGACCTCCGTGGAGACGACCGTCCATTCCACCGAGGCGGCCGTGGTGACCATCGTGCGCGTACGCGGGTGGAGCGCGGCCAGGTCCTGGAAGTAGTTGGCCAGGCGCTGGCGCAGGTTCTTGGCCTTTCCGACGTAGATCACCCGGCGGCGTTCGTCGCGGAACTTGTAGACCCCCGGGGAGTCGGGGATCTGTCCCGGCTTGGGGCGGTAGCTGGAGGGGTCTGCCATGTGTCCCACCCTACTTGCGGGCAGTGACAGTGCGGCCGGACCGGAAGTGGTGCCGTGCTCCGGGGCGCGGATCGCGGGAGCGCGCCCCGGAGCACGGGTCAGTGGGTGCCGCCGCCGGTCACGGGTTCTCCCGGTGGCGGCGGTTGCGCAGGAAGGTGAGTCCGCCGAGGCCGAGCACCACGAGGGCGCCCGCTCCGGCGGCGGCCGAGGTGGCGTTCAGGGCCGGGCCGGGCACCGTGCTCGCGGCGACCGGCCGGGCCTCCCGGCTGCCGGGTGCGGGGGCGGCGGACGGGGCGTAGCCGCCCGCCTTGCCGGAGCGGGCGTATCCGGAGCCGGGGAGCTTGTCGTCGTACGCCTCCCGTACCCGGGCGCGGTAGGCGGCCGGCGTGGTGCCGCGGGCGCCGACGGGGCGGCCCGCGGCGACCTCGGCCTGGACGGTGGGGTAGCGCAGCCAGCCGGTGACGTACGAACCGGGGTTGATGCCGGCCCAGTACAGACCGTCCTGGACATTGCCGGGCGTGGCCTGCGAGTTCGGGCACTCGTAGCCCTGCGTCCGGCCGAAGGCGGCGTTGCAGAACTGGTTCTGCGAGTAGGTGCGGCCGAACCAGGTGGCGATGGTGTTGCCGGAGGCCGCCCAGCACCAGTTGGTCCTCTGCTGGGCCTGCATGGTGATGTCCAGACGCTGGGTGGCGGCGACGGCGGTGCCCGCGGTGGCGCTCCGGGCCGTGGCGTCGGCGACTGGGACTGGGAGTGAACCGGGCCCCGGCCGGTGTCAGGGCCCTGGCCGGCGTCAGGTGTCCGGTCCCTGACCGTGTCAGGCGTCGGGGCCCGCGACCAGCCTTCCGCCCTCGACCCTGACCGGGACCGCGGGCAGCGGCGCGGTCGCCGGGCCGCTCATCGCCTTGCCGGTCGTGGTGTCGAAGTGGCTGCCGTGGCAGGGGCACGTCCCCACGTTGTCCTCGACCTTGTCCAGCAGGCAGCCCGCGTGGGTGCACTGGGCGCTGAACGCCTTGTACTGGCCCTTGGCCGGGCAGTTCACGATGACCCGCTCGTTGCGGTAGAGCTTGGATCCGCCGACCGGAATCTCTTCCGGCGCACCGAGCTCGACGGAGGCGGTCGGTGTCGGCGTCTCGGCATGGCCGAGCTTCGATTCGGTCGAGCAGGCGGCCACTCCCAGCCCGGCGGCGCCGGCGAGAGCGGCACCCTTCAGCACGGTACGGCGGGCGGCGGGCTGGCCGGACATGCGGTCTCCACTGGTCGAAGGGGTGGATGGGCACCGGGCGCAACCGAAGCGCCGCGGGTACCAGAAGTACCGCGGGCATCGGAGTCGTCAGAGCCATCGGTGCCATCGGTGACAGAACCGACGATACCGGCGGAGACCGGCGGCCCTGCGGCCGGGCCACCCGAGAACGGTTGTCCCTGGTCAGCGGCTTCAGCGGCTTCAGCTTGGCAGAACGCGAGCGGCGGCCCCCGGAGGTCCGGGAGCCGCCGCGACGCGCGGGTGTCAGGCCTTGCGCGCGCGGGTCGCCTTCTTCGCCGCGGGCTTCTTCGCCGCCGCCGTCCTGTCGGTCTTGGCCGTGGCGGACTTCGCGGTCCGGCCCGCGCTTGTCCTGGCGGTGGCCGTCTTCCTCGCCGGGGTCGACTGGGCGGCGACCGCCTTCTTCGCGGCCACCTTCCGCACCGGCTTGCGGGCTGCGGGCACCGCGGCCTCGTTCACCCGGTCCGGGTCCAGGATGTCCTGGAGGAACTTGCCGGTGTGGCTGGCCGGAACCCCGGCGACCTCCTCGGGAGTGCCCTCGGCGATGACCAGACCGCCGCCGCTGCCTCCTTCGGGGCCCATGTCGATGACCCAGTCCGCGGTCTTGATCACATCGAGGTTGTGCTCGATGACGATCACCGAGTTGCCCTTGTCGACCAGCCCGGAGAGCACCTTGATGAGCTTGCTGATGTCCTCGAAGTGCAGACCCGTGGTCGGCTCGTCCAGGACGTAGACCGTGCGGCCGGTGGAGCGCTTCTGCAGCTCGCTGGCGAGCTTCACGCGCTGCGCCTCACCGCCGGAGAGCGTCGGCGCGGACTGGCCGAGCCGCACATACCCGAGGCCCACCTCGTTGAGCGTACGGAGGTGGCGGGCGATCGTCGGAACGGCCTCGAAGAACTCCAGGCCCTCCTCGATCGGCATGTCCAGCACCTCGGCGATGGACTTGCCCTTGTAATGGACCTCCAGGGTCTCCCGGTTGTAGCGCGCTCCGTGGCAGACCTCGCACGGGACGTACACATCCGGCAGGAAGTTCATCTCGATCTTGATGGTGCCGTCGCCGGAGCAGTTCTCGCAGCGGCCGCCCTTGACGTTGAAGGAGAAGCGGCCCGGCAGATAGCCGCGCACCTTCGCCTCCATCGTCTCGGCGAACAGCTTGCGGACATGGTCGAAGACACCGGTGTACGTAGCCGGGTTGGACCGGGGCGTGCGGCCGATGGGCGACTGGTCGACGTGCACCACCTTGTCGACCAGGTCGTCGCCGTCGACCCGGGTGTGCCGGCCGGGGACCGACTTGGCGCCGTTCAGCTCGCGCGCCAGGTGGGTGTAGAGGATGTCGTTGACCAGCGTCGACTTCCCCGAACCCGAGACGCCCGTGACGGCCGTGAGCAGGCCGAGCGGGAAGGAGACGTCGATGTCCTGGAGGTTGTTCTCCCGGGCGCCGTGCACCGTGAGCCTGCGCTGCGGGTCGACGGGGCGCCGGACGTCGGGCATCGGGATCGACTTCTCGCCGTTCAGATACTGACCGGTGATCGATTCGCCGTTGCCCAGCAGCTCCTTGAGCGATCCGGAGTGGACCACCTTGCCGCCGTGCTCACCGGCGCCGGGGCCGATGTCGACGACCCAGTCGGCGACCTTGATGGTGTCCTCGTCGTGCTCGACGACGATGAGCGTGTTGCCCATGTCGCGGAGCCGGACCAGGGTCTCGATCAGTCGGTGGTTGTCCCGCTGGTGCAGGCCGATGGACGGCTCGTCCAGCACGTACAGCACGCCGACCAGGCCCGAGCCGATCTGGGTGGCGAGCCGGATGCGCTGGGCCTCGCCGCCGGACAGGGTGCCGGCCGCGCGGTTGAGCGAGAGGTAGTCGAGGCCGACGTCGACCAGGAACCTCAGCCGCTCGTTGACCTCCTTCAGCACCCGCTCGGCGATCTTCTTGTCGCGGGCGTTGAGCTTCATCCGGCCGAGGAACTCGGCGCACTCGCTGATCGACATCGCGGCGACCTCGGCGATGGACTTCTCCATCACCGTCACCGCGAGGACGATCGGCTTGAGCCGGGTGCCCTCACAGGTCGGGCAGGGCACCTCGCGCATATAGCCCTCGAAGCGCTCCCTGCTGGAGTCGCTCTCGGCGTCGGAGTGCCGCCGCTTGACGAACTGCACCGCGCCCTCGAAGGCGGGGGTGGTGTACGCGCGCTCCCGCCCGTAGCGGTTGCGGTAGCGGACCTCGGTCTGGATCTTGTGGCCGTGGAGCAGGGCCTTCCTGGCCCGCTGCGGCAGCCCGGCCCAGGGGATGTCCGTACGGAAACCGAGGGCGTCGGCGAGCGCGTTGATCTGCCGGCCGAAGTACTCCTTGGTGTGGCCGTGCGACCAGGGGTGGATCGCGCCCTCGTCGAGCGACTTCTCCTCGTCGGGGACGATCAGCTCCGGGTCGACCTCCATCCGCGTACCGATACCCGTGCAGTCGGGGCAGGCGCCGAAGGGCGAGTTGAAGGAGAAGGAGCGCGGTTCGAGCTCCTCGAAGGAGAGGTCGTCGTACGGGCAGTAGAGGTGCTCGGAGTACATCCGCTCACGCTCGGGGTCGTCCTCGGGGAGGTCGACGAAGTCGAGCACGACCATGCCTCCGGAGAGCCCGAGCGCGGTCTCGACCGAGTCGGTCAGCCGGCGCTTGGCGCTGTCCTTCACCGTGAGACGGTCGACGACCACCTCGATGGTGTGCTTCTCCTGCTTCTTCAGCTTGGGCGGCTCGGAGAGCTGGATGGTCTCGCCGTCGACCCGGGCCCTGCTGTAGCCCTTGGTCTGCAGATCGGCGAAGAGGTCGACGAACTCGCCCTTGCGCTCGCGCACCAGCGGCGAGAGCACCTGGAACCGGCTGCCCTCGGGCAGGTCGAGCACCTTGTCGACGATCGCCTGCGGCGACTGGCGCGAGATGGGACGGCGGCATTCCGGGCAGTGCGGCTTGCCGATCCGGGCGAAGAGCAGCCGGAGGTAGTCGTAGACCTCGGTGATGGTGCCGACCGTCGAGCGCGGGTTGCGCGAGGTCGACTTCTGGTCGATGGAGACAGCGGGCGAGAGGCCCTCGATGAAGTCGACGTCCGGCTTGTCCATCTGGCCGAGGAACTGGCGGGCGTACGAGGAAAGGGACTCCACGTAGCGCCGCTGGCCCTCGGCGAAGATCGTGTCGAACGCGAGAGACGACTTGCCCGACCCGGAGAGCCCGGTGAAGACGATCAGGGAGTCGCGGGGAAGGTCGAGCGAGACGTTCTTGAGGTTGTGCTCGCGAGCGCCACGGACGATGAGACGGTCGGCCACGCCGGTCCGCACCTTTCTGGAGAGAAGTGGGGGAACTGAGCCCCTGTCCCAGGGTATGGGGGGCGCCACAGCGATGTACGAAGCTTTCGACTCCGAGCGTATAGCACGCACATTCGATTTACGGACGCCTGTGGACTCCTTCACCCGAATGAGTGGCGAGGCTAGGCTCAGCCTCATGATTGATCATGCGCACGACCTGGAAGCCGTACGTGAAGCAACCGATCGACTGCTCAGCGCCACCGGAAAATTGGACGCCGCCGCACTGGCCGAGCCGTCGCGACTTCCTGGCTGGAGCCGGGGTCATGTCATTGCGCACCTCTCCCGTAACGCCGACGCGCTCGTAAATGTTCTCCAGGGCCGGCCCATGTACGCAGACAGCGAAACCCGCGACCGCGACATCGAGCGCGACGCGCCCCGGCCGCCGGCCGAGCAGCTGGCCGACCTGTCCGGGAGCGCGGACCGCTTCGCGGCCGCCGCCGCGGCCCCGGCCGACTGGTCCCGCACGGTCACCCTGCGCAACGGCGTCACGGACTCCGCCTCCCGGGTCCCCTTCCGCCGCCGGGTCGAGGTCGAGCTGCACCATGTCGACCTGGGGATCGGCTACGAGCTGAAGGACCTGCCCCAGGAGTTCGTCGCCCGGGAGATCGAGTTCCTCGCCGAGCGGTTCGACGGGCACCCCGATGTCGTGTCCACGAGGCTGGACGACGGCCGGGGGCCGATCCGGACGACCGGCGGCGGCGCGGAGGGCGGTCCCGTCACCGTCCGCGGCGCGGCCACCGAACTCCTCGGCTGGCTCTGCGGGCGCCGCGACGGGGCGGCGCTGACCGTCGAAGGCGGCCCGCTTCCCGCACTGCCCCCGCTATAGGCTGAGAGGCATGACGTACAGCGGAGCGGTCAAGGTCGGCGGGCGCGCGGACGTGCACGAGCTGACGGATCTGATGATCTCCAAGGTCGCCGTCGGCCCGATGAACAACAACGCGTATCTGCTGCGCTGCCGGGCCACCGGCGAGCAGCTCCTGATCGACGCGGCCGCCGAGGCCGGCACGCTGCTGCGGCTGATCGGTGACGACGGCATCGCGTCCGTCGTCACCACCCACCGGCACGGCGACCACTGGCAGGCGCTGGCCGAGGTGGTGGCGGCCACCGGAGCGCGCACCTACGCCGGGCGGTACGACGCCGAGGGCATCCCGGTCCCGACCGACGTCCTCGTCGACGACGGCGGCACGCTCCGGGTGGGCGAGGTCGTCCTGACCGCCCGTCACCTCGTGGGTCACACCCCGGGCTCCATCGCGCTGGTCTACGACGACCCGCACGGCGCCCCGCACCTGTTCACCGGGGACTGTCTCTTCCCGGGCGGTCCTGGAAGGACAACACTTCCGAACGACTTCAACTCGCTGATGGACGACATCGAGGCCAAGCTCTTCGACCAGCTGCCGGATGAGACTTGGGTCTACCCGGGCCACGGCCATGACACCACGCTCGGCGCGGAACGCCCGCATCTAACGGAGTGGAGAGCCCGAGGCTGGTAAACCGGAACCTCGTACAAGCGGGGCCGCCCTAACGAAGGGCCCTACGCCAACCTCGTCGGCGTAGGGCCCTTCGGTCTGTGCGGGTCAGGTAGCCGCGCCCCAATGGGCCCCGTTCTCCCGAAGCCGGCGAAGTGGCAAGTAGCTCTCTGTAATCAGAGTGACGCTCGGTCAAGAAGAGCGAGGCGGGGGCCGGGGACTTCGCCGGCCTGGAGGGCGGCGAAGTCGGCGTGCGCCCTCTCGGCAGCTTCGGGGTACGCCTCGCGCTTGGCTTGCTCGGCCAGTGCCCGGTAGACGCTGGCCACCGAGGGATTGCGCCCCTTGCGCTTGCCGGTGGGGATGATCAGGTCGGGCTGGATCTGCCCGACGGACTCGCCGTTCGCGCGGCGCCGCAGCACGGTGTGCAGCATGTCGTCGGTGATGACCGGCGGTCGGCCGCCGTGCTTGCCCTTGCGAGAGGCGGTGTCGAGCCCTTCCAGTGTGGACTCTCGGATGTTCTCACGCTCGGCACCCTGCGGGAAATGGCAGCTCAGCCAGCGCGCGCAGTCCACTCCGGCGGCGTCCACAACCGGGCATTGGCGCTGCCGACCTGGATCAGCGTTCCGGTATGTCGATCCTGACGCACCGGGCGGAACCCGTCGATCGCGAACACCTGCTGTCCGCTGGTGATGTCGACGCCCTGCAGACCGGCCTCGTCGGCGATCAGCAGATGCTCTCCGTCGGTGAAAAAGCCGAAATCGCCGACCGGCCAGGGGAACGTCGCGACCGCCTTGATCCATCGGACGCCCGGCGAGCGCAGTTCGATCGAGGTGGGGTCGAGGACGTGGACGGTACCGCTGCCGGCATCGTCCCGGTCATACACCGCGATCCGCCCGTCGTCGATCCACACCACCGGCCAGTTCCACTCCGAGACCTCGGGATACACCGCATAGCTGGGCCCGTCCTCGGACTCATACGGGTTGTCGTGCAGCCAGGCGGTCAGGCTCCACACCGCCGGCATCCCCCACGGCTGCCACACCCAACCGCCGTCGTAGACACGAGTCCCGTCAGGACTCAGCGACAGCGCGCCGTGGAAGTAATCGAGGTCGTGCTCCGCATCTTCCTCATCTCTATCCGGGCTGTCCCGCGCCGTAAGCACCTCGCCGGACGCGAGATCGGTGACATCCAACCGGTTCCAGTCAGTGCGATGGACGACAACCGGCCGGCCACCGTGTTCGGCGAACGCCAACGCGAACGGGACGGTTTCACAGCAGTAATCCCCACCGTCCAACTTCATCGCTGGCGAACCGGTGGTGAGATCGACGACGGTGCCGTACCGACCGCGGTCTTGAACCACCGCCGCCCAACGGCCACATCGAGACACGTGAAGCCGCAGCCGAACACCGCCACCGTATTCGGACGCCAGCCTCTCCTCCCGATACCGGGCCACGTCCTGCACCTCGCCGGTCGTCGGCGTCCACCGCGCCAGCCGTCCGTCCTCGGACAGCACCAGCCACGCCGGCCCCGCGTCACCGAGGGCCGCTGGCAACGCTGCCACATCCACGACCGGCCGCAGCGCGTCGGGAACCGCCACGTCCACCGTGATCATCGCCATTTTGATCCCATCGGTGCACCCGTGTGACCCCCCGCGGCGGCGTGAACAGCAGGTGATACGGCACCGTATCGGCAAAGTCGGTGAGCGCCGCGATGCCGGTCACGGCGGTGAGGTCAGCACGGATCTGGTCTATGTCGGGCTCATTCTCGCGCAGGTCCGCCTCGGTGTCGTCCAGCGAGAAGCCCCCTCCGCGCATGTTCGGCTTGGGGTGACCCTGCTCCTCGTGCCAGGTCGTCACGGCGGACATGGCACGTTCGACGGTCGACGGCCCGGCCGGCGCCCCGGTGCGCTTGCGGGGCGTGACGGTCAGGTGCTGGACCCACTCCGCCATCGTCTCGCCGGACGCCGGGACGGCCGTACGGCCCTCCGCCTCGCACCATGCTTCGAACGCCTTGCGGTCCGGCCAGCGCGAGATGGCCGTGGACGAGGTCATGGCGGAAGCCATGGAAGCTCTGTGGAAGCAGCGCAAGACGCTGAAGACGCCGGAGCGCGCCATGTACCGCATGGCCGAACGGATGGCCTGGAGGCGCTTCCCCCACGACCCGAGGGAGGCACCCGCTGACCTGCTGGAGACCGAGAAGGCCATGGAGGATCCGATCGACGCTCTGGTCGACCGGATCCTCGTGGAGGAGGAACTCGCCAAGCTCCCGGAGAAGACGCGTCAGTACCTCTACGACCACAAGGCGCTCGGCAAAACCGCGGAGAAGGTGGCGGCCGACTACGGCGTGCCCAAGGGCACAGTGACCCAGAACGTCCGCCGCAGCCTGGAAAAATGCGGCCGGCCTTCGACTGCCTGCGCTTCCTCGCAGCCCTCGCGGAGCTCATCCGGGAGATCAGCCACTGGCTCATCTCGTGAACACACGGCGCGCTGTCTTCCGGCGATAAGGGGTTCCCCGGCGGGGTCGGCAATACGCACAAGGACCCCGAGGCCTTCGCGAGCCTGCTCCACGACGTGGAGACCAAGCTCTTCGACCAGCTGCCCGACGAGACATGGGTCTACCCTGGCCACGGCCACGACACCACGCTCGGCGACGAGCGTCCGCAGCTGCCGCAGTGGCGCGCCCGCGGCTGGTGAAACGGGCCGCACCCGACCCCCGCGCGTGAGGTGAGCACCGGCCGGGGCGGGCAACGAATCGCTGCCCGCCCCGGCCGGTGCCGTTCCCGTCCGCAGCAGTGGTCAGGCGTCTGTGCCGGCACCCTTGCCGGCGGTCTCGTCGGCGTCCTCGACCGACTCCGTCCGGGCCTGCTTCTTGTTGGCCATGAGACTGGTGATCGTGGTGATCACCAGCACGCCGCAGATGACGCCGAGCGAGACCGGGATGGAGATCTCGGGGACGTGCACCCCGGACTCGTGCAGTGCGTGCAGCACCAGCTTCACCCCGATGAAGCCGAGGATGACCGAGAGCCCGTAGCTGAGGTGGACCAGCTTCTTCAGCAGCCCGCCGATCAGGAAGTACAGCTGCCGCAGTCCCATCAGGGCGAAGGCGTTGGCGGTGAAGACGATGTACGGGTCCTGGGTCAGACCGAAGATCGCAGGGATGGAGTCCAGGGCGAACAGCACGTCGGTGGTGCCGATGGCGAGCATGACGACCATCAGCGGCGTCAGGACGCGCTTGCCGTTGTTCCGGATGAAGAGCTTGGTGCCGTGGTAGCGGTCGGCCACCCCGAAGCGGCGCTCGATCGTCTTGAGCAGACGGTTCTCCTCGAACTCCTCCTCCTCGTCGGCCCGCGCCTCCTGGATGAGCTTCCAGGCGGTGTAGATCAGGAACGCGCCGAAGATGTAGAAGACCCACGAGAAGTTGGCGATCACGGCGGCACCGGCGGCGATGAAGACCGCCCGCAGCACCAGCGCGATCAGCACACCGATCAGCAGCACGCGTTGCTGGAGGTGTGAGGGGACCGAGAACTTCGCCATGATCAGGACGAAGACGAAGAGGTTGTCGACACTGAGCGACTTCTCGGTGATGAAACCGGCGAAGAACTCGCCCGAGGCCTGGCTCTCGCCGAAGAGCAGCAGGCCGAGTCCGAAGAGGACGGCCAGCGCGATCCAGACGACCGTCCAGATCCCGGCTTCCTTGGTCGTCACGTCATGGGGCTTGCGCCCGATGAAGAAGTCGACGGCGATAAGGGCTGACAGACCAAGAATGGTCAGCACCCAGAGGGTCCATGAAACGTCCACTGCGCCTCCGGCAGTTCGCTACGGCTACTGATCAGCGTCGTCGCTGCCGGAGGTCTCTTCCACCCGGGCACACGGGCTGCGCGCCACGGGCCGGCGCCCCGGGACCGGTCACGGTCCGTATTGACGGGAACGCCGCGTATGGGAGTACTCCCCTCCGCCCAAAGAACAGTACAGGCAACACCAAGGAAAGGTAAAGGGAAGGGTAAAGATCATTCAAAAGCGCTGGTAGGAGTGGTGAGAGAGCAAAGCCGGGCGCACCGGCCCAGGTGCGGCCGGTGCGCCCGGCTCAGGTCGGTGCCGGTACGCCGGGGCTCAGAAGCGCCGGGGGCGACGGGCCGCGGCCACCTTGGCGAGCACCTGTTCCAGGACCCGGCTGCCCTGCGGTATCCGCGGCGGCTCGTACGTCCAGGCGTGCCCCACCCAGGGATCGGCCAGGTGGTCGTCGGCGACCGGGGTGAGCCGGAGCAGCGAGCGCCACAGCGGGTCGAGCACCGGCCCGTACGCGCTGGCGTCCTCCCGGTCCGCGACCATCAGCAGATGGACGCCGACCGAGGGCCCCTCGTCGGCGAGGTAGCGCAGCTGGGTGACGGCCCGGTCGTCGAAGCCGTGCGGGAAGTCGTTGACGATCAGCAGCTGCTCGCCCGTGTCCACGTCCGGCGGAAGCGAGTCGGCGGCGCCGGCCCGGATCGCCATCTGCACCAGGTCGACACGCCGGGTGAGATGGGCGAGGACCGTGGCCACGCCTCCCGCTCCGGAGGCGGGCGGCCCCGCGAGCGCCCCGGACTGCGCCAGGGGTGCGAGCGCCCCGGCCCCCGAGCCGGCGGGGTCGATGACATGGACCGAGAACTCGTCGGCCGGGTAGACGGCCAGCAGCCGGGCCGCGTGCGCGACCGCGCTCTCCATGGCGAGGCCGCGCAGCCGGGCACCGTCCAGCACGGCCGCGGCCTCGGACGCCGTACGGCCGCTGTCGATCCAGATGCCGCGCTCCAGCGGCAGCCGGACCAGCAGCGGGATGCGCAGGCCGGGGTTCTCCGGCAGGTGGAGGTCACCGATGCGCAGCGCCATGGGGATCTCCATCGGGACGCGGTAGGCGTGCCAGACGGGGTTGTCCCAGCCCGCGAACGGGGCGGGCAGCGCGGGCTCCACCACGTCGGCCTCGGCGGCGAGCTGGGCGAGGTCACGGTCGAGGGCCTCGCGGGCCCGGGTGGTCAGCTCGTCGCGCTTGGCCCGGGCTTCCGCGCGGGCCCGGTCCCCCGCGCCGCCGATCCGGCTGCGCGGGTCGGACAGGGTGCGGTCGAGCTCCTGCTCCATGCGGGACTCGGCGAAGTCGACGGCGCTGCGGTAGGCGGCGGTGGTGCGGGACAGGTCCTCGAACATGCCCCAGATCTGGTTGTAGAGGCGCTCGTCCATGGACCAGCCGGTCGCGTCCCCGGCGACGGGCTGTGCGGGGCGTCCCGGCTGGGCGGGCGGCGCGGTGGGCGGGGGCGGCGGGGGTGCGGCGGCCTGGCGGCGCGGGTGCGCGTAGTTGATGGGCCCGCCCGTCGGGGCGGCGGGCGGCGGGGTGACGGGCTCCGTGAGCGGTTCGGGCGGCTGGGCGGCGGGCCTGCGGCCGTCCGGCGGCGGCATGGGGCCGGCGCCGGCGCCGGATCCGCCCCGGCCTGCGTCCGAGGTGCGCGGCGGGGGCGGGGTGACCGAGCGGGCCATCGCCCGGGTGACCGCGTCCTGGATGGATTGGGCCAGCTCGGCGGCCCGGGGCAGGCCCTGGTCGGCGAGCATGGCGGCGAGGCCGCCCGCGTAGCCCTGGCCGACGGCGCGTACCTTCCAGGCGCCCTGGCGGCGGTAGAGCTCCAGGGCCGCGACCGCGGACTCGGTGTCCAGTCCGGTGAGGGTGAAGGTGGCGATCTCGGTGCCGTCGAGCCCGGTGACGGCGACGAACGGGGAGGCGACCGCGCCGAACCGGACCGGGCCGCCGACTCCCGTCGGCAGGGCCAGCAGCACGGTGACCCGGTGCACCGAGGCGGGCAGGGCGTCGAGGTCCACGGCGAGCCGGTGGTCTGCGGCGGCCTGCCTGGACACTTCGAGCCCGGGGAGCTGGGGCGATCCCGGGTGGGCGATCCACTCGGTGCCGTGCACCGTGCCGTTCTCGTCGCCGAGCGTGGCACCGGCCACGACGGGCGTGCCGGCCGATACCCGGATCTCCAGACGGGTCTGGGGCAAGGTGTGGTTCTGCCCCCGGACCAGCTCGGCCGTCATTGCCCTGTCCCCTCGACGAGTCACTGCTGCGTGGTGCGCCGCGTGCGGTGCGGCGTCATGTGCCGCAGCTCCCGGCGGCCGATGCCTCCGGGAGCTGCGGGTACCGATGTGTACCGGCTCGGAGGGTGCCGAGGATCCCCGGCACCCTCCCCCGGTCGGGCCCTGCCTACAGGTGCGGCAGGATCGCCGGCATCAGGTCCTGGAAGGTACGGCCGTTGGCCGGGTTGCCGAGGGCAGTCATCTGCCACCCGTTCCCCGAGCGGTGCACCTTCGCCATGATCTGGGCGGTGTACTGCCCGCCGCCGTCCAGCGTGTAGCGCGCGAGCTCCTGGCCGTTGGTCTCGTCGACGATGCGGCAGAAGGCGTTCTGCACCTCCTGGAACGTCTGGCCGGTGAAGGAGTTCACCGTGAAGACGATCTGGTCGATGTGGACCGGCACCCGCTGCAGGTCGACGAGGATCGCCTCGTCGTCGCCGCCGGAACCGGCGCCGCCGACCAGGTTGTCCCCGGTGTGCTTGACGGAGCCGTCGTCACTGACGAGGTGGCGGAAGAAGACCACGTCGACCGGCTGCTTGTCGGCGAAGAGCACCGCCGATGCGTCGAGGTCGATCTCCCGTGTACGTGAACCGAACAGACCCCGGCGCGGTGCCGCCCGCCAGCCGAGCCCCATCCGCACCGCGGTCAGGGTCCCCCCGTCGCTCTTCTGCAGGCTGATGGCCTGACCCTTGGTCATATTGACCGTCACGCGCTGTCCCCTCTCCGCTCTCCCCGCAACCATCCGTGCGCGGTTTCCCAGCACCCTACGCAGTCGCGCCGGTGGCGCGGCCGCTCAGGGCCGTTTTGTGTCGGTCCTGCAACACACCGGATGCGACGGGCTCAGGCAAGGCCCGCTTCGCGCATCTGGCGCAGCTCCTTCTTCAGCTCCCCGACCTCGTCGCGCAGTCGCGCCGCCACCTCGAACTGGAGGTCCGCGGCGGCCGCCCGCATCCGGTCGGTCATCTCCTCGATGATTCCGGCGAGTTCGGTGGCGGGCCGGTCGGTGACCGCTTCGCCGCCGCCCTTGGCCTTCTTGGACGCGGCCGCCTTGACGCCCAGCGCGGGAACGGGTGCCTTGGCACCCTTCGCCTGGCGGTAGCCGGTGCCGAGCAGCTGCTCGGTGTCGACCTCCTCGCGGGCGATCGTCGCGACGATGTCATTGATCTTCTTCCGCAGCGGCTGCGGGTCGAGACCGCGCTCGGTGTTGTACGCGATCTGCTTCTCGCGGCGGCGGTTGGTCTCGTCGATGGCCTGCTCCATCGCCGGGGTGATCTTGTCCGCGTACATATGGACCTGTCCCGAGACGTTTCGGGCGGCGCGGCCGATGGTCTGGATCAGGGACGTCCCCGAGCGCAGGAAGCCCTGCTTGTCCGCGTCGAGGATGGCGACGAGCGACACCTCGGGCAGGTCGAGGCCCTCGCGCAGGAGGTTGATGCCGACCAGTACGTCGTACTCACCGGAGCGCAGCTCGCGCAGCAGCTCGATGCGGCGCAGCGTGTCGACGTCGCTGTGCAGATAGCGGACCTGGATGCCGAGCTCCAGGAAGTAGTCGGTGAGGTCCTCGGCCATCTTCTTGGTGAGCGTGGTGACCAGGACCCGCTCGTCCTTCTCGGCGCGGGTGCGGATCTCGTGCACCAGGTCGTCGATCTGGCCCTCGGTGGGCTTGACGACCACCTCGGGGTCGACGAGGCCGGTGGGGCGGATGATCTGCTCCACGAAGCCCTTGCCCCGGGACAGCTCGTACTTCCCGGGGGTGGCGGAGAGGTAGACGGTCTGGTTGATCCGGCTCAGGAACTCCTCCCACTTCAGCGGACGGTTGTCGAGCGCGGAGGGGAGCCGGAAGCCGTGGTCGACGAGGGTGCGCTTGCGGGAGGCGTCGCCCTCGTACATCGCACCGATCTGCGGCACGGTGACGTGCGACTCGTCGAGGACGAGGAGGAAGTCCTCGGGGAAGTAGTCGAGGAGGGTGTTGGGGGCGGTGCCTGGCGAGCGGCCGTCGAAGTGCATCGAGTAGTTCTCGACGCCGGAGCAGGTGCCGATCTGCCGGAGCATCTCGATGTCGTACGTGGTGCGCATCCGCAGCCGCTGGGCCTCCAGCATCTTGCCCTGCTTCTCCAGCTCGGCAAGGCGTTGCTCCAGCTCCTGCTCGATGCCGCTGACCGCCTTCTCCATGCGCTCGGGGCCTGCGACATAGTGGCTGGCGGGGAAGACGTGGAGGGACTGGTCCTCGCTCATCACCTCGCCGGTGAGCGGGTGGAGGGTGGAGAGGGCCTCGATCTCGTCGCCGAACATCTCGATGCGGACGGCGAGCTCCTCGTAGACCGGGAAGATCTCGATGGTGTCGCCGCGGACCCGGAAGGTGCCCCGGGCGAACGCGAGGTCGTTGCGGGTGTACTGGATCTCGACGAAGCGGCGCAGCAGCTGGTCCCGGTCGATCTCGTCGCCCACCTTGAGCTGGACCATCCGGTCCACGTACTCCTGGGGCGTACCGAGGCCGTAGATGCAGGAGACGGAGGCGACCACGACGACATCGCGCCGGGTGAGCAGCGAATTCGTCGCGGAGTGGCGCAGCCGCTCGACCTCCTCGTTGATCGAGGAGTCCTTCTCGATGTAGGTGTCCGACTGCGGGACGTACGCCTCGGGCTGGTAGTAGTCGTAGTACGAGACGAAGTACTCGACGGCGTTGTTGGGCAGCAGCTCGCGGAACTCGTTCGCCAGCTGTGCGGCGAGCGTCTTGTTCGGTGCCATCACGAGCGTGGGGCGCTGCAGCTTCTCGATCATCCACGCGGTGGTCGCCGATTTGCCGGTGCCGGTCGCGCCGAGCAGGACGACGTCCTTCTCGTCGGCGCGGATGCGCCGCTCCAGCTCGGCGATGGCCGCGGGCTGGTCGCCGCTGGGCTGGTAGGGACTGACGACCTCGAAAGGCGCCACCGAACGTTCGATCTTCGAAACGGGCCGCATGGAACCACCGTACGACCCGCCACTGACAACCGGACGGGGTCAGCCGATGTGCCGGGCCCGATCACCATTCTCCCGGCGGCGCGGGGTCGCGCGGCCGGGAGTGGAACGAGGCCGGGTCGGCATGCGTGCCGAACCGCGGCACCTGCCGCTGGGCCGGTATCCCCCGCGGCCGGCCGGCCTCCGCGTTCCCCGGGTCGTTCCAGTCCGGGGTGCCCATCACCATCAGTGGATCGAACATCACGACCACCGCGGCGAGGATCAGGAAGCAGCCGGGGCCGATCAGCAGCGGCACCAGCGGTGCGGTCGCCGTGGCGGCCGCGGCGGTCTCGGGGAGGGCGCCGGGGTGCAGATGGACGCTGAGCGCGGCCATGCCCGTGTAGTGCATGCCGCTCACCGCGACGCCCATGACGACGCTGGCCCCGAGGCTGGGCAGGAACCCGTGGACGGAGACGGCCGCCCAGAGCGCGGTGGTGGCGGCCACCACGGCGATCACGACGGAGAGGGCCACGGTGACCGTGTCGTACTCGAACTGCCCTTCGAGGCGCATTCCGGCCATGCCCAGGTAGTGCATGGTGGCCACGCCGAGTCCGGTGATGGTGCCGCCCGTCACCAGAGCCATTCCGGTGGCGCCGCGGTACCCGACGATGAAGATGCCGACGCCGACCATGCCGACGGCGACCGCGAGACTGGCGAAGGTGATCGGCTTGTCGTAGCCGATGGTCGCCCCTTCGACGGAGAAACCCATCATCGCTATGAAGTGCATGGTCCATATGCCGGAACCGATGGACGTCGCGCCGAGGGCCAGCCAGCCGGCCTTGAAGGAGCGCTCGGTACGCAGCGAACGGTTCGTGCAGCGCAGCCCGAGGGCCGCTCCGAGGCAGGCCATGAGGAAGGCCGCGACGGGCGTCACCGCTCCGTAGCTGAAACCGTCGATCGTGCCCTGCATGCTCGTACGCCCTTCGCGGAAGCCCGGGTTTCGGGGTGACCCTAAGGCGCGAGTCCCGGCAAACAAACAGAAGAGCTGCATTTTATCGAGCGGGAATTCGGCCTGTGACCCGGCATCGGCGGCCGCGTTCACGTTGTGGCCATCCTTCGCCTGTCCCCCGTTGGGGCGCGGCTGTCACTCTCGGCCCGTCCGCAACTTCTGACGCAAGGAGTACACGTGTACGCACGCACCGCAACCGCCGCTCTCGCCGCCGCCGCCCTGATGGGCACCGGCGCCTTTCTGATGTCGGGCTCCGACACGCGGACCCCGGACCGGGCCATGGCCGGCGCCGGGAACGTGGCCGCGGTCACCGGCATCAGCACCGTGAGCGCCCGGACCACGGACGCGAAGCGGACCGCCCCCGTCGTCTTCGCCCACCGGGGCGCTTCGGCCTATGCGCCGGAGAACACCCTGGCCGCCGTCGACAAGGCCGACGCCCTCGGCTTCGACTGGGTGGAGAACGACGTCCAGTTCACCAAGGACGGTGTGCTGGTGGTCGTGCACGACACCGATCTGAGGCGGACCACCGATGCCGAGGAGGTCTTCCCGGACCGGACCTCGTGGGCGGTCAAGGACTTCACGGCGGCGGAGATCGCCCGGCTGGACGCGGGCAGCTGGTTCGGCCAGCAGTTCGCCGGGACCCGCGTGCCCACGCTCAAGCAGTACCTGGACCGGGTCGAGCGCAACCGGCAGAAGCTGCTGCTGGAGATCAAGAGCCCCGAGATCTACCCGGGCATCGAGAAGGAGACCCTGCGGGTGCTGCGCCAGAAGGGGTGGCTCGACCGCTCTCACGTGAAGAACCGGCTCGTCATCCAGAGCTTCGGCGCGGACAGCGTGAAGAAGGTGCACCAGCTGCGCCCGGACGTCACGACGGGCTTCCTCGGCACCCCCGCGGTGGCCGACCTGCCCTCGTACGCGGCCTTCACCGACCAGATCAATCCCTCCTACAGATCCGTTTCGGCCGACTACGTGAACGCGGTGCACGCGCTGAAGGGCGCGCACGGCAAGAAGCTCCGGGTCAACACCTGGACGGTCAACGACGCGGCGAGCGCCCAGAAGGTGGCGGGCCTCGGCGTGGACGGGATCATCACCAACAACCCGGACGTGGTGCGCGAGGCCACGGGCTGAACCGGGGCCGCGGCCGGCTGTCAGTGGGCGGCCGTACCGTGGATCCCATGAACAGCAACGCAGTTGTCGAGTGGGCAGTCGTCGGGAGCGACATCGGCCCGCTGCTCCTTGCCGCGACCGGCACGGGCCTGGTGAGCGTGGTCTTCCACGCCCGCCCCGAGGTGCGGGTGAAGGCGCTCGGGCAGCTGCGGACGCGGCTCGGCGCGGAGCCGGTGGAGAGTCCCGGCTCCGCCCGGCTCGCCGAGCCGATACGCCGGCTCGCGGCGTACTTCGCGGGCTCGTCGCGGGAGTTCTCGCTCGACCTGGACTGGTCGCTGACCTCAGGCTTCAACCGCCAGGTGCTCCGCGAGCTGGCGACGGGCGTGCCGTACGGGACGGTCGTCGGATACGGGGAGCTGGCCGGGCGCGTGGGCCGGCCGGGTGCCGCGCAGGCGGTCGGGGTGGCCATGGCGTCCAATCCGCTGCCGGTGGTGGTGCCGTGCCACCGGGTGGTGGAGAGCGACGGCGGGCTCGGCGGTTTCGGCGGGGGTCTCGACACCAAGCGGCAGCTGCTGGCGCTGGAGGGTGTGCTGCCCCAGCCGCTGTTCTGAAAGGGCCGCCGGAGCCTTCGCACCGGGGAGCCCCTGGTGACCGCCGCCGTGGCGGCGCGCCGTGCCCGGTCCGAACCCGGTTTCGTACCCGTGCACGGACTGGCACACTGCGCCAGTGACCAACACCCTTGACGCACCTGACACCCCCACCGGGCCCGGCCGTCCCGCCGCCCTGGTCTCGGCGGCCGACCTTCCCGGGCTGCGGCGCAGAACGTCCGCGGTGCTCATAGGCAGCCAGATACTCGGCGGCCTCGGCGTGCCCATCGGTATCGCCCTGGCCCCCGTGCTGGCCACGGAGGTGAGCGGCTCCGAGGCGCTGTCCGGCCTGGCCCCGACCGCTTCGGTGACCGGGACCGCGCTGCTCTCGCTGCCGCTGGCCGCGCTGATGACCGCGCGCGGCCGACGCCCCGGTCTCGTACTGGCGTATCTGATCGGTGCGCTCGGCGCGGGGCTGGTGGTCCTGTCCACTCTCGTGGAGAGCTTCCCGTTGCTGCTGCTCGGCATGGCCGGGTTCGGTGCGGGTTCCTCGGCCAATCTGCAGGCCCGGTTCGCCGCCGCGGATCTGGCCGAGCCCGACCGGCGCGGCCGGGCGATCTCCACCGTCATCTGGGCCACCACGATCGGTTCGGTCCTCGGGCCGAACATCGCCGCTCCGGTGGGCCATGTCTTCCGCGGCTCCGCGATATCCGAGCAGGCGGGCCCGTTCGTCTTCGCGGCCGGGATCTTCCTGCTGGCGGCCGTGGTGGTCGGGGTGCTGCTGCGGCCGGACCCGCTGCTCACGGCGCGGGCGCTGGCGCCGCAGGGCGACGAATCCCGGGCCGGCCGTTCGCTGCGTGCGGGAGTCGCGGCGGTCCGGGCCTCGCCGATGGCACGGCTGGCGCTGGTGACGGTGGCCGTCTCGCACACCGCGATGGTCTCGATCATGGTGATGACCCCGGTCGACCTGGGCCACCACGGCGCCGGACTCCAGCTGATCGGCCTGGTCATCAGCGGCCATATCGCGGGGATGTACGCGTTCTCCCCGGTGATGGGCTGGCTGTCGGACCGCTTCGGCCGGCTCGCGGTGATCGGTCTGGCGGTCGGGCTGCTCTCCTGTGCCGCGCTGCTGGCCGGAACCGCGGGCGCCAGTCACGGGCGGACGGCGGCCGGCCTCTTCATGCTCGGTCTCGGCTGGTCGGCGGGGCTGGTCGCCGGTTCGGCGCTGCTCACCGACTCCGTGCCGCAGGCCGCCCGCGCCGCCGTGCAGGGTCTGTCGGATCTGACCATGAACACGGCGGCGGGCATCGGCGGAGCCGTCGCCGGGGTCATCGTCGCCCGGGCGAGCTACGGCTGGCTGAACGTGGCCGGAGCGTGTCTGCTGCTGCCGATGGCGACGCTGGCACTGCGCCGGGCACTCGCCCGGCCCGCGGCACCGGCGTCTTCCCACGACCTCTGAGGCCTCGGAGGCTCCTGAGGTTGCGGAGGCTCCCGAGGCCTCGGATGGCTCCTGATGCCTCAGAGGCTGATGTGGTACGCCTTGCGCAGCGTCTCGTGCACGGTCCACGTCGTACGGTCGCCCTCGCGCAGCACGCAGGCGTCCCCCGGCCCGAGCTCCAGCGTCGCGCCGTCCTCGACCACCACGGTCGCGCGGCCGCTCACGACCACGAAGAGTTCGTTGGCCTCGGTGTCGGTGACCACGCCGGGCGTGATCTGCCAGATCCCGCGCAGCTGCTTGCCGTCGGGCGACTCCCAGAGCACCTTGCCGGTCACCACGGGGTCGCCCGAGACGATCTGCGCGGGGTCGAGCGGTTCCGGTTCGAGTTCGGCATCCGGAATGTGTACGACGAACGAGGCAGGAGCTTGATCAAATGTGGTCATGGCCGGTCACCTTAGCGACCGCCCGAAGACGACTCGGCAGCAGGATGCGCCAGGACCGGTCGACAGAATCCCGGGCCGCCGACCGGCCCGCCCGACCGGTCCGCACGGGGCCGCTACCCCGGTCGCACGTTTGAGGCGACTGCGCCCGCGACAGGGATGTGGACATGTCATCCAACGCGTCGCACAGCGCACATCCCTGCGCCCCCGCCCTCTCCGCCGAGGTGCGGGCGGCCCTCGCCGCGCACCACCCCGTCGTGGCCCTGGAGTCGACGATCATCGCCCACGGTCTGCCGCGCCCGCGCAATCTGCGGGTCGCCGAGGAGCTCGAAGGGCTCGTACGTTCCGCGGGCGCGGTGCCCGCAACCATCGCCGTACTCGACGGAAGGGCCCATGTGGGCCTGGAGAAGGACCAGTTGGAGCGGGTCGCCACGGATCCCGCGATGCGGAAGCTGGGCCACCGGGACCTCGCACCGGCCCTGGCGACGGGCGCGAGCGGGGCGACGACCGTGTCCGCGACGGCGTTCCTGGCCGCACGCGCCGGCCTGCGCGTCTTCGCCACCGGCGGCCTCGGCGGTGTGCACCGGGAGTGGACCCGGACCCAGGACGAGTCCGCCGATCTCCGGCTTCTCGCACGGACCGGCGTCACGGTGGTGTGCGCGGGGGTGAAGTCGATCCTGGACGTCCCGGCCACGCTCCAGCGCCTGGAGACGCTGGGCGTCACAGTGCTCGGTTACGGCACCGACCGCTTCCCCGGCTTCTATCTGACCAGTTCGGGCGAGCCGGTCGACTGGACGGTTCGGACGCCCGAGGAGGTCGCGGAGGTGATGCGGGCCCAGGACGAGCTCGGCGGTCCCGGCTCCGCGCTGATCGTCGCCAACCCGGTCTCCATGGCGGACCAGTTGGACCCCGCGCTCCACGACCGTGTGCTGGCCGAGGCGCTGGAGGAGTGCCGGGAGCGCGGCGTCGTGGGCCAGGCCGTCACACCGTTCCTGCTGGACCGGCTGATGCGGGGAACCGGAGGCGCTTCGCTGGAGGCCAATCTGGCGGCCGTGCGCGGAAACGTGTCGCTCGCCGCGCGGATCTCCGGCGCGTGGGCCGCCGCGCCCCAGGACCCGGCGGCCCGACGATGACCGACGGCGGGCTGCTCGTCGTCGGGGATGTGGTCACGGATGTGGTGGCCCGGCACGGAACGGCACTGGTCCGCGGTACGGACACCGCGGCCCGTATCCATACCCTGCCCGGCGGCGCGGGGGCCAACGTCGCCTGCTGGGCGGCCCGTTCGGGATGTGCCGACGTACGGCTGCTGGCCAGGGTCGGCGCCGACAGCGCGGACTGGCACCGGGACGCGCTGCGGCGGGCGGGGGTGCGCTGCCTGCTGGCCGTGGACGACGACGTGCCGACCGCAACCGTCGTCGCGCTGGTCGACTCCGACGCCGAGCGCACCTTCCTCACCGACAGCGGAGCCGTGCTCCGCCTCTCCCCCGACGACTGGTCACCGTCGATGCTGGACGGCATCGCCCATCTCCATCTCTCCGGCTATCTCCTCTTCGCCGCGACGAGCCGTGCGACGGCCCTGCTCGCCCTGCGGGAGGCGCGGCGGCGACGGATCCCGGTGAGCATCGACCCGGCCTCGGCCGGCTTCCTCGCCCAGCTGGGCGCCGACCGGTTCCTGGCCGCCGCGGAGGGCGCCGGTCTGCTGCTGCCCAACGCGGACGAGGCCCGGTTGCTCACCGGACTGCCCGAACCGGCCGACGCAGCGGCCAAGCTGAGCCTCCAGGCCGGCCGGGTGGCCGTCACGCTCGGCGAGGGCGGGGCGCTGCTCGCCGCCGGGGGCGCGGTGACCCGGCACGTCCCGGCCGTCCGGGTGCGCGGGGCGGTGGACTCGACCGGTGCGGGCGACGCGTTCACCGGCGGCTTCCTCGCGGCGCACCTGGCGGGGGCGGACGACGCCTCGGCCGTGGCGGCGGGCTGCCGGGCGGGCGCGGAGGCGGTCACCACCGTGGGCGGCCGCCCCGGCCCATGACGAGACACCGGCCCGCAGCTCTGACCCATGATCAGGCGTCGGGCCGCGGCCCCGCCCACCCCGTCCAGGCCGGGTGCAGCGGATCGTCGGCCCGTACGACCGCGTCCGCACGGTCGCCGGGCGCCGCCTCGTCCTCGTACCGCGCGAAAGCGGGCAGGGTCCAGCGCTCGCCCTCCTCGGTACGCCGCCGCAGCGCGCCCGGCGACAGCCGCAGATGGACGCTCAGGTCGAACGGGAACCAGTGCCCCAGCAGCAACGGGCCGTGCACCACCAGCACTCCGCCCTCGGGCAGCGGCCGGTACGGGCTGCGGGTGGCCCGGTCGGTCGCCGGATCCCAGAGGTCGGGCAGCACCCGCCCGCTGCCGCCGGCTTCCAGCGGTCCGAAGACCTCGCGCCACAGCGCGCCCGTGTCGAACCAGCTGTCGTAGTACGAGTCGGGGTCCTCCTTGCCGTACTCGTACCGGAGGCTCGCCGGGCGCAGGAATCCCTCGGTGGCCACGACCAGCACCGCACGGCCCCGGACCCGCAGCGCCTGCGCGACGCGCTCGGCCAGTTCCCCGGTTCGGGCCGCCGGAGCGCCGTCGACGGCGACCTTCAGCCAGGGTCCGCCGTCGGCGGCTTCGAGGGCGTCGGCATGTGCGGCGAAGGCTTCGGCCAGCCGCTCCCAGGTGATCGCTTCGAATCGCACCCCACCATCATCGCCTCGGGCCCGGCGCTCAGTCCCGGCCGTCCCACCAGCGGGGGGGCGTCCTCGTCGGGTCCGTCGGGGCCGGCGAAGCGGAACGGGACGCCGAGCCGCTCCGCCAGTTCGCGGCCCGTCCGCGCCGCCTCGACGGTCCCCGCCGCGCCGATCCGGAAGTGGGCCAGGGCAACGCCCTCCCACGGCCGGGCCGGCACGGCGCTCAGCACCACGATCCAGCCCCAGGTGTCACCGTCCCAGACCGCCTCGACGGCCACGGGGTCGCGGGGCAGGGCGCCGGCTGCGGCGGCCAGGGTGTCCACGTCGTGGCGGGGCGGGGGCGGGGGCGGCATGCGGTCCGCGAGCGCGCGGTGGCGCCCGGCCAGCACGTCCATGCACACGTGCAGCTCCGGACGGGGTTCGGTGCCGCTCTCCCGCATCGCGTGGACGGCCCGGATGTCCCGGCCCGCCAGGACCGGTTCGTCGACCCGCTCACGTACACCGGCGGGGAATGTCCACCACAGAAGCTGTGCCCGGTGGCTCTCGGCGAGGCGCAGCACCCGGTCGGCGAGCGGGCGCAGGCGCGGTTCGCGGTCGGCCGCCGCTTCGGCGAGCCGGCGGATGTCGGCGGACCACTGTCCGGAGACGTGGTCCGGCGCGTCGATGCGCCGCAAGCCGCGCTCCAGCAGCCCCCGGGCGTTCTCCGGCTGCCCGCGCAGTACGGCCTTCGTCGCGGCGACCGCGTTGGCCAGCGCGCTCGCGGGCGGCGACCAGTCGTCACCGCACGCCGCGGGGTGGCCCTGGCCGGGTGCGGCCGGGGACGCCCCGATCTCCAGGTCCACGCGCCAGAAGAGCGGCAGTCCGCGGAAGGCGGCGAAGAGCAGACGCCGCTCGCGGGAGTCTTGCGAATCGGGGTCCGTACGCAGGGAGTCCAGTGGCAGAACCGCTTCGAGCACCTCTCGGACGGCGGCGAGGCAGGTGTCGAACCGGTCGCCGGGCACGGTCCAGGCGAGGTCGATGTCGCTGTACGGGTCCGCCGTTCCACGGGCGAGCGAGCCCCGCAGCTCCGCCCGCGAGCCGGGGCAGTGCGCGGTGAGCGCCCGCATCAGCTCCCGCGCGAACGCGGCGCGGCGCGCCGGGTCGAGTACGCACGCGCCCGTCCGGTCCTGCGGTTCCTTCCCGTCCATGGCCTCTGCCTCCCGCCGTTCGGAAAACGCTCCGTCCCCGGCGCGTCCGCCTCCTACGCTCTGCCCCATGGACCTCGAATTCGCCCGCACGTTCGCCGCCGAGTGGCTGGACGGCTGGAACTGCCATGATCTGGAACGCATTCTGACGCACTATCACGAGGACGTGACGTTCAGCTCGCCCGTCATCGCGCAGATGACCGGCGACGCGTCCGGCACGGTGCACGGCAAGGAGGCGCTGCGCGCGTACTGGGCCACCGGCCTGGAGCGCATCCCCGAGTTGCGGTTCGAGCTGGTGGACGTCCGGGTGAGCGTCCATGCCCTGGTGATCGACTACCGCAACCAGATCGGCGGCCGGGTCAGCGAGGTGCTGACTTTCCGCGACGGGCTGGTGGTCTCCGGGTTCGGGGCGTACGGGGAGACGCTCGCCAACTGACGTCCGGCCGAACGCTGCCGGTGGCCGCACGGGAGCCGGCGGCGGGAACACCTCCGGGCCGGGCCGTCACTCGCCGCGCAGCTCGGCGGCGAGCGGCCCGTCGCCCGACACCTCGATACGCCCGCCCTTGACGGCCTCGGCGAGGGTCAGCCCGCCCCGCGCCAGCTCCAGGCAGGCCTCGACGTCGAGTGCGATACGGGCATCGGCGCGGGCGGCGGGACCGTCCCCGTAGACCGCCGACCCGTCCTGTGCGTCACCGGCACGTACATGGAACTCGCCCTCGTCCAGGTGGACTTCGACGATCCCCGCATGGGTCAGCCCGTCCAGCGCGCGCAGCAGCGGGAGGGCGAACCAGTGGGCCCGCACCGCGTCGGTGGCGCGCCGTTCGGCCAGCGCGGGCGCACCCCACTCGGCGAGCGCGGCGAGTACCGGCATCAGGCCGTGGCCGCGCGCGGTCAGTTCGTAGACCGAGGCGGCGGCGGGCGGCGGGAGCCGGCGGCGGGTGGCGAGGCCGCTCTGCTCCATGTCCCTGAGCCGGGAGGCGAGCACGTCCGTACTGACGCCGGGCAGGTCGGCGTGGAGGTCGGTGTAGCGGCGGGGGCCCGCCAGCAGTTCACGGACGATCAGCAGGGTCCACCGGTCGCCCACGGAGTCGAGGGCACGCGCGGTGGCGCAGAACTGGTCGTAGCTCCGGCGGCGGACCGGGCGCGTTGCGGGCTGTTGCTGACGTGGCATGCGACGCAGTCTAGACATGTTGTTGGACTTTCCAAGCCTGAGCTTGGTAAAACCAAGTATCGCAATCAGGTCGGGGAGGCCACCGCATGGAATTCCGGCAGTCCAGCAAGCTCGACGAGGTCTGTTACGAGATCCGGGGCCCGGTCATCGAGCACGCCAACGCCCTGGAGAAGGCGGGCCACAGCGTGCTCCGGCTCAACACGGGCAACCCCGCGCTCTTCGGCTTCGAAGCGCCGGAGGAGGTCGTCCAGGACGTGATCCGGATGCTTCCGCAGGCCCATGGCTACACCGATTCGCGCGGCATCCTGTCCGCCCGCCGGGCGGTGGCGCAGCGCTACCAGGCGATGGGGCTGGCGGACGTCGGGGTCGACGACATCTTCCTCGGCAACGGTGTCTCCGAGCTGATCTCGATGGCCGTCCAGGCGCTGCTGGAGGACGGCGACGAGGTGCTCGTCCCGTCCCCCGACTACCCGCTGTGGACCGCGGTGGTGACCCTCGCGGGCGGCAAGTCCGTGCACTACACCTGCGACGAGGCCGCGGACTGGAACCCCGACCTCGCCGACATGGCTTCGAAGATCACCGACCGCACCAAGGCCGTCGTGATCATCAACCCGAACAATCCGACCGGCGCCGTCTATCCGCGCGAGATCCTCGAAGGCATCCTCGATCTGGCGCGCAGGCACGGCCTGATGGTGTTCGCCGACGAGATCTACGACCAGGTCCTGTACGACGACGCCGAGCACCACAGCGTGGCGACCCTCGCCCCCGACCTGGTCTGCCTCACCTTCAGCGGCCTGTCGAAGACGTACCGCGTGGCGGGCTTCCGATCCGGCTGGATGGTGGTCTCCGGCCCGCAGCAGCACGCCCGCGGCTATCTGGAGGGGCTGACCACGCTCGCCTCCATGCGCCTGTGCCCCAATGCGCCCGCGCAGTACGCCATTCAGGCCGCGCTCGGCGGCCGGCAGTCGATCCGGGAGCTGGTCGCGCCGGGCGGCAGGCTGTACGAGCAGCGCAACCGGGCCTGGGAGAAGCTGAACGAGATCCCGGGGGTGTCGTGCGTGAAGCCGAAGGGCGCGCTGTACGCGTTCCCGCGCCTGGATCCGAAGGTGCACCGCATCGTCGACGACGAGAAGTTCGTGCTGGATCTGCTGCTGCGGGAGAAGATCCAGGTCGTGCAGGGCACCGGCTTCAACTGGCCGCGGCCCGACCACTTCCGGATCCTCACCCTCCCGTACGCTGACGATCTCGACGCGGCGATCAGCCGCATCGGCCGCTTCCTGACCGGATACCGCCAGTGATCGGATACCCCCGGTGACCTGCTCCACGTGCAGCCTTCCCGTCCATACCCAGTTCGCCTCGTCCGGGCTGGTCGGCCCGATCGTGGAGGACGGGCTCGATCCGGCCACCGACCCGGCCTGGGCGGAGTCGGGCGCGGCGTCACCGGCCGAGTACGCGCGCTGGTCAGGCCATCTGTGCGGTATGACCTGCCTGCGCATGGCGCTCGGCGCCGGAGCCCCGTCCCTGTTCGCGCTGCGCGACGGGGCGCTCCGGTACGGCGCGTATACACAGGGCGCGCAGGGGGAGATCAAGGGGCTGATCTACGCCCCCTTCGCCGAGTACGCACGTGAGGTGCACGGCGTGGACGCCACGGTGCACCGCCATCTCGCACCGGAGGAGATCCTCGGTCTGCTGGACGGCGGCCGTACGGTCATGGCGTCGGTGCACCACGGAATCCGGTACCCCGGGCGGCCGGCTCCGGGGCGGGGCGGGCATCTGGTGCTGCTGACGTCCCGTACGGCCGACGGCACGGGCGTCCACTTCCACAACCCGTCGGGCACGACGGCGGGGACGCGGGCCGCGGAGCTCGCGCTGCCCGACTTCGAGCGCTTCTTCGCGGGGCGCGGGGTGTCGCTGCCCGCGCGGGTGTGAACGGCACGCCGTGAGCCGCGCGCCGTCCGGAACGGGAGCGGGCCCGGGGGCGTAGCCGGCCCCCGAGCCCTGGTGTGCCACCCGTTCGGCACGCCGACACTTTTAAGGACCCGTGTCAGGTTTATGTCGCCGCGTCCTGCCTTTAGACGACCGCAGATCGAAGCTCTGCGAGCCGGAGTCGAACCGGCATCTCGACGCCCATGGGCACGGGCCCGTCTGATTCGGCGATGGGTGGCGAATGCTGAGTCTGGAGCAAGAGTCTGAGATTGATCGCGGTCTGCCTCTGCCATTTGGGCCACCCCGGCCCGTTCATGTGCGGGAGGCACTGAATGCCGGGGGGAGGACTCGAACCTCCACTGGAACCGCGTCGTCACGACAAGCTTCAGTTTCAGCTTGCGCTCCTCGCGCACCCCGGCCGAAATGAGTCGGCCGGGGAATCAATGGTCGGTCACCCGAAGAGGTAACCGAATACCGCATCACCCACCCGCTGGTCGGTGACGTCCGCGCCGTTGGCTTCCTCGCGGGCGTACTTCACGGCCTGCTGGAGCTTCTCCACCCGGTCCAGCAGTTCGTTGACGCGCCGCGCGGGAAGGGCGCCGGAGAACTTCACCGTCGTCCAGTACCCGATCGGGACGTCCTCGTAGTACACCTCGACCTGCGCCGGGTGCTTGTCGGTGGCCTCCGCCTTCACGTGGTTGCGGGGCACCTTCTTCGTACGGAGGGTCCGCACCGGCTCGGTCTTCCAGGAGTCCGTCGACGGGTCCTGGGTCCAGGCCTCCGCGGCGTCGAGCACCGGCAGCTTGCGGACAAAGGTGTTGAGGTCCGTCAGCTGCTTCTCCAGGAAGAGCAGATACGAGACCGGAACGTCGCTCACGAGCACCCGCCCGTCGACCTTCACGTCCGCGCGGGCCGTGCAGTTGGCCCAGTCCTTCGTGGCGGTCACATCGAAGAGCCGGGTCAGGGTCGCCGCGGTCTCCCGCAGCACGTCCTCGGCCTTGATCTGCACCAGCGTCGACTCGGGCGGCAGCTGCTCGCCCTCCTCGTCCTTCGGCTGGTACGTCCGGGAGATGCCGGCCAGCAGACCGGTCTTCTGGAGACCGTGATGAGCCGCCGTCAGGTCCTGGTGGGCCTTGGACTTGACGCCCTTCTCCACTGCGATGATCTGATTGAGTTTCGCCACAACGAGGAAACTAGCAACGCCGAACCGGCCGGGACAAACACTTTTCATATGGTCCGCCTCTTCTCGTACGGGTGGATTCCGCCGGACGCACCTGTCCTTGCCGTCGCCGGACGGGGACCGCTTGCAACAGTGAGGCCCACGCATTCGCGCCACCGGCCCGCAGGCTCCCCGCTCGCGCACGGGCTCCGCCCTCGCGGCCTTCTCCCCCGCCCGCGGCCGGACACCATCCGTCACCGCCGCTCCCAGGCGCCGAACGAAGGTCCCCGCCTTGCCTCGTCTCCCCCGCTTCACCGCCCCGAAGGGCCTCACCGGCCCGAAGAAGAAGCGCACCGCGCTCACCACGACGGCCGTCGCCCTGGCCGTACTGACCGTGTCAACGCCCGTCGCGTACGCCACACTCGGCGACGAGGCGCCCGCGGCCTCGCGGTCCACGGCGCAGGTCGTCGCCTCGCGCGGGAAGGCCTACATCGAGACCCGGCTCTTCCTCGGAACCGAACGCCCGGACGGCGGACCCGCTGTGACCGATCGTCAATTCCTGTCGTTCATCGACGAGGAGGTCACGCCGCGCTTCCCGAACGGGCTGACCATCCAGGACGGCCGGGGGCAGTGGCGCGACTCCAACGGGGTCATCGAACGGGAGCGCAGCTATGAACTGACCCTGCTCTACCCCGCGTCCGAGGCCCTCGTGCGCGACGCCCGGATCGAGCGGATCCGCGATGCCTACGAGAAGGCCTACGCCCAGGACTCGGTGGCCCGGATCGAAGAGCGCACGACCGCCGACTTCTGACACCCGGCCGCAGACCGTCGGCCGTCGGCTTCCGGCGCACGGCGACCGCACGGCCATTCCGTCGCCCGGTCACACCGCCGCTCGGGCCCTGCGCCCGCGCGGCCGGTTGATCCGGTGCGCCAGCGCGTGAACTCCCGCCACGGTCACCGGAAGAAGCGCCAGTGCCGCAGCGGTCGCGCCGGCGCCGCCGCTCCTGATACCGGCCGCCTTCAGCCGCCGCACGGCCCAGACCGAGTACGGGATGACGACCGTCGGCGCCGTGACCACCCCCGGCGTGTAGCCCCGGTACGCCAGCGACTGCGCCAGGTGCGCGACACCGTGCACCCCAAAGCCGACCAGCACGCTCCGGAAGAACGGGCTGCGGCCTCCGGTGCGCGCCCCGTCCGCCGACGCCGCCGCGATGACCCCGCCCATGAGGCCGATCGCGACATCGACGTCCCGCTGCGAGAGCTCCATCCGCTTCCAGAACGCCTCGGGCACTCGCGGGAACCGCTCCTGGAGTCCGGGCCGGGCCGCCCGCGCCCAGCCGGCCATGGTGACCAGCTCCTCCAGGTCATTGGCCACCCAGGCGGCGAACAGCCCCCAGGTCACCGCCTTGGAAACCGTTGCCTCCGCCATCCCGGGCCCCCTGCGTCGCAGTACGAAGTACGATGACGGCACCCTACAGTGCAACGCAACGTTGCGTTGCTTTTCCTTGGAGCGCCCATGCCCGACCCGACCGTGAACCGCCGCCCGGGCCGGGGCCCCCGCGCCGCGGAGGCGATCTTCGACACCACGCTGCGCCATCTCGCGGAACGCGGCTACGCCCGGCTCACCATCGAGGCCGTCGCGCAGGAATCCGGGGTCAACAAGACGACGATCTACCGCTGGTGGCCCTCGAAACCGGCGCTCCTGCGGGCGGCCCTGATCCATGCCCGGGTCCTCGACATCGACATCCCCGACACGGGCAGCCTCCGCGGTGATCTGATCGCGCTCACCGAACAGATCACCCGCCTGCTCACCGACGGGCGCACCGAACCCGTCGCCCGTGCCATGACCGCGGGCACCGGCCTGCCCGACGACGAACTCGCCGCCCTCACCCGCGACTTCTTCGCCGACCGCTTCTCCCGTGAACAGCCGGTCTTCATCCGTGCCGCCGCCCGCGGCGAACTCCCCGCGGATACCGACCCGATGCTGCTGCTGGACCTGATCGCCGGGGCGGTCTGGATGCGGGTGCTGCTCCGCCGCGAACCGGTGCCGCCGGACTTCGCCCGGGATGTCGTCGATGCCGTGCTGCCTCGCTGACGGCGCCGGGAGCGGGCGCGGCCCGGTCGGGTACTGTGCCGCGGCCGGGTACGGGACCGTACACACACGCGGAACGGGAACGATCCACATGGGCACGCCAGTACGTCACTTCACGGCCACGACACCGGACGGTCAGGTGCTCACGGTCAATATCGAGCGGGACTTCCGGTACGACCCGTACCGCGACTTCCTCGTATGCACCCACTGCGACCGGTCGCCGTCACTGCTGACCATGAAGAAGATCGTGGACATGGCCGGGGAGCATCTGGCATCGGTGCACGGTGCCGACCAGGGCCTGTCCCAGCAGGACAACGAGGGGTACCGCAAAGCACGGCTGATCATGCTGCCGATCACCGCCGTGTTGCTGATCGCTCTCTTCGTCTATCTGCAGAACTCCTGAGAGCAGGGTGGTACCGGTGCCGGCCGGATTCAGCCCCCGCTGAGTTCGATGAGCGCGCTCACCGGGTCGGTGTCCGGAGTGGCGCGGGGCCACCAGTCGTCCTCGCCGGGCTCGGATTCGTAGCCGTACCAACGGCCGTCGTGGCCGAAGCGGAGCTGAAGTGTGCCGCCGGGGTGGGTGAGGTGGTTGCGCCGGGGCTGGAAGCGCGGGAAGCCGGCTGCCGCGAGCGCGGGGCGGGCCCGGTCGAAGGGGCCGGCCGGGGGGTCCCAGGGGGTTTCGAGGACGGCCAGCCCGCCGGCGCCGCCCTGCCGCCAGGCCGCGACCGCCCTGGCCAGGTCGGTGGTGGTGCGGCCGGTGGCGTACGCCAGCTCGCGGTAGAGGGCGCGGGTGGTGGCGGTGAGCCCGGCGGTGGGACGGGACGCGGCCAGACGTACCGCGTCCTGCCAGGGGGTGAGTCCGGCGAGCGGGTCGGCGCCGGTGGTGAGGAGCGCGTGCGCGCGGGCCGCCGCGTCCGTGGCGAGGTGATCGAGAGCGAGCGGGTCCCGTGCACCGGGCAGGCTCGGGTACGAGGGCGGCTGTGCGGGGTGCGGCAGCACCGGCAACGGGGCCGGGAGCGGCGGGAGATAGCGCTCGGCCAGGGCTTCGCGCGCCGGTACGGAAGGGGTGGCGGGGGCCGAGGGACGTTCCCGGGCGGAGTGCGCGGCGTTGCGGCGGCCCAGCTCTTCGAGGAGTTCCCGTTCGCCCCGGCCGCGCAGCAGCAGGAGGACGAACGGGTCGGCGTCCAGGAGCCGCGCCATCTGGTAGCAGAGCGCGGCCACGTGCTTGCAGGGCCAGCCGTGGTCCGGGCAGGAGCAGCCGGGGTCGAGGTCCCCGGCGGCGGGCAGCAGCCCGATACCGGCCTCGGCCGCCGTGTCGGCCAGCGAGTGCGGCATCTCCTTGGTGAGCAGCGCGGCGAGATGACCGGGCCGGGCCGCGACCGCGTCGAGGAAGGTGTCCCAGTCGGGGTCGGCGAGGGTCCGCAGCCGCAGCTCGCAGCGGTAGGGGCGGGGGCGGCTGCCGTGGACGTAGGCGACGACCCGGCCGGGGGTGACGGTGATCGCGGCGACCTTGCCGCTGTCGGCGTACGTACGGCCCCGGGAGAGCCGGCCCTCGTCCATCGAGAGGGATTCCAGGGCGGCCACCCAGGCACGGCCCCACCAGCTGTCCGCGAAGGGTTCTTCGCCGTCGCCGGTGCGGGGCGGCACGGCCTCGAAGGTGCGCCGCAGGTCGTCGGGGCCGGGGCGCGGGCGCGCGGCGGGGCGTGGGTCGTGGCCGGTGTGCGGGCGGGGGCTCATGCCGGCCTCCGGAGCGAGACGAGATCGGCCAGGTCGCGGTCGCTGAGCTCGGTCAGCGCGGTCTCGCCGGTGCCGAGGACCGTGTCGGCCAGGGCGCGCTTCGCCTCCAGCAGCTCGCCGATCCGGTCCTCGACGGTGCCTTCCGCGATCAGCCGGTGGACCTGCACGGGCTGCGTCTGGCCGATGCGGTACGCCCGGTCCGTGGCCTGTTCCTCGACGGCCGGGTTCCACCAGCGGTCGTAGTGGATGACGTGGGCGGCCCTGGTGAGATTGAGTCCGGTGCCCGCCGCCTTGAGGGAGAGCAGGAAGACCGGGACCTCGCCGGACTGGAAGCGGTCCACCATCCGCTCCCGCTCGGCGACCGGTGTGCCGCCGTGCAGGAGCTGGGAGGGGATGGCACGCGAGGCGAGGTGGGCGGAGAGCAGCCTGGCCATGGTCACGTACTGGGTGAAGATCAGGACGGAGCCGTCCTCGGCGAGGATCGTGTCGAGGAGTTCGTCGAGCAGGGCGAGCTTTCCGGAACGGCCGACGAGGCGGGTCGGCTCCTCCTTCAGATACTGCGCGGGGTGGTTGCAGATCTGCTTGAGCGAGGCCAGCAGCTTCATGATCAGGCCGCGCCGGGCGATGCCCTCCGAGGCCTCGATGAACGCCATCGTCTCGCGGACCGCCGCCTCGTAGAGCGTGACCTGCTCGCGGGTGAGGAAGACGGGGTGGTCGGTCTCCGTCTTGGGCGGCAGTTCGGGGGCGATGCCCGGGTCGGACTTCTTGCGGCGCAGGAGAAAGGGCCGGATCAGGCGGGCGAGCCGTTCGACCGCTTCGTCGTTGGCGAGCCCGGCGGCCGTGCCGGTGTTCTCGACGGTGCGGGCGTGCCGGGCCCGGAAGGCCTTGAGGGGGCCGAGCAGTCCGGGAGTGGTCCAGTCGAGCAGGGCCCACAGCTCGGAGAGGTTGTTCTCCACCGGGGTGCCGGTGAGGGCGACTCTGGCGGGGGCCGGGATGGTGCGCAGCGCCTTCGCCGTGGAGGACTGGGGGTTCTTCACGTGCTGGGCCTCGTCGGCGACGATCAGCCCCCAGCTGTGGCCCGCCAGTTGCGCGGCGCTGGAACGCATCGTGCCGTACGTGGTGAGGACGAAGCCGCCGTCGGGCCCGGCGAGTGTGCGGTCGGTGCCGTGGAAGCGGCGCACGGGGACACCGGGCGCGAAGCGGCTGATCTCGCGGTGCCAGTTGCCCAGGAGGGAGGCGGGGCAGATCACCAGGGTGGGCGCGGGACGGGCGCGGTGCAGATGGAGGGCGATGAGGGTGATCGTCTTGCCCAGGCCCATGTCGTCGGCGAGGCAGCCGCCGAGGCCGAGCGAGGTCATCCGGTCCAGCCAGGCCAGGCCGCGCAGCTGGTAGTCGCGGAGCGTGGCGTCCAGGCCGGGCGGCGGGGCGATGGTGGTGTGGTCGGCGGTGATGCGTTCGCGGAGGGCGGCCAGCGCGCCGACGGGCACGGCCTCGACCTGTTCGCCGTCGACCTCGGCGGTGCCGGTCAGGGCGACGGCGAGGGCGTCTACCGGATCGAGCAGGCCGAGCTCCCGCTTGCGTGCCTTGCGTACGAGCGCGGGGTCGACGACGACCCATTGGTCCCGCAGGCGCACCACGGGCCGGTGGGCCTCGGCGAGGATGTCCATCTCCGCCTCGGTGAGCTGCTCGTCGCCCAGCGACAGCTGCCAGTCGAAGGCGAAGAGCTGCTCGGCGTCGAAGAACGAGGTGCCGTCGGTGGCCGAGCCGGGCGCGGGCCGCACGACGGCGGAGGCGGTGAGCGAGCGGACGAGCTCCCTGGGCCAGTGGACGCTCACTCCGGCCGTGGCCAGCCGGGCTCCGGCGTCGCCGAGCAGCTCGTACAGCTCGTCCTCCGTCAGGGCGAGCACATCGGGCACCGGCTGGTCCAGCAACCGCTCCAGCGGCGCCCAGAGGCGGGCGGCGCGGCGCAGGGCGAGCACGGCGTCGATCCGGGCCCGCGGGCCGAAGGGCTCGCCCGCCCCGCCGTTCCACAGCGCGGCGGCGTCGGTGACGTAGGTCGGATCGGCGAGGCTGTGCACCTGAGTGACAGCAGCGGCGGCGTGCCGCGCGGCGGTGGCATCGGCCCCGGCAGAACCGGTGGCGTCGGCCCCGTCGTCGGCCGTGTCGAAGAGTTCGTACGCCGACAGGTCCAGGCGCAGCGACACCCGTACACCCGCGTCGAGCCCGGCCGCGACCTCGACCGCCCAGTCACGCGCTCCCGGCAGGTGCTGGGCCTCGCGGGCCGCGAAGGGCGCCCCCATCGCGTACGCCGCGGCGGGCGTACGGGGCAGGGTGTCGGCGACCGCGTCGAGGAACGAGCCGAGCAGCCACTGCGGGTCGGGGACCCGGAGCGGGGTGCGGTCCGGCAGCGGGACCGCGTGGCCCTCGGCGGGCATGGCGGCGGCTATCGCCCGGAGGTGGGCGATGTCCTCGGCGTCGCGCGGCCCGGCCCGCCAGGCGTCGTGGTCGTCGTCCGTCAGACCGGGGAGCAGTCTGCCGCGCGCCGCCAGGTTGAGCGCCTGGAGCGCGGCGGCGCCCCAGCATCGCGTGGCGGGGTGGGCGGACTCCTGGTGCCGGGCCCGGGCCAGCAGCGGGAGCGCGTCGGCGACGGGCAGCAGGACCGCGGGCACCGTGCGCCGACGGACGCCGTCCTCTTGCCCCTGCCGACGGACGACGGTGATCTCCCCCGTACGCGCACCGGGTGCCGGACTCTCCGGGTCCGCGGGGTGTCCGCAGACCTCGCCCGGCTCCGGGAGGGCACCGCCGTCGGGATCCCAGAAGGCGACGCTCCCGGCCCTCGGCAGCGGTGCGGGCAGGAAGACGGCGGCACAGCGCAGGAGGCGGGCAGCGGACGTGTCCTGCTGGTGTTGTGCCGTGGTCATCGGTCCCCCTCCCCTCCCGCGCCGATCCTCTTGATCGCCTCGATCCTCATGACTCCTGCGAGTCTAGGCGGGGGGTCCGACAACCGGTCTTCAGTGCTTGGCCAGCGGCTTCGGACGGGAAGGCCGTGCGGGAACGGCGGCCGGGGGCGGGGGCGCGGGCATGGGCGCCGGCCCCACGGCCGACGGCTGCTGCGGCCTCGGCTGGGTCTGGGCCGGGCGCTGGGCCTGCGCGGGGCGCTGCGGCCGGTCGGCGGGGCGGGGCGGTTGCGCATGGCGCTGCGGCTGCGTCGGCCGCTGCGGCTGGGCGCTCTGCGGTGGCGGGGTCAGCTGTTGCTGCGCGGGCTGCTGTGCCCGCTCCAGGAAGCGGAGCAGCTCCACCGGGAACGGCAGCACCAGCGTGGAGTTCTTCTCCGCCGCGACCGCCACCACCGTCTGCAGCAGACGCAGCTGGAGCGCGGCCGGCTGGGCGGACATCTGCGCCGCCGCCTCGGCGAGCTTCTTCGACGCCTGGAGCTCGGCGTCCGCGTTGATGACCCGGGCACGCCGCTCACGGTCTGCCTCGGCCTGGCGGGCCATGGACCGCTTCATCGTCTCCGGCAGCGAGACGTCCTTGATCTCCACCCGGTCGATCTGCACGCCCCATCCGACCGCGGGGCTGTCGATCATGAGTTCAAGGCCCTGATTGAGCTTCTCGCGGTTGGACAGCAGATCGTCCAGATCGCTCTTGCCGATGATCGACCGCAGTGAGGTCTGCGCCATCTGCGACACCGCGAAACGGTAGTCCTCGACCTGGATCACGGCGCTCGCCGCGTCGACGACCTTGAAGTAGATGACCGCGTCCACCCGCACCGTCACGTTGTCCCGGGTGATCCCGTCCTGCGCCGGCACCGGCATCGTCACGATCTGCATGTTGACCTTGCGCAGCCGCTCGATGCCGGGGATCACCATGGTGAAGCCGGGCCCTCGTACGTCGTCACGGAGCCTGCCGAGCCTCAGCACGACGCCCCGCTCGTACTGCTTGACGACCTTGGCCGCCGCAGCCAGGTACAGCGTGCCCACCGAGGCCGCCGCCACTATCGCGATCACGAGTTCCTGGACCATGACGGCCCCCTGAAAGCCGGAAATTGATCGAAGGCGACCGAATCGAACGAATCATATGATTCAGCCGCTATTACCACGGTATGCCCAGTCTCAATCAATATGAACACGGAGGGGCCACCGCCACGGCGACCGTCCCCCCGCCCGGCGGCGCACCGGATGCCGGGGCGCCGAGGAGGGGGCAGGGTGACCAGCGTCAGCACGTACTCCGTAGACGAGGACCCGCCCATGCCCGTGATCGCTCACCGACGCCGCCGCCTCGGCATCGCAGCCGGGACCGCGCTCCTGACCCTCACCGTCGCAGGCTGTTCCGGCCTCGGCCGGACCGCGGTCGGGCCGATCACCTACACGACGGAGCGGGGCGCCGTGATCATGGTCAACAGCCCGTCCGTGAAGGGCTGCCACCGGCTCGCCCCCTCGGGCGCCAAGGCAGTGAACAACGGCACCCTGGTCGACATCATCCTGTACCGCACGCGCGACTGCACCGGTCCGGGGACGACGTACCTCGCGACGTCATTCAGCGATGTCAACGGGCTCTTCGCCCTGCCGTGGCGCAGCTACAGCACGGTCCACTGACCGGGCAGCCCGTTCAGCGCGGTCCGCCGCCTACGCGGGCACGGCGCGCACCCATATTCCGTCATCCGTGAGATACCGGTCGACGGTCAGGCCCGCCGCCGCCAGATGCCCCTCGAACTCCTCCTTCGACAGCTCCCGCGACCGGAACGTCTGGGTCCATCGCGCGTCGTCGAAGACGTACTCGGCATGCACCGAGTCCACCCCGTCCCCCACGGGCTCCGCCGAGACGATCCGTACGGTGTATCCGGCCGGATGTGTCCTCTCCCGTGGCAGGTTGCTGTGGTAGTCGGCACCCTCGCGCTGGATGAGCACTACGCCGCCGTCCTCGACGTGCTTGCGGCAGGTCCGCAGCATCCCCTCACGCACCCGGTCCTCGCTCGTGTGCACCAGGAACGACGCCAGCATCACCACGTCGAACCTCTCCTCGCCGAGGTCCAGCGACTCGATGGGGCTCCGCACGGTGCGGGCGCCCCTGATGTGCTCCAGCATCTGCGCCGACTCGTCCACGGCGGTGACCTCGAAGCCGAGCCCGATCAGCGGATGGGTCACCCGGCCCACGCCGCAGCCCAGCTCCAGAATGCTCGCCCCGGCGGGCACGGCGGCTGCGATCACCTCCGGTTCGTCGCCGACGGACAGCCGTCGGTACAGCTCGACCGCGCAGCCGTCCGGCGTGATCGCGCCGGGACCCGTCCCTGAATAGCCCTCACGCACCAGTTCTCCGCTCATGTACCCACGAACGAACGGCCGTTGTCGGTGGTTCCGGACGCGGACACCGCCCCGTTCCCGTTCCCGTCACACCGAGCGACGGGCGACCAGTGCCGCGCTGATGTGCTGGAGATCGGCCGGACGGGCCGGGGAGAGGCCGGTCAGCCGGTCGATGCGGCGGATGCGGTAGTCGACGGTGTTGGGGTGGATGTGCAGGGCGGCGGCGGTGGCCCGACGGTCCAGGCCCAGTTCGAGATACGTCTCCAGGGTGCGCAGCAGCTCCGGCTTCGCCTCCAGGGGCCGCAGCAGCTCGGCGAGCCCGTGCAGGGCCTCGCTGGGCCGGCTGAGCTGGTACTCCAGCAGGACATCGGCCAGCCGGTACAGGCCGGGCGGCCGGCCCGTACGGGCGATCAGGTCGACGATCTCGGCGTTACGGGCCACCGCGGCCGGCACCGCCTCCGGCTCGGCGGTCTCCGCCGCGGCGGTGATGGGCACACCCGCCGCGCGGGCCGCCTCCTCGATCAGCACGCACAGGCCGCCCGGCCCGCGCCACGGCGGCGGTGACTCGGCTGCGGGCAACAGCACCGTGCCGCCGGAGGCGTCGAGGGCGGTGAGCGCCGGCGTACCGGCGAAGTGGTCGAGGGCCGTGCGGACGCGGCGGATCTTGCGCCGGGCCGCAACGCCCGCGCCCGGCCCCGGTAACTGGCTCAGCTCGTCGGGGTGCGGGGCCAGCGCGAGCGTCATCGTGAGGTAGCGGGCGGCCGGGCGCAGTCCGGTGCGGTGGGTGAAGCGGTCCAGGGGTTCGCCGGTCAGCAGGGCGGCCATCAGGGCGTGCCGGCCGCCGTGTTCCTGGCTGTCGAGGATCTGCCGGGCCTGAAGGTACGCGCTGCTGACCGCGGAGGTCAGCTGCTGCTGAAGGACCATGATCCGGTCCATGATCTCCAGGACGGTGGGGAGGTCACCGGGGAGCGCCCCCTTCGCGGTCTCCTGCCAGCACATCGCCGTGCCGACCTGGTAGGCGGTGAGGATGGCGTCCAGCGGTACGCCCTCCTCGGCGCGCTGGGCCGCCGAGTCGCGCTGCTGGGCGAGTTCGGCGTCCGTGGCGGGGCGGCGGTGCTCGACGACATCGGCGAAGAGCCGCAGGTTGTGCTGGACGATGTCGGCGATGTCGCCGGAGATCTCCTCGTGCGGCAGTCCGGCGTAGACCGGCAGATCGGCCAGCAGCCGGGCGACGACACGGCCGGTCAGGGCCGGGACGCGGGCGCGCAGATGCGCGGCCACCGGGCGCCCGGCGATGGACAGCGGCCGTTCCTCCGGCCCTCCCGGGGCGCCGTGCTCCCCCGTGATGACGAGCGGCCGATTGTCACGCGTCACAAGTTCCCCCGCAGAAGTCTGCGTTACCCACCAGTTAAACGACGGCTGTCGAGTCTGCATGATGACCGGCGTCACACGCCATGCCACGTCCCGCCCCCCACCGTCGGAGGATTCCGTGAACATGCCGCAGCACAAGGGTTTCTGTCGATCCGTCAGGACCATCGTGGGCACGCTCGCCCTGGCCGGTCTGGCCGTGGGAACCGGCGCGGCTGGGGCATCCGCCGCCGAGGACGGCACCACGTCCTATGTCGCGCTCGGCGACTCCATGGCCTCCGGGCCGCTCATTCCGGACATCACGGGGCCGGTGGCCTGCGGCCGCTCGACGCACAACTACCCGCACGAGCTCGCCGAGCGCCTCGGCGCCTCGCTGCGCGACGTCACCTGCAGCGGTGCCGCGTCCAAGCACATGACGGAGAAGCAGTCGCTGTCGCTGCTCGACATCCCGATGGGTTCGGCCCCGCCGCAGTTCGACGCGCTGCGCCCGGACACCGACCTGGTGACGCTGACCATCGGCGGCAACGACACCGGCCTGGTCGGCATCGCGCAGAAGTGCACCACCCTCGACCCGAACGCCACCCCGTGCAAGGAGAAGTACAACGAGGGCGGCGTGGACCAGGTGGGTCAGCGCATCGCGGAGTTCGCGCCGAAGCTGGGCGTCGTACTGGACTCGATCCACCAGCGCTCGCCGCACGCCCGGGTGATCGTCACGGGTTACGGCCTGTACATCAAGCCCGGCGGCTGCTGGCCGCTGCAGCCGGTCCTCCCGGTGGACGCCGACTTCCTCCAGGGCAGCGTCGACCGGATGAACGCGGTGATCGCCGAGCAGAGCGCGGCGCACGGTGCCGAGTACATCGACCTCGCCACGCCCAGCAAGGGCCACGACTCCTGCCAGGCCCCGTCGGACAAGTGGGTCGAGGGGTACGTGCCGACCGCGGCCGCCGCCCCGCTGCACCCCAACCGGAACGGTGAGGCGAACTACGCCGCCATCATCGGCGCACACCTCCAGGGGAGCTGACCGAAGTTGCTCCACCGCCTGCTGCGCGGGCTGCTGGCGGCGGCGCTCGCCGCCGCCGCCCTGCTCGCCCCGGACGCCCCTGCGGCAGAGGCCGCCGGGCCGTCCGGGCCCGGCTGCGACCCGCTGGCGCCCGCCGAGTGCCTGCTGCCGTTCCCGAACGACTGGTACACCCGGCCCGACCCGGCCACCGACACCGGCCGCCGGGTGTCCTTCGGAGCGGCCACGCTGCCACCCGCCGCGGCCGGCCGGCCCGTCGACCCGACGGCCTGGAACCGGTCCGACGGCTTCTCCCCCGGCTCGACGCTGATCGCGCACGTCCCCGGCCTCGACCCGGCGGCGACCGGCACCGCCCCGCTCACCGACATCGGCCGCTCCCTCGCCCCGGACGCCCCCGTGGTGCTGATCGACACCCGGACCGGGGAGCGGTGGCCGTACTGGGCCGAGGCGGACGCCAACGCCACCGACCCCGCGCGCCGGGCCCTGCTGATCCACCCCGCGCGCAACTTCCGCGACGGCCACCGCTACGCCGTCGCCCTGAGACACCTCAAGGACGGGGCGGGCCGCACGATCCCGGCCGCCGAGCCGTTCGCCGCCGTCGCCGGGAGACCGCTGCCCGCCGGGCATCCGCTGTACGCCCGGCAGCGTCAGCTCCGCCCGGCCCTGAAGGCCTTGCACAGGGCCGGGGTGGGGTCCGAAGGGACGTACCTCGCCTGGGACTTCACCGTCGCGAGCACACGCAGCCTCACCGGCGACCTCTTCACCGTCCGCGACGACGCGTTCCGCCGGCTCGGCGACCGCTCCCCCGCGTTCGCCGTCACCGGTGTCACCGACTTCACGGCCGAGCAGGCCCCCCGGATCGCCCGGGAGGTGACCGGCCGGATCAGCGTGCCCGGCTACCTGGACCTGCCCGGCGGCCCGCCCGGCTCCGTACTGCACCGCGGCCACGACGGCCTGCCCCGGCGGCTCCCGGGGAGCAGCCAACTCGCCGAGTTCCGCTGCGAGATACCGCGCTCCGCCTTCCGTACCCCCTCGCACCCCGCGCTCTACGGGCACGGCCTCCTCGGCCGCCGCTCCGAGGTCGGCGCGGGCAACGTCAAGGCGATGGCGGCGGAGCACAACTTCACGTTCTGCGCGACGGACTGGATCGGGATGGCCGAGGAGGACGTCCCCGTGGTACTCGGGGCGCTCGCCGACCCGAACCTCTTCCCCGCCGTTCCCGAACGCAGCGAGCAGGGCATGCTGAACGCACTCTTCCTCGCCCGCGCCCTGATCCACGCCGACGGACTGACCACCGACGCGGCCTTCCGCGACGCGGACGGCCGGCTGCTCCTCGACCTCCGGCACGGCATCGGGTACGACGGGAACAGCCAGGGCGGAATCCTCGGCGGCGCCCTGGTCGCCGCCTCGCCCGACATCCGGCGCGGGGTCCTCGGAGTCACCGGCATGAACTACGGCCTGCTCCTCAACCGCAGCGTCGACTTCGCACCGTTCCAGCAGGTCCTGGACCTCTCCTACCCGGACAAGCTGCGCCAGCAGATCGTCCTCCAGCTGTTCCAGATGGTGTGGGACCGCGGCGAGACCAACGCGTACGCGAACCACCTCACCGACCGCCATCAGGTACTGATGCACATCGCGTACGGGGACCACCAGGTCGCCAACGCGGCGGCCGACGTGGAGGCGCGCACCATCGGCGCCCGGCTGATCACCCCGGTGCTCGCGCCGGGCCGCAGCCCGGACACCGTCCCGTACTGGGGCATCAGAACCGTCGCGTCCGGCCGACTGCCGTACCGGGGCTCCGCGATGACGGTGTGGGACAGCGGCACGCCCACCCCGCCGCTCACCAACACCCCGCCCGCCGGGCCGGTCTACGGCCACGACCCGCACTCGGACCCCCGCAATTCGCCGGCCGCCCGTCAGCAGAAGGCCACCTTCCTGACCACCGGCCGTGTCATCAATGTCTGCGGCAACACGCCGTGCACCGCCGCCCCCACCTCCTGACACCCCCCACCACCCCGACAGGGATGCAGACAAGGAGCACCATGCGCACGCACCGCATCACCCAGGCAGCCGTCGCGGCCGTCCTGCTCGCCGGTACGGTCCTCGTCCCGCCCGCCCTCGCCGCCACTCCCGCCGGCGCGCCCGCAGCGAGCGCCGAAGCCGGTGCGCGGGCCGCCGCCGTGCCGTTCACCGCGGCCACCGCCAAGCGCGCCGCCGACGGCGGCTACACGCTCTCCTGGTCCTCCGCCGCCGGTTCGGTGTCCGTCACCGCCGTGACCTCCCCCGACGCCACCACCGGCACCCCGGTGGGCACCGCCCCCGGCACCGGTTCGCTGACCGTCCCGGCCGGAACCCTCGCCGAAGCGGGACGCTGGTACTTCCGGCTGGTGCCGGACAGCGGTTCGCCGCTCGTCGTCGCCGAACGCTCGCTCGGGATCGAGTCCGCCCGCAACTTCCGGGACATCGGCGGCTACCGCACCACCGACGGGCGCTGGGTGCGCCCGGGTCTGGTCTACCGCTCCAACAAGATCAACAGCCTCACCGACGCCGAGCAGCAGCGCCTGCTCTCCCAGCGACTCACCCTCGACGTGGACCTGCGCAACGCGGTGGAGCGGCACGACGCCCCGGACCGGCTGCCCGCCGGTGTGAAGTACCAGGTCGCCGATGTGGTGTCGCTCAGCCACGGCCTCCGCTTCCACGACTCGGCGCTGATGACACTGGCCGAGGCCATCGCGGCCGGGCTGTTCTCCGGCTCGTCCGACCTCGGCCAGTCCATCGGCTACCCGTTCATGGTCAACTTCGTGGGCGCCGACTACGCCTTCCGCGACCTGCTCACGGCCGTCGCGACGAACGACTCCGGCGCGACGGTCTTCCACTGCAGCTCGGGCAAGGACCGCACCGGCTGGAGCACGGCCGTGCTGCTCACCCTGCTCGGCGTCCCGCGCGAGACCGTCGAGGCGGACTTCCTCGCCAGCAACGACTACCTGGGCAACCCGAAGGCCGTCGAACTGAGCTGGCTGCGCGCGGCGTTCGACGAGGTGGACCACCTGTACGGCGACTTCGACACCTACGTACGCGAGGGCCTGAAGCTCGACGACGTGACGGTGGCCGCCCTGCGCAACAAGCTGCTGACGGACTGACGCTCCGTCAACACCCGGTGTACTGACCAGTGGTGCCCCCGCCGCTCACCGGCGGGGGCCCGCCGTCAGTACGCCGGGTAGCGGTCGGCCGGCCAGGCGACCGCGTGCTCGAACTCCACGCACAGATCGTCGGCCAGCTCGGTGATCACACCCCGGCCCTCGGTCGACACCAGCCAGGCCGGCGGAAGGTGTACGTCCCCGTGGCGCGCGCCGAGCAGGTTGCCGCAGATCGCACCCGTGGAGTCGCTGTCGCCCGAGTGGTTGACCGAGAGCAGCAGCGCCCCGGCCACCTGATCGGCGCGGGGCAGCACGAGGGCGCTGTACACGGCGATGGCGAGGGCCTCCTCGGCGACCCAGCCGGCGCCCAGCGTCTCCACCTTCTCGCCGGTCGGCGCGCCCTGCGCGGCCAGGTCGACGGCGGCACGCAGCGCCGCCGACGTCTCCTCGTGCCCCGGGTGGCGGCGCAGCAGCTCCATGGCCCGCAGTACGGCGCCCTCCGTCGAGTCGCCCTCCAGGAGGTGCGTGACGATCGCGGCGAAGGCCCCGGCGGCGTACGCACCGGTGGGGTGGCCGTGGGTGATCTGCGCGCACCAGTAGGCGAGCCGGAAGGCCGCCTCGGCGTCCTGGCCCACCAGTCCGAAGGGTGCGGACCGCATCACCGTGCCACATCCCTTGGACCCGGTGTTGACGGGTCCGGGCTCACCGAGCCTGCCCTTCGGCTCGGGGACGTGGCCGGTCGCGAGCCCGGTCAGGCAGGCGTTGCCGGGGGCGCGGCGCGCGTAGAGCCAGGGCTGCTGCCTGAGCCGACCGGTACGCACCGGGCTGTCGCCGCCGCGGGCCGGCGGTGCGGGGTGGTTCTGGGTGTCCAGCCAGCGCAGATAGGCGTTCCGTACGATCCGGGTCTCGGCGCCGCCGTCCTCGGTGCCGCCCTTCGGCATCGCCCGGGAATGGGCCCTGATCAGCCCTTCGGCGGTGAACAGGGTCATCTGCGTGTCGTCCGTGACCCGCCCGACGACGCCCTCGTCGTCCGGGAGCAGCCCCTGTACGCCGTACTCACCGTGCGCGCGGCGGATACCGGCCAGGGACAGGAACTCCACCGGATTGCCCAGCGCGTCCCCGATCGCCCCGCCCAGCAGACAGCCCCGGACCCTCGCCCTGCGGCCTGTGCGGTCCTCCCACGATGTGCCGTTCACGCACGCTCTCCCCATCCGGTGTGTCGACAGGTCGTCCCAAAAAAGCCGTCGTGGGTCCATCCTGGTAGGAGAGGCGATCGCCATGCGTACCGGCAATGAACCGACGACTGCCCGCAGTCCACTGCGGCTGCGGCTCTGGCTGAGTCTATGGGGGCTGGTCTGGGCCGTCTTCGGCCTGGCCGCCTTCACGATGACCGGCCGGCCGGGCTGGGCCGCCGCCTGCGGCCTGCTGCTCCTACTGGTCCTCGTGGACCTGACAGTGATCGTCCACCACATCCACCAGGGCCCGCACTACCAGCCCGGCCGCGATGTCCCGCCGTACGAACCCGACCACGGCGGGCGCGGCAGGTACAGGCACTGAACCGGGCCGGGCGGGCGCGTACCCGCCCGGCGCCGTTGCCTCAGTCCTGGGCCGGGAAGCGGGCCGCCCGCAGATACTCCGGGTTCGGGTCGAGCGCGGCGGCCAGCCGGAAGTGGCGGGCGGCCCGGTCGGTGCGGCCGGAGCGCTCGAAGGTGCGGGCCAGCGCGAAGTGCGCGAAGGCGTTGTCCGGTTCGCGTTCCAGGACGAGTTCGAATTCGAGCTCGGCGGGGCGCAGCTGGGCGGCGGCGAAGAACGCACGGGCGCGCAGCAGCCGGGCCGCGGTGCTCTCCGGATGGGCCGCGATCACCGAATCCAGCAGCTTCACCGCGCCACGGGGGTCGCGCGCCGCCAGCAGGTGTTCGGCCGCGCGGAAGTCGATGACGTCGGTCTCCGGGGTCCTCTCGGGCACGGTTTCGTCCTTCCCTTCGTCACCGGGTTCACAACGTCCGGCCGGGGGCCGGTATTCCGCGGCGGGGCCGGCGGACCGGCTGCCCGGGTCAGCCGGCCGCGGCCCGCTCGGTCAGCTCCGCCCAGACCTTGCGGACCTGCGGCTCCAGGTCCTCCAGCGGCCCGTCGTTGTCGATGATCAGATCGGCCACGGCCCGGCGCTGCTCCCGGGTGGCCTGGGCGGCCATCCGGGCGCGGGCCTCGGACTCGGTCATGCCGCGCAGCCGTACCAGCCGGTCGAGCTGGGTCTCAGCGCTCGCGTCCACGACGACGACCAGGTCGTAGAGCGGCGCCAGGCCGTTCTCGGTGAGGAGGGGTACGTCGTGGACGACGACCGAGTCCGGCCCCGCGGCCCGCTCCAGCTCGGCGGAACGGGCGCCGACCAGCGGGTGGACGATCGCGTTGAGTGCGGCGAGCCGGTCGGCATCGGAGAAGACGACCGAGCCGAGCTTCGGCCGGTCCAGGGTGCCGTCCGCGGTGAGGACATCGGCGCCGAACTCTTCGACGACGGCCGCGAGCCCGGGTGTCCCCGGCTCGACGACCTCACGGGCGATCCGGTCCGCGTCGATCAGCACGGCTCCGTATCCGACGAACAGCCGTGACACTTCACTCTTGCCGGCGCCGATCCCACCGGTCAGGCCCACTTTCAGCATGACCGGCAGCCTAGTACGCGCAGGGAGCGGCGGGTGGGGTCAGGCGTCCCCCTCGCGCTCCGCGAGGAACCGCTCGAATTCGAGGCCGATCTCGTCGGCGGACGGCAGGTCCACCGGCTCGGCCACCAGATTGCCGCGGGTCTCGGATCCGGCGACCGCATCGTACTGGTGCTCAAGGCCCTCGACGAGCGAGACGAGCTCCTCGTCACCCTGGTCGATCTGCCGGTCGATCTCGGTCTGGGTGCGGTGCGCCTCCGTGCGCAGCGCATGGGCGACGGTCGGCAGGACCAGGCCGGTCGCGGCCGTGATCGACTCCAGCGCGGTGAGCGCCGCGTCCGGGTACGCGGAGCGGGCGACGTAGTGCGGCACATGGGCGGCGACACCGAGGACGTCATGTCCGGCCTCCATCAGCCGGTACTCCACCAGGGCTTCCGCGGAGCCGGGCACCTGCGCCTCGTCGAAGGGGCTGCGGTGGCCGGGCATGAGGTCCGTGCGGTTGCCGTGCGGGGTGATGCCGACGGGGCGGGTGTGCGGGACACCCATCGGGATGCCGTGGAAATTCACCGCGAGGCGGACGCCGAGGCGCTCGACGATCTGCTCGACGGCGGCGGCGAAGCGCTCCCACTCCACATCGGGCTCGGGCCCGGACAGCAGCAGGAAGGGCGCACCGGTGGCGTCCTGCACGACCCGGACGTCGAGCGTCGGGGTCTCGTAGGCGGCCCAGCGGTCGCGCCGGAAGGTCAGCAGCGGGCGCCGTGCGCGGTAGTCGACGAGACGGTCGTGGTCGAAGCTGGCCACGACCTGGTGCGGCAGCGTTTCGAGCAGGCCGTCCACGATCTGCTCGCCGGTCTCGCCCGCGTCGATGTATCCGTCGAAGTGGTAGAGCATGACCAGGCCGGCCGACTCCTGGGCGAGCGCCATGTCGACGACGGCCAGGCCCTTCGGCTCCCATTCGTACAAACTCTGCGGATCAGGCACGGTTACCGCTCCTCCTCGTGTTCCTGGAGAAGAACGTCCGGCAGGGCACACGCATTCCCGGACTGTGCCCTTCCACCCGCCGGTTCATGCCGGAACGAGTGCGAGAACCCGGTACTTGTCGACAGCGGCGGACGACCGCCCGCCTGCCGGAGACACCGGCATCGGCGCCAAGGGCACGGGCGTTGATGTTCACGTCGGTGAACACCCTTACGCAAAAGTCGAGTTCACGGCAGGTCAGGGACGCCGAGATCCTCGCCGGGGGCGTCACGGGGCGCCGGATCCCCAAGTACCCCACAAGCGTTCCCCCGTTCACCAGCCCGCCATTCCCGTCCCTCATCCCCGCCTCGCGGGCAATGGTCCAGACATTGACACGGCCGCACCTCGTCCCTACCGTCACTGGGCAGCACGTTCAGAGACTCGCCCCACATTCACGTACGAGAACCTCGAACACCTTCGACGGGAAGGCACCCCCATGCGCACCCGCACGCTGCTCCCCGCCCTGCTGGCCACCGCGCTCGCCACCGGCGGCCCCGCCCTCGCCTCCGCCACCACGGCGGGTGCGGCCACGGTCATCGATGTGAGCACCGCCGCCCAGCTCAAGTCCGCCCTCACCACCGCGGCCCCCGGCGACACGATCCGGCTCGCCGAAGGCACCTACACCGGCAACTTCAAGGCGACCGTCCCCGGCACCGCCTCCGCCCGGATCACCCTCACCGGCTCCGCCAGGGCGGTCCTCACGGCCGGCGGGGGCTATGGACTGCACCTCGACGGCGCCTCCTACTGGACCGTCAAGGGCATCACTGTCACCGGCGGCCAGAAGGGCATCATGGCCGACACCGCCACCGGCGTCGTCATCGATTCGGTGACCGTGCACGATCTGGACATGGAGGGCGTCCACTTCCGCAAGTCCAGCAAGGACGGCGTCATCAAGAACTCCCGGATCTACGACACCGGGCACGACGGCCGCGGCATGGGCGAGGGTGTCTACGTCGGCACGGCCGGCGATCTCTCCGACCGGAGCGACCGGGTCCAGATCCTGGGCAACACGATCGGTCCGGGGGTCGGCGGCGAGAACGTCGACATCAAGGAAGGCACCACCGGGGCGAGGATCATCGGCAACACCTTCGACGGCAGCGGGCTGACCGGCGCCAACTACGACGACTCCTGGGTCGACGTGAAGGGCAACGACGTCCTGGTCGAGGGCAACAAGGGCTCCCGTACGACCAACAACGGCTACGAGACCCACACCCAGCAGAGCGGCTGGGGCTGCGGCGCCGTCTTCCGCGACAACACCTCGGACCTGACCGGCGCCAAGGGCGACAAGCAGATCGCGGTCAACGTCACCAACTACGGCGCGAACTGCCCGACCACCGTCCACAGCAGCAACACGGTGACCGGCGGCAAGGGCCTCACCAACATCGCCGTCACGCCGTAACCGCCCGGCGGAAACGAGTGAGGCCCGCTCCCCGAAGGGAGCGGGCCTCACTTTTCAGCTACTGCGGTCGATCATCGACCGGAGGGGGTGCAGAGCGTCAGCTCTGGCCGCCCGCCAGCTTCTCGCGCAGGGCAGCCAGGGCCTCGTCCGACGCCAGGGCGCCGGAGTTGTCCGCGGACTCCGAGGAGTACGAGCCGCCACCGCTGCCGCCGGAGGCAGCCGGGGCGCCACCGGCCGGGGCGGCAGCGCCCTCGGCAGCAGCGGCCTCGTCGGCCTCGCGGGACTTGATGACCTGGGCCTGGTGCTGCTCGAAGCGCTGCTGCGCCTCGGCGTACTGCGTCTCCCACGCCTCGCGCTGGGTCTCGTAGCCCTCGAGCCAGTCGTTGGTCTCGGGGTCGAAGCCCTCGGGGTAGATGTAGTTGCCCTGGTCGTCGTAGGACGCGGCCATGCCGTACAGGGTCGGGTCGAACTCGACCGAGGCCGGGTCGGCACCGAAGGACTCGTTGGCCTGCTTCAGCGAGAGGCTGATGCGACGACGCTCGAGGTCGATGTCGATGACCTTGACGAAGATCTCGTCGTTGACCTGGACGACCTGCTCCGGGATCTCCACGTGGCGCTCGGCCAGCTCGGAGATGTGGACCAGACCCTCGATGCCCTCGTCGACGCGCACGAACGCACCGAACGGAACGAGCTTGGTGACCTTACCGGGAACGACCTGCCCGATCTGGTGCGTGCGGGCGAACTGCTGCCACGGGTCTTCCTGCGTCGCCTTGAGCGACAGGGAGACGCGCTCGCGGTCCATGTCCACGTCGAGAACCTCGACGGTGACTTCCTGGCCGACCTCGACAACCTCGGAGGGGTGGTCGATGTGCTTCCAGGAGAGCTCGGAGACGTGCACGAGACCGTCGACGCCGCCGAGGTCCACGAACGCACCGAAGTTGACGATCGAGGAAACGACGCCGGAGCGGACCTGGCCCTTCTGCAGGGTCGTGAGGAACGTCTGGCGGACCTCGCTCTGGGTCTGCTCCAGCCAGGCACGGCGGGACAGGACCACGTTGTTGCGGTTCTTGTCCAGCTCGATGATCTTGGCTTCGAGCTCCTTGCCCACGTAGGGCTGGAGGTCGCGGACGCGGCGCATCTCGACGAGGGAGGCCGGCAGGAAGCCACGGAGGCCGATGTCGAGGATGAGACCACCCTTGACGACCTCGATGACGGTACCGGTGACGATGCCGTCCTCTTCCTTGATCTTCTCGATCGTGCCCCAGGCACGCTCGTACTGAGCGCGCTTCTTGGACAGGATGAGGCGGCCTTCCTTGTCCTCCTTCTGGAGAACCAGGGCCTCGATCTCGTCGCCGACCTTGACGACCTCGTTCGGGTCGACGTCGTGCTTGATCGAAAGCTCGCGGGAAGGGATGACGCCTTCGGTCTTGTAACCGATGTCGAGCAGGACCTCGTCCCGGTCGACCTTCACGATGACGCCGTCGACGATGTCGCCGTCGTTGAAGTACTTGATCGTCTCGTCGATCGCGGCGAGGAAGGCTTCCTCGTTACCGATGTCGTTGACCGCTACCTGCGGGGTGGTGGCGGTGGTCTCGGTGCTGCTCGTCATGTGGGAAAGGGCTCCGGTACGGACAGTGAGTCGTAGGTACTGCTACGCCGGGAGCCCGTATCACCTCTGCAGAAGCCGGACAGCTCGGGAAGTGCCGATCCCGCCGGACGGGAGGCGCCTCGTGAACCGAGGGGACATACAACAGATGCGAGCGCGGCCTGCTAGGTCTGAGGCGCGCAGGCTCGCAGCGCAACTTGTAGCATACGGGGGCAGCCGGGCACGGTCAATGCGCGAAGGCGCACACCGGGGGCGCAACGGCTCATATCCGGCGCAACTCGTGTTCCCCGAGGCCAGATCGGCCGCAGGAGACATTCCATGGGCACGGGAGCCGTACTCACCAGGTACCCCAAGCCGCATACCGCGTGCGGCGGGGTACGGGCAAACTACAACGACGGACACGATGAGCCAAGAGATCTACGCGGCCGAACCGGAAGCGACCCGTCGCGAGGCGTCGGAGGCCGAGAGCAGCCGGGCCAGTCGCGGCTGGTGGGACCGGAACGCCGACGAGTACCAGAGCGACCACGGCGCCTTCCTCGGCGACGACCGTTTCGTCTGGGGGCCCGAGGGGCTCGACGAGGCGGAGGCCGGTCTGCTGGGGCCCGGCGCGTCGCTGCGCGGCCTGGACGTCCTGGAGATCGGTGCGGGCGCCGCGCAGTGCTCCCGCTGGCTCGCCGCGCAGGGCGCCCGCCCGGTGGCCCTGGACCTCTCGCACCGGCAGCTGCAGCACGCGCTGCGGATCGGCGACGAGGTGCCCCTGGTGGAGGCGGACGCCGGGGTGCTGCCGTTCCGGGACGGCTCCTTCGACCTGGCCTGCTCCGCCTACGGCGCGGTGCCCTTCGTCGCCGACCCCGTGCAGGTCTTCCGCGAGGTGCACCGGGTGCTGCGCCCCGGGGGCCGCTGGGTCTTCTCGGTGACGCACCCGGTCCGCTGGGCGTTCCCGGACGAGCCGGGGCCGGAGGGCCTCTCGGTCGCGGCCTCCTACTTCGACCGCACTCCCTATGTCGAGCAGGACGAGCGGGGCGACGCCGTGTACGTCGAGCACCACCGCACGCTGGGCGACCGGGTGCGGGACGTGGTGGCCGGCGGCTTCCGGCTGGTCGACCTCGTCGAACCGGAGTGGCCCGCCTGGAACCACCAGGAGTGGGGCGGCTGGTCCCCGCTGCGCGGGAACCTCATCCCCGGTACGGCGATCTTCGTCTGCGAACGGGACTGATCCCGTACCGATACCGGGGTACGGGATCGGGGGCGCGCCGTACGAGACTGGGGGCGTGATCCGTACCGACGCCCTGGGCCAGTTGCCCGTACGCACCGCCGTTCCCGCCCTGGAGCGGGCGCTCGACGACCGCGGCGTGGCGGTGCTGTGCGCGCCGCCCGGCACCGGCAAGACGACACTCGTACCACTGGTCCTGGCCGGTCTGGCCGGGGGCGGCCCGGTGCGCAGGGTGGTGGTGGCCGAGCCGCGGCGGATCGCCGCGCGGGCGGCGGCGCGGCGAATGGCCTGGCTCATCGGGGAGCAGGCCGGCGGCCGGGTGGGGTTCACGGTCCGCGGGGAGCGGGTGGTGGGGCGCGACACGGTGGTGGAGGTGGTGACCACCGGTGTGCTGCTCCAGCGGCTCCAGCGCGACCAGGAGCTGGCCGGGGTCGACGCGGTGATCATCGACGAGTGCCATGAGCGGCATCTGGACGCGGACACGGTCGCCGCGTTCCTGCTCGATGTGCGGGAGGCGATCCGGCCCGATCTGCGGCTGGTCGCCGCGTCCGCGACGACGGACGCGCAGGGCTGGGCACGGCTGCTGGGCGATGCCCCGGTGGTCGAGGCGCAGGGTGTCTCGCATCCGGTGGAGGTGGTCTGGGCGCCGCCGGCCGCTCCGGTGCGGCCGCCGCACGGGATGAGGGTCGATCCGGCGCTGCTGACGCATGTCGCCGCGACGGTGCGCCGGGCGCTCGCGGAGCGGGACGGCGACGTGCTGTGTTTCCTGCCGGGTGTCGGTGAGATCGGCCGGGTGGCGGGGCAGCTGGCCGGGGTGGCCGCCGAGGTGCTCCAGGTGCACGGGCGGGCTCCGGCGGCGGTGCAGGACGCGGTGCTGGCCGGGTCGTCGCAGGGCCGGCGGGTGGTGCTGGCGACTTCGGTGGCGGAGTCGTCCCTCACGGTGCCCGGGGTGCGGGTCGTGGTGGACTCGGGGCTGGCCAGGGAGCCGCGTACCGATCACGCCCGGGGGCTGAGCGCGCTGACGACGGTGCGGGCCTCGCAGGCGGCGGGAAGGCAGCGGGCGGGCCGGGCCGGGCGGGAGGCGCCCGGGGCGGTGTACCGGTGCTGGGCGCAGGCGGAGGACGGGCGGCTCGCCCGCTTCCCGTCCCCGGAGATCAAGGTCGCGGATCTGGCGGCGTTCGCTTTGCAGGCGGCGTGCTGGGGCGATCCGGACGCGTCGGGGCTGGCGCTGCTCGACCCGCCGCCGGCGGGTGCGATGAGCGCGGCGCGCGAGGTACTGGCGGCGGTCGGCGCGGTGGACATGGACGGGCGGGTGACCGACCGGGGCGTACGGATGTCCCGTCTCGGCCTGCATCCGCGGCTGGCGCGGGCGCTGCTGGACGGCGCCGCAGAGGTGGGCGGGCGGCGGGCGGCCGAGGTGGTGGCGCTGCTGAGCGAGGAGCCGCCCCGGGAGTACGGGGACGATCTGGCGGCCGCGCTGCGCTCCGCGCGGCGGGGCGGGGACGGCTACGCGGCGCGCTGGCGGCAGGAGGTCCGGCGGCTGTCCTCGTCGGTGCGGGACGTGGCCGGGGGTTCCGGTCCGGACGACGCGGCCGTCGGCCTGGTGGCCGCGCTGGCGTTCCCGGAGCGGGTGGCGCGGGCGCGCGGCGAGGGGGTGTTCCTGATGGCGTCGGGGACGGGCGCGGAGCTGCGGGACGGTTCGGGGCTGCGCAGTGCGCCCTGGCTGGCGGTCGCGGTCGCCGACCGGCCCGCCCACGCGGCGTCCGCGCGGGTGCGGCTCGCGGCCGTCGTCGACGAGGACACGGCACGGGCAGCTGCCGGGCAGCTGCTCCAAAGCGGCGAGGAGGTCCACTGGTCCGGCGGCGATGTGGTGGCCCGCCGGGTGGAGCGGCTGGGCGCCGTCGAGCTGTCGGTGCGCCCCCTGCAGCAGCCGGCGCCCGGGCTGGTGCGCGAGGCACTGGTCGAGGGTCTGCGGCGGGAAGGGCTCGGGCTGCTGCGCTGGACGCGGGAGAGCGAGCAGTTGCGGGAGCGGCTCGCCTTTCTCCAGCGTGAGCTGGGTGCGCCCTGGCCGGATGTGTCGGAGGATGCGCTGCTGGAGCGTACCGAGCAGTGGCTGGAGCCAGAGCTGTCACGGGCCCGGCGGCGCTCCGATCTGGTGCGGATCGATGCGGGGCAGGCGCTGCGGAGGCTGCTGCCGTGGGCGACGGGCGAGGCGGGGCGGCTGGACGAGCTGGCGCCGGAGCGGATCGAGGTGCCGAGCGGTTCCCGTGTCCGGGTGGAGTACGGCGGGGCGCAGCCGGTACTCGCGGTGAAGCTCCAGGAGCTGTTCGGCCTGCGGGAGACCCCGAGGGTGGCCGGGGTGCCGGTCCTGGTCCATCTCCTCTCCCCGGCCGGCCGTCCCGCGGCGGTCACGGCGGATCTGGCATCGTTCTGGCGGGACGGGTACCGGGCCGTACGGGCGGAGCTGCGCGGCCGCTACCCGAAGCATCCGTGGCCGGAGGATCCCACCACGGTGGAGGCGACCCGGTTCACGAAGGCACGGCTCAAGCGGGAGCGGGAGTAGGGGCGGGGTCCGGTGTCCCGTCCGGGCGGCGGGAGCGGGCCTCCAGCCAGAGGGCGAGCGCGAGCAGTCCGGCACCGAGGACCAGGAAGCCCCACGGCAGGTACGAGGTGAGCAGCAGGACCAGCAGGCGCTGGGACTTGACCAGCTCGACGATCGATTCGACGTAGTCCGGGCGCATCTTCACGTGCCCGGCGAACACGGTCATGGTGTCCTGCGGCATCCCCATCTTCCTGGCGTTGCGCAGCTCCTCCTTGTGGATCTCCTCGCCGTTGACCGGTGCTCCGGTGACCGGGTCCACCCAGAACATCCGCTTGGTGGTGTACCAGCGGGTCATGCCCGTCTTCGCGATCTGTTCCGGGGTGACGCCCTTGATCGGCATCTTCTTCGGCATCGGGACCTTGGTCCACGGGATGGTCTGCTCGAAGTAGTAGACGTCCATGCCGTGGAAGGTGCGGGTGCCCTTGTAGTGGATGGGCGAGCTGGTGCGGGCCTGGGCGTCGAAGTACTCGTAGTCGCGTTTCTGGGTGAGGAAGGGCCACTTGAACTCGATGCCCTCGCGCCGGACCGGGTCGCCGTCGACGGATTCGCCGGTGGCGTGGACGGGGGCCTGGCTGTGGGCGTCGAAGATGTAGCGCTCGGGGATCTCGGAGACCATCTTGCCGTCCGGGCCGGCCACGAAGCTGAGGGCGTCCCAGACGACGACGTCGCGGCCGGCGCTGCGTTCGATCTTCTCGGACTCCTCGACGTTGCCCTTGAGGGTCTGCACGATGGTGACCTTGGGGACCTGCTTCACCTTCATGTTGTCGTTGTAGTCGAGGAGGGTGGCGGGCTTCGCCTCCAGCACCGTCTCCTGGTACTGACTGGGCGGGATCTTCGCCAGCCTGGGGAAGGCGTACCAGCGCAGCAGTGGCGACATGGCGGCGAAGAAGACGGCGAACGCCAGGAGTACGAGGCTGGCTCGGCGGCGCATGGTGGTGCCCTCCCTCGGCTTCGGTTGCTTCTTCCGGTGGTCAGTGCCGCAGGGGCACTAGTTCTTGGGGCCCGGGACGGTGGTCAGCAGGGGTTTGGGCGAGGTCTCTCCCGGCGGGGCGCCGATCGCGCTGATGGTGAGGACGAGTGCGAGGGCTGCGGCCAGCCCGATGACGGCGGCGACGAGAGCACGCATGCCGGTCCTCCCGGAGAGCATGGATCTGATGGGTCGTCAGGGTTGGGGCACCGTAGCAACGCGGGCGCGAGATGAGAACACGTAGAACAGCCCCTCTGCCGGGTGGTGGCGGAGGGGCTGCTGTTCGTGCGGCCGGGCGGGGTCAGACGGCGGGTGCCTCGGGGGCCTCGACCTTCAGCTCGATGACGATCGTGGCGCCGCCCTCGGTGGTGAGGCGCAGCTTGTAGGTGCCCGTGTTGTCGTCGGCGTAGATCTTGGGGAGCTTCAGGATGCCGTCGGCGCCGGTCCTCAGATCGGTGAGGGTGCGGACCGGCTTGTCGTCGGCGTCCTTGAAGTAGGGACCCTTGTCGTTCTCGGCCGGCTCCTCGGCGTCGGTGATCATGGTGGCGGTGACGGCGACACCGGCCGCGAGCGCGCCCTTGTAGGTGGCCTTGACCTCGACGGTGTCGGCGAACTCGGTGCCGGGCGCCGCGGTCAGTGCCTTGTCGTCGGTCCTGGCGATCGCGTCGGCCTGGCGGGCGGTGACGGTCGCGGTGTAGGTGACGGGGGGCAGCGAGCGGCCGGTGGCGGTGGCCCGCACCGTGAACTTCCCGGCCTTCTCGCCCGCCTTGAGCACCGGGGCGGTGACCGTGCCGTCGGCTCCGGTGAGGAGGGTGACGGCGTTCTTCCCGCCGTTGAAGGCGGCGTCGGTGTCACCGGCGATGGTGAAGGTCACGGACACCTTGGCGAGCGGGCCGCCGAGGCGGTTCCTGGCCCGTACCTTGATCCGCTCGGCGAAGGCGTCGCCCGCGGTGGCGGTCAGCGTGCCGGTACCGGCGTTCTCCACGCCTGCGAGAGTCTGGGCCGGCGGGGTCGTCGGCGGGGTCGGGCTGGTCGATCCGCCGCCACCCGGCTTCGTCGGGTCCGGGCTCGGCTCGGGCTTCGGCTTCGGCTTCGGCCCCCCGGACGGCGAGGGCGACGGGCTCGGGCTGCCGGAGCTGTGGTCCGTACCTCCGCCGAGGCCGGGCGGCACGGTGCCGGTCCCGTCGGGGATCTCGTGGGTGCCGCGGTTGTAGTAGTCGAACCACGAGCGGACGGTGCGCAGATAGGCGTCCGAGTGGTTGTAGCTCAGGACCGCCCGGTCGAGGTCCGCGGCGAGGGACAGATCGCGGGAGCTGGCACAGAGGTAGCGTCCGGCGGCGAGCGCCGCGTCGTAGATGTTGTTGGGGTCCTTGCGGCCGTCGCCGTTGCCGTCCTGGCCCCAGGTCGCCCAGGTGGACGGGATGAACTGCATCGGGCCGACGGCACGGTCGTGGGTCGAGTCCCCGTCGTACGCCCCGTTGTCGGTGTCCTTGATCATGGCGAAGCCCCGGCCGTCGAGGACCGGGCCGAGGATCGGCGAGAACGTGGTGCCGTTCGCGTCGACCCTGCCGCCGCGGGCCTGGCCGGACTCGACCTTGCCGATCGCCGCGAGCAGCTGCCAGGGCAGCCGGCAGGCGGCGTCGGTGTCGTCGAGGGTCTGCTCGGCCTTCTTGTACGCGGCCAGGATCGAGGCCGGGATGCCGGATTCCGCGCTGCCGGTGACGGGCAGATTCGTGGACGTACCGGGCTTGTTGGGGGTGTTCAGCGGGGGCAGGTCCGTGTAGTACGGCGAGTTGCCGGTGGCCGCGCTGTCGTCGGGCGGAGGCGTCGTCCCGGTGGACTGCTGGTCACCGCTGTCGGTGACCAGCGTGGCACCGGGGACTCCCGAGGCGGAGAGCGCCGCCACGGCGACGGCGGCCACAGCAGTGGTGGTCGCCCCCTTGCGAAGTCGACGACCGAATTGCGCTGCCATAAGCTCTGGCCCCTCCCCTTCGACGACTGTCCGCGCTCCCCAGCAGCAGGACTCAGGCGACCCTACGGCAACTTGTGCCGCCGGGACACCGTGCACTGACCGGTTCTTACCTCTTTTTCACGTTCCGGACAGCAAGTCGTACGGCGGTGGTCGGGCGGGCGACGACGGCTCGCCCATACTTGCCGCCATGCCGTTCACACTGAGTCATGCCGCTGCCGTTCTCCCCGGGATGCGGCGGGACGGAACGGCGCGCGGGCCGCTGTTCGCCTCGGTCCTCGTCGCGGGATCGTTCGCCCCCGACATGACGTACTACGCGGACACCGCGGTTCCCGGCGCCATGGAGTTCGGGCAGGTCACCCACTCGGTTTGGGGTGTGTTCACGGTCGATGTGCTGATCACCGCGGCCGTGGTGGCGTTGTGGCTGCTGCTGCGCGAACCGCTGGTGGCGCTGCTGCCAAGAGCCTGGCAGGGGCGGGTGCACGCGTTCCTGCGGGGGCGGCGCGGGGCCCGGGGCGCCCGGGAGGCCGCCGGGTTCGTGCTGTCGGCGGTGATCGGGGCCGCCACCCATGTCGTCTGGGACGCCTTCACCCATCACGACCGGTGGGGTGTGCGCCTGGTGCCGCTGCTCGACGGGAGCGCCGGCGGACTTCCGGTGTTCCAGCTGGTGCAGTACGGCAGTTCGGCGGTGGCCCTGGCCGTGCTCGCCTGGTTCACGGCGTCGGGGCTGCAGCGGACCGGGGCGCGCCCGGCCCCGCCGTCCGTGCCGGTGCTGGACCGCCGGGCGCGTTGGTCGGCGGGGGTACTGCTGAGCGTCTGCGTACTGCTCGGTGTCGCCCACCGGTGCGCACGCTGGTACGCGTACTTCGGGCACATCGACACCCCGCTGGACATCATCCCGACCGCCTGTTTCGGCGCCGGGGCGGGGCTGGCGGCGGGCCTGGTGCTGTACGGGGCGTGGATGCGGCTGCGACGGCCGCGCACAGCCGCACCGGCGACCGCCGAACGGACCTAGGCCCTGTCGTCAAACTGCCGTCTGCCGCGCGGCAGTTTGACGACAGGGCCTAGAGCACAGGGGTCCGGGCGGGCCGGGGCAGCATGTCCCCGGCCCGTCCGGCGCCTCCGGCGGGTCAGTGCGCCGCGGACTCCCAGTCCGTACCGACGCCCACCGAGACATCCAGCGGGGCGCGCAACTGCACGGCCGTGGACATCTCGCGGCGCAGGATCTCCTCCACCCGAGCCCGCTCGCCCCCGGCGATCTCCAGCACGATTTCGTCATGGACCTGGAGCAGCATCCGGGACTTCAGCTTCGCCTCGGTCAGCGCCCGGTCGACCTGGAGCATGGCGACCTTGACGATGTCCGCGGCCGTGCCCTGGATCGGTGCGTTGAGCGCCATCCGCTCGGCCATCTCGCGGCGCTGACGGTTGTCGCTGTTGAGGTCGGGGAGGTAACGGCGGCGGCCGAAGACCGTCTCCGTGTATCCCGTGGCCCTGGCCTCCTCGACCACCCGGTGCAGATAGTCACGCACTCCGCCGAACCGCTCGAAGTAGGTGTCCATCAGGCCGCGCGCCTCGCCCGCCTCGATGTTCAGCTGCTGGGAGAGACCGAACGCGGAGAGCCCGTACGCCAGTCCGTAGCTCATGGCCTTGATCTTGCGGCGCATCTCCGGGTCGACGGCCGACTTGTCGACGCCGAAGACCTGCGAGGCGACCGTGGTGTGCAGGTCCTCGCCGGAGGTGAACGCCTCGATCAGGCCCACGTCCTCGGAGAGGTGGGCCATCACCCGCAGCTCGATCTGGCTGTAGTCGGCCGTCATCAGCGTCTCGAAGCCCTCGCCGACGACGAAGCCGCGGCGGATGGCCCGGCCCTCGTCCGTACGGACCGGGATGTTCTGCAGGTTGGGGTCGGTGGAGGAGAGCCGGCCCGTCGCCGCCACCGTCTGGTTGAACGTGGTGTGGATACGGCCGTCCGCCGCGATCGTCTTGATCAGGCCCTCGACCGTGACCCGCAGCTTGGCCTGCTCGCGGTGGCGCAGCATGATCACCGGCAGCTCGTGCTCGGTCTGCGCGGCGAGCCAGGCCAGCGCGTCGGCGTCCGTGGTGTACCCGGTCTTCGTCTTCTTCGTCTTCGGCAGGCCCAGCTCGCCGAAGAGGACCTCCTGGAGCTGCTTGGGCGAACCGAGGTTGAACTCGCGGCCGACCGCGGCGTGCGCCTCCTTCACCGCCTGCTGCACCGCACCGGCGAACTGCTGCTCCATGCCTTCCAGGTGGGCCCGGTCGGCGGCGATGCCGTGCCGCTCCAGACGGGCCAGCAGCGCGGACGTCGGCAGCTCCATGCCGTGCAGCAGCTCCGCCGCACCGACCTCCGCGAGCCGGGTGGTGAACGCGTCGCCCAGGTCCAGGACCGCGCGGGCCTGCGCCATCAGGGACTCGGCCTCGGCCTGGTCGTCCGCGCCGAAGGCCAGCTGCCCGTCGGACGCCGCGGCGGGGGCCAGCTCACGGCCCAGGTACTCCACCGTCAGCGCGTCCAGCGCGAAGGAACGGCGGCCGGGCTTGACCAGATAGGCGGCCAGCGCGGTGTCCATCGTGACGCCGTCGACCTGCCAGCCGTGCTCGGGGAAGACCCGCATGGCGCTCTTCGCGTTGTGCATGACCTTGGGCCGGTCCGCGTCGGCGATCCAGGCGGCGAACGCCTGCTCGTCGCCCTCGTCGAGCAGGGCCGGGTCGAACCAGGCCGCCGCACCGTCCGCCGCGGCCAGCGCGATCTCGGTGACCGTGCCGCTGCCCACCGCCCAGGTGTCGACCGTGGCCACGCCGAGCGGCTGCCCGCCGTGCTCGGCGAGCCAGGGCGCGAGCTCACCCGCGCCCAGCACCGCACCGTCCAGCTCGACGCCCGCGGCGGGCGCCGGGGCCTCGTCCTCGGCCGCGCCCGGGTCGACGGCCAGCAGCCGCTCGCGCAGGCTCGGGTTACGGATCTCCAGTACATCCAGCACACCCGTCACCGCGGTGCGGTCGTACGGTGCGCGCTCCAGGTCCTGCGGGGTCTTCGGCAGCTCCACGTCACGGACCATCTCGGTCAGCCGGCGGTTCAGCCGCACCGCGTCCAGGTGGTCCCGGAAATTCTGCCCGGCCTTGCCCTTGACCTCCTCGGCGCGCTCGACCAGCTCGTCGAACGAACCGAACTGATTGATCCACTTCGCGGCGGTCTTCTCACCCACACCGGGGATGCCCGGGAGGTTGTCCGACGGGTCGCCGCGCAGCGCCGCGAAGTCGGGGTACTGCCGCGGCGTGAGCCCGTACTTCTCCTCGACCTTCGCAGGGGTGAAACGCGTCAGCTCCGAGACGCCCTTGGTCGGGTACAGCACGGTGACGTTGTCCGTGATCAGCTGGAACGAATCCCGGTCACCGGTGACGATCAGCACCTCGAAGCCGGCCGCCTCGGCCTGCGTGGCCAGCGTGGCGATGACATCGTCCGCCTCGAAGCCGTCGACCGCGAAACGGTCCGCGCGCATCGCGTCCAGCAGCTCACCGATCAGCTCGACCTGCCCCCGGAACTCGTCCGGGGTCTTCGAGCGGTTCGCCTTGTACTCCGGGAACTCCTGCGAGCGCCAGGTCTTGCGGGAGACGTCGAACGCCACCGCGAAATGCGTCGGCGCCTCGTCACGCAGCGTGTTCGCGAGCATCGACGCGAAGCCGTACACCGCGTTCGTCGGCTGCCCCGACCCTGTCGTGAAATTCTCCGCAGGCAGCGCAAAGAACGCCCGGTACGCCAGGGAGTGCCCGTCCATCAGGAGCAGGCGCGGTCGGTTGTCTGCCGTCTTCTTCGATGCCGTCTCAGCCACGCCCCCGATCCTGCCACGGACCACCGACATTCCCGACCGGCCCCACTGGCCGCCCTCCCCGTCGCTGCCGTGAGCCGGTGCCGCGTGACAGGATCGGAAGAGGAACACGGACAGCCTCGATGCACACCGCGCACCGCGCGGCTTCGCAGTCGGCTCAAAGGGGAGCACGCAATGGCCACCAAGCCGCCCACAGGAGATCCGGTCCAGGACGCACCGCGGGTCGAGCCGGCGCAGCACGCCGCCGCCGGGCTCCCGGCCGTCGCCCACAGCCTGCTCATCGCCCAGCAGCAGATGGGCGTACGGCGCACCGCACAGACCCTCCTCAAGGTCAACCAGAAGAACGGCTTCGACTGCCCCGGCTGCGCCTGGCCCGAGGGCGACAAGCGGCACACGGCGGAATTCTGCGAGAACGGCGCCAAGGCCGTCGCCGAGGAGGCGACGCTGCGCCGGGTCACCCCCGACTTCTTCGCCGCGCACCCGGTCGCCGACCTCGCCACCCGCAGCGGGTACTGGCTGGGCCAGCAGGGGCGGATCACCCAGCCGATGCACCTCCCCGAGGGCGCCGACCGGTACGAGGCGGTGACCTGGGAGCGCGCCTTCGACATCATCGCCGAGGAGCTGAACGCGCTCGCCTCCCCCGACGAGGCCCTCTTCTACACCTCGGGCCGCACCAGCAACGAGGCCGCGTTCCTGCTCCAGCTGTTCGCCCGCGAATTCGGCACCAACAACCTCCCCGACTGCTCCAACATGTGCCACGAGTCCTCCGGCTCGGCACTGACGGAGACCATCGGCATCGGCAAGGGCAGCGTCTCCCTGGAAGACCTCCACCGGGCGGACCTGATCATCGTCGCCGGACAGAACCCCGGCACGAACCATCCCCGGATGCTCTCCGCCCTGGAGAAGGCCAAAGCGGCCGGCGCGAAGATCATTTCGGTGAATCCGCTCCCCGAGGCCGGCCTGGAGCGGTTCAAGAACCCGCAGACCCCGCTCGGCATGATCAAGGGCGCCGCGCTCAACGACCTCTTCCTCCAGATCCGGATCGGCGGCGACCAGGCCCTCTTCCGGCTCCTGAACAGAATGATCCTGGAGACCGAGGGCGCCGTCGACGAAGCCTTCGTACGGGAACACACCCACGGCTACGAGGAATTCGCCCGGGCGGCCCGCGAGGCCGACTGGGAGCAGACCCTCGCCGCCACCGGCCTCGACCGCGCCGCCATCGAGCAGGCGCTCGCCATGGTCCTCGCCTCGAAGCGCACCGTCGTCTGCTGGGCCATGGGCCTCACCCAGCACAAGCACTCCGTACCGACCATCCGCGAAGTCGTGAACTTCCTGCTGCTGCGCGGCAACATCGGCCGCCCCGGCGCCGGAGTCTGCCCCGTCCGGGGCCACTCCAACGTGCAGGGCGACCGCACCATGGGCATCTTCGAGCGCCCCGCCCCCGCCTTCCTCGACGCCCTCGACAGGGAATTCGGGATCACCTCACCGCGCCACCACGGCTACGACGTCGTCCGCTCCATCCAGGCCCTGCGCGACGGCGACGCCAAGGTCTTCTTCGCCATGGGCGGCAACTTCGTCGCAGCCACCCCCGACACGGACGTCACCGAGGCCGCGATGCGCCGCGCCCGCCTCACCGTCCACGTCTCCACCAAGGTCAACCGCTCGCACGCCGTGACCGGCACCCGCGCCCTGATCCTGCCGACACTGGGACGCACCGACAAGGACGTCCAGGCGAGCGGCAAGCAGTTCGTCACCGTCGAGGACTCCATGAGCATGGTCCACGCCTCGCGCGGCAACCTCACCCCCGCCGGACCCCATCTGCTCTCCGAGCCCGCCATCGTCGCCCGCCTCGCCCGCGCCGTCCTCGGCCCCGGATCGGCCACCCCCTGGGAGGAGTTCGAGAAGGACTACGCGACGATCCGCGACCGCATCTCCCGCGTCGTCCCCGGCTTCGAGGACTTCAACGCCCGCGTCGCGCACCCCGGCGGCTTCACCCTCCCGCACGCCCCGCGCGACGAACGCCGCTTCCCCACCACGACCGGCAAGGCCAACTTCACCGCCGCACCCGTCGAGTACCCCGAACTCCCCGAAGGCAGGCTGCTGCTGCAGACCCTGCGCTCCCACGACCAGTACAACACCACCATCTACGGCCTCGACGACCGCTACCGCGGTATCAAGGGCGGCCGCCGCGTCGTCCTGGTCAACCCCGACGACGCCCGCACCCTCCACCTGCCCGACGGCGCGTACACCGACCTCGTCGGCGAATGGAAGGACGGCGTGGAGCGCCGCGCCCCCGGCTTCCGCATCGTGCACTACCCGACCGCCCGGGGCTGCGCCGCCGCCTACTACCCGGAGACCAATGTGCTGGTCCCCCTCGACTCCACCGCCGACACCAGCAACACCCCGGCCAGCAAGTCCGTCGTCATCCGCTTCGAGAACACCGGTACGGCGAGCCCCGGCTCGTCGAGCGGCTGAACGAGGAGCGGTACGGGGGCGCGGGCGCCGGCCGCCCCGGTCCCGGGGCGGCCGCACGGCCACCGGACAGGCCTAAGCATCCGCTCAGTCGTCTGATAAGAACGGTGCACACAGCATCGAAGCCGTGAACCACCGCAGACGATCGGAGCCGGCCCATGGGCGAGCACACCGCACCCAAGTTCCCCCAGGAGATCATCGACGAGTACGCCGCACTCGGCGTCGACCTGCCCGCACTCTTCTCCGCCGGCCACCTCGGCGAACGCATGGGCGTCACCATCGTCGAAGCCTCCGCGGACCGCGTCGTCGGCACCATGCCCGTCGAGGGCAACACCCAGCCCTACGGACTCCTCCACGGCGGCGCCTCCGCCGTCCTCGCCGAGACCCTCGGCTCCATCGGCTCCATGCTCCACGGCGGCGTCACCAAGCTCGCTGTCGGTGTCGACCTGAACTGCACCCACCACCGCGGCGTACGCAGCGGACTCGTCACCGGCGTCGCCACCCCCGTACACCGCGGCCGCTCCACCGCCACGTACGAGATCGCCATCACCGACGAACAGGACAAGCGGGTCTGCACCGCACGCCTCACCTGCATGCTCCGCGACGCCCCCCGGCCCGACGCCGCCTGACGGACCGGAACACACACCGAACACACCGCGGCACCACTGCCCGGCCGGAACACGATCCGGCCGGGCAGCGTCATTCCCGCCCGCAACCGCCCGTCCAACACCGGGAATTGGCAATGGAAAACGCCAACTCCCTTGACCCGGAACACCGTTGTGTGGCCAACTCGGCACCCCCACACGCACCGGCCCGCACTCCACGCACACAACACCGCGTCGACCACATCACCACCGACGTGACACTGCGTAACCGGCATCCGATCCGCGGACGCCCCCACGCGGCCCCCGAGCCCGGCCCCCGCAGCCGCCGGGCACCTCGCCATGCCCTCGCGCACCGCACCCCTCCCCACCTGGCACGACAGCACCATGATCGACTCAAGCCCCTTAGCAGAGCTGCGCGTTCTCAGAATGTGGTCACTTCACCGTCCGGTAAAAAGCCGTACATGTCCGCACAGCCACCTCAAGCCTTGCTCAACGGCATAACAAGACAGTCACATCCTGCGGCGGACCCATCCCCGACCCCCACACCTGCGCCTAGAGTCACCGCCAGTCACCGCGCCGCCGGGCGCGTCTGCAGCACGGCCCTGTACCACCCAGTACGGCCCGGCGAACGACACGGCACCTCAAGCAGAGGAGGCCGCGCCAGGGAAAGGACCTTTCGTGCGACACCGTTCTTTGCTCATACTCACCACCGTGCTCACGACCGGAGCACTGACCCTCACCGCCTGCGGGTCGCGCGACGACAGCAAGAAGAGCAGCGACAGCGGCGGCACCCAGACCGTCGTCATCGGCGTCGACGCGCCCATCACCGGCGACCTGTCCGCCCTCGGCCTCGGCATCAAGAACTCCGCCGACCTCGCCGCCAAGACGGCCAACAAGGAAAACACCGTCCCCGGCATCAAATTCGAGGTCAAGCCCCTCGACGACCAGGCACAGCCCTCCGTCGGCCAGCAGAACGCCCAGAAGTTCATCGACGACGACACCGTCGTCGGCGTCGTCGGCCCCCTGAACTCCGGCGTCTCCCAGTCGATGCAGAAGCCGCTCAACGACGCCGGCCTCACCCAGGTCTCCCCCGCCAACACCGGCACCGAGCTCACCCAGGGCGAGAACTGGAAGACCGGCGACAAGAAGCGCCCCTTCAAGACCTACTTCCGCACCGCCACCACGGACCAGATCCAGGGCGCCTTCGCAGCGAAATACCTCTTCAACAACGCGAAGGTCAAGCAGGTCTACCTCATCGACGACCAGAAGCCCTACGGCGCCGGTCTCGCCGCCTCCTTCAAGAACACCTTCACCACCCTCGGCGGCAAGATCGTCGGCTCCGACCACGTCAACCCCGACGACCGCGACTTCAACGCCGTCGTCACCCAGGTCAAGAAGTCCGGCGCCAAAGCCGTCTACTACGGCGGCGAATACCCCGCCGGCGCACCCCTGAGCCAGCAGCTCAAGGACAGCGTCCAGATCCCCCTCATGGGCGGCGACGGCATGTACAGCGCCGACTTCATCAAGCTCAACAAGAAGGCCCAGGGCGACATCGCCACCTCCGTCGGCAAGCCCGTCGAGGAACTCGACTCGGCCAAGAAGTTCATCGCCGACTACAAGACCGCCGGATACAAGGACGCCTACGAGGCCTACGGCGGCGGCACCTACGACGCCACCTGGTCGATCATCGAAGCCGTCAAGATCGCCGTCGCCGACAACGGCGGCAAGCTCCCCAGCGGCGACGACGCCCGCGCCAAGGTCCTCGCAGCCATGGCCAAGGTCAAGTTCGACGGCGTCACCGGCCCCGTCTCCTTCGACGAATACGGCGACACCACCAACACCATGATGACCGCCTACCAGGTCAACGGCGGCAAGTGGACCTCCAAGCTCAGCGAGGCCTACAAGCCGTAACAAGCTCCCGGGCCCACGCCTGACCCCCCAGACCGCGCGGGAGCGCCACCAACGCCCCCGCGCGGTGCCATATCCGAACCACTCCACGGAGGCCCTGCGGTGAACGAACTGCCGCAACAGCTGGCCAATGGACTCATCCTCGGCGCGATGTACGGACTCATCGCGATCGGCTACACGATGGTCTACGGAATCATCCAGCTCATCAACTTCGCCCACGGCGAGATCTTCATGATCGGAGGCTTCGGAGCTCTCACCGTGTACCTCTGGATGCCGGCCGGTGTCTCCCTCCTCGCAATCATCCCCCTCATGATCATCGGCGGCGTCATATGCTCCGTCGCCGTCAGCGCAGCCGCCGAACGCTTCGCCTACCGGCCCCTGCGCAACGCCCCCCGACTGGCCCCGCTGATCACCGCGATCGGACTCTCCCTCGCACTCCAGCAGGCCATCTGGAAGTGGTACCCCGACGCCAAGAAGGACCGCTCCTTCCCCCAGTTCAAGGGCGAAGCGATCGACATCTTCGGCGCCCACATCCAACGCGGTGACCTCTTCGTCCTCATCACGGCACCCATCTGCATGATCGCCCTCGGGCTCTTCGTCTCCAAGACCCGCTCCGGCCGCGGCATGCAGGCCACCAGCCAGGACCCCGACACCGCCAAACTCATGGGCATCAACACCGACCGCATCATCGTCATGGCCTTCGCCATCGGTGCCGCGTTCGCCGCCGTCGCCGCCGTCGCCTACGGGCTCAAGAACGGCCAGATCGGCTTCAAAATGGGCTTCATCATGGGCCTCAAAGCCTTCACCGCAGCCGTACTCGGCGGCATCGGCAACATCTACGGCGCCATGCTCGGCGGCGTCGTACTCGGCATCGCCGAATCCCTCGCCACCGGCTACATGAGCAACGTCCCCGGCATGGACCTCTTCGGCGGCGGCGCCTGGAAGGACGTATGGGCCTTCGTCCTCCTCATCATCGTCCTGCTGCTCCGCCCCCAGGGCCTGCTCGGCGAACGCGTCGCGGATCGGGCGTGATACGGATGACCACCAACCACACCACCACACCCGGCCCCGCCCCCTTCCTGCCGATCCCCACCGCAGCGGCCCGCATCGGCACCACCGCAGGCGCCGCCGTCGCCCTCGCCGGCACCTTCCTCGCCTGGACCTGGACCGACGAATTCCCCGGCGACCTCACCGTCACCGGCTACCCCGGCGGCCTCCAGGTCCTCACCCTCATCAGCGCCGCACTCACCCTGCTCCTCACCCTGTCCGGGTACGGCATCCGAGGCCTGCGCTGGCTCACCCCCGGCGGCACCAACAGCCCCGCCCGCCTCCTCGCCCTCGGCACCCTCGGCACCACCGGCTACACCATCGGCGCCATCGCCTACGACCTCGGCGGCATCGTCAACCTGGAACCCGGCGCCTGGGTCAGCGGCATCGGCGCGCTCATCGCCGCCGTCACCGCACTCGGACTCCCCGGCGACCAGCCACTCGCCGACACCGAAACCACCGCCTGGCAACGCTTCCGCAACAGCCTCGGCGCCCCCCAGGCCCCCCGCCCCAAAGCCCTCCCCTCCTGGGCCGAAATCCTCATCATCGTCGCCGCGTTCGGCATCGGCCTCTACGTCTTCGCCTACGGCATCGACACCGACTACACCGAACTCTTCATCGGCTTCCTCATCACCGTCGGCTTCGCCTTCACCGCACTCCACCGGGCCGGACTCGTCTCCCGCCTCACCGCACTGACCGCGAAGCACCGCAACATCACCCTCGCCGCAGCCCTCGTCGCAGCCGTCTGCTTCCCCTTCACCCAGCAGAAAGAGGAATACGCGCTCATCGGCGCCAACATCCTCATCTTCGGCACCGTCGCACTCGGCCTCAACGTCGTCGTAGGCCTCGCCGGCCTCCTCGACCTCGGATACGTCGCCTTCCTCGGCGTCGGCGCCTACGCCGCCGCCCTGGTCTCCGGCTCCACCATGTCGGCCATCGGCGTCGAATTCCCCTTCTGGGCCGCCGTCCTCACCGGCGCCGGAGCATCACTCGTCTTCGGCGTACTCATCGGCGCACCCACCCTGCGACTGCGCGGCGACTACCTCGCCATCGTCACCCTCGGCTTCGGTGAAATCTTCCGCCTCACCGTCAACAACCTCAACGGCAACAGCGGACCCGACCTCACCAACGGCTCCCAGGGCATCCCCAGCATCCCCGACCTCAACTTCTTCGGCTTCGACTTCGGCCTCAAACACAACATCCTCGGCTTCGACCTCGGCAGGTCCGCCAACTACTACCTGCTGATGCTCGTCTTCACCGCCGTCGTCGTCCTCGTCTTCCGCCGCTCCGGAGAATCCCGCATCGGCCGCGCCTGGGTCGCCATCCGCGAGGACGAAACCGCAGCCACCGCCATGGGCATCAACGCCTTCCGGCTCAAACTGCTCGCCTTCGCCCTCGGCGCCACCCTCGCCGGACTCGCCGGAACCGTCCAGGCACACGTCAACTACACCGTGACGCCCGAGCAGTACCAGTTCGCCGGCTCCGTACCCCCCAACTCCGCCTTCCTCCTCGCCGCCGTCATCCTCGGCGGCATGGGAACCCTCAGCGGCCCCCTCGTCGGCGCCGCACTGCTCTACCTCATCCCGGCCAAACTCCAGTTCATGCAGGACTACCAGCTCTTCCTCTTCGGCATCGCACTCATCCTCCTGATGCGCCTGCGCCCCGAAGGACTGGTCGCCGACCGCAGGAAGCAGCTCGAATTCCACGAGAACGACCAGCCCGACGTACCGGAACCACAACAGTCCGAAAAGACCGGCGCCGGCGTCGCCAAGGCGGGGGCGTGACCACCATGACCACCACGAAGACCGCCACCACCGTCCTCGACGCCAGCGGCGTCACCATGCGCTTCGGCGGCCTCACCGCCGTACGCAACGTCGACCTCACCGTCAACGCGGGCGAGATCGTCGGCCTCATCGGCCCCAACGGAGCCGGCAAGACCACCTTCTTCAACTGCCTCACCGGCCTGTACGTCCCCACCGAGGGCACGGTCAGCTACAAAGGCACCGTCCTGCCGCCCAAGCCCCACCTCGTCACCCAGGCAGGCATCGCCCGCACCTTCCAGAACATCCGGCTCTTCGCCAACATGACCGTCCTGGAAAACGTCCTCGTCGGACGCCACACCAGGACCAAGGAAGGCCTCTGGTCCGCCCTCCTGCGCCTCCCCGGCTTCACCAGGGCCGAGCAGGCCAGCCGCGAACGCGCCATGGAACTCCTGGAGTTCATCGGCCTCGCCGACAAGGCCGACCACCTCGCGCGCAACCTCCCCTACGGAGACCAGCGCAAGCTGGAAATCGCCCGCGCCCTCGCCAGCGACCCCGGACTCCTCCTCCTCGACGAGCCCACCGCCGGCATGAACCCGCAAGAGACCCGCGTCACCGAAGAACTCATCTTCGCCATCCGTGACCAGGGCATCGCCGTCCTCGTCATCGAGCACGACATGCGGTTCATCTTCAACCTCTGCGACCGCGTCGCCTGCCTCGTCCAGGGCGAGAAGCTCGTCGAAGGCACCGCGACCGAGGTCCAGAGCGACGAACGCGTCGTCGCCGCCTACCTCGGCACCCCCTTCGAAGGCGCCCCCGGCGCCGAAGAAGCCGCCGAGGTCGAAGCCGCCGAGGTCGAAGCCGCGGAAGCCGGAGCCGCGCAGGCGGGCACCGCCAAGACCGCAGCCACCACCGACACCAGCACCGGCACCGGCACCAGCACCAGCACCAGCACCAGCACCGAGGAGGAGGACACCCGATGACCGCACTTCTGGAGGTCGAGGACCTCCGCGTCGCCTACGGCAAGATCGAAGCCGTCAAGGGCATCTCCTTCACCGTCGAAGCCGGCCAAATCGTCACCCTCATCGGCACCAACGGCGCCGGCAAGACCACCACCCTGCGCACCCTCTCCGGCCTGCTCAAGCCGGCCGGCGGCCGCGTCGTCTTCGACGGCAAACCGCTCACCGACGTACCCGCACACAAGGTCGTCTCCCTGGGCCTCGCCCACTCCCCCGAGGGACGCCACATCTTCCCCCGGCTCACCATCACCGAGAACCTCCAGCTCGGCGCCTACCTCCGCAACGACAAGGCAGGCATCGAGAAGGACATCCAGCGCGCCTACGACCTCTTCCCCATCCTCGGGGAACGCCGCAAGCAGGCCGCCGGAACCCTCTCGGGCGGCGAACAGCAGATGCTCGCCATGGGCAGGGCCCTCATGTGCCAGCCCAAACTCCTGATGCTCGACGAACCCTCCATGGGCCTCTCCCCGATCATGATGCAGAAGATCATGGAGACCATCGTCGAGCTCAAGGCCCAGGGCACCACCATCCTGCTCGTCGAACAGAACGCCCAGGCCGCGCTCTCCCTCGCGGACCAGGGCCACGTCATGGAGGTCGGCAAGATCGTCCTCTCCGGCACCGGCGCGGACCTCCTCCACGACGAGTCCGTCCGCAAGGCGTATCTCGGCGAGGACTGACGCACACGAGGAAGGCCCGCGTCCCGGATGTCCGGGACGCGGGCCTTCCTCGTACTCGCGTACGACCTACTCGGCCGCCTTCTTCTTCTCCTCGGCATCCTCGATCAACGCCTCGGCAAGCTGCTGCATCGACAGCCGGCGGTCCATCGACGTCTTCTGGATCCACCGGAACGCGGCAGGCTCGGAGAGCCCGTAATCCGTCTGCAGAATGCTCTTCGCCCGGTCCACCAGCTTCCGCGTCTCCAGCCGCTGCGCGAGATCCGCGACCTCGGACTCCAGCGCCTTCAGCTCCGCGAACCGCGACACCGCCATCTCGATGGCCGGCACCACGTCGCTCTTGCTGAACGGCTTCACCAGATACGCCATCGCCCCGGCATCCCTGGCCCGCTCGACGAGATCGCGCTGCGAGAACGCGGTCAGCATCAGGACCGGCGCGATGGACTCCTCGGCGATCTTCTCCGCCGCGGAGATCCCGTCCAGGACCGGCATCTTCACATCGAGGATGACCAGATCCGGCCGGTGCTCCCGAGCAAGCTCGACGGCCCGCTGCCCGTCCCCGGCCTCGCCGACGACCGCGTAGCCCTCTTCCTCCAGCATCTCTTTGAGGTCGAGACGGATGAGCGCCTCGTCCTCGGCGATGACGACGCGGGTCGTCAGCGGCGGAACGTGCGACTTGTCGTCGTCGGCGGGCTGGGGCGACTCGGGCGTGGTCACGGGGCTCCTTGATCAAGGCAGGGGTACTGCTGCCAAGAGCCTACCCAGCTGCGGTAAGGTGGTCGGGCAGCGGGTCGGGGGAAACCTACGATTCAGCGAGCCCCGGTAGTCCAATTGGTTAGAGACAATGGATTCAAAACCCATACAGTGTCGGTTCGAGTCCGACTCGGGGTACTTTTCCTTCGATTCCAAGGCCGCCGAAGAATGGCTAGGCTTCACGTGAACGTGTGAATGCTGGCTTGTTCCGCCTCCAGGTTGCCTGGATACCGGACAGGCTCGGCCTGGTGTACGACCTTGATACGCGCAAGCGCGCTCTGGCCCTCGTCGCGCAGGGTTTCAGCCAGAACTCCGTAAGCAAGCAGACCGGCATCTCGCGCGCCGCAATCCGTTCGTGGCAGACACGAACAGATCCCCTCGGCAGGGGGCGCGCTGCGGGCTGTCCGCGGTGCAGCGACATGCCGAGTGATCCTGAAGTCCCCGCTGCGTACGCCTACTTGCTGGGCCTCTATCTCGGCGACGGCTGCATCAGCTCTAGCAAGAGGGGCGTGCATTTCCTCCGTATCGCCTGCGCCGACAGCTGGCCCGGTCTCATCGACGCTTGCGCCGAAGCCATGCAGCTCGTGCGCCCCGGCAACAAGGTGTTCCGAGTTCAGCGTCAGGGCTGCCAGAACGTGACCTGCTACAGCAAGCACTGGCCGTGTCTCTTCCCCCAGCACGGCCCCGGCAAGAAGCACGAGCGCACGATCTCTCTCGAACCCTGGCAACAGCGGATCGTGCGTACCCACCCCTGGGAATTCATCCGCGGTCTGATCCACTCCGACGGATGCCGAGTCACCAACTGGACCACGAGACTCATCGGTGGCGAGCAAAAACGCTACGAGTACCCCCGGTACTTCTTCACCAACTTGTCAGCCGACATCCTGGGACTGTTCACCGATGCCCTGGACCTCGTCGGCGTTCACTGGAAGCAGGCCAACAGCCGGAACATCTCCGTCGCCCGACGGGCGTCCGTCGCGCTGATGGACGCCCACGTCGGGCCGAAGTACTGACGACCGGCCTACTTCGGGCTGTCGTCCTCGCCGATGCGGTGCACCCGCACCAGGTTCGTCGAGCCCGGGACGCCCGGCGGGGAGCCGGCCGTGATGACGACGACGTCGCCCTTCCGGCAGCGGCCGATCCTCAGCAGCTCCTCGTCGACCTGGGCGACCATCGCGTCCGTCGAATCCACATGCGGGCCGAGGAAGGTCTCGACGCCCCAGGTCAGGTTCAGCTGGGAGCGGGTGGCCGGGTCGGGGGTGAAGGCGAGGAGCGGGATGGGCGAGCGGTAGCGGGAGAGGCGCCGGACCGTGTCGCCGCTCTGGGTGAAGGCGACCAGGAACTTCGCGCCGAGGAAGTCGCCCATCTCGGCCGCCGCGCGGGCCACCGCGCCGCCCTGCGTGCGGGGCTTGTTGCGGTCGGTCAGGGGCGGGAGGCCCTTGGTGAGGATGTCCTCCTCGGCGGCCTCGGCGATGCGGGACATCGTGCGGACCGTCTCGATGGGGTACTTGCCCACGCTGGTCTCGCCGGAGAGCATCACCGCGTCCGTGCCGTCGATGACCGCGTTGGCGACGTCGGAGGCCTCGGCGCGGGTGGGGCGGGAGTTGTCGATCATCGAGTCGAGCATCTGGGTGGCCACGATGACCGGCTTGGCGTTGCGCCTGGCGAGTTTGATCGCGCGCTTCTGGACGATCGGCACCTGTTCCAGGGGCATTTCGACGCCGAGGTCGCCGCGGGCGACCATGATGCCGTCGAAGGCGGCGACGATGCCGTCGATGTTCTCGACGGCCTGGGGCTTCTCCACCTTGGCGATGACGGGGAGGCGGCGGCCCTCCTCGTCCATGATGCGGTGGACGTCCTCGATGTCGCGTCCGCTGCGTACGAAGGAGAGGGCGATGATGTCGGCGCCGGTGCGCAGGGCCCAGCGGAGGTCTTCGATGTCCTTCTCGGAGAGTGCGGGGACGGAGACGGCGACGCCGGGGAGGTTGAGGCCCTTGTGGTCGGAGACCATGCCGCCTTCGATGACGGTGGTGTGGACGCGGGGGCCGTCGACTTCGGTGACTTCGAGGGTGACGCGGCCGTCGTCGACGAGGATGCGTTCGCCGGTGGTGACGTCGGCGGCGAGGCCGTCGTAGGTGGTGCCGCAGGTGTGGCGGTCGCCTTCGACGGGTTCGACGGTGATGGTGAAGTTGTCGCCGCGTTCAAGGAGTACGGGGCCTTCGAGGAAGCGTCCGAGGCGGATCTTCGGGCCTTGAAGGTCGGCGAGGATGCCGACGCTGCGTCCGTTCTCGTCGGAGGCCTTGCGTACGTGGTGGTACCGCTCTTCGTGTTCGGTGTAGGTGCCGTGGCTGAGGTTGAGGCGGGCGATGTCCATTCCCGCTTCGACCAGTGCCTTGATCTGGTCGTATGTGTCGACGGCGGGGCCCAGGGTACAAACGATTTTTGCTCGGCGCATGGTTCGACCCTAGACCTTACCTACGGGTAGTTGATTGGTGTGCCGTGACTGCTCAACGACCTTTGGGTGAAGGGTTGTTGACAAGTGTTGAATTGTGCGGCGGGGTGCTCGGATGAGCATTTTTCTAGAGTTTTGGCGGTGACATGAGGAAGCGGGCGTTGACCTGGGCGTAGACGGTCTGGCGTTGTGGTTCGAGGTCGAGGGCGGGTGCGGGTTCGGGTGCTGCTCCGCCGAAGGCAGCGCGGCCGCGCATGGCGCCGGGTGCGGGGAGGGCGGCCGGGGCGGCGTTCTCCGCGCCGAGGTCGGCGAGTTCGACGAGGGCGGTGAGCTGGGCGCCGAGGGCGTCGGCGTATTCGCGGGCGCGTTGGACGGCTTCGTGGACGGCTTGGCGGCGGGCGGTTCCGTGGGCGGGTGAGTCGGGGCGCAGGCCCCACCAGGGGCCGTTGACGCGGGTCATTTCGAGGTCGGCGATTCGGGTGGTCAGTTCGCCCAGTGCGGTGAAGTCGTTGAGGACGGCGGTGATGTGGACGCGGCCGTGGTAGGCGTGGATTTGTTCGTTGCGGCCTTTCTGGGTGAGTTCGGGCGTGATGGAGAATGCGCCGGTTTCGAGTTTTTCTACGGCTTGTCCGTAGGAGCGTGCGAGTTCGAGGACTTGGTTGTTGCGGCGGGTGAGGTCTTCGAGGGCGTTGCGGCGGTCCTTGCCGCGGGTGGTGACGGTGATGCCGATGCGGGCGATTTCGGGGTCGACTTCGAGGCGGGCTTCGCCTCGGACAGCGACGCGGGGGTGTTCGGGGGTGCCGTAGGACGGTGGGGTGTTGGTCATGGGTCCACTGTCGCATCCGGGTCCGACAGCGGGTGGTCATCAGATCGAAACCCGCAGGGGGTGTTGCCGGGTGTGGCTCCTGGGTCATTATCTACGCGCGTTGTGCGCGGTGGTCCTTGTTGTCGGGGAGCTGCGTCGTGCGAGTACAGAGCTGCGTGAGAACTGAGATGTGGGAGACGAAATGCCGCTGAACCGTAGGACGTTCCTGGGCACATCGGCGGCCGCCGGTGCGGGTGTGGCGATCGCGGGGGGTTCCGCGGTGCCTGCCACGGCTCATGGTCATGGCCATGGGCACGGTCATGGGCGTCCGCCGAAGCGGTACTCGTTCACGGTGATGGGCACCACCGATCTGCATGGGAATGTCTTCAACTGGGACTACTTCACCGACAAGGAGTTCGACGACAAGGCGCACAACGATGTCGGCTTGGCGAAGATTTCCACGTTGGTGGATCAGGTGCGCCGGGAGAAGGGTCGTCGTAACACGTTGATGATCGATGCGGGCGACACTATCCAGGGCACCCAGTTGTCGTACTACTACGCCAAGATCGATCCGATCACGGCGAAGCGTGGTCCGGTGCATCCGATGGCTCAGGCGATGAACGCGATCGGGTACGACGCGGCGGCGCTGGGCAACCATGAGTTCAACTACGGCATTCCGGTGCTGCGGAAGTTCGAGGAGCAGTGCGACTTCCCGCTGCTGGGGGCGAACGCGCTGGATGCGAAGACGTTGCGGCCGGCGTTCGCTCCGTATGTCATCAAGCGGTTGCGTACTCCGCACGGCCGGGATGTGAAGGTCGCGATTCTGGGGCTGACCAATCCGGGTGTCGCGATCTGGGACAAGGCGAATGTCAGCGGGAAGATGGTGTTCCCGGGGCTGGAGGAGCAGGCGGCGAAGTTCGTGCCGCGGCTTCGTTCGATGGGTGCGGATGTGGTGATCGTCTCGGCGCACTCGGGGAGCAGTGGTACGTCGTCGTACGGTGATCAGATTCCGTACGTGGAGAATGCGGCGGGTCTGGTGGCCGAGCAGGTGCCGGGGATCGACGCGATTCTGGTCGGGCACGCGCACCAGGAGATCCCCGAGTATTTCGTGGAGAACAAGCGGACCGGCAAGAAGGTGGTGCTTTCGGAGCCGTTGAAGTGGGGGCAGCGGTTGACGCTGTTCGACTTCGATCTGGTGTGGGAGAAGGGCCGCTGGGTGGTGGAGAAGGCGGGTTCGCAGGTGTTGAACTCCAACACTGTGGCGGAGGACCCGAAGATCACGGGGCTGCTGGCGGACGAGCACAAGAAGGTGGTGGCGTACGTCAATCAGGTCATCGGTACGTCGACGGCGGCGATGGCGACGGCGGAGGCGGCCTGGAAGGACGAGCCGATCATCGATCTGATCAATGTGGTCCAGGCGGAGACGGTGAAGGCGGCGTTGGCGGGTGGTGCGTATGCGGCGCTTCCGGTGCTTTCGCAGGCGTCGTGTTTCTCGCGTACGGCGCAGATCCCGGCCGGTGATGTGACGATCAAGGATGCGGCGGGTCTGTATCCGTTCGAGAACACGCTTGAGGCACGTCTGCTGACGGGTGCGCAGCTGAAGGATTACCTGGAGTTCTCGGCGCGGTATTACGTGCAGACTCCGGTGGGTGCTCCGGTGGACACGGCGAAGTTGACGAATGCGGACAGCACTCCGGATTACAACTATGACGCGGTGTCGGGTCTGACGTACGAGATCGATATTGCGAAGCCGAATGGTTCGCGGATCGTGAATCTTTCGTTCGGGGGGAAGCCGATCGATCCGGCGGCGGAGTTCGTGCTGGCGGTGAACAATTACCGGGCCAGTGGTGGCGGTAACTTCCCGCATGTGGCGGGTGCCGAGCAGTTGTGGGCGAATTCGGAGGAGATCCGTAACACGATCATTGCCTGGGTGCAGGCGAAGGGTTCGGTGGATGGTGCGCAGTTCGCTTCGGTGGACTGGCGTCTGACGCGTGAGGGCACGCCGGTGTTCTAGCCGGTTGTTCTGGTGGGCGGCCGTTTTCTCCTTCGGGAGGGGGCGGCCGCCTTCTGTGTGTGGTGGGTGTCAGGTGTTCCGGGCGAGGGGGATGAGGTCGGGTCCTTGGGTGGGGACGCAGGGGTTGTGGGGGGTGAGGCCGAAGGTGGTGAAGGCGGTGCGTTCGGGGAGGGGGTAGGGGTTGGTGCCGGTGAGGTCGTTGAGGATGGTGGCGCTGCGCCAGGCGGCGAGTCCGAGGTCGGGGGCGCCGACGCCGTGGGTGTGGCGTTCGGCGTTCTGTACGTAGACGTTGCCGGTGACGGTGGGGTCGAGGACGAGGCGGAACCGGTCGTCGATGCGGGGGCGTTCGGAGGCGTCGCGGCGCATGTAGGGGTCGAGGCCGGTGAGGATGCGGTCGAGGGGGCGTTCGCGGTAGCCGGTGGCGAGGACGACGGCGTCGGTGGTGAGTCGGCTGCGGGTGTTCTGTTGGGTGTGTTCGAGGTGGAGCTCGATGCGGGTGTTGGCTACGCGTCCTGCGGTGCGTACGGAGACGCCGGGGGTGAGGGTGGTGTCGGGCCAGCCGCCGTGGAGGGTGCGGCGGTAGAGCTCGTCGTGGATGGCGGCGATGGTGTCGGCGTCGATGCCTTTGTGGAGTTGCCATTGGTGGGGGACGAGTTCGTCGCGTACGGATTCGGGGAGGGCGTGGAAGTAGCGGCTGTAGTCGGGGGTGAAGTGTTCGAGGCCGAGTTTTGAGTACTCCATGGGTGCGAAGGCCTGGGTGCGGGCGAGCCAGTGGAGGTTTTCGTGGCCTGTGGGGCGGGCGCGCAGGAGGTCGAGGAAGATTTCGGCGCCGGATTGTCCGGAGCCGATGACGGTGATGTGGGGGGCTTCGAGGAGTTCTTGTCGGTGGTGGAGGTAGTCGGCGGAGTGGATGACGGGGACGTTCTCGGCTTCGGTGAGGGGTTTGAGGGGTTCGGGGATGTGGGGCTCGGTGCCGATGCCGAGGGCGATGTTGCGGGTGTGGGCGCGGCCGAGTGCTTCGGCTTCGCCTTCGTTGTCGAGTTGGGTGAAGTCGATTTCGAAGAGTTCGCGTTGGTTGTTCCAGCGGACGGCGTCGACCTGGTGGCTGAAGTGGAGTCCGGGGAGCTGGTCGGTGACCCAGCGGCAGTAGGCGTCGTATTCGGCGCGTTGGATGTGGAAGCGTTCGGCGAAGTAGAAGGGGAAGAGCCGGTCGCGGCTGCGTAGGTAGTTGAGGAAGGTCCAGGGGCTGGTGGGGTCGGCGAGGGTGACGAGGTCGGCGAGGAAGGGGACTTGGAGGCTGGCTCCGTCGATGAGGAGGCCGGGGTGCCAGTGGAAGGCGGGGCGTTGTTCGTAGAAGGCGGCGGTGAGGGGGCGGGGGTTGGCGGGGATGCCGTGGGCGAGGGCGGCGAGGGAGAGGTTGAAGGGGCCGATGCCGATGCCGATGAGGTCGTGTGGCTGGTCGGTGTCGGGGGTGGGCAGGTCGGTCATCGGGGGGTGTTGCCTTCCGCGAGGTCGTTGGCGAGTTGGTTGACGAGGTCGAGGAGTGTGCGGAGGTGGTCGGGGGTGGTGTGGGGGTTGAGGAGGGTGGCTTTGAGCCAGAGGCGGTTGTCGGTGTGGGCGCGGCCGAGTACGGCTTGGCCGCGGGTGAGGAGGGTGCGGCGGATGGTGGCGACGGTGGTGTCGTCGGCGTCGGTGGGGCGGAAGAGGACGGTGCTGATGGTGGGGCGGTCGTAGAGGTCGAGGGTGGGGGTTTTGGCGATGAGGTCGGCGAGGTGGTGGGCGGTGGTGAGGGTGCGGTCGATGAGGTCGGCGATTCCGGTGCGGCCGAGTGCCTGGAGGGTGACGGCGATCTTGAGGGCGTCGGGGCGTCGGGTGGTGCGCAGGGAGCGGCCGAGGAGGTCGGGGAGGCCGGCTTCGGTGTCGTCGTCGGCGTTGAGGTAGGGGGCTTGGTGGTGGAGTGGGTCGAGGTGGTGGCGGTGGGGGACGGCGAGGATGCTTGCGGGGGCGGGTTGCCAGCCGAGTTTGTGCAGGTCGAGGGTGACGCTGTGGGCGCGGTCGAGGCCGTGGACCTTGCCTCGGTGGGTGGGGCTGAAGAGGAGGGGGCCGCCGTAGGCGGCGTCGATGTGGAGTTCGGCGCCGTGGGTGGCGCAGAGGTCGGCGATGTCGGCGAGTGGGTCGATCTGGCCGGTGTCGGTGGTGCCGGCGGTGGCGGTGACGAGGAGGGGGTGGTCGTGTCGGGTGAGGGCTTCGTCGAGTGCGGCGAGGTCCATGACGCCGGTGGGGGCGGGGATGACAACGGGTTGGGGGAGGCCGAGGAGCCAGGCGGCGCGGGTGATGCTGTGGTGGGCGTTGGCGGCGCAGATGGTCTGTACGGGGCCGTTGCGTTCGCGGGCGAGGAGGAGGGCGAGTTGGTTGGCTTCGGTGCCGCCGGTGGTGATGAGTGCGTCGGGGGTGGGTTGGTGGGGGTAGATCTCGGCGGCGAGTGCGGCGGTGGTGTCGGCTTCGAGGGCGGAGGCGGCGGGGGCCTGGTCCCAGGAGTCCATGGAGGGGTTGAGGGCGGAGGCGGCGAGGTCCGCTGCGGTGGCGAGGGCGAGGGGTGGGGTGTGGAGGTGGGCGGTGCAGAGGGGGTCGGCGGGGTCTGCGGCGCCTTCGGTGAGGGCGGTGACGAGGGTGCGCAGGGCGTTGTGGGGGCCGGTGCCGTGGTCGGGGATGAGGGGGTGGGTGGCGGTGCGCATCCGTGGGGTGACGGCGTCGGGGCCGCCGGCGGGGAGGGGGCCGTCGCGTCGGTGGGCTCCGTCGTGGAGTGCGGTGAGGACGGTGTCGATGAGGGGGCGCAGGGCGGCGGGGCCGGTGGTGGTTCCGGCGAGGGGTGGGGGTGGGGTGGGCATCGTGGTGGGCCCTTCGGGTGCGCGCGGGGCATGGGTGGACATGCCAGCTTGTCCGGGTTTCCGGGGGCGCGGCCGGGGAGCCGGGTGAGGTGAACTCGAAAGGGGGACGGGTGGTGGGGTGTGGGGGTGTTGGGGTGGGTTCCGGTGGTATGGGTGCGGCGGTGGACATGGGTGTGCCCGGCGTCCCCCTGTGTGGTGGGGTGGCGCCGGGCACGGGTGGTGCGGTGTTGTGGGTCAGTGGGTGTTGCGTACGTGGAGGGCGCGGCGCAGGTCGTCGATCTGGTCGGTGAGCTTGCGGTGCAGGGCGGGGATGAGGGCCTTGTCGTTGAGGGCTTGTTCGCCGAGGTGGAGGTTGTCGGTGTCCACGGCGTACGTGGGGAAGGCGTAGCGTCCTGCGGCGTCGGCGATGGCGGGTCCCCGGCGGGCGGCGAGGCGGGTGGCCTCGGGGTAGTAGCGGGGGACGTATTCGCTTACGAGGTCGGCCTGTTCGGGCTGCCAGAAGCCTTGGGCGGTGGCGGTGAAGAGGTAGTTGGAGAGGCTGTCGTCGTTGAACAGGGCGTTCCAGGCGGTGGTCTTGGCCTCGGGGGTGGGGAGGGCGGCGCGGCAGCGGGCGGCGCCTTCCTGGCCGGTGGCGCTGGGGTCCTGTTCGAGTTCGGCGGCGATGGTGGCTTCGTCGGTGGCGCCGAGGACGGCGAGGCGGGTGAGGATGCGCCAGCGCAGTTCGGGGTCGAGTTCGGGTCCGCCGGGGACGGTGCCGTTGGTGAGCCAGTCCTGGATGGTGTCGGGCTGGGTGGCGGCGTCGATGAGGTGGCGTACGGCGATGAGGCGGAGGCCGGGGTTGTGGCCGTCCTCGGTGCGGCGGATGAGGTCGCGGCAGAGGGCGGTGAGGGTGGCGAGGGCGGCGGGGCGGTGTTCGGGGGTGAGGTAGCGGCGGGCGATGTGGGTGTCGGCGAAGGCGAGTACGCCCTGGGCGAGGGCGAGGTCGGTTTCGAGCGGGAGGTGGGTGCGGGCCGCTTCGAGGTAGGTGGTGGGGGCGAGGTCGCCGTCGCGGACCATGTCGCGGGCGGTGTTCCAGACGACGGCGCGGGTCAGGGCGTCGGGGATGCCGGAGAGGCCGGTGGCGACGGTTTCCCAGGATTGGGTGTCGAGGCGGATCTTGGCGTAGCTGAGGTCGCCGTCGTTGAGGACGAGGAGTGCGGGGCGGCGGCCGGGGCGTGCTTGGGGTGTGCCGTTCTGGGGGACGTCGATCTCGTAGCGTTCGCGCAGGACGAGCCGGTCGGTGCCGGTGTGGGTGTCCGGGGCGTGGTCGTAGGCGCCGACGGCGATGCGGTGGGGGCGGCTGCCGTTGTGGTGGACGCCGAGGGTCCAGGTGCTGTCGGTTTCCTCGATGTGGGAGGTGAGGGTGTCGACTCCGGTGGTGCGCAGCCAGGCTTCGGCCCAGGCGTGGACGTCGCGGTCGGTGGCCGATGCGAGGTTGTCGATGAAGTCGGCGAGGGTGGCGTTGGCGAATTTGTGGCGGGCGAAGTGGGTGTTGATGCCGGCCAGGAAGTCCTTCTCGCCGAGCCAGGCGACGAGTTGGCGCAGGGCGGATGCGCCCTTGGCGTAGGAGATGCCGTCGAAGTTGAGCATTGCGGACGCGGTGTCGGGGACGGCGTCCGGGTCGGGTGCGACGGGGTGGGTGGAGGGGCGCTGGTCGGCGTCGTAGCCCCAGCCCTTGCGGGCGACGCCGAAGTCGACCCAGGTGTCGGTGAAGCGGGTGGCTTCGGCGAGGGTCTGGTAGCCCATGTATTCGGCGAAGGACTCGTTGAGCCAGATGTCGTCCCACCAGGCGAGGGTGACGAGGTCGCCGAACCACATGTGGGCCATTTCGTGGGCGATGACCATGCCGCGGGTCTGGCGTTCGGTGTCGGTGACGGCGGAGCGGTAGATGAACTCGTCGCGGAAGGTGACGAGGCCGGGGTTCTCCATGGCGCCGGCGTTGAATTCGGGTACGAAGGCCTGGTCGTAGGAGTCGAAGGGGTAGGGCTCGTCGAACTTCTCGTGGAAGCGGTCGAAGCAGGCCCGGGTGATGTCGAGGATCTCGTCGGCGTCCGTGTCGAGGTGGGGGGCCAGTGAGCGGCGGCAGTGGATGCCGAAGGGCAGTCCGGCGTGTTCGGTGGTCACGGAGTGCCAGGGGCCGGCGGCGACGGCGACGAGGTAGGTGGAGATCAGCGGGGTGGCGGCCAGGGCCCAGTGGCCGTCGCCGCGGTGTTCGGCGATGCCGTTGCCGAGGACGGTCCAGCCTTCGGGGGCGGTGACGGTGAGTTCGAAGACGGACTTGAGGTCGGGCTGGTCGAACGCGGCGAAGACGCGCTGGACGTCTTCCATGAAGAGCTGGGTGTAGACGTATGTCTCGCCGTCGGTCGGGTCGGTGAAGCGGTGCATGCCTTCGCCGGTGCGGGAGTAGCTCATGGCGGCGTCGATGCGCAGCTCGTGGGTGCCGGGGGTGAGTGCGGTGAGCGGGAAGCGGTTCTCGACGAGGTCGGCGGGGTCGAGGGGTTGTCCGTCGAGGCTGATCGAGCGCAGGGTGGCCGGCTTGAGTTCGACGAAGGTGTCTCCGGCCGCGGCTGCGGTGAACTGGATGACGGTGCGGGAGTCGAAGGTCTCCTCCCCCGCGGTCAGATCGAGGTCGATCGTGTACCGGTGTACGTCGAGGAACTGGGCTCGGGTCTGCGCTTCGTCGCGCGTCAGTACGGACATGCGTCCATGCTGCCGTACGCGGTGGGCGCGCCGCAGGCGGGTTCTCCCACGGCTGAGTGGTATGGGGTCGGGGGCTCGGAGGGGGCGCCTATTTCTGGTCGCCGCGGAAGTTGCGGTACTCGTCGTTCATGAGGTCCCAGAAGGACCGGTAGCGGACGGCGCCGGGCAGGCAGTGGGCGAGGGCCTGTCTGAGTATTCCTTTCGTCGCCCGGAGGGCGGCTTCGCGGCGTCTGGTGCGTGCTCTCGGCGTGCCGGGCGCAGACCCTCGTACTGGATGTACTTGGGTCTACGCCCGGTGCGGCGAGAGTGCGTGCCAGGCGTCGCGCCCGGCCCGTTGCAACCGTGCGTGCGGCTGTCGCGTCCCGCGTTGCGGCGGGGCATGCGGCCTCGTGGTGGGCGGGGGTGCCGGAGCGGATGGGGCGGGTCGTGTTCGGAGCGGTGGCGGGGCGGGGTGGGCGGCGGTGGGTTGTGGGGGTTGTGCCGTGGGGTGTGGCGGCGGGTGCGGTCGCCTGGTGTCTGGTGGGGAGTTGGCGGGCGGCGCGTCTGGAGAACTATCCCTGGAACGTCTGGACTCCGATCGGTTACGGAGCGGTCAAGGGGGTGTTCCTGGGGCTGCTGGCGGGTTGGTGTGCCGTGGTGGTGCTCCGGGTCGTCCCGGTGGCCTGGTGGAGGGAGCGCGGCGGGGTCGCGGTGGTGCGGTTCGCGGGGCTCGTCCTCTCGGGAGGGCTGCTGGGTGGTCTGGTGCCGGGGACCGTCCGGGACTTCATGGGTGAACCGCAGCCTCGGACCCTGTACTACTTCGACGGGCCGAGGCCGGAATCGGAGTGGTACTGGCGGCCGTTGCTGTCCGAGTGGCTGATGTGCACGGTGCTGCCTGCGCTCGGCTGTGCGGTGCTGCTGGCCGTGGGTGCCCTGGTGTCCGTCCGGTCCTCGCGTCCTGAGCGGTTCGGCTGGGCGGTGCCGGCCCTGGTGGGGGTGGGTCTGTTGTTCCTGCCCGACTGGGCGGCTTCCGGGGCGCCCGAACCCGTGGGCAACGGCGATCACGTCAATGAGTCGGCGTCGGCCGGGCTCGTCGTGCTGGCCACGGGGCTCGGGCTGCTGGTGAGTGCCTGGGTGGTGTGGTGGAGGCGCAGGCCGCGCCGGCCGGTGGGTCCTGCGTCCCCGGGGCTCACGCCTCCCCGTTCGTCGCCGATTCCTCCGCGATCCGTTCGTGGTGGCGGATGACCTCCGCCACGATGAAGTTCAGCAGCTTCTCGGCGAAGGCCGGATCCAGGTGTGCGCTCTCCGCCAGCTGCCGCAGCCGGGCGATCTGCCTGCTCTCGCGGGCCGGGTCGGCCGGGGGGAGCTGGTGGGCGGCCTTGAGGTGGCCGACCTGCTGGGTGCATTTGAAGCGCTCGGCGAGCATATGGACAACAGCGGCGTCAATGTTGTCGATGCTCTCGCGCAGCCGGGTCAGTTCCGCGTTCACGGACTCGTCGATGTCCCTCGTGGTCATGGTCAGCGAGCTTAGACCGACCGGGCCCAGCGGGGTGATCGTCGGTGGGTTCCCGGGGTCCGGGACCTGGTCGCTCCAGCCGCCCGGTACGTTGCGGCCCTGCTGTTCGCGGAAGCGGACCGGTGCGGTGCCGACCCGGCGGGCGAAGAGGCGGGAGAAGTACGCCGGGTCGTCGTAGCCGACGCGTCGGGCGACGGCGGCGACCGGCAGCTCCGTGGCGGCGAGGAGTTCCTTGGCGCGGCCGAGCCGGATGCCGAGGAGGTAGTCCTTGGGGCTGCACCCGGCGCTCCGCCGTACCGCCGTGCGCAGTTCGGCGGGTGTCATGCCGTTCCGGGCGGCGTGCTCGGCGACGGACAGTGGCTGGAAGGCGTCGCGGGCGAGGGCCTGGAGTACGGGGTCGCCGTCGGGGCTGACATCGGCGCGGGCCCGGCGCAGGGCGACGAGGAGTTCGTGGACGGCGGCGCCGGTCTCGACCTCAAGGAGCGGGTTGCCGCGCCGTGCCGCGCGTACGATCCGTCCGATCGCGGCGCGGGGGCCCGCCGTGTCGGCGAGCGGGACGAGCGGGCGGTCGGGCTCGATGTAGCCGAGTTCGGTGTAGGTGGCGGTGGCGGGGCCGGTGAAGTCGACGAAGCTCTCGTCCCAGCCGGTGCCGGGGTCGGCGCCGTAGTGGTGCGGGGTGCCGGGGGTGAGCCAGATCAGGCTGGGCGTGGTGACGGGGATCCGGCGGCCGTCGGGTCCGGTGAACCAGCCGCTGCCGGAGTTGATGACGACGGCCACGTGGTGGTCGAGGGTGCGTGGGCCGACGGTGGGCAGCGCGCCGTGCTGGAGTCCCACGCCCAGGCAGACGAGGCCCAGCCGGTGGTGGAGCGGGCTGGGAGTGAAGAAACGCATCCAGGTGTGGTACATCGGCCTTCCTTCCTCCCTTTTTCTCGCATTGATCCGAACAGTTGGTCCGAACAATTGTGTCCAAACAGCAGTGATCTTTGTCCATGGACCGGCAGGACGCCAGGGGGAGAAGCTGGGACGCAAGATTCCTCCCGGGTTCGCCCGCTCCGTGGTGCGTGCCGTCGTACGGGCCCGGGGCCGTACGGCTCCGGGGACCACACGCACAGGAGAGTACGAGCACGATGGCTGACTTCACCGTGGGGGACGACCACTTCCGGCTCGACGGGAAGCCCGTACGGCTGCTGTCGGGGGCCCTGCACTACTTCCGGGTGCACGAGGCGCAGTGGGATCACCGGCTGTCGATGCTGCGCGCCATGGGGCTGAACTGTGTCGAGACGTATGTGCCGTGGAATCTGCACGAGCCGCGGCCGGGCCGGTTCCGGGACGTGGCGGCGCTCGGCCGGTTCCTGGACGCGGCGCAGCGGGCCGGGCTGTGGGCGATCGTCCGCCCGGGGCCGTACATCTGTGCCGAGTGGGAGAACGGTGGTCTGCCGGCCTGGGTGACGGGGCGGTTCGGCCGGCGGGTGCGGTCGCGTGACGCGGAGTACCTGGGTGCCGTGGAGCGGTGGTTCACGGCGCTGCTGCCGCAGGTGGTGCAGCGGCAGATCAGCCGCGGCGGGCCGGTGATCATGGTCCAGGCGGAGAACGAGTACGGGAGTTTCGGCTCCGATCAGGTCTACCTCCAGCGGGTGGCCGGGATGCTGCGTGAGCGCGGGGTGACCGTGCCGCTGTTCACCTCCGACGGGCCGGAGGACCACATGCTCACGGGCGGTTCCGTGCCGGGGCTGCTGGCCACGGCGAACTTCGGCTCGGGTGCGCGCAAGGCGTTCGAGGTGCTGCGCCGCCATCAGCCGAAGGGGCCGCTGATGTGCATGGAGTTCTGGTGCGGGTGGTTCGAGCACTGGGGTGCCGAGCCGATCGTGCAAAAGCCCGCGCAGGCCACCGAGGCGCTGCGGGAGATCCTGGAGTGCGGGGCGTCGGTGAACATCTACATGGCGCACGGCGGGACGAACTTCGCCGGGTGGGCGGGGGCGAACCGGTCCGGTCCGGTCCAGGACCAGGACTTCCTGCCGACGGTGACCTCGTACGACTACGACGCGCCGATCGACGAGTACGGCCGTCCCACGGAGAAGTTCCGGCTGTTCCGCGAGGTGCTCGCCGAGTACGCGGACGGGCCGCTTCCGGAGCTTCCGCCGGAGCCCGCCGGGCTTGCGGTTGCGGTGCGGGCGGAGCTGACGGAGCGGGCGCCGCTGGATGCGGTGCTGGAGGCGCTGGGTGACGAGGAGGCGGCGCCGTCCGGTGTGCCGCCGACCTTCGAGGAGCTGGGGGTCGACCGGGGTCTGGTGCGCTACCAGGTGGGTGTGCCGGGCCCGCGCCAACCCTACGAGCTGAGTGCGGCGGGGCTCCGGGACCGGGCCGTGGTGTACGTGGACGGGGTCCGGGCGGGTGTGCTGACCGAGGAGAACTGCACCCTGGACGAGCCGGTGGCCGGGCCTGCGGAGGTCGAGCTGTGGGTGGAGTCGCTGGGCCGGGTCAATTACGGGCCGCGGCTCGGTGAGCCCAAGGGGATCACGGGCGGGGTGCGGCACGAGCGGCAGTATCTGCACGGGGTGCGGGCGCGGGCGCTGCGGCTGGAGGCGTTCGAGGAGCCGGACGCGGTGGCGAAGGTGGCGTTCGGCGGTGCGGAGGGGGCCGGGGCGACCGGGCTGTTCCGGGGGACGTTCGAGGTCGCCGGGGTGGAGGGTACCGGGCATGCGGGGCTCGAACTGCCGGGCTGGACGCGTGGGTTCGTGTGGGTGAACGGCTTCGGCCTGGGCCGCTACTGGTCGGTGGGCGCGCAGCGGACGCTGTACGTGCCGGGGCCGGTGCTGCGGGAGGGCGTCAACGAGGTGTGGGTGCTGGAGCTGGAGGGCGCGGGCGCGCCGTACGCGGAGCTGGGTCCGGGGGTGCCCGTCCGGACGGGCACCCCCGGGGATGTTCAGGTGTGATTCAGGAACCGGCCGGGGCCGGGGTCAGAGCGTGGCTGCCGCGGACGCGATGTTGGCGGCGAACGTCGAGACCTCGCTGTACACACCGGGGTAGCCGGGCTCGGCGCAGCCCTTGCCCCAGCTGACGATGCCCACCTGGATCCAGGCTCCGGCGTTGTCCTTGCGGAACATGGGGCCGCCGGAGTCGCCCTGGCAGGTGTCGACGCCGCCGGTGTCGATCAGTCCGGCGCAGATCTCGTCACCGGGGACGAGGTCGCTGCCGTACGCGGCCTGGCAGTCGGCGTCGGAGACGAACGGCACGGAGGCCTTGAGCAGGTAGCGCTGCTGGGCGCCGCCCCCGGTGGCCGCGCCCCAGCCGGCGATGTTGAAGTCGCCGTTGTTGTACGCGGTGGTGGTGGCGATCTTCAGGGTCGGCAGGTCGATGGGCTTGGCGAGCTTGATGAGCGCCCAGTCCTTGCCCGCGCCGTTGTAGCCGGGGGCCTGGAGGACCTTGGTGGACTTGACCTTGATCGCGCTGGAGGACTGCAGGTCGACGACGCCCGCGGTGGCGGTGATGGAGGTGTTGTTGCCCGAGCCGTCCACGCAGTGCGCGGCGGTGAGGACGATGTCCTTGGCGTAGAGTGCGCCGCCGCATCCCATGGACAGCCGGACCATGAACGGGAATTCGCCCTGGGCGGCACGGGTTCCGCCGACGACCGGCTGGGGGGACGCGGAGGCCCCGGCGGGCTGGAGGCTGACGGCCGCGAGGACGACGGCGGCTATGACGGAACATCTCTTCACGGCACGCAGGAGCTGCTTCAAGAGACTGCCTTCTTTCGTGGGGGGTGCTTGTGGGGGGGTACTTGTGGGGAGTGCCTGCGCCCGGGCCGGGTGCCGACCGTGTGCGGCACACCACCGCACCGATAGCCATGCTCCCGACAAAGGCACGGTTCGGATTATCGGGAAATGATCACGGCGCCCACAAGGATCACTTTCCGGCCAAGATCACCCACGGCGTTCCGGCTACAGTGAAATCCGGTCGGGCCTCGCGGACAGGGGGTGAAACGTGGCGGACGGCAGCCGGAACGACGGCCGGAGCACCGGCAGCCCGGTGGTCCACGGTTTCCCGCATCTCGAAACGGTCCGGTCCGCGATCACGGCGCTGTACCGGCGGCTCTCGTACGACGGTGTCCGCGGTTACGCGACGAGCCTCGCCCCCGTCGACGCCGCCTTCTCCGACCAGGACGATCTCCATCTCGGCGCCCAGCGGGTGGCGCGGGCGGTGGTCCAGCATCTGCATCTGCCGGACGCCCGCATGATCGTCGCCTTCCGCGCGATGGAACACGCCGCCGACGTCGAACTGGCCGCGGGGCCGGAGTACTTCGTCGAACTCAACGACCGCTTCCGCACCCACCGCAGGGACATCGGCGCCGCGCTCTCGCACGAGGTCACCCATGTGCTGCTGCACCGCCTGGGCCTGGAGTTCCCCGGTACGCGCGACAACGAGATCCTCACCGACACCGTGACCACGTACCTGGGCGCGGGCTGGCTGCTGCTCGACGCCTTCCGCGAGGACGAGGTCTCCAGCCAGAAGCTCGGCTATCTCACCCCGGAGGAGTTCGGATACGTCCTCGCCAAGCGGGCGCTGGCCTTCGACGAGGACCCGTCACCGTGGTTCACCAGCCCGCAGGCCTACACGGCCTACACGAAGGGGCGCGCACAGGCCCTCCAGGACACCCGGCAGCCGCCGCTCACGGCGGCGGGCTGGGCGGGCCGCCGCCGCTACGCGAAGGACCGGCGGCACGCCCAGGACCATCCGGGCGCCCCGGCCGCCCCCGGCGTTCCGTACACCTTCGAGGGCACCCCGGACGGACTGCGGGTCTCCTTCCCCTGCCCGACCTGCCACCAGCGCATCCGGGTCCCGGTACGGGGCCGGGTGCGGGCGCGGTGCGGGCTGTGCCGGACGGTCCTGGACTGCAGCACATGAGCCGTGGAGCCGCGGCGGCCCCGGGGTCCCGTCTCCACCGCCGCACTCCTCGTCCGGCGATGGATACGGGCACACGTGCTCCACCGCGCCGGGACGGACGCGCTGTGGCGGGGCCCGGTCGGACGACCCCCTGGTCCGCGGGAGTTGTCTGCGGTGGCTCGCCCGGACCGATCCGGTCGCGGCCGTCGGGACCGCCTTCACGGCCCGGGACCCCGCCCTGTGGCAGTGGGCAGCCCGCACCGCCACGTCCTCGCGGCTGACACCGGCCGAGCGGGACGCACTGCTTCCGCTCCTCGAAGGCAGCAGCAGCCCCCGCATACGCCTGCGGGCCCTGCGGGCCAGGGCCCGCAGCCCGCAGGGCGAGGCACATGTGCGGCGGGCCGTGCTCGACCCGGACGCCCGGATCCGCTACCACGCCCGCGCCACGCTGTACGCCCGCGGGCACACGGATCTCGCGCCGCGGGTGTATCGCGACGCCCTGGCACCGGCTTCCGTCCCGGACGCGACCGCCATCGGCGCGCTCGGCGGGCTGGCCGACCCGGGCGGCGCGTGCGACGTACCCCGGATCCTGGACTTCACGGCCCACCCCAAGGCCCGCGTACGCGCCGAGGCCTGGCGGGCCCTGAGCATTCTGGACCCGCGGGAACTGGGCCGGAGGGCCGACCGGCTGGCGGCCGACCCCAGCGACAAGGTGCGGCGCCATCTCCCGGGCCCGCGGGCGGATTGACACCGGCCGGGCCGAAGTCCGCTGCGCCGCCCCACTCGGCGTACCGCCTGGACCCGTCCGGCGGATCAGGGCCGGACCGGCCCTACCGCGCCCCGTACACCGGCTGCGCCGGCTCCGCCCGAGCGAGCAGTTTCCGTACCGCCTCCCCCGCCTCCGCCGGCTCCCATCGCGCGCCCCGGTCCGCGGTGGGGCCGGGCCGCCAGCCCTCCATGACCGTGATCCGCCCGGCCTCCACCTCGAAGACCCGCCCGCTCACCCCGTCGCTCGCGGCCGAGCCGAGCCACACCACCAGCGGGGACACGTTCTCCGGGGCCATCGCGTCGAACCCGCCCTCCCCCTGCGCCGCCATCGCCTGCGCGAAGGTCCGCTCCGTCATCCGGGTCCGGGCCGCCGGGGCGATCGCGTTGACCTGGACCCCGTACCGGGCCGTCTCCTCCGCGGCGACCAGCGTCAGGCCGACGATCCCGGCCTTCGCGGCGGAGTAGTTGCCCTGGCCGACGCTGCCGAGCAGCCCCGCGCCGGAACTGGTGTTGATCACCCGGGCGACCGGCGTGCGGCCCGCCTTCGCCTCGGCCCGCCAGTGCGCGGCCGCGTGGCGCAACGGCAGGAAGTGACCCTTGAGATGGACCCGCATCACGGCGTCCCAGTCGTCCTCGTCCAGATTCACCAGCATCCGGTCGCGCAGGAACCCCGCGTTGTTGACCAGGGTGTCCAGCCGCCCGAAGCTCCCCAGGGCGGCCGTGACCAGTGACGCGGCCCCCTCGGTCGTGGCGATGTCGCCCCCGTGCACGACCGCCTCGCCGCCCGCCGCCACGATCTCGTCCACCACCTGCCGGGCCGGGCCGGCGGAGCCGCCGTCGCCGCCGGGGCCGACGCCCAGATCGTTGACGACCACCTTCGCGCCCTCTGCGGCGAAGGCGAGCGCATGGGCCCGGCCGAGCCCGCGCCCCGCACCCGTCACGATCACCACGCGGCCGTCGCACAGACCACTCATCACTCGCCTCCTTGTTGGCGATGCGGGGGCAGGCTGCTACCTTCCACACCTAACAAATGTTTGGTGGAAAGGTAGCTGATTCGCTCATGGGTGTCTCCACCGCAAGTCCCGGCAAGGGCATCCGGCTCGTCACCGTCGACCACCCGCCCGTCAACGCGCTGCCCGTGCAAGGCTGGTACGACCTCGCCGACGCGCTCCGCTCGGCGGGCCGCGACCCCGAGGTCCGCTGCGTCGTACTGGCCGCCGCCGGACGGGGATTCAACGCGGGCGTCGACATCAAGGAGATGCAGCGCGACACCGGGCACGAGGCCCTGATCGGCGCCAACCGGGGCTGCTACGAGGCGTTCGCCGCCGTCTACGAGTGCGAGGTCCCGGTCGTCGCCGCGGTGAACGGCTACTGCCTCGGCGGCGGCATCGGCCTCGTGGGCAACGCCGACGCGATCGTGGCGAGCGACGACGCCACGTTCGGCCTGCCCGAGCTGGACCGGGGCGCGCTCGGCGCGGCGACCCATCTGGCCCGGCTGGTGCCCCAGCACCTGATGCGCGCGCTCTACTACACCTCGCGCACCGCGACCGCCGCCGAACTGCACTCCCACGGCTCGGTCTGGAAGGTCGTACCGCGCGAGGAACTCCTCGGTGCGGCACTGGAACTGGCGGGCGAGATAGCCCGCAAGGACGGGTATCTGATCCGGCTGGCCAAGGCCGCCATCAACGGCATCGACCCGGTGGACGTACGCCGCAGCTACCGCTTCGAGCAGGGCTTCACCTTCGAGGCCAACCTCAGCGGGGTCGCCGACCGCGTCCGCGAAACGTTCGGCAAGGAGGCATGAGGCATGACCACGACCGACAAGACCATGACGGCCGACGACGTGGTCTCCCGGCTCAGCAGCGGGATGACGATCGGCATCGGCGGCTGGGGCTCGCGCCGCAAACCCATGGCGCTGGTGCGGGCGCTGCTCCGCTCCGAGATCACCGATCTCACCGTGGTCTCGTACGGCGGCCCCGACGTGGGGCTGCTCGCCGCCGCCGGCAGGATCCGGAGACTGGTCGCGGCCTTCGTCACGCTCGACTCGATCCCGCTCGAACCCCATTTCAGGGCGGCCCGCCAGCGCGGCGCGTTCGAACTGATGGAGATCGACGAGGCCATGTTCATGTGGGGGCTGCACGCCGCCGCGAACCGGCTGCCGTTCCTCCCCGTGCGCGCCGGTATCGGCTCCGACGTGATGCGGGTCAACCCGGGCCTGCGCACGGTGACTTCTCCGTACGAGGACAGCGAGGAGTTCGTCGCGATGCCCGCGCTGCGGATGGACGCCGCGCTGGTCCACCTGAACCGCGCCGACCGGTTCGGCAACGGCCAGTACCTCGGCCCCGACCCGTACTTCGACGACCTGTTCTGCGAGGCCGCGGACGCCGCGTACATGTCCTGCGAGCGCCTCGTGGACACGGCCGAGCTGACCGGGAACGCCGCCCCGCAGACCCTCCTCGTCAAGCGGCACTCCGTCACCGGTGTCGTCGAGACCCCGAACGGCGCGCACTTCACCTCCTGCGTGCCCGACCATCCGCGCGACGAGGCGTTCCAGAAGGCGTACGCGACCGCCGCCGCCGACCCCGACGCCTGGGCGGCCTTCAGCGAGCGCTTCCTGCCCGCCGGGGGCGACGAGAAGAGCTACCAGTCGGCCGTCCGGACCTGGCACGAGGAGCAGAAATGACCACGGAGAACACGACCGCGAACCCGACCGCGGTCACCCGGGCCGAGTACTGCGTGATCGCCTGCGCCGATGCCTGGCGCGACAACGGCGAGGTGCTCGCCAGCCCGATGGGCCTCGTCCCGTCCGTCGGCGCCCGGCTCGCCAGGCGCACCTTCTCGCCCGATCTGCTGCTCACCGACGGCGAGGCGCTGCTCGTCGCCCCGGACGGTACGACGGAGGGCTGGCTGCCCTACCGCCAGCACCTCGCCATGGTCACCGGCGGCAGGCGCCACGTGATGATGGGGGCGAGCCAGATCGACCGGTTCGGCAACCAGAACATCTCCTGCATCGGCGACTGGGAACAGCCCTCCCGCCAGCTGCTCGGCGTGCGCGGCGCCCCGGTCAACACCCTGAACAACCCGGTCAGTTACTGGATTCCCAAGCACTCCACCCGGGTCTTCGTCGAGCGCGTCGACATGATCTGCGGGGTCGGCTACGACAGTGCCGCCGCGGCCGGTCCGTCGGCGAGCCGCTACCACCGCATCCCGCGCGTGGTGAGCGATCTCGGCGTCTTCGACTTCGTGACCCCGGACCGCTCCATGCGCCTGGCCTCGCTGCACCCCGGCGTCACCGTCGACCAGGTCCGCGAGGCCACCGGTTTCGCGCTCACGATCGCGGACGACGTCCCGTACACCCGGGAGCCGACCGCCGCGGAGCTGTCCCTGATCCGCGAGGTCATCGACCCGCAGGGCACCCGGAACCGCGAGGTCAGGGTCTGATGCGGACGGCGCTCACGGAGCTCGTCGGCGTCCGCCACCCCATCGTCCAGACCGGCATGGGCTGGGTCGCGGGCCCCCGCCTGGTCTCCGCCACGGCCCGCGCCGGCGCCCTCGGCGTCCTGGCCTCCGCGACGATGACCACCCAGCAGCTGCGGGCGGCGGTGCGGGAGGTCAAGTCCCGTACGGACGAGCCGTTCGGCGTCAATCTGCGCGCCGACGCGGGCGACGCGCGCGAGCGGGTACGGATCATCATCGACGAGGGCGTGAAGGTGGCGTCCTTCGCGCTGGCCCCCTCGGAGGAGCTGATCGCCGAGCTGAAGGACGCGGGTGTGGTCGTGATCCCGTCGATCGGCGCCCGGCGTCATGCCGAGAAGGTCGCGGCGTGGGGCGCGGACGCGGTGATCGTGCAGGGCGGCGAGGGCGGCGGGCACACCGGTGAGGTGGCGACCACGGTGCTGCTGCCCCAGGTCGTGGACGCGGTGGACATCCCGGTGATCGCGGCGGGCGGTTTCCGCGACGGCCGGGGCCTGGTCGCGGCGCTGGCGTTCGGGGCGGCGGGCATCGCGATGGGCACCCGGTTCCTGCTGACGTCGGACTCGACCGTGCCGGACGCGGTGAAGGCCCGTTATCTGGCGGCGGGCGTCAAGGACGTCACGGTCACCACGGCGGTGGACGGGCTCCCGCACCGGATGCTGCGTACGGAGATGGTCGCGGCGCTGGAGCACGCGGGCCGGGTCCGGGCCCTGGCGCAGGCGGTGCGCCGGGCGTCGGGCTTCCGGCGGATCTCCGGGCTGAGCTGGTCCCGGATGGTGCGCGACGGTCTCGCCATGAAGCACGGCAAGGACCTGTCGTGGAGCCAGGTCCTGCTGGCAGCCAACACACCGATGCTGCTGAAGGCATCCATGGTCGACGGCCGGACGGATCTGGGGGTGATGGCCTCGGGCCAGGTGGCGGGCCTGATCGAGGATCTGCCCAGCTGCGCGGAGCTGGTGGAACGGGTGATGGCCGAGGCCCACGAGGCGCTGGGCGCGGTGGTCCGCGCGGAGCGGGTCAAGGGCGCGGACGCGTAGGCGGCGCCCGGTTCTCTCCGGGCGCCGCCTTGTCCGCCATGTGTCCCTACGGTTACGCGGCCCTGCGGCTGCGTCCCGCCGCCGCGCCGCCGCGTCCGGCCCCGGAGCGCCCGGCACCCGCGCCGCGCGACTCGCCGTTGCCCCGGCCGCCGCCCGAGCCCGCGCCGCGGGAGGCGCCGCCCGAGCCCGAGCCTCGCGAGGCGCCGCCCGTACCCGCGGCGCGGGCCTCGCCGCCGCCCTGTCCGGCGCCACCGCGGCGGCCCCGGCCACGGCTGCCCGAGCGGAAGCCGGTGCCGCCCGCCGCGGCCCCGCCCGAGCGCGTGCGCTGCTTGGGCGGGGTCGGCTGCGGGACCTCGATGACGACCGCGACACCGGACGGCTCACGGGCCCCGGTGATCCGGGTGAGCTCCTCGTCACTGGACTTGATCCGGGTGGTCTTCGGGGCGATGCCCGCGTCGGCCATCAGCCGGGTCATCTCCCGCTTCTCCTCCGGCAGCACCAGGGTGACGACGCTGCCGGACTCCCCGGCGCGCGCCGTGCGCCCGCCGCGGTGCAGGTAGTCCTTGTGGTCGGTCGGCGGGTCCACGTTCACGACCAGGTCGAGGTCGTCGACATGGATGCCGCGGGCCGCCACGTTCGTCGCGACGAGCGCGGTGACCTGGCCGTTCTTGAACTGGTCCAGGGTCCGGTTGCGCTGCGGCTGCGAGCGCCCGCCGTGCAGGGCGGCGGCCCGTACTCCGCTGGCGAGCAGCCGCTTGGCGAACCGGTCTGCGGCGCGCTTGGTGTCCACGAACATGATCACGCGGCCCTCACGGGCGGCGATCTTCGTGGCGACGGCCTTCTTGTCGGTCTCGTCGATCACATGGAGCACGTGGTGCTCCATGGTGGTGACGGCGCCGGCGGACGGGTCGACGGAGTGCACGACCGGGTCGGTCAGGAACATCTTGACCAGCCGGTCGATGTTCTTGTCGAGCGTCGCGGAGAACAGCATCCGCTGGCCGTCCGGCTCGACCTGCTTGAGCAGGGCGACGACCTGCGGCATGAAGCCCATGTCGGCCATCTGGTCGGCCTCGTCGAGGACGGTGATGGCGACCTGGTCGAGGCGGCAGTCGCCGCGTTCGATGAGGTCCTTCAGCCGTCCGGGCGTGGCGACGAGCACCTCGGCGCCGCGGCGCAGCGTGCCGGACTGCTTGGTGATCGACATGCCGCCGACGACGGTGGCCAGGCGCAGGTTCACGGACGTCGCGTACGGCGTCAGCGCGTCGGTGACCTGCTGGGCGAGCTCGCGGGTCGGGACCAGGACGAGCGCCAGCGGGGCCTTCGGCTCGGCGCGCCGGCCGGCGGTGCGGGCCAGCAGGGCGAGGCCGAAGGCGAGGGTCTTGCCGGAGCCGGTGCGGCCGCGGCCGAGGATGTCCCGGCCGGCGAGCGAGTTCGGCAGGGTGGCGCCCTGGATCGGGAACGGTTCGGTGACGCCCTGCGCGGCAAGGGTCTTCAGCAGGGCTGCGGGCATGTCCAGCTCGGCGAACGCCTCTACGGCGGGCAGTGCGGGGGTCATGGTTTCCGGCAGGGCGAATTCGCCCTGCGGCGGCGTGGCCCTGCGACGGGGCGACGCCTTGCCGGATCCCTTGCCGGAACCCTTAGCGGTTGCCTTTGCCGGGGCCGTGCCGCGCCCCCTCGACGGGCGGTTGCGGGCGGGTCGGTCCTGGCGTTCGGAGCGGGTCATACGGAATTGCCCTCCTGGGGGATTCCTGAGGAGTCCCGGGAAGTCCTGGGGATTCCTGAGAACTGCGTGGGACTGCGGGACTGCATGGGACTGCGTGGGACTGCTGGGGAGCCCTGTGGGCGGGCGTACGTGTTCGCCATGTCCTGGGGACAGCACAAGCCGGGACCCGCACCTTCACGGTGCGGGCCCCGGCTGCGAGGTACGCGTCCGGCAATTAGGCCGGGACGATGTTCTCCGCCTGCGGGCCCTTCTGGCCCTGCGTGACGTCGAAGGAGACCTTCTGGCCCTCCTGGAGCTCACGGAAGCCCGAGGTGGCGATGTTGGAGTAGTGGGCGAAGACGTCGGCGCCGCCGCCGTCCTGCTCGATGAAGCCGAAGCCCTTTTCCGAGTTGAACCACTTCACGGTTCCAGTAGCCATGTCATTCTCCTAAAAGAGGTGCAGTGCCGGAAATCCGCACTTTACGAATTCCAAGTCGCCGCATTGAGCCCCATCCGGAGAAAGCCGGAAAACAATAATGCGCCTGAGGAAGCATTCCCGTCAGGCGCACATAAAGTTCATGGGTACCAAAACTGCAACTCGACAACCGTAGCACGTTCCGTCGGCCCGCGGCGGGAACACGCCGCGGGCCGGCCGGCGGATTCTTGCCCGGGCCCTTGCGGTAACTGGCCGGGAGCCGTCCCGGAACACCGCCGGATTCGTTGTCGCGACCGGTGTCGGAGCGGTTCGGCGACCGTGTCCGGCCGGCTCCGGGGTCAGAGCCGTTCGATGATCGTCACATTCGCCTGACCGCCGCCCTCGCACATGGTCTGGAGTCCGTAGCGGCCTCCGGTGCGCTCCAGTTCGTGCAGCAGAGTCGTCATCAATTTCGCTCCGGTTGCGCCGAGCGGGTGACCGAGGGCGATTCCGCCGCCGTTGACGTTGACCCGTCCGGGGTCGGCCCCGGTCTCCTTGAGCCAGGCCAGCACGACGGGCGCGAATGCCTCGTTGATCTCGACCAGGTCCATGTCGTCGATGGTCATTCCGGTCTTCTTCAGCGCGTACGCGGTGGCCGGGATCGGTGCCGACAGCATGCGGATCGGGTCCTCGCCGCGCACCGAGAGGTGGTGGACGCGGGCGCGCGGGGTGAGGCCGTGCTCGGCCACGGCGCGCTCGGAGGCGATGAGCAGGGCGGCGGCGCCGTCGGAGATCTGCGAGGAGCACGCGGCGGTGATCGTGCCGCCGTCCAGGACCGGCTTCAGCGCCGCCATCTTCTCCGGGGTGGTGTCGCGGCGCGGGCCCTCGTCGGTGGTGACGTCGCCGAGGGCGACGGTCTCGCGTGCGAAGCGGCCCTCGTCGATGGCGCGGATCGCCCGCCGGTGGGAGCGGAGCGCGAACTCCTCCATGTCCTGGCGGCTGATGTCCCACTTCTCGGCGATCAGCTGGGCGCCGTGGAACTGGTTGACCGGTGCGTCGCCGTACCGGGCGCGCCAGCCCTCGCTGCCCGCGTACGGACCCTCGGTCAGCCCGAGGGGTTCGGCGGCCTGGCGGGAGGCGAAGGCGATGGGGATCTGCGTCATGGACTGGGTGCCGCCCGCGACGACCAGGTCCTGGGTGCCGGAGAGGACGCCCTGGGCGGCGAAGTGCAGGGCCTGCTGGGAGGAGCCGCACTGCCGGTCGATGGTCACGCCGGGGACCTCCTCGGGCAGCCCGGCCGCCAGCCAGCAGGTGCGGGCGATGTCGCCGGCCTGCGGTCCCACGGTGTCGAGGCAGCCGAAGACCACGTCCTCGACGGCGGCCGGATCGATCCCGCTCCGTTCCACGAGGGCCTTGATGACATGGGCGCCGAGGTCGGCGGGGTGGACGGCACCGAGGCCTCCGCCACGCCGCCCGACCGGGGTGCGTACCGCTTCGACTATGTATGCCTCGGCCATGTCTGCTGCTCCTTGGTGAGCGCGGGTGGGGTCAGGTGTCGAGGGCGATGCCGTCCAGGACCATCGAGAGGTACTGGCGGGCGATCTCCTCGGGGCTGTGCAGTCCGCCCGGCCGGTACCAGGACGCCGCGACCCAGACGGTGTCGCGGACGAAGCGGTAGGTGAGGCGGATGTCCAGGTCGGCGCGGAAGCTGTGGTCGGCGACGCCGCGTTCCAGCGTGCCGAGCCAGGCCTTCTCGAACTTCTGCTGGGAGTCGGCGAGGTACTGGAAGCGCGGCTGGGCGGCCAGATGCCTGGCTTCCTTCTGGTAGATGGCGACCGCGGCGCGGTGCCGGTCGATCTCCCGGAAGGACTCGGTGACGAGTGCCTCGATGGTCTGCCTGGGGGCCAGTTGGGCGGCGAGCACCGTGTCGTACCCCTCCCAGAGTTCGGTGAGGAAGGTCGAGAGGATCTCGTCGATCATCGATTCCTTGGAATCGAAGTGGTAGTAGAGGCTGCCCGCGAGCATCCCGGCCGCGTCCGCGATCTTGCGGACGGTGGTGGCGTTGTATCCCTGGGCGGCGAAGACCTCGGCGGCGGTGGCGAGCAGTTCGCGGCGCCGCTCGGGCGAGGGGGTCACCTGGGGCTTCTTCTTGGTAGGCACCCGACCATTCTCCGCCCGGCCGCCGCCCGCCCGGCCGTGGCACGGTCAGGCACGCTGACTGCTGACGGAGACGACCTCGCCGGTCAGGTACGAGGAGTAGTCGCTGGCGAGGAAGACGATGACGTTGGCGACCTCCCACGGCTCGGCGTACCGCCCGAAGGCCTCCTTCGCGGTCAGTTCGTCGAGGAGTTCGGCGGAGGTGACCTTCACCAGGTGCGGGTGCATGGCGAGGCTGGGCGCGACGGCATTGACGCGTACGCCGTACTCGGCGGCCTCGATCGCGGCGCACCGGGTGAGCGCCATGACGCCCGCCTTCGCGGCTGCGTAGTGGGCCTGGCCGCTCTGGGCGCGCCAGCCGACGACGGAGGCGTTGTTGACGACGGTGCCGCCCCGGCCCGCCGCCCGCAGCGAGCGCAGGGCGGTCCGGGTGCAGCGGAAGGTGCCGTTCAGGGTGACGTCGAGGACCTTGGTCCACTGTTCGTCGGTCATCTCGGTGAGTGCGGCGGTGCCGCCGAGTCCGGCGTTGTTGACGACGATGTCGAGGCCGTCGTGGGTCCGTTCGGCGAGCGCGAACAGTGCCTGGACCTGGGTCTCGTCGGTGACGTCGCAGGGCAGTGCGGCGACGCGGTCCGCGCCGAACTCCTCGGCGAACGCCTGCTCGGTCTCCTTGAGCCGGCGGGCGTGCGCGTCGCCGATGACGATGCGGGCGCCCTCCTCCAGGAATCTGCGGGCGGTGGCGCCGCCGATGCCGGCCCCGGCGGCCGCGGTGATGACGGCGGTGCGGCCGGTCAGCAGCCCGTGTCCGGATATGTACTGCGGTGCGCTCACGCCTGTGCCTCCTTGGTCCCGGCCCTTCGGATCCTCGACGGTGCTGGTGCCCGTAAGTTAACCTACCAAACACTTGTTAGGGAAGGATGAGCCGATGCCCTCTGCCCACGACACCTCCGCCGACGACCACCGGGCCGGCCCGGTGCTGTACGAGCGCCGCGGCCCGGTCGCGTACCTCACGCTGAACCGCCCGCGCTACCGCAACGCCCAGAACTCGGCCATGACCTACGCCCTGGACGACGCGTTCTACCGGGCCGCCGAGGACTCCGAGGTCAAGGTGGCCGTGCTGGCGGGTGCCGGGGAGCACTTCTCGGCGGGCCACGACATCGGCACGCCCGAACGCGACGCGCATCTGCCCTTCGAGCGCCGGGCGGGCCTGTGGTGGGACCACTCCGACAAGGCCGGCGCGGAGAGCCGCTTCGCCCGCGAGTCGGAGGTCTATCTGGGCATGTGCAGGCGGTGGCGCGAGCTGCCGAAGCCGGTCATCGCCTCCGTCCAGGGCGCCTGTGTGGCCGGTGGGCTGATGCTTGCCTGGATCTGCGACCTGATCGTGGCGAGCGAGGACGCCTTCTTCGCCGATCCGGTGGTGCGGATGGGCATCCCCGGCGTCGAGTACTTCGCGCACCCGTGGGTGATGCCGCCCCGGATCGCGAAGGAGTTCCTGTACACCGGCGACCGGATGAGTGCCCGCCGGGCGTACGAGGTCGGCATGGTGAACAAGGTGGTGGAGCGGGCCGAACTCGCCGATTCCACCCATGAGCTGGCGCTGCGGGTCGCGGGGATGCCGCGCCTCGGGCTGGCCCTGGCCAAGCGCGCGGTCAATCAGGCCGAGGACCTCCAGGGAATGCACACCGGGATGGACTCGGTCTTCGGACTGCACCACCTCGCCCATGCGCACAACGCGGAGACCGCGGCGGACCCGCTCGGCGGCATGGACATCGCCTCGATGAAGAAGAAGGCGGACGGCTGATGGATCTGTCGTGGACGGCCGAGGAGACGGCGTTCCGGGACGAGGCTTGCCGGTGGCTGCGGGCCAACGTGCCCGCCGTGCCGCTGCCGTCGCTGGAGACCGCCGAGGGCTTCGCCGCGCACCGGGAGTGGGAGGCGAGGCTGTACGCGGACCGCTGGTCGGTGGTCTCCTGGCCGGCCGAGTACGGCGGCCGGGGCGTCGACATCTTCCGGTGGCTGATCTTCGAGGAGGAGTACTACGCGGCGGGCGGCCCCGGCCGGGTCTCACAGAACGGCATCAGCCTGCTCGCCCCCACGCTCCTCGACCACGCCACGGACGAGCAGCGGGCCCGGGTCCTGCCGCCGATGGCGAGCGGTGAGGTGATCTGGGCGCAGGCCTGGTCCGAGCCGGAGGCGGGCTCGGACCTGGCGTCGCTGCGTTCGCGGGCGGTGCGCACGGACGGCGGCTGGCTGCTCTCGGGGCAGAAGACCTGGTCCTCCAGGGCCGCGTTCGCGGACCGGGCGTTCGGCATCTTCCGTACGGATCCCGGGGCGGCCAAACCGCACCACGGGCTGACGTATCTGATGTTCGACCTGTCGGCGCCGGGGGTCTCGGTCCGGCCGATCGGCCGGCTCGACGGCAAGCCGGCCTTCGCCGAACTGTTCCTGGACGAGGTGTTCGTACCGGACGAGGACGTCATCGGGGAGCCCGGTCAGGGCTGGCGTATCGCCATGTCGACAACGGGCAACGAGCGCGGGCTGACGCTCCGCTCCCCCGGCCGTTTCCTGGCCGCCGCCGACCGGCTGGCCGCGCTCTGGCGCACCCACGGCGACCCGTCGGACACGGCGCTGCGGGACCGGGTGGCGGACGCGGTGATCGGGGCGCGCGCGTATCAGCTCTTCACCGCCGCCAACGCGTCCCGCTTCGCCGCCGGGGAGACCATCGGCGCGGAGTCCAGTCTGAACAAGGTGTTCTGGTCCGAGTACGACATCGCGCTGCACGAGAGCGCACTCGATCTGCTGGGCCCGGACGCGGAACTCGCCGAATCCGAGTGGGCCGAGGGGTACGTCTTCTCCCTCGCGGGCCCCATCTACGCCGGCACGAACGAGATCCAGCGCGACATCATCGCCGAGCGGCTGCTCGGCCTGCCGAAGGGACGGCGCTGATGCGTTTCCTCCTCGACGACGAGCAGCGGGAGTTCGCCCGCTCGCTGGACGCGATGCTGACCGCCGCGGACACCGCTTCGGTGGTCCGGGCCTGGGCCGCCGGGGACCACGGACCGGGCATGGACCTGTGGGCGCGGCTGGCGGGGGCGGGGGTCTTCGCCCTCGCGGTGCCGGAGGCGTACGAGGGCGTCGGCCCGCTTCCGGTCGAACTCGCGGTCGCTTTCACCGAGTTGGGGCGGCACGCGGTGCCGGGGCCGGTGGTGGAGACGGTCGCGGCGGCGGTGCTGCTGGCGGACGTGGGCGGGCCGGCGGCCAAGGAGTGGCTGCCCCGGCTGGCGTCCGGCGCGGCATCGGCGACGCTGCGGGTGGCGGGGTGCGGGCCGTACGCGCTGGACGCGGACGCGGTGGACGCCGTGTTCACGGTGAGCGGCGACGAGCTGCGGCTGGCGCCGGGCCCCGGGGAGCTGAGCGTCTCGTCCGACCCGGCCCGCCGGCTGCTGCGCCCCGAACCGGGCGGGGAGCTGCTCGCTTCGGGGGCCCGGGTGGCGCAGGCGGCGGAGGCGGCCGCCCGGTGGGCGGCGTTCGCGACGGCCGCCCAGGCGCTCGGCACGGGCGAGGCGTTGCTGCGGGCCACGGTTTCGTACGTCGGGCAGCGCACCCAGTTCGGTACGGCCATCGGTTCCTTCCAGGCGGTCAAGCACCGCCTCGCGGACACCCTGACCGGGCTGGAGTTCGCCCGCCCGCTGCTGTACGGGGCGGCGCTCGCGCTCGCCGGGGGCGTGCCGGACCCCGGGGCGGCGGTGGCGGCGGCCAAGGTGACGGCGGGCGAGGCGGGGTACGCGGCGGCGCGGACCGCGCTGCAGCTGCACGGGGCGGTGGGCTACACGCAGGAGCTGGACCTGTCGCTGTGGCTGCGCAAGGCACGCCCCCTGCGTGATGCGTGGGGGACGCCGGGGGCGTGCCGGGCGCGGGTGCTGGCCGACGGGCCGGCCGCGTCAGAAGGCCTCGCCCATTGAGCCGTCGTTACCCCTCCGGAAGGTGCGCAGCGAGTGGCCGGGGCGCCATGCCTGGATGGCCAGGGTGTCGCCGCCTTCGAGACCGGTGCGTACCACCTCGGTCAGCTCCACGCGGAAGAGGTGGAAGGGTTCCGGCGGCTTCACCTCCTCGATGAAGCGCGCCAGCACGGCGGGGTCGGTCTCCTCCACGGCGCGTCCGGAGATCCGTACATCGCCGTCGGCCATCTCGGCGTCGGGTCCGGGGTTGGCCTGCACCGCGAACCGTGGATCGCGGCGCAGGTCCAGCGCCTTGCGCGAGTTCGGCATCATGCCGAGCCACAGTTCACCGAAGCGGAAGTCCACCTCCAGCCCGGTCACGCGCGGGAATCCGTCCTTGCGCAGGGTCGCCAGGACGTGGTGCCTGTACTGCTGGAAGCGGGTCCGGACGGTGTCGGCGAAGGCCGGCTCCGCCGAGCGGAACTCTTCCCAGGAACTCGATGTCATGCGCCCATGGAACCCGGGAATCCCGACATCTTCTGTCTGCTTTTGTGGGCCGCACCCGATCGGCGGCGAGGCCGCCGGGTTCCCGTCGTCATCCGGCCGACAGGGTGATCAGCAGGGCCCAGCCATGGGTCCGCAGCACGCCCGGCGTCTCCTCCCGCGTCAGCAGCGCGTCGTAGCGATCGAGTTCGACGTCCGTGCCGTCGAGCACCGCACCGTCCTCCAGCGCGACGGCCAGGACCGCCCCGCCCCGGGGCGCCGCGAGCCGGACCGTGCCGCGCACCACCGCGACCGCCGCGGCCGTCCGCCCCCTGCGGCACATGACGTTGACGTTCACGACCGGGCCGCCGAGGAGCCTGCCGTCGGTCTCCAGGTCACCGGGGAAGTCGTGCGGCCAGTACGGCTCGTCGACGATGTGGTGCTCGCCGCCCACCATGAGGTCCATCCCGGCGCCCTCGACCACGGTCAGGGTCCGGTCGACGCCGGGGAACGCGGAGAACGGCCCGTCCTCGGTCACATCGGCGAGGCTGACCCGCCAGTCGAAGGCGTCCAGCGGCGCGCCCTCGGGGTGTGCCGCGATCTCCCGGGTGACTCCCCCGCCGTTCTTCCAGGGCGTGGCCGTACGGTCGGCCGCCCGCAGCACCCGCGCCGTCACTTGACGATCCCCTGGGCCCTGGCCGCGGCCAGCCACTGCGGGAATTCGGCGACGAGCCGGTCGTACAGCTCGGCGTCCGGGACCTGCCGAGGGTCGGGGCCGGCGTGGAAGAAGCCGGCGTTGTCGACGGCACGCTTGGCGGGTACGGCCAGTTCGTCGAGCCTGCGCAGGAAGTCGAACTGGTTGCTCCGTTTGTTGCCGAAGCCGATGAACTGCCAGAACAGGGGCAGTTTCGCCGCCTTGCAGAGATAGCGTTCCGCGGCGTGCTTGCTGATCGGGCCGCCGTCCGTCTGGAAGACGACGAGCGCTGGCGCGGTGGAGCCGCTGTCGATGTAGTGGTCGATGACGGCGTCCATCGCCAGGTGGTAGCTGGTCTTCCCCATGTGCCCGAGGCCCGCCACTATGGCGTCGACCCGGCCGCGGTGGTTGTCCAGGGTCATGTCGGTGACGGCGTCGACCTCCGTGGAGAAGAGGACGAGGGGGACGCGGCCGTCGTCGTCCAGATGGGCACAGAGCCCCAGCACCCGGTCCGCGAGGGCCTGGACGCTGCCGTCCTTGTAGTACTCCCGCATGGAGCCGGAGTGGTCGAGCACCAGATACACCGCGGCACGCTCGCCGCTCATGCGGTGCTTGGTCAGCGAGACCGCGGCGCTCTTGTAGAGGCCGACCAGCGCGGGGGCGCTCTCCTCCATCTTGCGGAGGCTGATGGCCGGACCTGCGGCGGCGACGGACGAGCCGGCCATGCGGTTTCTCCGATCCTCGATGTGTCGGACATGCCAGAACCCTGAGCGTAAGCCACTCAGGTATGCCTTCGGCGGGCGGCGTTCGCTATCTTGATCTGCCGCCGTCCCCACCGGCCGCTCGTGTCCGCTCACGTGAAGGAGCCTGCCGTGGAGGCAGCGGTCACCACCTGTTATCGCCACCCTTCGTACGAGACGTATGTCAGCTGCACCCGCTGCGAACGCTTCATCTGCCCCGCCTGCATGCGTGAGGCCGCGGTCGGTCACCACTGCGTGGAGTGCGTGAAGGAGGGGCAGCGTTCGGTCCGGCAGGCACGCACGGTGTTCGGCGGCGCGGTCGCACGGTCCGCGGTGCCGCTCGTCACGTATGTGCTGATGGGCCTCAACATCGCGGCGTACCTGGGCGAGTTGATCCGTCCGGGGATCATCGACCGGTTCGCGATGCTCGGTGCGGGACTGACCGGCCCGGATGGCGGCCAGTACGTCTACGAGGCCGGGGACTTCCCCGGTTTCGAGGTGGTCGGGGTGGTGGGCGGCGAGTGGTACCGGCTGCTGACCGGGGCCTTTCTCCATCTCCCGCCGGACGGGTCGTCCTTCGGTCCGCTGCCGTTCGGGGTGCTGCACATCCTGTTCAACATGTACGCGCTGTGGAACCTGGGCCGGGTCGTGGAGGAGCAGCTGGGCCGGGCCCGTTATCTCGCGCTGTATCTGCTGTCCGCGCTGGGCGGTTCGGTGCTGGTGTACCTGATCGCGCCGTCGGAGGGCACGGTGGGCGCCTCGGGTGCGATCTTCGGTCTCGGGGCGGCGTTCTACGTCATCAACCGGCGGCTGGGCCGCGACATGCGGGCGGTGAACCGGTTCATGGCCGGCTTCCTGATCTGGATGCTGATCTCGGCCGGATTCGCCTCGTGGCAGGGCCACCTGGGCGGGCTGCTGACGGGCGGCATCGTCACCGTCGCGTACGCCTACGCCCCGGCGAAGCGCCGTACGACGGTCCAGGCCGCCGCGGGTGTGGTGGTGTTCGCCGTGCTGGTGCTGCTGGTGGTGCTCAAGACCTCCGCGCTGACCGGCTGAGCCGGGGTCGGCAAGGCCGGCCCCGGACGCGCCGCGGCGCCTGCCGAATCGTCCGGTCGGGGACGGGCAGGCGCCGCGTTCGGTTCCGCACGCCGTTGTGCGGGACGTCTTCGTGTGCCGTGATCAGACCGTCAGTGCGCGGTCCGTCGGGCGGATCGGGGCCGGCAGTGCGCTGGCCCCGGTCAGGTAGCGGTCCACCCCGCGTGCCGCGGAACGGCCCTCGGCGATGGCCCACACGATGAGGGACTGGCCGCGGCCGGCGTCGCCGGCGACGAAGACCCCGTCGACGTTGGTGGCGAAGTCCGCGTCGCGCGCGACGTTGCCGCGCTCGTCGAGCTCCAGGCCGAACTGCTGGACCAGACCGTTGGCCTGGTCGGTACCGGTGAAGCCCATGGCGAGGGTGACCAGCTGAGCGGGGATGCTCCGCTCGGTGCCGGGCTTCTGTTCCAGCTTGCCGTCCTTGAACTCCACCTCGGCCAGGTGCAGCGACTGGACGTCGCCGTTCTCGTCGCCCTCGAAGTGGGTGGTGGAGACGGAGTAGAGCCTCTCGCCGCCCTCCTCGTGCGCGGAGGTGACCTTGTAGAGCATGGGGAACGTCGGCCAGGGCTGGCCGGCGTTCCGGTCCTCGCCGGGCCTGGGCATGATCTCCAGCTGGGTGACGGAGAGCGCGCCCTGGCGGTGGGCGGTGCCGACGCAGTCGGCTCCGGTGTCGCCGCCGCCGATCACGACGACGTGCTTGCCCTCGGCGGTGATCGGGGCGACCGTCAGGTCGCCCTCCTGCACCTTGTTGGCCAGCGGCAGGTACTCCATGGCGAAGTGCACGCCGTTCAGCTCACGGCCCGGGACGGGCAGATCGCGCGAGACGGTGGCACCCGCGGCGATGACGACCGCGTCGTACCGGCGGCGGAGCTTGGCGGCGTCGATGTCCCGGCCGATCTCCGTCTCGGTGCGGAACTTGGTGCCTTCCGCGCGCATCTGCTCGATGCGGCGGTTGATGTGCGACTTCTCCATCTTGAACTCGGGGATGCCGTACCGGAGAAGGCCTCCGATGCGGTCCGCGCGCTCGTAGACGGCGACGGTGTGGCCGGCCCGGGTCAGCTGCTGGGCGGCGGCGAGACCCGCCGGGCCCGAGCCGATGACGGCGACGGTCTTGCCGGAGAGCCGCTCGGGCGGCTGCGGGGTGACGTCACCGTTGCCCCACGCCTTGTCGATGATGGAGACCTCGACGTTCTTGATGGTGACGGCCGCCTGGTTGATGCCGAGCACGCACGCCGACTCGCACGGGGCCGGGCAGAGCCGCCCGGTGAACTCCGGGAAGTTGTTCGTGGCGTGCAGGCGCTCGGACGCGGCCGACCAGTCCTCGCGGTAGGCGTAGTCGTTCCACTCGGGGATGAGGTTTCCGAGCGGGCAGCCGTTGTGGCAGAACGGGATGCCGCAGTCCATGCAGCGGCCGGCCTGCTTGCTGATGATCGGGAGCAGCGAGCCCGGAACGTAGACCTCGTTCCAGTCCTTGACGCGCTCGCCCACGGGGCGGGTCTCGGCGACCTCGCGCCCGGTGGTCAGGAAGCCCTTGGGGTCAGCCATTGGTCGCCGCCTCCATCATCTTCTCGGTGGTCTCCTGCTCGGAGAGACCGGCGAGCTCAGCGGCGTCCTTGGCGGCGAGCACTGCCTTGTAGGTGGACGGGATGATCTTGCTGAAGCGGGTCACGGCGGTGTCCCACTCGGCAAGCAGCTTCTCGGCGACCGTGGATCCGGTCTCCTCCTGGTGGCGGCGCACCACGTCGTGCAGCCACTGCTTGTCGGTGTCGGAGGGGGCCTCGATGGCGCCGAGGTTGCCGACGTTGACGTTGTCGCGGTTCAGGTCGACGACGTAGGCGACACCGCCCGACATGCCCGCGGCGAAGTTGCGTCCGGTCTCGCCGAGGACGACGGCGTGGCCGCCGGTCATGTACTCGCAGCCGTGGTCGCCCACGCCCTCCGAGACGACCGTGGCGCCGGAGTTGCGGACGCAGAACCGCTCACCGGTGCGGCCGCGCAGGAACAGCTCGCCGCCGGTGGCGCCGTAGGCGATGGTGTTGCCCGCGATGGTGGAGTACTCGGCGAGGTGGTCGGCGCCGCGGTCCGGGCGGACGACGACCCGGCCTCCGGAGAGGCCCTTGCCGACGTAGTCGTTGGCGTCGCCCTCCAGGCGCAGCGTCACACCGCTCGGTACGAACGCGCCGAAGGACTGGCCGGCGGAACCGGTGAAGGTGATGTCGATGGTGTCCTGCGGCAGGCCTGCGCCGCCGAACTTCTTCGTCACCTCGTGGCCGAGCATGGTGCCGACGGTCCGGTTGATGTTGCGGATCGCGATCTGGGCCCGGACCGGCTGGGCGGTCTCGGCGCTGTCCGCGTTCAGGGCGTCGGCGGCGAGCCTGATCAGCTCGTTGTCGAGGGCCTTGGCCAGGCCGTGGTCCTGCTCGATCCGCTGGTGGCGGACCGCGCCCTCGGGCAGCTCGGGGACGTGGAACAGCGGCTTCAGGTCGAGGCCCTGCGCCTTCCAGTGCGTGACCGCGCGGTCGGTGTCGAGCAGCTCGGCGTGGCCGACGGCCTCTTCGATCGTACGGAAGCCCAGCTCGGCGAGGATCTCGCGGACCTCCTGGGCGATGAACTCGAAGAAGTTGACGACGTACTCGGCCTTGCCGGAGAAGCGGTCCCGCAGGACCGGGTTCTGGGTGGCGATGCCGACCGGGCAGGTGTCCAGGTGGCAGACGCGCATCATGACGCAGCCGGAGACGACGAGCGGCGCGGTGGCGAAACCGAACTCCTCGGCGCCCAGCAGCGCGGCGATGACCACGTCGCGGCCGGTCTTCAGCTGGCCGTCGGTCTGTACGACGATGCGGTCGCGCAGGCCGTTGAGCAGCAGCGTCTGCTGGGTCTCGGCGAGGCCGAGCTCCCAGGGGCCGCCCGCGTGCTTCAGGCTCGTCAGAGGAGAAGCGCCGGTGCCGCCGTCGTGGCCGGAGATCAGGACGACGTCCGCGTGCGCCTTGGAGACACCGGCGGCGACCGTGCCGACCCCGACCTCGGAGACCAGCTTCACGTGGATACGGGCCGCCGGATTGGCGTTCTTGAGGTCGTGGATCAGCTGGGCCAGATCCTCGATGGAGTAGATGTCGTGGTGCGGCGGCGGTGAGATCAGGCCGACACCCGGGGTGGAGTGCCGGGTCTTCGCGACCCACGGGTAGACCTTGTGGCCGGGCAGCTGGCCGCCCTCGCCGGGCTTGGCGCCCTGCGCCATCTTGATCTGGATGTCGTCCGCGTTGACCAGGTACTCGCTGGTCACGCCGAAGCGGCCGGAGGCGACCTGCTTGATGGACGAGCGGCGCGCCGGGTCGTAGAGCCGGTCGGCGTCCTCGCCGCCCTCACCGGTGTTGGACTTGCCGCCCAGCTGGTTCATGGCGATGGCGAGGGTCTCGTGCGCCTCGCGGGAGATCGAGCCGTACGACATGGCGCCGGTGGAGAAACGCTTGACGATGTCGGAGACGGACTCGACCTCGTCGATGGAGATCGGCTCGCGGTCCGGCCTGAAGCCGAACAGACCACGGAGCGTCATCAGCCGCTCGGACTGCTCGTTCACCCGGTCGGTGTACTTCTTGAAGATGTCGTAGCGCTTGTTGCGTGTGGCGTGCTGGAGGCGGAAGACCGTCTCCGGGTCGAACAGGTGCGGCTCGCCCTCGCGGCGCCACTGGTACTCGCCGCCGATCTCCAGCGCGCGGTGCGAGGCGGAGATGCCGGAGGCGGGGTAGCCCTTGGCGTGCCGGGCGGCGACCTCCTTGGCGATGACGTCGAGGCCGGCGCCGCCGATCTTGGTGGCGGTGCCGTTGAAGTACTTCGCGACGAATTCCTCGTCCAGGCCGACGGCCTCGAAGACCTGGGCGCCCCGGTAGGAGGCGACCGTCGAGATGCCCATCTTGGACATGACCTTCAGGACACCCTTGCCGAGCGCGTAGATCAGGTTCCGGATGGCCTTCTCGGGCTCGATGCCCTCGATGAACGTACCGGCGCGGACCAGGTCCTCGACGGACTCCATCGCCAGGTACGGGTTGACCGCGGCGGCGCCGTAGCCGATGAGCAGCGCGACGTGATGGACCTCGCGGACGTCCCCGGCCTCGACCAGCAGACCCACCTGGGTGCGCTGCTTGGTGCGGATGAGGTGGTGGTGGACGGACGAGGTGAGCAGCAGCGACGGGATCGGGGCGTGCTCGGCGTCGGAGTGCCGGTCGGAGAGGACGACCAGGCGGGCGCCGTCCTCTATGGCGGCGTCGACCTCGGCGCAGATCTGCCCGATCCGCGCGGCGAGGGCTTCGCCGCCGCCGCCGACCCGGTAGAGGCCGGAGAGCGTGGCGGCCTTCATGCCCGGCATGTCGCCGTCGGCGTTGATGTGTATCAGCTTGGCCAGCTCGTCGTTGTCGATCACCGGGAACGGCAGCGTGACGCTGCGGCACGACGCGGCGGTCGGCTCCAGCAGGTTGCCCGACGGGCCCAGCGTGGAGCGCAGCGAGGTGACGAGTTCCTCGCGGATGGCGTCCAGCGGCGGGTTGGTGACCTGCGCGAACAGCTGGGTGAAGTAGTCGAAGAGCAGCCGGGGGCGCTCGGAGAGCGCGGCGATCGGCGAGTCCGTGCCCATGGAGCCGAGCGGCTCGCCGGCGGTGCGGGCCATCGGCGCGAGGATGACGCGGAGCTCTTCCTCGGTGTAGCCGAAGGTCTGCTGGCGGCGGGTGACGGAGGCGTGCGTGTGCACGATGTGCTCCCGCTCGGGGAGGTCCTCCAGCTCGATCTCGCCGGTCTCCAGCCACTCCTCGTAGGGCTGCTCCGCGGCGAGGGCGGCCTTGATCTCGTCGTCCTCGATGATGCGGCCCTCGGCCGTGTCGACGAGGAACATCTTCCCGGGCTGGAGGCGGCCCTTGCGGACGACCTTCGCGGGGTCGATGTCCAGGACACCGACCTCGGAGGAGAGCACGACGAGGCCGTCGTCGGTGACCCAGTAGCGGCCTGGGCGCAGACCGTTGCGGTCCAGGACCGCGCCGACCTGGGTGCCGTCGGTGAAGGTGACGCAGGCCGGGCCGTCCCAGGGCTCCATCATCGTGGAGTGGTACTGGTAGAAGGCGCGGCGGGCCGGGTCCATCGAGTCATGGTTCTCCCACGCCTCGGGAACCATCATCAGCACCGAGTGCGGCAGCGAACGGCCACCGAGGTGGAGCAGCTCCAGGACCTCGTCGAAGGAGGCGGAGTCGGAGGCGTCGGGGGTGCAGACGGGGAAGATCCGGTCGAGCTGGGCGTCCCCGAAGAGGCTCGACGCGAGCTGGGACTCGCGGGCCTTCATCCAGTTGCGGTTGCCCTTGACCGTGTTGATCTCGCCGTTGTGCGCGACGAAGCGGTACGGGTGGGCGAGCGGCCAGCTCGGGAAGGTGTTGGTGGAGAACCGCGAGTGGACCAGGGCGACCGCGGTGGCGAAGCGACGGTCGGAGAGGTCCGGGAAGAACGGCTCCAGCTGCCCGGTGGTGAGCATGCCCTTGTAGACGATCGTGCGGGCGGAGAGCGAGGGGAAGTACACCCCGGCCTCCCGCTCGGCGCGCTTGCGCAGCACGAAGGCCTTGCGGTCGAGGGCGATGCCGGTGTTCTCGCCGTCCGCCACGAAGAGCTGCCGGAACTCGGGCATGGTGGCGCGGGCGCCCTTGCCGAGGATGCCGGGGGTGACGGGGACCTGGCGCCAGCCGAGGACCTTCAGGCCCTCCTCGGTGGCGATCTTCTCCAGCTTGCGGACGGCCTCGGTTGAGTCGTCGGCGGGCAGGAAGGCGATTCCGACGGCGTAGCCGCCGGCCTCGGGGAGGTCGAAGGCGGTGTCTTCGCGCAGGAAGGCGTCCGGCACCTGGAGGAGGATCCCGGCGCCGTCGCCGGAGTCGGGCTCGGATCCGGTGGCACCGCGGTGTTCGAGATTGCGCAGTACGGTCAGCGCCTGCTCGACCAGCTCATGGCTGGCCACACCGGTCAGAGTGGCCACGAACCCGACACCACAGGCGTCGTGCTCGTTACGGGGGTCGTACATCCCCTGCTGGGCGGGGCGACCGTCCATGGGCGACCAGGCGTGGATGCGCATCGGCTCTCCCGTCGTCGTCGTGGCATATGCAGTGCCGAGGGACGACGTTGGCCCTCTGCGAAATTTCGTGCAGGTTATACATAATGGGGCGCTTCTCAAGAAGCGGATAGTTCGTTCCAACATACGGACACCGCCCGAGGCGGTGGGGATGGGTCGCAGTCGGAGGATCGGCGCCCGGGGGGGGACCGCAGAGAGCAGGCGTCGTTGCCCGCGGTGTCTACGGCTTGCCCGGCGGCAAAGGAAATGAAACCGCCAGGTAATGGCTACTTATGTGTAGCCCTGCATAGGGACTCATTTTACGCCTGCGGGGGCTGTTCCGCCCAGTGGCAGTCACCAAGACGTACGTCACACGGATGGCGGACACGTGACGGGCACCCATGCCCGCCTGCGGGAATGGGTGCCCGGACCTTCGCGGGGTCAGCTCCCGACGGCCACGCCGAACAGCGTGCCCAGACCGTAGGTGAGGGCCGCCGCGGCCCCGCCCAGCGCCAGCTGACGCAGTCCGCTGTACAGCCAGCTGCGGGCCGTCACCCTGGCCACCACCGCGCCGCAGGCGAACAGCCCGACCAGTGCGAGCAGCACGGCCGGCCACAGTGCGCTCGCCCCGAGCAGATACGGCAGCACGGGCAGCAGGGCGCCCAGCGCGAAGGCGCCGAACGACGACACCGCGGCGACGAGCGGCGAGGGCAGATCGCCGGGGTCGATGCCCAGCTCCTCGCGGGCGTGTATCTCCAGGGCCTGCTCCGGGTCGCGCGACAGCTGCCGCGCGACCTCGCGGGCGAGCTCGGGCTCCACACCGCGGGACTCGTAGAGCTCGGCGAGCTCCCGCTCCTCGTCGTTGGGGTGTTTGCGCAACTCCCGCCGCTCCACGTCGAGTTCGGCCTCGACGAGCTCGCGCTGCGAGGCCACGGAGGTGTATTCGCCGGCCGCCATGGAGAACGCACCGGCGGCCAGGCCCGCCAGACCGGTGATCACGATCGTCTGCTGGGAGACCGAGCCGCCCGCGACGCCGGTCATCAGTGCGAGGTTGGAGACCAGCCCGTCCATGGCACCGAAAACCGCCGGACGCAGCCAGCCGCCGTTCACGTCACGGTGGGTGTGGTTGTCGCGGTGTGCTTCGTGCAGTACGGCGTCGGTCTCGATGATGGACACGGCTCTCCCCTTCTCCGGCGGCGGAATCCACTCGCCCCGCCCCCGCTCGACACCATCGAAAGTACGCACGAAAAACGGCCCCCGCCAGCAAGGCAGGCCGTACTTACCACCCTCCGTGAGCAGGTAAGTACGGCCTTCCTTGCTGGTTCTGACTCTTCATCCGACTGGCCCTTTTGTTGTGATTGTCGGCCTCTGTCGGGGCTCCGCGTGGCACAGATCGAGGGAGTACGAGAACTGGCTCGGCGCGAGCGAAGGGTCGACGCGATGGAGTTGATCACAGGAGATCCGGCGAAGCCGCGGGCAGGCGGCACCGGCCGGCCCGAGCTGCCCCGGGGAGATCTCGCCGACCGGGCCCGCGGCTGCCTGCTCGGTCTCGCCGTCGGGGACGCGCTGGGCGCGCCGGCGGAGAATCTGCGGCCGTCGGAGATCCGCCGCCGCTGGGGCCGGATCGAGGGCTTCGTGAGCGACGACCCCGCGGGCACCGACGACACGGAGTACGCGATCTTCTCCGGGCTGCTGCTCGCCCGGCACGGCTCCGCGCTGACCGTCACGCATGTGGAGCGGGCCTGGCATCTGTGGATCGCCGATCTCGACGAGGGGCAGTTCCGCGGTGCCGGGTTCAGCGAACGGGGGACGCTGGAGAATCTGCGCCGGGGGCTCGCCGCCCCGATCTCCGCCCAGCACCGGCACGCCTGGAGCGACGGCCTGGCGATGAGAGCGGCACCGTTCGGGGTCTTCGCGGCGGGCCGGCCGGACGAGGCGGCGCGGCTGGTCGCGGTGGACGGGCGGGTCAGCCATGACGGGGAGGGCATCTACGGCGGCCAGGCGGTGGCGGCCGGGGTGGCCGCCGCGATGACGGGTGCCGGGGTCGCGTCGGTGATCGCCGCCGCGCTGTCGGTCGTCCCCATGGACTCCTGGACGGCGCGTTCGCTGCGGCGCGCGGTGGCCGCCGCGCAGCGCGCCCACCCCGACCGGCTCACCATGGAACGCGCGGTGCGCTCAGCGGTGGTGATCGGCGGCTACCCGTGGACGGACCTGGCGCCCGAGGCGGTGGGCCTGGCCTTCGGGGCGTTCGCGGCGGCGCGCGGCGACTTCCGTACGGCGGTGCTGACCGCGGTCAACATGGGCCGCGACGCTGATACCACGGCCGCGGTGGCGGGGGCCCTGGCCGGTGCCCTGAACGGGGAGTCCGCGATCCCGCCGCAATGGGGCGACGCGATCGGCCCGGTCCGGGGCAGCTGCCTGCCGACCATGCGGGGCCATCACGTGCTGGACATCGCGGAGTTGCTCACCCCGGACGAGGCCGACGACGCGGGTGGGGTGTACGAGGCGGGCGGGGCGTACGAGAACGCCACGCCGCGCGGCGCCGGCCGCACCGACGACGAGGCCCCGGCCGGGCACCTTTCACCTGCGGACGCGGTCACGCGCCACGCGCGGCCTGCGGACGCCGACGCCCCTCGCGCCCCCGCGTCCCCGGCCGCCCGTCCCCGTACCCGCTCCGGCGCCGGGCACCGGGCCCGGATCGAGGGGCTGTTGCTCGGGCTCGCCGCCGGGGACGCCGCCGGGTGGCCCGCCGCACGGCACCGGGCGGCCCGGATGCCCGAGTGGACCCGGCGGCTCACCCGGGAGCTCGACACCTTCGCCGAGCAGAACGCCACGACCACGCTGCCCGTCCCCATCGCGCTCAACCAGCCGCCCGAGCCGCTGCGGCTGGGGCCCTCCGACGATGCCGAATGGGCGGCCTTCGCCGCCGGGACCCTGCTCACCTCTGCGGCCGGTCCGCTGCACGGGCTCTCCCCCGGACGCCGGATGCGGGCCGCCGTCGATGTCGCCTGGAACGCCCTGGCGGCCGAGGTCGCCGCGGCCGCCGCCCGTGCCCCCGAGGTCGAATCCGCGGTGCTCCCGCTGCGTGCCCGGATCTCGGTACGGGCCGGACTCGGCAATCTCGCCGCCGGGCTGCGCCCGCCCGCCACCGGCCACGACAACCCGCACTACTTCGACGACGCGGCCTGCGTACGGGCCGCCGTGCTCGCTGTCGCCCACCCCGCGGACCCCGCCGCCGCCGCCGACCTCGCCGAGTTCGACGCGCGCTACACCCAGGACGGCGACGGGGTCCACGGGGCCCGCGCGATGGCGGCGGCGATCGCCGAGGCGCTCGGCGGCGCGGACGTGGACACCGCGGTGAACGCCGCGCTCGCCCAGCTCCCCGACGGCACCGAGATCGCCCGCAACGCCGCCCACGCCGTCCGGATCGCCCGTGACTTCGTCGGCGAGGCGGCGGGCGCCTTCGCCCTGGTGCCGGTGCTGGAGCATCAGATCGTCGACCATGTCTACAGCTACGGGATCGCCGCCGCCGAGACCGTCCCGGTCGCTCTCGCCCTGGCCACCGCCGCCCGCGGCCAGATCGCCCAGGCCGTTCCCGCCGCCGCCTGCCTGTCGCGGGTGGCCGACTCGGCGCCCGCGCTGGCAGGAGCGCTGACCGGTGCGCTCGGCGGAATCGGTGCCGTCCCGGACGGCTGGCGCGAGGCCTGCCGCACCCTCGCGGGCTGTGCGCTGCCCCGGCTCGCGGGGACCGATCTCATCGAACTCGCCGGGCTGCTGGCAGACACGGAACCGAAGCCCCCGACGGGTGGACAATTCGGACATGACATCCACGATGCCCCTGCGGCCCGAGGCCGGACCCACGACACTCACACTCGATGAACGGATCACGGGCGCACTCGTCGGCGCCGCGGTCGGCGACGCGCTCGGCGGTCCGGTGGAGGGCCGGTCCCCCGAGCAGATCGTGGCCCGTCACGGCGGGCGGATCGACGGCGTCGTGGGCCCGTGGGACGGCGAGAACTGGCGTACCGCGCGCCCCATCGCCCCGTACCACAAGGGAGACGGGCACGTCACCGACGACACCCTGATGACCCATGCGCTGGTGCGGGTGTACGGCGCGGTGCGGGACCATCTCGACGCCTACGCGGTCGCCGGGCATCTCGTGCCCGAGCTGATCTCGGGCCCCCGCTGGATCCCGGAGCTGGAGGCAGAGGCGCTGCCGCTCCAGCGGATCTTCCTCGCCGAGAAGTGGATCGTCGCCCGGCTGCACTACGGCCATGTCGATCCGCGCGAGGCCGGCAACGGGAACATCGTCAACTGCGGTGCGGCGATGTACATGGCCCCGGTCGGCCTGGTCAACGCCGCCCACCCGGAGGCCGCGTACGCCGAGGCGCTGGATGTCGCCGGTGCCCACCAGTCGAGCTACGGGAGGGAGGCGGCCGGGGTCTTCGCGGCGGCCGTCGCCGCCGCCTGCGCCCCGGGCGCGACCCCCACGAGCGTCGTCGACACCTGTCTGGCGCTCGCCAAGGACGGCACCCGGTCGGCGATCGAGGCGGTGTGCGAAGTGGCCGCCGGACACAGCGACTTCGAGTCGGCGCTGACCCCGCTGCGTGCCGCGGTCGCCCCCTTCGACACGGTCGGCCCCGACTACCGCGCCCCGTCCCTCGGCGCCCGCCGGCCGTCGCGGCTGCATGCCGTCGAGGAGCTGCCGATCGCGCTCGGGATGTTGCTCGTCGCGGACGGCGACTACCGGCACACGGTCCTCGGCTCGGTCAATTACGGCCGGGACTGCGACTCGATCGCCACGATGAGCGGCGCCGTCGCGGGCGCGCTCCACGGTGAACGGGCGATCCCCGCCACCTGGGTGAAAACGGTCGCCGAGGCCAGCCGCCTCGATCTGCACGCACCCGCGCAGACCCTGGCGGACGTCGCCCGCGAGGTGTTCGTACGGGACACGTCCCGGCGCCGCGCGCACGAGTCGGCGTTCGCCGCGCTGGCGGGTACGCCATGACCGTACGGGTGACATGGGTGCAGCCCGAGGACCTCGTCGGGCACGAACTGCGGCAGGCGGCCGAGGACGGGCGGGACGCACGGGCCGTCGCACGCCGGTGGTACGAGGCGGGCGGCGCCCCCGCCCCGGAGCGCGCGGGCGCCTCCACACCTCCGGCACCGGAGCTGCGCACCCTCGCGGAGCGACTGCTCGATGAACTCGCCCTGCTGGAATCGCCGTTGGAGAAGGACGAACCGACGGAGCTGGCCGCGATCCGGGCCGCGTGCCCGGACTGGCCGGCGCCCCGCCCCGACGCGCCGCCGGTGAGCCGGGACCGGCTGCACGCCGCCTGGCTGGGCCGGGCGGCCGGCTGTCTGCTCGGCAAGCCCGTCGAGAAGCTGCCGCTGGACGGCATCCGCGCCCTGGCCCGCGCCACCGGCAACTGGCCGCTCACCACCTGGTTCACCGCCGAGAACCTGCCCGCCCCACTGGCCGCCACCTACCCCTGGAACCGCCGCTCCGCACCCAACTCGCTGGCCGAGAACATCGACGGCATGCCCGAGGACGACGACCTCAACTACCCCTTGCTCACTGTGCTGTTGCTCCAGCGGTACGGCCCGTCCTTCACCACCGGGGATCTCGCGAGGCTCTGGCTCGACGAGCTGCCGGCCGGCCGGACCTTCACCGCCGAGCGGATCGCGTACCGCAATCTGCTGGACGGCATCGAGCCCCCGCACACCGCCCGCTGCCGCAACCCGTTCCGGGAGTGGATCGGCGCGCAGATCCGGGCCGATGTGCACGGCTGGACCCATCCCGGCGACCCCTCGGCCGCGGCCGAGCAGGCGCACCGGGACGCCGTGCTCAGCCACACCGCCAACGGGGTGTACGGGGCGATGTTCACCGCCGCGGCGCTCGCCGAGGCGGCCGGGGGCGAGAGCGATGTGCACGCGTGCCTCGCCGCCGGGCTGCGGGTCGTACCGCCGCGTTCGCGGTTCGCGCACGCGGTGCTCCTCGGTGTCGAGACGGCCCGGAGCAGCGCCGGTTTCGACACGGTGGCCGACCGGCTGCACGCCGAGTACGGCAGGTACCACTGGGTCCATGTGCTGCCCAACGCCGCGCTGCTCGCCGCCGCCCTCACCCATGCCGACGGCGACTTCTCGCTCTCCATCTGCCGCGCGGTGTCGGGCGGCTGGGACACCGACTCCAACGGCGCGACCGCCGGTTCGCTCGCCGGGCTGCTGGCCGGGGCCCCTTCGCTGCTGCCCGACCGCTGGACCACCCCGCTGAAGAACCGTCTCGCCTCGTCCGTCCCCGGTTTCGACTCCATCGGCTTCGACGAACTGGCCGAACAGACCCACCGGCTCACCCAGAAGGAGGCGCTGTGCCCATGACCCGCATCGCGGTGCTCGGCAGCACCAATATGGACCTCGTCGCGTACGTCGCACGGGCTCCGGAGCCCGGAGAGACCGTCACCGGGCGGGAGTTCCGCACCGTCCCCGGCGGCAAGGGCGCCAACCAGGCCGTCGCCGCCGCCCGCGCGGGCGGCGATGTGACGATGATCGGCGCGGTGGGCGACGACGCGTACGGCGCGCAGCTCCGGGCCGGTCTGGAGCACGCGGGCCTCGACACCGATCTGCTGCACACCGCCGAGGGCCCCAGCGGCATTGCGCACATCGTCGTCGACGACACGGGCGCCAACTCCATCGTGGTGGTCCCCGGCGCCAACGGCACCGTCACCGCTCTCGGCCCCGGCGAGATGGCCGCCATCGCGGGCGCCGATCTACTGCTGCTCCAGCTGGAGCTGCCGCTGTCCGCGGTGATCGAGGGCGCACGGGTGGCCCACGCCCAGGGCGTACGCACCATCCTCGCCCCCTCCCCCGTGCAGCCCCTGCCCGCCGAACTCCTGGACTGCGTCGATCTGTTGATCCCCAATGAGCACGAGGCGGCCGCGCTGACCGGCTTCACCGACCCCCGTGCGGCGGCGCGCCATCTGCTCAGCCAGGTCCCCGCGGTGATCGTCACGCTCGGCGCGAAGGGCTGCCTGTACGCGGCCCGGGGCGGCGAGCCCGTGATCTTCCCCGCCCCCGAGGTCACCGCCGTCGACACCACGGGGGCGGGCGACACCTTCGTCGGCACGCTCGCCGTCGCGCTCGGCGAGCGACGCCCCGTACCGGAGTCGCTGGCCTGGGCGTCCTCGGCCGCCGCGCTCTGCGTCCAGCGGCCGGGCGCCTCGACCTCCATGCCGTACCGCACCGAGATCGACGCCGCATGACCGCGCCCGCGCAGGCCCCCCTGACCGGGCTGCGGGTCGTCGACCTCGCCACGCTCTTCGCCGGTCCGCTCTCCGCCACCATGCTCGGCGACTTCGGCGCCGAGGTGATCAAGGTCGAGCATCCGCGCAGGCCCGACCCCTCGCGCGGGCACGGCCCCACGAAGGACGGCGTCGGCCTGTGGTGGAAGCTGCTCGGCCGCAACAAGCGCAATCTGACCCTCGACCTGTCCACCCCCGGCGGCCGTGACGTACTGCTCCGGCTGGCCGCCGGGACCGATGTGATCATCGAGAACTTCCGTCCGGGCACGCTGGAGCGCTGGGGTCTGGGCTGGCCGGATCTGCACGCGGTCAACCCGCGGCTGGTCCTGGTCAGGGTCACCGGTTTCGGGCAGTTCGGCCCGTACGCACACCGCCCCGGCTTCGGCACCCTGGCCGAGGCGATGAGCGGGTTCGCCGCGATCACCGGGGAGCCGGACGGGCCGCCCACGCTGCCGCCGTTCGGGCTCGCCGACTCGATCGCGGCGCTGGCCACCGCGTACGCCGTGATGGCCGCGCTCGCCGGGCGCGAGCGCACCGGTCAGGGGCAGATCGTCGACATGGCGATCATCGAGCCGATCCTGACCGTGCTCGGCCCGCAGCCCATCTGGTACGACCAGCTCGGCTACGTACAGCCGCGCACCGGCAACCGCTCCCGGAACAACGCCCCGCGCAACACGTACCGCACCTCGGACGGGCACTGGGTGGCGGTCTCCACCTCCGCGCAGTCGATCGCGGAGCGGGTGATGCGCCTGGTCGGCCGGGCCGAGCTGATCGACGAGCCGTGGTTCGCCTCCGGCACCACCCGAGCCGAGCACGCCGACGAGCTCGACGAGGCGGTCGGCAACTGGATCGCCCGGCACACCCGGGAGGAGGCGGTCTCGGCCTTCGAGAAGGCGGAGGCGGCCATCGCACCGATCCACGACGTCCAGGACGTGATGGAGGACCCGCAGTACCGGGCGCTGGACTCCGTCACCGAGGTCGACGACCCGGAGCTGGGTCCGCTGAGGATGCAGAACGTGCTCTTCCGCCTCTCGGCGACGCCGGGCGCGATCCGCTGGGCGGGCCGGCCGCACGGCGCGGACACCGAGGAGATCCTGACCGGGCTGGGGCTGTCGGCCCCGGAGATCGCCGCGCTGCGGGCGGAGCGGGTGCTGTGACGGCGGCGGTCCCGCTCACCTGGCTGTACGTCCCCGGGGACCGGCCGGAGGTGGTGCGCAAGGCGCGGGATTCGGGCGCGGACGTGGTGATCGTGGACCTGGAGGACGCGGTGGCGCCGGACCGCAAGGAGTACGCGCGCTCGGCCACCGCCGAACTGTTGTCCGAAGCGGCCGGGGACGCGGCCGTGCCGTTCAATGTCCGGGTCCACACCGAGGCGGACGTCCTCGCCCTGGCCGGGCTGCCGGGCCTCGCCGGGCTGCGGCTGCCCAAGATCACGCATGCGGCGTCCGTCCATCACATCGCGGCCGTGGCGCCGGGCGTCGCGCTCTGTCCGCTGCTGGAGTCGGCACTCGGCATCGAGCACGCGTACTCGGTCGCCGCCTCCCATCCCCAGGTGCGCTCCATCGCCCTCGGCGAGGCGGACCTCCGGGCCGATCTGGGGGTACGGGAGGACGCCGGGCTCGACTGGTCGCGCAGCCGGGTGGTGGTCGCCGCCCGCGCGGCCGGACTCGCCCCGCCCACCCAGTCGGTGTTCCCGGACGTCCGGGACCTGGACGGCCTGTGGGCGTCCTGCGCGCACGGCCGTGCGCTGGGCTTCCTGGGCCGGGCTGCGATCCATCCCCGCCAGCTCCCGGTGATCGAGCGGGCGTACCGCCCGACGCCGAGGGAGATCGAGGCGGCGGCGGAGATCGTGGCGGCGGCCGTGACGGACGAGGGCGCGCTGGCCCTGCCGGACGGCCGGTTCGTCGATGCGGCAGTGGTGGCCTCGGCCAGGAGGACGCTGGCGCTGGCCGGCGAGTGAGGCCACATGCGTAGGGCCCCGGACCGGTCGGTCCGGGGCCCCGTGCACGGGTTCACACGGCTCAGCCGTTCTTGGCCTTCTCCGCGGTGTCGTTCTTCTCCAGCGTCGTGACGGCGGCCTTGGCCGCGTCGCCCGCGTCGTCCTTGGAGTCCGCGTCGTCCTTGGAGTCCGCGTCGTCCTTGG
>NZ_FPJO01000001.1:265085-445180 GCF_900119365.1 Streptomyces atratus
GTCCGCGTCGTCCTTGGAGTCCGCGTCGTCCTTGGAGTCCGCGTCGTCCTCGGCGGTCTCGACGCCATCGGCGGTCTCGACGCCCTCGGCCTTCGCCGCCTCCGCCGCTTCCTTCGCGGCGCCCGGCTCCACGATCTCCTCGCGCCCCGGCCGTACCTTCGCCGAGATCACGATGTACGCCACCGCCAGCACGAACACGATCAGCGCGGTCCACACGTTCAGGCGCAGGCCCAGGATGTGGTGGGCCTCGTCGACCCGCATGTACTCGATCCAGGCCCGTCCCGCGCAGTACGCGGCGACGTACAGGGCGAACGCCCGGCCGTGTCCGAGCTTGAAGCGGCGGTCCGCCCAGATCACCAGCAGGGCGACACCGATGCACCACAGCGACTCGTAGAGGAACGTCGGGTGGTAGGTGCCGGCGACCCGGTTGGGGCCCTCGCTGATCTCCAGCGCCCACGGCAGATCGGTCTGCTTGCCGTACAGCTCCTGGTTGAACCAGTTGCCCCAGCGGCCGCAGGCCTGGGCCAGGGCGATGCCGGGGGCGAGCGCGTCGGCCCAGGCGGGCAGCGGGATCCCGCGGCGGCGGCAGCCGATCCAGGCGCCGACGGCACCGAGGGCGATCGCGCCCCAGATGCCGAGGCCGCCCTGCCAGATCTTGAAGGCGTCGACCCAGTTCTCACCGTCGCTGAAGTACAGCTGGTAGTCGGTGATGACGTGGTAGAGCCGGCCGCCGACGAGGCCGAAGGGCACGGCCCAGACGGCGATGTCGGCAACGGTGCCGGATCTGCCGCCCCGGGCGACCCAGCGCTTGTTGCCGAACCAGACGGCGACGAAGACACCGATGATGATGCAGAACGCGTAGCCGCGGAGCGGGATCGGGCCGAGATCGATCACGCCGGTCGACGGGCTGGGAATGTAGGCAAGGTCCATGGCAGGGTCGACGCTACCTTGCCGGGTGGGGCGTACGGCAACCCACCCGACAACGTATGGGTAACGGGCAGGTCATCGATTCCCCTGCTCGACTCCGCGCGGGGACCGGTCAGGAACCCGACGGGGTGGGGGTGACCGTGGCCGGCTTCTTGCCCTTGTTGGCCTCGGCCACCCACTTCTTCAGGTTGGCCACGGTGATCGGCTCGTTCCCCTTCTTCGGGAAGATCGATTCCCCGTTGAGCTGCGCGGTCGGCGTGCCCTGGAATCCGCCGTTCTGGAACGCCGTGTTGGACTTCTTGACCCAGCCGTCGTGCTTGCCGTCCTCCACACAGCTGCGGAAACCGGGGGTGTCGAGCCCCGGGACCTTCCCCGAGAGCTCGACCAGCTTGGCGTTGTCACCGAAGGCGTCGTCGGTCTCCTGCGGCTGGTTGCGGTAGAGCACGTCGTGGTACGCGGAGAACTTACCGGCGTCCTGGGCGCAGGCCGCCGCGTTGGCCGCGCGCAGCGAACCGCTGCCGCCGAGATTGCCGTCGATGATCGTGGCGAGGTGGTACTCGACCTTGATCTGCCCGGTGTTCTCCAACTGGTGGATCGTGTCGCGGAACGCGTTCTCGAACTGGGCGCAGACCGGGCAGCGGAAATCCTCCCAGATGGTGAGCGTGGACGGGGCGTCGTCCGCGCCGACCCGGATGGCCAGGCTGTCCTTCCCGGTCGCGCCGGACGGGGCGGCGACGGGGCCCCCCGCCTCGCTCTTGTCACCCTTGCCGCCCGAATTCGCGGCGATCACGCCGACGACGGCGGCCAGCGCCAGCACACCCACCACCGCACTGGCGACGATCAGCGTGCGCCTGCGGCGCTCACTGGCCTTCTGGCGCTCACGCTGCTGTACGAGCCGGTCTCGCGCGGCCCTTTTTCCCTGTTCGTTCTTCTCGCTCACACCCGCAGCAACGAACCGGGGAGGCACGTGCGTGCCTCCCCGGTCCAGGTCCACTCGTTTGGGTTACACCCGATTCAGCGCTTTCGAACGCCTTCGGCGAGTTCGCCCGCCAGGGAGCGGACGGCGGCCAGACCGGCCGCCTCGTCGGGGGCGTCCAGCATCGCCTTGACGAAGGCGGAGCCGACGATCACCCCGTCGGCGAAGCCCGCCACCTCGGCGGCCTGCCGGGCGTTGGAGACGCCCAGGCCGACGCAGACCGGCAGGTCCGTCGTGGCGCGGGTGCGCCGGACCAGGTCCTGGGCCTGGTCGCCGACCGAATCGCGGGTGCCGGTGACACCCATCAGCGAGGCCGCGTAGACGAAGCCGGAGCCGGCCGCGGTGATGGTGGCGAGGCGCTCGTCCTTGCTGCTGGGCGCGACGACGAAGACGGTCGCGAGACCGTGCTTGTCGGCGTGCTCGCGCCACAGCTCGGACTCCTGGACCGGCAGGTCGGGCAGGATGCACCCGGCCCCGCCCGCCTCGGCGAGCTCGGCGGTGAAGCGCTCGACGCCGTACCGGTCGATCGGGTTCCAGTACGTCATGACGAGGATCGGGGCACCGGTCGCCTCGTGCGCCTCACGGACCGTGCGCATCACGTCGGCGATCTTCACACCGCCGCGCAGGGCGATGTCGTCGGCGGTCTGGATGACCGGTCCGTCGAGCACCGGGTCGCTGTGCGGCAGCCCCACCTCGACGATGTCCGCGCCGCCCGCCACGACCTCCTTCACGGCCTCGATCGCGCCGTCGACGGTCGGGAACCCGGCCGGGAGGTACGCGATGAGCGCGGCCCGGTCCTCCGCCTTCGCCTGCGCGAGGGCGGTGTTCAACAGCTCCACATTGCCGCTCACTTGGTGACCTCCTCTTCCCCGTCGGCCACATCGGCCTCGACGACCCCGTCGGTCGCGTCGTACAGCCCGAAGTAGCGGGCTGCGGTGTCCATGTCCTTGTCGCCGCGGCCGGACAGGTTGACCACGATCAGCCCGTCCTTGCCGAGCTCCTTGCCGACCTCCAGGGCTCCGGCCAGCGCGTGGGCGCTCTCGATGGCCGGAATGATCCCTTCGGTGCGGGAGAGGAGACGCAGCGACTGCATGGCCGCGTCGTCGGTGACCGCGCGGTACTCGCCGCGGCCGATGTCCTTGAGGTACGAGTGCTCCGGGCCGATGCCCGGGTAGTCGAGACCGGCCGAGATGGAGTACGGCTCGGTGATCTGGCCCTCGTCGTCCTGGAGGACGTAGCTGCGCGAGCCGTGCAGGATGCCGGGCTCGCCCGCGGTCAGGGTCGCCGCGTGCTCGCCGGTCTCCACGCCGTGTCCGGCGGGCTCGCAGCCGATCAGCCGGACGTGCGCGTCCGGGATGAAGGCGTGGAAGAGCCCGATGGCGTTGGAGCCGCCGCCGACGCAGGCGATGGCGGCGTCCGGCAGCCGGCCGGTCCGCTCCAGGATCTGGCGGCGGGCCTCGACACCGATGACCCGGTGGAAGTCGCGGACCATGGCCGGGAAGGGGTGCGGTCCCGCGACGGTGCCGAAGAGGTAGTGCGTGCGGTCCACATTGGCGACCCAGTCGCGGAACGCCTCGTTGATGGCGTCCTTCAGGGTCCTGGAGCCGGACTTCACGGCGATGACCTCCGCGCCGAGCATCCGCATCCGCGCCACGTTCAGCGCCTGCCGCTCGGTGTCGATCTCGCCCATGTAGATGGTGCATTCGAGGCCGAAGAGCGCGCAGGCGGTCGCGGTGGCGACGCCGTGCTGGCCGGCGCCGGTCTCGGCGATGACCCGGGTCTTGCCCATGCGCTTGGTGAGCAGCGCCTGGCCCAGCACGTTGTTGATCTTGTGCGAGCCGGTGTGGTTGAGGTCCTCGCGCTTGAGGAAGATCCGGGCGCCGCCCGCGTGCTCCGCGAAGCGCGGGACCTCGGTCAGCGCGCTGGGCCGGCCGGTGTAGTTGACCATGAGCTCGTTGAGCTCGGCGGCGAAGGCCGGGTCGGCCTTCGCCTTGTCGTACTCGACGGCGACCTCGTCCACGGCGGCGACGAGCGCCTCCGGGATGAACTTGCCGCCGAACGCACCGAAGTACCCCTCGGCGCTGGGGATCAGACCCTCCGGGTCCGGAATGAAGAAGTCAGATGACATCCGACGTGCTCCTCGACATCGCAATGGGTGGATTCACCGTATGCGCCGTGAGCGGAGCGCCACCGCGACCGGTGATCGGTCGGGCGGTGCGGTCGTACGTACGACGGGAGTGGTGCGGGTACGTCGGCCGGGGCTCGCTACAGCGCGGTCCCCGGGCGCCATCGCATGCCGTTGACCTGGCCGGGCTCGTCGCCGATCACGTACCGCACCCGCCGGCCGTGCACGCGGCGCGCGGGGGCGCGGCAGCCGCGGGGGCGGCAGCCGCGCGCCAGCGGGGCGTGCGGTACCCGGACCGTGGCTCCGGTGGGGCGCAGGCCCCGCCGGCGACGGGACGCGGGACGTTCGGCGGACACGGGCCGGGTCAGCTCCGTCCGTGCCGCAGCGCCGGGTGGGCGCCGGCGGCGACCAGGTCGGCGACGGCGGCCCGCGGGTCGCGGCCGGTGACCAGCGACTCGCCCACGAGCACCGCGTCGGCGCCCGCGTTGGCGTAGGCGATCAGGTCGTGCGGGCCACGGACACCGGACTCGGCGACCTTGACGATGTGGTTCGGGATCTCGGGGGCGACGCGCTCGAAGGTGGAGCGGTCGACCTTGAGGTCCTTCAGGTTGCGCGCGTTGACACCGATGACCTTCGCCCCGGCGTCCACGGCGCGCTCGGCCTCCTCCTCGTCGTGCACCTCGACCAGCGGCGTCAGGCCGATGGACTCGGCGCGCTCGATCAGGGAGACCAGGGCCTCCTGGTCGAGGGCGGCGACGATCAGCAGGGCGAGGTCGGCACCGTAGGCGCGGGCCTCCCAGAGCTGGTACGAGGTGACGATGAAGTCCTTGCGCAGGACCGGGATGTCGACCTTGGCGCGGACGGCCTCCAGGTCGGCGAGCGAGCCGCCGAAGCGGCGCCCCTCGGTGAGGACCGAGATGACGGACGCGCCGCCCGCCTCGTAGTCCGCGGCGAGCGCGGCCGGGTCGGCGATCGCGGCCAGGGCCCCCTTGGAGGGGCTGGAACGCTTGACCTCGCAGATGACGGTGACGCCCTCGCCGCGCAGGGCGGCGACTCCGTCCTTGGCCCCGGGAGCGCGCGCCGCGCGCTCCTTCAGCTCGTCGAGGCTGACACGCGCCTGCCGCTCTGCGAGGTCGGCGCGTACGCCGTCGATGATCTCGTCGAGCACACTCACGCGAGCGGCCCCCTTCCGGGACGGTGATGAGGGAACAGGATCAGCCATGTCAATGCTATCCGTAGGAGGGCGAAGGGCCCGAATCCGGTGGGCGAATGTCCCACTACCTGGGCATTCAAGGCACCAGAAACGAACCGATCGGCAGATTCCGGACGACCGAGAAGATCAGCAGTACGGCCCCGGTCCCCCACCAGACGACGGGTTTCGCGGCGAGGCTCATGGGCCTGCCCCGGGCGGCGCGGACCATCCAGACGGCCCACAACACGGCGAAGGCCGCGTAGCCGACGACGGCGAGCGCGTTGGAGCCGAGGGCGGCGGCGATGTCGCCGTGCGCGACGGCATGGGCGCTGCGCAGTCCGCCACAGCCCGGACAGTAGAGCCCGGTGAACCTCAGCAGCGGGCAGAGCGGGTAGTGGCCGGGCTCGTTGGGGTCGACGGCACCGACGTAGCCGAACGCGCCGACGACGACGGCCATGACGCCGACCGGCGTGGCCAGCCGCCGGATGCGCGAGGCCGGTACGGGGGCCGGGGGGAAGACCGGCGGGGCGGCGGGGGTAGGCGATGCGTCCACCCGGTGATTGTCCCTGCTGACGCGGAAAGGCGCAGCCCGGGCCGGGCTGCGCCTCGCATGCGTATGGGTGCCGCGTGGCGTCAGGAGACCTGGGCCTGTGCGGCGCGGGCCCGTGCCTGGGCCATCTCCGCGGACTCCTTCGGCGTGCCGAGGCCCGCGGCCTTCATCGCGAGGCCGACGACCCCGCCGAGGAGGACGACGGCGATTCCGGCCCAGAAGCCGACGGGGTTGGCCGCGACCATGAAGACGCCTGCGGCGCAGAAGCCGATGAAGGAGATGATGACACCGGTCCAGGCGGCCGGGGTGTGTCCGTGGCTGCTGCCCGCCATGAGTTGCTCCTTGTTGGTGTTGCGCTGTTGGTATCGCTGTACGCAAAGCTGGTGGCGCTGTTGGTGCCGCTGTGCTGAAAGCTCGGATTCATTGTCCCGTACGTGCGCGGCCGGACATGATCTGGGGGTCACACCTCGCGCGTCGGGTCCTCGCCGCGGTCCAGGGCCTTCCAGAGATCCTCGGGCCGGTCCGGGTCCGGGGCGGTGCGGGCGGCCTTGCGGGGGCGGGGGGTGCCGTCCCGTTCGTACCGTCCCGACATGGTGGGCCAGAGCTTCCCGTAGCGCAGGGCGAGCAGCCCGGCGAGCAGGATCAGCAGGCCGCCGGCCGCGGTGACGTAGGGCCACGCGGTGTGGGCGAGCGCGCCGATGGTCGCCGAGGCGTCGCCGGTGGACTGGGCGGCCTTCTCGTCGAGCGCCGCGCTGTCGGAGGCGCCGAGGCAGGCGCTCAGTCCGGCGCCGAGGCCGCTGAGGGCGAGGAGCCCGGCGACGACCAGCCGGCCGGCGCCGCGGACCGCGAAGACGGCGACGAGGGCGGCCAGGCCGACTACGGCGAGGGCCGCCGGGAGGCCGGTGACGTCCTGCCCGTCTGCGGTCAGGGGCAGCGAGCCGCCGCCGACGGACGCCTCGCCCTCGGCCCAGGTCTGGCCGGAGGCGAGCAGCACGACGGTGGCGCCGGCCGCCCCGAGGAGCAGACCGGCGGCCAGACTGCGACGGCTTCCCGAGGCGTCGGGCGCGGCGACGGCTCGGGCACGGGGCTGGGGTACGGGGACAGCACTCACGTACTCCACTATCCCCTACCGCCTCAGACGCCGTGGAGCCGGTTGGCCGTATGCACCGCGCGGAGCACCGCCGCGGCCTTGTTGCGGCATTCGGTGTCCTCGGCGACCGGGTCGGAGTCCGCGACGACGCCCGCTCCGGCCTGGACGTACGCCGTGCCGTCGCGGAGCAGGGCGGTGCGGATGGCGATGGCGGTGTCGGAGTCCCCGGCGAAGTCGAGATAGCCGACGCAGCCTCCGTACAGTCCGCGGCGGGCCGGTTCGAGCTCCTCGATGATCTGCATCGCGCGGGGCTTGGGGGCGCCGGAGAGGGTGCCTGCGGGGAAGCAGGCGGTGAGGACGTCGAAGGCGGTGCGGCCCTCGGCGACGCGGCCGGTGACGGTGGAGACGATGTGCATCACGTGCGAGTACCGCTCGATCGACATGAAGTCGACGACCTCGACGGTGCCGGGTGCGCAGACCCGCCCCAGGTCGTTGCGGCCGAGGTCGACCAGCATCAGGTGCTCGGCGCGTTCCTTCGGGTCGGCGAGGAGTTCGTCGGCGAGCGCCTGGTCCTCCTGCGGGGTGGCGCCGCGGTGCCTGGTCCCGGCGATCGGGTGGACCATGGCGTGTCCGTCCTCGACCTTGACGAGGGCCTCCGGGCTGGAGCCGGCGACGTCGAAGCCGTCGAACCGGAAGAGATACATGTACGGCGAGGGGTTGGTGGCGCGCAGCACCCGGTATACGTCCAACGCGCTTGCCGTGCACGGGGTTTCGAAGCGCTGGGAGGGGACGACCTGGAAGGCCTCGCCGGCCCTGATGCGCTCCTTCACGTCCTCGACGGCGTCCTGGTACGCCTTGCCGCCCCACAGTGCGGTGTACGGGGGCAGCTCGGACGGCGGAAGGGTGGCGGGGGCGTTCTCGACGGGGCGCGAGAGGTCGCGTTCCATGGCGTCGAGGCGGGCGACGGCGTCCGCGTACGCCTCGTCGACACCGGTCGAGAGGTCGTTGTGGTTGATCGCGTTGGCGATCAGCAGGACGCTGCCGTCCCAGTGGTCCAGCACGGCCAGGTCCGAGGTGAGCAGCATGGTCAGCTCGGGCACGTGCAGGTCGTCCTCGCCGCTGTCGCCGATCTTCTCCAGGCGGCGCACGATGTCGTAGCCGAGGTAGCCGACCATGCCGCCGGTGAACGGGGGCATTCCGTCGTCGACGACCAGGTCGTGCGGGGTGTGCAGGGTCTCGATGGTGGCGCGCAGGGCCTCCAGGGGGTCGCCGTCGACGGGGACCCCGACGGGCGGGACGCCCAGCCAGTGGGCCTGTCCGTCGCGTGCGGTGAGGGTGGCGGCGCTGCGTACCCCGATGAAGGAGTAGCGCGACCAGGTGCGGCCGTTCTCCGCGGACTCCAGGAGGAAGGTGCCGCTGCGCTCGCCCGCGAGTTTGCGGTAGAGCCCGACCGGGGTGTCGCCGTCCGCGAGGAGCCTGCGGCTGACGGGGATGACGCGCCGGTCGACGGCGAGTTTGCGGAAGGTGTCGAGATCCATGGCGGGCGGCCCTTACTGCGCGAGCGGGAGGACGTCGGCGTCGAAGCAGGTGCGGTCGCCGGTGTGGCAGGCGGCACCCGTCTGGTCGACCCGGACGAGGACGGTGTCGGCGTCGCAGTCGAGGGCGACGGACTTGACCCGCTGGATGTGGCCCGAGGTGTCGCCCTTGACCCAGTACTCCTGGCGGCTGCGGGACCAGTAGGTGCAGCGGCCGGTGGTGAGGGTGCGGTGCAGGGCCTCGTCGTCCATCCAGCCGAGCATCAGCACCTCGCCGGTGTCGTACTGCTGGGCGATGGCGGGGACGAGTCCGTCGGCACCGCGCTTGAGGCGGGCCGCGATGGCCGGGTCGAGGTTGCCGGACGGCGGCGGAGTGCTGGGCGTGGGCGCGCTGGTCATGCGCCCATTGTGCCGTGGCCGCGGGGTCGTTCCCGTGCGACGTCCACTGGGCGGACCGCGTGCGGCGGTCGTACGCTGGCGACCATGTCGACCCATGCGAAGCGCGAACGACTTCTGCTCGCCGACCTGTTGGAGGCGGCGGGACCGGAGGCACCGACCCTGTGCCACGGCTGGACGACCCGGGACCTGGCCGCCCATGTGGTGGTCCGCGAGCGCAGGCCGGACGCGGCGGGCGGGATCCTGCTGGGCGCGCTGAAGAACCGGCTCGAACGGGTGCAGGCCGAATTCGCCGCGAAGCCGTACGAGGAGCTGATCCAGCTGATCCGTACGGGACCGCCGAGGTTCTCCCCGTACGCCGTGAAGCAGATCGACGAGGCCGCCAACACCGTCGAGTTCTACATCCACACGGAGGATGTCCGCCGGGCCCAGCCGGACTGGTCGCGGCGCGAGCTGGACCCGGTCTTCGCCGATCTGCTGTGGTCGCGTGCCGAGAAGACGGCCCGGCTGCTGGGCCGCAGGTCCCCGGTGGGGCTGGTACTGCGCCGCCCGGACGGCCAGACCGCGGTGGCGCACAAGGGCACCCCGGTGGTGACGGTCACCGGCGAGCCGGGCGAGCTGCTGCTCTTCGCGTTCGGGCGGCAGGACGCGGCCGTGGTGGGCCTGGAGGGCGACAAGGAGGCGGTGGACCGGCTGCACACGGCGGAGCTGGGGATGTAGGGCGCACGGGGGCGGGGTCAGCGCGGGAGTTCCGCGCGGCGCAGCCCGGCGATGGCCAGCCCCGTCACCGCCCCCGAGGCGCACACCGCGGCGCTGGCGGCGAAGACCGGGCCGGTCCCCCAAGCGGCGACGGCGGCTCCCGTGACCGGGTAGCCGAGCGGGGCGATCGCGTGGGTGAAGAGCGTCGAGACCGAGGTGACCCGGCCGAGGTAGGCGGGTTCGGTGACGGTCTGGATCAGGGCCCCGCACAGGGAGCCGCCGAGGCCGGCGAAGAGCCCGACGCAGACCGCCCCGGCGGCGGCGAGGGGCACCGAGGGCAGGTACGCCAGGGCGCCGATGGCGACCGCGCCGATCAGCACCGTCAGGCACATCACCAGCCCGGCGCGCGGCACCCGGCCGCGCACGGCGAGCAGCAGGGCCGACGCACCGGCGCCGATGCCGAAGGCGGCGATGATCCAGCCCATGCCGGACGCGCCCCAGTCACGCTCCCGGGCGAGCAGGACAAGTCCGAGGTTGAGCGGCCCGACGAAGCCCAGCTCGCTGACGGCGACGACCAGCATCAGCGGTCCGAGCAGCGGGTGGCGGCGGATGTGGCGCAGCCCGTCGGCCAGGTCGTGCCAGGCGGTGCCGGAGGGTTCGGCGCCCTCCTGGTCGGGCAGCGGGCGGATCCGCAGGGACAGGAGCAGCGGCAGCGACACGGCGAAGAGCACCCCGGCCGCGGCGAAGGCGAGCGCCGGTCCGCCGAGGGCCACCGCGACGCCGCCGAGCGGGGCGCCGACAACATTGGCGGTACGGGTGGCCAGTCCGCGCATTCCCTGGACGCGGGCCAGCTCTCCGGCTGCGGTGATCCGGGGCGGCAGGGCGCCGACGGCGGGCAGGAAGAGGGCGTCGACCACGCCGAAGACGAGCGCGACGGCGATCAGCATCCACAGCGCGGGCGAGGTGAGCAGCAGCGCGCCGGCCAGGCCGAGGACGACCAGGCAGCGGGCGGCGTCGCTGCCGATGACGACGCGGCGCGGTCCGATCCGGTCGGCGAGCACTCCCCCGCCGAGCATCAGCACGGCCCGGGGTATGGAGCCGACGGCGAGGACGATCCCGGTCTGGGCGTCGCTGCCGGTGCGGGCGGCGGCCCAGGCCAGCGCCATGTAGTAGACGCTGTCGCCGATCATCGAGGCGGTGTGGGCGCCTAACCAGCGCAGGACGTTGGCGTCGCGGTGGGCGGGGCGTTCGGCGACCTGCGTGGGCGTGACGGTGTCGGTGACGGTCATGGGGTCGGCCTCCCGGGGCGGCGGGTCAGGGGCGGAACGGGAATGTGTACAGGTGTACGGCGACGTTCTCGCGGCCTTCCGTCTCCCCGGCCTCTTCGCGGGCACGGCCGAGTCCCTCGTACCGGTCGACGACCTCGTGCATCTCGCGGGTGAGCGCGGAGAGCTCCTCGGCGGTGAGCCGGGCCAGGTACTCGGAGCTGGAGGCGGCGCTGCGCCACTCCAGCGGCCAGGTCGGGGCCGAGTCGAGGTAGCGGCGGTACAGCTCGATGTGCTGGTCGAAGGAGAGCCGGCCGACGGCGGCGTGCGTGGCGGCCTTCTCGGGGGCGTCGGTGAAGTCCTCCTCGTGGAAGTTCAGCCCCTTCGAGGCGGGCTGCCACCAGCGTTCGCGGCCGTCCGCGCCCTGCTGCTCGGCCTCCTCGATCAGGCCGTGGTCGGCGAGCTTGCGCAGGTGGTAGCTGACGAGCGAGACCGCCTCGTCGACCTGCTCGGCCAGTTGGGACGCGGTGGCCTTGCGGGCGATGTAGAGCGCCCGGTAGAGCCGCATCCGCAGGGGGTGCCCGAACGCCTTCAGGGTCTCCAGGTCCGAGACCCGGCGTGATTCCTTGCTTGCCATGCCCCGACCGTAGATGGAAAAGAAAGCTTGCGCAATCTTTATTGCGCAATAAAAGTTGTGGGATCCCGGACGGCAGAAGAGACGACGGAAGAGACAGCGGAAAAGCCCGTCGCCGGGCGGGGCCGATGGATCGGCTCCGCCCGGCGACGGGCTCGGTGAGTGGTGCGGGTCAGCGGACCGGGTGTCCGGCCTCCCTGAGCGCGTCCTTGACCTCGGAGATCCGCAGATCGCCGAAGTGGAAGACGGAGGCGGCGAGCACCGCGTCGGCGCCCGCCTCGATGGCGGGTGCGAAGTCGGCGAGCCGGCCGGCGCCGCCGGAGGCGATGACGGGGACGGTCACGTGCTTCCGTACCGCCGTGATCATCTCGGTGTCGTAGCCGTCCTTGGTGCCGTCCGCGTCCATCGAGTTGAGCAGGATCTCGCCCGCGCCCAGCTCGGCGGCGCGGTGCGCCCATTCGACGGCGTCGATGCCGGTGCCCCTGCGGCCGCCGTGCGTGGTGACCTCGAAGGTGCCCCGGGGGGTGCGCCGGGCGTCCACGGAGAGCACCAGGACCTGACGGCCGAAGCGCTCGGCGATCTCCCGGATGAGGTCGGGGCGGGCGATGGCGGCGGTGTTGACGCCGACCTTGTCCGCACCGGCCCGCAGCAGCTTGTCGACGTCGTCGGCGGTGCGGACGCCGCCGCCGACCGTGAGCGGGATGAAGACCTGCTCGGCGGTGCGGCGCACCACGTCGTAGGTGGTCTCCCGGTCGCCGCTGGAGGCGGTGATGTCCAGGAAGGTCAGCTCGTCGGCGCCCTCGGCGTCGTACAGCTTCGCCATCTCGACGGGGTCGCCCGCGTCGCGCAGGTTCTGGAAGTTGACGCCCTTGACGACCCGGCCGTTGTCGACGTCCAGGCAGGGGATGACGCGTACCGCGAGGCTCATCGCGCACCTGCCCGGTAGGCCTCGACCTCGACCTCGACGACCAGGCTCGGGTCCACGAAACCGGACACGATGATCATCGAGGCGGCGGGGCGCACGTCGTCGAAGAGCTCCTTGTGGGCGCGGCCGACCTCGTCCACGTCCCGGGCGTGCGTGAGGTACATCCGGGTACGGACGACGTCCTCGCGGCCCAGGCCGAACTGCTTCAGCGCGTCGAAGGCGATCCTGAAGGAGGTGACGGTCTGCTCGTACGGGCCGCCCGCGGAGATCTGGCCGTTCTCCACCGACGTGCAGCCGGCGACCAGGACGAGGCCGTTCGGCAGCTCCACCGCGCGGGAGTAGCCGAACTTCTCCTCCCACGGGCCGCCGGAGGAGACACGGTTGACGGAGTCGCTCATCCGGAGACCACCTGCAGCGCTTCTTCGAGGGTGAACGCCTTCGCGTACAGCGCCTTGCCGACGATCGCGCCCTCGACGCCGTCCGGGACGAGCGAGGCGATGGCCCGCAGGTCGTCCAGCGAGGAGACGCCGCCGGAGGCGACGACGGGCTTGTCGGTGGCGGCGCAGACGTTCTTCAGGAGCTCCAGGTTGGGGCCCTGGAGCGTGCCGTCCTTGGCGATGTCGGTGACGACGTAGCGGGCGCAGCCCTCGGAGTCGAGGCGGGCGAGCGTCTCGTACAGGTCGCCGCCGTCACGGGTCCAGCCGCGGCCGCGCAGCGTCGTGCCGCGGACGTCGAGGCCGACGGCGATCCGGTCGCCGTGCTCGGCGATGACCTTGGCGACCCATTGAGGGGTCTCCAGGGCGGCGGTGCCGAGGTTGACCCGGCGGCAGCCGGTGGCGAGGGCGGCGGCCAGCGAGGCGTCGTCGCGGATGCCGCCGGAGAGCTCGACCTTGATGTCCATGGCGCCGGCCACCTCGGCGATCAGCGCCCGGTTGTCCCCGGTGCCGAAGGCGGCGTCCAGGTCGACGAGGTGCAGCCACTCGGCCCCGGCGCGCTGCCAGGCGAGGGCGGCCTCCAGCGGGGAACCGTAGGAGGTCTCGGAGCCGGACTCGCCATGGACGAGGCGGACGGCCTGGCCGTCGCGGACGTCGACGGCGGGGAGCAGTTCAAGCTTCGGCATCAGAGTGTCTCGATCCAGTTGGTCAGCAGCTGGGCGCCGGCATCGCCGGACTTCTCGGGGTGGAACTGGGTGGCCCACAGGGCACCGTTCTCCACGGCGGCGACGAACGGCTCGCCGTGGGTGGCCCAGGTGACCCGGGGGGCGCGGATCTTGGCGTTGGTGACTTCCAGGCTCCAGTCGTGCACCGCGTAGGAATGCACGAAGTAGAACCGGGCCTCGGGGCCGAGACCGGCGAAGAGCTGGGAGTCCTCGGGGGCCCGCACGGTGTTCCAGCCCATGTGCGGGACGACCGGGGCCTTCAGCGGGGCGACGGTGCCGGGCCATTCGTCCAGGCCCTCCGTCTCCACGCCGTGCTCGATGCCGCGCTCGAAGAGGATCTGCATACCGACGCAGATGCCCATGACGGGGCGGCCTCCGGAGAGCCTGCGGCCGATGATCCATTCGCCGCGGGCCTTCTTCAGCCCGTCCATGCACGCGGAGAACGCGCCGACGCCGGGCACCAGCAGCCCGTCGGCGTTCATCGCCTTCTCGAAGTCACGGGTGATCTCGACGTCCGCGCCGACGCGGGCCAGGGCCCGCTCGGCGGAACGGACGTTGCCGAAGCCGTAGTCGAAGACGACGACCTTCTTGTTGTCGCTCACAGCTCGTTCCCTCAGTCCCAGAGTCCCTGGATCCGCAGAATGCCTGCCACCAGGCACATCACGGAGGCGAGCGAGAGCAGGACGATGACCCCCTTGGGCATGCCCTGCTTCGCGAAGGAGTAGACGCCGCCGGCCAGGAAGAGGCCGACGACGATCAGGATGGTGTTGAGGCCGGTCACAGCGCGCCCTTCGTGGAGGGGAGGATCCCGGCGGCGCGCGGGTCGTGCTCGCTGGCGTAGCGCAGGGCGCGGGCGAGCGCCTTGAACTGGCACTCCACGATGTGGTGGGCGTTGCGCCCGTACGGCACGTGGACGTGCAGGGCGATCTGCGCCTGTGCGACGAAGGACTCCAGGATGTGCCGGGTCATCGTCGTGTCGTACGCGCCGATCATCGGCGCCATGTTCTCCGGCTCGGTGTGCACCAGGTAGGGGCGGCCGGACAGGTCGACGGTGACCTGGGCGAGCGACTCGTCCAGCGGGACGGTGCAGTTGCCGAAGCGGTAGATCCCGACCTTGTCGCCGAGCGCCTGCTTGAACGCGGCGCCGAGGGCGAGGGCGGTGTCCTCGATGGTGTGGTGCGAGTCGATGTGCAGATCGCCGTCGGTCTTGACCGTGAGGTCGAAGAGCCCGTGCCTGCCGAGCTGGTCGAGCATGTGGTCGTAGAAGCCGACGCCGGTCGACACATCGACCTTGCCGGTGCCGTCGAGGTTTATCTCGACCAGTACCGAGGTTTCCTTGGTGGTGCGTTCCACGCGGCCTACGCGGGGGCTCATGCGCTTGCTCCTTGGTTGTGCTCGCCTCGCCGGGCCGGATCACGGTCGGCCCCGTGTCGGCTGGGTGTCCGGGGGGCCTCCCCCGGGAGATGCAGTACGCGGCCTGCGCGGGGGCTCATGCGTCGTGCTCCTTCTTCAGTTCGCTTACCGCATCGAGGAACGCGTCGTTCTCTGCCGGCGTGCCCGCGGAGACCCGCAGCCATCCCGGTACGCCGTTGTCCCGGACCAGGACGCCCCGGTCGAGGATCCGCTGCCAGGCGGTGTGGCTGTCGGCGAAGCGGCCGAACTGGACGAAGTTGGCGTCCGAGTCGGTGACGTCGTAGCCGAGAGCGCGCAGCTCGGTGACGATCCGGTCGCGCTCGTTCTTGAGCTGCGCGACGTACCCGAGCAGCGTATCGGTGTGCTCCAGGGCGGCGAGCGCGGTGGCCTGGGTGACGGAGGACAGGTGGTACGGCAGCCGCACCAGCTGGACCGCGTCGACCACGGCCGGGTCGGCGGCGAGGTAGCCCAGGCGCAGTCCGGCGGCGCCGAACGCCTTCGACATGGTGCGCGAGAGCACCATGTTCGGCCGGCCCTCGATCAGCGGGAGCAGCGAGGCGTGGTGGCTGAACTCGCCGTACGCCTCGTCGACGACGACCATCGACGGCCTGGCCGCCTGGGCGGCTTCGTAGAGCGCGAGCACGGTCTCCGCGTCGACGGCGGTGCCGGTGGGGTTGTTGGGAGAGGTGATGAAGACGACGTCGGGGCGGTGCTCGGCGATGGCCTCGCGGGCGGCCTCGACGTCGATGGTGAAGTCCTCGTTGCGCGGTCCGGAGATCCAGCCGGTGCCGGTGCCGCGGGCGATGAGGGCGTGCATGGAGTACGAGGGCTCGAAGCCGATCGCGGTACGGCCGGGGCCGCCGAAGGTCTGGAGGAGCTGCTGGAGCACCTCGTTGGAGCCGTTGGCCGCCCAGACGTTGGCGAGGGCGACCTCGTGCCCGGCGGTGCGGGTGAGGTAGCGGGCCAGTTCGGTACGGAGCTCGACGGCGTCCCGGTCGGGGTAGCGGTTGAGGTCTCGGGCGGCCTCGCGGACCCGCTCGGCGATCCGGTCGACGAGCGCCTCGGGCAGCGGGTAGGGGTTCTCGTTGGTGTTCAGCCGCACGGGTACGTCGAGCTGCGGCGCCCCGTAGGGGGACTTGCCGCGCAGCTCGTCGCGGATCGGAAGATCGTCGATGCGGGTGCGGGGGGTGTTGCCGTTCGTCACTGCTGCGGGACCTTCCAGCCGAACCTGGCCTTGAGCGCGGCGCCGTGGGCGGGGAGGTCCTCCGCCTCGGCGAGGGTCACGACGTGGTGGGTGACCTCGGCGAGCGCGTCGCGCGTGTAGTCGACGATGTGGATGCCGCGCAGGAAGGACTGCACGGAGAGGCCCGAGGAGTGGCAGGCGCAGCCGCCGGTGGGCAGGACGTGGTTGGAACCGGCGCAGTAGTCGCCGAGCGAGACCGGGGACCAGGGGCCGACGAAGATCGCGCCGGCGTTGCGGACCCGGTCGGCGACGGCGGCGGCGTCGGCGGTCTGGATCTCCAGGTGCTCGGCGGCGTACGCGTCGACGACCTTGAGGCCGTCCTCCAGGTCGTTGACCAGGACGATCGCGGACTGGCGGCCGGCCAGTGCGGGCTCGATCCGGTCGGTGACGTGCTTGGTCGCGGCGATCTGCGGCTTCAGCTCGGCCTCGGTGGCCGCGGCCAGCTCCGCGGAGTCGGTGACCAGGACCGCGGCGGCCATCGGGTCGTGCTCGGCCTGGCTGATCAGGTCGGCGGCGACGTGCACCGGGTCGGCGGTGGAATCCGCGAGGATCGCGATCTCGGTGGGGCCCGCCTCCGCGTCGATGCCGATGCGGCCCTTGAGGAGGCGCTTGGCGGCGGCGACGTAGATGTTGCCGGGGCCGGTGACGAGGTTCACCGGAAGACATTCGGCCGTTCCGTACGCGAACATCGCGACGGCCTGGGCGCCGCCCGCCGCGTACACCTCGTCGACGCCCAGCAGGGCGCAGGCGGCGAGGATGGTGGGGTGCGGCAGACCGCCGAAGTCCTTCTGCGGCGGGGAGGCGACGGCGATGCCCTCGACGCCCGCCTCCTGGGCCGGTACGACGTTCATGACCACGGACGACGGGTAGACGGAGCGCCCGCCCGGGACGTACAGACCTACGCGCTCGACCGGCACCCACTTCTCGGTGACGGTGCCGCCGGGGACGACCTGGGTGGTGTGCGTGGTGCGGCGCTGCTCGCGGTGGACGAGGCGGGCCCGGCGGATCGACTCCTCCAGGGCGGCCCGCACGGCCGGGTCGAGCCGCTCGACGGCCCCGGCGATCGCCTCGGCCGGGACCCGGATCGAGTCGAGCCGTACGCCGTCGAATTTCTCCCCCCACTCGATCACTGCCGCGGAGCCACGATGGCGTACGTCCTCGCAGATGGGCCGCACCGTCTCCAGGGCGGCTTCCACGTCGAACTCGGCACGGGGCAGCAGGTCGCGCAGGGCTCCACCCTCGGGGAGGGCATCGCCGCGCAGATCGATTCGAGAGATCACACCGCAATTCTCGCAGACCGCCTGCGGCGTCCGGTCGCCCGTATCACTGGCTGATACATGTCCCGGACGTCACTGCTGACCAATAGCGTTCACGTCGTCACCCAGGGGGAAGAACAGCTCCGAGCGGAAGGGGCACCCGTGACCGAGCCGCACGACGGCGATTTTCCGGACGGTCTGAGCGCGGCCGAGCTGGGCATGTGGCAGGCCTTCCGGAACGGCAGCACCTACGATCTGCGCGCCCGCGACCCGGCGCAGGACGATCCGTTCGCGCCGCGCGTCTGGGGACCGGAGCGCAGTGTGGACGGGCGAGTCGTCGCCCGTCTGCTGCTCTCGGGTCCGCCGCCGCGGCCCGGCCGGGTCGCGGCGCTGAAACTCCGGGGCGTGCGGATCACCGGGGTGCTCGATCTGGCGGGCGGGCGCGTCGCGCCGTACGTCGAGATGACCGGCTGCCGCTTCGAGAGCGAGGTGGTGCTGCCGGAGTGCCACTTCACGACGTTGCGGATCGTCGGCTGCGCGATGCCGAGGCTGGAGGCGGCCCGGCTGCGCACCGAGGGCGATCTGCATCTGCCGCGCTGCCGGATCCCGCGCGGGATCCGGCTCACCGACGCCCAGATCGGAACCGATCTGCTGATCAACCAGATCGAGATCGGCCCGGACCGGGGCGGGCGGGCACTGGCCGGTGACGGGCTGGCGGTCGCCCAGGACCTTCAGGCGGAGCTGATCGAGGCGCGCGGCGAGCTGAGTCTGCGCGGGGCGAAGGTCGGCGGTTCGCTGAGCCTGCGCGGCAGCCGGCTGCGGGGCAGGGAAGGGCGGCGCGCGCTGAACGCCCCGCAGCTGACCGTGGAGCGGACGCTGTACATGAGCGAGGCGTGGGTGAGCGTCGACACCGGGATCCAGGGCACCACTCCCCCGTTCGGCATCGTCATGGCGTCGACCCCGGCGAACGGCACCCGTGCGCAGGGGTTCGAGTGCCGGGGCGGGGTGCGCCTGGACGACGGCCGGTTCGGCGACGCGGTCGATCTGCACAAGGCGCGGTTCGTGCTGGGCCGGCACGAGGAACTGTCGCTGCGCCGGATCGTCACCCCGGAGCTGCGGTTCAACGTGGAACGGCCGGAGGAGGGCCGGGTCGTGCTGAACGGCGCGAAGGTCGTCACGCTGATCGACGTGTCGACCAGCTGGCCGGGGCCCGGCGGGCTGGCGATGGGCGGTTTCGTGTACGAGAACCTCGTCCCGTACGGGCACTTCCCGCTCTCCCGGCGCCTGGAATGGGTGGCGGCGGCGACCCCGGAGTACGTCCCGGAGCCGTACGAGCGGCTCGCGACGGTGCTGCGCAACTGCGGGGAGGACGCGGACGCCCGGGAGGTGCTGCTGGCCAAGCAGCGGCGGCGGCGCGAGACGTTGCCGCTCGCCGCGAAGCTCTGGGGCTTCCTCCAGGACTGGACGGTGGCGTACGGCTACCGGCCGGGGCGGGCCGCGGTGTGGATGGCCCTGCTGTGGGCGGCGGGGGCGCTGGCCTTCTCCCAGCACGTCCCGGCGGCGATCAAACAGGACGAGCATCCGCAGTGGAACCCGGCGCTGTACGCGCTGGACCTGCTGATCCCGGTGATCAATCTGGGCCAGGACGGCTACTGGCGGATGGAGGGCGGCTGGCAGTGGGCGGCGGCGATGCTCGTCCTGCTGGGCTGGATACTCGCGACGACCGTCGCGGCGGGGGCCTCGCGGCTGCTGCGCCGGGGCTGACGCGAAATCCGGCCACGGCCGGCCGGGCGACGGCCGCCCGACCGCTCGTGGCCCCGCTGCCGAGCGGGCGGCGCGGCGCCCGCAGGCCGTGGTCGAACGGTCGCCCGAGCCGCGTCCGAACTACCGGAAGTCATCGGCCGGAACAACAGGAACAAGCCAGATTCCGCACTTTCCTTTACTTCTTCTTGACTCGGTCCGATACAACCCATTCACTCGGCACCAAAGCTTCACAGCGAGCCTCTGGCGCCGTCCCGACCAGCGCTTTTCAATGGTCTGCACCATGCCAATCCTTCGTGCCCTGTTCCGTGCCGCGTGCACGTTCCGGCGCCCCGCACAGGGCTCCGCCGGACTGCCCGCGGACGACGAGGTGCTGCTCGACGCCCCCGACGAGCGGCTCTCCCCGGCCCTCGTCGCCGCCGCCCTCGGGGAGTACGGACCGGCCGCGAAACTCCTCGCCACCACCCGGGACGGTGCCGAGTGGGAGAACCGCGACCGCTACCTCGGCCGGCTCGTCACGTTCGCCCGCAGCCGCGACGGCTGGCTGACCGACTGGCTCGCCGCCGCCCCGCACGACCCGGACGCGCTGCTCGTCAAGGCCCAGCTGGCGGTCCGCCGGGCCTGGGAGTCGCCCGCCCGGGCCGAGCAGCTGCGCGAGGTGGGACCGTTGATCACGGCGGCGGCCGAGAGCGATCCGCGCGACCCGGTGCCCTGGCGCCTCGCGCTCGACCACGCGCGCGGCACCCACGCCACGCACACCATGTTCGAGGCGCTGTGGGAGCAGGCCATACGGCGTTCCCCGCACCACTACGGCTGCCATGTCGCGGCACTGCGGTACCTCTCCGCGGCCTGGTACGGCTCGCACCGCGAGTGCTTCGACTTCGCCGAGCGGGCCGCCGAGGACTCGCTGCCCAGCTCGCTGGTGCAGGCGCTGCCGTTGCGGGCCGCCTTCGCCCTGCTGATCGAGGGGCCCGGCGCCCGGACCACCTCGGTGCAGGAGGAACGGATCGACGCGGCGGCGGATCTGGCCATCGCACTGTCCGCCACGTTCGCGCCGGGCGACCCCTGGCCCGCCGAGGTCCGCAACCTGCTGGCGTTCGTGCTGGTCACCCGGGGCCGCTGGGACGAGGCGCTGGAACAGTTCCGGCGGATCGGGCACCACGCGACGTCGTTCCCGTGGTCGTCGGTCTCCGAGGATCCGCTCGGCCGGTTCCTGGAGACGCGGGACGACACGCGGCTCCGGGCGGCCTGTGCGACACCGATCCCGGGACGGGCCGACCGGAGCGGGCCCGGCGGCCATTACGCTTGACCGTTGTGACCACCGCTCGCCTGCCTCTGTTCCCGCTGAACGCGGTGCTGTTCCCCGGCCTCGTGCTGCCGCTGAACGTCTTCGAGGAGCGTTATCGCGCCATGATGCGCGAGCTCCTGAAGACCGACCAGGACGAACCCCGCCGCTTCGCCGTGGTCGCGATCCGCGACGGCCGCGAAACCGCCCCGCCGGGTACCGGAATGCCGGACGCGGTGAACGTCCCCGCCGAGCGCGGCCCCGCCGACGGCTTCGGCCCCGACCCGGTCCAGACCTTCCACCGGGTCGGCTGCATCGCCGACGCGGCGAAGATCCGGGAACGGCCGGACGGCAGCTTCGAGGTCCTGGCGACCGGCACCACCCGGGTCAGGCTGCTCTCCGTCGACGCGAGCGGCCCCTTTCTGACGGCCGAGCTCGAAGAGCTGGACGAGGGGCCCGGCGAGGAGGCGGGGGCGCTCGCCGAGGGCGTGCTGCGGGCCTTCCGCAACTACCAGAAGCGACTGGCCGGGGCGAGCGAACGGTCCCTGACCACCGGCGCGGACCTGCCCGACGACCCCGCCGTCGTCTCCTACCTGGTCGCGGCGGCGGCCGTGCTCGACGTACCGACCAAGCAACGGCTGCTCCAGGCGCCCGACACCGCGACCCGGCTGCGCGAGGAACTGACGCTGCTGCGCTCCGAGACCGCCGTCATCCGTCATCTGCCGTCGCTGCCCGCGGTGGACCTGACCCGCGCCCCGACCCACCCCAACTGATCCGACCGACCGATCGAGGACCGTTCCCCCGTGGCGAAGAAGCCGAAGAAGCAGCAACAGTCCGGCGGCACCCCGGCCACGGTCGCACTGTCCGCGTCCGGCACGGCGTTCACCGTCCACTCCTACGACCACGACCCGGCATCCCCCTCCTACGGCGAGGAGGCGGCCCAGGCGCTGGGCGTCTCCCCCGACCGGGTCTTCAAGACCCTGGTGGCGGACGTCGACGGCACCCTGACCGTGGCGGTCGTCCCGGTGGCCGGCACCCTGGACCTCAAGGCCCTGGCCTCCGCGGTGGGCGGCAAGCGGGCCACCATGGCCGACCCGGCGGCCGCCGAACGCACCACCGGCTACGTACGGGGCGGCATCTCCCCCCTGGGCCAGCGGAAGCGGCTGCCTACGGTGCTGGACGCGTCGGCGCAGTCCCACACAACGATCTGCGTCTCGGCGGGCCGCCGCGGCCTGGAGGTCGAACTCTCCCCCGCGGACCTGGCGTCACTGGCGGGCGCGGTGTTCGCGGAGATCGGCCGGGGATAGCGAGCTCTGAGCCCGTCCGGCACCTCTCAGGCCACCCCGGGCACAACTGAGCCCGTCCGGCACCTCTCAGGCCACCCCGGCACAACTGAGCCCGTCCGGCGATTGAGGACCGGGGTCCGGGGCAGAGCCCCGGTTCCGGGAAGGGGCGGGCAGGGGACGAGCCCCGCGCAGCGGCCGGCCCCACCCGCACGACTACGACTGCGCCGGCGGCACCGACGCCCCGCCCCCGGGCGCCCCAGGCGCACCCGGAAACACCACCCACTCCGGCTCCGGATCCCGCGGCCCGAACAACGCGGTCAACCCGAGATGCACCGCCATTGCCCCCAGCGGCCACGCCAGCAACGCCCCCTTCGCCCGCAGCTGGAGCGGCGCGTCGAAGACCACACCCTTGCCGACCGCCCGCGCGTGCGCGACCACGTCCTGGGTCGGCCCGAGCCACACACCCAGCCGCCAGGCCAGCAGCGAACCGAGCAGCCCGCCCAGCGCGAGCCCCACCACCAGGGCGATCCCGCCGCGCCGCTGGAACCAGAAGACCAGCGCCGCGGAGACCGCTCCGAAGGCCAGGCCCAGCAGCACGAACGTACCGTCGGCGCCGATCGCCTCCTCGCCCTCGCTGTCGTTCAGGAAGACGGCGGTGCTGTCGGAGATCAGCGGGACCTCCGGCGCCAGCCACAGCCAGAGCAGCCCGAGCGCGACACCGGAGACGGCGACGAGCAGGGCGATGACCGCGGCCCGCCGCAGCTCCGGCGCGAGAGCCTTCTCCTCGGGTGCTCCCGGCAGCCCTTTCGGCTGGTGCGCACCGATCAGGTGGGAGCCCCCCGGGCCACCCCAGTTCGGGGGGGTCTGCCAGGGATCGTTGGACGAGGGCTGGTGAGGCGGTGTCAGAGGTGCGGTCACCGTGCCATCGTGCCAGGCGCCCCCGCGCCGCGCCTCACCGGACCGCTGCCCTGCGGTACGCCCAGGTCGCCACGGCCAGCGAGAGGACGCCGACGACGGCACAGACGGCGAGGTCCAGTGCGACGACCGCCCAGTCCGGGTCGGCGTCGAAGGACCGCGAGAGCGCCTCGACACCGTAGGTCGAGGGCAGCAGATCGCGCGCCCAGCCCACCGGCGCGGGCAGCCGGTCGGCCGGGAGCACACCGAGCAGCAGCGCCGCCGACATGCCCAGCTGGCCGAGCAGCGTGGCCAGCTCCTGCCGGGGCGCGAGCAGCCCCAGCGCCGCGCCCAGCCCGGAGAGCGCCGCCCCGGAGAGCGGGATGACGGCTACGAGCACCCACAGATGCGTCAGCGGCAGCCCGAACAGCACACTGCCGGCCACGGCCGTGACGATCGTGCCGGGCACGGTGAAGGAGGCGTACGCCCCGGCCGCGCCGAGCACCACCGCGGCGGGCGGCACCGGCAGGGTGGCGTAGTGGTCGAGCCCGCCGCCGGCTCGCAGCTGCCCGAAGTACTGGGCGAGGAGATTGAGCGCCACGAAGGCCACGACGAGGACGCTGGAGCCGGCCACGACGGCCCGCGCCTCGGAGCCGCCGTCGACGACCCCGCGCATCAGCACCATGATCCCGACGGACTGGAACGTCGCGACGAAGAGCAGCGGAATACGGGCGACCCTGGCCCTGGAGAGCTGGGCGCGGTAGACGGCCGCGAGCGCGGGGAACAGCCGGGCCCGCGGCGCGAGCGGCGCGGGCGGCGCCCCCTCGTCGACAGAGCCGTCTCCGGAGGGACTGGCCCGGCCGTCCTCCGCCGCCCGGACGGGTCCGGTCACCGCGTGCGCGGGAACGATGCTCGTCACCTGACGCTGCTCCTGTTCGCTCCCTGCCCGGCCGCGTACCCGCACCCGGTCGTCCCGCTCACCGCGGTCATGACTTCACCAGTCCCTTGGTCGCGTCCCCGCCGAGCGCGAGATAGACGTCCTCCAGGCTGGGCGTCGCCAGCGTGAAGTCGTCGAGGGCGGCGAAGGCCGCGCCGCCGGTCACCGCGGCGACCGCCGCCCGTGCCTCGTCGGGGCCGAGGCGCAGCACCCAGCGCCGCCCGGACTCCTGGGCCGAGGCGCGCAGCGCGGCCACCTCGGGTACGTCCAGGGGCGCCCGTTCACGCCACACCAGCTCGACCCGGACCTCGCCCGCGACGCGCTCCTTGAGCCCGGCCGGCGTGTCGCAGGCGATGACCCTGCCGCGTTCGATCACGGCGACCCGGTCGAGGACCGTCTCGGCCTCGATGACGTTGTGGGTGACGAGCAGCACCGTCGTGCCGCGCTCGGCCCGGCGCCGGTCCACGGCGGCCCAGACGGCGCGCCGCGCGACGGGGTCCATGCCGGTCGTCGGCTCGTCCAGCATCAGCAGCGGCCGCTCGCCGACCAGCGCGGCCGCGAAGCAGGCGAGCCGCCGCTGTCCCCCGGAGAGCTTCTTCAGCGGGCGCCCCGCGATCTCGGTGAGGCCGAGTTCGTCGAGCACGGCGTCGCGCTCGGCGCGGGCGTCCGCCGCCGTGAGGCCGCGAAGCCGTCCGGTGGTCTCGGCGGCGAGCGAGACGGTCAGCTCGTCGAGGGCGGTGGACTCCTGCCCGAGGTAGCCGATCAGCCGGGAGGCCCGCTCCGGGTGGCGTACGAGGTCGTGGCCCAGCACGGTGACGCTGCCGGAGTCGGGGCGCATCAGCCCGGTGAGCTGCCGTACCAGGGTGGACTTTCCGGCGCCGTTGGGGCCGAGGAGTCCGAAGATCTCGCCGCGCCGCACGTCCAGGCAGATCCCGTCGGTGGCGCGCACCTCGGGTGTGGCGGGTGCACCGCGGCGGCCGCGGGCGGCGGGATAGGTCCTGACCAGATCACGCACCGCGCACACGGTCCCGGTAGCCGGCTGCGCCAGTGCTGTGCCCGTACTCACGAGGTACGAGGGTACGGGGTCGGATGCCCCGTATTGCGCCCGGGGCCACACCGGCCGGGCTCTGCCGGGTCGATCGGCGACCGGGTCGCCCGCCCGCGGCCGCGCCCGGCGGTCAGCCGGCGGAAGGGGGCGTCCGCTCCGCCGCGGGGGTGTGTTCGGCCGCGGCGCGTACATCGATCTCCCGCCAGAATCCCGCCCGGATCGCGTAGCGGTCGTGCTCGTCGATCTGGTCGTCCTTGTGGGCGAGCAGGCCGAACCGTGCCGCGTAACGCAGCAGTTCGCCGTCGATGCGGTGCGGGATGCGCGGATACATGGTCGACAGCTTCTGCAGATGGACGGTCTCCGGAAGCCGCTCCATCCAGCGACGGGCGAAGACCTGGCCCACCTCGAAGGGGTCGCCGCCGACGGTGGTGATGTCCTCCTCGCGGTCCGCCCAGCGCTGCTCGGCGCTGGTGAGCTGGGCCAGCGTGGGCAGGGAGGCGGTCTCGGCGGGCTCGCCCAGCGGTCCGCCGCGGTCCGTCCAGCTCTTGTCGGAGGACCAGCGCAGGGTCGCGCCGGCCGGCGAGGGCTGCGGGAGGTGCCGGTCGGGCTGGGCGCCGGGGCCGCGCAGGCTGCCTGCCAGGTCCTTGGGGGTGGGGACGCCCTTGCCGGCGTGCGCGGGGCGGTCGGTGGCGGCGCTCTGCTCGGGCGACGGGGCCGCGCCGTCGGCGGCGGCTGCCGACCGGGCCTCGGAGGCCCGCTCGGCGGAGGCGGCGAGGGCGGCCTCGGGCAGCGGCGCGGAGAGGATCGCGGCGATCTCCGGGCGGGGCGCGGGCGGCGGGGCGCAGATGCCGCCGGTCTCCTTGGGCTGTACCGCCTGGGTGATCCAGGCCCGGTCGAGCACCCTTCGTTCGTCGGCCTCGGCCACCAGGTCCTCGGACTGGTTGTAGTCGCCGTCGGCGGCCTGGACGGCCCACAGGTGGACGGCGACGCCGTGTTCCTTGGCGGACATCAGACCGGGCAGCAGGTCACCGTCGCCGGTCACCAGCACCACGTCGGAGCAGGCCCGGTTCCTGGCGAGTTCGGTGAGCTCGGCGTGCATCGCGGCGTCGACGCCCTTCTGCGCCCAGCGCCCGTCGCTGCGGGTCAGGGCGCCGAGCCGGACGGTCACCCGGGGCATCACGCGCAGTCTGCGGTGCTCGGGCTGGGGCACGCGGTCGGGGGCGCCGTCGAACCAGTAGATCCGCAGCAGCGGCTGCTGCGTATCGGCCTCGGCGCGCTCACGCAGGCCCCGGATGAGGGCCGCGTGGTCGACCGTGATGCGGGAACGGGCGGGCTCCCCGGCCAGCAGGCTCGCCGCTGCGCCCAGCAGGTACCCGGCGTCCACCAGAACGACGCAACGGTCCACGCGATCCACCCTCTTCCGGAAGTTCGGGTGCGGTCTTTGCCAAGGGTTTCCTTCGAGTCTGCCCGACCGCGCAGGGGTTGACGTCCGGAACTCGATCATCGGCGTGGCGGATCGGGAAAACGACGCACCCCACCCCTTCACTACGCACGGTAATGATCCAAAATGCACGGTTTACCCCGCTATGTGAATCTGAACGCGGTCCTGGCCCCGAGAGTCCCCATAGGAGGAACACCATGGCCAAGAACAAGAACCGCAAGCAGGGCAGCCAGCAGAACCGCGCGTCCGGTCCGGAGCGCGGTGCGGAAGAGGCCAAGACGACCGCGTACGAGTCGCAGATACAGCCTCAGTCGCAGGCCCAGGGCAGCCCTGCTGATGTTGCCCGTAAGCACCAGCGGCGCTTCGGCCACAACTGACCGGAGCCGTCTGCGGTCCGGACTGTGGCCCGATGACCGAGAGGGGCGCTCCCGCTTTCGCGGGGCGCCCCTCTCGTACGTCTGCGCGGGAGAGTCGGCTCAGCCGGCCAGGCAGGACGGGCCGAGCAGCACCTTCAGGTCACCGAAGAGCGCCGGGTCGGGCTTGACCCGGTGCCGGTCGAGCCGGAGCACCGTGGTCTTGCGGGGGCCCTGGAGCTTGATCCGTACCTCGGTGTCGCCCCGGTGGCTGCTGAGGACCTCGCCGAGGCGGCTGACCATCGGCGGGGTGATCTTGACGGTGGGGATGGTCAGGACCACGGGGGCGTTGGTGCCGGCCGACGAGATGTCGGGGACCTGCATCTCCATGGCGACCAGCCGGGGCACGTCCTCGCGCTTGTCGAGGCGTCCCTTGACGAAGACGACGGTGTCCTCGACGAGCTGGGTGGAGACCAGCTGGTAGGTGGCCGGGAAGAACATGCACTCGATGGAACCCGCCAGGTCCTCGACGGTGGCGATGGCCCAGGCGTTGCCCTGCTTGGTCATCTTGCGCTGGAGGCCGGAGATGATGCCGCCGACGGTGACGATGGCGCCGTCGGCGTGCTCGCCGCCGGTCAGCTGGGAGATCGAGGAGTCGGCCTTGTCGGACAGCACGTGCTCCAGACCGAAGAGCGGGTGGTCGGAGACGTACAGCCCGAGCATCTCCCGCTCCTGGGCCAGCAGATAGGACTTCTCCCACTCGATGTCGGAGAACTCCACGTCGAGCCCGAAGCCCGGCTCGTCGCTCTCCTCCTCGCCCATGCCGCCGAAGAGGTCGAACTGCCCCTCGGCCTCCTTGCGCTTGACCTGCACCACGTTGTCGATCATCGGTTCGTGGTGGGCCACCAGGCCCTTGCGGGTGTGGCCCATCTCGTCGAAGGCGCCGGCCTTGATCAGCGATTCGACGGTGCGCTTGTTGCAGACGACCGCTTCGACCTTGTCCAGGAAGTCGGGGAAGGTGCTGTACTTCCCCTTGGCCTTGCGGCACCGGATGATCGAGTCGACGACGTTCTGGCCGACGTTGCGCACGGCGGTGAGGCCGAAGAGGATCACGTCGTCGCCCTGGGCGGCGAAGTTCGACAGGGACTCGTTCACATTGGGCGGCAGCACCTTGATGCCCATGCGCCGGCACTCGTTGAGGTAGACGGCCGACTTGTCCTTGTCGTCCTTGACCGAGGTCAGCAGCGCCGCCATGTACTCGGCGGGGTAGTTCGCCTTGAGGTACGCGGTCCAGTAGGTGACCAGGCCGTACGCGGAGGAGTGCGCCTTGTTGAAGGCGTATCCGGCGAACGGGACCAGCACGTCCCACAGGGCCTTGATCGCGGCGTCGGAGAAGCCCTTCTCCTTGGCCCCCGCCTCGAAGAGGACGAAGTTCTTCGCCAGTTCCTCGGGCTTCTTCTTGCCCATCACGCGGCGCAGGATGTCGGCCTCGCCGAGCGAGTAGCCGGCGACGATCTGGGCGGCCTTCTGCACCTGCTCCTGGTACACGATCAGGCCGTAGGTGAGGCCGAGGACCTCCTTGAGGGGCTCCTCCAGCTCCGGGTGGATCGGGGTGATCTCCTGGCGGCCGTTCTTGCGCTCGGCGTAGTTCGTGTGCGAGTTCATGCCCATCGGGCCCGGCCGGTACAGGGCCGAGACGGCGGAAATGTCCTCGAAGTTGTCGGGCTGCATCTGGCGCAGCAGGGAGCGCATCGGGCCGCCGTCGAACTGGAACACGCCGAGCGTGTCACCGCGGCAGAGCATCTCGTACGTCTTGGGGTCGTCCAGCGGGAGGCCGAGCAGGTCCAGCTTGACGCCCTTGTTGGACTCCACCATCTTCACGGCGTCGTCCATGATGGTGAGGTTGCGCAGACCGAGGAAGTCCATCTTCAGCAGGCCGAGCGACTCGCACTGCGGGTAGTCCCACTGCGTGATGGTGACGCCGTCGGTGTGCCGCACCCAGATCGGGGCGTGGTCGACGATCGGCTCGCTGGACATGATGACGCCGGCGGCGTGCACGCCCATCTGCCGGACCAGGCCCTCGACGCCCTTGGCGGTGTCGATGACCTTCTTGACGTCCGGCTCGTTCTCGTACATCCCCCGGATCTCGCCCGCCTCGCTGTAGCGCGGGTGCTTGGGGTCGGTGATGCCGTTGAGGTCGATGCCCTTGCCGAGGACGTCGGCGGGCATGGCCTTGGTGAGCCGGTCGCCCATCGCGTACGGGTAGCCGAGGACCCGGGCGGAGTCCTTGATGGCGTTCTTCGCCTTGATCTTTCCGTACGTGCCGATCATGGCGACCTTGTCGGCGCCGTACTTCTCCGTCACGTACCTGATCACTTCGACGCGCCGACGCTCGTCGAAGTCGATGTCGACGTCGGGCATGGAGACGCGCTCGGGGTTGAGGAACCGCTCGAAGATCAGCCCGTGCTCGATCGGGTCGAGGTCGGTGATGCCCATCGCGTACGCCACGATCGAACCGGCGGCGGAGCCTCGGCCGGGGCCGACCGCGATGCCGTTGTTCTTCGCCCACATGATGAAGTCGGCGACGACCAGGAAGTACCCCGGGAACCCCATCTGGATGATGATGTCCATCTCGTACTCGACCTGCTTCTGCCGGTCCTCGGGGACACCTCCCGGGAAGCGCCGGTTCATGCCGCCGCGGACCTCTTCCTGGAACCAGGTGATCTCCGTGTAGCCGTCCGGGATGTCGAACTTCGGCATCAGGTCGCGCTTCTCGAACATGCCGGCGGTGTCGATCTGCTGCGCGACCAGCAGGGTGTTGGCGCAGCCCTCCTGCCAGGCGTCGGAGGAGTCGACGCCGTACATCTCGTCGGTCGTCTTGAGGTAGTAGCCGGTGCCGTCGAAGCGGAAGCGGTCCGGGTCGGAGAGGTTCTTGCCGGTCTGGATGCAGAGCAGGGCGTCGTGCGCGGTGGCCTCGTGCGCGTAGGTGTAGTGCGAGTCGTTGGTCACCAGCGGCGGGATGTTCAGCTTCTTGCCGATTTCGAGGAGCCCGTCACGGACCCGGCGCTCGATCTCGATGCCGTGGTCCATCAGCTCCAGGAAGTACTTGCCCTCGCCGAAGATGTCCTTGTAGTCGGAGGCGGCCTGGACGGCCTCGTCGAACTGGCCGAGCCGCAGCCGGGTCTGCACCTCGCCCGAGGGGCAGCCGGTGGACGCGATCAGGCCCTCGGACCACTGGGCGATGGTCTCCTTGTCCATGCGCGGCCACTTCTGCAGCCAGCCCTCGGCGTACGCGTCGGAGGAGAGCCGGAAGAGGTTGTGCAGCCCGGTGCTGTTCGCCGCCCAGATCGTCTTGTGGGTGTAACCACCCGAACCCGACACGTCATCGCGCTTCTGGTGCGGCTGGCCCCACTGGATCTTCCGCTTGTGCTTGCGCGACTCCGGGGCGACGTACGCCTCGATGCCGATGATCGGTGTGACGCCCGCCTTCTGCGCCGAGTGGAAGAAGTCGTACGCCCCGTGCAGGTTGCCGTGGTCCGTCATCGCGATGTGCGACATGCCCATCTCGTTACAGGCAGCGAACATGTCCTTGAGCCGCGCGGCACCGTCCAGCAGCGAGTACTGGGTGTGGACGTGAAGGTGCGTGAAGGGCGGCTTGGTCACGGCGGTGGGCCTCCGATGTGCAGGCGCGGCGCGGAGCGCCCGATGAGGGGCGACGGGCGGGCGGGCGATGGCTGACTGGGGGACAGCGTGGAAGTCTACGTCTCCGAGCTGACGACCGACGGGCACTCCGGGATACGGTCGCGCGTTGGAGGGGCGAGGACGCGCGTCCCATTTGTCATGTACTTCGTCATGCACGCCAGGTACCAGGAGGCACCCAGAGATGTCGGAAGCGCAGACCGGCGCGGCACAGCGCGGGGAGCAGATTCTTGAGGTCTTCGACACCGCGTTCGGGGAGCTGCTGGCCGCCGATCCGGCTGCCTTCCGGGTCAAGTTCCGCAAGATGGCGGGCTCGGCCTTCGCCTTCTACCGGGGCACGGCGTGCCTGTTCTACAACGACCTGGAGCGGGAACGGCACGGCGGCCCGTACCTGGACGAGCGGACCGGCCGGGTGTGGATCCACGGCGATCTGCACGCGGAGAACTTCGGCACGTACATGGACGCCAACGGCCGGCTGATCTTCAACGTGAACGACTTCGACGAGGCGTACGTCGGCCCGTTCACCTGGGACCTCAAGCGGTTCGCCGCCTCCGTCGCCCTGATCGGGTACGCGAAGGCGCTGAGCGACGACCAGATCACCGAGCTGGTCCAGGTCTACGCGGCGGCCTACCGCGAGCGGATCCGCGCGCTGGCGACGGGTGCGAAGAATGAGGAGGTGCCGCCCTTCACGCTGGACACGGCGCAGGGCCCGCTGCTGGACGCGCTGCGCGACGCCCGGTCGCTGACACGGTTCTCGCTGCTGGACTCGATGACGGAGATCCGGGACTTCGAGCGCCGGTTCGCCCCGGGCGGCGGCTCGATCGACCTGGACGCGGCGACGCGCTACAAGGTGCTGGCCGCCTTCGACGGCTACCTGGAGACGCTGCCGGAGTCGAGCCTGACCCGCCCCGACTCGTACCGGGTGAAGGACGTCGTCGGCCGTCGCGGCATCGGCATCGGTTCGGCCGGGCTGCCCTCGTACAACATCCTTCTGGAGGGCAACAGCGACGCCCTGGAGAACGATGTGGTGATCTACCTCAAGCAGGCGCAGACCCCCGCGGTCTCCCGGCACATCACCGACGCGGCGGTGCGCGAGTACTTCCGGCACGAGGGCCACCGCACCGTGATCTCGCAGCGCGCCCTGCAGGCGCACGCCGACCCGTGGCTCGGCTGGACCGAGTTGGACGGGGCGGGCCAGCTGGTCGCCGAGGTGTCGCCGTACGCGGTCGATCTGGACTGGTCCGACATCGACGAGCCGGAGGAGATCGCGGCGGTCGTCGCCGATCTCGGCCGGGCGACGGCGACGATGCATTCCGCGGCGGACGACGAGAGCGGCCACTCGCTGGTGCCGTTCTCCACCGAGCGGGCGATCGACGCGGCGATCGCGGCCGACGAGGAGGGCTTCGCCGAGCTGCTGGTGGACTTCGCCCACGGCTACGGCGCCCGGGCGCGGGCCGACCACCAGATCTTCGTGGATCTCTTCCGCAACGGCCGGATTCCGGGGCTGTAGCTCCCCGTTGTCGGTCCCTTTAGGGGTCACTTACAGGTTGGCATGCGACACTCCTGGGCGATGGACATATCCGGGACGCAACTCAGAGTCGTTCGCGCGGCGCTTTTCACAGCGCTCGTCGTGACGCTCTCCGTCGCGTCCCATGTGCTGCTCTCCCGGGTCCCGCTGCCGCTGACCGCCGTCGCCCTGCTGGTCGGCGTGGTGTTCGCCGCGGCGTACGCGCTGGCCGGCCGGGAGCGCGGCTTCGGGGCGATCGCCGGACTGCTGGTCCCGCTGGAGCTGGCCGCCGACACCTTCTTCACCACCGGTCAGCACGTCTGTTACGGCGCGGCCGGCGGCCCGATCGCGGGGCCGCTGCGCTCGGTCGGCGTCGATGTGCTGTGCGGCGGCGCGATCGGCACCGGGGCGGCACGGGCCGGTGCCGATGGCACCCCGCTCGCCACGGTGGCCGACGCCGGGCACACCACGGCCGCGCTGCTGGCCTCACCCGGCCCCGCGGTGCCGTGGCTGCTGCTCGCCGCCCATGTGACGGTCGGGCTGCTCGCCGCGGCCTGGCTCCGGCGGGGCGAGATTGCGCTGGCTCGTCTGCTGGAGGCGGCCGCCGCCCTGGCGTTCCGGCCGCTGCTGGTCGCGGTCGCCGTGGTCGGTACGGCCCGCCGTCCGGTGCGCCGCCGGGCGCGGCCCGCGGGACACGGTCCGCATCTGCTCGTACACGCCCGTCTGCTCGTGCACTCCGTGGGACGGAGGGGACCGCCGCGCTCGGCCCATGCCATCGCCTGAGCACGCAGATCCCCGACGACACACCCCTCACACCATGGAGATACAGACATGAGCAAGCGCAACAGCCAGGCCAACAAGTCGGCGGCCCGCGAGCGGCTGCGCGCCGAGCGCGAGCGCCAGGCCAAGAAGGACAAGGCCCGCCGGCAGATCATCGTCGGCGTCTCGATCGTCGGCGTCCTGGCGGTCGTGGGCCTCGGCACCTGGGGCGTCATGCAGCTGAACAAGCCGTCCGGCTGGGAGGCGGCCGAGGACGCGAAGAACGTGACCGCGCCCAAGAACACCTCGGGCGAGGACGGCACCACCGTCGTCATCGGCAAGTCGAGCGCCAAGAAGACCCTGGAGCTGTACGAGGACTTGCGCTGCCCGATCTGCGGAACGCTTGAGCAGTCCATCGGCGAGACGGTGCACAAGGACGTCGACGCCGGAAAGTACAAGATCAAGTACATCGGTGCCACGTTCATCGACGGCATGGCCGGCGGAGAAGGCTCGAAGAACGCGCTGAGCGCGCTGGGTGCCGCGCTCGATGTCAGCCCGGAGGCCTTCCTGGACTACAAGTACGCGCTCTACTCCACGAAGTACCACCCGGAGGAGACCGACGACAAGTTCAAGGACGACTCCTACCTGATCAAGATCGCCGACTCGGTGGACGCGCTGAAGGGCAACGCCGCCTTCCAGAAGAACGTCAAGGACGGCACGTTCGACAGCTGGGCGATGAAGATGTCGGCGAAGTTCGAGGACAGCGGCGTGAAGGGCACCCCGACGCTGAAGATGGACGGCAAGGCGCTCACCGACGGGAAGAGCGAGAACGCTCCGATGACGGTGGAGGACTTCAACACCGCGATCACGGCCGCACTGAAGGGCTGACCGGCCGACGACCTCACGGCGGCGGCTCCCCGACGGGCAGGCGAACTTCCTTCGTTCGCCTGCCCGTTCGCTTTACCCGCCAGTAGGATTTTTGACCGTGACCAGTCGACAACGCTTCTCACCGATCTCCTCCCCCAGCCGCCGCACGGTCGTCAAGGCCGCTGCCGCCACCGCCGTCGCGGCTCCCGTACTGGGCTCCGCCGCCACCGCACGCGCCGCGGACGGGCCCGCCTTCCTGCACGGCGTCGCCTCCGGCGATCCCCTCCCCGACGGCGTCCTCCTCTGGACCCGCGTCACCCCGACCCCCGACGCGGTGCCCGGTTCGGGCCGCGGCGCCGATACGGCGGTGCGCTGGGAGGTCGCCGAGGACAAGGACTTCGCCCGGGTCGTCGCCCACGGCACGACCGTCGCGAAGGCCGCGTCCGACCACACCGTCAAGGCCGATGTGCGGGGCCTGGCCCCCGCCACCACGTACTGGTTCCGCTTCACTGCGGGCGACGGCACACAGACCGTCTCACCGGCCGGGCGCACCCGGACGGCGCCCGCGGCGGGGGCGGCCACGCCCGGTGTGCGGTTCGGGGTGGTGTCGTGCGCCAACTGGGAGGCCGGGTACTTCTCCCCGTACCGCCACCTCGCCGCCCGCGCCGACCTCGACGCGGTCCTGCATCTCGGCGACTACATCTACGAGTACGCCTCGGGCAGTTACCCGGACGCGAAGTACGTCGTACGGCCGCACGAGCCGGAGCACGAGATCCTCACCCTCGCCGACTACCGCACCCGGCACGCCACGTACAAGACGGACACCGACCTCCAGACCCTGCACGCCACCCACCCGGTGATCGCGATCTGGGACGACCACGAGTTCGCCAACGACGCCTGGTCGGGCGGGGCCGAGAACCACACCCCGGGCACGGAGGGCTCCTGGGCCGACCGGGCGGCGGGCGCCAAGCAGGCGTACTTCGAGTGGATGCCGGTCCGCGCCGCCACCGAGGGCACCGTCTACCGGCGGCTGCGCTTCGGCAGCCTGGCCGATCTCCACCTCCTCGACCTGCGCAGCTTCCGCTCCCAGCAGTCGTCGATCGGCAACGGCGCGGTCGACGACCCGGAGCGCACCATCACCGGCCGGGCGCAGCTGGACTGGCTGAAGTCGGGGCTGGCCGGCTCGGACGCCACCTGGCAACTGGTCGGCACATCGGTGATGATCTCGCCGGTCGCGTTCGGCTCCGTGCCCGCCCATCTGCTGGAGCCGCTGGCCGAGTTGCTGGGGCTGCCCAAGGAGGGTCTCGCCGTCAACGTCGACCAGTGGGACGGCTACACAGACGACCGCAAGGAGCTGATCTCGCACCTGCGGGACCGGTCGATCACCAACACGGTCTTCCTGACCGGCGACATCCACATGGCGTGGGCCAATGACGTGCCGGTGAAGGCGGCGACGTATCCGCTCTCCGCCTCGGCCGCCACCGAGTTCGTGGTGACGTCGGTGACCTCGGACAACATCGACGACATCCTGCATGTGGCGCCGCAGACGGTCTCGGTGGTCGCGGCCGCCGCGGTCAAGGCAGCCAACCGCCATGTGAAGTGGGTGGACATGGACTCGCACGGTTACGGCGTCCTCGACGTGACCGCCGAGCGCTCGCAGATGGACTACTACGCGGTCTCCGACCGGACGAAGCGGGACGCGACCTCCGCCTGGACGCGTTCGTACCGGACGCTCAGCGGAACACAGAAGGTCGAGCGGGTGGACAGCCCGGTGCACTGAGGGTTCATTTTCGGCCACCCCCGCATATGTTGACGGTGCATTACATCGCTACGGCGGGTGGTGTGCCCCACGGCCCGAATGGGGACACACCACCCGCCGGGGTAACGCCTACGATTACGTCGCCGTCTCAAACTCTGGAATGCGAAGAAAGATTTATTCCGGTTTCCGCCCTTTGGCGAATACTTGATTGGGCCTGATCATTTCTCCTCCGAGGGTGACATGCGCACGTAATCTCCCGGCGGCGGGTGAGGAAATGCCTCTCCCACACATCCGCGAGGAGTCCCCGTGCGCGCTCTTGCCCGTATATCGCCGCGTATGCGTAACCGTGCGATCGGCACCGCCGTTCTGGCCGGAACTCTGGCCCTGGCACCGCTCTCCGCTCCCTCCGGCTCCGCCGCTTCCGCCGCTTCCGCCGCCTCCAAGGTCTCCGCCCCGGCCGCCCAGAAGTGCGCCGACGACGCGGGCACCAACGCCACGGCACGGGAGGCCCGGCCCTCGGGCGCCGCCCACACCGACGACCCCAATGAGCTGACCGCGGCCCAGGCCAAGTCCATGGACGCGCAGTTGAAGCAGAGACTCGCGGACCGCCGGCTCAGCGGCCCCTCGCTCGCCGCGGGCGCGACGATCCCGGTCTACTTCCACGTCGTGCACTCCGGAACGACCGGCAAGCTCAGCGCGTCCGCGATCAGCAGCCAGATGAACGTCCTGAACGCCGCCTACAGCGGACAGGGCTCGGGCAACACGAACTCCGGCTTCCAGTACACGCTGGCCGGCACGGACTACACGGACAACAGCTCCTGGTACAACGGCGTCTCCCCGGGCTCCGCCGCCGAGAAGGCCATGAAGTCCTCGCTGCGCAAGGGCGGCGCGAACGCCCTCAACATCTACACCGCCGACCTCGGCGGCGGGCTGCTGGGCTGGGCCACCTTCCCCAGCTCGTACAAGTCCAACCCCTCGGACGACGGCGTCGTCATCCTCGACGCCTCGCTTCCCGGCGGCTCCGCCGCCAACTACAACGAGGGCGACACCGCCACCCACGAGGTCGGCCACTGGATGGGGCTCTACCACACCTTCCAGGGCGGCTGCAATGGAAACGGCGACTACGTCGCCGACACCCCGGCCGAGAAGAGTGCCGCGTACGAGTGCCCGACCGGGCGCGACACCTGCACCAACAAGACCGGGGTCGACCCGATCCATAACTTCATGGACTACACCTACGACTCGTGCATGACTCAGTTCACCGCGGGCCAGGTGCAGCGGATGAGCGACAGCTGGACCGCCTACCGGGGCTGATCCGCCCCGTCCGTACGGAGGGCCCCGCACCGCGCGGGGCCCTTCGCGCGGTCACAGCGTGGCGAGGAAACCGAGCGCGACCTTCCAGGCCAGCTCGGCCGACGCCCGGTCGAAGTCGGGCAGTTCGGCGTCCGTGAAGAGATGGCCCGCGCCCGGGTAGCGGTAGACCTCGACATCGGCACCGGTCCGCTGCATCTGCAGATACCAGGAGTTCAGCCAGTCGTGCGTCTCGAACGGGTCCGGGTCGGCGACATGCAGCTGTACGGGCAGCTCGTCCACGGAGGCGTTCTCGGCGATGTCCGAGGTGCCGTGGAACATCAGCAGGCCACGGGCCTTCTCGTCGCCGAGCGCCAGGGTCTGCGCGGTGGCGGCGCCGAACGAGAAGCCCGCGTACACCAGGCCCCGGTCCGAGTAGGGGGCGGCGGCCAGCACGGCCCGCTTGAGCAGCTCGTCCTTGCCGACCTCCTCCTTGAAGGCCAGGCCCTCCTCGACGGTCTCGAACGTGCGCCCCTCGAAGAGGTCGGGCACCTGCACGTCGTGCCCGGCGGCGCGGAGCCGGTCGGCAGCGGCATGCACCGCGGGGCGCAGACCGTACGTCGAGTGGAAAAGCATGATGTTCATGAGTTCCATGGTGCCAGCTACGGTCGGGGGCATGGAGAACGACGGGATGGAGAACATACTGCGCCCGCTGATCGTCGTCGGCGGCTCGGTCGTGATCACGCTGCTGGTCGGCGCGCTGGTGGATCTGCTGCTCAGACGGGCCGACGGCCGGCACCGCGACACCCCGCTGTGGGGGCTGCTGCGGCGCTGCCGGATCCCGCTCCAGCTGACGCTCTGTACGGCGCTGCTGCGGGGCTCGTACACCCACGCCCGGCTCGAAGTGATCCAGGACCACCGGGCGGGGATCGGCCAGGTCCTGACGCTGGTGCTGATCGGGGCCTCGGCCTGGCTGGTGGTGCGGATCGCGACGGCCGTCGTCGATTCCCTCTTCGCGCGGTACGCCGCGAACACGGCCGATCCGGCGCGGGTGCGGCGGGTCCGCACCCAGGTGACGCTGATCCAGCGGGTGGTCACCGCGATCGTGGCGGTGGTCGCCGTCGGTGCGATGCTCCTGACGTTCCCGACGATGCGGACCTTCGGCACCTCGATGCTGGCCTCGGCGGGTGTGCTCGGCATCGTCGCGGGGGTGGCCGCCCAGTCGACGCTCGGCAATCTCTTCGCGGGACTTCAGATCGCGTTCGGCGACATGGTGCGCATCGGTGACACGGTGGTGGTGGACGGCGAGTGGGGCACGATCGAGGAGATCACGCTGACCTTCCTCGCGGTGCGCACCTGGGACGAGCGGCGGATCACGATGCCGGTCTCGTACTTCACCAGCAAGCCGTTCGAGAACTGGTCGCGCGGCGGCGCGCAGATGACCGGCTCGGTCTTCTTCCACCTCGACCACTCGGCCCCGGTCGCCGCGATGCGCGAGCAGCTGCGGGACATCCTGGGCGAGTGCGCCGCCTGGGACGGCCGCGACTGGTCCCTCGCCGTCACGGACACCACACCGTCGACGATCCTGGTCCGCGCGGTGGTCACGGCGAAGGACCCGAGTGACATCTGGACGGTGCGCTGCGCCGTACGGGAGCAGCTCATCGGCTGGTTGCGGGACCACCATCCGTACGCGCTGCCCAGGGTCGCGACGGCGCCCGCGGCACTGCCACCGCACGGCGAGTGGCCGCATCTGCCCGGCCCCGCGCACGAGAAACCTTCGGGCAGGGACAGTTCCACGCATCGCACGGGACGCGGCTGACCGGACCGGCGGGCGCGGCCGTCCCCGCCTCACCGCAGGCTACGGACGTCCAGCTGCCGCAGCACCCGGTCGACGATCTCCGGGTCCGCCCCCGCCTCGTTGCGGGCCGACAGCACCGCGTGGCGGGCGGCCGACATCATCTCGCGCTGGACGCGGCTGACCGCCTTGAAGCGCTCGGCCCGCTGCGCGTACGCCTCGCGGCGCTCGTCGTCGACCATGTCGGGACTGATCCGCGCCCCCACGTCGTACGCCAGCCGCTGCAGCCGCTCGGCGACCTCGTCCGGGAACTCCTCGACCTCCTGGATCTCCTTGAGGCGCTGCTTCGCGGCCTGCGCGGCGCGGATCGCGAGGTCCTTCTCCAGCGCCTCCTCGGCGTCCGTGTCCGCCTTGACGCGGAGCTTGCGGACCAGCCAGGGCAGGGTGAGCCCCTGGATGACGAGCGTGGCCAGGATCACCGCGAAGGCGATGAAGACGATCTCGTCGCGGCCCGGGAACGGCTTCCCGTCGTCCGTCTTCAGCGGGATCGCGAGCGCCAGCGCGACCGAGGCCACTCCGCGCATTCCGGCCCACCACATGACGACGGTCTCCCGCCAGCTGGTGGGGATCTCCTCGCTGACGTCGCGCCGGGTGTGCAGCCGCTTGGCCAGCCAGGTGGCGGGCAGCAGATACAGCAGCCGTACGCCGACGACCACCGCGACCACGGCGAGTCCCCAGCCCAGCAGCCGGAGTTCGCGCCCGTCCGCCGTCCCGAAGACGTTGTGCAGTTCGAGGCCGATCAGCCCGAAGGCGACCCCGGTGACGAGCGTGTCGACGATCTCCCAGAAGGTGCGGCCGGTGAGCCGCCCGAGGACGTCGTCGGCGTCGGCGGTGTGCTCGGCGAGGAAGAGCGCGGTGGTGAGGACGGCGAGGACGCCCGACCCCATCAACTCCTCCGCGAGCACATAACTCACGAACGGCACCAGCAGGGTGAGGCCGACCTGGAGCGTGGCGTCGCCGAGCAGGCCCATGAGCTTGATGGTGAGCCAGCCGAGCACCAGGCCCACCACCACGGCCACCACCGCGGAGAGGATCAGCAGCCCGAACGCCTCCGGCAGCGAGAAGCTCCCGCTCACCGCGGCGGCGATCGCCACGTGGTACAGCACGATCGCGGTCACGTCGTTGAACAGCCCCTCGCCCTCCAGGATGGAGACGAGCCTGCGCGGCAGCCCGACCGAACCGGCGACGGCCGTCGCCGCGACCGGGTCGGGCGGGGCGACGAGCGCGCCGAGCGCCACGGCCGCGGCGATGGGCAGCCCCGGGACGATCGCGTTGGCGACCGCGGCGACGGCGGCCGTCGTGACGAAGACCAGCGCCACGGCCAGCAGAAAGATCGGTCGTTTATTGGCCGCGAACTGCCGCCAGGAGGTTCGCTGCACGGAGGCGTAGAGCAGCGGCGGCAGCAGCGCCGGAAGGATGATCTCAGGCGGGATCTCCACGTTCGGTACGAAACTGAGGAACGCCATGCCGACCCCGGCGAGGGTCATCAGCACCGGCGCGGGCAGACCGAGACGCTCCCCCAGTGGCACCGTGATCACAGCCCCGAGCAACAGCAGGAGGAGCAGTGCCATTTGGTCCACGAGGTGCCTTCCGGAGCGCGGGTCGCCGATCTCCGTGATCGGCGGATCTGGGGTCAAAGCCTGCCACGCAAGGCCCGCAATCCGGACAACGCCCCCTCATTCCAGCCTCCCTGAGCAACATTCCTCCGATGTATATGCGGTTACCCCCTTCCCCTGCCTCCTCGGGCGGGCAGTATGCGGCGTGCGCGCGAGGGCCCGGACGGCCGGCTGCACCTGCCTCGGACCCGCTCCCCCGAGTACGCCAACGCCGCGGACTGCACCTACGACCTCTCGCTGATCCGCTGGGGCGTGCGCACCCTGAGCGCGTCGGCGAAGCTGCTGCGCAACGACGATCCGCGGCTGGGGCGCTGGCAGGACATCGAACGGCGCCTGGCCCCGTACGCCGAGGACCCGGCGGCCGGCGTCATGATCGGCAAGGATGTCCCGCTCGCCGGCTCGCACCGGCACCACTCGCACCTGCTGTGGCTGTACCCGCTGCGCGAACGGAGCTGGGACCGGGCCGGGGACCGCGAGGTGATGCGGCGCTCGATGGACCACTGGGTCTCCATGCAGCAGCTGTGGCACGGCAGGGTGGCGCAGAGCCACGAGGGGGTGGTGAAGGTCTTCCCGTCCGTCTCGGAGCGCTGGGCCGACGCGTCGATAGCGTCCCTGCGCGCCCAGGGCGCCTTCCTGGTGGACGCGGACCGCTCGGGCGGTGCCACGCGCTGGGTACGGGTGCACAGCGAGGCGGGCGCGCCGCTGACCCTGGACCACTCGATCAGGGGCGGGATCGAGGTGCGGGACGCGCACGGGCGCACGCTGCACTGGTGGGAGACCGGACCGGGCCGGATCACCCTCGCCCTGCCGCGCGGCGGTACGGCGGTGGTCACCCCCCAGGGTTCGCGCCGCCCGCGGACGGACCCGCGCGATGTGCCGTCGAACGGCGACTGGACCCGCTGGGGCCTGCCCGGCTGAACAGGCCCCGGGCCCCGGCGGTCCTCAGTCCCCGAGAACGCGGCGCATCGCCCGGTGGGGCATGCCCGCGTCCGGGAACTCGGGGCCGTACGCCACATAGCCGAGGCGCTCGTAGAAGCCCAGCGCATGGGTCTGGGCGTGCAGGTCGACGGCGGCCAGACCCAGCTCGCGGGCCGCGTCCTCGATGGCCCTGACCAGCGCCGCGCCGACGCCGAGACCGCGTGCCTCCTTGGTCACCGCGAGCCTGCCGAGCGAGCCGACGGCCGGGTCGCCGCCGGTCCTGGCCGCGGCGGCCGGGCCGTGCAGCAGCCGCCCGGTGCCGAGCGGCGAGCCGTCCGCCGCGACGGCGACGACATGCAGGGCGACCGCGTCGTACTCGTCGTACTCGATCTCCTCGGGCACGTCCTGCTCGCCGACGAAGACGTCCTTGCGGACCAGGAAGCAGGCCGCGAGGTCCTGCTCGCCGACGGCGGTACGCGTGGTGTACGGGGCGGGCGAGCCGGTCATTCGCTCTCCGCCGCGATCTTGTCCAGGGCCTGCTGGAGGTCGTCCGGGTAGCTGCTGGTGAACTCCACCCAGCTGCCGTCGGACGGGTGCTCGAAGCCGAGCCGGACGGCGTGCAGCCACTGCCGGGTCAGGCCGAGGCGCTTGGCCATCGTCGGGTCGGCGCCGTAGGTGAGGTCACCGACGCAGGGGTGGCGGTGGGCGGACATGTGCACCCGGATCTGGTGCGTGCGGCCCGTCTCCAGCTTGATGTCCAGGAGGCTGGCGGAGCGGTAGGCCTCGATGAGGTCGTAGTGCGTCACGGAGGGCTTGCCCTCGGCCGTGACGGCCCACTTGTAGTCGTGGTTGGGGTGGCGCCCGATGGGGGCGTCGATGGTGCCGCTCATCGGGTCCGGGTGGCCCTGCACCAGCGCGTTGTACTTCTTCTCGACGACCCGGTCGCGGAACTGCGCCTTCAGCAGGGTGTAGGCCCGCTCGGACTTGGCGACGACCATCAGGCCGGAGGTGCCGACGTCGAGACGGTGGACGATGCCCTGGCGCTCGGCGGCACCGGACGTCGAGATCCGGTACCCGGCGGCGGCGAGCCCCCCGATGACGGTCGTGCCGGTCCAGCCGGGGCTCGGGTGGGCGGCGACCCCGACCGGCTTCACGATCACGACGATGTCGTCGTCGTCGTGCACGATCTCCATGCCCTCGACGGGCTCGGCGACGATCTGCACCGGAGCGGGGGCCTGCGGCATCTCCACTTCCAGCCAGGCACCGCCCCGGACCCGCTCGGACTTCCCGACCACCGAGCCGTCCACCTGCACCTTCCCGGCGGCCGCCAGCTCGGCGGCCTTGGTGCGGGAGAAACCGAACATCCGGGAGATGGCGGCGTCGACACGCTCGCCCTCCAGACCGTCGGGTACGGGCAGGGTGCGGACCTCGGGATACGTACTCACCGTTCGAGTATGCCTTGCGGAATCTAGTCCTTGTGCACGGTGCCGTCGGGGTCCAGGCCCTTGAAGGAAAGGATCACGACCAGGATCCCGCCGCAGACGATCGCGGAGTCGGCGAGGTTGAAAACGGCGAAGTGCGCGGGGGCGATGAAGTCCACCACCGCGCCCTGGAAGGTGCCGGGGGCGCGGAAGATGCGGTCGGTGAGGTTGCCGAGCGCGCCGCCGAGCATCAGGCCGAGCGCGATGGCCCACGGCAGGCTGTAGAGCTTGCGCGCGAGCCGGGTGATCACGACGATGACGCTCGCCGCGATGCACGTGAAGATGATGGTGAACGCCTCACCGATACCGAACGCGGCACCGGCGTTGCGGATCGCGCTGAGCTGCAGCCAGTCACCGATGAGCTCGATCGGCTCGTGGTGCTCCAGCTTCGCGACCACGATCATCTTGCTGATCAGGTCGAGGAGATAGGCGAACACGGCCACGACGAAGAGCACCGCGACCTTCCGCTTGCCCCTGGTCGAGGCGGTCTCCTCACCCCGGTCATCGGCCCGGTCCGCGGCCTCGTCCCCTTCGGTCCCCTCAGCATCGGGGATGTCCGGCGTACCGATGATGCGCTCCGCCTCTGCCACGTGAATCCCTCAACCTAGGTTCCTGACTGAGGACGAGGGTACGGCACACCGCCGGGGATCAGCCGCGTCGCTCCTGCTTCTGTTTGTCCTCGACGCAGAGCGTGGCGCGGGGGAACGCCTGCATCCGCGCCTTGCCGATCGGATTGCCGCAGATCTCGCAGAGTCCGTACGTCCCGGCGTCGAGCCGGGCCAGGGCCCGCTCGGTCTGGTCCAGCATCTCCCTGGCGTTGGCGGCGAGCGACATCTCGTGCTCGCGGGTGATGTTCTTGGTGCCGGTGTCCGCCTCGTCGTCACCCGCGCCGTCGCCGGAGTCACGCATCAGCCCGGCGAGCGCGGCGCTCGCGGCCTCCAGCTCACTGCGCAGCCGCATGGTCTCGCTGCTCAGCTCGGCCCGCGCCTCGGCGACCTCCTCCGGGGTCCAGGGATCCTCGCCCGGCCGGACCGCCAGCTCGCCGGGGGCTGTCGTGGCGACGGCGCGGGCCGGGGGCACGGGCGCCGCGCCCGTGCCTGCCGTGCGGGTCCGGGCCGCGCTCTTCTTGGCTACCACCGTGTGGGCTCCCGTCTTCCTGGCGGCCTCGGCCGCCCCCTGGGCCGCGGACGCGACCTTCTTCGAAGCCTTCTTGGCCACGCTCTTCTTCGCAGCCGCCTTCTTGGCCGGCGCCGCGTGCCCGGCGGACGCCGCCTTCTCGGCCGCGGGCTTCTTCACCGCCGCCTTCTTCGCGGCGGTCTTCGCCGCACCGGCCTCCGGGACGGTCTCCATGCCCGCGTCGCCGTCCGGCTCCCCGGCCGGCACGCCCGTGGATCCGGGCGACGCCGTCTGCTCTGCGGCGGTCTTCTTCGCCACCATGGCCGCGGCCCCTTCACATATTGTGATCTTGCACGCGAATCGTGCTGGGACGATAAATCGACCCCAGCCCCGCGGCAACGGGGCACGCCGCCGAATCGATCCTCCCCGCGTCCGGACAACGACCTGCCTGCCTCCGTTGTGCCCAGCTCACCGCCGGGTAATCCGCCTCCCGGCGCGCCGCCCGGACTCCGTACCCCGCCGTCTGCCCATTCGGGTCACGCCCCGCCCCTCGGGTTAAACCGGTCGGCCGTCCCCCGTACGGGCCCGTACACTGGCCCCAGCGAGAGGCGTGGATGGGACGAGTAGCGTCGTACGCAGCCAGGAGCGACCCGGGGACGGTGGAAGCCCGGGGGCGAGCGCGTCGTGAAGATCACCCGGAGCCGTCGGAAGAAAGCTTTGGACAGTGGGCTCCGCCCACGGGCGCAAGGCGAGTAGAACCGGCATCGCGACCCCAATGAGGGGGCCACGGGCACGCGCCCGGGGCCAAGGAGGGTGGTACCGCGGGAGCCGATGAGGCCCTCGTCCCTCCGACGGAAGTGGAAAACGTCCGCCGGAGGAAGTCCGCCCATGACATCGCCGCAGTACCACCAGGTACCCGCCCAGGTCGACCTGCCCGCGCTGGAGCACGCCGTGCTCGATTTCTGGCGCGACAGCAAGGTCTTCGCCAAGAGCCTCGAACAGTCCGAGGGTCGCCCCGAGTGGGTCTTCTACGAGGGCCCGCCCACCGCCAACGGCATGCCCGGCGCCCACCACATCGAGGCCCGCGTCTTCAAGGACGTCTTCCCCCGCTTCCGGACCATGCAGGGCTACCACGTCGGCCGCAAGGCCGGCTGGGACTGCCACGGGCTGCCGGTCGAGCTCGCGGTCGAGAAGGAGCTGGGCTTCAACGGCAAGAAGGACATCGAGGCGTACGGCATCGCCGAGTTCAACGCCAAGTGCCGTGAGTCCGTGACCCGCCACACGGACGCATTCACCGAGCTCACGACCCGCATGGGCTACTGGGTCGACCTCGACGACGCGTACCGCACGATGGACCCCGAGTACGTCGAGTCGGTGTGGTGGTCGCTGAAGGAGATCTTCAACAAGGGCCTGCTGGTCCAGGACCACCGCGTCGCCCCCTGGTGCCCCCGCTGCGGCACCGGTCTCTCCGACCACGAGCTGGCACAGGGGTACGAGACGGTCGTCGACCCGTCGGTCTTCGTCCGCTTCCCCCTCACGTCCGGCCCGCTGGCCGGCGAGGCGTCCCTCCTCGTCTGGACGACCACCCCCTGGACCCTGGTCTCCAACACCGCCGTCGCCGCGCACCCCGACGTCACCTACGTCGTCGCGACGAACGGCGAGGAGAAGCTCGTCGTCGCGCAGCCGCTCGTCGAGAAGGCGCTGGGCGAGGGCTGGGAGACCACCGGTGAGACCTTCACCGGCCGCGAGATGGAGCGCTGGACCTACGAGCGCCCCTTCACTCTCGTCGACTTTCCGAGCGTCAGCGAGGGAAGCAACGGGCACAGCCCGGCCGAGGCGCACTACGTCGTCAACGCCGAGTACGTGACGACCGAGGACGGTACGGGTCTGGTCCACCAGTCCCCCGCCTTCGGCGCCGACGACCTCCTGGTCTGCAAGGCGTACGGCCTGCCGGTCGTGAACCCGGTCCGCCCCGACGGCACCTTCGAGGAGGACCTGCCGCTGGTCGGCGGTGTCTTCTTCAAGAAGGCCGACGAGACGCTCACCGAGGACCTGGCCGCCCGCGGCAAGCTCTTCCGGCACGTCCCGTACGAGCACAGCTATCCGCACTGCTGGCGCTGCCACACCGCGCTGCTCTACTACGCGCAGCCGTCCTGGTACATCCGCACGACCGCCATCAAGGACCGGCTGCTCCAGGAGAACGAGAAGACCAACTGGTTCCCGGACTCGGTCAAGAACGGCCGCTTCGGCGACTGGCTGAACAACAACGTCGACTGGGCGCTGTCCCGCAACCGCTACTGGGGCACCCCGCTGCCGATCTGGCGCTGCGAGGACGGCCACCTCACCTGTGTCGGCTCTCGCGCCGAGCTCGGCGAGCTCACCGGCACCGACCTCTCGGGCCTCGACCCGCACCGCCCGTTCATCGACGAGATCACGTTCACCTGCTCGCACGAGAACTGCCAGCTGGAGGCGTACCGCGTCCCCGAGGTCATCGACGCCTGGTACGACTCGGGTTCGATGCCGTTCGCGCAGTGGGGCTACCCGTACAAGAACAAGGAACTCTTCGAGAGCCGCTACCCGGCGCAGTTCATCTCGGAGGCCATCGACCAGACCCGCGGCTGGTTCTACACGCTGATGGCGGTCGGCACCCTGGTCTTCGACAAGTCGTCCTACGAGAACGTGGTCTGCCTGGGCCACATCCTCGCCGAGGACGGCCGCAAGATGTCCAAGCACCTGGGCAACATCCTTCAGCCCATCCCCCTCATGGACCAGCACGGCGCGGACGCGGTGCGCTGGTTCATGGCGGCCGGCGGCTCCCCGTGGGCGGCTCGCCGCGTCGGCCACAACACGATCCAGGAGGTCGTCCGAAAGACCCTCCTGACGTACTGGAACACGGTCGCCTTCCAGGCCCTGTACGCCCGTACGTCCGACTGGGCCCCCTCCGCGGCCGACCCGGCCCCGGCGGACCGCACGGTCCTGGACCGCTGGCTGCTGAGCGAGCTGAACGCGCTGGTGGACCAGGTCACGCAGGCCCTGGAGGGTTACGACACCCAGCGCGCCGGCAAGCTCCTGTCCGCCTTCGTCGACGACCTCTCCAACTGGTACGTACGCCGCTCGCGCCGCCGCTTCTGGCAGGGCGACAAGGCGGCGCTGCGCACCCTGCACGAGGTCATCGAGACGGTGACCCGGCTGATGGCCCCGCTCACCCCGTTCATCACCGAGCGGGTCTGGCAGGACCTGGTCGTTCCGGTCACGCCGGACGCCCCCGAGTCGGTCCACCTCTCCAGCTGGCCGAAGGCGGACCCGGCGGCGATCGACCCGTCCCTCTCCACACAGATGGCGCTGGTGCGCCGCCTGGTCGAGCTGGGCCGGGCCACCCGGGCCGAGTCCGGTGTGAAGACCCGTCAGCCGCTGTCCCGGGCCCTGGTCGCGGCGGCCGGCTTCGAGTCGCTCTCCCCCGAACTGCACGCCCAGATCACCGAGGAGCTGAACGTCTCCTCGCTGGCCTCCCTGTCCGAGGTCGGCGGCTCGCTGGTCGACACGACGGCGAAGGCGAACTTCCGGGCGCTCGGCAAGCGGTTCGGCAAGGGCGTGCAGGCGGTGGCCAAGGCGGTCGCGAACGCCGATGCGGCGGCCCTCTCGCTGGCCCTGCGCGAGGGAACGGCGTCGGTCGAGGTGGACGGCGAGACGATCACCCTCTCGCCGGACGAGGTGATCATCACCGAGACCCCGCGCGAGGGCTGGTCGGTCGCGTCCGACTCGGGCGCGACGGTCGCCCTGGACCTGGAGATCACCCCGGAGCTGCGGCGCGCGGGCCTCGCCCGTGACGCGATCCGCCTCATCCAGGAGGCCCGCAAGAACAGCGGCCTGGACGTGGCCGACCGCATCGCCGTCCGCTGGACGTCGGCCTCCCCCGCCACGGTGGAGGCCCTGACCGAACACGCCGCCCTGATCGCGGACGAGGTCCTGGCCCTGGACTACGCCCAGGACGAGGCGGACCCGACCTACGGCGAACCGTTCGAGGACGAGGGCCTGGCCTTGACGTTCCGCCTCCGCAAGACGGAGCAGTAACCCGCGAAAAGCAGAAGGGCCCGGCCGGACACCAGTCCGACCGGGCCCTCTGCTGTTTCCTCAGTCTCCCAGCGCCGCGATTCCAGCCCCTCCCACCCTCGCAATTTCAGCCTGCCCCGGCGTCACTTGGAGCCCCTCCGGCGATTGAGGAGCGGGGCAGAGCCCCAGGTCCGGGAAGGGGCGGGTAGGGGAACAGCCCCGCGCAAGCGGCCCGCGCACCCCCACCCTCACCCGCCCCCGCAAAGCGACCCGCACCGTGCACAGCAAAAGGGCCGGGCCCCGGGGAAACCCCGGGGCCCGGCCCTCAGCCTGCCGACGGCTACGCGCTCACCGCGCGCACCCGGCTCAGTTGTCGTCCTCGTCGATCAGGAACCCGCGCATCGGCGAAGGAGCCTGCTGCATCGGCTGCGGCGCCTGCGGCCGCACCGGCGCCATCGGCTGGGTCATCGCCGGCGACATCTGCTGCTGACCACCGTACGAGGGCCCACCGCCCATGGACGGGGCGCCGCCCATCGGCTGGTTGCCGTGGTTGCCGCCCATGCTGTGGCCCATGGCACCCGCACCGGCCGGAGCCAGCGAGGGCGACGGCGGCAGCGAAGCGGTCGCGGGAGTCCGCGGCGGAGCCAACGAGTCGTCCGCCTGGGTCTCCAGCTGACGCAGCTGGCTCTCCAGGTAGGACTTCAGGCGGGTCCGGTACTCACGCTCGAAGCCACGCAGATCCTCGACCTTGCGCTCCAGCGTCGCGCGGGCCGACTCCAGCGAGCCCATCGCCACGCGGTGCTTCTCCTGCGCGTCCCGCTCCAGGGCGTCCGCCTTGGCACGGGCGTCCCGCTCCAGGCCCTCGGCACGGCTGCGCGCCTCGCCGACGATCTTGTTGGCCTCGGAACGGGCCTCCGCGATCGCCTGGTCGGCGGTCTGCTGCGCGAGCGAGAGGACACGGGCTGCGCTGTCGCCACCGGGGCCCTGACCGGGCTGCTGCATCTGCGGCTGCTGCATCTGCTGCATCTGCTGCTGCGGGGCGTGACCGCCCATGGGGCCGCCCATCGGGCCACCCATGGGACCGCCCTGCATCGGACCGGGGCCGTGCGGGCCCTGCGGACCGGGGCCGTGCTGGCCCTGGGGACCAGGACCGTGACCGCTGGGACCGGCGGGCAGCTGCGGAGCACCACCGGGCAGCTGGGGGGGACCCATCTGCGGGGGCTGCTGCTGGACCGGCGGACCCGATATGGCGGCGGGCACAGGTGCCCCGGGCCGGTCCTGCGGCTCCGGTTTGCGCATGCCCTGCTGCTGGTTCTGCGCGGCGGCACGCGTGGCGGCGGCCAGCTTCGCGCGCAGGTCCTCGTTCTCACGGAGCAGGCGGGTCAGCTCGGACTCGACCTCGTCGAGGAAGGCATCGACCTCGTCCTCGTCATAGCCTTCTCGGAGGCGGACGGTCGTGAACTGCTTGTTCCGCACGTCCTCAGGAGTCAGCGGCATCTCTTCTTCACCTCTACGTAGTCGTCGGCAGTCGGCAAGACCGTATCGCTCACAGCCTGATCACGATGCTGATCAGGATGTAGACGATGATCATCAGAACGAAGAAGGACAGGTCGAGTGCCACGCCCCCGAGACGCAGCGGCGGGATGAACCGCCGCAGAAGCTTGAGCGGTGGATCGGTGACAGTGTAGGTGGCCTCAAGTATGACCACCATCGGCTTGCCGGGCTGCCATGAACGCGCGAACTGGAAGACGTAGTCCATGACCAGCCGGAAGATCAGCACGATGAGGAAACACATCAGCGCGATATAGACAACCTGCAGTGCGACGCCCATTTCGCGCTTCCCTCTCCCCTGGCTCTCGTAGCTCCGGCCTCACGGCCGGGTTGTTCCCGGTGTCGTGTTCTCAGCTCTGGTTGAAGAATCCGCCCTCAGCGATGCGGGCCTTGTCCTCCGCCGTGACATCGACGTTAGCAGGCGACAGCAGGAACACCTTCTGCGTCACGCGCTCAATGCTGCCATGGAGACCGAAGACGAGTCCTGCAGCAAAGTCGACAAGTCGCTTTGCGTCCGTATCGTCCATCTCCGTGAGATTCATGATCACCGGAGTGCCCTCACGGAAGTGTTCCCCGATGGTACGGGCCTCGTTGTAGGTCCTGGGGTGCAGCGTGGTGATGCGGTAGGGCTCCCGCTCGGACACGACCTTGGGCATGATCACCGGTGCGTTCTTCTCCATGTTCGGGCGTTCAGGTGTGATGGATGCCACGGGTGCGATCCGGGCGGGTCGTTCTCTTTCCACCGGGATCTGAACCGGCTCCCGCTGTGCGGGAGGCTGCACCGCTCGTACCGGTTCGTCCCGCTCCCGTTCCCGCTCCACCTGATGCGCGGGCTGGTGCCGCCGCCGGTCGCGCTCGGGCTCCGGCTCGGGTTCGAATTCGTCGTCGGGGTCGAACCCCGGACCGTCGTACCCATCGTCCTCCACGAGGCCGAGGTAGACCGCCATCTTGCGCATCGCGCCGGCCATGCTCTGAGTCCTCCGCTCTGTGGTGGATCGGCATCTGTCACCAAGTGCCCCGCGATCCACTGAGGCCTGCCCGCCATGGGCGGGAATGACCATATTTTCTGCTGTGGTCCGACCTGCTTGGCGACGTTACCCGAGCCCGGGTCGGACTCCGAGTACCGCCGTACCGACGCGCACATGTGTCGCCCCGGCCGCGACCGCGTCCTCGAGGTCCGCGCTCATCCCCGCAGAGACCATGTTCGCAGCCGGATGATTCCCGCGCAGGCGGGATGAGAATTCCATCAGCCGGTCGAAGGCGGCCCGTTGCCGTCCCGCATACGGTCCGGCGAGCGGTGCGACGGTCATCAGACCGCCGAGCCGCAGCCCGGGCGCGGCGTCGACCACGGCGGCCAACTCCTCGATCCCGTCCGGCGCGACGCCGCCCCGGTCGCCCCGCTCACCGCTCTCCGCGTCGAGTGCCACCTGGATGAGACAGCCGAGTTCGCGCCCCTCGCGCACGGCGGCGGCCGAGAGTGCCGTGACCAGTCTGGCCCGGTCCACCGACTGCACGACATCGGCATAACTCGCCACAGAACGAACCTTGTTCGTCTGCAATTGACCGACAAAGTGCCACGTGAGCGACAGATCCGCACATTCGGCTGCTTTGGGGGCCGCGTCCTGGTCACGATTCTCCGCGACATGACGTACACCCAGTTCGTGCAGAATCCGCACATCGCTCGCGGGGTAGGTCTTGGTGACCACGATGAGGGTCACTTCCTCCCGCCCGCGGCCGGCGGCGGCACAGGCGGAAACAATGCGTTCCTCCACCCGCGCTAGATTTTCGGCGAGTTGAGCCTTACGGTCCGTCATGCCCTATCAGTCCAACCAGACATATCCGGCGAGCCGCCCGGTGGTGCGGTCGCGGCGGTACGAGAAGTGGTCACTCGATTCGAGGGTGCAGACCGGCGAGGCCTGCCGGTCCTCGACCCCGAGCGCTTCGAGCTGGGCATGGACCCCGGCGGTGACGTCCACGGCCGGAGTGCCCCAGCTGGTCTCGGACCAGGCGGCCGGGACGCTCCGGGCCACTTCGGCGCGCATGTCGGCCGGGACCTCGTAGCAGCGTCCGCAGACCGCCGGTCCGGTGCGGGCGACGATCCGGGAGGTGTCGGCGCCGAGCCCGACCATGGCCTCGACCGCGGCGGGGACGACCCCGGCGACCAGACCCGGGCGGCCCGCGTGCGCCGCGGCCGCGATGCCGGCGACCGGGTCGGCGAGCAGTACGGGGGTGCAGTCGGCGGTGAGCACGGCGAGCGGGAGCCCGCGCCGCGCGGTCACCACCGCGTCCACCGCGGGGATCTCCGAGGCGTCTGCCCACGGCCCCTCGACGACCGCGACGTCCCGCCCGTGCACCTGGTTCATCCAGACGACCCGCGCCGGGTCCAGGCCGAGGGCCCGGGCGGCGCGTTCGCGGTTGGCCAGAACGGCGGCGGGGTCGTCTCCGACCGCGCCGCCGAGGTTGAGCTCCTCGTACGGAGCGGCGCTCACTCCGCCCCACCTGTCGGTGAAGGAGAAGTGGGCGCCGCCCGCCGAGGACCGTGCGTGGTGCTGAGCTATCACTTCAAGAAGTCCGGAACATCCAGCTCTTCGGCCTGCGAGTCCTGGTACGCGGGACGGGCCGGCGGGACGTGCGGCGTGGCGACCGGCGGCAGGTGGGTCTCGCTCGCCACCGGTACGGGCTCCGCATGGGCCGGCGGCTCCTCGCGGATGGGCACGGATCCCAGTCCACCGCTCTGACGCACGGGCTCCGGGGTCCGGACCGGCGCGGCGGGCTCCTCGCGCTTGGCGGAGTTCGCGCCCAGAACGTTCTCGCGCCGGGCCGGCGGCTGTCCGCCGTCGAAGCCCGCGGCGATCACGGTGACGCGTACCTCGTCGCCCAGCGCGTCGTCGATGACCGCGCCGAAGATGATGTTCGCCTCGGGGTGCGCCGCCTCGCTCACCAGCTGGGCGGCCTCGTTGATCTCGAAGAGACCGAGGTCGCTGCCGCCGGAGATGGAGAGCAGGACACCGCGGGCGCCGTCGATGGACGCCTCCAGGAGCGGCGAGGAGATCGCCATCTCCGCGGCGGCCACCGCGCGGTCGTCGCCGCGGGCCGAGCCGATGCCCATGAGTGCCGATCCGGCCTCGGACATGACCGACTTGACGTCGGCGAAGTCGAGGTTGATCAGCCCCGGGGTCGTGATGAGGTCGGTGATGCCCTGGACACCCGAGAGCAGCACCTGGTCGGCCGACTTGAAGGCGTCGAGCACGCTGACCTGGCGGTCCGAGATGGACAGCAGCCGGTCGTTGGGAATGACGATGAGGGTGTCGACCTCTTCGCGGAGCTCGGCGATGCCGTCCTCCGCTTGGTTCGCGCGTCGCCGGCCCTCGAAGGTGAACGGGCGGGTGACCACGCCGATCGTCAGGGCGCCGAGCGAGCGTGCGATGTTGGCGACGACGGGTGCGCCGCCGGTGCCGGTGCCGCCGCCCTCTCCGGCGGTGACGAAGACCATGTCGGCCCCCTTGAGGACCTCCTCGATCTCCTCACGGTGGTCCTCTGCCGCCTTGCGACCGACTGCCGGGTTGGCGCCGGCGCCAAGGCCGCGGGTGAGTTCGCGGCCGACGTCGAGCTTGACGTCGGCGTCGCTCATCAACAGGGCTTGCGCATCAGTGTTGATCGCGATGAACTCGACGCCCTTGAGACCGACCTCGATCATTCGGTTGATGGCATTGACACCACCGCCGCCGACACCGATGACCTTGATGACTGCGAGGTAGTTCTGCGGTGCTGCCACGTCGAAGGCCTCTCGCCTCGAGTTACGTGTCGTCGCTTCGCGGTAGTCCCGCCGCGACGACGGATGCCGATTGGGGCGGTCCGAAACGCCGACCCAAACCCTAACGTTGAAGTTTAGGGTTACCAGTGTGTCTGCTTCATGGACTCTTCCGAACAGGACACTAAGTCGACAAGTGGCGCACGTTCAACGAACACGCCGAACCTCCCGTTTTTCTTTTCACCCTATGTGATCACCCGTAGCGCTGACCAACCAGGGTGCTGGCCAGGCCAAATGTGCGTCAACTGCCCGACGCGGCAGGGGCGGTGGGTGCACTCACGTCGAAGTGTCCCGCTTTGGGTGCGACTTTCATGAGAGCGGTGAGAACTCTCGCCTTCACCGGACCTCCTTCGCCGCTGCCCCAGATCACCGTGCGCCCCCGGGTGAGTTCCAGGGAGATCGAGTCGTACGAGGTGACCCGTACGACCTCGGTGTCCTTGGCGACAGCGCCCGGAAGTTCGCCCGCGACCCGGACCGCTTCCCGCACCAGCCGGTCCTTGCCGAAGCGGCGCAGACCGGCGGACTGATCAGGTTTCAGTTCCAGCAGGGGTACACGCCCGGGCGATTTGTCCACCGTTGCGAAATGCACGCCTTTCGCATCCACTTCAATGAACTTTGCGCCCTTTTTCACCAACACGACCGGCTGTCGTTCTGTCACCTTAAGTCTGATTCCGTGCGGCCATGACCGTACGACATCCACGGAATCGATACGAGGCAACTTCTGGCGCAATCGCGCGGCGATGGCGTCGGTGTCGACGGAGATCAGCGGGGCCCCGATCGGGACCGCCGCGGCGGCCTCCACCTCGGCCGGTGTCAGTACGTCGACTCCGGTGGTCCTGACCTGTTCGGCCCGGAGCCAGGAGGAGCCGTAGAGCGCCCAGACGGCACCGGAGGCGAGCAGCAGCACCAGCACGCCGCTCACGATCAGCGTTCTGCGGCTGGGCAGTCGGCGCCCTTGGGGACGCGGGCGCGGCGGGCGGGCCGGGGAGTCCTTCCGCTGCCCTGTGCCGCGCTGGGCGGTCGTCGGTCCGGCCACGCTCGCTCCTTATGCCGGGTCCGGGGGCGCCGCCCCCGGACCCGTCCGCCTCACGCGCCTCGGCGTGCGGCAATCGCCTCGTACACCATGCCGACGAGCAGGTCGTCGGCGTCCCGGCGGCCGAACTCGGCGGCGGCGCGGGACATCTCGTACAGCCGGTGCGGATCCGCGAGCACCGGGAGGACGTTGCCCTGCACCCACTCGGGGGTGAGCGCCGCGTCGTCCACCAGCAGACCGCCGCCGGCGTTGACCACCGGCTGGGCGTTGAGCCGCTGTTCGCCGTTGCCGATGGGCAGCGGGACGTAGGCGGCGGGGAGCCCGACGGCGGAGAGTTCGGCGACGGTCATCGCGCCGGCACGGCAGAGCATCATGTCGGCCGCGGCGTACGCGAGATCCATCCGGTCCACGTACGGTACCGGGATGTAGGGCGGCATCCCGGGCATGTTGTCGATGCGCGGCAATTCGTTCTTCGGTCCGACCACGTGCAGGATCTGGATGCCGGAGCGCTGCAGCAGCGGGGCGACCCGCTGGACCACCTCGTTGAGGTGGCGGGCGCCCTGCGAGCCGCCGGAGACCAGCAGCGTCGGCAGGTTGGGGTCGAGGCCGAAGGCGGCACGCGCCTCGGGGCGGACCCGGGCCCGGTCCAGGGTGGCGATGGTGCGGCGCAGCGGGATGCCGATGTAGCGGGCACCGCGCAGCTTGCTGTCGGGGGTGGAGACGGCGACGCCGTGGGCGTACCGCGAGCCGATCTTGTTGGCCAGGCCGGGGCGGGCGTTGGCCTCATGGACGACGATCGGCACTCCGGCCCGCTTGGCGGCGAGGTAGCCGGGCAGCGCGACGTAGCCGCCGAAGCCGACGACGCAGTCCGCCTTGGTGCGTTCCAGGACCTGCTCGGCGGCCTTGATGGTGCCGCGCAGCCGTCCCGGGACGGTGATCAGTTCCGGGGTGGGCTTGCGCGGCAGCGGGACGGCCGGGATCAGGGCGAGTTCGTACCCCCGCTCGGGTACGAGCCTGGTCTCGAGTCCGCGCTCCGTGCCGAGGGCAGTGATTCCCACGGTCGGGTCCTGCCTGCGCAGGGCGTCCGCGAGGGCAAGCGCGGGCTCGATGTGGCCGGCGGTCCCCCCGCCGGCGAGTACGACATGCACCGAAATTCACCGCTCTCCGGACGGACGCTTCTTGACGCGCCGTCTCATCGTCTTCCATCTCACCCCGGGCCTCCGCACGGCCAGGGCCGCCTTCGCTGCGGGATCGTCTCGCGCGAACGCGATCAGCAGCCCGACGGCGAACATGGTCGGCAGCAGGGCCGATCCTCCGTAGGAGAACAGCGGGAGCGGGACACCGGCGATCGGCAGCAGGCCGAGCACCGCACCGATGTTGATCACGGCCTGCACCGTGATCCAGGTGGTCACACCTCCCGCGGCGTACCTCACGAAGGGGTCCTCCGTGCGTCCGGCCACGCGGATACCCGCATAGCCTAGAGCCGCGAAGAGGGCGAGTACCGACAGCGTCCCCGCCAACCCCAGTTCCTCCCCGGTGATGGCGAAGATGAAGTCGGTGTGCGGTTCAGGTAGTTGGCCCCATTTTTCCACACTCGCACCGAGCCCGGAACCGAACCATCCGCCGGATGCCAGAGCATAGATCCCGTGCACCGCCTGCCAGCAGGAGTCCCCCGGTCCGGGCTCGCTGGCGCCGATGCAGGCGAGTCTGGACATCCGGTTCGGGCTGGTCTTGATCAGTACGAAGGCGATCAGCGCGGCGAAGCCGAGCACCCCGCCGAAGAGCCGGGTGGGTGCCCCGGCCAGCCAGAGCAGTCCGAACAGGATCGCGGTGAGAATGATCGCAGTTCCCATGTCGCCGCCGAGCATGATCAGCCCGAGGAGCATGAAGGCGACGGGGACGAGCGGGACGAGCAGGTGTTTCCACTGCGTCAGCAGCCGCTTGTCCTGTTTGCGGGCGAGCAGGTCCGCGCCCCACAACACCAGGGCGAGCTTGCCGAATTCGCTGGGCTGGAGCTGGAAGGGGCCGCCCAGGTAGAGCCAGTTCTGGTTGCCGTTGACCGACATCCCTATCCCCGGCACCTGGACCAGCACCATCAGGAAGACGGTTCCCATGAGCAGCGGGTAGGCGAACGCCCGGTGCAGTTTGGCGGGCATCCGGGCGGCGAGTGCCATCAGTCCGGCGCCGATGACGGCGGCGAGGAACTGTTTACGGAAGAAGTAGGTGCCCGGTTTGTCCAGCTCCAGGGCCTTGATCATCGAGGCGGAGTAGACCATCACGAGGCCGAGCACGGTGATCAGCAGGCCGGCGCCCAGGATCAGGTAGTACGCGGTCAGAGGGCGGTCCCAGGCCCGGCGCACCCGCTCGTGGATCCGCCGCACGCCGCCGCGGGGCGAGCGGGGAGCACGGGGGCCGCCGGTGGAGCGCCCCTTGGAGCGCGGCACCGGGGGTCGCCGGGAGCCGGTGGCCGCACGGACCCGCAGGGCGGGGCCGAGCGCCGCCGGGGCGCCCGCTCCCGCTCCCGCGAGCAGTGGCGGGGTGAGTGCCCGACTGATCGCCGTGGTGGCCCGTGAGCGGCCCCCACGGGGCCCGGCAGAGCTCTCTTCGGCCGGCATTGTCACTGTCCCCTCCACTGCTCGTGCCCACGGCCGCCGCCGAGGGCCGGCGGCCGTGACGGGGCGGCGCGGGGGCCGGGCCCGTCAGGCGCTCTCGGCGGCGAGCGCGCGGACCGCGTCCGCGAACGCCTCGCCCCGCTTGTTGTAATTGACGAACATGTCCATCGAGGCGCAGGCCGGGGCCATCAGTACGGTGTCTCCCGGCCGGGCGAGCCGTGCCGCCTCGCGGACCGCCTCGGACATCGCCCCAGTGTCGGTCCGGCCGAGGTCGACCACCGGGACCTCGGGGGCGTGTCGCGTGAGGGCTTCGCGGATCAGTTCCCGGTCCCGGCCGATCAGTACGACGCCCCGCAGCCTTCCCGCGGCCCCGGTCACCAGCTCGTCGAAGGTGGCGCCCTTTGCGAGGCCGCCGGCGATCCAGACGATCGGGTCGTAGGCCGCCAGGGAGGCCTCGGCGGCATGGGTGTTGGTGGCCTTGGAGTCGTCGACGTACGCGACCTGGGCGACGTCCGCGATGTGCTCGATGCGGTGCGGGTCGGGGCGGAAGGCCCGCAGTCCGTCGCGTACGGCCGCGGGCTCGACGCCGAAGGCGCGGGCCAGGGCCGCCGCCGCGAGGGCGTTGGCGATGTTGTGCGGGGCGGGCGGGTCGATGTCCTTGACCTCGGCGAGCTCCTGGGCCTGCTTCTGCCGGTTCGCCACGAAGGCGCGGTCGACGAGGATGCCGTCGACGACGCCCAGTTGGGACGGGCCCGGGGTGTTCAGGGTGAAGCCGATGGCCCGGCAGCCCTCCTCGACGTCGGCCTCGCGGACCAGGTCCTCGGTCACCGGGTCGGCCGCGTTGTAGACGCAGGCGACCCGGTTGCCCTCGTAGATCCGGCCCTTGTCCGCGACGTACGCCGCCATGGAGCCGTGCCAGTCGAGGTGGTCCGGGGCCAGGTTGAGGACGGCGGCGGAGTGGGCGCGCAGCGAGGGTGCCCAGTGCAGCTGGTAGCTGGACAGCTCGACGGCGAGTACGTCGTACTCCTCGTCGCCGAGGACGGCGTCCAGGAGGGAGACGCCGATGTTGCCGACGGCCGCGGTGCGCAGTCCGGCCGCCTCCAGGACCGAGGCGAGCATCCGTACGGTCGTGGTCTTGCCGTTGGTGCCGGTGACCGCGAGCCAGGGGGCCGCACCGGGGCCCCGCAGCCGCCAGGCGAGTTCGACGTCGCCCCAGACGGGGACGCCCGCCTCGGCGGCTGCGGTGAAGAGCGGCTTGTCGGGCTTCCAGCCCGGGGTGGTGACGATGAGCTCGGTGGACTCGGGCAGGGTCGCCCCGTCGCCGAGGCGCACGGTGATCCCCTGCGCCTCCAGCTCCGCGGCCTGCGTACGGGAACGCTCGTCGTCCCCGTCGTTGACCACCGTGACGACGGCCCCGAGGCCGCGCAGCACCTTGGCCGCCGGGATTCCGGAGACTCCGAGTCCCGCGACGGTGACGTACTTGCCCTGCCAGTCCTGGTTGCTCACTTCTCGGCTGCCCATCCCGCGTAGAAGAGTCCGAGTCCGACGATCACGCACATGCCCTGGATGATCCAGAAGCGGACCACGACAAGGACTTCGGACCACCCCTTGAGTTCGAAGTGGTGCTGGAGCGGCGCCATCCGGAAGACCCGCTTGCCGGTCATCTTGAAGGATCCGACCTGGATGACCACGGACATGGTGATCATCACGAAGAGGCCGCCGAGGATGGCCATCAGGAACTCGGTGCGGGAGCAGATCGCCAGACCGGCGAGGGCGCCGCCGAGGGCGAGCGAGCCGGTGTCGCCCATGAAGATCTTGGCGGGCGAGGTGTTCCACCACAGGAAGCCGAAGCAGGCACCCATCAGCGCGGAGGCGACGACTGCGAGGTCGAGCGGGTCGCGTACCTGGAAACAGGCGTTGGGATTGGTCAGGGTGTCCGCGTTGGCGCAGGACTCCTGGAACTGCCACAGCCCGATGAAGGTGTACGCGCCGAAGACCATCACCGACGCGCCGGTGGCCAGGCCGTCCAGACCGTCCGTCAGGTTCACGCCGTTGGACATGGCGAGGATCATGAACAGTGCCCAGACGACGAACAGCACCGGGCCGATCGACCAGCCGAAGTCCGCGACGAACGACAGCCGGTCGGAGGCCGGGGTGTTGCCGCGGGCGTCGGCGAACTGGAGCGAGAGCACCGCGAAGGCGATGCCCACGATCAGCTGGCCGGCCATCTTCGCCTTGGCCCGCAGACCCAGCGAACGCTGCTTGACGATCTTGATGTAGTCGTCGAGGAAGCCGACGAGGCCCATGCCGGCCATCAGGAAGAGCACCAGCACGCCGGAGAATCGCATCTCCTCGCCGGTGATCAGCTTCGCCGCGACGTACGCGATGATCGTCGCCAGGATGAAGGCAATGCCGCCCATGGTGGGCGTGCCCTTCTTGGACCCGTGGGTACGCGGGCCGTCGTCCCGGATGAACTGCCCGTATCCCTTGCGGGCGAGCAGCTTGATCAGCAGCGGAGTTCCGACCAGGGTCAGGAAGAGCCCGATGGCCCCCGCGAAGAGGATCTGCCTCATCGGTCGGCGACCTCGCCCTCGGACGCGTTCTCCAGCAGTGCCATGGCGACCTGCTCCAGGCCGACCGACCGGGACGCCTTCACCAGCACGACGTCTCCCGGGCGCAGTTCACTGCGCAACAGGTCGACCGCGGCCTGTGCGTCGGACACGTGCACCGACTCCTCACCCCACGAACCCTCGTTGTATGCGCCCAGTTGCAGCCAGGAGGCTTCTCTGCCCCCGACCGCGACGAGCTTGCTGACGTTGAGCCGGACGGCGAGCCGTCCGACCGCGTCGTGCTCGGCGAGCGAGGCGTCGCCGAGCTCGGCCATGTGGCCGAGCACCGCCCACGTACGCCTGCCCTTCCCCATGGCGGCCAGCGCGCGCAGCGCGGCTTTCATGGATTCGGGGTTCGCGTTGTAGGCGTCATTGACGAACGTCACGCCGTCCGGACGCTCGGTGACCTCCATGCGCCAGCGGGAGAGGGTGCCCGCCTCGGAGAGCCCTTCGGCGATCTCGTCTGCGGACAGGCCCAACTCATGGGCGACGGCGGCCGCGGCGAGCGCGTTCGACACGTGGTGCTCACCGTACAGGCGCATGGTCACGTCGCTGCACCCGGTGGGTGTGTGGAGCTGGAAAGCGGGGCGTCCGTCGTCGGTGAGACGGACCTTCTCGCCCCGTACGTCCGCTTCCGCGGCTTCCCCGAAGAGCAGCACCCGGGCCTTGGTGCGGGAGGACATGGCGCGTACGAGCGGGTCGTCGGCGTTGAGTACGGCGACGCCGTCCTCGGGCAGCGACTCGACCATCTCGCCCTTGGCCTGTGCGATCTGCTCCCGGCCGCCGAACTCGCCGATGTGGGCGGTGCCGACGTTGAGGACGAGGCCGACGCGGGGCGGGACGAGTCCGGTGAGGTAGCGGATGTCGCCGATGTAGCGTGCACCCATTTCGAGGACGAGGTGGCGGGTGTCCTCGGTGGCGCGCAGCGCGGTGAGCGGCAGGCCGATCTCGTTGTTGAGGTTGCCCGCCGGGTAGACGGTGGGCCCCTTGCGTTCGAGGAGCTGGGCGATGAGGTCCTTGGTGGAGGTCTTGCCCGCGGAGCCGGTGAGCGCGACGACGGTGGTGCCGAGGCGGCCCACGACGGCGCGGGCGAGCGCGCCGAGTGCGGCCACGACGTCGTCGACGACGATCGCCGGAACACCGACGGGGCGGGCGGCCAGCACGGCTGCCGCGCCCGCCTCGACGGCGCGCTGCGCATAGTCGTGGCCATCGACCCGCTCACCGGCGAAGGCGGCGAACAGACTGCCTTGCTCCACCTCTCGGGAGTCGATGACGACGGGCCCGCTGACGATTGCTGCCGGATCGGGTATGTCGTGCGACTGCCCGCCGACGATTTCGGCGATCTCGGCGAGGGAAAGGGCGATCACTTGGTCATCCCTGACTGTTGTTCTCGTGGGTGTGGGCGCGGTGGTCGGAGCTCTCGGTGCGCTCGTGCCCCGTGGAGCGCTCGATGGCCGCGCGCAGGACCACGCGGTCGTCGAAGGGGCGTACCACGCCGTGGATGTCCTGGCCCTGCTCGTGGCCCTTGCCGGCGATCAGCACCGTGTCACCGGGCTGGGCACGGGCGACCGCGGCGGCGATGGCGGCGGCCCGGTCGGCGTCGACCAGGACGTCGCCCCGCTCGTCGACGGGCACCTCGGCGGCGCCCGCGAGCATTGCGGCGAGGATTTTGAGGGGGTCCTCGGACCGGGGGTTGTCGGAGGTCAGTACGGCGGTGTCGGCGAGGCGGGCCGCGGCAGCGCCCATCGGGCCGCGTTTGGTCGTGTCGCGGTCGCCGCCGCAGCCGAGGACGATGTGCAGCCTGCCCTCGGTGACCTTGCGCAGGGAGCGCAGCACGGACTCGACGGCGTCGGTCTTGTGCGCGTAGTCGACGACCGCGAGATACGGCTGTCCGGCGTCGACCCGCTCCAGCCGGCCGGGCACGCCCGGAACGGCCGCGACTCCGTCGGCCCCGGTCTGCGGGTCGATGCCCGCGACGGCGAGCGTGACGATCGCGGCGAGGGTGTTGGCGACGTTGAACGGGCCGGGCAGCGGGGCCCTGGCGGCGATCCGCTCGCCCTGGGGACCGACGGCGGTGAACGTCGAGCCGAGCGGCCCGGTCTCGACGTTCTCGGCGCGCCAGTCGGCGTCCGGGTGGCCCTCGGCGGAGAAGGTGAGGACCGGGACGGACGCCTCGCCGATCAGCCTGCGGCCGTACTCGTCGTCGAAGTTGACGACGCCCCGCCTGCTGCGCCGCGGGGTGAAGAGCTGCGCCTTGGCCTGGAAGTAGTCCTCCATCCCGGAGTGGAACTCCATGTGTTCCGGGCTGAGGTTGTTGAAGACCGCGACATCGAAGACGCAGCCGTCGACCCGGCCGAGCACCAGGGCGTGGCTGGAGACCTCCATGGTCACCGAGTCCACGCCGCGCTCGCGCATGACGGCGAACAGGGCCTGCAGATCGGTGGCTTCGGGGGTGGTGCGCTCGGACTTGATGCGCTCGTCGCCGATCCGCATCTCCACGGTGCCGATGAGCCCGGTGGCGCGCCCGGCGCTGCGGAAGCCGCCCTCGATCAGGTAGGCGGTGGTGGTCTTGCCGGAGGTTCCGGTGATGCCGATCTGGAGGAGACCGGCGCCGGGCCGTCCGTAGATCTCGGCGGCGAGCTCGCCCATCCGGCTGCGCGGGTCCTCGGTGACCAGCACCGGGAGTCCGGTGGCCGCGGCGCGCTCGGCGCCCGCGGGGTCGGTGAGGATCGCCGCCGCGCCGAGACCGGCCGCCTGGGCCGCGAAGTCGGCGCCGTGGAGGCGGGCGCCCGGCAAGGCCGCGTAGACGTCGCCGGGGCGTACCGCCCGCGAGTCGTGGGTGATGCCGGTGACCTCTCCGGTTTCCGGCGGCTCGACTCCCAGCCGGGCCGCCAGTTCGCCGAGCGAGGTCGGTCCGATCCGGTCCGGACGGGGCGCTCCCGGGTAGTTCACAGGGGCGGCCTTCTGGGTGGTTTGGAACTGATCAGCGTGGGGCACGGCGGTGAGCGTACCGGGCGCACCCGGCCTCTCGCGAAGTGAGGGGCCAGGGTTCCGGTGGTTCCCGTTCCGGTTCCCGGGATCGGGCGTGATGGTTGTCACTGGATGGTTTCCCCCGAGTTCACTCGCCGGGATCGAAGGACACCGGCAGCCGGGCTGGGCCGCTGCCGGACGGTGGGGTCTGGAGGGTCTTGAGCGCGAACTCCATGACCTGCTTGTAGATCGGTCCGCAGATCTGGCCGCCGAAGTAGCTGCCCTTGGTCGGGTTCTGGATCGCGCAGTAGACGGTGATCTGCGGGTTGTCGGCGGGGGCGAAGCCCGCGAAGGACGCGGTGTAGCCGTGGTAGCCGCCGCGTACCGGGTCGACCCGGTTGGCCGTACCGGTCTTGCCCGCCACCCGGTAGCCAGGGATCTTGGCCTTCGTTCCGGTGCCCTCCTCGTCGCCGACCACCGACTCCAGCATGGCGGCGAGCGACTCGGCGGTCTTCGCGCTGACCACCCTGGTCCGCCCGGGTGGATCGGCGGCCTTGAAGTGGCCGTCGGCGCCCTTGGTGCCGCGTACCAGCGTGGGCGCGATACGGACCCCGTCGTTGGCGATCGTCGAGTAGATGGAGGCGGCCTGCATGGCGTTGAGCGAGAGGCCCTGGCCGAACGGGATCGTGTACTGCTGCGAGGTCGACCAGTCCCCGGGCTTGGCGAGGATGCCGGGGGTCTCGCCGGGGTAGTCGAGCCCGGTCGGCGAGCCGATCCCGAACTTGCGCAGGTAGGAGTAGAGGACCTTGTTGGCCTCGGCCTGGGTCCTGCCCAGCTCGCCGGTGGCCAGGATGGTGCCGATGTTGCTGGACTTGGCGAGTACGCCGTTGAGCGTCAGGTACCAGGTGGGGTGGTCGATGTCGTCCTTGAAGAGCCGGTCGCCGCGGTGCAGCCGGTTGGGGACGGTGACATGGGTGCCGGGGGTGGCGGCCCCCTCCTCCAGCACGGCGGCCATGGACATGACCTTGCTGGTGGAGCCGGGCTCGTAGACGTCCTGGAGGGCCGCGTTGCCCAGCGACGCCGCGTCGGCCTGCGAGAGGTCGTTGGGGTCGAAGCCGGGCGCGTTGGCCATGGCGAGGACCTCGCCGGTCCGGGTGTTCTGCACGACGACGTAGCCGCGGTCGGCCTTGGACTTCTTCACCTGGTCGGTGATGGCCTGCTGGGCGGCCCACTGGATGTCGCGGTCGATGGTCAGCTCGATGTCGGCCCCGGGGACGGCCGGGACCTCCTCGGTGCCCGCGGTGGGCACCCGCCGGCCGCCCGCCTGGGCGTACCTGATCTTGCCGTCCTCGCCCGCGAGCTCCTTGTCCAGCTGCGACTCGAGGCCGCCCGCGCCCTTGCCGTCGGCGTTGACGTAACCCAGTATCCCGGCGGCGAGCCCCCCGTTGGGGTAGACCCGTTTGGTGGTCGCCTCCTGGAAGACCCCGGCAAGGACATTGGCTCCCGGGCCGCCGCTCGCCCGGTCCTTGCCCGCCTTCTCGGCGAAGACGGACTTGAGGTCCTTGATCTGGTTCCAGACCTGTGGGGTCTGGCGGCGGGCCAGGACGACGTAGCGGCCCTTCCGGGACAGCTTCCGGGTCAGCTCGGTGGCGTCGGTGCCGAGGATCGGGGCGAGGAGCGCCGCCGCCTGCTGGGGCGCGTCGGGGGCCTTGCTGAACTCGGGCGTGAACATCGAGGGGTCGGCGGTGATGTTGTACGCGTCGACGCTGGTGGCCAGGGCGATCCCGCTGCGGTCGGTGATCTCGCCGCGCTCGGCGGAGATCGTGTAGCTGAGGTAGCGGTTCTCCTTGGCCTTGGCCGCGTACGCGTTCGCGTCGACGGCCTGGACCTGGAGCAGCCGCACGACGAACGCCAGCATGACGAGGGTCAGGGCGAGGCTGACCAGGCGGAGCCGGGGACGCGGGTTGCCGAGCCGCAGCGGACGCGCGGTCCGGCCGCGGGGCGGGTGGGGGCGTCGTGCCGGGGAGGACGGGCGGCGGGCCGCGGGCCTCGGGCGCCCCTGCCCGCCTGCGGCGCTGCGCGGGCGCGCGGGGCCTGGGACCCGGCGGCGCGGTGGATCCTTGGGCGGCACTGCGTCACCTGCCGGGGCTCGTCGGGGGCTGGTCTGCCGGGGTACGCGGCCCGGCGGGCGGGGTCGCGGAGGTACTGGGCGACGCGGCGGTGCCCGGGGAGCCGGCCGGCGCCGACGGGGAGGGCGAGGCCGGGGCGGTGGTGGGGAGCGCGGTCGCGGGGGGCGCCGCCGGCGTACTGCTCTTCGGCGGAGGCGGGGCGGGGGCGGGCTCGGCGGTGGACTCGACGGGTACGCCGCGGACCGTGCCGTCCGGGTTCAGGAAGGCGGGGCTGCCGCCGGGCACCATGCCCAGCTCGCGGGCGCGCCGCTCCAGGGCGTCCGGCTTGGAGTAGTTGTCGACGTCGTGCTGGAGGGCCTGCTGCTCGTCGGTGAGCTCGGTGGTCCGCTTCTTCAGCTCGCTCAGCCTGAACGACCCTTCGTTGAGGGCCGAGTTGAGCACCAGGAGCGTGATCAGGCCGCCGCCGAGCAGCACCACGACCAGCAGGACGAAGGGGGTACGGGCCGCGTTGCTGGGCCCGGACGGCATCAGCCGGGTGAGCCGCGCGGCGCGCCCTTTCAACTGCCCGGCCGGTCCGCTCACCGCGCCGCCCCGTGGGCCGCCGGTTTCCGGGTCCCCGGACGCCGGACGCTCATCGTTCCTCCTCGCGGATCCGCTGGGCGCCGCGCAGCCGGGCGGGGGCGGCGCGCCGGTTCTCGGCGACCTCCTCCTCCGTGGGCAGTTCCGCGCCGCGGGTCAGCAGCTTCAGCCGGGGCTGGTAGCGCTCGGGGACGACCGGCAGTCCGGGGGGCGCCGTGGTGGCGGCGCCCGCCGCGAACACCTGCTTGACCAGCCGGTCCTCCAGCGAGTGGTACGAGAGGACGGCGATGCGGCCGCCGACCGCGAGGCTCTGCACGGCGGCCGGAATGGCCCGCTCCAGGACGGTGAGCTCGCCGTTGACCTCGATGCGCAGCGCCTGGAAGGTCCGCTTGGCGGGGTTGCCGCCGGTGCGCTTGGCGGCCTGGGGCAGCGAGTCGCGGATCAGCGCGACGAGCCGGGCGCTGTTGCTGAACGGCTCCTTCTCGCGCTCGCGCACGATCGCCGAGACGATCCGCTTGGCCTGCTTCTCCTCGCCGTACGCCCGCAGGATCCGGACCAGCTCGCCCGGCGGATAGGTGTTGAGCACCTCGGCAGCGCCGATGCCGGTCGTCTGGTCCATCCGCATGTCGAGCGGGGCGTCCTGGGCGTAGGCGAATCCGCGGTCGGCCTCGTCCAGCTGCATGGAGGAGACGCCGAGGTCGAACAGGACGCCCTGGACCTTCGGGATGCCGAGCCTGTCGAGCACCTCGGGCAGTTCGTCGTAGACCGCGTGCACCAGAGTGGCCCGGTCGCCGTACGGGGCGAGCCGCTCGCCGGAGAGCCGCAGCGCCTCCTTGTCCCGGTCCAGCCCGATCAGCCGTACGGAGGGGAAGGCGGAGAGCAGCGCCTCGCTGTGCCCGCCGAGGCCGAGGGTGCAGTCGACGACCACGGGCACCTGCGGGTCCGGCGCCTCCAGAGCCGGGGCCAACAGGTCCAGGCACCGCTGGAGCATCACCGGGACGTGTCGGGTCTGGCTCATGCGCCCTCTCAGGCTCAGGTCCCGTGTGGCCGCACGTACGGCCTGGTCCCCGCCCGCTCAGAAGGGGAGGTCGGCAGGCGCCGGGGAAGGAGCGCCGGCCGGCCGGCGAGCGGGAGAGGGCCGGGCCCGTACGTACGCCGCACACACAGGGGAAATCTACGGAATGTGCAGGGTGTCGGTAACTTCCCGTCACTTTAGTCCACCCTGCCATTCGATCGATTCCCGATCAATCAACCCGGCTGCGCGTCGCCCCGCCCCCCGTTCACCCGCACGGCCGCACAGTGTGAGGCTTGTGGGTTACCTCACAACAAGTCTCGTTGACGTTCTTTGTCCCTTCTCACAACACGACGGACGCAGGTGCGGGGGATAACGTCATAGCCATGTCGACTTCCGCGCAATCCCCCGCCGGGCCCGCCGCCCCGGCCCGCCCCGGAGACACGGTCACCGACCGTCTCGTCGAGGCGAATGTCCGGTACGCCGCCGATTTCGAAGACCCGGGCATGGATGCCAAGCCGGTACTGCGCGTCGCCGTGGTCGCCTGCATGGACGCCCGGCTCGACCTGCACGACGCGCTCGGCCTGGCGCTCGGCGACTGCCACACCATCCGCAACGCGGGCGGTGTGGTCACCGACGACGTGATCCGTTCGCTGACCATCAGCCAGCGGGCCCTCGGCACGCGCAGCGTCATACTCATTCATCACACCAACTGCGGCCTGGAATCGATCACCGAGGAATTCCGCCAGGAGCTGGAGGTGGAGGTCGGCCAGCGTCCGGTCTGGGCGGTAGAGGCGTACAAGGACGCCGACCAGGACGTACGCCAGTCGATGCAGCGCGTGCGCACCTCGCCGTTCCTGCTGCACACGGACGACATCCGTGGCTTCGTCTTCGATGTGACCACCGGTCTGCTGCGGGAAATCCTCCCCGCCTCCTGACCGGCCGGACGCCGTCCTTCCGGACCGAAAATCCCACCAAAACCGGCATATCACCCCCACTTGTCCACAGGCGAGTGACACGAAGCGGTAACGGCAACAAGAATGCCCGTGTGACATCCCGCCGGACGTGTCCGGGAGCGGTGTCCGTGTTTCGGGGTGGGCCGGACCGCTGTGTGCGCGTCGGCCCGTGAATGGGGTATCCCCTGCTCCTGGTGAGCGTGGGGCAGGGCCGAGGAGGGCCGGGTGACGACCTATGACGATCGAGCGAGCCTCACAGATCTGACCACGACTGCGGAGCGGGTGCGCAGGTCGGTGGAGAGCGTGATCGAGGGCAAGCCCGAGGTCGTACGGCTTTCGCTGACCGTACTGCTGGCGGAGGGGCATCTCCTCATCGAGGACGTCCCCGGAGTCGGCAAGACGATGCTGGCCAAGGCGCTGGCACGGTCCATCGACTGCTCGGTGCGGCGGATTCAGTTCACGCCGGACCTGCTGCCCTCGGACATCACCGGTGTGTCCATCTTCGACCAGCAGCGGCGCGACTTCGAATTCAAGCCGGGCGCGATCTTCGCCCAGATCGTGATCGGCGACGAGATCAACCGCGCCTCGCCGAAGACCCAGTCGGCGCTGCTGGAGTCCATGGAGGAGCGCCAGGTCACCATCGACGGGCACAGCTACGAGCTGCCCGACCCGTTCATGGTGGTGGCCACCCAGAACCCGGTCGAGATGGAGGGCACCTATCCGCTGCCCGAGGCCCAGCGCGACCGGTTCATGGCACGGGTGTCGATCGGCTATCCGACCGCGGAGGCCGAGCTGCAGATGCTCGATGTGCACGGCGGTATCTCGCCGCTCGACGACCTTCAGCCGGTGGCGCACGCGCACGAGATCGTGAAGCTGATCGACGCGGTGCGGACGGTCCATGTGGCCGACGCCGTGCGACGGTACGCGGTGGAGCTCGTCGGGGCCACCCGCAGCCACCCCGATCTCCGGCTCGGCGCCTCGCCCCGGGCCACCCTGCATCTGCTGCGCGCCGCCAAGGCCTCCGCGGCGCTGAGCGGCCGGGACTACTGCCTGCCGGACGATGTGCAGGCACTGGCGGTCGCGGTGCTCGCGCACCGGCTGCTGCCGACGGCCCAGGCCCAGCTGAACCGCCGTACCGCCGAGCAGGTCGTGCTGGAGATCCTCCGGCAGACGCCGGTCCCGACCGCGAACGGCGGCGTCAGCCAGGTGCAGCCGCAGCACCAGCCGGGCCGTCCGGCGTACGGCCGGCAGCAGCCCGGCGCACGGCGGGTGTGATGACCGCCGGGGGGCCGGCCGCGATGGACGACGGCGACGAGAAGGGCGGTCTGCGGGCCGCTCTGAGCGGGCTGACCACCCGTGGGCGGTCCTTTCTGGCGGCCGGGATCGCCGCGGCGATCTGCGCCTATGTGCTCGGCCAGGCGGATCTGCTGCGGGTCGGGCTGCTGCTCGCCGCGCTGCCGCTGGTCTGTGTGGTGGTGCTCGTCCGCACCCGCTACCGGGTCGCGGGCACCCGGCGGCTCACGCCGTCCCGGGTCCCGGCCGGCACCGAGGCGCGGGTCCATCTGCGGATGGAGAACGTGTCGCGGATGCCCACCGGGCTGCTGATGCTCCAGGACCGGGTGCCCTATGTTCTCGGGCCGCGGCCCCGGTTCGTGCTGGACCGGGTGGAGGCGGGCGGCCGCCGCGAGGTGTCCTACCGGGTGCGGTCGGATCTGCGCGGGCGCTATCCGCTCGGGCCGTTGCAGCTGCGGCTGAGCGATCCGTTCGGGATGTGCGAGCTGACCCGTTCGTTCAGCGCGTACGACACCCTCGTGGTCATTCCGCGGACCGAGCCGCTGCCGCCGGTGCGGCTGGCCGGCGAGGCCTCGGGGTACGGCGAGGGACGGCAGCGTTCACTGGCGCTGGCCGGTGACGACGACGTGATCCCGCGCGGCTACCGGCACGGCGACGATCTGCGCCGGGTCCACTGGCGCTCGACCGCGCGCTACGGCGAACTGATGGTGCGCCGCGAGGAGCAGCCGCAGCGGGCCAGATGCACGGTGCTGCTGGACACCCGGCGGATCGCCTACCAGGGGACGGGGCCCGACTCCGCCTTCGAGTGGGCGGTGTCCGGGGCCGCGTCCGCGCTGACGCACATGCTGGAGCGGGGTTTCGCCGTCCGGCTGCTGACCGACGACGGGACCGCGGTCCCCGGCGAGGGCGCGAGCGGTTTCGCCGGTTCGACGCAGGAGTCCGCCGAGTCCGCGGGTCTGATGCTGGACACCCTGGCAGTGGTCGACCACTCCGACGGCAGCGGTCTGTCGCGCGCGTACGACGTACTGCGCGGGGGCAACGAAGGGCTGCTGATCGCCTTCTTCGGCGATCTGGACGAGGAGCAGGCGGCGGTGGCGGCGCGGATGCGGCAGCGCAGCGGCGGCGCCGTCGCCTTCGTACTGGACAGCACGGACTGGGGGCAGGGCGATCCCCCGCGCGCGGGGGCGCGAGAGGCTTCCGGGCAGCGGCTGCGACTGCTGCGGGAATCGGGCTGGACGGCTGTGGCGGTGGCGCCCGGGACCGGTCTCGCCCGCTGCTGGCAGCAGGCGGGGCACCAGGACGTGGCGGCTCAGTCCGCCGTCGGCGGCGCCGCGGACGGCACGACAGGTTTCTCCGGGGGATGGTCATGAGCAGTCGTGGTCGGCTGGCGCTGTGCGCCTTTGCGGCGACGCTGATGGCGGCGGCCTCGATGCTGCCGCTGGTCGAGCCGGCCGGGTGGATCCTGCAGGCGGCGTTCCTGCTGGCGGTCCAGTGCGGGACGGGGGCGCTCGTCCGCCGGGCGCCCGTGCCCCGTGTGCTGATCGTCGCGGCGCAGGCGTTGGTCACGCTGGTCCTGCTGACGGTGGTCTTCGCCAGGCAGCAGGCGCTGGCCGGTCTGCTGCCCGGCCCGGAGGCCGTCCAGCGGCTCGCGCATCTGCTGACATCGGGTGCCGAGGACGTCGGAAGGTATGCCGCTCCGGCTCCCGTGACGGACGGCATCCGGCTGATACTGATCGGCGGTGTGCTGCTGGTCGGGCTGGCGGTGGACGCCCTCGCGGTGACGTTCCGCAGCGCGGCCCCGGCCGGCCTGCCGCTCCTCGCGCTCTACTCGGTGGCCGCGGGGCTGTCCGAGGGCGGGGCGGACTGGCTCTGGTTCCTGCTGGCGGCCGGTGGCTATCTGCTGCTTCTGCTGGCCGAGGGCCGGGACCGGCTCTCCCAGTGGGGTCGGGTCTTCAGCGGCGCGGCCGCCAGGTCCCCGGGGGGCCCGGCGGTCGGTGCGGCGCTTTCGAGCGGCCGGCCGACGGCCCCGGTCCGCACCGGGCGCCGCATCGGCGCGCTGGCGCTGGGCGTCTCGCTGGTCGTCCCGGCGGCGCTGCCGGGACTCGGCGGCGGTCTGCTGGCGGGTACGGGCGGCGGCGGGAACGGCAAGGGTGGCGGCGGCACCATCTCCGCGGTGAACCCGCTGGTCTCGTTGCAGGACAATCTGAACCAGCCGGAGAACCGGCAGGTGATGTCCTACCGCACCAATTCCGGCGCCCCGCAGGACTTCTATCTGCGGATTCTGGCCCTGGACCAGTTCAACGGGAGCGAGTGGCGGCCCTCCACGCGCCGTCTGAGGGACGTGCCGAAGCGGCTCCCCGATCCGGCGGGCCTCGGCCCGGACGTGGCGGTCACGGAGGTCAGGACGAACGTCTCCGCCTCCGGCTCCTACCAGCAGACCTATCTGCCGCTCCCCTACCCGGCGACCGAGGTCCGGATCAACGGGCGCTGGCGGTACGAACCGGAGGGGCGGACGCTCGTCGGTGACCGCGGGGAGACGACCCGCGGTGCGCAGTACCAGGTCTCCAGCCTGGTGGTCGCGCCGACCGCCGAGCAGCTCGCCGCGGCTCCGCCCGCGCCGGCCGCGCTGCGGCGCGAGTACACCCGCGTACCCGCCTCCCTGCCGAGGGTGGTCGAGGAGACCGCGGACAGGGTGACCAAGGGCGCCGCCAACGATTACGAGCGGGCGGTGAAGCTGCAGGACTACTTCGCCTCGGACGGCGGGTTCACCTACGACACCTCGGTGAACTCGGGCACCGGGAGCGCGGCGATCAGCCGGTTCCTCAAGGACAAGCAGGGCTTCTGCGTCCACTTCTCGTTCGCGATGGCGGCGATGGCACGGACGCTGGGCATTCCGGCCCGGGTCGCGGTGGGCTTCACCCCCGGCACCGGGCAGTCGGACGGTTCGGTCTCGGTGGGGCTGCGCGACGCGCATGCCTGGCCCGAGCTCTACTTCGAGGGCGTCGGGTGGACCCGTTTCGAGCCGACTCCGACGCGGGGCAGCACCCCGTCGTACACCCAGCAGGCCGTTCCCACGGGTGACACGGACGTCCCGGCCCTGCCGGAGAAGGGCTCCTCGGCTGCTCCCTCGGTCGCGCCGTCCGTCCCGGACAGCTGCCCGGCGCAGATGCGCAAGCAGGGCGAGTGCGGCAGCACGGCGGCGCCCGGGGTGACGACTCCGACGGACTCCGGGACACCCACGGGCACGGTCGTCGGTCTGGTCCTGCTCGCCGTGGTGGTCCTCGCGCTGCCGCTGCTGCCGCTGCTCTGGCGCCTGCGGGCCCGCAGGCGCAGGCTGGGTCTCTCCACCGGGCGTACGCCGCCCACCGACCGGGACACCGACGGCACCGATCCGGACCCCGGAGCCGGACCGGGCCGTGCCCCGGTGCACGCGATGTCCGGCACGCTCGCGGCCTGGCAGGAGATCACCGACACGGCCTGGGACCACGGCATCGAGCCGGACGACTCCCGGACCCCGCGCAAGGCGGCGGACCGAGTGGTGCGGCTGGGGCAGCTGGGACCCGATGCGGCCGCCGCGGTGCACCGGGTCGCCGGAGCGGTGGAGCAGGTCCTCTACGCCCCCGTGCCCCGGCCGGCCACCGGACTGGCCGAGGACGTGGAGACGGTACGAGCCGGTCTGCGGGCCTCTGCCGACCGGCTCACCCGGATCCGGGCCGTCGTGGCACCGCGCTCGGCCGTTCGGGTGATCTGGGCGGCCACGGACCGCTGGGCGGCGATCACCGGTCGCTGGACGGCGCTCCGGCGCCGGGACCGGTGGGCGGGCGTGCTGCGGAGGCCGTCGCGCCAGCAGGGGTGACCGACCGGGGGCGCGGCCCTCGCGAAGGCGCCTGGGAACGCCGCTCGCGAGGGCCCGCCCGGCCAAGGAAACCTGGCCGGTGGCCGCCCTCGGCGGCCCGCGCCGGGCGCGCATGAGGGGCGGCCGCGAAGACGCGGCCGCCCCTCATCCAAGTGTGTCCGAGGGCCTACTGGCCCTGCTCGTCGCGGCGGCGCTGCCACCGCTGCTCGATGCGGTTCATCACGGTCCGGCGCTGCCTGGGCCGACCGCGCTCGCCGGCGCCTCCGGCTGCCGGATGCTCGCCCGGTTTGGGGGCTTTGCGCCAGCCAGTGACCGCAAGGACCGCACAGCCCAGCATGACGAGAAAACCCACCACGCTGATCCAGATGAGCTGGGCGACCATTCCGGCCATGAGGAGCGCGATACCCACCAGGAAGCCTGCGACCGCCTGGTAGACCCGTCGCCGGGTGTACGTACGCAGCCCGCTTCCCTCGAGCGCTGTCGCGAACTTGGGATCTTCGGCGTACAGCGCTCGCTCCATTTGCTCGAGCATTCGCTGCTCGTGCTCCGAGAGCGGCACGGAGTCCTCCTCGTCGTCGGCCGCGGGGGGCGGCCGGTATGCGGCCCTTCCAGGATAGGCAGGGAATCGCCCCCGTGAAACCCGCCTTCTTGCCCATCAGCCAGTCCGGGCCGCCACAACGGCTCAGCTGCTGAGGCGTTGATTCCCCAACCTCCGATCCGTCATGCCGGATGGTGTCCCCCGATCATACGGGGCGAAGCGCCCGATCGGGGGGCCTGGTGCGTACTCCGTCTGCCGCTGCGCCGCTGATCAGCCGTGCTGCGTCCGGAGCCGCCGGACCGGACCGGCTCGCGCTCAGGCGCGCTTCGTGCCCAGGACGTGCAGCTGCGTCGCCACCGAGTGGAAGGCGGGCAGTTCGGCCGCGGCGGCCTCCAGCTTGAGCAGGGCCTCCATGGCACCGGGCTCCGTGTCCACCAGGACACCCGGCACCAGGTCGGCGAAGACCCGTACGCCGTGGACCGCGCCGACCTCGACGTCGGCCCCGGAGACCAGCTCGGTGAGCTGCTCCGCGGTGTAGCGCCGGGGCATCGGGTCGCCCTCGCCCCAGCGGCCCGCCGGGTCGCCGAGCGCCTGCCGGGCCTCGGTGAAGTGACCGGCGAGCGCCCGTGCCAGGACGGCACCGCCGAGCCCGGCGGCGAGCAGGCTGAGTGCGCCGGACGGCCGTAGCGCCTCCACCGCGTTGCGCACGCCCTCGGCGGGGTCGTCCACGTACTCCAGGACTCCGTGGCACAGCACCGCGTCGTACCCACCGCGCTCGACCACCTCGAACAGGCCGTGGATGTCGCCCTGGACGCCGCGGACCCGGTCGGCGACCCCGGCCTCGGCGGCGCGGCGCTCCAGCGCGAAGAGCGCGTTGGGGCTGGGGTCGACGACGGTGACGCGGTGGCCGAGACGGGCGACCGGCACCGCGAAGTTGCCGGTGCCGCCGCCGGTGTCCAGGACGTCCAGGGCGTCCCTGCCGGTCGCCTTCACCCGGCGGTCGAGGGCGTCCTTGAGGACCTCCCAGACCACGGCGGTACGGAGGGAGGCGCGGGGGCGCAGCTGGTCCGACACGGCAGATGACTCCTCGGCACGGTGCCGCCTCTGACGGCGGAGCGTGAACAGTGCAGGTGGTACGAGCGCTGCCCACCCTATTGCCTCGCGCCGCCGCTGCCGTCATCCCGCGTCGGACCGCTCCCTCCTGGCCTGCGGGAGCACCGGCTGGAGCACCAGCAGCCGCTCGACCAGACGCAGGAACATCGCCGCGTCACGCAGCAGGTCGTCGGCGTCCCGCCGGCTGGCCGCACCGGGGATCCCGGCTTCGGCACGGGCCCTGCGGCGAGCGCCGGAGGCGAACAGCGCGCTCCATTCGGTCAGCTCGGGGGCTATTTCGGGCAGGACCTCCCAGGCGCTGCGGATGCGCTCCCGGCGCCGCCTGGACGTCTCCGGGCGGCCCCGCGCGGCGAGCACCGCGGCCGCGGTGCGCAGCGCTGCGAGGTGGGCGGTGGCATACCGCTCGTTCGGCACATCGAGAACGGCGGCCTCGTCGAGGCCGGTGCGGGCCTTCGCGAGCAGATCGAGGGCGGCGGGCGGCGCCGTGGTGCGGCGCAGAACGGGATGGACATCGCTTGCCGGGCCGGTCAGTGAGGGGGCAGGGCCGTCTGCGCGGCGCCGGGGTGCGGCTGCTGCGGACGAGTGGGCCATGACGAAACCTCCGTCTCGTGTAACGGCTCCGTGGCCGTATGTATCCATCGTGAGGGGCACCACTGACAATCGACCCGAATCCCCCTTTGACCTGCACTTTTGCTTCGTTCGCAAGTTCGGGCTACCTTTTTGGACTGACTGGTCAGTTCAAAAGAAGGGGAAGGGCCTGTGGACAGCCCGCACGGGGCATCCGTCACCGCCGAGGACTTCGGCCTCAAGGGGCCGCGCGGCTGGGCCTTCCAGGGCCTGGACCTCGATGCCGGACCCGGCTCACTGGTGGCGATCGAGGGCCCGTCCGGCTCGGGCCGCACCTGCCTGCTGCTCGCTCTCACCGGCCGGATGCGCCCCACCGAGGGCCAGGCGAAGGTCGGCGGGCTGCGTCTGCCGCGCAAGATGGCCGCCGTACGCCGCATCGCCGCGCTGGGCCCGGTCCCCGGCGTCAGCGAGCTCGACCCTGCCTTCACCGTCGACGAGCACCTGCGCGAGCGGGCCCTGCTGCAGCGCCGCTTCGACGGCTCGCTGCGCGCCCTGCTGCGCCCGCGTGCCGAGCGGATCGCCGCAGCCCGGGCCCGGATCGACGCGGCGCTGGACGCCGCCGGACTCGACCCGGCCACCCTGCCCAAGGCCGGGCGGACCTCCGTACGGGATCTGGAGCGGCTGGAGGCGCTGCGGCTCTCCGTCGCCCTCGCGCTGATCGGCACCCCGCGGCTGCTCGCGGTGGACGACACCGATCTCAAGCTCTCCGACGCCGAACGCGCCGAGGCCTGGGACCTGCTGCGGTCCGTCGCGGACAGCGGCACGACCGTGCTGGCCGTCTGCAGCCAGGCGCCCGAGGACGCGATCACCCTGCGTACGGAGAACACGGACGACACGGCCGGCACGACCGCGAGGACCGCGAGGACCGCGACCGGGGAAACCGCGACCGGGGAAACCACGACCGAGGAAGGAACGGCCGATGCGTTCGCCAAGACTGGCCGCGCTTGAGCTCAAGCGTTTCGGCAGGGGAAAGCTCCCGCGCGCCGCGCTGGTCGCGCTGCTGCTCCTGCCGCTGCTGTACGGCGCCCTGTACCTGTGGTCCTTCTGGGACCCGTACGGCCGCCTCGACAAGATCCCCGTCGCGCTGGTCAACAACGACAAGGGCACCACCGCGGCCGGCAAGCGTATCTCGGCCGGTGACGAGATCACCGGCAAGCTCCTGGACTCCAAGGTCTTCGACTGGCACGAGGTGAGTTCCGCCGAGGCCGACAAGGGCGTCGAGGACGGTACGTACTACCTCTCGCTCACCATGCCGTCGGACTTCAGCAAGCGGATCGCGTCCAGTTCGGGCGACTCCCCCGAAGCCGGCGCCCTCCAGGTGCGGACCAACGACGCCAACAACTACATCGTCGGGCAGATCTCCCGCTCGGTCTTCTCCGAGGTGCGCACCGCCGCGTCGACCACCGCCTCGCGCGGCTTCTACGACCGGATCTTCATCAACTTCTCCGACCTCCACGACGCGACCGCGAAGGCCGCCAAGGGCGCGGACGACCTCAAGGGCGGCATCAGCAAGGCCAAGGAGGGCTCGCAGGATCTCGCGGACGGGCTGAAGGACGCCAAGGCCGGAAGCAACAGGCTGGCCGGCGGGATCGTCAAGCTGAACAAGGGCGCGAGCGACCTCGAAACCGGCTCCCGGCAGGTGGCCGAGGGCACCCAGCAGCTCGCCGACAAGGTGAACGGGGTGGCCGCCGACATCCGCCCGTTCCTGAAGGACAACGGCAAGTCGATCGGCGACACCGCCCGGCTGGTCTCCGACTCCTCGAAGACCGTGCGGGACAACCTCGACGTGCTGGTGAAGGCGGCGCCCACCGCGGCCACCGCCGCCCGCACGGCCTCCGACGACCTGGCCGAGATCTACCGCACCAGTTGCACGCAGGAGCCGGTCCCCGACTCCACCGTCTGCCCGCCGCTGAAGCGTGCCAAGACCGCGGCGGCCGATGTCGCCGACGTGGCCGACGACGTGAACGCACTGGTCACCAATCAGAACGGCGATCTGAAGAAGCTGCGCACCCAGCTGACCACCCTTCAGCGGCAGGCCGACGACCTGGCCGAGCGCGCCCCGCACCTGGACGAGGACCTGGAGTCCGCCGTCAAGAAGGTCAACGCGCTCAACACCGGCGCCCACAAGGTCTCGAAGGGGGCCGACGACCTGCACACAGGCCTGGTCACGGCCAGGACCGGCTCCGCCGACCTGGACAGCGGCGTGGGCGACCTCAAGAAGGGCGCGGCGAATCTGGACGGGGGGCTGGTCCGGCTCGGCGACGGCTCGGCCACCCTCGCCCAGGGACTCAACGACGGCGTCGGCGAGATCCCCGACTACGACAAGAAGGACCGCGACGCCCGGACCGGAGTCATGGCCGACCCGGTACAGCTGGCCTCCCAGTCGCTGCACGCGGCCCCCAACTACGGCACCGGTTTCGCGCCCTACTTCATCCCGCTCTCCCTCTGGGTCGGCGCGATGGTGGCCTACATGCTGATCCAGCCGCTCAACCGGCGCGCGCTCGCCGCCGGGGCCTCCGCCTGGCGGATCGCCTTCGCGGGCTGGCTGCCGGTGGCCGCGATCGGTCTGCTCCAGGTGGCCGCCCTGATGTCCGTACTGCACTGGGGGCTCGGTCTGCAGATGGCCCGCGCCGCCGGCACGGTCGGCTTCCTGGCACTGGTGACCTGCTGCTTCGCGGCGATCGTGCAGTGGCTGAACGCCCGGTTCGGAGCCGCGGGACGGATTCTCGTACTGGCGGTGCTGATGCTCCAGCTGACCTCGGCCGGGGGAACGTATCCCGTCGAGACCAGCCCCGGGTTCTTCAACGCGATCCACCCCTACCTGCCGATGAGTTACATCGTCGAGGGGCTGCGCCGGCTGATCACGGGCGGCGGGCTCGGCCCGGTCTGGCAGGGCAGTGCGGTGCTGCTGGCCTTCACGGCGGGGGCGCTCGCGCTGACCGCGGTGGCCGCACGCCGCAAGCAGGTGTGGACCCTGGACCGGCTCCACCCGGAGCTGAGCCTGTGAGCACGCCGGAACCTGTGAGAATCGGGGACATGGAAAGCAGTAGCACCACGCGTCGCCGGGCCACCCGGCAGAAGCTCTACGAGGCGGCCGTGACCCTCATCGCCGAGAAGGGCTTCTCGGCGACCACGGTGGACGAGATCGCCGAGCGCGCCGGCGTCGCCAAGGGCACGGTCTACTACAACTTCAAGAGCAAGACCGAGCTCTTCGAGGAGCTGCTGCGCCACGGCGTCGGCCTGCTCACGGCCTCGCTGCGCACCGCGGCCGAAGAGACCGGGAAGCGCGGCGGCACCCGGGTCGAGGCCCTGGACGCGATGATCCGGGCCGGTCTGGTCTTCATCGACCGCTATCCGGCCTTCACCCAGCTGTACGTCGCGGAGCTGTGGCGCACCAACCGGGCCTGGCAGGGAACCCTCCTGGTGGTGCGTCAGGAGGCCGTCGCGGTGGTCGAGGGGGTGCTGCGCGAGGGTGTGGGCAACGGTGAGCTCAGCGAGGAGATCGACATCCCGCTGACGGCCGCCGCACTCGTCGGCATGGTGCTGGTGGCGGCCCTGGACTGGCAGGCGTTCCAGCCGGAGCGTTCGATCGACGATGTGCACTCGGCGCTCTCGTTGCTCCTGCACGGGCGGGTCAGCGGGCGCTGACCGTCCGGGACCGGGGCCCGGCAGCGCAGAAAGAACGCCGGTCCGGTGAGGCTCGATCCCCCCGAGCCTGCGCCGGACCGGCGTCTTCCGTACTGCCGGAGAGCCTTCCCCCGTGACCTTCGTCCCCCGTGATCCCCCGGGCTCTCCTTCGTGCTCCCCCGATCCGGAGGGAGCGCCGCGACCGTTCCGCCGCCCCGTGCCGGCGGTGCGGAGGCGCCCCTCTCCGTGCGTTCCACTCTCCCGTCCGCACAGGTGGAAGCCCATCCGCGCACCTACTCATCTCGTCGCCTAGGTACGGATACTCAGGGCTGCGCACCCGACCGGGCCCCGGGCGTTGCTCCATCTGGTTACGATCGCGTCCGTGTCCGTACTTCCCCTGGTGTTCACAAGCGGCTGGGCGAGCGGGATCAACGCCTATGCGGTGGTCCTGCTGCTCGGTGTCTTCGGTGCGACCGGCCTGACCGACGAGGTGCCCGCGTCGCTGCAGCGCACCGATGTCCTCGTCGTGGCCGGCGTTCTCTTCCTGTGCGAGGTGGTGGCCGACAAGATCCCGTACGTGGACTCGGTCTGGGACACGGTGCACACCGTCATCAGGCCGGTCGCCGGTGCCGTCGTGGCCGCGCTGCTGGCCGGCGAGAGCGGTTCGCTGCCGCAGCTCGCGGCCGCGGCGGTGGGCGGTTCCACCGCGCTGATGAGCCATCTGGTGAAGGCGGGCACCAGAATGGCGGTCAACTCCTCCCCCGAACCGTTCAGCAATGTCGTGGTGAGCATCGCGGAGGACCTGGGTGTCGCCGGGATCGTCACCTTCGCGATATTCCATCCGGTGGTGGCCGCCGTCATCGCGGGAACGCTGTTGCTGCTGGGCATCGTCACAGTGGCCTTCCTGGCCTCCAGAATCCGCCGCTACCTGCGCCGCAGGGCTCAGCGGCGGGAGGAGAAACGCCTGGCCGGGACGGGTTCGCACTGGCCGGCGGAGTGACTGTCGGTGGTGGCCGCTAGGGTCACTGACATGGCACGTATTGCGGTGATCGGCGCCGGGATGGGCGCGATGGCGGCGGCCGCCCGGCTCGCCGTGGCAGGCCACCGGGTGACGGTGTACGAGCGGTCGGAGACCTTCGGCGGTTCGGTCGGCCGGTATGCCCATGAGGGCTTCGCCTTCGACACCGGCCCGGCGCTGCTGCATCTGCCCGCCGTCTACCGCGACTTGTTCGTGAAGACCGGCAAGGAGCCGCTGGAGCGGTGCGTCACCATGACACAGGTCGATCCGGCGAGCCGTCATCTGTTCGCCGACGGCACGGCGGTCTCGCTGCCGAACGCCTCACGTGCCGGAGTCGTCTCCGCGCTGGACGGCGCGCTCGGCGGCGGTGCGGGCGCGGCCTGGGGCGAGTTCCTGGACCGGGCGCGCGATGCCTGGGACCGGTCCCGGCGTCCGCTCCTGGAGGAGCCGCTGCGCGCCGACTGGCAGGTGCTGGGCCGTGATCCGTATCCGGCGCTCCGGCAGCGCCGCCTGCTGCGCTCCGCCCGGCAGGCGGGCACGGTCTCGGAGGTCGGCGCGTGGGAGCTGGCGGACCCCCGGCTGGCCGCGCTCCTCGACGGATACGCCCTGTCGTACGGGCTCGATCCGCTGCGCGCACCGGCGGCTGCGGCCCTGCTGCCGTACATGGAGGAGACGTTCGGCAGCTGGTACGTCTCCGGCGGGATGCGGGCCCTGGCGCAGGCGGTGTACGAGCGGTGCCTGGCCCGGAAGGTGAAGTTCGTCTTCGGCGCCGAGGTCGCCCGGGTCGTCGAGAAGGACGGCCGGGCGTCGGGCGTCGAGCTCGTGGACGGCACGGTCGCCGAGGCCGGCCATGTGGTGCTGGGGGTCCGGCCGCGGCCGGAGCTGGTGCCCGGTCAGGAGCTGTGGCAGGACGGGGACGTGGCGGTGCAGCCCCGGCCCGGACAAGGGGTGGTGCCGGGGCGCTTCCTGGTTCTGCTCTCGTTGCGCGGCGCCCGGCCCGCGTATGCCGTGCACCGGACGCTGGTGCATCCGCAGGACGGCGCGGCGGAGCGCGAGGCGGTGTTCGGCGGAAGCCTCGCCGAGCACCCCACGGTGACGGTGCTGCGCCCGGACGACCCCTCGACCCGTCCCGACGACGCGCACGAGGCGGTGACGCTGACGGCGACGGTCGCCCCGCACGGTGCGGTGAACTGGACGGACCCGGCGGTGCGCGAGCAGTGCGCCGATGCGCTGATCGACGCGGCGGCCGCGGCCGTGCCCGGGATACGGGAGCGGCTGCTCCATGCCGAGGTGCGGACGCCGGCCGAGACGGCCGCCGACACCGGCGCGGAGGGCGGTTCGGTGCCCGCGCCCGCGCTGGCCGGGGCGGGCGGCGCACATCTGCACCCGGGCAATCGCACCCGGCTGCCGGGGCTCTACGCCGCGGGCGGCTGGTCGCACCCGGGCGGCGGGCTCGCCCACGCGGGCATGTCGGGAGCGCTGGTCGCCGGGCTGATCGTGGAGGGCGACGGCTTCCGGGGCTCCCAGTGACCGGGAGAGCCGTCGGCCGGGCCCGGCCGACCGACCGTCGTCGTCGTCAGTAGCGGTACTGCTGCTCGTCGTAGCCGTTGCCGTTGTTGTAGCCGTTCGGGTGCGGGGCGGGGCGCGCGGGCGGCTCCGGCGGGGCGACCGGGTACTGCTCGCCCTCGCGCTGCTGAGGCACCCAGACACCGCCCGGCGGCGTCTCGGGGGCGTACTGCTGGGCGTACGGGTCGGCGTCGTACTGCTGCCGGCCGCCGAAGCTGTCGTAGCCGTTGCCGTGGCTGTCGTACGCGTCGTACTGAGCGGGACCGCCGGTGGTGCCGGTCCCGATGTACGGGTCGGAGTACGCGGCGTACTGCTGCCGCTCGGTGCCGTAGTCGTACTGCCCGGCGAGCGGGTCCTGACCGGCGTACGGATCCTGGCCCTCCGCCCCGTACGCGGCGGGGGCGGGGGCGGCGTACGGGTCGTGCGCGGCGTACTGCGGCTGGGGCTGCCCCGCCTGGCCCGCCCCCTGCTGCGACCGGTGGTGGTCGGAGTAGACGCCGTACTGCCCGGTGTCGTCCGGCATCGGCTCGGGCTCGTAGACCGCGGCCGCCAGAGCCTCGGCGTTGGCCCGCTGCGGGGCCTGCTCGTCGTGCGGCGCCATCTCCAGGTCCGACACCTGGAGCGTGGGCCCGCGGCCCTCCCGGTCGCCGCCGCCCCGGCGACGACGGCTCGCACCGGGCTTGCCCCCTATGGCCCAGCCGGTGGAGAAGCCGCGCCGGAAGGAGAGCGTGACGTAGGTCTGGCCGGTCGCGAAGGCGATCGTGCCGACGACTATGACGAACACCGACGGAATCAGCACGCCGACGACCACACAGCCGAAGCCGCCGAAGGCGAGCAGACGCCAGCGAAGGCGCGCCTTGTACTGCAGGAGCACCTCGCCGAGCAGCCACAGCGCGACGATTCCGAACGCGATGTAGAGGACCGTCCAGCCCATGCCCGCCCCCTCCTACGGCCACCGCCCCGGGTCACGGCGGGTATGGCCGGTCACGACTGCTTGTGCAGTCCGAGATTCTCGTAGATTTCGAGCGTCGCCGTCGAGTTGTTGAGCGTGATGAAGTGCAGTCCGGGCACACCCTCGGATCGCAGCCTCGCACAGAACTGCGTTGCGAAGTCGATACCAATGGAGCGTACAGCGGCGGGATCGTCCTTGGCGGCGAGGATGCGTTCTTTCAGGGACGAAGGGAAAGACGCGTTGCTGAGCTGCGCAAACCTGTCCAGCTGTTTGACGCTGGTCAGCGGCATGACCTCGGGAATGATCGGGGTTTCGCAACCCGCAGCGACCACGCGGTCACGCATACGCAAATAGTCCTCCGGATTGAAGAACATCTGGGTGATCGCATAGTCGGCACCGGCGCGGCACTTGTCCACGAAATGCCGGATGTCGGTGTCCCAGTCGGTCGAGCGCGGGTGCATCTCGGGAAATGCCGCGACGCCGACACAGAAATCGCCGGATTCCTTGATGAGCCGGACGAGATCGGCCGCGTACCGCACGCCCTGCGGGTGCTCGACCCACTCGCCCATCGGGTCGCCCGGCGGGTCTCCGCGCACGGCGAGGATGTTCCGGATCCCGGCGTCCGCGTACTGCCCGATCATGTTGCGCAGCTCGGCGACGGAGTGGTTGACCGCCGTGAGGTGGGCGACCGGCGTGAGGGTGGAGTCGGCCGCGATCTGCTCGGTGGCCTTCACCGTCCCGGCCCGGGTGGAGCCACCGGCCCCATAGGTCACGGAGACGAAGCCCGGCCGCACCGCCTCGACCCGGCGCAGCGCGTTCCAGAGGTTCCGCTCACCCTTCTCGGTCTTGGGCGCCCAGAACTCGAACGAGTACGAGGTCTTGCCGGTCGCGAGAAGCTCACGCACCGTATGCGCGTGATCTGTCCTGGTGGATGGTGTGCCAAGGGCCATACGGGCAGGTTAACCAGAGCGCGACGGCCGAAGGACCGGACCAGCGTGAATTGCCCGAATTGACTGGTTGTTTGTCCATCCTTCGGACAGTCGGCCTGATACCGCCCCCGGACGGCCGGATCACGCCGCGGTGCGTGCCCGGATCCTTCCGGCCAGCTCGGCGGTGGCGGCGGCCGGGTCGGCGGCCTCGGTGATCGCCCGTACGACGACGACCCGGCGGGCTCCGGCGTCCAGCACCTCGTCGAGATTGCCGGCGTCGATCCCGCCGATGGCGAACCAGGGGCGAGGCTGGTCGAGCGAGGCGGCGTACCGCACCAGGTCCAGGCCCGGGGCGTGCCGTCCGGGCTTGGTCGGGGTGGGCCAGCAGGGACCGGTGCAGAAGTAGTCCACGCCGGGCTCGGCGACGGCCGCGTCGACCTCGGACCGGGCGTGGGTGGAGCGGCCGATCAGCACGTCCTCGCCGAGGATGGCGCGGGCGGCGGGCACTGGCAGGTCCCCCTGGCCGAGGTGGAGCACGTCGGAGCCGATGGCATGGGCGACGTCGGCCCGGTCGTTCACCGCGAGGAGCTTGCCGTGACGCCGGCACGCGTCGGCGAGGACGGCCAGGTGGTCGAGCTCCTCGGCCGCCTCCATGCCCTTGTCGCGGAGCTGGACGATGTCCACCCCGGAGGCGAGGACGGTGTCGAGGAACGCGGGGAGGTCGCCCTGGCGCCTGCGGGCGTCCGTGCACAGATAGAGCCGGGCATCGGACAGCAGCGCGCGAGGCGTGGGCATGGTGCGGTTCCCCCTGGGAGAGCGTCGTGGAGCGGCCTGCGCCGGGCGGTGCGGGGTGCGGGGTGCGGGCCGCGCGGTGTCGCGCGGCCCGCCCCTCACCTACGGCCGGCGGTCAGACGGCGAGCGCCTGGGCGCGGCGCTTCACCTCCGTGCCACGATTCTCGCTCAGTGCCTGGGCAGGGGTGCCCGGCAGGGTCGGGTCGGGGGTGAAGAGCCACTCCAGCATCTCTTCGTCGTTGTAGCCGTCGTCCCTCAGGAGCGTCAGGGTGCCGGAGAGGCCCTTGACCACCTTGTCGCCGTCGATGAAGGCGGCAGGCACCTGGAGCGTCCGGTTCTCACCACGTCGTACGGCGATCAGCTGGCCCTCCTTGACCAGCTGCCGCACGCGCGTCACCTCGACATCGAGCATTTCGGCGATGTCGGGCAGGTGGAGCCAGGCGGGGACGAGAGCATCGATCTTTGCGTCAATCTCGGTCACGGGTACAAGCCTGCCATCCCGCACTGACAGCCGATACCCGGACTCAGCCCTTCAGGGCCTCGCGGACCACGTCGGGGACCCGGCAGTGGCTCCGCCGGTCGCCGGTGACCCAGCCGTGCGCGGTCGTCAGGGAGCGCGCGTAACAGGCCCCGGTGTCGGTGGTGCCCCGGTACGTCTCGGACGACGCGCCGTCGGCGGCCCGGACTGCGCCGTTCTCGCGGGCGAGGTTGCCGGTCGAGTCCACGGTGTCGTCCGTGACCGCGTCCGTGCGCCAGTCGTGCCCGGAGGCCGTCCTGGAGGTGTCGAGGAGCACGCGGCGCTGGGTGACGGCGGCGTTCAGTTCGTAGTTGTTGTAGTCGCCGTAGAGCGGGATGTCCATGTCGACGTCGATGGGGTAGGACCAGGCGTGCCGCCGGGCCTCGGTGCGCCCGCCGGTGCTGGTCGTCACCGTGGTGGCGCCGTGGTCGCGCTGGTGCATCGTCTGCTGCTGACCGGTCCTGGAGACCGTGTCCTCGTTGGTGTACGAGAAGCGCTGCTCGACGGTGGTGGTGACCCGGCCCTTCGAGGTCCGGACGTAGCCCGAGATCCTCCAGGAGCGCCCGGTCGACACGGCGACATGGGTGGAGCCGTCGCCGCGCGGGGTCTGGACGGTCTTCACCACCGGCTCGTCGGTGAGCGTGTCGACAGTGACCCTGCCGCTCGTACGGGCCGCGTGCGCGTCCGTGCGCAGGAAGAGCGAACCGTCGACGATCCAGGTGTCGGCCGCGCCGTACGGGGTGATGCTGATGGCGTGCGGCCTGCCGTCGGCCAGTTCACCGGCGAAGGGGGTCAGGTCGATGTCGTACGCCTCGGTCCTGAACTGGTCGATGGCCGGGACCGGCCGCCACAGGGTCGGCACGATGCCGCCGGAGTAGACCACGGGGTACGGCTGGGCGAGGCCCGCGGGCCGCCCGTCCACGGCGATCTGCACCTCGCGGTAGGGGCCGCCGCCGCAGAGGTAGTCCGGGGCGGTGGCGGCGAGGTCGCTGGGGACCGCGTCGAACCACTGCTCGTCGCAGCCGCCGCCGCGTGCGTACACCTGGAGGCGCGCGGCGGTCAGGTTGCGCGGGAAGGTGACGTCGGTGCTGGTGGAGCCGCCCTTGCCGACGCTCATCCAGGGGGCACCGGCGGACCCGGTGTCGCCGAGGGGGACGATCCGGTCGGCGGTCCGCGCGGCCGGGTGGTGCTTGTCGGCCCGGTAGTACGTGATCGTCAGCTTGACCTTGTACACACCGGTATAGGTGTCGTTGACAACGTTACCGAGGTCCAGCTGGAGCTTCTGCGGGTCCTTGAGGAGCGGCGCGAAGTCTGTGATGTCCTTGGCGACGTGCCAGCTGATGCCGTCCTCGTCGGGCTCGGCGGTGCTGGTGCGGAAGATCTCCGCACCACCCACGAACACAGCGGCGAGACGGTCGTACTGACGCCCCTTCACACTGGCCGACCAGTCGAGAACGACCTTGTTCCAGGGGCCCTCGCACTTGTCGGGCGGGGTGAGCGTGGTGGTGTACGGCGGCCCGCCGAGGGTGTTGCCGAAGTCGTGCTCGACGGCCGTCACCGCGCAGTGCGCGGTGTCGGGCCGGGAGACCGGTGGCAGCGCGTCGACCGGGTCCTGGTAGTCGACGGCCGGATTGGAGCCGGGCTTCGGGGCGGTGCCCGCGTTCGCCGGGACGGCGAGCGCGCCGCCGGCCAGGGCGATCGAGGCAGAGACCACGGAGATCCTGCGCAGTGCGCGGATCCATCTGTGTCGGGACATGCACTTCCTTCGGGAACGGGTGAGTGATCCAAAAGATGTACGGTGCACCAATTTCGGCCGCAGTCCAAGAGGTTGCCCGCATGCCGGACACTCCCCGCGCACGCCGGCGCGCTACTGACGGATCGCCGACTTCAGCGGTACGGAGGGGTCGGCGGCCCGCGCCGGATCGAGCCGCGCCCCCGCCTCGATGAGCTTGCGCCCCTGCGCCAGATCGCGCGGCCGGCCGACGGCGAGCACCGCGACCAGCACACCGTCGCGCAGCCAGCACACCGACCAGGCGGGCTCGGCCGGATCGCCGCGCCACAGCAGGGTGTCGGCGCTCCCGTGGTGGCCCGCGTACTGCACGAACCGGTCGAACTGCTCGGACCAGAAGTACGGCACGGGGTCGTAGGCCACCGGCGCCGCGCCGTCCCCGGCGAGCGCCCCGATGATGTTCGCGGCGGCGGTGCGCGGGCCCTGGAGCGCGTTGTCCCAGTGGTGGACGAGCAGGCGTTCGCCGTACCGGGCGGAGGGGAACGAGGCGCAGTCGCCGACCGCGTACACATCCGGCAACGAGGTGCGCAGCGCCCCGTCGGCGGTCACCGATCCGTCGGGGCCGAGCTCGATGCCGGAGCCGGCCAGCCAGCCGGTGGCGGGCCGGGCACCGATTCCGACGACGACCGCTCCGGCCGGGACCGTACGGCCGTCCGCGAGGACCACCCGGCCCGGCTCGACGCGGTCGACCCGGGCGCCGGTGAGGAGTTCGGCGCCGGTCTCCGCGTACCAGGCGGCCATCGGGGCGGCGACCTCCGCGGGCATCGCGCCCGCGAGGGGCCGGTCGGCGGCCTCGACGACGGTGACCGCGCAACCGGCGGCGCGGGCCGCGGTGGCGAACTCGGCGCCGATCCAGCCCGCGCCGACGACCACGACGCCGTGCTGCTCGTCGAGGACCGGCCGCAGCCGTGCCGCGTCGTCGAGGGTGCGCAGCAGGTGGACGCCGGGAACGCCCCCGGCCCCGGGCAGGACGACGGGTTCGGCGCCGGTCGCGATCACCAGGACGTCGTAGGGAACGGGGCCCGAAGGGGTGTCCAGTTCATGTGCCGCGGGGCGCACGCCGGTGACCTCGCGGCCCAGTTGCAGATCGATCTCCAAGGCCTCGAAGTCGATGTCGAAGGCGGAGTCCTCAGCCTTGCCGAGCAGCACCGCCTTGGACAGCGGGGGCCGGTCGTAGGGCTGGTGCGGTTCGGCGCCGATCAGGGTGACGGGGCCGGTGAAGCCCTGCTCGCGCAGGGCCACCGCGGTCTGCACCCCGGCCATACCCGCTCCGACGACGACGACACGGCTTCCTGTCCGCCGGTCCGGCTGCTCTGACTGCTGCTGCTCGCTCACCCTTACACCTTAAGCACCTGACAGATCGTCAGGAAAGGGCGAGTTCCTCGACCGTGCTCGTCCCGCTGCCCTCCTGCGACTCCCACTCCCACCGCTCGTCCAGCCGGACCCGGCCGTCCGCGAGGTCGACGACGGTGGAGACACAGTGGCCGGAGGACGTCGTTCCGTCCTGCTTGAGCTGGACGTACCGGAAGTCGAGCAGGTCGCCGGTCCGGGTGCCGACGAGATGGCCGCGGACCACGTCGCCGCCCGCGTACTCGGCCCAGATCCGGCCGTCCTCCTCGTGGTAGGTGAAGCGGGTACGGGTGCCGACCTGGCCGGGCGCCTGGTCGGCCACCGGTGACAGGACGAGTCCGTCGAGCGAACGGGCCACGGTGGCTGCTCCCTTACTGGGCCGGGGGGGACGGGGTTTAGGGTGGCCAACGTAAAGCACTCGCGGGAGCCCGGACGCACCGGGCTGAGAGGGAGGCTGGGCGGCCTCCGACCGTACGAACCTGATCCGGGTCATGCCGGCGAAGGGAGGGGCTGGAAGCCCATGCGTTCTTCTCGGAACGGAAACGGATCCGATGTCCTGGTCATCGGGGGCGGGATCATCGGCCTGGTGACCGCCTGGCGGGCAGCTCAACGCGGACTGCGCACCGCGGTCGCCGATCCCGAACCGGGTGGCGGGGCCGCCCGGGTGGCGGCCGGCATGCTGGCCGCCGTCACCGAACTCCACTACGGCGAACAGTTGCTGCTGGGCCTCAATCTGGCCTCCGCCGCCCGATATCCGGCCTTCGCGGCCGAGCTGGAGGCGGCGAGCGGGCTGGAGACCGGCTTCCGCGCCTGCGGCACCCTGGCCGTCGCGCTGGACTCCGACGACCGCGCCCATCTGCGGGACCTGCACGCCCTGCAGCGGCGTTCGGGGCTGGAATCGGAGTGGCTCACCGGCCGTGAGTGCCGCCGTCTGGAGCCGATGCTCGCGCCGGGCGTCCGGGGCGGTCTGCGGGTCGACGGCGACCACCAGATCGATCCGCGCCGCCTGGCCGCCGCCCTGCTGACCGCCTGCGAGCGGGCCGGGGTGGTCTTCCACCGCGGCCGGGTGGAGCGCCTGAGCGTGGCGGGCGACCGGGCCGCCGGGGCGGTGCTCGCCGGGGGTACGGAGCTCGCGGCCGACCAGGTCGTGCTCGCCGCGGGCAGCCTCAGCGGCCGGCTGGCGGGGGTGCCGGACGAGGCCGTTCCGCCGGTCCGGCCGGTGAAGGGCCAGGTGCTGCGGCTGACCGTGCCGGCGCCGTACGCACCGTTCCTGAGCCGGACGGTACGGGCCCTGGTCCGGGGCAGTCATGTCTATCTGGTGCCGCGCGAGAACGGCGAGCTGGTCGTCGGCGCCACCAGCGAGGAGACGGGCTGGGACACCACCGTCACCGCGGGCGGCGTCTACGAGCTGCTGCGGGACGCCCACGAGCTGGTGCCCGGCATCACCGAGCTGCCGCTCACCGAGACCCTGGCCGGCCTGCGCCCCACCTCCCCCGACAACGCCCCGCTGCTCGGCCCCACCGCCCTGCCCGGCCTCCACCTCGCCACCGGCCACCACCGCAACGGGGTACTGCTCACCCCCATCACCGGTGACGTCATGGCCGAGCTCCTCACCGGCGGCGAGCCGCCCGAGCCGGCCCGCCCCTTCACTCCGCGCCGTTTCCCGTCCCCCGCCGTCTCCGTACGTCAGGAGCAGCCCGCATGACCGAGCCCGCACCGCTCTCCGAGGCCGCCGCCCTCTCCGTGTCCGTGAACGGCGAGGTCCGTCGCCTCGCCGCAGGCACCACCCTGGCGGCGCTCGTCGCCACGCTCACCACCGCGCGCTCCGGCGTCGCGGCCGCCGTCAACGAGACCGTCGTACCGCGCGGCCAGTGGTCCGCCGCCGCACTCCTGGACGGCGACCGCGTCGAGGTCCTGACCGCGGTCCAGGGAGGCTGAACCATGCCGGACGACCTCTTCACCCTCGGCGACGCCACCTTCTGCTCCCGGCTGATCATGGGTACGGGCGGGGCGGCCGGCCTCGACGTGCTGGAGCGCTCCCTGACCGCCTCCGGCACCGAGCTGACCACCGTCGCGATGCGCCGCCTCGATCCGACCGTTCAGGGCTCGGTGCTCTCCGTCCTGCGGCGGCTCTCCATCCGCGTGCTGCCGAACACGGCGGGCTGCTTCACCGCGGGCGAGGCCGTGCTGACCGCCCGGCTGGCCCGCGAGGCGCTCGGCACCGACTGGATCAAGCTGGAAGTGGTGGCCGACGAGCGGACCCTGCTGCCCGACCCGATCGAACTGCTGGACGCCGCGGAGATCCTGGTGGACGACGGCTTCACCGTGCTGCCGTACACCAATGACGACCCGGTGCTGGCCCGCAGGCTCCAGGACGTGGGGTGCGCGGCGGTCATGCCGCTCGGCTCCCCCATCGGCTCCGGGCTCGGCATCCGCAATCCGCACAACTTCCGGCTGATCGTCGAGCAGGCCCGGGTGCCGGTGATCCTCGACGCGGGCGCCGGGACGGCCTCCGACGCGGCGTTCGCGATGGAGCTGGGGTGCTCGGCGGTGATGCTGGCGTCCGCGGTGACCCGGGCCCAGGAGCCCGAGCTGATGGCCTCGGCGATGCGCCACGCGGTGGAGGGCGGGCGGCTGGCGTACCGGGCCGGCCGGATTCCGCGCCGCCACTTCGCCGAGGCGTCCTCGCCGGTGGAGGGGCGCGCGGTGCTGGACCCGGAGCGCCCGGCCTTCTGAGCCGCCGGTACGGCGTGGAGTGCGTGTCCCTGTCACGGCTCGGCTGCAGTACGGCCCCGGGAGTGCCCCGGCCCGTGGGCCGTGTCCGTGGCGGCTCGTAGACTCGCTGCGTGGATACGACCCTCCAGGACCCTCTTGTCGGGCAGCTGCTCGACGGCCGCTACCGCGTCGATGCCCGCATCGCCGTGGGCGGCATGGCCACGGTCTACCGGGCCGTGGACACCCGGCTGGACCGGGTGCTCGCCCTCAAGGTGATGCACCCGGCGCTGGCGACCGACGCCTCGTTCGTCGAGCGCTTCATCCGGGAGGCCAAGTCCGTGGCCCGGCTCGCGCACCCCAATGTGGTCGCGGTCTTCGACCAGGGCGCCCAGGGGCAGTACGTCTACCTGGCGATGGAGTACGTCGCGGGCTGCACCCTGCGCGACGTGCTGCGCGATCGCGGGGCGCTCCAGCCGAGGGCCGCCCTGGACATCCTGGAGCCGGTCCTCGCCGCCCTGGGCGCGGCGCACCGGGCGGGCTTCGTGCACCGCGACATGAAGCCGGAGAACGTCCTGATAGGGGACGACGGCCGGGTCAAGGTCGCCGACTTCGGGCTCGTACGGGCGGTGGGCACCGTCACCAGCACCACCGGGTCCGTCCTGGGCACGGTCTCCTATCTCGCCCCCGAGCAGATAGAGGACGGCACGGCGGACACCCGCACCGATGTGTATGCCTGCGGCGTCGTCCTGTACGAGATGCTGACCGGGTCCAAGCCGCACGGCGGCGACACCCCCGCCCAGGTCCTCTACCAGCACCTCAACGAGGCCGTCCCGCCGCCGTCGGCCACCGTCCCGGGGCTCCCGGCCGCGCTCGACGACCTGGTGGCGAGCGCCACCGCCCGTGACCCCGAGCTCCGCCCGTTCGACGCGGTGGCGCTGCTCGCCGAGACCCGTGAGGCCCGCTCCGGTCTCACCGACGCCCAGCTGGACGCCGTACCGCCGCAGGCCACCGCCGAGGTGCACGACGCCGCCGAGGACCGCACCAGCGTGATCCCGCGGCTGCTCCCGGCCGGCCAGGGCGTCTCGCACCACACCAGCCGGCTGGAGATGCCCCCGCCTCAGCCGCCGCGGACCGCGGCGCCGGACCGGGGCCTTCGCGGGCCGCGGAGCTCCGTGATCGCCGTGGTCGTCGCCGTGCTGCTGGCACTGGGGATCGGCACCGGTGTCTGGTACATCAACTCCGGGCAGTTCACCCGGGTGCCCTCGCTGCTCGGCCAGACCGAGCAGAACGCCGAGCGGCGGCTCTCGGACGCCGGTCTGGAGCTCAAGGGCGTCAAGCGGTCCTACAGCGACACCGTGGAGCGCGGCACGGTCATCAGCAGCGACCCGGAGTCCGGCGCCCGCGTCAGGGACAACGACGCGGTGACGCTCGTCGTCTCGCGCGGCCCCGAGATCGTGAAGGTGCCCGATCTTCAGGACCTCTCGCTCGCCGACGCCAGGGCAGAGCTGAAGAAGGCCGGCCTGGTGCCCGGGATGGTCACCAAGGAGTTCAGCGAGGCGACGGTACGGGGCGACGTGATCCGTACGGACCCCGTGGCGGGCACCGAGCGCCACCCGGACTCGGCGATCGCTCTCGTCGTCAGCAAGGGCACTCCGGTGGACGTCCCCGATGTCACCGGGCTGTCGGTGGCGGACGCCACCGCCGCGCTGAAGGAGAAGGGGCTGAAGGCAAAGGCGCTGCCCGGCCGGGTCAATTCCCCGGAGGACGCGGGCGACATCGCCCGGCAGTCGCCGGGCGAGGGCACCGAGGCCGCCGAGGGCGACACCGTCGAGCTGACGGTCTCCGACGGGCCGCGCATGATCGACGTCCCGGACGTCACCGGCAAGGACATCGACGAGGCCACGAGCGATCTGGAGGACGCGGGCTTCGAGGTCAAGGTCGACCGCCCGTTCCTGTCCTTCAGCGACACCATCGCGAGCCAGTCCGTCGACGGCGGCGAGCAGGCCCCCGAGGGCAGCACCATCACCATCAAGACCAAGGGACTCTAGATCCACATGCGCAACCCAGTCGGCGGCCATGTTCCGGTGGCCGGCGGCCTCGCCAAGGTCGGCCTCCCCTACGCCCGCGAGATGGGGGCGGAGGCCGTCCAGGTCTTCGTCGCCAACCCGCGCGGCTGGGCGACCCCCGTCGGCAACCCGGCCCAGGACGAGCAGTTCCGCGCCGAGTGCGCCGCCGGGTCCATACCGGCGTACGTCCACGCCCCGTACCTGATCAACTTCGGATCGCACACTGCGGCGACGGTCGAGAAGTCCGTGGAGTCGCTGCGCCACTCGCTGCGCCGGGCCCGCGAGATCGGCGCCCTGGGCGTCGTGGTGCACACCGGATCGGCGACCGGCGGCCGGCCGCGCGAGCAGGCTCTGGCCCAGGTACGCACGCACATGCGGCCGCTCCTGGACGAGCTGACCCATGACGACGACCCGTATCTGCTGCTGGAGTCGACCGCCGGGCAGGGGTTCTCGCTCTGCTCGCGGACCTGGGACTTCGGCCCGTACTTCGACGCGCTCGACGCCCATCCCAAGCTCGGCATCTGCCTCGACACCTGTCACGTCTACGCGGCGGGCCACGATCTGACCGGTCCCACGGGCATGCGGCAGACCCTGGATCTGCTGGTTTCGACGGTCGGCGAGGGCCGGCTGAAACTGATCCACGCCAATGACTCCAAGGACGTGGTGGGGGCCCACAAGGACCGGCACGAGAACATCGGCGCCGGGCACATCGGCGAGGGGCCGTTCCGTGAGCTGTTCTCACATCCGGCGACCGCGGGCGTACCGCTGATCATCGAGACGCCGGGCGGCAAGGAGGGCCACGCGGCGGACGTGGCCCGGCTGAAGGGGCTGCGCGACAACTGATTCCCCATTGAGGAATACCCCATGGGGGTATACGGTTCTTGCTGTCGGCAGGAACCGCTACTCGGCATGGGGGGATCGCCATGCAGCACGACACGCACCACGGGCAGCACAGCCACCACGCGGACCACTCGGGCCACGCAGGCCACGTGGACCATATGAGCCACGTGGACCACTCCACCCACGCCGGTCATCAGCCCGGCAAGGTGGGCTGGGCCATGGCCGCACAGGCCACGCTGCACTGCCTCACCGGCTGCGCCATCGGCGAGATCCTCGGCATGGTGATCGGCACGGCGCTGGGCTGGGGAAACATGGCCACGATGGTGCTCGCCATCGTCCTCGCCTTCTTCTTCGGCTACACGCTGACCCTGCGCTCCATCCTGAAGGCGGGCGTCGACTTCGGTACCGCCCTGCGGGTCGCGCTCGCCGCCGACACCCTGTCCATCGCGGTGATGGAACTGATCGACAACGGCGTGATCGCGCTGTGGCCGGGCGCCATGGACGCCACCCTCTCCGACACACTGTTCTGGGGCGCGCTCGCGCTCTCGCTCGCTGTCGCCTTCGTCGCCACCACACCGGTCAACAAGTGGATGATCGGCCGCGGCAAGGGGCACGCGGTGGTGCACCAATACCACCACTGAGGAACGGGCCGGAGCGGCCCGGGAGCCATCAGGTCAGGGCTCGGGGCCGTCCCCGGGCTCTTCCTGGTAGGAGTAGCGCTGCTCGCTCCAGGGGTCACCGATGTTGTGATAGCCACGCTCCTCCCAGAAGCCGCGGCGGTCGGCCGTCATGTACTCGACGCCCCGGACCCACTTGGGTCCCTTCCAGGCGTAGAGGTGCGGCACGACGAGGCGGAGCGGGAAACCGTGCTCGGCGGTGAGCAGTTCGCCGCCCTTGTGAGTGGCGAAAAGTGTTCGGTCCGAGGCGAAGTCGGAGAGCCTCAGATTGGAACTGAAGCCGTACTCGGCCCAGACCATCACATGGGTGACGTTCGGCGCGGGCGGCGCCAGCTCCAGGACCGTACGGGCCAGGACCCCGCCCCATTCGGCGCCGATCATGCTGAATTTCGTGACGCAGTGCAGGTCGGCGACGACCGAGGCGAACGGCAGTACCGAGAACTCCTGATGGTTCCAGCAGTGCTTCTCGCCGTCCGCAGTGGCCCCGAAGACCCGGAACTCCCAGCGGTCCGGCTTGAACTTGGGCACGGGCCCGTAGTGGGTAACCGGCCAACCACGCTGGAGTCGCTGTCCCGGCGGAAGCTCGGACTGCTCTGACGCTCGGTGTTCCCGGCTTTCCGGCTGACCCATGACTCCATGGTGACAGACAGGCAGGAGTGGTCCCGACCAGGACAGGGGGAATCATGACAACTCACAGTAAGTCTGCACTTACTGGACGACCATCGGGTGCGATGACAAGATGCGGCCAACTTGCCCAGTTCACCGGTTGGAAGGAGCCTCTGCGATGCAGGGCGACCCCGAGGTCCTTGAGTTCCTGAACGAGCAGCTGACCGCAGAATTGACTGCCATCAATCAGTACTTCCTGCACGCGAAGATGCAGGACAACTTCGGCTGGACGAAGCTCGCGAAGTACACCCGCTCCGAGTCGTTCGACGAGATGAAGCACGCCGAGATCCTCACGGACCGCATCCTCTTCCTCGACGGACTCCCCAATTACCAGCGGCTGTTCCATGTGCGGGTGGGCCAGACCGTCACCGAGATGTTCCAGGCGGACCGCCAGGTCGAGGTGGAGGCGATCGACCGCCTCAAGCGCGGGATCGAGCTGATGCGCGGCAAGGGCGACATCACGTCCGCGAACGTCTTCGAGTCGATCCTGGCGGACGAGGAGCACCACATCGACTATCTCGACACCCAGCTGGAACTGATCGAGAAGCTCGGCGAGCCGCTCTACATCGCCCAGCAGATCGAGCAGCCGGACAGCTAGGCCGGCGCCGGCGGGAACGATCAGGCCGCGTCGGGGAGCGGGATTCCCGGAGCCACGCCCGGGGCGATGCCCTGGGCCGTCCCGGGCGCGGCCTCCGTGGTGGTGTCGGCGGCGGTGCCGGGCGTCCGCTTCCGGTCGAGCAGTTCGCGGCGCGGACAGGTGCCGCGGCCGAGTACGGCCTGAATGGCCCGGACGCAGCCACCGCAGTCGGTGCCCGCCTTGCAGGCGGAGGCTATCTGCCTGGGCGTGCAGGCCCCGGCGTCCGCATGCTCCTTGACCTGCTTCTCCGTGATGCCGAAGCAAGAGCAGACGTACATGCGGTTCACCTCCCGGCGGGATCGATCGTTCGCTGCCACCCCGTCTATCGGTGAGGCTAACCTAACCTTACCCGGCACGGAAGTCGTTGAAAGCCCCCGAACGCCCTGTGGGGCACGGATCACATCGATCCGTGCCCCACAGTCGTATGCGCGTCGCCTGCGGTGACGCCTACTGGTCCCGGTACATCTCCGCGACCAGGAACGCCAGGTCGAGCGACTGGCTGCGGTTGAGCCGCGGGTCGCAGGCCGTCTCGTAGCGCTGGTGCAGATCGTCCACGAAGATCTCGTGTCCGCCGCCGACGCACTCGGTGACGTCGTCACCGGTGAGCTCGACGTGGATGCCGCCCGGGTGCGTACCGAGGGCCTTGTGCACCTCGAAGAAGCCCTTGACCTCGTCCAGGACGTCGTCGAAGCGACGGGTCTTGTGGCCGGAGGCGGCCTCGAAGGTGTTGCCGTGCATCGGGTCGGTCACCCACGCCACGGTGGCGCCGGAGGCGGTGACCTTCTCGACCAGGGCCGGGAGCTTGTCGCGGACCTTGTCGGCGCCCATGCGGACGATGAAGGTCAGCCGGCCGGGCTCGCGCTCGGGGTCGAGGCGTTCGACGTAGCCGAGCGCCTCGTCGACCGTGGTCGTCGGGCCGAGCTTGATGCCGATGGGGTTGCGGATCTTCGAGGCGAACTCGATGTGCGCGCCGTCCATCTGGCGGGTGCGCTCACCGATCCAGACCATGTGGCCGGAGGTGTCGTACAGCTCGCCGGTGCGCGAGTCGGTGCGGGTCAGCGCCGACTCGTAGTCCAGCAGCAGGCCCTCGTGCGAGGAGTAGAACTCGACCGCCTTGAACTCGGCCGGGTCCGTACCGCACGCCTTCATGAAGTTCAGCGCGTTGTCGATCTCGCGGGCGAGCGCCTCGTAGCGCTGGCCGGACGGGGACGACTTCACGAAGTCCTGGTTCCAGGCGTGCACCTGGCGCAGGTCCGCGTAACCGCCGGTGGTGAAGGCGCGGACCAGGTTCAGCGTCGAAGCGGACGCGTGGTACATCTGCTTCAGCCGCTCCGGGTCCGGGACGCGGTCCTTCTCGGTGAAGGCGAAGCCGTTGACGGAGTCGCCGCGGTAGGTCGGCAGGGTGACGCCGTCGCGGGTCTCGGTCGGCTTGGAGCGGGGCTTGGAGTACTGACCGGCGATCCGGCCCACCTTGACGACGGGCACGGAGGCCGCGTACGTCAGGACGGCACTCATCTGGAGCAGCGTCTTCAGCTTGGCCCGGATGTGGTCGGCCGACACGGCGTCGAAGGCCTCGGCGCAGTCACCGCCCTGCAGCAGGAACGCCTCGCCCTTGGCGACGGCTCCCATGCGGGCGCGCAGCTGGTCGCACTCGCCCGCGAACACGAGGGGCGGATACGACGCGAGGTCCGCGAGTACATCGCGCAGAGCCTCGGCATCGGGGTACTCGGGCTGCTGCGCCGCGGGAAGGTCTCGCCAGGTGTTGCCACCGGCGACGGAGGTATTGGCGTTCACGGTCACAACGCCAACATTACGGGTTCCGGCGGTAGGTCCATCCGCAGGCTCAATAGTTGAGACGCGCGCTCGGACGGTACCGGCGTCCGCTAGGGTTCTGGACATGTTCGCGCAGACAAACCAGAACTGGTGGTGGACCGCTCATCCGGCGGCCCACTGACAATCGCGCGCGACAGACCACGCGAAGGCCGCCCGAGGGGCGGCCTTCTCCGCGTTTTCGGGAGCCGTTCCTCCATCCGGAAGGAACACCCCCATGCCCCACCGCACCGCCGCCGTCGTCCGGCGACTCCTGAGCGACGGCTGCCCGCCGTTCGCGCTGCTGCGCAGGCGCACCCCCGGCCGCGACCAGGACACCGTCGAGGTGCTGGTCGGCCGGGTGCGGGAGGCGGACCGGCTCGCCGATCTCCCCGTCGGTGAGCTGCCCTCGCTCGCCCTGGTGCCGTTCCGGCAGATCGCCGAGCGCGGTTTCGATGTACGCGACGACGGCACACCGCTGTCCGTGCTGGTCGCGGACGAGACGTACGAGCTGCCGCTCGCCGAGGTGCTGGACCACCTGCCGGTCCGGGACGTGCGGGTCGAGGGCGGCGCGTTCGACGTCGGGGACGAGGAGTACGCCGGGATCGTCCGGCGGGTCGTCGAGGACGAGATCGGGCAGGGCGAGGGCGCGAACTTCGTCGTCCGGCGGACCTTCCGGGGGGAGATCCCCGGATTCGGCCGGGCCGATGCGCTGGCCCTCTTCCGACGGCTGCTGGCCGGTGAGCGCGGCGCGTACTGGACCTTCGTCGTGCACACCGGGGCCAGGGTGCTGGTGGGCGCCAGTCCCGAGGTGCATGTGCGGATGTCGGGCGGGACGGTCGTGATGAACCCGATCAGCGGGACGTACCGCTACCCCGCCGAGGGCCCGACCGCGGAGAGCCTGCTGGCCTTCCTCGCCGACCGCAAGGAGACCGAGGAGCTCTCCATGGTGGTCGACGAGGAGCTGAAGATGATGTGCACCGTCGGCGACATGGGCGGGGTGGTGATCGGGCCGCGGCTCAAGGAGATGGCCCATCTCGCCCATACGGAGTACGAGCTGCGCGGGCGCTCCTCGCTGGATGTGCGGGAGGTGCTGAAGGAGACCATGTTCGCGGCGACGGTCACCGGCTCCCCGGTGCAGAACGCCTGCCGGGTCATCGAGCGGTACGAGCCCGGCGGGCGCGGCTACTACGCGGGGGCCCTGGCGCTGCTGCGGCAGGAGCCGGGCGGGGCCCAGACCCTGGACTCGCCGATCCTGATCCGTACCGCCGACATCTCGGCCGACGGCGAGCTGCGGGTGCCGGTCGGGGCGACGCTCGTACGTCACTCCGATCCGGACGGTGAGGTCGCCGAGACCCATGCGAAGGCGGCCGGTGTGCTCACCGCGCTCGGGGTGCGGCCCGGCCGGCCGGTGGGCGAGGCGGCCCGGCCGCGGCTGGCGGGCGACCCTCGGGTGCAGGCGGCGCTGGCTGCCCGGCGGGACGGCCTCGCGCCGTTCTGGCTGCGGATGCAGGAGCGCACCCACGAGCTGTCCGGGCGGGCGCTGGTGATCGACGGGGAGGACACCTTCACCGCGATGCTGGCGCATCTGCTGCGCTCCTCGGGCCTGGAGGTGTCGGTGTGCCGCTACGACGAGCCGGGGCTGCGCGAGCTGGTGCGGGCGCACGAGGGTCCCGTCGTACTGGGCCCCGGGCCGGGGAATCCGGGCGACACCGCCGATCCGAAGATGCGGCTGATGCGCGGGCTGGCCGCGGAGCTGGTCCGTGATCACCGGTACGGCCTGCTCGGGGTCTGCCTCGGCCATGAGCTGATCGCGGCGGAGCTGGGGCTGGAGATCGTCCGCAAGACCGTGCCGTACCAGGGCGCGCAGACCCGGATCGAGCTGTTCGGGCGGCCGGAGACGGTGGGGTTCTACAACAGCTTCACCGCGCGCTGCGAGGAGGCGGTGGTCGCCGAACTCGCGGCGCACGGTGTCGAGGCGAGCGTGGACGCGGCCACCGGTGAGCTGCACGCGCTGCGCGGGCCGGGCTTCGCCTCGGTGCAGTTCCACCCGGAGTCGGTGCTGACGCTGCGCGGCGCGGGGATCGTGGCCCAGCTGCTGGCGGGGCTGCCGGTGGCCGGCTGAAGGGGCGGACGGGACCCCGGGGCGATTCGGGGTCTCAGCTCGCCGGGAGCGCCGGGACCAGGACGTTGTCGCTGCGCCGGCCGGCCAGGTAGTCGGCGACGTTGCGCACGGTGGTGTCGATGATCTGTCCCACCGCGTCCTCGGTGTAGTACGCCTGGTGCGAGGTCACGATGACGTTCGGGAAGGTGACGAGCCGGGCCAGGGTGTCGTCGTCGATGCCCTCCAGCGACTTGTCGAGGAAGAAGAGCCCGGCCTCCGCCTCGTACACATCGAGTCCGACGCCCAGGAAGCGGCCCGCGCGCAGTTCGGTGACGAGCGCGGTGGTGTCGATGAGTCCGCCGCGGCTGGAGTTGACCAGGATGACGTCGTCCTTCATCCGGGCCAGGGCTTCCTTGCCGATGATGTGGTGGGTCGAGGGCAGCAGCGGGACGTGCAGGCTGATCAGGTCGGACTCGGCGAGCAGCTGTTCCTTCTCCACGTACTTCATGCCGAGCGCGACGCAGGCGGGGTTCTCGGCGACGTCCCAGCCGAGCAGCTCCATGCCGAAGCCATGGGCGATACGGGTGAAGGCCTCGCCGATCTTGCCGGTGCCGACCACGCCCGCCGTGCGGCCGTGCACGTCCCGGCCGAGCAGTCCGTCGAGCCGGAAGTCGAAGTCGCGGGTGCGGCCCGCGGCCCGGATGATCCGGCGGTTGACGGCCATCGCGAGGGTCCAGGCGAATTCGGCGACCGAGTACGGGGAGTAGGAGGAGACCCGGGCGACCCGCAGGGCGAGGCGCTCGGCGACGTCGAGGTCGATGTTGTTGAAGCCGGTGGAGCGCTGGGCGATCATCTGCGTGCCGCCCGCCGCCAGGGTCTGCAGGACTCTGCCGCCCAGGTCGGCGTTGACGCTGGTGGAGATGATCTCGTAGCCCGCCGCGATGGGGGCGGTGTCCCTGTTCAGGAAGACGTCCAGGCAACGGACCTCGTGCTGTCCTGCGAAGGCCTTCTCGATCAGCGGCTTCTCGTCGGACTGCACACCGAAGGCCAGGATTTCCACGACTTCTCCCGTTCGTCGCACGGATCAGCGGATCAGGGGCATGGGCCGGTCATCGCGAATATACGGCCCATGCCGCTGCCCCGCCGCTCGGCCGAACGGGGTGGCCGGCGGTCTGCTCCGGGGTGCTCAGGCGTCGTCGAGGCCGCGCTCGATCGCGTACCGCACGAGCTCCACGCGGTTGTGCAGCTGGAGTTTGCCCAGGGTGTTCTGCACGTGGTTCTGCACGGTGCGGTGCGAGATGACCAGCCGCTCGGCGATCTGCTTGTACGAGAGCCCCTTGGCGACCAGCCGCAGCACCTCGGTCTCACGCTCGGTGAGCTGCGGGGCCTTGGGCTCGTCGGAGGCGACGGGCGTGGGGTCGGAGGCGAGCCTGCGGTATTCGCCGAGGACCAGTCCGGCCAGGCCCGGCGTGAAGACCGGGTCGCCCACGGCGGTGGAGCGCACGGCCTCGGTCAGCTCCTGGGTGCTGGCCGACTTGAGCAGATAGCCGGTGGCGCCGGACTTGACCGCTTCCAGTACGTCGGCGTGCTCGCCGCTCGCGGAGAGCACCAGCACCCGCAGCCCCGGGTGGGAGCCGACGAGCTCCTTGCAGACCTGGACGCCGGGCATGCCGGGCAGATTGAGGTCGAGTACGAGGACGTCGGGGGTGGCGGCCTTCGCCCTGCGGACCGCCTGCGGTCCGTCACCGGCGGTCGCCACCACCTCGAAGCCCGACTCGGAAAGGTCACGGGCGACGGCGTCGCGCCACATCGGGTGGTCGTCCACCACCATCACCCTGATGGTCCGCTCCTCGGCAGCCCCGGTGTTCTCCGTGCTCATCTCGCTGATCCTGCCTTCCCCCGTGAAACCTTCGGAACCTTCAACTCGACCTCGGTGCCCTGGCCGGGCACCGAGACCAACTCCGCCGTGCCGCCCAGGTCACGCAGCCTCCCCAGGATCGACAGGGCCACCCCCATCCGCCCCTCCCCCTCGGCCTGGGCGAGGCGCCCCTCCGGGATTCCGGGGCCGTCGTCCCGGACCGTCACGATCACCTCGTCCGGCCAGTCCTCGACCAGGATCCATGCCTGGGCATTCTCCCCCGCGTGGACCCTGACATTGTCCAGGGCGGCACTGACAGCGGCCGCCAGCTCCGTCGCTGCCGCCGGGGCCAGCAGCACCGGAGCGCCCGGCTCCGCGAAGCTGACCCGGGAGCCGGCGTGCGGGGCGAGCAGGGAACGCAGATCGCAGTCGGCGCGGCCGGACGGCTCGTCGTCGACCTCCACGCTGCGGACCACGGCGCCCTGGGCGGCGTCCTCGGAGACCCGGGTGGTGGGCACAAGACCGCTGGAGACCAGGGTGCGCAGGGCGACCTCCTGTTCCCCGGCCATCCGGCCCAGCTCGGCCGCCTCCCCGCCGAGCGCGGTGCCGCGGCGCTGCACCATCGCGAGGACCTGGAGCACACTGTCGTGGATGTCCCGGGCCAGCCGTTCCCGCTCGCGGGTGGCGGCCTCGATCTCCAGGGCGCGGGCGAGGGTGCGCTCACTGGCCCTGGCGACCTCGACGACGTACCCGATCGCGATGGAGGCGACCCAGACCAGCAGCACGTTGTGGAAGGTGTCCCGGCTGGGGTCGCCGCGCTCGATGATGTTGACGACGGCGACGAAGGTGGAGGCGAAGGCCGCCCAGCGCCAGCCGCCCTTGATCGCGAAGGCCAGCACGGAACCCGCGGTCCAGATCGACGGCAGCGTCGGGCCGTCGACCTGCTGGGCCTCGAAGTCGGCGAGCGGGGTGAGGAGTATCCCGGCCAGGGCGATGGTCAGATCGGCGCCGAGGAAACGCTTGGTGCAGGCGGCGGCGCCCGCGACCTTCGGAAGGGTGGCGAGCGTCCAGACCACCATCACCGCCAGGAAGACGATGGCCACCCACGGCCGGTCGTACTTCTCCCGGCCGAAGACGGAGAGCAGGACCGCGTACAGCATCGTCAGGATGCGGTACGCCGTCAGCGCACTCCACAGCGGCTGCTCGACCGACATCCGTACGACGCGCTCGCGCCTGGCCACTTCCCCCACCCCCCGGACAGCACCGGCGCGCTCACGCGCCGTACCGTTCCTTCAGCCTTGCGTTCCGGGCTCGGTGCCCTTGTGCTTCTCCGCCTCGGCGCGGCGTTTCGCCTCGTCCGCGATCTGCCGCTTGGCCGCCGTCGCGTAGATGTCGACGTACTCCTGGCCGGAGAGCTTCATGATCTCGTACATCACCTCGTCGGTGACCGAGCGGAGGATGAAGCGGTCCCCGTCCATGCCGTGGTAGCGGCTGAAGTCGAGCGGCTTGCCGATCCTGATCCCCGGACGCATCAGCTTGGGCATCACCTGGCCGGGCGGCTGGATCTTCTCCGTGTCGATCATCGCGACGGGGATGACGGGCGCTCCGGTGGCCAGCGCCACCCTGGCGAGCCCGCCGGGCTTGCCGCGGTAGAGACGGCCGTCGGGCGAGCGGGTGCCCTCCGGGTAGATGCCGAAGAGGCCGCCGCTCTCGATGACCTCGATGCCTGCCTTGATGGCCGCCTCACCGGCGCCGCGGGCGCCCGAGCGGTCCACCGGGAGCTGGCCGACGCCCTTGAAGAAGGCCGCGGTCAGCTTGCCCTTCACGCCGGGTGCGGTGAAGTACTCGGACTTGGCGATGAAGGTGACCTTGCGGTCCAGGACGGCCGGCAGGAAGAAGGAGTCGGAGAACGACAGATGGTTGCTCGCGAGGATCGCCGGTCCCTGCGCGGGAACGTTCTCCAGGCCCTCCACCCATGGCCGGAAGGCGAGCTTCAGGGAGCCGCCGATGGAGAACTTCATTGCGCCGTAGATCAACTCGGGTGCCTCCTGTGTGCTGTCCGACAGACCTTAACCCGTGGGCCGCCCGCGCTCCCGCCCGGCACGGAACCGATGCGGCGGCCGGAGGCGGTGACGACCCTGGTCGGTGTCAGCCCGGTCGCGTACGGTGAAGTAATCCTTCTGCACTCCCCCCTTTCGCTCCCCTTCGAGCCTCACGAACAGGAGACCCCGGTGCCGGTCCTTCCTGGAGCCGAGCCGTTCCGCCACGAGGGCGGAGAGGTCGGCGTCCTTCTCTGTCACGGATTCACCGGCTCCCCGCAGTCGCTGCGCCCCTGGGCGCAATACCTGGCGGAGCGCGGGCTCACCGTCTCGCTGCCCCTGTTGCCGGGGCACGGCACCCGCTGGGAGGACATGCAGCTCACCGGCTGGCAGGACTGGTACGCGGAGGTGGACCGGGAGCTGCGCGCCCTGCTGGAGCGGTGCAGTCGGGTCTTCGTCTTCGGGCTGTCCATGGGCGGCGCGCTGACGCTGCGGCTGGCGGCGAAGCACGGGGACGCGATCAGCGGCCTGGTGCTGGTCAACCCGGCGAACAAGGTGCACGGCCTGTCGGCGTACGCGCTGCCGGTCGCCCGCCATCTGGTGCGGACGACGAAGGGGCTGGCGAGCGACATCGCCCTGTCGGGCTCCGAGGAGGTGGGGTACGACCGGGTGCCGTTGCACGCGGCGCATTCGCTGCGGAATTTCTTCCGCCTGGTCGACGCCGAGCTCCCCCAGGTCACCCAGCCGATCGTGCTGCTGCACAGCCCGCAGGACCATGTGGTGCCGCCCGCCGACTCGGCCCGCATCCTCAGCCGGGTGTCGTCGACGGACGTCGAGGAGATCCTGCTGGAACAGAGCTACCACGTGGCGACGTTGGACCACGATGCGGAGCGGATCTTCGACGAGAGCCATCGGTTCATCGGCCGCCTCGCCCCGAGCGTCGGAAAGAAGGGGAGCACGTCAGGTGGCTGAGCACGACGCGGAGCGCGCGGGCAGCGAGGAGGAGCGCGAGCCCCTTCCCGCGGAGGGGGCTGCCGTGCCCGACGACGGCACGGTTCCGCAGGACGCCGCTGCCCGGGAGGGGTCGCCGGGCGCCGACGGCGGCCGGTCGGAGCCGTCGGCCGACGAGGACGCGGCGTGGCAGGCGATCGTCGCGGGGTACGGCGAGGAGCCGCCGGACCCGCCGGGTACCAAGCCGTTCCGGTCGGTGGAGGATCTCGCGCTGCTGGAGGACGATCAGCCCGGCGTCCTGGATCCCGACAAGGGGCTGGGGAAGAAGTCCGCGAAGCCGCCGGAGAAGCCGCTCGGCAGCTCGATCGTGTTCGCCCCCGGCGTCGTGGGCCCGCGTGACTACGAGGTCACGGAGCCGAAGGACGACGACCTCGACGACGGCGACGAGGGGCATTTCGTCCCCCCGGAGCCGCCGCCGCTGCCGGAGGCCGATGTCACGGCGAAGTTCGCCTGGCTCGCGGTCGTCGGCGGTCCGGTGCTGATGCTGCTCGCGGTGCTGCTGCGGTGGGACATGACCTGGTGGCTCACGACGGTCTGCGTCGGCGGTTTCCTGGGCGGTTTCGTCACGCTGGTGGCCCGGATGAACGACGACGACGAGGACAACGACGACCCCGGGCGCGGGGCGGTGGTCTGAGGCCGGGGGCGCCGCGGCGGGCGGTCCGCTCCGGTTCAGGGCCTGACCGCGGGCACCCGCAGCGCCGCCAGCACCGGCAGGTGGTCGGTGGCGGCCCGCAGGTCCGCGTCGGTGACGCCGGGCAGCCCGGCGGGGACACCGCAGCCGAGCACCTCGATGCCTTCCGTCGCGAAGACCGCGTCGATGCGCCGTCGCGGGTGGTCCGGCGCGTAGGTGTTCTCCCCGCCCCAGGGCCGGACCGCCCAGCAGTCCTGGAGCCGCTCGGCCAGCCGCCGGAACACAGCTCCGGTCGGTACGTCGTTGACGTCGCCGGCCGCGATGGCGTGCTCGACGCCCATCGCGTCCAGCCGTTCCAGCAACAGCTCCGTCTGGGCCAGGCGTTCGTCCCGCTGCAGGCTCAGATGGAAACTCAGCAGACCGATCCTGGTGCCCGCGATCCGTACCACCGACGTGGCGAAGCCCCTGCGGTGCAGTCCGGGGGTGAGCGGCAGCAGCACGTCCTGTGTCCGCTCCACGGTGGCCCGCAGCGAGCAGAGCAGCAGCGGCCCGGCCGCGGTGGCGCCGCCGCTGAGGAGGACCAGGTCGGTACGGGCCGCGAGCCAGGCGGCTCGCTTGCGCCAGCGGAAGAAGCGCGGGGCTTCCTGGATGAAGACCAGGTCGGGGGCGCAGGCGCTGATGACACGGGCCAGCGCCTCGCGGTCGTCGCGCATCGACCGGACGTTGTAGCTGAGCACTCGGATGACGGCCGAACCATCCGGCTCGGTACGGGAGTCGGGCAGTGGCGTCAGGACCATGTGACTCACGATACGACGGACGCCCGCCGCTCCCACAGGGGCGCGACGGGCGTCCGGCTCGGTCCCGTTCGGCTCAGCCCTGGCGGGCCAGGTCGGCCGCGCCCACCAGTCCGGCCTTGCCGCCCAGTTGGGCCGCGAGCACCTGGGCGTGCGGGCGCCATTCGCCGCCGATCAGCCAGCGCCGGAACGACTTGCGGATCGGGTCGAGCACCAGCTCGCCCTCGTCCGACACGCCACCGCCGACGATGAACGCGGAGGGGTCGAAGAGCGAGGCGAGGTCGGCGAGTCCGGCGCCGGCCCAGCGGGCCAGCTCGCGGAACGAGTCGACCGCGACCGGGTCGCCCTGCCGGGCGGCCTGGCTGATGTGCTTGCCCTCGATGCCGTCCACCGTGCCGTCGCCGAGCGACAGCAGGATCGTGGCGTTCTCGGGGGTGGCGTTGGCGCGCTGCTTGGCGTACCGGACGAGCGCGCGTCCGGACGCGTACTGCTCCCAGCAGCCCTGGCTGCCGCAGCCGCAGAGCAGACCGTCCGGGACGACCCGGATGTGGCCGAACTCGGCGGCCACGCCGAAGCGTCCGCGGCGCAGCTTGTTGCCGATGATGATGCCGCCGCCGAGACCGGTGCCGAGCGTGATGCAGATGACGTCGTCGTGGCCCTGCCCGGCGCCGAAGCGGTACTCGCCCCAGGCCGCGGCGTTGGCATCGTTCTCGACGACTACGGGAAGGCCGACGCGCTGTTCGACCTTGTCCTTCAGCGGCTCGTGCCGCCAGTTGATGTTCGGCGCGAACAGGACGGTGGCGCGCTTGTCGTCGACGTATCCGGCCGCGCCGATGCCGACGGCATCGATCTGGTGGCCCTCGCTCGCGCCGGACACCGCCGCCGCGATCGCGTCCACGATGCCTTCAGCCGTCGGCGGGGTCGGCACCTTGTGCGTCGAGAGGATGCGGCCCTCTTCGTCGACCACTCCAGCCGCGATCTTCGTGCCGCCGATGTCGACGCCGATGGTGAGTCCCATGAATCCCTCAGTTCCGGTCGAGCCCCGCTGGGGCCAACCGTACCCGAGCCGGGAGCCCGGCCCTTTCGGTGCCGGTCAGTCCAGGTCGATGTGTTCGCCCGCGGCGGGGCCCTCGTCACGGGGGTCGGAGGGGTCGTCGGCCTTCTTCTCGGTGCCCGCGGGGTCCCCGGCGCCCTGGGTCCAGCGGCGTTCCTGGCCCTCGACGGCGGAGCGGTAGGCGGCGAGGAGTTCGCTGCCGGCCGCGGCGATGTGGTCGAAGACGTCCGGATTGCGCTCGATGACGGGCTCGACCGCGGACTTCGCCTGCTTGATGATCTGCTGCACGGTGCCCTGGGCCGCCGCACCGAACAGCGGCGACTGGAGGGACGAGACCTTGTCGGCCACGGCGTCGACCAGCTTGCGCAGTTCCTCGGCGGCGGAGCCGGGCGGCGGGCCGTGCTGGGCGCGGCGGCGGGCCTTCTCCGCTTCGAGGTCCTCGGCGCAGGCCTTCGCCCACGCGTCGTCGTCGACGGGACGATCGGTGGCATCGCTCATGGCGGACTCCTGCGACGTGGTGTGCCGGCGGCCCGGCATACGGGGCACGTACTACCGACGTTACCCGAACCGTGGAGTGCCGTTCAGTCCGTCCTCGGCCACAGCCCGGGGTCCGGGGTGAACCGGACCCGGAGCACCCCGTCGGTGAGGGCGGCGCCGGAGACGGTGCATCGGCGCAGTCCGGACTCCAGTGGAACGATCCGGTGGAACGGACCCACGGTGAGCAGCAGTTCGTCGCCGCGGCGGACCAGCTGGAGGTCCTTCTTGACGGCGCCGGGCAGCGGCAGGCACCAGACGAGGACCGGGTCGCCGTCGCCGGTCGGCGGGGCGGTCACGATCCGGGTGCCGGGCAGCAGTCCGCCGAGGCCGTCCGGGGCGCCGGGGCTCTCGATCCACCAGGGGTCGTCGGCCCGGCCGGGGCTCCGCGCGTCCGGTTCCGAGGCCGGTCCGTCGCCCTCGAAGAGGCGGGCGAGGTCGTCGAGGCCCCTCGGGTCGCGGCCGAGGTGGGGCACCTCGCACAGCGCGGCCCCGGGCACCCATTCCTCGTACCAGCGGTCGACGGTCTTCTCCTGCTGTGCGGCGAGCTCCGCGAACCAGGGGTCGGCCGAGTGCCTGGGCAGCACCCGGTTGACCGCGAGGGTGTCGACCCGCAGTCCGTGCAGGGCGAGGCCGGTGCGGGCGGTGCGCAGGGCTTCCTCTGCGGCGGGGCCGGGCTCCGCGACCAGCCGGAGCGTGGTGCTGCGGTCCTCGATCAGGGCCTGGACGGCGGCCAGCTCGGCGTCCCTGCGGGCAGCCGCCTCGTACAGCCACTGAGCGGGCATGGGCACACCGGCCAGCTGGGCGAGCATCGGGCGCAGGGCTCGGGCGGCCTGGCGTTCGGGGGGAAGCAGCCGGCGCAGATAGCGGCGCAGCTGCTCGGGGAGGGCGAGCAGGGCGAGTGCCTCGCGCAGCGGTGGCAGGTCGACGACGAGGAGCTCGTGGCCGCGGCGCGACCAGTCGCCCTCGGTGGCGCGGCGCAGGGTGTGCAGGAGGGCGAGCTCGGTGCTGCCGGGGAGTTCGGTCAGTTCCTCGCCGTCCAGCCGGTTCCCGCCGAGCAGGTCGAGTACGACGGAGGCCTGGTCCTGGAGGGCGAGGAGTTCCTCGCGGAAGTGCCCACCGGAGTCGATGCGGGCGGACCACAGCCCGTCGGTGACCTCGGTGGGTTCGGTGCCGTCGGGAAAGCCGGGTATGCCGTCGGCCGTCAGCAGCAGGGTGCGCCGGCCGCGGCGGGCGGCGGCCAGCGCGGTCGCCGCCGCGACGGTGGTACGGCCGGCGCCGCCGGGGCCGGTGACGAGGACCGTACGCACCGGGTCAGGCCTTCGGGACGGACTCGACGCGCTTCTTCAGGCCGGCCAGGGCCCGGTCGATGATGACCTTCTCCGCCTTGCGCTTGATCATGCCGAGCATCGGGATCTTGACGTCGACGGTCAGCCGGTAGGTGACCTCGGTGCGGTCGCCGTCGCCGAGCGGGGCCAGTGCGTAGGAGCCGTCGATGGCGCGCAGCATCTGGGACTTGACGAGGGTCCAGCTGACCTCGTAGTCGCCGATCCAGGTGTAGGCGAGCGTGTGGTCGTCCTTGATCGCTCCGGCGTCGAGGACGAGGCGGACCTTCTCGGCGCGGCCGTGGTCGTCGGTGGAGAGGACCTCGGCCTCCTTGACCTCGCCGGTCCACTCCGGATAGCGGGCGAAGTCGGCGATCACTCCCATGACGTCGGCCGGCGCCGCCTCGATCGTGATGCTCGAGCTGGTGTGTTCAGCCATCGCCGTGGCTCCTCCAGTGCGGTGTACCGGTGCGTCGGCAGAGGCCTGCCGTCAGAAGGCTATCGCGTGCGCGCGGCACCTCGTCCCAGGGTCCGGTGCCGGTGCGGTGCGGTCACCATTCCAGGGCCCAGGGCCTGCCGGTGGACGCGAAGTGACCGACGTTCACACACTCGGTGGCGCCGATCCGCATCCGGCGGACCAGCGGCTGGTGGACGTGGCCGAACAGGGCGTACCGGGGGCGGGTCCGGCGGATGGCGTCCAACAGGGCCCGGCTGCCGCGCTCGAAGCGGCGCGCCACGGTGTCGTAGGTCAGCTCCGGCACCTCGGGCGGGATGTGGGTGCAGAGCACGTCGACCGGGCCGATCGCCTCGATCTTCGCCGCGTACTCCTCGTCGTCGATCTCGTACGGGGTCCTCATCGGGGTCTTCAGGCCGCCGCCGACGAAGCCGAAGACCCGGCCGCCGATCTCGACCCGTTCGCCGTCCAGGACGGTGGTGCCGGGGTGTGCGTACTCGGGCCACAGGCCGGGGACGTCGACATTGCCGTAGGTGGCGTACGTCGGTGTGGGGAAGGCCGCGAAGAGTGCGGCGTACTGCTTGCGCACCGCCGAGACGATCGCGGCGTCGCGGTCCACGCCCTCCCACAGGCCGCGGCCGAACTCGCGGGCCTCCTCGAAGCGGCGCGCGGTGCGCAGCGCGACGATCCGGTCGGCGTTCTCCACACCGAAGAGGTCGGGGAAGATGCCGCGCGAGTGGTCGGCGTAGTCGAGGAAGAGCACCAGGTCACCGAGGCAGACCAGCGCGTCGGCGCCGTCCCCGGCGCGGGCCAGCGCCTCGGCGTTGCCGTGCACGTCGCTGACCACGTGGATGCGCGTGCGCTGTCGGGTGCTGTCTCCGGCTCGCATGACGATCACCCTAGGACCCCGCCGGTCACCTGGGTAGAGGCCGCCGGACCTGCGAATATCGTCGTCCGGTCACGCGGGTGGACTACTGTGCGCCCAAGGATCACCGTTGTGTGTGACGCATGAGACATCTGACCGGAACCCCCTATCGGGAACCGAGTACTGGTGGGTAACGTCCGGGCAGTCCAGTCGTGCTCACCCCACTGAGCGCCTGCCAATCTTGGACCGCAGCCGGTGCGTCGCACAGAGCCGTGGCACCGGAGCCCGATGAGGAGCAGCAGTCTTGCGCGAGTTCAGCCTTCCGGCCCTGTACGAGGTCCCCTCGGACGGCAACCTGACGGATCTCATCCGCCGCAATGCCGCTCAGCATCCCGATGCCGCGGTGATGAGCCGCAAGGTGGGGGGCGCGTGGACCGATGTCGACGCCACGCAGTTCCTGGCCGAGGTCAGAGGCGTCGCCAAGGGTCTGATCGCCGCGGGCGTCGAGGCCGGTGACCGGGTGGCCCTGCTCTCGCGCACCCGCTACGAGTGGGTGCTGCTCGACTTCGCGATCTGGAGCGCCGGCGCGGTCACCGTCCCGGTGTACGAGACCAGCTCGCCCGAGCAGATCCAGTGGATCCTCGGTGACTCCGGCACCGCGCTGTGCCTCGTGGAGTCCGAGGCGCACCAGGCCTCCGTGGTCTCCGTCCAGGCGGACCTGCCGGACCTGAAGGGCATCTGGCAGATCGAGGACGACGCGATCCGCCGGCTGACGGCGATCGGGGAGGACGTCTCGGACGAGACGCTGGACCTGCGGATGGCGAGCGCCAAGGCGGACGACCCGGCCACCATCGTCTACACCTCGGGCACCACCGGCCGCCCCAAGGGCTGTGTGCTCACGCACCGCAGCTTCTTCGCCGAGTGCGGCAACGTGGTGGAGCGGCTGAAGCCGCTCTTCCGGAGCGGCGAGTGCTCCGTGCTGCTCTTCCTGCCCGCCGCGCACGTCTTCGGACGGCTGGTCGAGGTGGCCTCGGTGATGGCCCCGATCAAGCTCGGCTGCGTACCGGACATCAAGCACCTCACCGATGAACTGGCCTCGTTCCGGCCGACGTTGATCCTCGGCGTGCCGCGGGTCTTCGAGAAGGTCTACAACGCGGCGCGCGCCAAGGCGCAGGCCGACGGCAAGGGCAGGATCTTCGACAAGGCCGCGAACACCGCGATCGCGTACAGCCGCGCGCTGGACACCCCCCAGGGCCCGCCCCTGGGCCTGAAGCTGAAGCACAAGATCTTCGACCGGCTGGTCTACGGCAAGCTGCGCGCGGTGCTCGGTGGGCGCGGCGAGTACGCGATCTCCGGCGGCGCGCCGCTGGGCGAGCGGCTCGGCCACTTCTACCGCGGGATCGGCTTCACGGTCCTGGAGGGCTACGGCCTGACCGAGACCTGTGCGGCCACCGCCTTCAACCCGTGGGACCGGCAGAAGATCGGTACGGTCGGCCAGCCGCTGCCCGGTTCGGTCGTGCGGATCGCGGACGACGGCGAGGTGCTGCTGCACGGCGAGCACCTGTTCACCGGCTACTGGAACAACGAGGCGGCGACGGCCGAGGCGCTGGCCGACGGCTGGTTCCACACCGGTGACATCGGCACGCTCGACGAGGACGGCTATCTCACGATCACCGGCCGCAAGAAGGAGATCATCGTCACGGCGGGCGGGAAGAACGTCGCTCCCGCGGTGATCGAGGACCGGATCCGGGGCCACGCCCTGGTCGCCGAGTGCATGGTGGTCGGCGACGGACGGCCGTTCGTGGGCGCGCTGGTCACCCTGGACGAGGAGTTCCTGGGCCGCTGGGCCGAGGAGCACGGCAAGCCGTCCGGCTCGACGGCCGTGTCGCTGCGCGAGGACCCGGAGCTGCTGGCCGCGGTGCAGCGGGCGGTGGACGACGGGAACGCGGCCGTCTCCAAGGCGGAGTCGGTGCGCAAGTTCCGCATCCTGGACTCGCAGTTCACCGAGGAGGCGGGCCACATCACGCCGTCGCTGAAGCTGAAGCGGAACGTGGTGGCGAAGGACTTCGCGGACGAGATCGAGTCGATCTACCGGGGCTGACCCGGCAGTCGATCTACCGGGGCTGACCCGGTATCCGTACGCGAGAGGGCCCGCACGGCGTGTGCAGGCCCTCTCGCGTACGTGGCTCAGAGCAGCGCCCGGAGCCGTTCGGCGAGCAGGTCCCAGCGCCACTTCTCCTCGACCCAGGCCCGGCCCCGCTCCCCCATCCGCTGCCGCAGCTCCGGGTCGTGGAGCAGGGTGACGATCCGGTCGGCCGTCTCCTCCACGCTGCCGCCGCGCACCACCCACCCGGTCTCGCCGTCGAGCACCGCGTCGGGCGCGCCGCCCGAGTCGCCCGCCACCACCGGCAGACCGGTCGCGGAGGCCTCCAGGAAGACGATGCCGAGCCCCTCCACGTCCAGGCCGCCCCGGCGGGTGCGGCACGGCATGGCGAAGACGTCGCCCGCGCCGTAGTGGGCGGGCAGCTCCTCCCACGGCACCGGTCCGGTGAACCGCACGGACTCCTCGACCCCGGTCTGAGCGGCCAGCCGCTTCAGCTCCTTGGCGTACGGTCCGCCGCCGACGATCAGGAGCACCGCGTCCGGCACCTGCGCCAGGATCGCGGGCATCGCGAGGATCAGCGTGTCCTGGCCCTTGCGCGGCACGAGCCGTGACACACAGACGACGACGGGCCGGTCCGCGAGGCCGAGCCCGGCCCTGACCCGGTCCCCGCCCGATCCCGGGTGGAAGGTCTTCTCGTCGACGCCGGGCGGCAGTTGAGCCATGAGCGCCGCGGCCCCGGGGCTGAGCGCGGGGGCGATCCGGGAGCGGGTGTACTCCCCCAGATAGGTGATCGTGTCGGTGCCCTCGCCGATCCGTCGCAGCAGCTGCCGGGCCGCGGGCAGCTGGGCCCAGCCCGCCTCGTGCCCGTGGGTGGTGGCGACCAGACGGCGGGCGCCTGCCCTGCGCAGCGCCGGTGCCATCAGCCCGAGCGGGGCCGCGGCTCCGAACCAGACGGAGGTGCAGCCGTGTTCGCGCAGCAGCCGTACCGCGCGCCGGGTGACCCGCGGGGTCGGCAGCAGCATCGTCGTCGGGTCGCGCACAACGGTGAACGGCTGCTCGGCGTCGAAGGCGGCGGTGGCCGCGACGCCTTCGGCGGTCCGCTTCCAGGTGGAGGCGTAGACGACGATCCGTCCGGGGTCCAGGCGCAGCGCCATGTTGTGCAGAAACGCCTGGATGCCGCCGGGGCGGGGCGGGAAGTCGTTGGTCACGATCAGGGTCTTGTCCATCCCGGCCGACAGTACCGGGCGGTCCGGCCCCGATGGCTCCCGCACCGGCCGTGCGGGCATCATGGCCCCTCGTACCACCGCACAACGACCGACGAATGACGGATACGGATGAGGCGTTCATGACGGGATCGACCGGCGCACGGCTCGCCGCCGCAGCGGTGTGGGCCCTGACCAGGGTCGCGCTGCTGCTCTTCGTCACCAAGGTGATCACACTGCCCGGCCCGGACGTGACCAGTGACGTCTCGGTGATCTACCACGGCTGGTCCGAGGTCCTGAAGACCGGTACGTATCCGGAGTCCGACGTCACCTGGCAGTACCCGCCGCTGGCCGCGCTGGCCATCCTCTCCCCCGCGCTGCTGCCGTTCCTGGACTACGCCTCGGCCTTCTTCGTCCTCGCGTTCGTGTGCGACGGGCTGGTGCTGGCGCTGCTGCTGTACGCGGGCCGGGGCGGCGGCCGGTCGGTGGCGGGCGCCTGGGTGTGGGTGGCGGGGGTGCCGCTGCTCGGCACGACCGCGTACGCCCGTTACGACGTGATGGTCACGGCGGTGGCGGTGGCGGCGCTCCTGGCGGGGCTGCGGCATCCGCGGGTGATGGGGGTGCTGGCCGCCGTCGGTGCGCTGCTGAAGGTGTGGCCGGCACTGATCCTGGCCGGTACGGCGCGCGGCCGGCGCACGCGGCTGGCGTGGACGGCCGCGGCGGTGACGGCGGCCGGGCTGCTGGTGGGGTGCGCCGTGGCGATGCCGGGGGCGCTGGCCTTCCTCGGCGCCCAGCGCGACCGGGGCACCGAGGTCGAGTCGCTGGGCGCGCTGATCTTCCATGTGGCGCGGCAGTTCGGCTGGCAGGGCCGGGTGGAGCTGCACTACGGCTCGATGGAGTTCCTGGGTCCGCACGTGCCGCTGGTGAGCACGCTCGCCCTCGGTCTGTCCGTGCTCGCGTTCGGCTGGCTGCTGGTGTGGCGGCTGCGGGCCCGTGACTTCGGCGCGAGCACTCCGGCGGACGCGGCGTTCGCGGCGGTGCTGCTGTTCACGACGACGAGCCGGGTGATCAGCCCCCAGTACATGCTGTGGCTGGTCGGTCTGGCGGCGGTCTGCCTGGTCTTCCGCGACAGCCGGATGGTCCTGCCGGCCGGTCTGGTGCTGCTGGCGACGGGCATCACCCAGTGGGAGTTCCCGCTCGGGTTCACACACGTGGTGACCAGCGACGCGACCGGCGTGACGCTGATGTTCCTGCGCAACGGCCTGCTGGTCGCGGCGACGCTGATCGCCTGCCGCCGGCTGTGGCGACGGACGGTTCCCGGGGCGGCGCGCGACGACCGCGGGTCCGCCGTGCGGCCCGGTCCCGGCCGGGAGGCGGAGCCGGTCGGCTCCTAGCCGAGCCCGGAGCGCAGATGCTCCCGCCAGAGCGCGGTGAAGTCCTGCGGGGTCGTGTCGAGCACCTCGTGCATGGCCTGCTCCACCGCTCCGTCCCGCCCCCGATGCCCTCCGACGGCCCGGTAGAAGGCGAACAGCTTCTTCTCGCCCCAGTGGTCGGCGATCAGCGCGCAGGCCGCCCAGCCGCCCTCGTACGCCCTCGCCAGGCGCGCGGGGTCGCCCGCGAAGCCGAAGTCCTCGTCCGCGGGAAGCTCGGCGGGCAGGTCGCCGCGCCGGACGGCGTCGGCGAGTTCGGGCGCGATCCGTGCCGGGGTGCGGTCCTCGGAGCGGTAGGCCGCCCAGTCCGCGAAGCCCTCGGAGAGCCAGGCCGGGGTCGCGGCGGAGGTGCGGGCGCGGGTGGCGACATGGGTGGTCTCGTGGGTGAGCACGATCCGCTGCCCGAAGGTGCCGAGCGTGCCGTACGCCTGCGGGTTGACGATCACCCGGTCGGCGGGGGTCCGGCCCGTGCCGCCGGTCTGCCCGGTGGTGACGGCGGCGATGCCCCGGTAGTCCGCCGCCGTGCCCAGCAGCTCCGCCATGTCGTCCACCGTGCGCGGTACGAGCAGCACCACGCGGCCCGCCCAGTGCTCCGGCCAGGCGCGGGAGACGGCGGGCACCGCGCGGTCCGCGGTCCGGGCGATGGCGCGCAGCTCCTGTCCGGTGCGGCCGACGCCGAGCACGAGGCTGTGCGTCCCGTGCACCACCCGTACGTCGCCCTGCTGCCAGAGCAGGCGGGCACCGTCCCCGCCGGCCCGGTCCCCGACGACGTACCAGCGGCCGTCCGCCCGGTCCCGTCTCAGGTCGAGCACCCGGTCCGCGGCGACCGGAGCGGCGTCGTAGTCCTTGATCCGGTAGCGCAGCTCGACCTCGGCGGTGGCCCGGTCGGCGCCCTGCCCGGTCACGTCGTGCAGACGGTACGTCCATGAGCCGAGCGGTACGTCCGCGAGGTTGGCGAGCTCCCGGCGCTCGGCCGTGCGCAGCCCGGTGGCCCCGGGGTCCGTCGTGGCCAGGAAGGCGTCCGTGTCGTGGTCGAGCACGGCGGCGGCCCGGCGGTCCAGCGTGGCGCGGATGCCCCGGGCGGTGGCCCCGGGAGCGGCGTCGTCGTCGGGGGCCGCGCAGCCGGAGACGAGCAGCAGCCCGGCGAGCAGCGCCCCCGCCGCCCGCCGCCCGCCGTGCCGTCCCCGCCTGCCATTCACCCGATCGAGGGTACGGTCAGACGCGGGTGACCGACGAGACGGGCATCATGCCGACGGGGTCGTAGCGCACCGGGGCCCCTGGGTACGGGGCATGGATCACCTGGCCGTTGCCGACGTACATCGCGATGTGGCCGGCGTCCGCGCGGTAGACGACCAGGTCTCCGGGGCGGGCCTCGGAGAGCCGCACCATGTGTCCCGCGTACCGCTGGGCCTGCGAGGTCCGCGGCAGGCTGACCCCAGCCTGGGCGTACGCCCACTGCATCAGCCCGGAACAGTCGAATCCGGCCGGCCCGTTGGCCCCCCAGATGTACGGGCGGCCCAGCGCCTGCCGGACCGCCGCGACGGCCACCGCCGCGCGTGCGGAGCCGGCCGGCAGATCGGCCGTCGCCGGGAACGCGCCGTCGCGGCCGGAGCGCGAGGCCCGCTCGAACTGCGCCCGGTCGGCGCCGGGCAGCGTGGCCAGCAGCTTCCTGGCCTCGGTGATCTTGCGCTCGACGGTCCGTTTGTGCCGGGTGGCGGCCGCCCGGTTGCGCTCCAGCTCGGCCAGCGCACGGTCCGCCTCCGCGCGGGTCTGCGCGAGCCCGCGCTGGACCTGCTGGAGCTGCCGCAGCTCGGTGGCCTGGAGGCCGGTCAGCCGCTCCAGCACGGCCGCCCGGTCGAGATAGCTGTCCGGGTCGGAGGAGAGCAGCAGGGCGAGCGAGGGGTCGATACCGCCGGAACGGTACTGCGCGCTCGCCGCCGAACCCAGCGCCGTACGCATCCGGTTGACCTGTTCCTGGCCGCGGGCCGCCCGGTCCTGGGCCCGGTCGAACTCGCCACGCAGCCGGTCGGCGTTCTCGCCGGCCTTGTTGTACTGCTCGGTGGCCCGCTCGGCCTGGGTGTACAGCAGGTCGATCCGGGCCTTGGCGGTCCGGGGCGCGCCCTGCGGGTCGGCGTTCGCGGTGGCCGCCCCGAGGGTGGCGGCGACGGTCGCCGCCGCGGCCGAAAGAACGGTGGCCCGGACGCTCAGGTTGAGGCCGGACTGTGTGGAACGGCGATGGGACACCACAGGACGCCGCACTCCCTTCCGCTGTACGCAGACGCGCGCAGCCCCTGCCGCCCGGGGCGGGCGGACCGACGACCGGGAGCTGCACAGCAGGCAGACAGTAGTCGGACGATCACGGAGCGACGAACGGCCACACCGGAGGGAGGGGCGGCGAATACGGCGACGCCCCGCCGGTGACCTGTGGTCTCCGGCGGGGCGGACTGTCTGCGAGGGCGCGGGAATTCGCCCGTTCGGGCGTCGTCAGCCGACGCGCACGCCGAACTGGAAGCTGCCCATGGTGTCCATCGACTCGAAGCGGACGACCGTGCCCGTGTACGGGGCGTGCAGGACGGTGTTGTTGCCCGCGTAGAGGCCCACGTGAGAGGTGTTGTTGAAGAAGACCAGGTCGCCCGGCTTCAGCGCGCTGCGCCCGATGCGGGCACCATCGTTGACCTGGGTGTACGTGACCCGGGAGATCTGGACGTTGGCCTGGGCGTAGGCCCACTGGGTCAGCCCGGAGCAGTCGAAGGATCCGGGGCCGGTGCCACCGCGTTGGTACGGCTTGCCCACCTGGGTCTTGGCGGCGTTCAGTGCGGCGGCACCCCAGGCGGAGGCGGGGAGTTCGTTGCCCAGGTCGACGCGGTCGCCCGCGGAGCGGCTGGCGCGCTGCTGGTCCTCGCGCATCTTCGTGCGCTCGGCGGTGGTCATCGAGTTGAGCAGGCGCTGCGCCTCGGCCAGCTTGTTCTGGAGCTTCTTCTTCTTCTCGCCGAGCGTCTTGCGTACGTCCGCGAGGTCACCGAGCTTGTCCTGGGCCTCCTTGCGCTGCTGCGCGAGGACCCGCTGCTTCTCCTGGATCTTCCCCAGGGCCTCGGTCTGCTTGGCCGTCAACTGGTCGAGGGCCGAGGCCTCGTCGAGGAAGGTGTCCGGGTTGGACGAGAGGAAGAGCTGCACCGACGGGTCGATGCCGCCGGAGCGGTACTGCGCCGCGGCGAGCGAACCGAGGCCGTTGCGGAGCGTATTGATCTCCTGCTGGCCGCGGGCCACCTTGTCCTGCAGCGCGCCGACTTCCTTCTCCAGCTTCTGCTGCTTCTCCTTGGCGCCGTAGTACTGCTCGTTGGCCTCGCCGGCCTCGTGGCCGATCTTCTCGACCTTCGCCTTGACCTCGCTCTTGGAGGGCTTCGGGTCGGCGTGGGCCGCCTGGGAGGTCAGGGCCACGGCTGCGGCGGCGGTCGCGGTGAGCACGGTCACACGGGCGCGGCTCGGCTGCTTGGGACGACGGTGGGACGCCACGGAGGCGAGCTCCTTCTTCCTCGAGCCGCCTACCGGGCTGTGGGGGATCGGATCCCCGGCTCCGTGCATGTCACGGACTCGGCGGTGCCTTCACCGTCACCCCGGGTGGGTGATCAACCGTGCGAAGGTTCGAGGCCCGACCCTAGTGACCAACTTGTGATCAGTTCAAATCCTCACCCGAAAAATCTCATCACGGGCTGCACTTCTTTACCCACGACACACAGGGTGTAGCCGAGACTTGACGGTCCGTTCCCCGATTTCCGCCGAGACCCGGCAAGTGCCACTAGACGCGCGAAAGGCGCTTCAGGAGCAAGGCGGACGCAACGGGCCTGGCGCCCGCCTTCGCCACTCCGTCGGCGACTTCGCGGTCGGTGGAGACCACGACGACGGGCCTGCCCGGAGGTTCGGCGCGCGCCAGCTGGCGGATGAGCTCGTCGGCGGTCACCCCGGGCTTGCTGAACAGCACCCGGACCCCGCGCGGCGGCGCGAGCAGCACCGGGGCCGCCAGCTCGGCGCCGTCGAAGACACAGGTCATCTCGGCGCCGGTCTGTGCCGCGAGCACCGAGAGTCCGCCCAGCAGTCTCAACCGCTGCTTCTCCAGCGGGAGTTGCGGATAACCGGTCTTGGTGACGTTGTAGCCGTCGACGATCAGATGCGCCTGCGGCAGCGCGAGCAGCTGGTCGAGCAGGGCCGGGTCGGTCTCCGAAAGGGCCCTGGCTGCAATGTCCTTGGGCGACATGCGGCCCGGCTCGACCGCGTCGACGCCGTCGGCGGGGCGGATCGAGGAGGGCGGCAGGGCCAGTTCGCGGCGGAGCCCGCTCGCCGCGTCGAGCACCGTGTCCAGCAGCAGCCGCAGCCGCATGTCCTCGACCGAGCGGCCCTCCCTGGCGGCCCGGCGGCCCGCCTCCACGGACGCCTCGGCCTCCCCCAGCCGCGCCTTGAGCCGACGGCTCTCGCTCTCGGCCGCGGAGACCTGGGCGGCCGCCTCGGACCGTACGGCGTCGGTCTCGGCCCGGCTGCGGCGCAGCGCGGCCTCACCACGCCTGACCTCGTTGACGGCGCTGCGCAGCTTGCGCTGAAGGGATTCGGCCTCCTTGCGGGCCGCCTCCAGCTCGCCGCGCAGCCGCTCCGTCTCGCTCTTCGTCTGCGAGCGGGCCCGGACGAGCTCCTCGCGCAGCCGGTCCAGCTCGCGGCGGCTCTCCTCGTCGGCGCGCTCGGCGTCGGCACGCTGGGCCTCCTCGCCCGCGGCGGCGACCAGCTTCACCCAGCCCGCCGGGCGCAGCACATAGGCCACCGCGGCCACATCGACGGGATCGGCGGCGGCGGGCGGAGCACCGGCCTCCAGGGCGGCGGCCAGCTCCGACTGCCCCTCCTTGAGCCGGTCGCCGATGCGCTGCCGGAACAGCGCGTCGCCCTCCAGGGCGGCCGCCATCGCGTTCCCGGCGAACTTGGCCCGCCGGGTCGGGGTGAAGCGGGCGTACTGCCGCAGCTGGGCGGGGAGTTCGGTGACCGTCAGGCCGCCGAACGCGTCCGAGACCAGAGCGACGACCCGCCGCCGTACACCTTCGGGCAGCGGGCGGTCGAGCGCCTCGACGGCGTCGCCGGCCGCCTCGGCCGACTCGGCGCCGCTCTCGGGCTGCTCCACCATCCGTCACCCCAAATGTCTATGGGCGCGGCTCCGTCAGGAGTCGGCACCCGGCCTGTCCACCAGTTCGATCTGGTCCACCGCATTGCACCAACGGCAACGCACCGACTCGATGGTCTCACTGACCACCTCGCGTTCCTCGACGCTGGACTCACCGGCCAGGTCGAGATGGACGTATTCGACGACCTTCGAGGAGCGCGTCACGTCGAAGCGCGTGAGATTTCCGCAGAGCGTGCAGCGCCAGCGAGTCCCGTCGGTCGGCTGGGGAACCGTCGTCATCGTTGCGTCCTCTTTCGTCGAGCCTCGTGCTGCCTTGCCTTCAAGGATCTCGCGGTGCGCCGTCGAACTGCGGATGTCCTGCCGTAACCCTACGGCCTTGCCATGTCCCCCCGACACGGCGAGGCGGTCTGTCCCGTTCCCTCCGCTTGCGTCATGCTCTGTTCATGATCGATCGGCGAGCTGTGACCGGCAGGCTGACCGGCGGGCTGCTACGGACGGTCGCCTCGGGCGGACCGCTGGTGACCCATGCCCTGATCACGGTCTGCGTCCTGGTCTTCGTGATCAGCCCGCTCTCCGGCCTCGCCCCGGTGCCCGGGACCGCCGATGCCCTGCTCGCCGCCCAGGCCGGGTACTTCGAACGCTGGGGCGTGATCCCCGGTGAGCTGTGGGACGGCTCCGCACACGCCCTGCTCACCCCGCTCACCGCCCTCTTCGTCCACGGCAGCTGGCTGCACCTGCTCGGCAACGTGCTCTTCCTGTACGTCTTCGGGGCGATGACCGAGGAGCGCATGGGCCGGCTCGGGTTCACCTTCTTCTACGTCATCTGCGGCTATCTCGCCCTGGTCGCCTACGCGGCCGCCCACGCCACCTCCGACCAGACGCTGGTGGGCGCGTCGGGGGCGATCTCGGCGGTGCTCGGGGCGTTCCTGTACCTGTTCCCCAGGGCCCGGGTCACCAGCCTGTTCCCGTTCCTCTTCTTCCTGCCGCTGCGCTTCCCCGCCTGGATCGTGCTGGTCTTCTGGTTCGTCCTGCAGTGGCTGGCGGTCCAGGGCGCGGGCGACGGGGGGCCGGGGGTGGCCTATCTGGCCCATGTGGTGGGCTTCGCCCTGGGCTTCGTCTACGCCTGGGGGCGTTTCCGGCGTACGGATAGAGTGAAGACACCAGCCACGGCCACCGAGGGAGAAAGCCAGCCGTGATCACCGCGATCGTGCTCATCAAAACCAGCGTGGACCGTATTCCCGAGATCGCCGAGGCCATCGCGGCGCTGGACAGCGTCAGCGAGGTCTTCTCGGTCACCGGTACGTACGACCTGATCGCCATGGTCCGGGTGGCCAGGCACGACGATCTGGCCGACGTCATCCCCGGCCGGATCAGCAAGATCCCCGGCGTCGAGGCCACCGACACGCATGTGGCGTTCCGTACCTACTCGCAGCACGACCTGGAGGCCGCCTTCGCCATCGGCCTCGACGCGTAGGCACGTCTTCACGGCGTGACACTTCGGCGGGGGACGGGCTGGGCTGCCCGTCCCCCGCCGAAGTGCTGTGTGCCTGTCAGAGCTGCGCCGCGCCCCGGTCCGGGACGCAGCGGCCGTCCTCGGTGCGGTACTTCCACTGGGCGCCCTTGCTCACCAGCTCCTTGACCGCGCGGACGAAACGCTCGATGTGCTCGTCCGGCGTACCGGCGCCGAAGCTCACCCGGATCGCGTTGAGTGAGAGCTCTCCCGGTTCGGCCTCCGGCGCGCCGCACTCGCCGACCTCCTGCGGGTCGCTGCCCAGCAGGGTGCGGACCAGCGGGTGGGCGCAGAACAGACCGTCGCGGACCCCGATGCCGTACTCGGCGGAGAGCGCGGCGGCGAAGTGCGAGCTGTTCCAGCCCTCCACCACGAAGGAGATGACGCCGACCCGCGGGGCGTCGTCGCCGAACAGCGAGAGCACCTTGACCTCGGGGATGCCGGCGAGGCCGGCCCGGACCGTGCTCACGAGATGCTGCTCCCGGGCGACCAGGCCGTCGAAGCCCGCCTCGGTGAGCGCCTTGCAGGCGGAGGCGATGGAGTAGACGCCGATGACATTGGGGGAACCGGCCTCGTGGCGGGCGGCGGTGGAGTGCCACTCGACGTCCACGCCGCCGTCGGTGCGGCGGGCCACCTTGCGCGAGGCGCCGCCGCCCGCGAGGTAGGGGTCGGCCTCCTGGAGCCAGTCGGCCCGGCCGGCCAGGACACCCGAGCCGAAGGGCGCGTACAGCTTGTGTCCGGAGAAGGCGACCCAGTCGACGTCCAGCTCGGCGATGTCGACGGGGTGGTGCGGGGCGAGCTGCGCGGCGTCCAGCACGATCCGGGCACCGTGCGCGTGCGCCGCGGCGGCCAGCTCCTTCACCGGCCACAGCTCGCCGGTGACATTGGAGGCGCCGGTGACGCAGACCAGCGCGGAGCCGTAGGGCTCTCGGTCGGCGAGCGCGCGCTCCAGCGTCTCGACGGCCTGGGCGGGGGTGCGCGGGGCGTTCAGGTAGGTCACCCGGGCGTCGCGCCACGGCAGCAGCGAGGCGTGGTGCTCGGTCTCGTACACGAAGACCTGGCAGTCGGCCGGGACGACCGCGGCCAGCAGGTTCAGCGAGTCGGTGGTCGAGCGGGTGAAGATCACCTGGTCGTCGGCGCGGCAGCCGAGGAACTCCGCGACGGTCGCGCGGCTGTTCTCGAAGAGGTCCGTGGAAAGCTGCGAGAGGTAGCCGGCCCCGCGGTGGACGCTGCCGTAGTACGGCGCGTACGCGGCGACATCGTCCCAGACGCGCTGGAGGGCGGGGGCGCTGGCGGCGTAGTCGAGAGCGGCGTAGGTGACCTCACCACCGGTGACCAGCGGAACCGTCACATCCTTGCCCAGAACCGACAGAGGGGCACAAAGCGACTGGTCGGCGGCAGCGGTGAAGACAGACATGGCGAACTCCCGTAAGAGGCAGGCGAATTGCATGCGCCGGCGAATACGCGGCAGCGCAGCAGAAGAGAAAAGAGGGGGGGTGCGGAGGAGGGCCGACGGCCCTATCGCATTCGCGTGCTCACAAGAGACTCCCTAGGGACCAGGACCCCGGGGGTTGGCATTCACAGATGCCGAGGGGCCCGCGCTTGCCGCAGACCTCGCTGCCCACGGCCTGGTCTTCACCCGGGGCACCCCGCCACGGACGGAGGGTTGCCGGACAGCGGGCCGGGGCCGTAGTCGCTGTCACTCATGACCTGCCCAGCATCTTGCCATACGTACGAAAACGCGCAAGGCACAGTCCAGGATCCGGACTGCGCCCTGCGCCACATCTGCGCCTGTCTCAGGCGTTGCTGGCCGCCACCCAGCGCTCCAGCGCGCGCGTCGCCGCCCCGGAGTCGATGGACTCGGCGGCCTTCGCCATCCCGGCCGCGAGCTGCTCGTTCAGCGTGCCGTCCGCCGCGTCCAGCGCCACCAGCGCCGCCGCCGAGTTGAGCAGCACGGCGTCACGCACCGGCCCCCGCTCGCCGGCCAGCACCCGGCGGGCCACATCGGCGTTGTACGAGGCGTCCGCACCACGCAGGGCCTGCACGGGCACCAGCTCAAGACCGACGTCGCGCGGGTCGAACGCCTCCTCGCGCACCGCTCCGTCCCGGACCACCCAGACCCGCGAGGTCGCGGTCGTCGTCAGCTCGTCCAGACCGTCGTCGCCGCGGAAGACCAGCGCCGAATTGCCGCGCCCGGCGAGGACACCGGCGACGATGGGCGCCATCTTCAGGTCGGCCACACCGACGGCCTGGGAGCGCACCCCGGCCGGGTTGGTGAGCGGCCCGAGGATGTTGAACGTGGTCGGCGCGCCGAGCTCCTTGCGGGCCCTGGCGACGTACCGCAGGGCGGGGTGGAATTTCACCGCGAAGCAGAAGGTGATGCCCGCCTCCTCGGCGACCTCGACGACCCGCTGCGCGGAGAGGTCCAGGTTGACGCCGAGTTTTTCCAGCACATCGGAGGAGCCGCTCGCCGACGAGGAGGCGCGGTTGCCGTGCTTGACGACCTTGGCGCCGGTGCCGGCGATGACGATCGCCGACATGGTGGAGATGTTGACGGTCTTGGCGAGGTCGCCGCCGGTGCCGACGATGTCTACCGTGCGGCCGGGTACGTGGATGGTGTTGGCGTGCTCGTACATCGCCCGTACCAGGCCGGACACCTCGTCGATCGTCTCGCCCTTGGCCCGCAGGGCCACCGCGAATCCGGCGATCTGCACATCGGTCGCCTCGCCGCTCATGATGCGGTCCATCGCCCACGCGGTGTCGTCGGCGGTGAGGTTCTCGCCGCGCAGCAGGGGATTCAGCACGCCGGGCCAGGTACGGTCCGCCACGCTGTCGCCGCCGATCGGGGTCACAACGTTCATGGTCCGCTCCTGGGTCCACAGCCGGTAAAAGGGATCGCCTCCACCCTATCGAGCACCGTGGACAGCGAAGAGCCCCGTCCATCGAATGGACGGGGCTCCTGCTGTGGCGATCAGTTCAGGCGATCAGTGGTGACCGTGGCCGCTGGTGATCTCCTTGTACTCCTCGGCGGTGGGCTTGGCGATCTGGTTGTTCTCGCCGAAGTAGCCCTTGCTGAGCCGGGCCCGCAGCTTCTGCAGGGCCGACACCTTGCGCTCGACACCGTTCTCGTCGACCGTCGGGCCGATCTCGACCGGCTTGTACTGCTCGTGCGCGGTGAGCGTGTGCAGCTGCTCGGGGCCGAGCGGCTCGTGGATCTCGACGAACTCACCGTGCGGCAGGCGCTTGATGATGCCGGACTCGCGCCCGTGCAGCACCTTCTCCTTGTCGCGGCGCTGGAGGCCGAGGCAGATCCGCCGGGTGACGACGAACGCGATGACCGGGCCGACGAAGATGAAGATCCGGACGAACCAGGAGATGGCGTTCAGCGACAGGTGGAAGTGCGTGGCCCACAGGTCGTTGGCACCGCCGATGAAGACGACGACGTACTCGGTGATCCAGGCGACGCCGAAGGCCGTCCGGGTCGGGGCGTTGCGCGGGCGGTCCAGGATGTGGTGCTCGCGCTTGTCCCCAGTGATCCAGGACTCGACGAACGGGTAGACGGCGATGATCCCGAGCACCAGTCCGAAGGCCATCAGCGGGATGAACACACCCAGGACGAGCGTGTGGCCCCAGAGGTTGATCTCCCAGCCGGGCATCACTCGGATCAGACCCTCGGCAAAGCCCATGTACCAGTCGGGCTGGGCGCCGGTGGACACCTGGTCCGGACGGTACGGGCCGATGTTCCAGATCGGGTTGATCGTGGCGATGGCCGCGATGATGGCGATGATGCCGAAGACCAGGAAGAAGAAGCCACCGGCCTTCGCCATGTACACCGGCATCAGCGGCATGCCGACGACGTTCTTGTTGGTGCGGCCGGGTCCCGCGAACTGCGTGTGCTTGTGGTAGAAGACCAGGATCAGGTGCGCCACCAGCAGACCGAGCATGATGCCCGGCAGCAGCAGGATGTGGATCGAGTAGAACCGGCCGACGAAGTCGTGACCGGGGAACTCTCCGCCGAACAGGAACATCGAGATGTACGTGCCGACGATCGGCATCGACAGGATCGCGCCCTGGGTGAAGCGGACACCCGTACCGGACAGCAGGTCGTCCGGGAGCGAGTAGCCGGTGAAGCCGGTGAACATACCCAGCACGAACAGCAGGAAGCCGAACAGCCAGTTGATCTCACGCGGCTTGCGGAACGCCCCCGTGAAGAAGACGCGCATCATGTGCACGAACATGCCGGCCAGGAAGATCAGCGCGGCCCAGTGGTGGATCTGGCGAACCAGCAGACCACCGCGGACGTCGAAGCTGATGTCCAGCGTCGAGGCGTAGGCCGCGGACATCCGGATGCCCTGCATCGGCTCGTACGAGCCGTGGTACACGACCTCGCTCATGCTCGGCTCGAAGAACAGCGTCAGATACACACCCGTGAGGATGATGATGATGAAGCTGTAGAGCGCGATCTCCCCGAGCATGAAGGACCAGTGGTCCGGGAAGATCTTGCGCATGTTGGCCTTGGCCAGGGAGTAGATCCCGAGCCGGCCGTCCGCCCAGTCGGCCACCCGCTCACCGGCGGGCGCCTTGCGCTGTGTGTCGGTCGCAGTACTCATCCGCGCTCCCAGAAGGCAGGACCGACGGGCTCTTCGAAGTCACCGAGCGCTTCGAGGTTACCCTCGGCGTTCACACCGATCCGCAGCTGCGGAAGGGCGTGACCGGCCGGACCGAAGATGACACGGGCGCCGTCGGAGAGGTCGAAGGTGGACTGGTGGCACGGGCAGAGCACATGGTGCGTCTGCTGCTCGTACAGGCTGATCGGGCAGCCGACGTGGGTGCAGATCTTGGAGAAGGCCACGATTCCCTCGTGGGCCCACTCGCGCTCGCGCTTGTCCTTGATGTTGTCCGGCTCGATGCGGATGATCATCAGCGCGGCCTTGGCGATCTGGTTCTGGAAGTCGTGCGCGTCCTCCTCCAGGCCCTCGGGCATGGCGAAGGTGAGCGAACCGACGGCGACGTCCTCGGGACGCAGCGGCTCCATCGTGTTCATGTTGATGAGCTGCTTGCCCTTGGCCCACAGGGTGTTGCGGAGCTTCTTCTCCGGCAGCGGACCGAGGTCGCGCAGCAGCATCACACCGGAGAGCGGCACCAGGGCCAGCGCGCCGAACATGGTGTTGCGGATCAGCTTGCGCCGTCCGAACGCGGACTCCTCGGCACCCGCCGCGAAGTCCGCCAGGACCTTCGCCTTGACCTCGGGCTCGGCCTCGATGGCGTGCCGGTCGTCGGCGACCTCCACGTCGGACATCAGCGTGCGCGCCCAGTGGACGGCGCCGGCGCCGATCGTGAAGAGGGCCACGCCCAGGGTCAGACCCAGGGAGAAGTTGAGCGCGCTCACGTGGCCGAAGGGCCAGATGTACACGATCTTGTCGACCGGGAAGATGACGTACGAGGCGATGAAGCCGACCGTCGCCAGCATGGACAGCGTGAACATGAGCGCGACGGTGCGCTCGGAGCGCTTCGCAGCCCGTTCGTCGATGTCCTGGATGCGCGGCTTGTGGGCCGGCAGCCCCGGGTCGGCGAACGGGTCGTCCGCGACCTCTACCGCGCCGTGCGCGGGTGCCTGCTCAGCAGGCAGTTTCTCGTCTGGAATCTCTTGGCTACTCATGACTTCTTGGCCTTAGCGGTGTGGGCCGCGACCCAAATGGCAACTGCGATCAGTGCGCCGAGCCCGAAGACCCAGGCGAACAGCCCCTCGCTGACCGGCCCCAGGCCACCCAGCTTCAGACCACCCGGGTTCTCCGACTGACCGCTGTTCACGGTCTGGATGTACGCGATGATGTCCCGCTTCTGCTGCTCGGGCATCGTCGTGTCCGGGAAGGACGGCATGCTCTGCGGGCCGGTCTGCATGGCCTCGTAGATGTGCTTCGGGTCCACGCCTTCAAGGCTGGGCGCGTACTTGCCGTTCGACAGCGCACCGCCCTCGCCGGTGAAGTTGTGGCACTGCGCGCAGTTGCTACGGAACAGGTCGCCACCCTTGGCGATGTCCGCACCATCAGGGCTGACCTGGCTCTTGTTCGGAGTGATCGGGCCGGCGCCGAGCGACGCGACGTACGCCGCGAGCTGGTCGATCTGCGCCTGGCTGTAGATGACCTTCTTCTTCGGCACCTGGGCGCCCGGCTGCTGCGCCGGCATACGGCCCGTACCGACCTGGAAGTCAACGGCGGCGGAGCCCACGCCGACCAGGCTCGGCCCGTCGGTGGTGCCCTGACCGCCGGTTCCGTGGCAGCTGGCGCAACCGACGGAGTACAGCTTCTTGCCCTCATCGATGGCGAGGGACTGGGCGGTTTCGTCGGCCTGCGCCTTACTCGCGGGCGCAAACGCGGCGTACAGCCCCCCAGTGGCCGCCAGCGCGAGGAGTAGTACGACGACCGCCGCCAACGGATGGCGTCGTCGTGCGGAGAGCTTTTTCACGGATTACCCCGGTGTCAGGATCTTCTGCGTCGATGCTGGATGTGGTTCGGGTTCGAACCCGGTTACTTGATCATGTAGATCGTGGCGAAGAGGCCGATCCACACGACATCGACGAAGTGCCAGTAATAGGACACGACGATGGCGGCGGTCGCCTGTTCGTGGGTGAACCTCTTGGCTGCGTACGTCCTGCCCAGAACGAGCAGGAAGGCGATGAGACCGCCTGTCACGTGCAGACCGTGGAAGCCGGTGGTCAGGTAGAACACCGAGCCGTACGGGTCGGAGGACAGCGAGAGACCCGCTTCCTTGACCAGTTCGGTGTACTCGAGGACCTGGCCTCCGATGAAGATCGAGCCCATCACGAAAGTGATAATGAACCAGGTGCGGAGCTTCTTCACATCACCTCGCTCCGCGGCGAAGACGCCGAGCTGGCAGGTGAGTGAGGAGAGCACCAGGATCGTGGTGTTCGTCGCCGAGAACGGGAAGTTCAGGTGCTCGGCCATCTCCTTCCAATGATCCGGTCCCGTCACCGATCGCAGGGTGAAGTACATCGCGAAGAGGGCCGCGAAGAACATCAGCTCGGAACTCAACCAGATGATGGTTCCGACGCTGGTGAGGTTCGGTCGATTGACCGACGGGTGCGCGTGCCCGGTTTCTACTGTCGTTGCTGTCGCCACGACCGACATTATGTCGGTCGCTTATCCCGCCCTCACCCCGGGGGGTGCCGTTCGGTGTGTCAGCCGGGTGTGTCCTCCCCGAACGGCCCATGGAACCGCTGTCCCGAGCAGTGCTGACTGACCGTCGGGCGGAGTACGATCCGCGCATCGGTTCATGCCCGGAAAGCCCCGAAGACACAGATGTCACGGAGGAACAATGCAGCCGACCGCCACGGTCCTGGTCTACAGCGACGACGCCAACACCCGTGAGCAGGTGAGGCTGGCAGCCGGGCACAGGCCTGCGGCCGATGTGCCACCGGTGCAGTTCCTGGAATGCGCCACCCTGCCCGCCGTCCTGGAGGCGCTGGACCGCGGCGGCGTCGACGTCTGCGTGCTGGACGGCGAGACGGCGCCCGCGGGCGGCATGGGCGTCTGCCGGCAGATCAAGGACGAGATCTTCCGCTGCCCGCCGGTGCTGCTGCTGATCGGGCGCCCGCAGGACGCCTGGCTGGCCACCTGGAGCCGCGCGGACGCCGCGGTGACCCTGCCGGTCGAACCGGTCGAGTTCGCGGACGCCCTGGCCGCCCTGCTGCGCACCAGGGACTGCGTGAACGCCTGAGTCCCGCCGCGGCCTCGTCCGCGGTCCCGCTGAGGGGCAGCGCACTCCCCGGTCCGGTCAGACCTCGGGGCGCAGTCGCGCCGCCTGGATCGTGTCCGTACGGTCCGGCGTGGTGTTCTTCTGCAGGGCGCTGCCCTTCAGCCATTTGGCCCAGGACAGGTTCCAGTCCCCGTAGCCGTTGTCGAACGGCGTCATCGTCTCGCCCTCGCTGCCCACGACCGTGACGATGTCGCCCGGCCGCACGATGTTGTAGAACCACTCGGCCAGGCTGGTGCTCATGCCCGTACAGCCGTGACTGACGTTCGCGTACCCCTGCGAGCCGGTGGACCAGGGGGCGGCGTGCACGTACTCGCCGCTCCAGGTGACGCGCGTCGCGTAGTAGACCGGCAGGTCGTACGAGTCGGAGGAGCCCTCCGCGATGCCGATCGTCTCCCCGCGCATACGTACGTAGTACTCCTTGCCCAGCACGACCTTGACGCCGTTTCGGGTGGAGAAGCCGGGCTTGCCGGTGGTGACCGGAATGGTATTGATCACTTTTCCGTTCCGCTTGACCGTCATCGAGTGCGCTGCGGCGTCCGTGATGGCCTCGATGCGGTCCCCCGTGGTGAGCCTCAGCGGCTTCGTGGGGGCGCCGTAGAGGGCGTCGGTGACCTTCACCCCGGCCAGGCCGCTGGTGACGTCGATGGTGGCCCTGGCGGGCCAGTAGTCCTTGGGGCGGTAGTGCAGGGTCTTGTCGTCGACCCAGTACCAGGAGCCGGACACGGCGGGGGTCGAGCGGACCCGCAGGGCGCGCTCGACGTTGGCCCTGGACGCCTTGTCCTTGACCGGAGCGCTGAGTTCCGCCGTGATGGGCTGTCCGACGCCGTAGGTGCCCGCCTGAGGGCCGAAGGCGACCTTGAGGAACTTCTTGGCGGAGGTGGTCCCGAAGGAGAGCGTACGGCTGCCCGGGGCGCCGTCGTCGTCCTCCACGCTGACCCGGACGGTGTACCGGGTGCCGGCGGCGAGCGGGACGGTGGAGTGCCACCGCTTTCCGTCGACGTCGAGTTCACCCGCCAGGTGGCGGCCCGTCGTGTCGACGGCCGACACGTCCGTGATCCGGCCGTCGTCGTCGACGACGGTGACCTCCAGCGGCTTGCCGGGGTCGACCTTCTCGTCGCCGTCGGACGCGTTGGTGGAGATCGCGTCCACAGCGTCGTACGGCTTCTCCGCCAGCGGATGGCCGTCGGACCCGCCGCAGGCGGTCACACCTGCGACCAGGCTCACGACCAGCAGAGTGCAGCTCACTACGGGGCGGATGCGCGGCGTGTGGTTCATGCACCCACGCTATGAAGATTCATCCGTTTCAGCGCGCGGGATGACTGCGAACGGGGGACCCGCGCTCCTCTCGGTGGAGAAGTGCGGGCCCCCCGTCAGGTGGAGCGGAACGCTATGTCACTGGGTGCGGTTCTCACCGCGGTAGTACTCGAAGACCCAGCCGAACAGACCGATCAGGATGATCGGGGCCGAGAAGTAGAGCAGCCACCAGCCGAAGATGACCCCCATGAAGGCGAGGGCACCGCCGACCGCCAGCGAGAGCGGCTGCCAGCTGTGCGGGGAGAAGAACCCCACCTCGCCGGCCTCGTCCGCGACATCGGCTTCCTTGTTGTCCTGCGCCATGGCGTCGACCCGCTGGGCCGTGAAGGCCAGGTAGAAGCCGATCATGACGCTCAGCCCGAAGGCCAGGAAGAGTGCGGTGGTACCGACCGGCTCCTTCGACCACACGCCGTACGTGATGGCCATGGCCAGCATGAAGACGCTCAGCCAGAGGAACATCTTGCCCTGGATCTTCACTTGCCGGCCTCCTTGCCACCAGCGAGGGCCTTGTCATCCTCGGAGTGGTGCTCCAGCTGCTCGAGCGCCGAGATCTCCGGGTGATGCAGGTCGAACGCCGGGGATTCGGAACGGATCCGCGGCAGGGTGAGGAAGTTGTGCCGCGGAGGCGGGCAGGAGGTCGCCCACTCCAGCGAGCGGCCGTAGCCCCAGGGGTCGTCGACCTCGATCTTCTTGCCGTACTTGGCGGTCTTCCACACGTTGTAGAAGAACGGCAGCATCGACAGGCCGAGCAGGAACGAGGAGATCGTCGAGACCGTGTTCAGCGCGGTGAAGCCGTCTGCGGCGAGGTAGTCCGCGTAACGGCGGGGCATGCCTTCGGCACCGAGCCAGTGCTGCACCAGGAACGTGCCGTGGAAGCCCACGAACAGTGTCCAGAAGGTGATCTTGCCGAGCCGCTCGTCCAGCATCTTGCCGGTGAACTTCGGCCACCAGAAGTGGAATCCGGCGAACATCGCGAAGACCACGGTGCCGAAGATGACGTAGTGGAAGTGCGCGACGACGAAGTACGAGTCCGTGACGTGGAAGTCCAGCGGGGGCGACGCCAGGATCACGCCGGTCAGACCACCGAAGGTGAAGGTGACCAGGAAGCCGACGGCCCAGAGCATCGGTGTCTCGAAGGACAACGATCCCTTCCACATCGTGCCGATCCAGTTGAAGAACTTCACACCGGTCGGTACCGCGATGAGGAAGGTCATGAACGAGAAGAACGGCAACAGCACACCGCCGGTGGCGTACATGTGGTGCGCCCACACCGTCACGGAGAGGCCTGCGATGGCGATCGTCGCGCTGATCAGACCGATGTAGCCGAACATCGGCTTGCGGCTGAAGACCGGGATGATCTCACTGACGATCCCGAAGAACGGCAGCGCGATGATGTACACCTCTGGATGGCCGAAGAACCAGAAGAGGTGTTGCCAGAGCAATGCCCCGCCATTGGCCGCGTCGAAGATATGCGCACCGAATTTACGGTCCGCCTCCAGCGCGAAGAGCGCGGCGGCGAGAACCGGGAAGGCCAGCAGGACCAGCACACCGGTCAGCAGGACGTTCCAGACGAAGATCGGCATGCGGAACATCGTCATGCCGGGAGCGCGCATGCAGATGATCGTGGTGATGAAGTTGACCGAACCGAGGATCGTACCGAAGCCGGAGAAGGCCAGACCCATGATCCACATGTCGGCGCCGATACCCGGCGACCGGACCGCGTCCGAGAGCGGGGAGTAGGCGAACCAGCCGAAGTCCGCCGCACCCTGGGGGGTGAGGAAGCCGGCCACCGCGATGAGGGAACCGAAGAGGTACAGCCAGTACGCGAACATGTTCAGCCGCGGGAACGCCACGTCGGGCGCGCCGATCTGCAGCGGCATCATCCAGTTCGCGAATCCGGCGAACAGCGGCGTCGCGAACATCAGCAGCATGATCGTGCCGTGCATCGTGAACGCCTGGTTGAACTGCTCGTTCGACATGATCTGCGTGCCGGGACGGGCCAGTTCGGCGCGCATGAAGAGCGCCATCAGACCGCCGATGCAGAAGAACGCGAACGATGTGACCAGGTACATCGTGCCGATCGTCTTGTGGTCAGTGGTGGTCAGCCACTTGACGACGACGTTTCCCGGCTGCTTCCGCCGGACCGGCAGCTCGTCCTCGTACGAGTCGTCTGCTGCCGCGGCACCCTGAGGTTCGTTGAGGATGCTCACAGTTTGTTCGTCTCCGCATTCCTGGCCGGGTCAGTCTGCTCGATACCGGCCGGCACGTAGCCCGTCTGGCCCTTCTCCGCCAGCTCCTTGAGGTGCGCCTGGTAGCGCTCCGGGGAGACGACCTTGACGTTGAAGAGCATCCGGGAGTGGTCGACGCCGCAGAGCTCGGCGCACTTGCCCATGAAGGTGCCCTCCTGGTTCGGAGTGACCTCGAAGGCGTTGGTGTGGCCCGGAAAGACGTCCTGCTTCATGAGGAACGGCACCACCCAGAAGGAGTGGATGACGTCACGCGAAGTCAGAACGAAACGGACCTTCTCGCCCTTCGGCAGCCACAGGGTCGGACCCGGGTTGCCGTTCTGCGGGTTCCGCGTTCCCGGGACGCCGAAGTCGTAGACGCCTTCCGCACCCTTGGGGAAGTCCTTCTGGAACCGGTTGGGGATGGCGTCGAGCTCCTTGGGGATCTCATTGCCCGTGGCGGCCGAGCCGTCCACGTTCTCGATGTAGTTGAAGCCCCAGCTCCACTGATAGCCGACCACGTTGATGGTGTGGGCAGGCTTCGGAGAGAGCGAAAGGAGCTTCGATTCATCGCGCGCGGTGAAGTAGAACAACACCGAGACGATGATCAGAGGGACCACTGTGTACAGCGCCTCGATGGGCATGTTGTACCTGGTCTGCGGAGGAACCTCGACCTTGGTGCGACTGCGCCGGTGGAAGATGACGCTCCACAGGATCAGGCCCCAGACCAGCACGCCCGTGGCGAGCGCTGCCGCCCACGAGCCCTGCCAGAGGGAAAGGATCCGTGGTGCCTCTTCTGTTACCGGCGTGGGCATACCAAGGCGGGGGAAATCCTTGTATGTGCAACCGGTTGCGGTCGCCAGGATCAGGCCCGCAGTCAGCACCTGCGGCAGCTTCCGCCGCATCGGGCGCCGCGACGAGCGGTCGGAGCCGTTGGGACTCACGTAGCGCCTTCCCGAGAGTCTCGCCCGCGCGGTCGGCGCGGCCGTCTTTCTGGTCGGTCGCCGCCCTGACGCGGGCAGGGGTTTGGATGTTTATGCGGACCAAACCCTACTGGACGCTATTTGGGGTCGCGCGGGGAGGGTGCCCAACGCGCCGTCCGACTCCCCGAAGGGGTGGAATACGGGCCTCCGGCCGCCATCTGACGCTCCTTCTCCTGGCCCCGCGGGCAGCCCGTCCCCGGGCCGCGGTCCGGCTCGGGCTAGCGTGGCCGCGTGCCCTACTTCGACACCGCATCCGCTGCCCCCCTGCACCCCGTCGCGCGCCAGGCGCTGCTTGCCGCGCTGGACGAGGGCTGGGCCGACCCGGCCAGGCTCTACCGCGAGGGGCGACGGGCCCGGCTGCTGCTGGACGCCGCCCGGGAGGCCGCCGCCGAGGCCGTCGGGTGCCGGCCGGACGAGCTCACATTCACTCCTTCGGGGACCCGGGCGGTGCACTCGGGAATTTCCGGGGCGCTCGCGGGACGGCGGCGTGCCGGCCGCCATCTGGTCGTCTCCGCGGTCGAGCACTCGTCGGTGCTCCATTCGGCGGCCGCCCATGAGGCACAGGGCGGATCGGTCTCCGAGGTCCCGGTGGACCGGTCGGGGGCGGTGGGCGCGGCGGCGTACGCGGACGCGCTGCGCGAGGACACCGCGCTGGCCTGTCTGCAGTCCGCCAATCACGAGGTCGGCACCGTGCAGCCGGTGGCCGCCGTCGCGGATCTCTGCCGGGCGGCGGGGGTGCCGCTGCTGGTGGACGCCGCGCAGTCGCTGGGCCGGGAGCCGGTGCCGGACGGCTGGTCGCTGCTGACGGGCAGCGCCCACAAGTGGGGCGGGCCCTCGGGCGTCGGGCTGCTGGCGGTGCGCAAGGGGGTGCGGTTCGCCGTTCAGGGACCGGCCGACGAGCGGGAGTCGGGGCGGGCGGCGGGGTTCGAGAACATTCCGGCCATCGTCGCGGCGGCGGCGTCGCTGCGGGCGGTACGGGCCGAGGCCGCGGCGGAGTCCGTACGACTGCGGGCCCTGGTGGACCGCATCAGGGCCACGGTGGCGGAGCTGGTGCCCGATGTGGAGGTGGTCGGCGATCCGGTGCGGCGGCTGCCGCATCTGGTGACCTTCTCCTGTCTCTATGTCGACGGGGAGACACTGCTGCACGAGCTTGACCGGGCCGGGTTCTCCGTGTCGTCCGGCTCCTCCTGCACCAGTAGCACGCTGGCACCGAGCCATGTGCTCAGGGCCATGGGGGTGCTGTCGGAGGGGAACGTACGGGTGTCGCTGCCGAACGGCACAGCCGAGAAGGACGTCGACCGTTTCCTGGAGGTGCTGCCCCGGGTGGTGGCTCAGGTGCGGCAGCGGCTGGGCGCGCCCGAATCCGCGCCCCGGGAGGCCGCCCCGGCCGCGTCCCTGGTGGTGGACGCGCTGGGGAAGCGCTGCCCGATCCCGGTGATCGAGCTCGCGAAGGTGATCGGGGAGGTGCCGGTGGGCGGGACGGTGACCGTGCTCTCCGACGACGAGGCGGCGCGTCTGGACATCCCGGCCTGGTGCGCGATGCGCGAGCAGGAGTACGTGGGCGAGGAGCCGGCGGACCGTGGCTCGGCCTATGTGGTCCGCCGGCTGTCCTGACTACGCGAGGTGGGCGCGGACCTCGGCGGCGGCGTCGTGGCCGTACGCCTTGGTGAAGCGGTCCATGAAGTGGGCGCGGCGCAGGGTGTACTCCTGGGTGCCGACCGTCTCGATGACCAGGGTGGCCAGCATGCAGCCGACCTGGGCGGCGCGCTCCAGGCCGACGCCCCAGGCGAGGCCGGAGAGGAAACCGGCCCGGAAGGCGTCGCCGACGCCGGTCGGGTCGGCCTTGATCTCCTCCTCCGGGCAGCCGACCTCGATCGGCTCCTGGCCGGCGTGCTCGATGCGCACGCCGCGGGCGCCGAGGGTGGTGATCCGGTGGCCGACCTTGGCCAGGATCTCCTCGTCGGTCCAGCCGGTCTTGGACTCGATGAGCCCCTTCTCGTACTCGTTGGAGAAGAGGTACGTGGCGCCGTCCAGGAGGATCCGGATCTCGTCGCCGTCCATCCGGGCGATCTGCTGCGAGAAGTCCGCGGCGAACGGGATGCCCCGGGAGCGGCACTCCTCGGTGTGGCGAAGCATCCCCTCGGGGTCGTCGGCGCCGATCGAGACCAGGTCGAGGCCGCCGACCCGGTCGGCGACGGCCTTCAGCTCGATGAGCCGGGCCTCGCTCATCGCGCCGGTGTAGAAGGAGCCGATCTGGTTGTGGTCGGCGTCCGTCGTACAGACGAAGCGGGCGGTGTGCAGGACCTCGGAGATCCGGACCGACCCGGTGTCGACGCCATGGCGGTCGAGCCAGGCGCGGTACTCGTCGAAGTCGGAACCGGCGGCGCCGACCAGGATCGGCTCCGTGCCCAGCAGGCCCATGCCGAAGCAGATGTTGGCGGCAACACCGCCCCGGCGCACGTCGAGGTTGTCGACCAGGAAGGAGAGCGAGACCGTGTGCAGCTGATCCGCGACCAGCTGGTCGGCGAAACGGCCGGGGAAGGTCATGAGGTGATCGGTGGCGATGGAGCCGGTGACTGCGATTCGCACGGGGAGACTGCTCCTGCGGAGATCGGGGGGAACGGGTGACTGTGTTCCCGGGGCGGCGTGACAGTTCACGCTACCGGTTCCCCGGACCCGCCCTGAAGGGGGGAAAACTACCCGATAGTAGGGCTTTCTTCCTGAGGCGTGTGGTGCCTACGGTGCGGTTATGTCGAACCACATCGCCACGCGCGAGTCCGAGATGAGCCTGGCCGAGCTGCGCGGTGACTGCGCGCGGATGGCTCCGCACTGGGCGGCCCAACCGAAGTCTGCCCCCGTTCCGGTCGCGCCGTCCCGGATTCACGGGGTCACGGTGCCCGCCGCCTCCGCCCGGCTGATCGACGCCATGTCCGACTACGGCGACTGAGAGGCGGCGAAGACCGGTACCCATCGCGCCTGACGCCCCGCGCGGAAACCGTGCGGGAACCGTGCGCGCCGCTGCCCCGTCCCACCGTTGTCCCCGTTCCCGGGGATGGACGGACAGGCCGGGCGACGGCATGTGACGGCTGATGCAGGCGAAGGAGCGATCCGGTGAGCACCGAGCGACCCGACAACGACGTGACCGGCCCCCGGCGGCGTTCGCCGCTCGCCGTGGCCTCGGTGGCGACAGCCGTACTGCTGGCCGGTGGCGGCGGCGCGTACTGGGCGGCGACCGCGGCGGACGGCGACGGCAGGTCCGGCGGCAGCGCGGACAGCGGCGGGCAGCGCACCCCGCCCCCGCTGGCCCTGGACGGGCAGGCGGGCACTCCGACGGCGCCCGAGGCGCCCTCCCGGGGCATCGCGCCGGGCGAGCCCGACCCGAACGGCGGCCGGGTGGTCTACCGCGTCTCCGGCAAGCTGCCCGAGGGGCCGCGCACAGCCGCCGTGCAGCGCGCGGAGGGGACCGTCTCCGCGGCCGAGGTGGCCCGGCTGGCGAAGGCGCTGAACCTGGCGGGCACGCCGCAGGCCGAGGGCACATACTGGAAGGTGGGGTCCGACGGGGACGGCTCGGGTCCGGTCCTGCGGGTGAACAAGCAGGCTCCGGGCACCTGGAGCTTCGCCCGGTACGGCTCCGGTGGTACGGACAACTGCCAGAAGAAGGCGTCCTGTTCGGGAGAGAACCCGGCTCCGGGCGGCAGCGGCTCCCCGGTGAGCGAGAGCGCGGCCAGGGCCGCCGCGACACCGGTACTGAAGGCGGCGGGGCAGGACGGCGCCGCACTCGACAGCCGCCAACTCATGGGTTCGGTACGGGTGGTGAACGCCGACCCGAAGGTGGACGGCCTTCCCACGTACGGCTGGTCGACCGGGATCCAGGTGGGGCCGGACGGTGAAGTGGTCGGCGGCAGCGGGCAGTTGAAGGGCCTGGAGAAGGGTGACAGCTATCCGGTGATCAGCGCGGCCGAGGCGCTGAAGCAGCTGAACGCTTCGGCGCCCGGTACGCACGCGCGCGCGGACATCGGCGGATGCGCCACCCCCGTACCGCTGGACGAAGGCCAAAAGACGCCGAAGGTCCACTGCGGGACGCCGACCGGGGCGGAGCGGCCGACGACGACGGTGACGGTCGAGAAGGCGGTGTTCGGCCTGGCGGCGCAGTACGTGGCGGGCAAGCAGACGCTCGTACCGTCCTGGCTCTTCTCCGTGCGGCCGGCCGCCGGCGGCCGGGGCACCACGGTGTCCCAGGTCGCCGTGGCCCCCTCGTACCTGGCGAAGGACGCGCCCTCGACGGCCGTCCCCACACCGGCCCCCACGACTCCCCCGGGCAGCGCGGAGAAGTCCGGACCGCAGCCGCTGTCGTACCGCGCCGACGGGCGGACCCTGTCGGTGACGTTCTGGGGCGGGGTGTGCAGTACGTACACCGCGAGCGCGACCGAGAGCCCGGACCGGGTGACCGTGAAGGTGACGGAGGCGAAGCAGCCCGGGAAGAAGGTCTGCATCACGATCGCCAAGGAGCTGACCCGGACGGTGACGCTCGACGCGCCGCTCGGCGACCGGACGGTGGTCGACGCGGCGTCGGGCGGTGACGTCCCGCGCGGCTGAGCGCCGGCCTCTCGGACACGACGGCGGCGGCGGACCCGGATTCGGGGTCCGCCGCCGTTGTGCCGTTCCGCGTCGCGCTCAGGCGTACGCGCCGCCTTCAGGGGCCGGCTGCCTTCAGGGCTCAGTTGAAGGAGTCGCCGCAGGCGCAGGAGCCCGTGGCATTGGGGTTGTCGATCGTGAAGCCCTGCTTCTCGATCGTGTCGACGAAGTCGATGGAGGCGCCGCCCAGGTACGGAGCGCTCATCCGGTCGGTGACGACCTTGACGCCGTCGAAGTCCTTCACGACGTCACCGTCGAGCGAACGCTCGTCGAAGAAGAGCTGGTAGCGCAGGCCCGAGCAGCCGCCGGGCTGGACGGCGACGCGCAGCGCCAGGTCGTCACGGCCTTCCTGCTCCAGCAGGCCCTTGACCTTGGCTGCGGCGGCGTCGGACAGGAGGATGCCGTCGCTCACGGTGGTGGTCTCGTCCGATACGGACATCTGCTTCTCTCCCGGGTTGTACGGAGACTGCTTGCCGACGTTGCAACCGTCGGGACCGCGGATTCATTCCGGGCCGAGCGCTTGCCTGTTCCAGTCATGCTCGCACACCGGTCCGCCGAGGGGATGCGTCACATCGACACTATGGCCATCGTCAAAGTGACGTGAACCGGATATCATAGATAGCGTCAATTAGACGAAAAGGCTTTCGCGGAAGCTTTCAGCAGAGAAGAAAGGGTGCGTGACGTGACCACGGCCCACCCCGTCCAGGATCTCGACGTCCAGCCGACGCCCCTCGCCCTGCTCCTGCTCGGCCGTGAGGCCGACCCGCGGAGCGAGCGCGGCGTGGAGTGCCCCGGCGACCTGCCATCCCCGTCCGACCCGGACCTGGTGGAGCGTGCCCGCGCGGCCAAGGAGAAGCTCGGGGACAAGGTGTTCGTCCTCGGCCACCACTACCAGCGCGACGAGGTCATCCAGTTCGCCGACGTCACCGGCGACTCGTTCAAGCTCGCCCGGGACGCGGCCGCGCGGCCGGAGGCCGAGTACATCGTCTTCTGCGGCGTGCACTTCATGGCCGAGTCCGCGGACATCCTGACCACCGACGACCAGAAGGTCGTGCTGCCGGACCTGGCGGCGGGCTGCTCCATGGCCGACATGGCCACCGCCGAGCAGGTCGCCGAGTGCTGGGACGTGCTGACCGAGGCCGGGGTCGCCGAGCAGGTCGTGCCGGTCTCGTACATGAACTCCTCCGCCGACATCAAGGCCTTCACCGGCCGGCACGGCGGCACGATCTGCACCTCGTCCAACGCGAAGCGGGCGCTGGAGTGGGCCTTCGAGCAGGGCGAGAAGGTCCTCTTCCTGCCCGACCAGCACCTGGGCCGGAACACCGCGGTCCGGGACATGGGGATGTCGCTGGAGGACTGCGTCCTCTACAACCCGCACAAGCCGAACGGCGGCCTGACCGCCGAGGAGCTGCGGAACGCGAAGATGATCCTGTGGCGCGGGCACTGCTCGGTGCACGGCCGCTTCTCGGTCGAGTCCGTCAACGACGTCCGCGAGCGGATACCGGGCGTCAACGTCCTGGTCCACCCCGAGTGCAAGCACGAGGTCGTGGCGGCGGCGGACTACGTCGGCTCGACGGAGTACATCATCAAGGCCCTGGAGGCGGCCCCGGCCGGCTCGAAGTGGGCGATCGGCACCGAGCTGAACCTGGTGCGCCGGCTGGCGAACCGCTTCGCGGCCGAGGACAAGGAGATCGTCTTCCTCGACAAGACGGTCTGCTTCTGCTCGACGATGAACCGCATCGACCTGCCGCACCTGGTGTGGGCGCTGGAGTCGCTGGCCGAGGGCAACCTGGTCAACCGGATCGAGGTCGACCCGGAGACGGAGAAGTACGCCAAGCTCGCGCTGGAGCGGATGCTGGCGCTGCCGTAGGGGCGGCGCGCACGGCAGGAGGCCCCGGCACCGTGGGAGAACGGTGCCGGGGCCTCCTGCGCTGTGCCCTGTGCGTTACGCCTTCGCGGGCTCCGGCTCCTCGTCGGAGGCGGTCCGCGCCGACTGGGCCGGGGCGGACTGGCCCGCCTTCTCCGACCGCTTGAGCGCCTTCTTCTTCGCGCGGCGCTCCTTTCGGAGCTCCACCATCGCGTAGAGCGTGGGCACCAGGAGCAGCGTGAGCAGCGTCGAGGTGACCAGGCCGCCGATCACGACCACTGCGAGCGGCTGCGAGATGAAGCCGCCCTCGCCGGTGACGCCGAGTGCCATCGGGAGCAGGGCGAAGATCGTCGCGAGTGCGGTCATCAGGATCGGGCGGAGCCGGTGGCGGCCGCCCTCCATGACCGCTTCGACGACGCCCATGCCCTGGGTGCGGTACTGGTTGATCAGGTCGATCAGCACGATCGCGTTGGTCACCACGATGCCGATCAGCATCAGCATGCCGATCATCGCCGGTACGCCCATCGGGGTGCCGGTGATCACGAGCAGGCCGATCGCGCCGGTGGCCGCGAACGGGATGGAGACCAGCAGGATCAGCGGCTGGATCAGGGACTTGAAGGTCGCCACCAGCAGCATGAAGACGATCGCGATCGCGGCCAGCATGGCCAGGCCGAGCTTCAGGAACGCGTCGTTCTGGTCCTCGGAGACACCGCCGATGGTGGCGGTGGCGCCGTCCGGGAGCTTCAGCGCGTTGATCTTCGTCTGGAGCGAGGCGCTGACCGCACCGGTGTTGTCACCGATGGGCTTGGCGGTGATCGTCGCTGCGCGCTGGCCGTCGATCCGGGTCATCGAGACCGGTCCGGGGACCAGTTCGACATCGGCGATCTGTCCGAGCTCGACCGGGCCGAGGGGCAGGTTCTTCAGCTCGGCCATGGTGGTGGCCGGGTGGGCGGACCTGATGACGACGTCCCGCTCGGTGTCGTCCATGATCGCCTTGCCGGACGGGGTGCCGCGCACCGCTCCGGCGACGGCCGCGCCGAGCGTGGTCTGGTTGAAGCCGGCTTCCGCGGCCTTGGGCGTGGCCTTGACCGAGATCCGCGGGACGCTCTGCGCGAGGTCGCTCTGGACGTCGGTGACGTCCTTGAGTCCGGCGACCTCGGCCCGTACCTTCTCGGACGCCTTCTTCAGCACGTCCGCGTCGGCGGCCTTGACCACGACGCTGAGGTCCTGGCTGCCGAAGCCGTCGCCCGCGGCGATGGTGGTGTCACCGATGCCGTCGAGCTTGCCGAGCGCGGTGTCGATGCGCTTCTGCGTGGCGTCGAAGTCGCCCGAGTCCTTCAGGGTGACCTGGTACGAGGCCTGGTTGGAGCCGGTGCCGCCGCCGAAGGCCGCCATGAAGCCGGACGAGCCGACGGTGACCTGGTAGTCCTTGACGCCCTTGTCGGCGGCGAGGACCTTCTCGACCTTCTTGGCCGCCTTGTCGGCGGCCGCCAGGCTGGTGCCGGGAGTCAGCTCCTGCTTGATGGAGAGGACTTCCTGCTCGCCCTGGTCGAAGAAGTTGGTCTTCAGCAGCGGGGCCATGCCGAAGGTGCCGAAGAGCACGGCGACGGCGATGACGATGCTGGTGATACGGCGCCGGGTCGCGAAGTGCAGCACCGGGACGTACAGCCGCTGGAGCCGGCTGCGGGCCTCCTTCTCCTCGGCCTTGCGACGGGCCTCGTCCGGGTTCTCCGTGGCGCCCTTCGGGGCGCGCAGGAACCAGTACGACAGGACGGGGACGACGGTCAGCGAGACCAGCAGGGATGCCAGCAGGGCCGCGGTGACGGTCAGCGAGAAGGAGCCGAAGAGCTCGCCGACCATGCCGCCGACGAGGCCGATCGGCAGGAAGACGGCAACCGTGGTGAGGGTCGAGGAGGTGACCGCGCCGGCCACTTCCTTCACCGCGGTGATGATCGCCGACTGGCGCTCCTCGCCGTAGCCGAGGTGACGCTTGATGTTCTCCAGGACCACGATCGAGTCGTCGACGACGCGCCCGATCGCGATGGTCAGCGCGCCCAGCGTCAGCATGTTGAGCGAGAGGTCACGGGTCCAGAGCACGATCAGCGCGAGGACCACGGAGAGTGGGATGGAGACCGCGGTGACCAGGGTCGAGCGCAGCGACGCGAGGAAGACCAGGATCACGATGACGGCGAAGAGCAGACCGAGCGCGCCCTCGGTGGTCAGCCCGGAGATCGCCTTGGAGACGGCGGGGCCCTGGTCGGAGACGACGGTCAGCTCGGCGCCGGCGCCGAGGTCCTTGCGGAGGTCGGGGAGCTTGTCCTTGACCGCGTCCGAGATGGCGACGGCGCTGCCGTCCTTGTCCATCGTGGCCATCACGGCGAGGCTCGGCTTGCCGTTGGTACGGGTGATGGAGACCGCGGTGGACGGCTCCTGCTTCACCGTGGCGACGTCACCGACGCGGACCGGCCGGCCGGGCTTGCCCGTGGCCGGGTCCTGACCGGTGACCCGCAGGTTCTCGATCTGCTTGAGGGAGGTGAAGGCGCCGCCGACCTGGACGGTGCGGCTCTTGCCCGACTCGGAGAAGGAACCGGCGGGGACGGTCGCGCCGCCCGCCTGGAGCGCCTGGGAGAGCGTCATGGCGTTCAGCCCCGCGGCGGCGAGCTTCTTGTCGTCGGGGGTGATGGAGACCTGGAGGTCCTGCACACCGTCGATCGAGACCTGGCCGACGCCGCTGATGTCCTCCAGGGCGGGGACGACCGTGCGGTCCAGCTGGTCGGCGAGGGCCTGCTGGTCCTTGTCGGAGGTGACGGCCAGGACGACGGCCGGGATGTCGTCCGTCGAACCGGCGATGACCTGGGGGTCGACGTCGTCGGGAAGCTGGGCGCGGGCGCGGTTCACCGCCTGCTGGATGTCGGCGACGAGCTGCTTGGTGCCCTCGCTGCCGAAGTCGAAGGACGCCATGATGACGGCGCTGCCCTCGCTGGCGGTCGAGGTGATGCCGGTGACGCCGTCGACGGCCTTGACGGAGTTCTCGAGCGGTTCGACGACCTGCTTCTCGACCACGTCGGGGGACGCACCCTGATAGGGGGCGATGACCGACACCATCGGGAGTTCGATGGTGGGCAGCAGCTGCTGTTTGAGCTGCGGGATCGCGATCGCTCCGAACACGAGCGCGACGATCGAGATCAATCCGATCAGGGCCCGTTGCGCGAGGCTGAATCTGGACAGCCAGGACATGGGTGGGTACCTCTTCTGTGGCTTACGCGGCAGGTGGGCGGGTGACTCGGGAACAGACCCGGCCCAGCTACACGATCGCCTACCGGCAGGGAGGAAAGCGTCGGCCCTCGGGTTGCTTTCTTATGCCGCGCATACCGCAGGTGGAGTACGCCGTTTCTCCACCTGTCACTCCACCCTGGGGCGCACCAGGCCGGATTCGTAGGCAATTACCACCAATTGAGCCCGGTCCCTGGCGCCCAGCTTCGCCATCGCCCTGTTCACATGGGTCTTGACGGTGAGCGGGCTGACGACGAGCCGCTCGGCGATCTCGTCGTTGGAGTGGCCGCCGGCCACCAGTACGAGCACCTCGCGCTCGCGGCCGGTGAGCGCGTCGAGCCGCTCGGAGTACTCCGCGGCGCTCGGTCCGTCGCCCTCCGAACTGCCGCCCTGCGCAAGGAAGGTGGCGATCAGGCCCTTGGTCGCGGCCGGTGAGAGCAGCGCCTCGCCGGCCGCGGCGATGCGGATGGCGTTGAGCAGTTCCTCCGGTTCCGCGCCTTTGCCGAGGAAGCCGGACGCCCCGGCCCGTAGCGACTGCACCACGTACTCGTCCACCTCGAAGGTGGTGAGCATGACGACCCGTACGTCGGCCAGCTCCGGATCGGCGCTGATCAGGCGGGTCGCGGTGAGTCCGTCCGTGCCCGGCATCCGGATGTCCATCAGCACCACGTCGGCGCGGGTCGAACGGGCGAGTTCCACGGCCTGCGCGCCGTCCGCCGCCTCGCCGACCACCTCCATGTCGGCCTCCGAGTCGACCAGGACCCGGAAGGCGCTGCGCAGCAGCGCCTGGTCGTCGACGAGCAGCACCTTGATGGGCGGTGTCATGCGTTCTCCCCCCGCCGTCATGCGTTCTTTCCCGTCGTCATGTGTTCTCCCCCGTCCGGCCCGCCGCGCCCGGTCACCCGGACTCCGCCGCGCGGGCCTCGACGGGCAGGATCGCATGGACCCGGAATCCGCCGCCGTAGCGGGGCCCGGCGGTCAGGGTGCCGCCCAGCGCGGTGACGCGTTCACGCATGCCGAGCAGGCCGTGGCCGCCGCCGGCGCCATCGCCGCCGCCCCCGCCGGAGCCGTTGTCGATCACGGTGATCTCGGCCGTCTTCCCGACCCGTACGACGCTCACCTCGGCCTTCGCCCCGGGGCCCGCGTGCTTGCGGATGTTGGTCAGCGCCTCCTGGATGACCCGGTACGCGGCCAGGTCCACGGCCGCGGGCAGCGGGGGCCGCCGGTCGGTGCAGGCCAGCTCGACGGGGAGCCCGGCCCGGCGGACGGTGTCGACCAGTTCGTCCAGGACGGCGAGCCCCGGGGCGGGTTCGGTCGGCGCCGCCGGGTCGCCGGACTGGCGCAGCAGCCCGACGGTGGCCCGCAGTTCGTCGAGCGCGGAGCGGCTGGCCTCCCGGACGTGGGCCAGCGCCTCCTTGGCCTGGTCGGGGCGCCTGTCCATGACGTGGGCGGCCACCCCGGCCTGCACGTTGACCAGGGCGATGTGGTGGGCGACGACGTCGTGGAGTTCGCGCGCGATCCGCAGCCGCTCCTCGGCGACCCGTCGCCGGGCCTCCTCGTCGCGGGTGCGTTCGGCCCGTTCGGCGCGTTCCCTGATCGCGTCGACGAAGGCGCGCCTGGATCGGACGGCGTCCCCCGCGGCACAGGCCATGCCGGTCCAGGCGAAGACGCCGAAGTTCTCCTGGCTGTACCAGGGCGCCGCGCCGAAGAGCATCGCCGCCGCCGTCAGCACGGCCACCGTCAGCAGACCGACCCGCCAGGTGGTGGGCCGGTCGGTGCGGGCGGCGACGGTGTACAGCGCGCTGACGGTGCTCATGACCACGGGCGTGGGCGGGTCGGATGTCACCAGCTCGACGACCGTCAGCCCGGCGGTGACCGCGAGCACGGCCATGGGATTGCGCCGGCGCCAGATGAGCGCCACGGCACCGGCCACCATCAGCAGCACGCCGCTCGCCGCGGGCGGGCGGGTTCCGAAGGAGGGCCCCTCCCCCGGGCGCGGGTGGACGAACGACCCGACGATCATCGCCACCAGCACGGCCAGGGCCAGCGCGGCGTCCAGCGCGAGGGGGTGGTCGCGCAGCCAGTGCCGGACGCGCAGAACCCCGGTTCCGAGGGTGGTCACGTCAAGCTACGTTACGGCGTGTCGCGCGGGAACCGGACCGGTCCCGTGCGAAAGGCCCGGACACGGCCGTGCCCCGGGGCCGGCGGACCGGACCCGGGGCACGGGTTCATGCGTGTGCTGGAGAGGGGCGGACGGCGTCAGCCGGGAATCAGACCGTCGTCGCGGAGCATGGCGCGCACCTCTTCGAGGGTCGCGTCGGACGACGGCAGGATCAGCTCGGACGGCTCCAGGGAGTCGTCCGGCAGTGCGGTGCCGAGCTCGCGCACCCTGGCCAGGAGCTCGTGGAGAGTGGCGCGGAAGCCGGGTCCGTCACCGCTCTCCATCTCGGCGAGCAGTTCGTCGTCGAGCCCGTCGAGCTCGGCGAGATGACTGTCGGCCAGTGCGACCTGGCCCTCCCCCATGATCCGTACGATCATGACGCCGCCTCAACTCTTGTCGAACCTGTGCGGGGACTGCGACGACTGCTGCTGGGCGGCGTCCTGCGGGCCGCCCTCGATCGCCTGCTGCGGGGTGGAGCCGCCGGCCAGCTCGGCCTTCATGCGCTGGAGCTCCAGCTCCACGTCCGTGCCGCCGGAGATCCGGTCCAGCTCGGCGGCGATGTCGTCCTTCGCCGTGCCGGTCGGGTCGTCCAGGGCACCGGAGGCGAGCAGCTCGTCGATCGCACCGGCCCGCGCCTGCAGCTGCTGGGTCTTGTCCTCGGCCCGCTGGATCGCCAGGCCGACGTCGCCCATCTCCTCGGAGATCCCGGAGAAGGCCTCGCCGATCCGGGTCTGTGCCTGGGCGGCGGTGTAGGTGGCCTTGATGGTCTCCTTCTTCGTACGGAAGGCATCGACCTTGGCCTGCAGCCGCTGCGCCGCGAGGGTGAGCTTCTCCTCCTCGCCCTGCAGCGTGGTGTGCTGCGTCTCCAGGTCGGTCACCTGCTGCTGGAGTGCGGCGCGCCGGGACAGCGCCTCGCGGGCCAGGTCCTCGCGGCCGAGCGCGAGGGCCTTGCGGCCCTGGTCCTCCAGCTTGGACGACTGTCCCTGCAGCTGGTTCAGCTGCAGCTCCAGCCGCTTGCGCGAGGTCGCCACATCGGCGACGCCGCGGCGTACCTTCTGAAGCAGTTCGAGCTGCTTCTGGTACGAGTAATCGAGGGTCTCGCGCGGATCCTCGGCCCGGTCAAGGGCCTTGTTTGCCTTCGCGCGGAAGATCATCCCCATACGCTTCATGACACCGCTCATGGGCTTCGCGCGCCCCCTTCTGACGGACTGAGCTCCAGCACTCCAACAGAACCCACAGTACGGGCCCTGCCTCTATTACCGCACTGTTCGAGCACGGATGTGCTCCTACCCAAGGACGACTGCACCAGGTCACCACTCCGGCCCAGGGAGTAGGCGGAGGTCGGGGAAACCCGGCGCCGCCGGGCGTACCGGACACGTCGGTACACCGGCGAGAACGCAGGCCGTTGCCGGATCGTTCCCGACCGGTCTGGGGTCGCGGCGATCGAACCCGTACCCTTGGGCCTTGTGTTCCGTAGCCGTTCGAAGGAAGAGAAGGCGCCCACCGGCAAGGTGACGGCGGACCTCTCCAAGCAGCCCCGCGACCCACAGGCCCCCAAAGGTCGCCCCACCCCCAAGCGCAGCGATGCCCAGTCGCAGCGCCGTCGTGCCTCCAGTGGCGCGCCGCTCGACCGCAAGGAGGCCATGAAGCGGCAGCGCGAAGCGCGCCGCGTGGACCTGGCCAAGCAGCGCGAGGCGCTCGCCAGTGGCGACGAGCGCTATCTGCCGGCGCGCGACAAGGGCCCGGTGCGGCGCTTCGTCCGCGACTACGTGGACTCGCGTTTCTGCATCGCGGAGTTCTTCCTGCCGCTCGCCGTGATCATTCTGATCCTCAGCGTGATCCAGGTGCAGAACATCCAGAACATCTCGCTGCTGCTCTGGCTCATCGTGATCGTGCTGATCGTCGTCGACTCGATCGGTCTCTCGTTCCGCCTCAAGAAGCAGCTCAACCAGCGCTTCCCCGATACGCCCAAGCGTGGCGCGGTCGCTTACGGCCTGATGCGCACGCTTCAGATGCGTCGCCTCCGGCTCCCGAAGCCGCAGGTCAAGCGGGGAGAGCGGCCCTGAGTACGCACATCTCCGGCCCGGTCGGCGGTCCGTCCGCCGGCCGGCCGGACGATGCCGTGCCCGTCACCGGGTTCTCCGGCGCCTCCCCGGTGTGGCTGAAGGGCCTCGGCGGGCTGCGCAACACCGTCCGCCAGGAGCTCGTGGCCCGGCAGCTCGACGAGCAGATAGCGGCCCGCTTCCCGGTCGGCCAGCGGCTGCGCGTGCTCGACGTGGGCATGGGCCAGGGCACCCAGGCGCTGCGCCTGGCACGGGCCGGTCACACGGTGACGGGTCTGGAGTCCGATGCCGAGATGCTGCGGGTTGCCAAGGAGGCGCTCGGCAGCGAACCCGCGGGGATCCGCGAGCGGGTCCGGCTGATCGAGGGCAACGGCCTGGACACCGGGGTGCACTTCCTGCCCGGCAGTTTCGACGTTGTGCTCTGCCACGGTGTGCTGATGTACGTCCGGGAGCCGGACGCGATGCTGGCGGGCCTGGCCCGGATGCTGGCCCCGGGCGGACTGCTGTCGCTGCTCGTACGGAACGCGGACGCGCTGGCGATGCGCCCCGGGACCGCCGGGGAATGGAGCGCGGCGCTGGCCGCCTTCGACACGGACACGTACACCAACCGGCTGGGCCTGACGGTACGGGCCGACCGGCTGGAGGCCCTGACGTCCACGCTCGCCGGGATCGCGGCACCGCTGCACGCCTGGTACGGGGTGCGCGTCTTCACGGACAACGTGAGCAACGACGTGGAGCTGCCGGCCGCCGCCGAGCTGGAGCAGGTGCTGGCCGCGGAGGACCGGGCCGGGCGGACGGATCCGTACCGCCGGGTGGCCGCGCTGCTGCACCTGTGCGGGGTACGGGGCTGAGCGGACACGGGAGCGGGCCGCCGGGGCCGTCCGGCGGCGCGCCTCGCCCGGCCGAACCCGACAGGCCACAAATGGGGCTAAAAGTAATAATCCGAACATGGACGCATCCCACTTCCGCGGCCGCGCGCGCCGGCTGCTGCTGCCTCTGACCGCAGGTGTCTGTGCGATCGCCCTGGTGAGCGGCTGCTCGGACGCCACTTCCGATTCGCCGGAGACCGAACCCAGCAATTCGGCCTCCGCCACCCGGACCGCAAGCGATCTGCAGAGCGACTACCAGGCCGTGATCAAGAACGTGCTGCCGTCGGTGGTGCAGATCGAGACCTCCGAGGGCCTGGGCTCCGGCATCGTCTACGACACCAAGGGCCATGTCGTCACCAATGCCCATGTGGTCGGCAACGACACGACGTTCAAGGTCACCGTCGCCACCGGCGAGAACGTGCAGAAGGCCTCGCTGGTGGCCACCTATCCGGAGCAGGATCTGGCCGTCATCAAGCTCGACAGCGTGCCCGCCGGGCTGAAGCCCGCGAAGTTCGGCGACTCGGCGAAGGTCGAGGTGGGGCAGATCGTGCTGGCGATGGGCTCGCCGCTCGGCCTGTCCTCCAGCGTCACCCAGGGCATCGTCTCGGCACTCGGCCGGACCGTCAGCGAGAGCCGTGCGGGCGGCGGCACCGGCGCGACGATCGCGAACATGGTGCAGACCTCGGCCGCGATCAACCCGGGCAACAGCGGGGGCGCGCTGGTCAACCTGAACAGCGAGGTGATCGGCATCCCGACGCTGGCGGCGACCGACCCGGAGCTGGGCGGCAGCGCGGCGCCGGGGATCGGGTTCGCGATCCCCGTGTCGATGGTGAAGACGGTCGCCGATCAGATCATCGAGAGCGGCAAGGTCACCGACTCGGGCCGGGCGGCGCTGAACATCACCGGCCGCACGGTCGTCGACGACAACTACCGGCCGGCCGGGGTGGCGCTGGTCAGCGTCACGAAGGACGGCGCCGCGGAGAAGGCGGGGCTGCGGCCCGGCGACGTCATCACCGGGATCGACGGCCGGCCGGTCACGACGATCACCTCCCTGTCGGAGGCGCTGGCCTCGGACAAGCCGGGGCAGAAGGTCACGGTGACCTATCTGCGCGACGGGGCGGGGAAGACGGCGAAGGTCACCCTGGGCGAGATCTAGAAACCGCGCCGCCGTACGGGCCCGTGCTCACGCCCGTACGGCGGTGCCCGGCCGCCCGGGGCGGATCAGCCCTGGTCGGCCTGGAGGCTCATGGGGCCGTAGATCTTCGTCGAGTCGTCGAAGAGCGTCACCTGGTCCGCCCCGCCGTCGAGGAGTTCCTTCCAGTACTCACCGATCCAGGACTCCGCGTCGCCCTGGGTGGTGAATTCCTCCGGCTGCAGGGCCGGCTCCGTCTCCGTGCCGTCGGACTTCTCGAACCGCCACGTCCACGCCATGTCCGCCTCCTGGGTCGCTGTGCTGCCCGCAGCCTAGTGCCTGAGTCCGGTGCGGGGACCCGGTCCGGACGCCCCCACGTCGCGCACCGGTTGCACGGACGCGGGAGGATCGGAAGCGTGGAACTGACTCTGCTCGGCACCGGAGCCCCCGACGGGCTGCCGCGCCCCGAATGTCCCTGCGCCGCCTGCGCCGTCGCCCGCGGGGCGCGCTCGCGGGCGTCGACCGCGCTGCTGGTCGACGGCGCGCTGCTGCTCGACCTCACTCCGGGGGCCGTGTTCGCCGCGGCCCGTGCGGGGCACTCGCTCATCGGGGTGCGGCAGGTGCTGCTCACCCATCCGCACGACGGGCCCGCCGTGGAGCTGCCCGCGGGGCTGCCCCCGGCGGGGCGGGTGCCGGACGGGCGGGAGCTGACGCTGATCAGCGGGCACCGGGTGCGGGCGGTGCCGATGGATGCGCCGGGTACGGGGTACGAGGTCACGGGTCCGGCGGGCCCCCGGCTGCTGTACCTGCCGCCGGGGGCCGCGCCCGCCGGGCTCACGGACCGGGTCGCGGAGCCGTACGACATGGTGGTCGGCGATGTGGTGGGGCGGCCGGACGCGGTGGCGCGGCTGCGGGCCGTGGCGGCGATCGGCCCGGACACCGAGGTCGTGGCCGTCCACCTGGACCATGACGCGCCGCCCGGCGCCGAGCTGGACCGGCGGCTCGCGGCGGCCGGCGCGCGGGCCGTGCCGGACGGGACGACGCTGGTGGTGGGCGAGTACCACGCGCCCCTGGAGGTGCCGCGGCGCACGCTGGTGACGGGCGGGGCCAGGTCGGGCAAGTCGGTGGAGGCCGAGCGGCGCCTGGAGACGTTCCCCGAGGTGGTGTACGTGGCGACCGGCGGTGGCAGGGAGGGGGATGCCGAGTGGGCGGCCCGGATCGGCCTGCACCGGGAGCGCAGACCGGCCGCCTGGCGCACCGAGGAGAGCTGTGAGCTGGTGGAGCTGCTGGAGTCGGACGGGCCCCCGCTGCTGATCGACTGCCTGTCGCTGTGGCTGACCGACGCGATGGACCGGGTGGGCGCCTGGGACGACGCGGCGTGGGCGGGCGGCGGCGAGGACGCCCTGCGGGAGCGGACCGCCGAGCTGGTCGCGGCGGTGCGCGGAACGCGCCGTACGGTCGTCGCCGTCACCAACGAGGCCGGTTCCGGCGTGGTGCCCGCGACGGCTGCCGGGCGGCGGTTCCGGGACGAGCTGGGCCGGCTGAACGCCGCGTTCGCCGACGAGTGCGAACAGGTGCTGCTGGTGGTGGCCGGGCAGGCGCTGACCCTGCGCGGCTGACCGGAGGCACGCGGAGAACAGGAGGCGTGGACATGGCAGGCGTGCGACCGATGCTGAGCGGGGTCCCGGAGACCCTGCTGTGGACGTTCTACAACCGGGCGTACGAGGCGGGCCGGCCCTATCCGGTGCTGGACGATCCGGTGGCGCTGCGGCTGCTGGAGGATCTGGACTACCCCTTCGAGGAGCGGTTCGGGCGGCCGAACCCGTTCCACTCGCAGGCCCAGGGGCTGCGCTCGCGCTGCTTCGACCTGGCCGTGCAGGAGTATCTCGCCGACCGGCCGCAGGCCACCGTGGTCGCGCTCGGCGACGGCCTGGAGACCGGCTTCTGGCGGGTCGACAACAGCCGGCTGAACTGGCTGAGCGTGGATCTGCCGGAGGTGGCCGAGCTTCGCCGGAGGCTGCTGCCCGCCTCGGACCGGCTGCGCACGCTGTCGCGGTCGGCGACCGATCTCTCCTGGCTGGACGAGATCGAGGACCCGCAGGGCCGCGGCGTCGTCGTCACGACACAGGGGCTGCTGATGTATCTGCGCCCCGCGGAGGTCCGGGAGATCCTGGCGGCCTGCGCCGAACGGCTGCCCGGCGGCGTCCTGGTCCTGGACACGATGGCGCGCCGGCTCGCCAGGGGCACCGTGGCCGGCCGCTCGAAGGTCGGCACGATGACCATTCCGCCGATGCGCTGGGCCATGAACCCCGGCGAGCGGCCCAAGCTGCGCGGTGCGCATCCGGCGATCACCGAGGTGCGCGCGCTGCGGCTGCCGCGGGGGCGCGGCGCGATGGGCGAGCTGATCCGGATCCAGTCGCTGCTCCCGGGGCTGCGGACCCTGACGCCGGCGATGACGCAGCTGCGGTTCGGGGGAAGAACCTCGTACTGACCGGGCGTCAGAAAGGTGGCGGGTACTGTTCCGCAGTGAGCCCGCCGCCGGGCTCACCGGCCCACTCGACGCATCGACCCGCGAGGCAGACCCCCGTGAATCTGGACGACTTCTCCGATCTGATCGAACGCCCCGACGGCGGCGTACGGCGCGACGCCGAGGAACGCCGGGAGCGCATGATCATTCCCGTGGGCTCCCTCGGCCGCCTGGACGAGCTGGGCGAATGGCTCTCGGCCGCGCAACAGTCCGTACCGGTCAGGACGATCGAGCAGCCGCGCGTGGTGCTCTTCGCCGGTGATCACGGGGTGGCCGGGCTGGGCGTCTCCGGGCGTGCGGCCGGCACCGCGCACGAGCTGGTGCGGGCCACGCTGGACGGCGCGACGCCGCTCGCGGTGCTGGCCCGGCAGTTCTCCGTACCGGTCCGGATCGTCGACGCCGGCCTCGACTGCGACCCGGAGCTGCTGCCCGAGTCGGTGGTACGTCACCGGGTGCGGCGCGGCAGCGGGCGGATCGACATAGAGGACGCGCTGACGGCCGAGGAGGCCGAGCAGGCGGTGCGGCTCGGCATGGCGATCGCCGACGAGGAGGCCGACTCGGGCACCGATCTGGTGGTGCTCGGCGATCTGAGCGTGGGCGGGACGACGGCCGCGGCCACGCTGATCGCGGCGCTGTGCGGCACGGACGCCTCGGTGGTCACCGGGCGCGGCGGTGCGGGGATCGACGATCTGGCGTGGATGCGCAAGTGTGCGGCGATCCGGGACGCGCTGCGGCGGGCCCGGCCGGTCCTGGGCAATCAGCTGGAGCTGCTGGCCACGGTGGGCGGTGCTGATCTGGCGGCGATGACCGGGTTCCTGCTCCAGTGCGCGGTGCGCAGGCTGCCGGTGATCCTGGACGGTGTGGTCTCCGCGGCCTGTGCGCTGGTGGGCCAGCGGGCGGCCTTCCGGGCGCCGGACTGGTGGCTGGCGGGTCAGGCCAGCGGTGAGCCGGCGCAGGCCAAGGCGCTGGACCGGATGGCACTCAACCCGTTGCTGGACCACGGCGTCATCGTGGGGGAAGGAAGCGGGGCATTGCTCGCGCTCCCGCTTGTCCGGGCCGCTGCCGCACTCGCGGCCGAGCTGCCCGAACGCGACCCCGTCGCCGAGGAGAAGGACGGCGCCGACGAGGGAGCCGAGGCGGGCGCCGCGTACGACGACGCCACCTGAGGCTCCCGGGCCGGCGGCGCTGCGGTCGTCGAACACCGGCCGCAGCGCAGTCCCTCATGCAGTGCGATGCACCATATGATCGCTTTTCATGGGAGAGGTCCGATTGTCCACCGAGGATTCCGGGCGGGGTACCGCCAGGGCACCGAGCACCGTCCGGTCACGGCGCGGCGCGGCATTCGCCATCTGGTACCTGCGCGTCGTGTCGTTCATCAATTTCCTCAGTGCCGTCTGGGTCACTCTCGGCAATGACCTGCGCCGCCACAACACCGCGAACTACTTCACTCCCTACCTGCTCACCGCGGGCTTCTCCTCCGGCGTCGTCGCGCTCTTCCTGGCCATCACCATGCGCCGCCGCAAGCGGGCGGCCTGGATCGTGAACATGGTGGTGAGCGGCCTGCTGCTGCTCCTCTTCGCCCTGGTGATCGCCTTCCCGGAGGTCCGGCGGTATCCGCAGAACTGGATCTCGCTGGCGCTGACCGCCGCCTTCGTCGTCGCGCTGCTCCTCGGACGGCGCGAGTTCTACGCGAAGGGCGACCGGTCCAACCCGAAGCTGGCGGCCGTCGTCGCGGTCGGCGGGCTGCTGGTCACCTCGCTGATCGCCGCGGGCCTGGTCACCCTCACCAACACCGCGACCGACGACTACCGCGCCTCCTTCCTGGACCGCTGGCGCTACGGGGCGCTGAGACTGGTCTCGGTCGCCGACGACGACGCCGCCTTCCCCGGGATCACCACCCCCGGCTGGGTCGACGTCACCATCAACGTGCTCTCCACGCTGCTGCTGATCGCCGTCGTGTACGCGGCGTTCCGGGCCCGCCGGGCCGTCGACCCGATCACCCCCGAGGACGAGTCCCGGCTCCGGGCGCTGCTCGACAGGCACGGCGACCGCGATTCGCTCGGCTACTTCTCGCTGCGCCGGGAGAAGAGCGTCATCTGGTCCCCGACCGGGAAGGCCGCCGTCGCCTACCGGGTGGTGGGCGGGGTCTCGCTCGCCTCCGGTGACCCCATCGGCGACCCGGAGGCCTGGCCCGGGGCGATCGAGCCGTGGCTGGCCGAGGCCCGCGAGCACGGCTGGATCCCGGCCGTGATGGGGGTGAGCGAGGAGGGCGGCACCGTCTACGCACGGCACGGCCTGGACGCCCTGGAGCTGGGCGACGAAGCGATCGTGGAGACCGCGGAGTTCACCCTGGAGGGGCGGGCGATGCGGACCGTCCGCCAGGCGCACAACCGGGTCAAACGCGCCGGGTACGAGGTGACCGTCCGCCGCCACGCGGACATCCCCGAGAAGGAGATGGCCGAACTGGTGCGGCGCGCCGACGACTGGCGCGACGGGGCGACCGAACGCGGCTTCTCCATGGCGCTCGGCCGGCTCGGCGATCCGGCCGACGGGCAGTGCGTGATGCTCGAATGCCGGGACGCCCCGGCCGAGGAGGGCGGCGCGCCGGGCGAGTTGCGCGCCGTGCTGAGCTTCGTCCCCTGGGGGCCGAACGGCCTCTCGCTGGACCTGATGCGCCGCGACCGGGACGCCGAGAACGGGCTGATGGAGTTCATGGTCATCGAGCTCCTCCAGCGCGCCGAAGAGATCGGGATCACCCAGGTCTCGCTGAACTTCGCGATGTTCAGGTCCGTCTTCGAGCGCGGTTCGCGGCTCGGTGCCGGACCGGTGCTGAGGCTGTGGCGTTCGATGCTCAGTTTCTTCTCGCGCTGGTGGCAGATCGAATCGCTGTACCGCGCCAACGCGAAGTACCGACCGATCTGGGAGCCGCGTTTCATGCTGTTCGAGAAGAGCTCGGACCTGCTGCGCATCGGCCTCGCCGCGGGTCGCGCCGAAGGGTTCCTGGAGGCGCCCGGTCTGCCCAAGTGGCTGCACCGCTCGCACCTCGGGACCGATGGATGAGGTCCGCACGCGTGCTGCGCGGGGCGGCTCGCCGGGAGTGGGGCCCGCTGCTGACGGCCGTACGCGGCACACTCGCCGCCCAGCGGCTGCGGGCCATCCCGATGACGATCGCCGCGGTCTGCCTGACGGCGCTGCTCCAGGTGGTGCAGAACCGGCCGTGGGGCTTCGGGACGGTGCACGCCCTCGGGGCGGTGCGGGCCGAGGATCCGTTGTGGGCGGCGCTGCTGCGTACTCCGCTGTCGCTGTTCGTGCCGGCGCTGGATCTGCCGGTCTGGGGGGCGCTGGTGCAGATCCTGGTGGTGTTCGGGGCCGCCGAGATCTGTCTGGGCCGGCGGCGCACGCTGCTGATCGCGTACGTGGCGACGCTGGCCGGGACGCTGTACGCGCGGATCGGTGTCGCGCTCGGACCGGACGGGCTGTTCGGGCTGCCGGCCTCCGACGCCCAGGTCGTCGACACCGGCCCGTCCGCGGCGGTGGTCGGCCTCGCCGTCTATCTCTGTTCCGCCTATCGGGCCCGCTTCACCGGGGCACTGGTGATCGTCGCGATGGTGGTCGAGGTGGTGCTGAAGAACAATCTGGCGGGCAAGGAGCACCTGGTGGCGATCGCCGCGGTCCTTCTGATGTGCGTCCGTGCGCCCCGCCGGTACCGGCCCCGGGATCAGGACTTGCGTCCGGGGAGCGCCGCCCGGTCCGGTGCGCCGCCGATCAGATCCTCGAATCTGCGCCGCGGGCCCACCCAGCGCACGTCGTGATGGTAGGCGCGCAGCACCGACCGGGCTCGCGCCCGGTGACGGTTGCGGTAGAAGCGCCTCGCCCACATCGAGGTCGGCCGGGCCAGCCGGATCGCCCCGATCAGCGCGACGAACGGGACGAGCGTGCCGACGACCGCGAGCCGCGCCTTGCCCTTGAAGAGGGAGATCAGCACGAAGCAGAAGTTGACGACCAGGGTCAGGACGACGCCGAACCTGCCCTGCTGCTGGTCGCTGCTCAGCTCGTTCACGCCGAGCGGTGAGAACCCGCCCAGCACCAGCAGCACCAGCGCCGCGGTGAGGACCACCACCTCCACGCTCCGGCGGCCCTCCTCGGTCCAGTACACGTCGTCGAGGTGGAGGATCAGGGCGAATTCGTCCAGCACCAGCCCCGCCCCCGTACCGAAGACCACGGCGCAGATCCCCGCGGTGACGCCCTCCCGTCCGCTGGCGACCGCGCCGAAGCCGCCGACGACGCTCAGCACCACACCGGGGACCACGTGGTGGATGTGCATCCCGCCGGGAGTGAAGTTGCGGAACGGGCCCTTCCCCGCCCGGATCATCCGGGTGATGAACCGGGTGATCGCGAAGGTGAGCACAAAGGCGGCCAGGGCGAGGAGCAGCGGCAGCTTTCCCGGCTCGACGATGTTCTGATCGAACCAGTGACCCATGCCACCCACTCCCGATAAGCCGCTTCCGTCATGGTCTGTCGCGTTACGGGCAATCTATCGGCCGGGCCCACCGATTAGCCTGCGCGCCGTGACCTCCCTGAACAGCCACGGCATCCGTTTCGCCTTCGGCACCCTGACCGTGCTCCCCGTCCGCGTCACCCGCTGGGACCGTACGGCCGCCCGCGCCGGGATGCTGTGCGCCCCGCTCGCCGGCCTCGTCGTGGGGCTGCTCGCCGCGGTGCCCGGCGTCCTGTTGCTGCTGCTCGGCTCGGGACCGCTGCTCGCCGCGGTCGCCTCGGCGGCCGTTCCCGCGGTGCTGACCCGGGGCCTGCATCTGGACGGTCTCGCGGACACCGCCGACGGCCTGGGCAGCGGCAAGCCCGCCGACGACGCGCTGCGGATCATGAAGCAGTCGGACATCGGGCCGTTCGGTGTGATCACTCTGCTGTTCGTGCTGCTGGCCCAGGTCGCGGCGCTCCATCAGCTGTACGGGCGGGGCTGGGCGTACGGCGCGGTCGCGGCGGCCGTCGCCGCGGTCACCGCCCGGCTCGCGCTCACCCTCGCTTCCCGCCGGGGCGTGCCGCCGGCCCGTCCTCAGGGGCTGGGTGCGGCGGTGGCGGGCACGGTCACGGTCCGGGGCGCGGTGGCGGTCGGGGTGGTGGTGGTCGCGGGGTGCGCGGGTGCCGGGGCGCTCCTCGGCGGGTACGGGGCGCTGCGCCACGCGCTGGCCGCACTGGCCGCGCTCGGTGCCGCCCAGCTCCTGCTGCGGCACTGCGTGCGGCGCTTCGACGGGGTGACCGGCGATGTCTTCGGCGCGCTGGCGGAGACGGCGGCCACGACGGCCCTGGTGGCCCTGACGATCGGTTAGTGCCTTTCGGTACGGCTCAGGTGCGGGCCTTCGGGCACTCCTCGCGCTCCACGCCGAGCTCGTACTTCTTCAGCAGCGAGCTGAGCCCCAGCCGCCGCGACTCCGCGCAGAACCGGCTGACCGGCAGCTCGTACTCGACGTGGAAGACGGCCTTGCCCGCCTTCACGAACGGGGTGAGCTCCCCGCACTCCTCGTACTGCGCGCACTGCTCGTTGACCGCGAAGTCGAAGTCCGGCTCCAGCTCCGGGATCTGCCCGAGGTCGTTCTTCAGACCGACGGCGAGCCCGTGGCGGTGGGCGATCCGGGCGATGAGCCGGTTGTAGCGCAGCTGGTCGGCGGCGGTCAGCGGGAAGCCGGTGCGGTTGCGGTAACCGTCCATGTTGTCGGGCTCGACCGCGTCGAAGCCCTTGTCGGCGCACATCTCGATCCGCCGCTCCATCAGCGGCTCCAGGACGTCCGTGCGGCGGATGTCGAGCCAGTACTCCCCCTCCCAGCCGTTGCTCCTTCCCCGTACCGAGGCGGGGAACTTCCCGGCGTCCGGACGGAAGTCCTCCCAGGCGCCGGTGGAGAGGTAGCAGATCACCTTGCGGCCCCGGCGGTGCAGATCGTCGACCACCGAGGCCTTGTGGTCGAAGCCGTCGATGTCGTACACCGGGACGTCCACCGTCGGGTCCAGCCGGCCGGAGAGCTGCCACTGCCAGCCGATGCCCGGCCCGGGCCGCCAACGCTCCTTCCCGGAGGGTTCCGGCGCCGATGTGCAGCCGGTCAGCAGGACCAGCAGGGTCAGTACGGCGGCGGTCAGCGGCCGGCCTGCTCGCTTCACGCCTGCGGCCCCACGGACGTGCATGGTTCTCCCCTTGTCGGTCCGGCACCGCCAACGACCCTATGTCCACGCCCGGTTCCGGCCTCACGACCCTCGGCCCGGACGCCCCGGACCGGTCCCGTGGATCCACAACAGGCCACCGACGGCCCGCCGCCGTGATCCCGCAGCAATGGCGCGCGTAGGCTCATTCCCGGCACATTGCGGCGGCGTCTACGATGCGCCGGGCACGGTCGGCCCACCCCTCGACCGACAACGAACTCAACGGAAGCGAGATTTCACCACCGTGACTGCTCTCACTCTCAGCACTGCCAGTGCGGCGACGCTGCGCGCCGACGCACTCGTCGTCGGTGTCGCCAAGGGCGCCAAGGGGCCGGTCCTCGCACCGGGCTCCGAGGCCGTGGACAAGGCGTTCGGCGGAAAGCTCGCCACCGTCCTGGAGGCCCTGGGCGCCGCGGGTGCCGAGGGCGAGGTGACCAAGCTCCCCGCGCCCGACGGCCTCAAGGTTCCGGTCGTCATCGCGGCCGGGCTCGGCTCCGTCCCGGAGAAGAAGGACGAGGCGTACGGCACCGAGGCGCTGCGCCGCGCCGCGGGCTCGGCCGCCCGCGCCCTGACCGGCTCGAAGAAGGCCGGCTTCGCGCTGCCCGTCACGTCCGCCGAGGACGCCGAGGCGATCGCCGAGGGCGCGCTCCTGGGCGCGTACGCCTTCACCGCTTACCAGGGCGGCGAGAACAAGCTCGCCCCCAAGGGCAAGAAGAACGGCAACGGCGCGAAGCTCCCGCTCGGCGAGGTCGCCCTGCTCGGCGCCAAGCCGCGCGACAAGGCGTTCAAGGCCGCCGCCGAGCGCGCCGTCGCGGTGGCCGAGGAGATCAACCGCGCCCGCGACCTGATCAACACCCCGCCGAACGACCTGTACCCCGAGTCCTTCGCCGCCGTGGCCACCGCCGCGGGCAAGGAGCACGGCATCAAGGTGCAGGTCCTGGACGAGAAGGCGCTCGTCAAGGGCGGCTACGGCGGTCTGCTCGGCGTCGGCCAGGGTTCGACCCACGGCCCGCGCCTGGTGAAGCTCGCCTACACGCACCCGAAGGCGGAGAAGACCCTGGCCCTGGTCGGCAAGGGCATCACCTACGACTCGGGCGGCATCTCGCTGAAGCCGGCCGGCCACAACGAGACGATGAAGTGCGACATGAGCGGCGCCGCCGCCGTGTTCGCGACCGTCGTCGCGGCCGCCCGTCTCGGCCTCCAGGTCAACGTCACCGGCTGGCTGGCGCTCGCCGAGAACATGCCGTCGGGCAACGCCACCCGCCCCGGTGACGTGCTGCGCATGTACAGCGGCAAGACCGTCGAGGTCCTCAACACGGACGCCGAGGGCCGGCTCGTCCTCGCCGACGCGCTGACCCGCGCCTCCGAGGAGACCCCGGACGCGATCATCGACGTGGCGACCCTGACCGGCGCGATGGTGCTGGCGCTGGGCAACCGCACCTTCGGCATCATGGCGAACGACGACGCCTTCCGTACCTCCATCCACGAGATCGCCGAGGAGGTCGGCGAGGCCTCCTGGCCGATGCCGCTCCCCGCCGACCTGCGCAAGGGCATGGACTCCCCGACCGCCGACATCGCCAACATGGGCGAGCGGATGGGCGGCGGCCTGGTGGCCGGTCTGTTCCTGCAGGAGTTCGTGGGCGAGGGCATCGCCTGGGCGCACCTGGACATCGCCGGCCCGGCCTTCCACGAGGGCGCGCCGTACGGCTACACGCCGAAGGGCGGCACGGGCTCCGCGGTCCGCACGCTGGTCAAGCTGGCCGAGCGCACCGCCGCCGGGGACCTCGGCTGAGGTCTGCCGACCGTGACTTACGGCCCCGGGCACAGGCCCGGGGCCGTACGTGTTACGCCGATGGCTTCGCCGCACGGATCCGGCCGGTTTCGCTCTCGACGAAATCAGTAGGGGTCTACGCGGCGGTAACCCCCTGAGACGGATGATCATCCGTCTCAGACCCGGGCCCCGCGTCCCGCTCACCGTCGACAAGTGCGAAGATGGGTTCTCGGCAGGACAGGGCCCCCACCACAGGGCCGAACAACAAAGCGGCCGAACACCAGCCGACCGGCCGGTCATCCCCCAGCGACGGGGCCCGGCGTACGGCGCACATGCATGGAGGACGTGACGTGGCGAACGACGCCAGCACCGTTTTCGACCTAGTGATCCTCGGCGGTGGTAGCGGCGGTTACGCCGCGGCCCTGCGCGGAGCGCAGCTGGGCCTGGACGTCGCTCTGATCGAGAAGGGCAAGGTCGGCGGCACCTGCCTGCACAACGGCTGCATCCCCACGAAGGCCCTGCTGCACGCCGGCGAGATCGCCGACCAGGCGCGCGAGTCGGCCCAGTTCGGTGTCAAGGCCACCTTCGAGGGCATCGACATCGACGCCGTCCACAAGTACAAGGACGACGTGATCTCGGGCCTGTACAAGGGTCTGCAGGGTCTCATCGCCTCGCGCAAGGTCACCTACATCGAGGGTGAGGGACGGCTCTCCTCCCCCACCTCGGTGGATGTGAACGGCCAGCGCGTCCAGGGCCGCCACGTGCTGCTCGCGACCGGCTCCGTGCCGAAGTCGCTGCCGGGCCTGGAGATCGACGGCAACCGCATCATCTCGTCGGACCACGCGCTGAAGCTGGACCGCGTCCCGAAGTCCGCGATCGTGCTGGGCGGCGGCGTCATCGGCGTCGAGTTCGCCTCGGCGTGGACGTCCTTCGGTACCGACGTGACGATCATCGAGGGCCTGAAGCACCTCGTCCCGGTCGAGGACGAGAACAGCTCGAAGCTTCTTGAGCGCGCCTTCCGCAAGCGCGGCATCAAGTTCAACCTCGGTACGTTCTTCCAGGGCGCCGAGTACACGCAGGACGGCGTCCGCGTGACCCTCGCCGACGGCAAGACCTTCGAGGCCGAGGTGCTGCTGGTCGCCATCGGCCGCGGTCCGGTCTCGCAGGGCCTGGGGTACGAGGAGGCCGGTGTCGCGATGGACCGCGGTTACGTCCTCGTCGACGAGTACATGCAGACCAACGTGGAGACCATCTCGGCCGTGGGTGACCTGGCCCCGACGCTCCAGCTCGCGCACGTCGGCTTCGCCGAGGGCATCCTGGTGGCGGAGCGGCTGGCCGGTCTGAAGACCGTTCCGATCGACTACGACGGTGTCCCGCGGGTGACGTACTGCCACCCCGAGGTCGCCTCCGTGGGCATCACCGAGGCCAAGGCCAAGGAGCTCTACGGCGCGGACAAGGTCGTCGCTCTGAAGTACAACCTCGCGGGCAACGGCAAGAGCAAGATCCTCAAGACCGCGGGCGAGATCAAGCTCGTCCAGGTCAAGGACGGTGCCGTGGTCGGCGTCCACATGGTCGGTGACCGTATGGGCGAGCAGGTCGGCGAAGCCCAGCTGATCTACAACTGGGAGGCGCTGCCCGCCGAGGTCGCGCAGCTCATCCACGCCCACCCGACGCAGAACGAGGCGATGGGTGAGGCCCACCTGGCCCTCGCCGGCAAGCCGCTGCACTCCCACGACTGATCCAGTCGACCGGGCGCGACGACCGACCTACTTCCGCACTTTCGTAAGGAGCAACTGAAACCATGTCGGTTTCCGTAACCCTTCCGGCGCTCGGCGAGAGCGTCACCGAGGGCACTGTCACCCGCTGGCTGAAGGCCGAGGGCGAGCGCGTCGAGGCCGACGAGCCGTTGCTCGAGGTTTCGACCGACAAGGTCGACACCGAGATCCCGGCCCCCGTGGCCGGCATCCTGACCGCCATCAAGGTCGCCGAGGACGAGACCGTCGAGGTCGGCGCCGAGCTGGCCGTCATCGACGACGGCACGGGTGTCCCCGCGGCCGCCGCGGCTCCGGCCGCCGAGCCTGCGGCCGCCCCGGCCCCGGTGCCGGCACCGGCACCGGCACCGGTCGCCGAGGCCCCCGCTGCCGCTCCGGCCCCCGCGGCCGAGGCTCCGGCCGCCGCACCGGCCGGTGGCGCCGCCGCTACCGACGTCACCCTTCCGGCGCTCGGCGAGAGCGTCACCGAGGGCACCGTCACCCGCTGGCTGAAGGAGGTCGGCGAGGAGGTCACGGAGGACGAGCCCCTCCTGGAGGTCTCCACGGACAAGGTCGACACCGAGATCCCGGCCCCGGTCTCCGGCGTGCTGCTGGAGATCGTCGTCGCCGAGGACGAGACCGCCGAGGTCGGCGCCAAGCTCGCCGTCATCGGTGCCGCCGGTGCCGCTCCCGCCGCTGCCCCGGCCCCGGCCGCTCCGGCGCCCGCCGCCGCCCCGGCCCCGGCCGCCCCGGCCCCGGCCGCCCCGGTCGCCGCCCCGGCCCCGGTCGCTCCGGCCGCCCCCGCGCCGGCTCCGGCCCTGGTGGCGCCCGCCGCCCCGGTCGCCGCTCCGGCTCCGGTGGCCCCTGCCGCTCCGGCTCCGGTCGCCGCCCCGGCTCCGGTCACCCCGGTCGGCCCGGCCGCGACCTCCGGTGACGACGGCGCGTACGTCACGCCGCTGGTCCGCAAGCTCGCCGCCGAGAACGGCGTCGACCTGGGCGCGGTCAAGGGCACCGGTGTCGGTGGCCGTATCCGCAAGCAGGACGTCGTCGCCGCCGCGGAGGCCGCCAGGGCCGCCGCCGCTGCCCCGGCTCCGGCCGCCGCCGCCGCTGCTCCGGCCGCCTCGAAGGCGCCGAAGCTGGAGGCGTCCCCGCTGCGCGGTCAGACGGTCAAGATGACCCGCATGCGCAAGGTCATCGGCGACAACATGATGAAGGCCCTGCACTCGCAGGCCCAGCTGACCTCGGTCGTCGAGGTCGACGTCACCAAGCTGATGAAGCTGCGCAACCAGGCGAAGGACGCGTTCGCCGCCCGCGAGGGCGTCAAGCTGTCCCCGATGCCGTTCTACGTCAAGGCGGCGGCCCAGGCGCTGAAGGCCCACCCGGTCGTCAACGCCCGGATCAACGAGGACGAGGGCACCATCACGTACTTCGACTCGGAGAACATCGGCATCGCCGTGGACGCCGAGAAGGGTCTGATGACCCCGGTCATCAAGGGTGCGGGCGACCTGAACATCGCCGGTATCTCGAAGAAGACCGCCGAGCTGGCCGGCAAGGCCCGCGGTGGCGGCCTGACGCCGGACGACATGTCCGGTGCCACCTTCACCATCAGCAACACCGGCTCGCGCGGCGCGCTGTTCGACACCGTCATCGTGCCGCCGAACCAGGCAGCCATCCTGGGCATCGGTGCCACGGTCAAGCGTCCGGCGGTCATCGAGACCGAGGAGGGCACCGTCATCGGCGTCCGCGACATGACGTACCTCTCGCTCTCCTACGACCACCGTCTGGTGGACGGCGCGGACGCCGCCCGCTACCTGACCTCGGTCAAGGCGATCCTGGAGGCCGGTGAGTTCGAGGTCGAGCTCGGCCTCTGAGCACCGCGGCTGTAACCAGCCTCACCAGCGGCGCCCCCGTCCGGAACACTTCCGGACGGGGGCGCCGCCGTATTGTCTAGACACCGCCGGTCACCCCGGCCGCCGTGATGACGCGGAAGCACCGGTTTGTCCCGAAGGAGCCCCTCATGACCCCGCCCGTCGTCCACTCGCTGCGCGAACAGATCCGCGAGCACATCGTGGACGGGATCGTCAGCGGGCGCTGGAAGCCCGGTGAGCGGATCGTGGAGCGCCGGATCGCCACCGAACTGGAGGTCAGTCAGACGCCCGTGCGCGAGGCGCTGCGGGAGCTGGAGACGCTCCGGCTGATCGAGTCGGCGCCCAACAAGGGCGTGCGGGTCCGCAATCTCACCGCCGCCGACCTGGAGGAGAGCTACCCGGTACGGGCCGGCCTGGAGCAGATCGCGGCGGAGCTGGCGGCCCCGGCCCTCGGCGAGGACTGCTCGCGCCTCACGCCGCATGTGACGGCGCTCTACGAGGCGGACCGGCTGGCCGACGGCGAGGCGCAGGTGCGGCACACCGTGGCCTTCCACCGCGAGATGGTGCGGGCCGCCGGGAACGCCGTGCTGCTGCACACCTGGGAGGGGCTGGGCATCGAGGTGTTCACCGCCCTGTCGATCCGGTGGCTGGGCACGGTGCAGAAGTCGTACGCGGAGGAGCACGAGGCCCTCGTCGAGGCGTTCCTGCGCAAGGACCCGGACATCGGCGTACTGGCCAAGGCGCACGTGCTCGGCTGCGCGCCGCGCGCCTGAGGGCTGTACGCATCTGTCGCAGGGGGCGCTCGCCCGTGCAGGCGGGCGCCCCTTTTGCGTACTAAATCCCGTCACTCCGTGCCCCGTTTCGCGGCACCGCATGCCAATTTCTTCATATCGAGAAGTTTTGCCCTTCACCCTTTGATCGATCATCGATCGGAGACTTACAGTTCACTCCGCGGGCCCACCGGCCCCATCGCCCTGTCCTGCCAGTCAGGGCCTTCTCCACCCCCCTCCACTCCGGAAGGCGGCGATCATGACCGACCCCGTAGGAAAGCTTCCGAGCGAGCTCGACCAGCTCCCGGACCGCGACCCCGAGGAGACCGCCGAATGGGCGGCCTCCCTGGATGCCGTCACCAAGGCCGCGGGCCCGCACCGCGCCGCGTACCTGATGCGCCGCTCGCTCGAGCACGCCGAGGGCGCCGGTCTCGCGCTGCCCAAGCTGCTGGAGACCGATTACGTCAACTCCATCCCGACCGCCGCCGAGCCCGCTTTCGACGGCGATCTGGAGATGGAGTCCAGGATCACCGCCTGGAACCGCTGGAACGCGGCCGCGATGGTCACCCGCGGCTCCCGCTTCGGCGTCGGCGGCCACATCGCCACCTTCGCCTCGGCAGCCTGGCTGTACGAGACCGGCTTCAACCACTTCTTCCGCGGCAAGGAGGGGGACGGCTCCGGCGACCAGCTCTACATCCAGGGCCACGCCTCCCCCGGCATCTACGCCCGCGCCTTCCTCGACGGCCGGCTGAGCGAGCAGCAGCTCGACAACTTCCGCCAGGAGGCGGGCGGCAACGGCCTGCCGTCCTACCCGCACCCGCGGCGGCTGCCCTGGCTGTGGGAGTTCCCCACCGTGTCGATGGGCCTCGGCCCGCTCTCGGCGATCTACCAGGCGCGCTTCAACCGCTACCTCGCCAACCGCAACATCAAGGACACGTCGAACTCGCACGTCTGGGCCTTCCTCGGCGACGGCGAGATGGACGAGCCCGAGTCGACCGCCGCCCTCGCCCTCGCGGCCCGTGAGCGGCTCGACAACCTGACCTTCGTCATCAACTGCAACCTGCAGCGCCTCGACGGCCCGGTCCGCGCCAACTTCCGCGTGGTCCAGGAGCTGGAGGGCGCCTTCCGCGGCGCCGGCTGGAACGTCGTCAAGACGCTCTGGGGCAACGCCTGGGACGAGCTGTTCCGGCTGGACACCACCGGTGCGCTGGTCCGCCGGCTCCGGGAGGTCCCGGACGCGCAGTTCCAGACGTACGCCACCCGCGACGTCGCGTACATCCGCGAGCACTTCTTCGGCGCCGAGCCCGCGCTCGCCGAGCTGGCGAAGCTGCTCACCGACGCGAAGATCGCCGAGTGCTTCTACACCTCGCGCGGCGGCCACGAGGCCCGCAAGGTGTACGCGGCGTACAAGGCCGCCGTCGAGCACAAGGGCGCGCCGACCGTGATCCTCGCCCAGACGGTGAAGGGCTTCACCCTCGGCAAGGGCTTCGAGTCCAAGAACGCCAACCACCAGATGAAGAAGCTGTCCGTCGACGAGTTCAAGGACATGCGCGAGCTGCTCGGACTCCCGATCCCGGACAGCGCCTTCACCGACGGCCTGGTGCCCTACGGCCACCCGGGCGCCGACTCCCCCGAGGTCCGCTACCTCCAGGAGCGCCGCGTCGCCCTCGGCGGTCCCGCCCCGGCCCGCCGGGTGCACGCGGTGGCGCTGCCCCAGCCCGAGGAGCGCGCGTTCGCCGCGCTGAAGAAGGGCTCCGGCAAGCAGGAGATGGCCACCACGATGGCCTTCGTGCGTCTGGTCAAGGACCTGATGCGGGACAAGGAGACCGGCAGGCGCTGGGTTCCGATCGTCCCGGACGAGGCCCGTACCTTCGGTATGGAGTCGCTGTTCCCGTCGGCCGGCATCTACTCCCCGCTGGGCCAGACGTACGAGCCGGTCGACCGCGACCAGCTGATGTACTACAAGGAGGCCAAGGACGGCCAGATCCTCAACGAGGGGATCACCGAGGCCGGGGCCATGGCCGACTTCATCGCCGCCTCGACGTCGTACGCGACGCACGGCGAGACGATGATCCCCTTCTACATCTTCTACTCGATGTTCGGCTGGCAGCGTACCGGCGACCAGATGTGGCAGCTCGCCGACCAGCTCGGCAAGGGCTTCATCGTCGGTGCCACCGCGGGCCGTACGACGCTGACCGGTGAGGGGCTCCAGCACGCGGACGGCCACTCGCAGCTGATCGCCGCCACGAACCCGGCGTCGCTCAACTACGACCCGGCGTTCGCGTACGAGATCGCGGTGATCGTCAAGGACGGTCTGCGCCGGATGTACGGCCCCGAGGCCGAGAACGTCTTCTACTACCTGACGGTCTACAACGAGCCGAAGCCGCAGCCCGCGATGCCGGAGGGCGTCGAGGAGGGCATCGTCAAGGGCCTGTACCGCTTCAAGGAGGGCACCGGGGCCTCGGCCGACGCCCCGCGGGTCCAGCTGCTGGCCTCCGGTACGGCGATCCACTGGGCCCTGGAGGCCCAGGAACTGCTCGCCGCGGACTGGGGGGTCACGGCCGACGTCTGGTCCGCCACCTCCTGGGGCGAGCTGCGCCGCGAGGCCCTGGAGTGCGACGAGGCGCTGCTCCGCGGTGAGCAGCGGGTGCCGTACGTGACCCAGGCGCTGGAAGGCGCACCGGGTCCGGTCGTCGCGGTCAGCGACTGGATGCGTCAGGTCCCGGACCAGATCAGCCAGTGGGTGGAGCAGGACTGGTCCTCGCTCGGCACGGACGGCTTCGGCCTCTCCGACACCCGCGACGCGGCCCGCCGCCACTTCGGCGTCGACGCCCGCTCGGTCGCGGTCGCGGCCCTGGCCCAGCTGGCCCGCCGCGGCGAGGTGACCGCGTCCGCGGTCAAGGAGGCCCGGGAGCGGTACGGGCTCTGACCGTGACGGCGGCCGGGCACACGCCCGGCCGCCTCGCGCGGCGTGCGGCCACAATGGCCGCATGCGCGCTGCCCGTCTCATCAGAATGGTGCTGCTCCTGCAGTCCCGTCCCGCCATGACCGCCGCCGAGCTCGCCCGGGAGCTGGAGGTGTCCGAGCGGACCGTGACCCGGGACGCGCAGGCGCTCTCGGAGGCGGGCGTTCCGGTGTACGCGGACCGGGGCCGGGCCGGGGGCTACCGGCTGGTCGGCGGCTACCGCACGCGCCTGACCGGCCTGGCCCGTGACGAGGCGGAGGCGCTCTTCCTCTCCGGACTGCCGTCCGCGCTGCGCGAGATGGGCCTGGAGGCCGCCGCGTCCGCCGCCCGGCTCAAGGTGTCGGCGGCCCTGCTGCCCTCGCTGCGGGACGCCTCGGAGAGCGCCGGCCGGCGCTTCCATCTGGATGCTCCCGGCTGGTACCAGGAGCCGGTCACCCCCGAACTGCTGCCGGCCGTCGCCGAGGCCGTCTGGGACGACCGGATCGTCCGTGCGCGCTACCGCCGGGGCGGCGGGGACGGCGACGTGGAGCGGGAGATGGCACCGCACGGGCTCGTCCTGAAGGCCGGGGTCTGGTACGTCTGCGCCCGCGTGGGGGGCGACTTCCGGGTGTACCGGATCGACCGGTTCTCGGCCGTGACGGTGACCGACGAGCGGTTCGGGCGCGACGAGCGGTTCGATCTGCCGGGCTTCTGGGAGGAGCGGGCCGCCCAGTTCGCCCGGTCGCTGCTGCGGAGCGAGGTGACGGTGCGGGTGTCACCCGAGGGCGTACGCCGACTGCCGCACACCATGGACCGTTCGGCGGTCCACGACGCACTGGAAGCGGCCGGCCCGCCCGATGCCGAGGGGTGGCTCACGGTCACCCTGCCGGTCGAGTCCGCCGAGGTCGCCTACAGCCAACTGCTGTCCCTGGGGCCGGAGTCGGAGGTCCTGGAGCCGGCCGCTCTGCGGGCCCGTTTCGCCGCTGCCGCCGAACGCCTGGGCGAGCTCTATCGCTGAGGGCTTCTTTTCCCCGCGTCCGCGTGCGTCGCCTCCGGCCAGGGCCGATGCTTGTCCCGTGATGGACGAGACGGAGTTCTGGGAGATCATCGACAGCACCCGCGTGGCCGCCGAGGGCGACCCCGAGGACCAGGCCGACCTGCTCGTCGAACGGCTGGTGCGGCTCGATCCCGACGCGGTGCTGGACTTCGCCCGGCACTTCGAGGCCCGTTTCAACCGCGCCTACCGCTGGGACCTGTGGGGCGCCGCCGCCGTGCTGCTCGGCGGCGCGAGCGACGACGCCTTCGACTTCTTCCGCTGCTGGCTGATCGGCCAGGGCCGGGAGATCTTCGAGGGCGCCCTGCACGACCCGGACGGCCTCGCCGCTCTCCTCGACGACTTCGACGAGGAGATCGACGGGGACGGCGAGGATCTCGGCTACGCCGCCGACGAGGCGTACGAACAGCTCACCGGCGTGGTCGCCCCGGACCTCGGCCTGCCACCCCAGGCCGCCGAGCCCGAGGGGACCCCCGTGAGCTTCGAGGACGACGCGGCCCTGGCGGAGCGCTTCCCCTCGCTCTGGGAGCGGTTCGGGCCGGGCTGAGGGGCGCTGTCGCGCCGTCGCCTCAGAAGTGGGTTCCGCCGTCGATCCGGATCTCCGTACCGGTGATGAACGCCCCGTCCCGGGAGCCGAGCATCGCGACGACGCCGGCGACGGTGTCCGGGCTGGCGAAGCCCGCCCCGAGCGCCGGGGACAGCTTCATGAAGAGCGACATGTCGGCGTCGGCGGGCAGCCCCGGGCCGTTGCCGCTGGTCATGTCGGAGGAGATGGAGCCGGGCGCGACGGCGACGACCCGCAGCCCCTGCTTGCTGTACTCGCTCGCCAGCGCGTGCGTCATCGACTGGATGCCGCCCTTGCTCGCCGCGTACGCCGACATGTACGGGTGCGCGAAGCTCGCCGAGGTGGAGGAGAAGTTCACGACGACCGGCTCGTTGCCCGCCAGCAGGGCCGGTATCGCCTCGCGGATCATCAGGAACGTACCCGTGAGGTTGACCGCGATGATCTTGTTGAAGAACTCCAGCGACGTCTTGTGGGTGTGCTCGGAGCGCAGGATCCCGGCCGCGTTGACCAGGACGTCGAGCCCGCCGAGGGTCTCCACTGCGGAGGCGACACCGGCCTGGACCGCGGCCTCGTCCGAGATGTCCAGGACGAGGGTGGTGAGGCGCTCGGCGGTGCCGTTCGCCACGGCCGTGTCGTGGGTGGCCTTCAGCCCGGCCTCGTTGACGTCGGCGGCGACGACGCGGCCGCCCTCGGCGAGGAAGCGGTGGGCGGTGGCCTGGCCGATGCCGGAGCCGGCCCCGGTGATGAGTGCGCGGCGGCCTTCGTAGCGGTTCATGTCCGTATCTCTCCCGATCCCGGTGACTGCTGTCCCGAAGCGTCTCGGCGGCGCCCCGATGACGTCCCGATCAATGTCCACCGTACGCCTAGATGGCACGTTTTGCCACGACGGCATTTCGCGCAGACCTCTCCCCTGTCCGGGTAATCTCCTGGGAATGAGCACCGAGCCGACTCAGCCGTCCCTCACCGAGCGCCGCAAGGCCGCGACCCAGCTGGAGATCGCACGCGCCGCGGCCGCGCTCTTCGCCGAGCGGGGACCCGACGGCACCACGGCTGAGGACATCGCCGGCCGGTCGGGGGTGGCGCTGCGCACCTTCTACCGCTACTTCCGCTCCAAGCAGGACGCGGTGGGCCCGCTGCTCTCCGGCGGGGCCGAGCGGTGGCGGGCGCTGCTGGAGGCGGCCGAGCCCGGGGACTCGCTCGCCGGGATCCTGGAGCATGCGGTCACCGAGGCGCTCCGGGCGCCGGGCGCGGAGGGTGCCGAGCAGCTCGGCTGGACGCGCGGACTGCTGCGGGCCGCGGCGGACGACCCGGCGCTGCGGGCCGTCTGGTACCGGGTCAATCAGGATTCGGAGGAGCGGCTGCTGCCGGTGCTGACCCGGCTGGCGGGCGACGGGGCGGACCCGCTGGAGGTCCGCCTCGCCGCGGCCGCCGCCACGGACGCGGTACGGGTCGCACTGGAGGCCTGGGCGGAGACGGACGCCCCGACGGCCGGGCCCGGCTCACCCGCCGATCTGGCAGTGCGCTGCCTGCACGAACTCATGGGCGGCATGCGCCTGTTCAAGCCGTAGAGGCCGTGTCACGGGGCGAGCGAGCGGCCCATCAGTACGTCGTCGACGTAACGCCCGTCCAGGAAGAACTCACCGGGCAGCACCCCCTCGACGACGAACCCCTCCGACTCGTACAGGGCGCGCGCGGGTGCGTTGTGGCCGAGCACCCGCAGGGTCATCCGGTTCACCCCCTCGTCGCGCGCCGCCGTGCAGGCGGCCCGCAGCAGGGCCCTGGCGACACCGCGGCCGCGCGCCCAGTCGGCCACGGCCAGGCCCTGTATCTGCCGGACATGGGTGTTGCAGGCCAGCGGGGTCGGCGGGACCAGCCTGAGGTATCCGGCCGGGCGCGGCTCGCCCGCCGCGTCCGGCGCCTCGGCCACCAGGAAGTCCCCGGGCCGGTGGCGGTCGTCGAAGAACGGCGCGTACGGCGGCTGCGGCCTGGGCGCCACGGCGTGCAACGTCGACCAGGTGGCGCGGTCGAGTTCGCCGAGCGAGGCTTCGTCGGAGAGGGCGGCGGGGCGGACGCGGCAGGCCGGTGGCGTGGATATCTCGGGCATGCGCGCCACTGTGCCACGGCACCCCCGGCCGGGTCAGCCCGGTTTCGCCGCCCGGCACGCGCCGATGACCCGAGGGCCTGCCGGGCCCTGCGGGGCCGCTGGGGCAGGATGGACCCATGCTGCACTCCCGTATCGCTGTCACCGGAGCATCCGGACTCATCGGAGCGGCGCTGGTGCGTTCGCTGCGCGCCGACGGGCACGAGGTGGTGCGCCTCGTACGGCACCCCGCGCGGGCCGGCGACGAGGTGGAGTGGGATCCGAAGCGGGGTTACGTCGACGTGGCGGGCCTGGTCGGCTGCGACGCCGTCGTCCACCTGGCCGGGGCCGGGGTCGGCGACCACCGCTGGACGGCCGCGTACAAGCGGGAGATCCGGGACAGCCGGGTACTCGGGACCTCGGCGATCGCCGAGGCCGTCGCCTCGCTGGACGTACCGCCGAAGGTACTGCTGTCCGGGTCGGCGATCGGCTACTACGGCGACACCGGGGACCGCGCCGTCGACGAGAGCGCCCCGGCCGGCGAGGGCTTCCTGCCGTCCGTCTGCGTGGAGTGGGAGGCCGCCACGGCCGCCGCCGAGGAGGCGGGCGTACGGACGGTGCACGCGCGCACCGGTCTGGTCGTCGGCCGCGAGGGCGGGGCCTGGGGCCGGCTCTTCCCGTTGTTCCGGGCGGGGCTCGGCGGCCGGCTGGGCAACGGGCGCCAGTACTGGAGCTTCATCGCGCTGCACGACGAAGTCGCGGCGCTGCGCCACATCCTGGACACGGAGTCGCTGTCGGGCCCGGTGAACCTGACCGGGCCCGACCCGGTCACCAACAGCGAGGTGACGGCCGCGATGGGGCGGGTGCTGCACCGCCCCACACTCTTCACGGCCCCGGCACCGGCCCTGCGGATCGCCCTGGGGGACTTCGCGGAGGATGTGCTGGCCAGCCAGCGGGTGCTGCCGGGTCAGTTGCTGGACTCGGGCTTCGTGTTCGCCTTCCCGGGGATCGACGCGGCGATCCGCGCGGCGCTGCGCTGAGCCCCGCACCGGCCGGCGCACCCGGCGGGAGAGGCACACCTCCGTGAAATCGGACGGACATGCGACCCCGTGCAACGGTGCCCCGGGTGCGCGCGACTGCGCCTGCACCGGCCGCCCTCCTAGCCTCCTTGCGAACTCGGGCATTCCGGGGGCCTGTTGGGGGCAATAGCCTCCCAGCAGTTGCGCCGACTCGGGGAGGGCACGTGCTCAGCACGGCACACCACGCGGACGTCGTCATCATCGGGGCCGGGATCGCCGGCCTGTCAGCCGCCCACCGATTGACCAGCGCAGGGGTAAGCGTCAGCGTCCTGGAGGCCGGCCCCCGGGCCGGCGGCCGGATGACCACCGCGGAGCTGGACGGCTTCCGGCTCGACCACCTCGGACCGCTTCTCAACACCTCCTGCCCGGAGCTGCGCATGACACCCGGTCTCGAAGGACTGGTGCTGCGCAGCTTCGCCCCGGGGGCCCTCGTCCACAGCGAGGGACGGCAGTACCGGACCGGCGATGTACGGGGCGCCCGGGGCGCATTCAAAGCGGCGCGCGCCCTCGCAAGCGCCCCCCGGCCGCCGATGGGCGGGCCGATCGACCAGGCCCGGCTGGGCGCCGCCCTGTCCCGGCTCGCCACCACCCCGTCCGCCCGCATCCTGGCCCGGCCCGAACAGACGGCGCTCGCCGCCCTGTCCCACCGCGGCCTGCCCTCCCGTACGGTCAACGGCTTCCTGCGCCCGCTGCTCTCCGCGCTGCTCAGCGACCCCGGCCTCAGCACGTCCAGCCGGTACGCCGACCTCGCGCTGCGCGGCTACGCGCGCGGCAGGCTGTGCGTGCCCGAGGGCGGCGCGGCCACGCTGCCCGAGCTCCTCGCGGCCTCGCTGCCACCGGGCACCGTACGCACGGGCGTGCATGTCACAGCTGCCGACATCACCTCGGTCCGCACCGAGGAGCACGGCGAACTGGGCTGCCGTTCCCTGCTGTTGGCGACCGGTGCGGGCGCCGCCGCCGAGCTGCTGCCCGGTCTGCGGGTGCCGTCCTTCCACCCCGTGACGGTCCTTCACCACACCGCTCCCGCTCCCCCGCCGACCGGCGCCGCGCTGCTGCTGGACGCCGACCGCTCGGGCCCGGTCGCGCACACCGCGGTGATGAGCGCCGTCGACCCCTCACGCGCCCCGCGCGGCCGTACGCTGATCAGCTCGACGGTGCTCGGCACTCCGCCGCCCGAGCTGGACCGCACCGTCCGCGCCCATCTCGCCGCGCTGTACGCCACCCCCACCGACGACTGGGAGCTGCTGGCCGCCCACCACGACCCCGAGGCGGTCCCCGCGATGCCGGCCCCGCACGATCCGCGCCGCCCGGTGCGGCTGCTCGCCGGTCTGTACGTGTGCGGCGACCACCGCGACACCAGCTCGGTGCCGGGCGCCCTGTTCTCGGGCCGCCGCGCGGCCGAGGCGATCCTCACCGACCTGGGGGTACGGCCGGGGAACGGGAGCGGGACGGCGCTGCCCGAGGCGGCGTAGCGGCTGTCCCGGGCAGTCCGACGACACGCCCCGGGCTCATCCCAGGGCGGCGACCCGGTCTCGGTAGCCCCGTACCGCTGCGGCGTCCCGGTACGGCTCCAGGCGCCGCTCGAAGTCCCGTACGTACTCCGTCGCCCGCACCGACCGCATCTCCGCGGCCTGCTGGGCGGCCTCGGCGCCGAGCGCGCACGCCTGGTCGAGCTCGCCGAGCCCGAGCCGGGCGGAGGCCAGTACCACCCGGCAGAACAACCGGCTGCGGGCGTACGCCGGGGAGCGCAGCTGGAGGGAGCGCTCCGCGTGCTGCGCCGCGGCGCGGTACTGCTGGAGGTCCCGGTGGCAGTGCCCGAACTCGTCGGCGAGCTGGGCCTCGTCGAAGTACCGCGCCCAGTGCGGCACCCCGTCCCCGGGCCGGGCGATCTCCAGTGCGCGTTCGGCCCGCGCCAGCGAGATGGTGCAGTGTCTGGCCTCGCCGAGCACTCCGTGACCGCGTGCCTCGACGGCGTGCAGCAGGGCCTGGACGACGGGCGGCGCCGACGAGCCGATGCCCTGCTGGGCCACCCGGGCCAGTTGCACGGCCTCCCTGCCGTGGCCGAGGTAGACCGCCTGCCGGCTCATGGTGATCAGGACGTAGCTGCCGTAGGCGCGGTCCCCGGCGGCCTGGGCGAGCCGCAGCGCCTGGACGAAGTACCGCTGGGCCAGGCCGTGGGCCGCGATGTCGTACGAGGTCCAGCCCGCCAGCCGGGTCAGGTCGGCGGCGGCGGAGAAGAGCCGGCGCCCGGTGGCCTCCCCGTACGTCCCGCGGAGCATGGGTTCCGTCTCGTGCTCCAGGTACCGGACGAGGGCCTGGCGGGCGTGGCCGCCGCCGTAGGCGTTGTCGAGGGTGCGGAAGAGCTCGCCGACCGAGCGCAGGGCCGCGACGTCCCCGCCGCTGACCCGCTGGCCGGGGCCGCGGTCGGACTGCCGCTGCCGGGGGACGCCGGGGGCGCCCGGCAGCGCGCCCGAGGGGGCCGGCGGTGGCGGGAGTGCGGGCGAGCCGGGGGGCGCGGACGGTCCGGAGGGCCGGGAGGGCACGGGCCCACGGGCCCGGCCGCCGGCACCGGGCGCCGCCGTACCGCCGTACGCCCCGTACGGGCCGTGCGCTCCGTACGAACCGTGCACCCCGGGTACTCCGCGCGCCCCGCCGGGGACGGGGCCGCCGGGCCGCACGGAACCGGCTTCGGCGACTCCCGTGGTCCCACCGGCCCCGACGGACCTGTTGATCCCGCCGGCCCCGCCGGCCCCGCCGTGCACCTGGGGCGAGGGCTCGCCGCCCCGGCCCACCCACTCGTCGGCCCGTCCGATCAGCCAGTCCCGGCTGGGGACGACGAGCCCGGCCGGGGTGAAGGCGATCTTGCGCAGCTCCGCATGGCTGCCCGAGTCCTTCCGCCATAACCCGCTGACGATGTCGACCGCCTCCGCGGGCGTGGCCGCGAACTCCAGGCCCGCGTAGACCGGGGCGCACGCGTCGAGGCCCAGGTCCTGCGCGGAGAGGCGGCGCCCGAGCCGCCGGGTGAAGACCTCGGCGATCAGCGCGGGGGTGGTCCCGCGGGGCTGCTGACCGCGCAGCCAGCGGGTCACGGACGTCTTGTCGTACCGCAGGTCGAGGCCGTGTTCGAGGCCGAGTTGGTCCACCCTGCGGGCGAGGCCGGCGTTGGAGAAGCCGGCCTCCGTGATGAGCGAGGCGAGTCGGCGGTTGGGGGTGCGCTGCGGAGGTCGTTCCGACATCAGCTGTACGGTCTCCTGCCTTCGGGGCCGGTCGGGCAGCCCTTATGGAACGGCGCGAATTTAGCTGCCTCCGCAGCGGTCACAGCCACCTTCGCTTCACTTTCATCCGATCGTGTGAGGATTGAGATTGGCGCTGACGGGAAGACCTGCCGGGCCACCGCCCGGGAGTCGGCCGTACAGTGGCCCGGGGCGTGATTCAGTGCATGGTGACGCGGCTCCGGGCGCCCCCGGCTCCCGGCACCGCGAGTAGGAAGGCATCTGTCGTGGCTGAGCTTCGGTTCGTCCGGCTGGGATTCGGCGAGGAAGCCGTCGACTACCAGGAGGCCTGGCAGAAGCAGCGCGAGGTGCACGCGGCCAGATTCGAGGACTCCGTCCCGGACACCTGTCTGCTGTTGGAACACCCGCCCGTCTACACGGCCGGGCGGCGCACGACCGACAGCGAACGCCCACTGGACGGCACCCCCGTCATCGACGTGGACCGCGGTGGCAAGATCACCTGGCACGGCCCCGGGCAGCTGGTCGGCTACCCGATCCAGAAGCTGCCCCGCCCGGTGGACGTCGTCGCGCACGTGCGCCGGCTGGAGGAGGCGCTGATCCGTACCGCCGCCGAGTTCGGCGTGGAGACCACCCGGGTCGAGGGCCGCAGCGGCGTCTGGGTGCTCGGCGACCCGGTCGAGGAACGCCCGGCGATCGGCGGACTCTCCCTGGACTTCGACCCGCGGCTGCACGACGAGGAGTTCGACGCCCGGCTGAACGGCCCCGAGTACGCCCCGTCCAACGCCGGCCAGCGCCGCGAGGACCGCAAACTGGCGGCGATCGGCATCCGGGTGGCGAAGGGCGTGACCATGCACGGCTTCTCCTTCAACGTGAACCCGGACAACACCTGGTTCGACCGGATCGTGCCGTGCGGCATCCGGGACGCGGGCGTCACCTCACTGGCGTACGAGCTCGGCCGCGACATCACCATCGCGGACGTGCTCCCGGTCGTCGAGAAGCACCTCAGGGACGTCCTGGAGAACGCCGAGCTCGCCCCGCGCACCATCGGGCGCACGGACGATGCCGTGGCCACGGCGTGACGCTCGGAGCACCCCTCCGGGAATAGGCCCTGTCGGCCACAGGTTGGCCAGACGTAAAGCCGTTTGAACCACGGGCGTACCCTGGTGTTCGCCGAAGAATCCAATGCAGTGAAAGCAAAGGGGAGTGCCGGAGTGTCCGCTGTCGCACCCGACGGGCGCAAGATGCTGCGCCTTGAGGTCCGGAACAGCCAGACCCCCATCGAGCGCAAGCCCGAGTGGATCAAAACCCGGGCGAAGATGGGCCCCGAGTACAACCAGCTGCAGAAACTCGTGAAGAGCGAGGGTCTGCACACGGTGTGCCAGGAGGCCGGCTGCCCCAACATCTTCGAGTGCTGGGAGGACCGCGAGGCCACGTTCCTCATCGGTGGTGACCAGTGCACCCGGCGCTGTGACTTCTGCCAGATCGACACGGGCAAGCCGCAGGCGCTGGACCGGGACGAGCCCCGCCGCGTCGGCGAGTCCGTCGTCACGATGGACCTGAACTACGCCACCATCACCGGCGTCGCGCGCGACGACCTGGAGGACGGCGGTGCCTGGCTGTACGCGGAGACCGTGCGCCAGATCCACGCGCTGACCGCGGAGCGGGAGGCCGGCCGCACCAAGGTCGAGCTGCTGATCCCCGACTTCAACGCGGAGCCCGAGCAGCTCGCCGAGGTCTTCTCCTCGCGCCCCGAGGTGCTCGCGCACAACGTCGAGACGGTGCCGCGGATCTTCAAGCGGATCCGCCCCGGCTTCCGTTACGAGCGCTCCCTGGAGGTCATCACGCGGGCCCGCGAGGCCGGCCTGGTGACCAAGTCCAACCTGATCCTCGGCATGGGCGAGACCCGCGAGGAGGTCAGCGAGGCGCTCCAGGACCTGTACGACGCGGGTTGCGAGCTCATCACGATCACGCAGTACCTGCGGCCGTCCGTGCGCCACCACCCGGTCGAGCGCTGGGTGAAGCCGCAGGAGTTCGTGGAGCTGAAGGAGGAGGCCGACGAGATCGGCTACTCCGGCGTGATGTCCGGGCCGCTGGTGCGTTCCTCGTACCGCGCGGGCCGTCTTTTCCAGCAGGCGATCGAGCGCCGCGGCGCCGTCGCCGCGGCGCCCACCGTGTGAATCCGAGCACAAGAAGCTACCGCTCGGTAATAACTGTTTCGACGCGGCCCGTACGCTCCCCGCAGGTCGGGGGCGCGTATGGGCCGCTTCGGCGTGCGCCGCGCCCGTATCAAGGTTTCATTGGTGTTTGACCGACCGGTCATGCGCTGGTAACACCGAGCAGTGACGCTGGGTGCACACGGCGCGGTGGCCGGCAGCAGCCGTCCGGGCCGCTGCCGCCCCGCTTCCCGCACCCCAGCGCACGCCACCCACTCCGCGCAACGCAGTCCCGGGCAGTTCGGCCCGGGCAGCTGAGTCCACGCAACTCAGTCCGCACATCCGCTCCGAGGAGATTTCCACGATGCAGGCCGTGCCGGTACGCGCCACCGCCATCCCTTCCGTCACCGATGCTCTCCGTGCCGTCGAGTCGCTGGTCCTGGGCAGCGGCCAGCGCACCGCCCGCCGCAACGCCTGGACCGCCGTCCTGGAGGACCGGCGCCGGGCCAAGGACAGGGTCGAGGCCGAGCACGTACTGGAGGCCGCGGCCGACCACCATTCCTAGGCCACGTAAACTTCTGTGCATGGCGAGGAAGGCAAAAACTGAAGGCGCGGACAGCGCCGAGAACGCGGGGCGGCTCAAGCAGATCGCCCTGACTTACAAGATGGCCAGGCGGTCCGACCCGAAGGTCGGTCTTGTCGTCGCGGGCGTGGGAATTGTCACCTTCGGTGTCCTCCTCGGAGTCGGCTTCCTGATCGGCCACCCGGTCTACCTGGGCATCCTGGGCTTCGTGCTGGCCCTCCTCGCGATGGCGATCGTCTTCGGGCGGCGTGCCGAGCGTGCCGCCTTCGGGCAGATGGAGGGGCAGCCGGGCGCCGCGGCGGCGGTGCTGGACCGTGTGGGCCGCGGCTGGACCACGACGCCCGCGGTCGCGATGAACCGCAGCCAGGACGTCATCCACCGCTCCGTCGGCAAGGCGGGCATCGTGCTGGTCGGCGAGGGCAACGCGAACCGCGTGAAGCTGCTGCTCGCGGCCGAGAAGAAGAAGATGGCCCGCGTCCTGGTCGACGTACCGGTGCACGACTTCATCGTCGGCAACGACGAGGGCCAGGTGCCGCTCAAGAAGCTGCGCACCAAGATGCTGAAGCTGCCGCGCGTCCTCACCGGCCCGCAGGTGACGGCCGCCAACGACCGGCTGCGCGCGATGGGTGACCTGATGAGCAACATGCCGCTGCCGAAGGGCCCCATGCCGAAGGGCATGCGGATGCCGCGCGGCGGAAAGATGCGCTGACGTCGTCGGACGTACGAAGAGGCGGGGCGCGAACCGGATCGGTTCGCGCCCCGCCTCTTCGTCTGCCTCTTCGGCTTCTTCGCCTCGGGTGCGGGCCCGGTCCTAGATACGGACCTGGACGGCGCGGGCGAGCCGGTCGTGCAGGCCGCGGCCGTCGCGGTCCCAGACCAGGGCCGGGATCACCAGGCACAGCAGCACGCTCCGGACGATCACCCGCCCGAACGCCAGCCGGCCACCGTTCTCGGAGACAACCCTGAGGCCCAGGACGCGCTTGCCCGGCGTACAGCCGATGGTCCCGACGGTGAGCACGCTCAGCACCAGGAAGATGCCCAGTGCCCAGTTTCCGGCCGCCTGCTGGTCACCGCGGGCGAACAGCCCGTATGCGATCAGCAGGCACAGGGCCCAGTCGATGAAGACCGCGCCGAACCGCCGGCCGAGCGGCGCCACGGAACCCGGCCCGTGTTCGGGCAGGCCGAGCCGCTTGCCCCGGTGGCCGAAGTCGGCCCCCATCTCCTCGGCGGCCGCGCGCGGCCCGGAGAGCCACGATCCGATTGCTTGCCTGTTGTCCACCCGAACACGGTACTGCGCCCTCCCCGGCAGGATGCCGGGCGGGGGCCCGCTACGGTCCCCCGGAGCGGCCGGAACGCGGGTCCGTAACCGGTCACGAGGTGCCGGTCACACTCGGCTCGGTTAACTTCAGCGAAACAAATGGGTCATGCTTGAGAAATCCGGTCTGCCTATGGTCGGGTCCAGCGTGTGCCACCGCACTGGCCGCACCACGAGCTACAACCCCGTCCCTCCCGGGCCGGGAGTAGGAGGAGTTGGATGTTCCAGAACGCCGACGACGCGAAGAAGTTCATCGCCGACAATGACGTCAAGTTCATCGATGTCCGGTTCTGTGACCTGCCCGGTGTGATGCAGCACGTCACCGTCCCGGCGGCGACCTTCGACCCGGCCGACGAGCTTGCCTTCGACGGCTCGTCGATCCGCGGCTTCCAGGCCATCCACGAGTCCGACATGGCGCTGCGTGCAGACCTGTCGACCGCCCGTGTCGACCCCTTCCGCCGCGACAAGACCATCAACATCAACTTCTTCATCCACGACCCGATCACCGGCGAGCAGTACAGCCGTGACCCGCGGAACGTGGCCAAGAAGGCCGAGGCGTACCTCGCCTCCACCGGTATCGCCGACACCGCGTACTTCGGTCCCGAGGCCGAGTTCTACGTCTTCGACAACGTCCGCTTCCAGACGTCGGCGAACGAGAGCTTCTACCACATCGACTCCGAGGCCGGCGCCTGGAACACCGGTGCGGTCGAGAACAACCGCGGCTACAAGGTCCGCTACAAGGGCGGCTACTTCCCGGTCCCGCCGGTCGACCACTTCGCCGATCTGCGTGCCGAGATGTCCCTGGAGCTGGAGAACAGCGGCCTCCAGATCGAGCGCCAGCACCACGAGGTCGGCACCGCCGGCCAGGCCGAGATCAACTACAAGTTCAACACGCTGCTCGCCGCGGCCGACGACCTGATGCTCTTCAAGTACATCGTGAAGAACGTCGCCTGGCGCAACGGCAAGACCGCGACCTTCATGCCGAAGCCGATCTTCGGCGACAACGGCTCGGGCATGCACGTGCACCAGTCCCTGTGGGCCGGCGGTGACCCGCTGTTCTACGACGAGCAGGGTTACGCGGGCCTCTCGGACATGGCCCGCTACTACATCGGCGGCATCCTCAAGCACGCCCCGTCGCTGCTGGCGTTCACCAACCCGACGGTGAACTCCTACCACCGACTGGTCCCCGGCTTCGAGGCCCCGGTCAACATGGTGTACTCGCAGCGCAACCGCTCGGCCGCGATGCGCATCCCGATCACGGGCTCCAACCCGAAGGCCAAGCGCGTCGAGTTCCGCGCCCCGGACCCGTCGTCCAACCCGTACCTGGCCTTCTCCGCGCTGCTGATGGCGGGCCTCGACGGCATCAAGAACAAGATCGAGCCCGCCGAGCCGATCGACAAGGACCTCTACGAGCTGGCTCCCGAGGAGCACGCCAACGTCCAGCAGGTCCCGACCTCCCTCCCGGCCGTCCTGGACGCGCTGGAGGCGGACAACGAGTACCTCCAGGCCGGCGGCGTCTTCACGTCCGACCTGATCGAGACCTGGATCGACTACAAGCGCACCAACGAGATCGCCCCGATCCAGCTGCGCCCGCACCCGCACGAGTTCGAGCTGTACTTCGACCTCTAGGAGGCGGGGTTGGCCGAGCCAGCCCCAGGGCTCGGAATGGGATCAACTTGATCTCACAAACAGCAGCGAGGGCCGCTGCCCCATACCTCGGGGCAGCGGCTCTCGCCATGTCACTGGTTGCTCGCCGGGCTACAGGTTCGCCGGCATGGTGCTAGCCGTTGTCGGCGCATTGCCCGTCGTCGTCGGCGTCGTGGACGTACCCGTCGGCGTCTGACCGGTCGGCGTCTGACCGGTCGGCGTCTGACC
>NZ_FPJO01000001.1:445215-461473 GCF_900119365.1 Streptomyces atratus
GTCGGCGTCTGACCCGTCGGCGTCTGACCCGTCGGCGTCTGACCCGTCGGCGTCTGACCGCCAGGGGCCGTGTTGCCGGTCCCCGCGATGACGGAGCCACCGATGGTGGAACCAATGATTTGGTTCAGGTTGTTGATTGTCTGATTGCTGACTTGGTTTATCACCGTCTGCGACAGACCGAGAGTTCTCCCCGTGGCTTGCACTGCCGCCGCGCCCTGCGCCGCCGCCTCTTGCGGGGAGGCACCCCTGCTTCTCGCCGCTTGTGCCGCGTTCGCTCCGGCAGCCGCAGCAGCGGCTGCACCTCCGGCCGATGTCGCTGATTCCCCTCCGGCGCAGGCCACAGAGCCTACGGCGAAGTTGCCTGTGCCCGTTACAGCGAACGGTCCTATACGACCGTCAGCACCAGGGCGCAGCGTCATCCCCCCGGGGGAGACGGTGAAGGTCGCGTTGGGGTCGAAGTTCTCCCCCGTCAAGGTGTTTGCCACTACCCGGCACGCCTGTGCCGGGGCAGCGGAAGCAGGCGCGACAGCGGTCGCAGCCAGACCCCCGACAAGCGCCACTGTCGCGGCAGAACTCAGGAAGACTTTTCCTCTCACTTTTTTCCCCTTTCCGGCACTGTGCTTTCTTGCTGTTCCAGTCAGGTGTCATCGTGAGCCGCGGGCCATGGCCACGGCGTGACTCCGGCGTGACGCCGAAGCGATGACGGGACTGGCAGCAGCAACTCCGGGCGGAATCCCGGAATCCTTCGCCTTCCAGCTTGCGCGCTCTCCTTGAGGATGTCGCACCGAGAGAATTTCGGGATTCAAGCAGTGATGGCTGGAGAGTGTGAGACGGGTGCTGCACGAGACGCAACCCGGGGAACGTGACACAGCCGAACGAGACGGACCGGCAGCAGACCGGGCCGAACGATACGATGGTTGTCAACGCCCAGAACTAGTTCTGCGAGCAGTTCTAGTTCTACGAGAATCGTCCCCGTCGAGCCATGGTGCTGGGGCCGCTGAAGCCCCAGCACGCTGATGGGGAACTCCAGTTCACCCCGAGCCTTTGAGCTGATGAAAATGAAGAAGACAACCTTGCGGAACATCGGTGTCGCAGCAGCGGCTTCCTTCTTGACGGCCGGCATCTTGGGCACATCAGCAAGTAGCTCCGTCGCCTCGCAGCAGAATTCCCAGGTCGCACCGTCGGTGCTCAAGTGCTACACACTCATTGACAATCCGGACGAGGTCGTGTGCTATCGGGTTTCGCAGCGGGCTCTGAATACGGGCAGCGAGATTGTATTCTTCCCCTTCCTCATCCAGGTGCCCACGCCTTCGAATCCCCCAACTCCGGTCGTCGTGAATATTTTGCCGCCGGATCTGTCTCCAGGGGATTCCTCCAGCAGCACGCGATAGTCACGCGCTGTCGTGGAACGGTCAGTGCCGCAGAGCCCGTCCCACCTCGGCCCTGACGTCGCCCGACAGCTTGCGGTTGCTGCGGGCCGTGGCGTCCTTGGACGCCTTGGAGGCGACGTCGTCGACCGTCACCACGACCGTGTCGAGCAGGTTGCCGCTCCCGTCACGGAAGTTGACCTGCACCGCGTACGACTTCGCGGAGTCGGAGCTGTTCTTCACGGTGACCTTCACGGTGGCGCGGCCGTCGCCGTCGGTGCTCGACTTGCCCAGCTCGACGTCGCTCTCGGCGTTCACGCCGTTCTTGAAGTTGTTCAGCTTCTCGCCCGCGGCAGCCGTCGCCGAGGCCACCACGTCGGCGCCCCGGGATGCCGCCGACGCCGCGGCGGACGCGGCCTTGGACGCCGTGCTGGAGGCGCTGCCGCCATCGTCGGAGCAGGCTGCGGCCGTCGACAACACGGCCGTGGTCAGCAGTACGGCCCACAGGCCTCGCGCGGCTTTCCTCGTCATCGTGCCTCCCAGCATTCGCCACTCCCCCTTCGCCCATCGCCTCAGTCAAAGGGGCGGCGGCGCGGGCCGCATGCGGTGTACGCCGGACGGGTGAGCGGAGGGGCGGCGTCGATTCGCGGTGCGGCACGGGGCGGACGAGGCTGGGGGCATGAGCGACCAGAGGCCGGGCGGCGTCCCGGAGGCGATGCGACGCCGGCGGCGGTGGCCCTGGGTGCTGCTCGTGGTCGTGCTCGCGCCGGCCGGTGGTGGTGCCGTCGCCATCGGGGTGGTCGCCGGTGCGCTGTCGAGGGAGGAGACGAAGCCGCTTCGGGTCACGTACGCCTCCGGGGCGTTCGCCACGGCGACCTGCGGCAGGTTCTGAGCCGATTCCCCCGACGCGTGCACGCGGCCGTGTCCCCGGGCCACGGAGGGCTCGGGGACACGGTCATCGGGTGCGCCGGCCGTCAGCGGCCGTAACGGATCAAGGCGCGGACCATGCGGCAGGTCGTGTCGGACGGCGGGTGGATGCCGATGCGCTCGGCGGTCGCGCATATCTTGTCGTTGGTCGCGGTCGACGGGTAGTAGACGCCCGTGTCGAGCAGGGCGATCGCCAGGCGCATGGCCTTCAGGCGGCGGTTGTGGGAGATGTACCACTCGCGGGGCCGGCCCGCGGGGAGCGGCTTCTTCATCAGGGGCTTGTGGAGCGGCTTGGTCGTGACTGCGGCAACGGCCATGGGCAACCTCCTGGCATGGTCGTGGAACCCTCACCAACTGCCTTTATTTTACTGCCCGGCACTGACAATCGGCGCTGGCCAGAAGGGCTTTCGGGCCGTCCCTCGCGTACCTTTGGCCCCATGGAGATCTGGATCAACCCCGCCTGTTCCAAGTGCCGCAGCGCGGTGCAGCTGCTCGATGCGGAGGGTGCCGAATACACCGTCCGCCGCTATCTGGAGGATGTGCCGTCGCCGGACGAGATCCGGGCCGTGCTCGACCGGCTCGGGCTGGAGCCGTGGGACATCACGCGGACGCAGGAAGCCGCTGCGAAGGAGCTCGGGCTCAAGGAGTGGCCGCGCGAGGCAGGTTCGCGCGAGCGGTGGATCTCGGCCCTCGCCGAGCACCCGAAGCTCATCCAGCGGCCGATCATCACCGCGGACGACGGGACCGCCGTCGTGGCGCGCACGGAAGAGGCGGTACGCGACGCGCTGGAGCGCTGAACATCCGCGGGCGGCCCGTGCGCAGGCCCGTCACCCGATGAAGTCCTCGATCCTGCGGCTCAGTTCGCCGGCCGTCGGCCCGTGCAGCGGCAGCGTGTGATGCGTCGCGCCGGACATCGTCGCCGTCGTCACCCGAGGGAGCAGCCTGGCCGCCGCTGCGGCGACGCGGGCCGGGTCGTGGGCCCGGCCGCGTTCGGCGAGCAGGATCAGGGTCGGTACGTCCAGTCCGCTCAGGGCCTCCGGCGCGGGGCGGGGCCCGGTGACCGGGCGGGCGGACGGGAAACCCGTGGCCGCGTCGCGCAGACGCAGCCAGGCCTGGTCGAGCGCGGCGCCGCCCGTCTCCCACCCCAGGAAGGCCCGCGTCCGTTTCACGCCCGGCCGGATCAGCATCGGCAGCGCGTGCAGCAGGTAGCCGGGCCGGAAGCCGGCGAAGCACTGCGTCGGGTCCACGAGGACCAGCTCCGAAACGCGGTGGGGTGCGTGCAGGGCGTAGTGGAGGGCGACCCAGGCCCCGTAGGAATGCCCGCCCAGCGCGGTGCGGTCGGCCCCCAGCCCGTCCAGCACCCCGTCGAGCCAGGACGTCAGGTCCGCCACCGTACGGATCGGACGCTCCCCCGCGACGCTGCGCCCCGGATCGCCGATCAGGTCGACGGCATGGACGCGGTGGGCGGCGCCGACGCGACCTCGACTCCTGACGAGGTCACGGCCCTGCTCGGCGACGAGTTCGTGGAGAGCGGCGACACGAAGCAACGGCATGGCTGGAGCTCCGCCGGACGCTGATGCAGCGGGCGCGGCGGCGGAGCCGTCGCCGTGCTACGCGTCCGCCTGCTTCTCCGCCTCCGCCAGCAGCTCCGTCAGGCGCAGCCCGAACCGTACGTCGCAAGGGTGCGGGTCCCCCGTACGCACCGAGTGGATCAGCGCGTCGACCGCTGACCGGAACCCGCCGACCGGGTCGGACCACCGCGGCAGGGTGGCCGTTCCCTGTTCGCCCCTGAGCTCGATCTCCGTGCCGGCCGCGCCCACGGGCGCGCCCAGTGCGAGCGTCACCGTGCTGGACGCGCCGGAGGAGTGGCGGAGGACGAGATGCGTGGTGTCGGACGGGCCGCGGGCCGCGGTCAGCCGGGTCACGTCGCCCAGCACCGGGATCAGGACCGACAGGGCGTGCGGGCCGACGTCCCACAGGCCGCCCTTGTCGCGGCGCCACGGCGAGGCGGCGTACTCGTTCGTCGAGCCCGGGGCGAACAGGGCCCCGATCCACTCGGCGCGGGCGGTGAACCAGCCGTCCACGGCGGCCTGTTCCTCGATCCAGGCGGATGTCTCGGCCGCGAACCGCAGGGTGCAGAAGACGACGGAGGCGACCCCGGTCTGCTCGGCGGCCCGGACGACCTCGCGGGCGCCCGCGACGGTGGTCGCGACCGGCTTGTCCAGCAGCAGATGACGGCCGGTGGCCGCGGCGCGGGCGGCGAGCGGGGCCTGGACGTCCGGCGGAAGGGCGAACGCGACGGCGTCGCTGGCGGCGAAGAGCTCGTCGATGCCCGCCTCGCCGCTGTACGCCGTGGCGCCGTGCGCGGCGGCCAACTCCTCTGCGGCCTCGGGGCGACGGCCCCAGACACCGCTCAGTGCGACGCCGGGGTGGGCGGCGAGGGCGGGGGCCTGGGTGTTCCGGGCCCAGGGGCCCGTACCGACGAGGCCGATGCGCAGGGGGGTCGGGGGAAGTGTCGTCATGGGTCAAGTCTGCCGGGTCTGCCGGGTCCGCCTCGTATTGAGCTGGCGCGGGGCGCTGTCGATGGCTACGTTTGCGGGGCCGGCCGCGGGACTCCGGCTGCGACTTCCGGGACTTGCCTCTGAAGCAGTGATTTCGCTGTTCGCGCCCCCATTCCCCGGCCGGCGCTCCGCCCGGGCGTACGGCGGCGCGTGACTCCACGGGGGAACCATGACCACCAGCACCGGAACCGACGCCGGCCTCGTCGCCGCCGAGGACGTGCTGCTCTTCGTCAATGCCGCGATCACCGCGACCGGGCAGCGCGAGTTCCGCTCGACCGCGTACGAGCAGCAGCTCTCGCTGGACTTCCTCCACGAGTACGTGCGGGTCAACTACCGCCGGGTGTACGCCGCCGCGCTCGCCCTCGACATCAACGACCACAACGCCGCGCTCATCGTCCGGGGCCTGCTGGAGCACGCCGCCGACGCGAGCGCCGAGGAGAGGCGCACCGAGGGCCGGCTGATCGCCGCCCGGCTGGCGAAGCTGCCGCCGCAGCGCGTGTACCGGCTGTTCCGGGCGCTGCGCGCGGCCAGGGTGAACAACCGGCGCACCCGCGCGATCATGCGGGACTGGCTGGCCGCCCGGCCCGACCCGGCGCACGACGCGGTGAAGTACCGCTCCGGGCTGAAGACCGCCGCCCGCCATGTCCACCTCCGGTTCGGCGGGACCGGGGAGCCGGACGAGACGGGGGACTTCCTGTTCCGGCCGGGGCACCGGACGAGCTACCGGCACGGGCTGCTCGACGCCTGGCGGCGCGCCCACTACGAGCAGGGGGCCGTCGAGGAGCTGCCGTTCACCGTCGCCGAGGGCTTCGCCGCCCGGCGCGGGATGAAGCGCGAGGTGTTCCTGGAGCGGATGGCGCCGCGGATGACCCGGCTGGAGCGGCTGCGGACCCTGGGGCAGCGCGCTGCGGGAGACGACGCGAGGCTGCCCGCGGATGTGGACCTGACCGTGATGCCGCTGACCCGGCTCGCCCTGTACGTCCTGTCGCTCGGCTTCGAGGCACGGAGTGCGCACCGCGCGGAGCTGACCCGTGCGCTGCGCACGGCGGCCCGTCGCGCGGCGGGGCCGCACGCCGGGGGCTGGGGCCGGGTCGCCGCCGTGCTGGACGACAGCTACTCGTCGTCCGGCTCGGGCGAGAAGCGACGGCGCCCGCTCGCCGTGGCGCTGGCCTGCCACTTCCTGCTGGAGGCGCTGGCCGCGCCGGGCGCGTACACCCCGCTGTGGACGTCGGGCCGTACCGATCCGCTGCTGGTCAGGCCCTGGGGGCCGACCCCGCTCGGCACCCGCGTGCTGGACGCGCTGGAGCTGGGCCCCGACCGGCTGGTCATCGTCTCGGACGGCTGGGACAACGCGCCGCCCGGACTCGCGGGCGAGGTGCTGCGGGTCTGGCGGACCCGGCTCGATCCGGACCGGCGCACGGCGGTGGTGCATGTGAACCCCGTATACGACGCGGACGGTTTCGATGTGCGGCGCCTCGCGCCGAGCGTGCCCACGGCGGGTGTCCGGGACGCGGAGGACCTGCCGGCGCTGGTGGAGATCGCGGGGTTCGCCGAGGGGCGCACCGGAGCGGCGGCGCTGTACGCCTATCTGGACCGGCAGGTGGCACGTTTCGTGAGCGACGACGGGGCGGGAGCGGCATCGTGAACAGGCTCGAACTGACCGGGCTCACCACCCGCCCCGCCCAGGTGTGGGGCGGCATCCGGCTGGTGCCGCTGGTGCGCGAACAGCCTGTCGGGGGGCTGCGACTGCACGAGGAGCTCTACACGGACCACGGGCACGGCGTCGTGGATATCGGGCCGCGCACGCACTACGCCTCGGTCATCCCGCACGGCTTCGTCGCCGACTGGTCCGGCGAGGGCGAGCAGTCCGCCGCGTACGGCACGCAGCTCGGCGCCGCGGCGGGCTCCGCGGCCGGGAGCCGGCCGGCGCCCCGGACCGCGCGGCTCCAGCGCCACCGTCACCACCGGATGGCGAAGCGCCGGCCGGGCGACCGGCTGCGTTTCCTGCCGCTGCACCTCGCGCTGGAGGGCTATCTCGCCCTGCACTTCGGCGGCCCCTCCGTCGCCTGGGAGGAGTGGTCGCGGCAGGCGCTGCGCGACGGGCTCTCGCCGCGCGCCGAGGACGCGTACATGGGGTGGTCGGTGCGCGGGCTCGGTGACGCGCTGCGGGTCTTCGAGATCCACCCCGGCCAGTGCGGAGTGATGGTGTACGCGGCCGACGCGCTCGCCGCCGCGTTCGTGCTGCCGCACCCGGACGACTACCGGCTGCTGCACCCGTCGCTGGTCGAGGACCTGTACGGCGAGCTGATCCACCAGTACGCGCTGTACGGCGCTCCCGTGCCGGAGTTCGCGGCGCGGATACCCGACGGTCCGCGGCTGCGGTCGCTCGCCGCACTGCGGGCGGCGGCGCGGGCCCAGGAGCGCGAGTGGGCCGAGGCGCACGACACCCTGTTCGCGGGTGAGCTGCTGGACAGCTCGTACGCCTTCGACCGGGTGTACCGGATGAGTTCGTTCACGCTGTGGCGGTTCCTGCCGCCGTTCCGGACGGGCGGGGCCGGGCAGCACATCGGTGAGACGATCACCGATCACAAGGGGCAGGTCGCGTACCTGAAGACGTTCCGGCTGTCCGAGGCCCAGATCAGGCGCGGCCATCTGCTGCACCGGCTCGCCGACGCGGACTGGCGGCTCGCGGGGGCGGCCCGGGCGCTGGGCACCACGGAGGATGAAGTGGTCCGCCGGATCCGCGCGGCCGGCTTCGAGTCGCTGCTCAGGGCTCGCGCGCAACGCGGCAATCCTCGGTAACACGGGGTTCACATCCGGGCAACGGACGGGAAATCGCGTCTTGCGAAGCTGCGCTGCGTAGACCGGACCGCAGGACCGCAGCACCCGCAAAGGATGGCTTCCGTGACGTTCAAGGCTGAGTACATCTGGATCGACGGCACCGAGCCGACCGCCAAGCTCCGCTCCAAGACGAAGATCATGACCGGGAGCCCCTTGCAGGACGTGGACCGGCTGCCGATCTGGGGCTTCGACGGTTCGAGCACCAGTCAGGCCGAGGGCCACGCCTCCGACCGGGTGCTGAAGCCGGTCTTCAGCTGCCCGGACCCGATCCGCGGCGGCGACGACATCCTCGTGCTGTGCGAGGTCTTCGACATCGACATGACGCCGCACGCGTCCAACACCCGTGCCGCGCTGCGCCCGGTGGCCGAGCGCTTCGCGGGCCAGGAGCCGATCTTCGGGATCGAGCAGGAGTACACCTTCTTCGACGGCCACCGGCCGCTCGGCTTCCCCGAGGGCGGCTTCCCGGCCGCGCAGGGCGGCTACTACTGCGGTGTCGGCGCCGACGAGATCTTCGGCCGCGAGATCGTCGAGAAGCACCTCGACAACTGCCTGAAGGCGGGCCTCGGCATCTCCGGCATCAACGCCGAGGTCATGCCCGGCCAGTGGGAGTTCCAGGTCGGCCCGCTGTCCCCGCTGGAGGTCTCCGACCAGCTGTGGGTCGCCCGCTGGCTGCTGTACCGCACCGCCGAGGACTTCGATGTCTCCGCGACCCTCGACCCGAAGCCGGTCAGGGGCGACTGGAACGGTGCGGGCGCGCACACCAACTTCTCCACGAGGGCGATGCGCGAGGGGTACGACGCGATCATCACCGCGTGCGAGTCGCTGGGCGAGGGCTCCAAGCCGATGGACCACGTCAAGAACTACGGCGCGGGCATCGACGACCGGCTGACCGGTCTGCACGAGACCGCCCCGTGGAACGAGTACAGCTACGGCGTCTCCGACCGCGGCGCCTCGGTCCGCATCCCGTGGCAGGTCGAGCAGGACCAGAAGGGCTACATCGAGGACCGCCGCCCGAACGCCAACGTCGACCCGTACGTCGTCACGCGGCTGATCGTCGACACCTGCTGCGCCGCGCTGGAGAAGGCCGACCAGGTCTGATCCGGGGCCCGCTCCCCGCTCCCGGGCCGTTGTCAGTGGGCTGTGTCACGGTTGGCGCATGCTCGACATCAAGGTGGAGACCGAGAACTCCGAGACGTACACCCGCGTTTCGGACCGGGCGCTGAGCGACCTGGTGCACCGGATCGGCATGAAGGGTGACCGGTTCCTGGTCGTGCAGCGCATACCCGACCTCCCCGGGACCTTCGTGCAGGTCTGGTTCGAGCACGGTGACGGATACCAGCTGGAGCGCCGCTCCGGCGGCCCCGCCACGCACCACCAGACCATGATCGGTTCGCCGGAGCGGGTCGCCGGGCTGATGACCCGCTGGGCGCGCCAGGAGCCGGAGTGGGACGCGGGTGTGGAGTGGGAGAGCGCCGGGATGCCGGAGCCGGAGCCCGTGCCGGAGATCCCGGCGGAGATCCGGGCGCAGTTGGAGGAGCGGATACGGGTGCTGCTCCGCTGCGGGTACGGGACGGTCCAGGAGCTCTCCCGGACGGCCGAGGACTACCTGGTGAAGGACGGCGTGCATCCGGTGACGGACGCACAGGCGCAGCAGCTGGTCGAGCGGCTGTGGCTGGAGCGGGTCGAGGAGCAGCGGCAGTGGTCGGACGTGACGGACGCGGACCGGCTGACACGGGCGTTCGCCCGGCTGGACCAGGGCGGAATCACGGCGAGGGAGCACTTCACCTGCTGCCGGTCGTGCGGTCTCGCCGAGATCCGGGGCGCCGGGCGAAAGGATGCGCGCGGCTTCGTCTTCTTCCACACGCAGGGCACCGAGAGTGCCGCGTCGGGGCACGGCCTGACGCTGTACTACGGCGGGTTCGACGAGGCTACGGACGAGACCGCCTTCGTGGGCCGGGAGGTCGTCGAGGCGCTCGGCGATGCGGGGCTGACGGTGCAGTGGGACGGGTCGCCGGACCGGGCGATCGAGCTGACCGGTCTGGACTGGCGCAAGCGGCTGGTGGGTTGAGCCGGTCGCGGGGCGGCGCGGAAACCGGCCCGCCGGCTGCGGCGCCGTACGAGAAGCCCTGGTGAGGAAGGTGACGCAAAGGGTCCGTATCGTCGGGTGGAAGAGGTCTGCTGCGGCGTCCGGTTCTCTGGTTCAATGGGGGCATGGCCAGCATCCACCAGCACACCTCGACAGGTCGCAGCGACCTCGAGCCGTTCTGGCCTTCCCGTCAGCACCATGACTTCGACCGGGTGTGTTGTCGCGCGTCGAACGCGCAGGCCCTCTAAAGCCGCTCACCCCGGCCTTCGGTCCGCGCGCAAGCAAGTCCGTCCACCGACGACTCCTTCGCGCGAAAGAGCTGACCCTCATGGCGAACACTCGTACCTTCTCCGCCGCGGCCGCTGCCACCTCAGCGCCCTCGGCGTCCGCTGCGGCCACCACCTCCGCCCGTTCCCTCTCCCCCAACCGCCACCGGCTGCGCGCCGTCGACCCCGACGAGGTCGTCCAGCTGGCCGATGTCGCGGAGTTCCTGCCGCCGGGTGCCACCTGGCTGCCCGCGCCCCAGCACACCGTTCCGGCGCGGCCGGGCCGGCCGCCGATGATCGGCTATCTGGTGCTCGTACCGGCCGATCAGCAGCCCGCCGTCACTGCGGCGGCCGCCGCGGTCGCCCAGTACGTGGTGCCGACACCGGTGGAGGAGCCGGCCACCGGGCCGGTGCGCATCGACCCCGTGCAGCGCACCGCCGCGGTGGACGGGAACACCCTCGACCTCACGTATCTGGAGTTCGAACTGCTCGCCCATCTGGTCGCGCATCCGCACCGGGTGCACACCCGCGACCAGTTGGTGACCACGGTCTGGGGCTACGGGCATGTGGGCGACGGGCGCACCGTGGACGTCCACATCGCCCGGCTGCGCCGCAAGCTGGGCGCGGAGCACCGCCGTTCGATCCAGACGGTGCGGCGCGTCGGGTACAAGTACGCGCCCTGACGCATCGGAAGACAGGTGAAGCGGCCCTGGTCCGGTACGTTCCGGACCAGGGCCGGGCCGGACCGGGCAACCGGGGGTGTGAGGAATCCCGCCCACCCGCAACGGACCGGCTCCCCGGAGAGCCGTTGCCGAACGGGACGCGAAAGCGGGAACCCAGCGCATCCAACACCGTTCGGGATGTGCCCAGTACGCGTCAGTGGGTCCAGGGCTCAGTCATGCACACCGGCTGGGAACGGTGTACCCAGCACCACCTCCACCGGGTGGCGGAACGGCTGACGCCCCTTGCGCCCGACGGGTCAGACTGTGTGCGGACCGGGGCTGACACGAGGGCCCGGCAAGCCCGACGAGGGGAGACGGACCGGGATGAACGCGATGCAGGAACGGACAAAGGCCGCGATGCTGGCCGCCGGACGCGGAGTCGTGGTGTCGGTCGCGAGCCTGGTCGGTTCGATCACGCTCTTCGTTTGGACCGTGCTCTCGATCGTCTTCATCGTGCTGGGCATCGGCCTGGTGACCACTCCCTACGTACTGGAGCTGGTCCGCAAGCACGCCAACCGGCGCCGGCTGCTCGCGGTCACCTGGTCCGACATCCGTATACCGGTCCCGTACCGCCCCTTCCCGAAGGATCTGCGGACCGGGTTCACCGGGCAGGTGGAGCGGACCACGCTGATGCTGAAGGACCCGGCGACCTGGCGCGACATCCGGTGGCTGCTGGTCGACATGACGGCCGGCTATGTGGTGGCGACTCTGGCCGCCGCGCTGCTCATCTATCCGCTGGAGGGTCTCGTGCTGGCGGCCGGGCTGTGGCGGGTCTTCACCGACGACCGCTACTGGTACGGCTTCGTCCCGGTCGACAGCCAGGCGACGGGCCTCGCCGCCGCCGCGCTCGGTGCGGCGTTGTTCGCGACCGGCGTGCTGGTCAGCGAGCGGCTGCTGCGGCTGCACTTCGTGATCGCCCGCGCGATGCTGGCCCCCACCCAGAAGGAGGAGCTGGTCCGGCGCATCGACCGGCTGACCGAGACCCGGCACGAGGCCGTGGACACCGCCGCCTCCGAACTGCGGCGCATCGAGCGGGATCTGCACGACGGTGCGCAGGCCCGGCTGGTCGCGATGGGCATGAATCTGGGCACCGTGGAGGCGCTGATCGAGAAGGACCCGGCGCAGGCGAAGAAGCTCCTGGCCATGGCTCGGGAGTCGTCGGCCGAGGCGCTCACCGAGTTGCGCGACCTGGTCCGGGGCATCCACCCGCCGGTCCTCGCCGAGCGCGGACTCGGGGACGCGGTCCGGGCGTTGGCGCTGCGGCTGCCCTTCGAGTCGGAGGTCGACGCGGAGCTGGGCGGCCGCATGGACGCCGCGGTCGAGTCGGCGGCGTACTTCGCGGTGAGCGAGACGCTGACGAACGCCGCCAAGCACTCGGGGGCGGACCGCGTCCGCGTGGACATCCACCACGAGAACTCCGCGCTGCGGATCTCCGTCACCGACAACGGCAGGGGCGGTGCGAGGGTCGGCAGCGGCTCCGGACTGAGCGGAATCGAACGCCGACTCGGTACATTCGACGGCATCATGGCCGTCAGCAGCCCCGCGGGCGGTCCCACCATGGTGACCATGGAGATCCCTTGCGAGTTGTCCTAGCCGAAGATCTCTTCCTGCTGCGCGACGGCCTGGTCCGCCTGTTGGAGGCGTACGACTTCGAGATCGCGGCAGCCGTCGAGAGCGGGCCCGAACTTGCCCGCGCCTTCGCCGAGTCGGAGCCGGACGTCGCGATCGTCGACGTCCGGCTTCCGCCGTCCCACACGGACGAGGGCCTGCAGTGCGCGCTGGCGGCCCGGCGGGCGAAGCCGGGGCTGCCGGTGCTGGTGCTCTCGCAGCATGTGGAGCAGCTGTACGCGCGCGAGCTGCTGGCGGACGGCAACGGGGGCATCGGTTATCTGCTCAAGGACCGGGTCTTCGACGCCGGCCAGTTCGTCGACGCGGTGCGCAGGGTCGCGGCGGGCGGCACCGCGATGGACCCGCAGGTGATCTCGCAGCTGCTGTCGCGGCGCTCGCAGGACAAACCGATGGGCATGCTCACCCCGCGTGAGCTGGAGGTCATGGAGCTGATGGCCCAGGGCCGTTCGAACGCGGCGATCGCCTCGCAGATGGTGATCACGGAGCGGGCGGTGGCCAAGCACACCTCGAACATCTTCGGCAAGCTCGGCCTGCCGCCGTCCGACGACGACAACCGCCGTGTCCTCGCGGTCCTCGCCTATCTGGACCGGGGCTGAGCCGGCCGGCCGGCCGCCCCGCCGTCAGGGCCGAACGACTGGATCGGCACAAACCGCCGAACGCCCCATTGCCCGCCCCCGCGCCCGTCATTAGCGTGCGCACCGCACGCACCTGTTGTCGCATGCACCACCATGAACAACACCGAGGAGTGCGGATCATGACGGAACCCTCCCTGCCCTTCAGCTCCTCCCGGCTGACGAGACGTACGCTGCTGGGCACCGCCGGAGCCGTCGGCGCCGCCGCCGCGCTGGGCGCCGCCGCCCCCGCGCACGCCACTGCTGCTCCGGCCGCTCCGGCCCGGAACCTCGCGCCCGCGCACGAGGCACTCGGCCGTCTGCTGCCGGACCACGCCGGGCAGTTCCGGCTCCGCTCCCTCCCCCGGGGCGACGGCGCGCAGGACCGCTTCCGGGTCACCGGCACCACCGGGCGGATCGAGATCGCCGCCACCACACCGGCCGCCGCCCTGACCGGGGCGCACTGGTACCTCAAGTACACCTGCGACGCCGTGATCTCCTGGTCCGGCAGCCGCACCGGACTGCCCCGCCGGCTGCCCGCTCCCCGCACCCCCGTCGAGCGCTCCGCGACCGTCACCCACCGGTTCGCCCTCAACGACACCCACGACGGCTACACCGCCCCGTACGCCGACTGGCCGCGCTGGGAGCGGATGCTCGACGTCCTGGCCCTGCACGGCTGCAACGAGGTGCTGGTCACCGCCGGGCAGGAGGCCGTCTACCACCGGCTGCTCCAGGACTTCGGCTACAGCGACGCCGAGGCCCGCGCCTGGCTGCCCGCCCCGTCCCACCAGCCGTGGTGGCTGCTCCAGAACATGAGCGGGTACGGCGGCCCGCTCGGTCCCGAGCTGATCGGTCGCCGCGCGGAGCTGGGCCGGCGCATCGCCGACCGGCTGCGGGAGCTGGGCATGGCACCGGTGTTCCCCGGCTACTTCGGCACGGTCCCGGACGGTTTCACGGACCGCAATCCGGGGGCCCGGGTCGTTCCGCAGGGCACCTGGAACGGGCTGCGCCGGCCGGACTGGCTCGACCCGCGCACCCCCGTCTTCGCCGAGGTGGCCGCCGCGTTCTACCGGCACCAGGAGGAACTGTTCGGTCCGGCGGAGCACTTCAAGATGGATCTGCTGCACGAGGGCGGCAGCGCCGGTGACGTCCCGGTGCCGGACGCCGCCCGTGCCGTCGAGTCGGCCCTGCATACCGCGCACCCCGGCGCGACGTGGGTGATCCTCGGCTGGCAGGCAAACCCGCGGCAGGCGCTGCTGGAGGCGATCGACACCGACCGGATCCTGATCGTCGACGGCCTCTCCGACCTGGACACGGTCACCGACCGGGAGAAGGACTGGGGCGGGGCACCGTACGCCTTCGGCACCATCCCGAACTTCGGCGGCCGAACGACGATCGGCGCCAACACCGACCGCTGGACACAGAAGTTCACGGCCTGGCGCGACAGGCCCGGCAGCGCCCTGGCCGGCACGGCCTACATGCCGGAGGCGGCCGAGCGCGACCCGGCGGCGTTCGAGCTGTTCAGCGAACTGGCCTGGCGGACCGAGAAGGTGGACCGGGAGGCATGGTTCCGGGCATACCCGAAGTTCCGTTATGGCGCCCGTGACCGCTCGGCGGAGGCGGCCTTCGCCGCGCTGGCCGCCACGGCGTACCGGCTGACGAGCACCGACGGCCGCCCCGTCGACTCGCTCTTCTCCCGTCGCCCCAGCATCACCTCCTCCGTCAACACCGCCTTCGACCCGGCCGGTTTCGACCGGGCGTTCGCGGCGCTCCTCGACGTACGCCCGTCGCTGCGCGACTCGGACACCTACCGCCACGACCTCACCGATCTGGCCCGGCAGGCGCTCGCCGACCGCTCCCGGACCCTGCTGCCGCAGCTGCGGGCCGCCCAGGCCGACAAGGACGTGGCCCGGTTCCGCGTGCTCGCCGCGCTCTGGCTGAAGCTGATGCGGCTGACGGACGCGATGTCGGGCTGCCACCGGGCCTTTCTGCTGGGGCCGTGGCTGGAGGACGCCAAGCGGCCGGCGACGAGCCCGGCGGAGGCGGTGCGGCTGGAGTGGACGGCACGCACCCTGATCACCACCTGGGCGGACCGGACGGCCGCCGACGACCTCAGCAACTACGCCAACCGGGACTGGCAGGGGCTGATGGCCGAGGTCCATCTCCCGCAATGGCAGGCGTACTTGGACGAGCTGACCGACGCACTCGCGGAGGGCAGGGCGGCGAAGCCGTTCGACTGGTACCCGGGCGAGGAACAGTGGACCCGCCGCACCGACAGCTATCCGCTGCGGCCGACGGGCGACGCCCACCGCACGGCGCGACGGGTCTTCGAGACCCTGTCCACCGCCCCGTACCAGGGCACCGTCACGGTCTCGGCCGATCCGGTGGCGTTCACACCCGGCAGCACCGGCACGGTGACGGCCGCCTTCCGCAACCTGAACGGCCTGCGGTCCACCGGCCGGATCGACTTCTCGCTCACCGGCCTGGACGCCATCGCGACGGGCGGCACCTTCCTCGACGAGGTCGCGCCCGGCGGCTCCGGTGCGGTGGACTGGCGGGTCACGGCCCCGTCCGAGCCGCTGACCACGCCGCTGGTGCCGATGCCGTACGAGCTGGGCACCGCGTACGGGCCGCGCGGCGAGGACCGGGTGACCGATCTGCGGCGCGGCGCGGTGTACCTGGCAGCGCCGCTGGAGCCGGGCTGGCGCACGTACACGGCGAACGCGGCGGTCTTCGGCCGGCTGGACGGGCGGTTCGCGATCAACGGGGCGGGCCAGGACCTGTGGAAGGGCACCAGCCAGTTCGGCACCGCGTACCGGGAGGGGGCATGGGCCGACGGGGCGGAGGTGACCGTGCGGGTCGACGCGCAGGAGAACACCGGGGGCTGGGCGCGTGCCGGGATCGTGGTGCGCAACGCCCTCGCGACGCCGGGCTCCGCCGGGTTCCTGAATCTGGCGGTGACACCGTCCAACGGTGTGGTGCTCTCGTACGACACGAACGGCGACGGCACCCTGGACGCCTACCGGCGGATCACCGGGATCAAGGCCCCGGTGCTGCTCCGGCTGACCCGGACCGGGGACGGGTGCACGGGCGCCTGCTCCACCGACGACGGGGCGAGCTGGCGGACGGTGGGCACGGTCGCCGTGCCGGGAACGGCTGCGGCCCAGGACGTGGGCATCTTCATGAGCGCGACGAACGGCGGGAGCGGGCAGCGCGGCACGGCCGGGTTCAGCGGGTGGCAACTGCGC
>NZ_FPJO01000001.1:462498-885933 GCF_900119365.1 Streptomyces atratus
GGCGCACAGACCGGCCAAGGCGGCGGCAACGTCCTGCAACAGGGCGCACAGACCGGCCAAGAAGGCGGCGGCGGCAACGTCCTGCAACAGGGCGCACAGACGTGACCTCTGTCGCGTGCTGACCACGCCGAACCTGCCGACCGAAATCGGTAGCGCGAACCCGCCACTGGACAGTGGCGGGTTCACCGACTCCGCGAACTCGCTCACGGCGTAGTCGGGTGGCGGTGTCCGTTTGGTCTGGCCCCTGCGGTGCAAACCACGCAGGGGCCAGACCGGGTTCAACGACGGGAACCCACAGCTACGGGCAGCTACGGGGATCCGTTACCAGGGCGCGACTGCTGCAGTTCGGACACCAGCCGGCGCAGCCGCGGTGTGGGCCGGAGTCCCAGCTCGTCGCGGAGGTGCTGCTCGTAGCGTTCGAAGTCGTACAGCGCCTCGGACCGATTGTCCTCCGCCAGGTGGGCGCGGATCAGCGAAGCCTGACTGCTCTCCCGCAGCGGATCCGCCTGGACGGCCGCGTGGGCGGCGGTCACGGCCCAGGCGAACTCCTTCGTGTCGATGAAAGCTCCCGTCATTGCCTCAAGGGCATGAAGTCGAAGCTGCCGCCACTGTTCCGCCTCCGGCAACATCCACTCGTCGTACCAGCCGGGCAGCAAATCGGCGGACAGCTGGTCGACGGCCGCCGCATTGAGGTCGAGCTCCTCGGCCGGGACATGGGGATCGAGTATGCGCTGGGCCAACGACCGGGCTCGGAACAGGTCGACGGTGACCTCCCGCGCGAGGCGCACCTCGGCGGGGCAGATGTTCAGTGCTTGCTTCCCGAGGCTCTGGAGGCGTGACAATGCCGACCGCAGGTTCGTGTTCGCGCCTTGCTCGGATGCTTCGGGCCAAAGGCTCCCGGCAACCAGAGTTCGAGGGACAGCGGCCCGGTATTGTAGCGCGATAAACGCCAGTAGTCGCTTCGAGCCGACTGGGACGGTCACTGGTTCGTCGCCGACTACGATGTCGAAACCGCCGAGAAGAGAGATCCTCACGGACGGCCCGGACCTGGTGGGCGGCGGAGAGAAAGCGAGATCATATGCGCTCATGGCCTTGTGATCGCGTAGGGTCCGTCTACCCGGCGCCCGTCGACTGGCCGCGCCGTCTTTGCTGGGGGCCAGCGATCTGTACACCTCCCGCATAGCCATGCTGCTCTACCCGCCAAGAGATGTCGAATTGTCCTGATCGGGGCCAAGAACTGGTGCCCTCGGCCGAGCTTCCGCGGTTATGGCGCACGGGTTGAACCGACGGACGGTGGGCACGGTCGCCGTGCCGGGAGCGGCTGCGGCCCAGGACGTGGGCATCTTCATGAGCGCGACGAACGGCGGGAGCGGGCAGCGCGGCACGGCCGGGTTCAGCGGGTGGCAACTGCGCTGAGGCGGCGGCCCGTTGCGCCGCAAGCGGACGGGCCGGGGTGACCATCGCACGATTCGCTCGTTCTGCTGAACGTGCGTCCACTGCCAGAAGTACCTTCCGCAGCCGCCCCGGCCGACGGGGAGCAGGCCGCGGCGGCGCTCGTCGAGCACTATCCGCGGCTGGTCCGGCTCGGCTATCTCGTGCTGCCGCCGACCCTCGGCAGCCACCGCCGGGTGCTGAAGGCGCACGCGCTGGCCCAGCGGTGCCTGCTGTCCGGACGCCGGGCGGGGTCCCGGGGCGGGGTCCCGGGGCCGCGTTGGCCCGGCGGTGCGGCGGCGGTTGATCCGTCCTATGCGCTCGCCCGCCGGCGGGTGCTGCGTGCGGCGCTCGCGGCGGACCGGCCGCGGCGCGGCTTCGGCCGCGTCCAACTGCCCCCGCTCCTCCCGCTCGTGTGGGGGCTGCGGCTGTTCCCGCACTCGGGCGGATCGAACGGGCTCGCCCTGGAGAACGCCCTGGCGGCGCTCTCCGGTCCGGGGCGCGCCGCCCATGCCCTGCGCGGCCTGGAGGGGCTGGCCGCCGCGGAGGTGCGGCGGGTGCTCGCGGACGCCGGGGTCGCGGACCCGCATGCGGCGCTCGCGGCGGCTCAGGACGCTCCGACTCCGTACGCGCTCCTCGGCTCCCCGGAGTTCGACCCCTGCTCGCTCCAGGCCCGGTCGCCGGACCTGCTGCGCCGCAGACAGCACGCGAAGGCGGCGCTGGCGGCCGTCGCGGCGCTGCTGGTGTGCGGGGCGCTGCTGGGGCTGCCGGGCAACGGCTGGGGGCGCGACGCCCGGACCACGTCGTCGTACACCCATGACGCCGCTGTGGAACAGTCCCTGGATCCGGACAGGTTGAGCCGGGTGTCCGCGGACTTCTGGCGGCGCTCGCCGCGTACCGACTTCACCGCCTGGCCCACCCGCGGCAACCGCGCCGAGGACACCGGGCTGCTGCGCCGTGCGCTCGCCGGCTGGGCGCACCCGGACGGCGAGGTGCGTATCTCGGCGACGCCGGAGACCCCCATCGGGCCTCCGATGGGTGCGCCGCAACTGCTGTACGCGGGCGAGGTGGACCGGGTGGCGGTGGTGCTGTTCTACGACGGGCTGCGCGTCGTGCGGTACGCGGAGCCCGGTGCCGCCGGCCGGGACGGGGGTGTCGCGCTGGACTTCGCCCGGGCCGACGGTGCGGACATGGCGTCGGCCGCCGCCCTGATCGTGGCGCGCGCCGACGACCGGGTCCGCTATCTCACCGCGCCCTGGGTGACCTCGGTGTCGGTGCGGGACCTGCTGGCACCGGACGGCGCCCCGCGGCCGCTGCGGCGCGGCCCCGACGGGGTGACCACCGCGCTGACCAGCCCGGCGACGGCCCGCGACTGCCGTGCCTGGCAGGCGATCGAGATCCGCGACGGCTCGGCGGCCCGGCTGATGGCGGACCTCGGTGAGCTGGCCCCGGCCCGGCTGACCTCGGGCCCGCCGTCGGCGCCGCACGACGTCGCCGGGCGGGCGGAGCGGGACAGTTGGGCGCGGACCGCCTGTCTGCTGCCAGCGGTGCGCTCGCGCGGGGTGCGGTCGGTGAACTCCTGGCAGTACGCCGAGCAGCCGCTGCCCGAGGGCAATGGTTCCGCGCGCTGGCTCTGCACCAGGGCGGAGACCTGGCGGGGTACCGGAAGCCGGGTCCTCGCCCAGTTCCAGGCCCCGTCGGCGCCGGCCGTCGCGACGGGCGGGCCGCCCGGGGCGGTCGCGGCCAGGGCCGAGGACTCCCCGGCCTGCGGGGTGCGCGACCCCCGGGTACTGGCCGGGGTGCTCTGGAAGTCGCAGGGCGGCCGTTGGTACGTACTGGCGGCGGGCAGTGAGCAGTTCGCCTCGCTGACCGCGTCGGGCGGGGTGGAAGGGCGCTCCGACAGCCGTCTTCTCGCCGTGCCGGCCAGAGCGGGCGACCGGGCGCGGCTGAACGGGACGCTGGTGGACGGCAGTCGGGTGGGCGGGCTGCGCTGACGGCCCGCCCTCGTGGGCGTCAGAAAGTCGCCGCACGCCCCCTGTTCCCGCGATTTACCTCTCAGTACATTGACAGCATGTCTAATACGCAGCCAGCGCCGGTCGCGTCGGAGCGGACGCCCCTCAAGGCGCGCAAGGTCTCCTTCGCCTGGGAGAAGACTCCTCTGCACTGGGTGCCGGGTGATCCGTTCACCACGCACACCATCAATGTGCTCCACCTCCTGCTGCCCGCCGGGGAACGGTGGTTCATCCACGTGTACCGGCAGGTGCTGCCGTACATCCACGACGAGCAGCTGCGCCAGGACGTCATCGGCTTCATCGGTCAGGAGGCCGTGCACTCCCAGGCGCACGACGACGTCCTGCCCCGCCTGAAGGAGCTCGGTCTCGACCCGACGCCGTACACCGCGCAGGTCGACTGGTTCTTCGAGAAGCTGCTCGGCGACCGGACGCTGCCGCCGGGCAGGGCGCGCACGTGGTGGCTGATGGAGCGGGTGGCGCTGATCGCGGCGATCGTGGTCCACGAGCGGCTCCGCGAGGGCGAGGAGGTGGAGGTCCGCGACCCGCGCAACCGCTTCCCGCTCGCCGAGGCCCCCGCGTACCTGTTCGTCGCGGGCGGCATAGGCATCACTCCGATCCTGCCGATGCTGCGGTCGGTCGCCGCCTCGGGCGCCGACTGGCGGCTGCTGTACGGCGGGCGGAGCCGCGCCACGATGCCGTTCCTGGACGAGATCGAGAAGCTGGGCGCCGAGGGCGGCCGGGTGACGGTCGTCGCCGAGGACGAGGCGGGCCACCCGGACGCCGCCGCGGCCCTGGCGGACACGGTGGAGGGCACGGCCGTCCACTGCTGCGGCCCCGAGCCCCTGATGGACGCGGTCGGCGCCGCACTCCCGCCCGGCCGCACCCTCCATCTGGAACGCTTCACCGCGGCGGCCGCGGCGTCGACCGGCTCCGCCCCCTTCGAGGTCGAGCTGCGCCGCTCCGGCCGTACGGTCCGGGTGCCGGCGGACCGGTCGGTGCTGGCGGCGGTGCGCGACGAGCTTCCGTACGTCTCGTACTCCTGCGAACAGGGCTTCTGCGGAACGTGCCAACAGCGCGTCCTGGAGGGCGAGATCGACCACCGCGACGAGCTCCTGACGGACTCCGAGCGGGACGACTCGATGCTGATCTGCGTGTCCCGGTGCCGGGGCGAACGGCTGGTACTGGACCTTTAGTGCCTCCCGCCCGAGTCCGGAGCGGCGGGGCCGGGGCCGCCCGCCGCCCCTCCCCCGCCGCTCCACTCGGTACGCTGTCCACCATGACGACCGGGGTGCGGCGCAGGATGGGCGTCGAGGAGCGCAGACAGCAATTGATCGGTGTCGCGCTGGAGTTGTTCAGTCACCGCGCCCCGGACGAGGTGTCGATCGACGAGATCGCGGCCGCCGCGGGAATCTCGCGGCCCTTGGTCTACCACTACTTCCCGGGGAAGCAGAGCCTGTACGAGGCCGCGCTGCGACGGGCGGCCGACGAGCTGGCCGCCCGGTTCGTGGAGCCCCGCGAAGGGCCGCTCGGGGCCCGGCTGTTGCGGGTGATGCACCGGTTCTTCGACTTCGTCGACGAGCACGGGCCCGGCTTCTCGGCGCTGATGCGGGGCGGGCCCGCGGTGGGGTCCTCGACCGCGAACGCGATGATCGACGAGGTGCGGCAGGCCGCCTGCGAGCAGATCCTGGCCCATCTGGGGGTCGAGAATCCCCCGGCACGGCTGGAGCTGGTCGTGCGGTCGTGGGTGTCGCTGGCCGAGTCGACGGCGCTGATCTGGCTGGACGGGCGGCGGATTCCGCGCGAGGAGCTGGAGTTGCAGCTGGTGCACGACTTCGCCGCACTGGCGGTGGTGAGTGCCGCGTACAACACGGAGATGGCGGGCGTCGTGCTGCGGGTGCTCGGCCAGGAGCCGGCGGACGGGCCGTTCGGCGAGCTGCTGAACCGGCTCTCCGACCTGGCCCCCGCCGTACCGGCCGTTCCCCCGCAGCGGCTGGCGTAGAACCGGCTCCGGGAGGTACGGGCCGGGTCGCGCTACATGAGCAGCTCGCCCTGGAGTGCGGCGGCCAGGCCCACTTCCGCGTTGTCCGCCCGGCCCCGTTCGAAGGCCCGCTGGTAGGCGGCGTCGCCGACGGCCTCGCGGGCCTGGCGTTCGCATGCCTCGCGCAGCGGTTCCAGTTCCGGGGTGCCGCGTTGCGGATGGCCGACCATGCGCCAGTACACCTGTCCCGTGCCGTACACCCGGGCGGCGCGGGCGCCCGCGCCCTGGGCGGCGATCGCCGCGGCCAGGATGTCCAGGCCCAGCGCGATGCCGAAGCGGTCACGCATGCGGTGCTTGCCCGCGAGCATCGAGCGGGCGTGGGCGGCGGAGGTTTCGGCGTCCCCCCGGAGCAGGGCGATCAGGGCGAGCTGGTAGTCGACGTAGCTGCGGGTCCAGCACTCGTCCTGGGCCTCGCAGACCGCGCGCAGGACCGCGGCCGCCTCCGCCGCCTCGTCCAGCCGGCCGAGCCCGGTCAGGGCGAAGACCGTGATGAGCCGGCACCGCAGCCGGTAGGCCTTCTCCAGCGGGGTGGCGGTGCCGGTCGAGCGCAGGACCCGGTCGACCCCGCGCAGGCCCGCCTCGGGGCGGCCGGTCATCAGATCGGTGAGGCCGCACAGATAGGCAGCGGCGAGGATGCCCTCGTCGGTGCCGTCGCGCGCCGCTTCCCTGGTGCACTCCCGGCCCAGCCGGCGGGCGGCCGGGTAGTCGCCCTGGAGCATGACGGTGATGCCCAGCACCCACAGGGCGCGGGTGCGGTGGGGTCCCTCGGCCGGTCCGGCGGCCAGGGCGCGCCGGGCGTACTCGCGGGTCTGCGGAAGGTGGCCGCAGCAGCACCAGAAGAAGCCGGTCCGTCCCGCCATCTCCTGGGCGGCCACGGTGTCGTGGGCCAGCAGGTGGTCGAGGGCGGCGCAGAGGTCGGCGTGCGCCTCGGCGATGCGGTGGTACCAGCTGATCTGGTCGTCGCCGGTCCAGCCGGCGTGGGCCTTGCGGGCCAGGCCGAGGAAGCAGGCGGCGTGCCGGTCGGCGGCGGCCCGTTCCTCGCCGAGCTCGGCGAGCCACATCCGTCCGTACTCGCGGATGGTGTCGAGCATGCGGTGCCGTGCGCCGTCCCGGCCGACGACGGACTTGGCGACCAGGCCGTTCAGCGCCCCGGACACCCCGTCCGCGGTGAGCGGTCCCCCGGCGCAGACCTCGCGGGCGGCCGCCTCGTCGAAGTCGCCGCGCAGGACGGTCAGCCGGGCCCAGAGCAGCCGTTCCGGCGGAGTGCACAGCTCATGGCTCCAGCCGATGGCGGTGCGCAGGGTGCGGTGGCGCGGCGGCCAGAGCGAGGCGTCGGCGGGTACGTCGAAGCAGGACCTGATCCGTGCGGCGACCTGCTGGACGGTGTCCCGGCCGAGGGCTCCCGCCGCGAGTTCGATGGCGAGCGGAATGCCTTCGAAGCGGCGGCAGATCTCGGCGGCGGCCTCCGCGTTGCCCGGCTCGTCGAGGGCGAGGCCCGGGGCCGCCGCGGCCGCCCGGTCCCGGAACAGCGTCAGGGCATCGGCCGCGCCCTCGACGGGCAGCGGGTCCACCTCGACGACCTGCTCGCCCCTGATGTCCAGGGGCTGCCGGCTGGTGGCGAGCACGGTGAGGCCGGGGGACGTGGTGAGGATCTCGCCGAGCAGGTGCGCGCAGGCGGAGCGCAGATGCTCGCACGAGTCGAGGACCAGCAGCAGTTCCTTGTCGACCAGCCATTCGCACAGCGCGTCGATGGGCATGCGCAGGGTGTGGTCGGAGAGCCCGACCGCGTCGGAGACGGTCGCGATGAGCAGTCCGTCGTCGTGGAGCGGTGACAGGTCCGCCCACCACGCGCCGTCGCGATGCGCGGCCGCCGACTGCCGGGCCGCGCGGACGGCGAGCCTGGTCTTGCCGACGCCGCCGCTGCCGGTGAGCGTGGTCAGCCGGTGCGTGGCGAGTGTGTGCTCCAGCCTGGCAAGTTCCGCTTTCCGTCCGACAAAGCTGCTTGTCTCCTCGGGGATGTTGCTCGCCATGGTCACCGTCGCCGAAACAGGTGGACCGGCCGGTCCCGGCCCCTGGTTCCCGCACGGAGCAGGCATACGAGGACGCCTGGCGTACCGGAGAGGGGCCGGGCCCGGCCGGGGGGTGGGAGAGCGCGCCGGGGGTGCGGTGCTGCGGCATTCCCCGACGGCTGCTGCCTCCCAACGTAGTCCCGTCATGGCTCAGTTCAGGGAAAACACCGCCACGGTACGACCCGGGACGGTGAACCTTCCCGAACTCCTCTCGTACGAGGACTTCTTGACAGTAGAATCCGCGCCCGCAGCCTGGACCGGGTGCAGTGCGTACTCCTTCCCCGCCAGCGCGGGGACCGTCTGGGTCTCGGTGCCGGGGGCCGCGTTGAGGACGACCACCAGCTTCCCGAGCCGCATGGTGATCACGCCCGGTGTCTCGTCCTTGCCGGAGAGCGGGAAGGACAGGGCGGACTGCGCCTGCTCGGTGGTGGAGAGGCCGAAGTCCTGCTCCGTGGAGCGGATGGTGAGCAGGTCCCGGTACGCGGCGGACGCGCCGTCGATCTGCGCGCAGCCGGGGCGGAGCGCGGCGTCGGCCAGCAGCGGCTTCGCGTAGGACCACTTGGACTCGTTGTCGGCGGCCGGCGGCAGTCCGCGGCCGAAGCCGTTGCCGTCGCGGCAGTCCCAGTGCAGGGCGTTGAACCAGTCGCCGCTGTCGTACGAGTTGCGGTCCAGGGACTTGGAGCGCAGCAGGTCGGTGCCCGCCTGGGAGAGCGAGGGCCCCTGCGAGAGGGTGGCCGTCGCCATGGCCAGGACCTGCATGCGGGCCCGGTCGGCCGCCGGGGTGCCCGCCGGGAGTTTGAAGGCGAGCGCGTCGTAGAGCGACTCGTTGTCGTGGGCGTCCGCGTAGGCGAGGGCGTCGCCGGGGGCGGCGGCGTATCCGGCGGGGGCGCCGTTGTAGTCGACGCCGGAGCCCTTGACCGTGTTCCCGGCGGAGTCGGTGAAGGTGTAGTCGGCGAGGTTGCCGGTGAGACCGACCTTGATCAGGTCCTGGTAGTGCAGCAGCCGGGCCTTCTGTTCGGCACGCGTCCCGTTGGCGGCCGAGGTGTTGGGGTCGGTGTAGAGGCCGGTGGCGAAGCCCTGCACGCCCGGGTCCTCGTCGAAGGGGCTGCCGCCGCGGACGGCGTCGCGGGCCCGGTCGGAGAAGGTGGCGATGCCGGTGCCGGCCATGTTCTTCTGGGTGGCCTGGACGAAGCGGGCGTCGTCGGCGATCTCGCCGAAGTTCCAGCCCTCCCCGTACAGGATGATCTTCTTCCCGTCCACGCCGTCCTTCGCCGGGGTCAGCGCGTCCAGCGCCTTGCGGACGGCGAGGATGTTGGCCTTGGGGTGGTGGCCCATCAGATCGAAGCGGAAGCCGTCGACCTTGTACTCCTTGGCCCAGGTGACGACCGAGTCGACGACCAGCTTGCCCATCATGGTGTTCTCGGGCGCCGTGTTGGCGCAGCAGGTGGAGGTGGCCACGGTGCCGTCGTCCAGCAGCCGCTGGTAGTAGCCGGGCACGATCCGGTCGAGTACGGACTTGTCGTCCTGGCCGGAGGCGACGGTGTGGTTGTAGACCACGTCCATGACCGTGCGCAGCCCCGCGCCGTTCAGCCCCTGCACCATCTGCCGGAACTCGACGGTGCGCCGGGTGCCGTCCGGGTCAGAGGCGTAGGAGCCCTCCGGAACGGTGTAGTGCAGCGGGTCGTAGCCCCAGTTGAAGCCGTCCTTCGCCGCGGCCTTCGCCACGCAGGCCTGCTGCTCCTCGGAGTCGGGGGCGTACGCGGACAGGTCGCAGGCCGGTTTCTGCTGTGCGGACTTCTTCTCGGGGATGGTGCCGATGTCGAAGGCGGGCAGCAGATGGACGTAACTCGTGCCGGAGTCCGCGAGCCGCTTGAGGTGCTTCATCCCGTCGGAGCCGGTGTCGGTGAAGGCGAGGTACTCGCCGGGGTGCTTCGAGGTGCGGTCCGCGATCGAGAAGTCACGGATGTGCAGCTCCTGGATCCGGGCGTCGCGCAGCGGGACGGCGGCGGGCTTCTTCAGCCCGGACCAGCCCTTCGGGGCGAGGGCCGGGGCGTCGAGGTCGACGACGAGGCTGCGCGCGGAGTCCGTGGTCAGGGCGGTGGAGTACGGGTCGGTGACCTTGTTGGTGACCATCTTGCCGACGGTGGGCGCCCAGACGTCCACCACGTAGCGGTAGGGCTTGCCCCTCCACTGCTTGGTGCCCGTGACGGACCAGACACCCGTGCGGTCGTCGCGCCGCATCGGGATGTTCTTCCCGTCGAGTTCGAGGGCGACGGTCCGCGCGGTGGGGGCCCAGACGGACAGGGTGGGACGGCCGCGGTGGTCGAAGACCGGGCCGAGCGAGGCCCCGGCCGCGTTCTTCCCGTACAGGTCGTCGAGCACGCCCGCGCTCTGTACGCCGGTGGCCGCGAGCAGGGCGCCGTTGGCGGCGCGCTGGGTGGCGATCAGCTGGCCGCGCAGCGCGTCGCGGACCCGGTCCCGGTCCCGGACGTCGACGGTGAACGCCGGGTAGTCCTTGAGGTTCGGATGCTTCGCCTTCTGTGCGCCGGTCAGCGCGGAGGGGGTGAGCCGCAGCCACCGGCCCTCGTCGGAGAGCGCCCCGTCGACGACGGAGATCCCGCCGCGCGGTGCGTGGACGAGTTGCTGGCTGGTGGCCGCGGTGGCCTTCACCTTCCATACGACGGTGTCGGCGTCGATCCACTGTGCCTCGGCCCTGCCGAGGTCGGGGGTGGGTACGCCGCCGGCCTGGGGCAGCAGGTAGCCGGGCGTGGCGCCGAGCATCCAGACCTCGTGCCCGTAGGTGGCGATGTCGAGCGACTGGTCGCTGGGGAGGTCCTTCTCGTCGCCCTTGTGCAGGATGTAGCCGAGCGAGGTGGCGCCGTCGGTGAGCGGCACCTCGAAGGTGACGCCGGAGGCGTCCTTCTTCACCGGCTGGAGCGGCCTGGCCCAGTCGGTGGGGTCCTTGGCGCCGGTCCAGGTGTGCAGCCCCCAGCCGTCGTAGTCGCCGTCGGGCCGGTAGTAGTGCAGTACGGCCTTGGTGGTGTCCTGCGGCGGGTAGGCGCCGTCGGGGGCCGTGTCGGCCTGGCCGTCCTTGCCCTGCTCGATCCAGACCTGTCCGGTCCTCGCGAGTTCGACGGTGCGCTGCGGCCCGTCGGCGGTGCCGTCCTTCTCGACGGTGTACGTGACGGTGGACGCGTCCTCGTCGAGCTTCAGCCAGGCGAAGGCCCCGTAGGCGTCGCGCCCGGTGAAGCCGGCCGTGGTGTCGCCGGACCTGAGCTTCCAGCCGTCGTAGTCGCCGTCCGCGCGCTTGTAGTGGACCACGGCGTAGTCGCGCTGGACGGCCACCGGCTTCGTCTCGGCGGGGGCCTGCCCCGCGGTGGTCGCGGCGAGGGCGCTCGCGGTGCGGCCGGCGCGGTCGACGACGACCGCCTTGTAGCGCAGCGGTGTTCCGGTCGCCACCTTGCCGTCCAGGTGCTGGGTGACCTTGTACGGGGCGTGGTCGGCGGAACCGAGCGTGACCCACTTGCCGTTGCCGGTCTGCGCGGCGAAGACGACGCGGTTCAGCTGTCCGCCGTCGACGTCGGCGGAGAGCTCCACGGTGCCGGTGGCTCCGGCGGCGGGTGCCTTCAGGGTGATCGAGGGCTTGGTGGCGGGGGCGCCCATCGGCTTCTCGGCGCGCAGCACGAGGCTGGAGAGGGCGGGCACGGTGACGGTGATCTTCTTGTCGGCGCCGCTGCGGAGGGTCGAAGAACCGCCGTACAGGGTACGGAAGTTCATGCCCCCGGATGCGGTGGGAAGCTCGACGGTCTTCGGGGCGGTGCTGTTGTTGGTGGCTACGAGGTACTCGTTGGGCTTCTCGGGGTCCGTGCGGGAGAAGGCGTGGACGGAGTCCTGCGCGTACCGCTCGGTCTGGACGCCGTCGCGCAGTGCCGGGTTCTTCCGGGTGAGTTCGGAGAGCGCGGCGATGTTCCGGTACAGCGGGTGCTTCGTGTCGTACGCGTCGGCGGCGTGGGTGCGGTCGGTGCCCAGTTCGTCGTCGTCGAGGTAGTCGGCGGTCTTCGAGGCGAACATGGTCTGCCGGGCGTCCCGGTCGCCGCCCGCGCCGGTGAAGCCCTGCTCGTCGCCGTAGTAGACGACGGGGTTCCCGCGGCCGAGGAACATCAGCTCGTTGGCGAGCTCCGCGCGTCGGACGAGTTCCGTGTCGCCGGCCTTCGGGTTGTCCTGCTTCAGGAATGCCCCGATGCGGCCCATGTCGTGGTTGCCGAGGAAGGTCACCTGCTCGTAGGCGTTGGCCTTGTCGGTGGTGTAGCGGTAGTCGTCACCGAACACCGCCGCGAGCTGCGCGGCCGGGGCGCCCTGCGAGGCGTACTGGCGTGCCGCTTCCTGGAAGGGGAAGTCGAGCGTGGCGTCGAGCCGGCCCCGGGTGACGTAGGGCGAGGTGACGGCGGTGTCGGCGGAGTAGACCTCGCCGAACATGAAGAAGTCCTTGCGGCCGCGCTTGGCCGCGTAGGTGTCCAGGGCCGTCGCCCACTGGGTCCAGAAGTCCAGGTCGACGTGTTTGACGGTGTCGATCCGGAAACCGTCGATGCCGAAGTCCCGGACCCATTTCTCGTAGATCTTCTCCATGCCGGCGACGACCTCGGGCCGCTCGGTCCACAGGTCGTCCAGCCCGGAGAAGTCGCCGTAGGTGGCGGACTCGCCGGCGAAGGTCGAGTCGCCGCGGTTGTGGTACATCGTCGGGTCGTTGAGCCAGGAGGGGACCTTGGTCCCGGTGTTCTTCGGGGTGTACGGGAACGAGTCCGCGTCCACCTTCGCCAGGCCCTTGGCGTCGTCGAACGGGCGGCCGTCCTTGTCCAGGTACGGGTAGGCGCCCTTCGGCCGGTAGCCGTAGGCCTTCTCGGCGTAGTCGACGGTGTCCGCGGTGTGGTTGGTGATGACGTCGAAGAAGACCTTCATGCCCTTGGCGTGGGCCCTGTCGATCAGCTTCGACAGGTCGGCGTTGGTGCCGAAGTGGGGGTCGACCTGGGTGAAGTCGGTGATCCAGTAGCCGTGGTAGCCGGCCGAGGCGTCCTTGCCGGTGCCCTGGACGGGGCGGTTCTTGAAGATCGGGGCGAGCCAGATGGCGGTGGTGCCGAGGCCTTTGATGTAGTCGAGCCGGTCGGTCAGGCCCTTGAGGTCGCCGCCCTGGTAGAAGCCCTTGTCCGTGGGGTCGTAGCCGGTGTCCAGGCGCGAACCGGTGAGCCCGCCGCGGTCGTTGGCGGTGTCGCCGTTGGCGAACCGGTCCGGCATGACGAAGTAGAACTGTTCGCGCGTCAGGTCGTGACGTGCGGGTTCGGCGGCCAGCCGGGCATCCGAGGGCGGCCCCGGAGGTCTCGGCGCGGCGGACGCGGATGCCGCCGGGACGACGGGGAGGAGCGCCGCGCAGAGTGCGGCGACGGCTCCACGTCTGAGGGTGGAACGGGACACGGGCTGGGTCTCCTTGTGTGCGGGTGGGGGTTCTCGGGGGTGGGCGGGCTTGTCGGGTGGCGGGTGGGGCGGGGGCCCGCCAGGGCGTCTCCTCGGACGGCGCGGACTCGTCCGGCACCGCGGGTGAGCCGTTCCATTACTGCGTCGTCCTGCGGGGATCGCCCCGGTACGCCCCCGCCCCGGTCGCCGCGCATCATGGGCCGGGGCACCACGATCGGGTGGCGGTGCACCGGGAGGGGACGTATCGGGGTGATCCCCGCAGGGTGTGTGCGGCGCGTCTGCGTCACCCGAGGAGACGCCCCGGTACGCCCCCGGGCCCCGGGGCACTGCCGGACCGGGCGCCGAAGGTCAGCCGGTGGACGCGCAGTTACGGGCGTTCACCTGGAGCGCCACCGCCGTGTTCGCGCCCAGGGTCGCGGTGAACTGGCCCGAGCCGTTCACCGTGACGCCGTTGCCGGACTGGATGTCGCAGTAGTCGCCGGCGGGCAGCGAGGTCTGGAACGTACGGGTCAGCGAGGAGCCCTCGTGGTTGATCGCGACGTACGCCTTGGAGCCGCGGCCGAACGCGATCCGGTCCCCGCCGTCGTCCCACCAGTCGGTGACGGACTCGCCGCGCGCCGTGTTGCGGAAGCCGACCATGGAGGAGATCTCGCGCCAGGCGTGCTGGCACTTCCACCCGTCGCTGTAACAGGCGTTCACCGTGCCGCCGTTGGGCGGGCCCGCGTCCTTGTCGGACCACTCGTAGCCGGAGTGGACGTCGGGCGAGCCGTACGGCCAGGCCAGCATGAAGACATTGGCGAGGGTGTAGTTCGCGCCGTCCTTGTAGTTCAGCGTGTCGCCGCCGCGCTCGGTGTCGTGGTTGTCGACGAAGACCGCGGCCTTCGACGAGGGCATGAAGCCCCAGCCCTCGCCGTAGTTCTTCAGATAGGCGAGGTTCTCGTTGTTGAAGATCTGCTTGAGGCCGCGGGCGTAGCGGAATTCCTGGACGTCCCCGGTGCCGGTGTACTCGTCGGGCTGGACGGCCTCGCCCGCCCCGTGGATGGCCTCCTGCTTCCAGTAGGCACCGGGGTTGCTCAGCCGCGACTTGATGTCGGCGAGGTCGGCCGCGGGCATGTGCTTGGCGGCGTCGATGCGGAGACCGTCGACGCCCAGGGAGAGCAGGTCGTTGAGGTATCCGGCGATCCTGCCGCGTACGTAGTCCTCGCCGGTGTCCAGGTCGGCGAGGCCGACGAGTTCGCAGTTCTGGACGTTGACGCGGTCCTGGTAGTTGCTGATCTGCGCGGTGCAGTCGTCCATGTCGGCGGCGGAGTAGACGCCGGGGTAGTCGTACTTGGTGTACGAGGAGCCGCCGGTGCCGGTGCCCGATCCGGCCGACATGTGGTTGATGACGGAGTCGGCGACCACCTTGACGCCCGCGCCGTGGCAGGTGCTGATCATGTTGGCGAAGGAGGCGCGGTCGCCGAGCCGTCCGGCGATCCTGTAGCTGACGGGCTGGTACGAGGTCCACCACTGGCTGCCCTGTATGTGCTCCTGGGGCGGCGAGACCTGTACGTAGCCGTAGCCGGCCGGGCCGAGCGAGTCCGTGCACGCCTTGGCCACGGAGTCGAATTTCCACTCGAAGAGGACGGCGGTGACGTCCTTGTCTCCGGGGGCGGCGGCCTGAGCGGTCGAGGTGGGGGCCACGAGGGCGGCGGCGCCTGCTGCCAGGACGAGCGCCGCGGACAGTGGTCTGCGTGCCATGTTTCCTCCTGCTGTGGGGGAAATGCGGGTGACGGTGCAGCCTCACATGGCAACGCGCCCTGCCTTCAAGGCTCCTGAAGGTTCTTGCTGCAAGAATGCAAACCTTGCCGCGACGCCGACCGTACGAGCCTGTCAGTCCCCGGTCAACCCTTTGGACACCGTCCGCTCACATCCAGGAAATACGGCAGTTTTCTTCCTGTAAGGACTTACGCAAAACATTGCAGCGCTGTTAAGTTTCTCCCGACTCCGGTCCGGTCGGCCGGGGTTCCGGCGACCCCGGACCCCACGCGCCCGGCCGGCCGGTCCGGTCACGGACAAGAGAGGCACCCGGAGTCGCTCACTCCCCGCCGGCCCATTCAGGGCCGACTCCCGGTGCCTCTCCTGTACGCCCGGACCGGCCACTCGGCTCTCAGACTCCCCGGACCGCCGCGGTGGATCCCCGTACCACCAGCTCCGGCTGGAACACGTACTCCGTACGTTGCACCGGGCTGCCGCCGATCTCCTCCAGCAGGGCGCTCACCGCTGCCGCCGCCATCGCCTGCACGGGCTGGCGCACCGTCGTCAGCGGCGGATCGGTGAACGCGATGAGCTGCGAGTCGTCGAAGCCCACCACCGACACGTCGCGCGGCACGCCGAGCCCGCGTTCCCGGGCCGCGCGCACCACGCCCAGCGCCATCAGGTCACTGCCGCAGACGATGCCCGTACACCCCTGGTCGAGCAGCGCACCCGCGGCGACCTGGCCGCCCTCGACGCTGAACAGCGTGGGACAGACGAGGAGTTCGGCCTCGGCCCGGTCCAGGCCCAGCAGGTTCACCGAGGCGTCCAGGAAGCCCTCGCGCTTGCGGCGGGACGGCACATAGCGCTGCGGCCCGATCGCCAGACCGATCCTGCTGTGGCCGAGCTCGGCGAGGTGCCCGACGGCCATCCGCACGGCGGCGGAGTCGTCGGGCGAGACGAACGGCGCGCTGACCCGTTCGTTGTAGCCGTTGATCAGGACGAACGGCACGCCGCGTTCGGTGAGCGCGGCATACCGGGCCGGGTCGGCCGACATGTCGGCGTGCAGCCCGGAGATGAAGACGATCCCGCCGACGCCGCGCTCGACGAGCTGCTCGACGAGTTCGTCCTCGGTGGCACCGCCGGGCAGCTGGGTGCAGAGCACCGGGGTGTAGCCGTGCCCGGCCAGCACCTGCTCGACGGACTGCGCGAACGCCGGGAAGATCGGGTTGGTGAGCTCGGGCGTCACCAGTCCGATCAGCCCGGCGCTGCGCCTGCGCAGCCGCACGGGGCGTTCGTAGCCGAGGATGTCCAGCGCCGCGAGCACCCGCTGCCGGGTGGGGTCCGCGACGCCCGGTTTCCCGTTGAGCACCCGGCTGACGGTCGCCTCGCTGACCGCTGCCTGGCCGGCGATGTCCGAGAGCCTCGGCGCACCGCCGGTCCTGGGCAGGGGGACGGTCACACCGTCCACCACACCGTGGTGTCCGCGGGCAGCTCGATCCCGGCGCCGTCGGTGACGACCGGGCTGCTGGACACCAGGACGGTGCCGCGCACCGGGATGCGCACCGGGCGGCCCGTCGTGTTGACGGTGCAGACGAAGCCGGGGCGGGCGAAGATCAGCAGCCCGTCGGGGGACCCCAGCCACTCCACCGCCGTTCCGGCGCCGAGCCCCGGGTGCGCCCGGCGGGCGGCGATCGCGGACCGGTAGAGCTCCAGCGTCGAGTCGGCGTCGCCGGTCTGCGCCTGGACGCTCAGCTCGCCCCAGCCGTCGGGCTGGGGCAGCCAGCTGCCGCCGTCGCCGAAGCCGTACGAGCTGCCGTCGCGGGTCCACGGGACCGGCACCCGGCAGCCGTCGCGGAAGCCGTCCTGGCCCTCCGCGCGGAAGAACGACGGGTCCTGGCGGACCTCGTCGGGCAGGTCGGTGACGTCGGGCAGGCCGAGCTCCTCGCCCTGGTAGACGTAGGCGGAGCCGGGCAGCGCCAGCATCAGCAGGGTGGCGGCGCGGGCCCGGCGCAGGCCCAGCTCGCGGTCGCCTGCCTCGCGGATCTGGGTGCCGAGGCCGGGCGGGTTGGCGAACCGGGTGGTGTGCCGGGTCACGTCGTGGTTGGAGAGCACCCAGGTGGCGGGGGCGCCGACCGGGCGCATCGCGTCGAGCGAGGTGTCGATGACCTTGCGGAGCTCGGCCGCGTCCCAGGCGGTGGAGAGGTACTGGAAGTTGAACGCCTGGTGCATCTCGTCGGGGCGTACGTAGTTGGCGGTGCGCTCGACGGTGGGGGTCCATGCCTCGGCGACGGCGATGCGGTCGCCGGGGTACTCGTCGAGGATGGTGCGCCAGGAGCGGTAGATCTCGTGCACCCCGTCCTGGTCGAAGAACGGCATGACGTCGTTGCCGAGCAGCTTGAGCTGATCGTGGCTGCCGAGGTCGGGCAGGCCGGCGGCCTTGACGAGGCCGTGGGCGACGTCGACCCGGAAGCCGTCGACGCCCATGTCGAGCCAGAAGCGCAGGATCGAGCGGAACTCGTCGGCGACGGCCGGGTGTTCCCAGTTGAAGTCGGGCTGCTCGGGTGCGAAGAGGTGGAGGTACCAGTCGCCCGGGGTGCCGTCCGGGTCGGTGGTCCGGGTCCAGGCGGGGCCGCCGAAGACGGACTCCCAGTCGTTGGGCGGCAGTTCGCCGTCAGCGCCCTTGCCGGGGCGGAAGTGGTAGCGCTCGCGCAGCGCGGAGCCGGGGCCCTCGGCGAGTGCGCGCTTGAACCAGTCGTGCTGGTCCGAGGAGTGGTTGGGCACCAGGTCCACGATGATCCGCAGGCCCAGGTCATGGGCGTCCCGGATCAGCCCGTCGGCGTCCAGCAGGGTGCCGAACATGGGGTCGACTGCACGGTAGTCGGCGACGTCGTAGCCCGCGTCGGCCTGCGGGGAGGCGTAGAACGGGCTGAGCCAGACCGCGTCCACACCGAGGTCCTTGAGGTACGGGAGTCTGCCGCGTACGCCTGCGAGATCGCCCATGCCGTCGCCGTTGCCGTCGGCGAAGCTCCGTGGATAGACCTGGTAGATCACCGCGTCCTGCCACCAGCGGGTCTGGTGGGCCGGAGCGGCGCCGGACGTGCCGGTGGAGGGGGCAGCGAGGTGCTGGGTCATGTCGTCCCTGAGGTGTCGGGGTGGGAGGCGGCGCCGGGACCGGGTCGGGACACCGGCGGCCGCCGTGACTTGGTGCGTGCGGGTCGTGCGGGGGTGCGCCGGCTCAGCCCTTGACGGCTCCGGCGGACATGCCGGTGACCAGGTGGCGCTGGGCGAAGAGGAAGACCAGGGCCGCGGGTATCGCGATCAGCACGGACGCCGCGGTCATCGGCCCCCACTGGGCGCCGTACCGGTTGACGAAGAGCTGCAGTCCGCCCGCGAGGGTGAGGTTGTCCTCGCCGACCATGAAGGCGGAGGCGTAGGCCACTTCGCCCCAGGCGGTGATGAAGGAGTAGAACGCGGTGACGGCGAGTCCGGGCTTGGCGAGCGGCAGGACGAGCCGCCAGAAGGTGCCGAACGGGGTGAGGCCGTCGACCTGGCCCGACTCGTCGATCTCGCGCGGAATGGTGTCGAAGAAGCCCTTCATCATCCAGGCGCAGAACGGCACCGAGATGGTGAGGTAGGTGATGACGAGGCCGGCCGGCTGATTCAGCAGCCCCATGCCCGCCATGATGTTGTAGATCGGCACGATGAGGACGGCCACCGGGAACATCTGGGTGACCAGGAGCGTCCACATCAGCCCGCGCTTGCCGGGGAAGCGGAAGCGGCTGACGGCGTAGCCGGTGGAGGCGGAGATGATGACGCCGAGGAGCGTGGTGAGCCCCGCGACGAGCAGGGAGTTGCCGAACCAGGTGAGGAACTTCGTGTTCTGGATCAGGTTCGTGTAGTTGTGGAACGTCGTCTCTTTGAAGAAGTCCGTGGTGGTCGCGTACGCGGCGGGCTTCAGCGAGGTGAGCAGGACCCACAGCACGGGGAAGACGGCGATCACGGACGCCACGATGAGCGTGAGGTGCAGCGCGGCGGAGGCGATCGGCGAACGCTCGCCGCGCAGCCGGACCTTGCGTGCGGCGGGGGCGGTGGGTGCGGGGGCGGTGGTCACCAGTCGTCTCCCTGGGTGCGCAGGACTCGTCGGTAGACGGCGGCGAAGATCAGCAGGAGCACGAGGATCAGTACGCCCCAGGTGGAGGACTGCGCGAAGTCGCGCGGGCTGATCTCGAAGGAGAACTTGTACGCCTGGGTGACCAGGATCTGGGTGGCCTCGCCGGGTCCGCCGCGGGTCAGCAGGAAGATCACCGGGAACATGTTGAAGGTCCAGATGGTGGAGAGCAGGATCACCGTGGTGGAGACCGGCCGCAGTCCGGGCAGCGTGATGTGGCGGAAGCGCTGCCAGGCGGTGGCGCCGTCCATCTCGGCGGCCTCGTAGTGCTCGCTGGGGATCGACTGCAGTCCGCCGAGCAGGGCGACCATCATGAACGGCACACCGAGCCAGACGTTGACGGCGATGACGGAGAACTTCGCCCAGGTGGGGTCGTTCAGCCACGGTATGGCGTCGATCCCTCCGCCGGAGAGGATCTTGTTGAGCAGCCCGCGGTCCTCGTTGTAGAGGAAGCGCCAGGCGAAGACGGAGACGAAGCCGGGGATGGCCCAGGGCAGGATGAGCGCCATCCGGTACGCGGAGCGGCCGGCGATGCGGCGGTTGAGGATGTTGGCGAGGGCCATGCCGAGGCAGAAGGTGATGGCCACACAGGAGACCGTCCACACCAGGGTCCAGCCGAGCGTGCCGAGGAACTGGTCGCCCGTGAGGGCGTCGGTGTAGTTGTCCAGGCCCACGAACTCGTACGTGGCGGGCATGTGGTTGACACCGATGGACCGTTCGACGTTGCGCTCGTTGGCGTCGGTCATCGACAGGTAGATGCCGCGGACCAGCGGATACCCGATGATCACGCCGATCACGACGATGACCGGGGCGACCATGGTCCAGGCGTACCAGTGGGTCGACAGGGCCCGTCGGATCCTGCTCGGCGGCGGGGGGTTGCCAGTACCGCGGCTCCGGCCGCGGGCGACGTCGTCGCCCGCGGCCTTCGCCACCGACTGGCTGGTGTGGACAGCCATCAGCCGGCCTGCCTTCCTGTTACTTCCAGCCCTTGAGGAGCTTGCGGTAGGAGTCGCCGGTCGTCTTGACGGCCTTCTCCGGCGAGGTCTGGCCGGTGAGGACCTTGGTGTACTCGGTGACGAGCGGGGCGAAGAGGCTGCCGGTCTCCGGGATCCAGGGGCGCTCGACGGCGGTCTCGACGACGGGCTTGAAGAAGCCGACGATCTCGTTGTCGACGACGTCCTGCCGGGCGTAGGCGGAGGTGCGGGTCGGCAGGAGGCTCAGTTCCTTGGTGACCTTGGCCTGGGTCTCCGCGGACGTCATGTAGTCGACGAAGGCGTAGGAGGCGTCGAGGTTCTTGGAGCCCGCGTAGACGGCGAGGTTGTGACCGCCCTGCGGGGCGCCCTGCGCGGCGGAGCCGGCCGGGACCGGGGCGATGCCCAGGTTGGCCTTGTCCTTGAACTCCTTGCCGGAGTAGGTGTCGGCGACGGCCCAGGGGCCGTTGATCATCATGGCGACCTTGCCGTCCTTGAAGGACGCCTGCATGTTCTCCCAGCCGTCCGTGGCATCGGTCTTGGCGGCACCCGAGTCGACGAGGTCCTTGACGACCTTCATCGCCTTGACGCCCTCGGGGTTGTCGATGGTGACGGACTTGGTGGAGGCGTCGACCATGTCGCCGCCCTCGCCGTACAGGAAGGAGAGGAACCAGTAGGCGTCGTCGCCGCGCAGGTACATACCGGTCTTGCCGGTCTTGTCCTTGATCTTCTTGGAGACGGTCTTCAGCTCGTCGACGGTCTCGGGGACCTCGACACCGGCCTCCTTGAAGATCTTCTTGTTGTAGAAGATGCCCATGGAGTCGATGACCTGCGGCACCGCGTACGTCTTGTCCTTGTACTTGGTGGACGCGGCGGCCTGCTTCAGGAAGTCGTCCGAGTTCTTCAGCGCGGCGGTGTCGTCGAGCGGGGCGAGGTAGCCGAGGTCGGCGAACTCGGGGGTCCAGGCGACCTCGGAGCGGATGACGTCGGGGGCGTCGGAGCCGGCCTGGGCCGCGTTCTTGAACTTGTTCTGCGCGTCGCCGAAGGGGACGTTGACGTACTTGACGTGGACCTTCGGGTGCTTCTTGGTGAAGTCCTCGGCGATCTTCTTGAAGACCTTGTCCTCGCTGCCCGCGGTGGAGGTGTCCCACCACGTCACCGTGCCGGAGAGCTCGCCCGAGCTCTTGCTCGTGCCGTCGGACTCGCTGTCGCTGCCGCAGGCGGTCGCCGCGAGCGCCAGGGCCGCGACCAGGGCGGTGGCCGTTATGCCACGTCGCATCTGAACTCCTTCAACTGCCGTACCGCTCCGTCGCGGCGCCGGGTCGACGAGAACGTAACAAGGATGAAAGAACGCCGAAAGAGTTTGCGGAAGATTTCTGCAAGAGCCGACGATCGTTACATTCGCGTGTCCTCACGGTTGCCGTCAAGCCTCTTGACGCCCGGCGTCGCTCCCTGGCAGCAGCAGGCCACAGCCCGCAACCCGCGCGGTGCGACGATCGGACCGCTGTCCGCGAACCCGGTCCGCAAGAGCTTGCAAGAGGTTGCCGGGAATCCACCGCGGGCCGCCGCAGGAGTGCGGTCGTCCGATTCATGCGCATGGTGGGCAATCCGACATACGCCCGGTACAGTCCACTCCCATGACCGCACGGCTTGCCGATATCGCAACTCAGGCGGGGGTCAGCGAAGCGACGGTCAGCCGCGTACTGAACGGCAAGCCCGGTGTTGCAGCGGCCACCCGCGAATCCGTTCTCGCCGCGCTCGACGTTCTCGGCTACGAACGGCCCGTACGGCTGCGCAGGCGCAGCGCGGGGCTGGTCGGGCTGATCACGCCCGAGCTGGAGAACCCCATCTTTCCCGCCCTGGCCCAGGTGATCGGCCAGGCCTTGACACGGCAGGGCTACACACCGGTACTGGCGACCCAGACCCCCGGCGGCTCCACCGAGGACGAGCTGACCGAGATGCTGGTCGACCGCGGTGTCTCGGGCATCATCTTCGTCTCCGGGCTGCACGCCGACACCTCGGCCGACATGCAGCGCTATGAGCAACTGCGCGCCAAGGGTGTCCCGTTCGTCCTGGTCAACGGCTTCTCGCCCAAGGTCCAGGCACCGTTCATCTCTCCGGACGACCGGGCGGCGATGCGGCTCGCGGTGACGCACCTGGTGTCGCTGGGACATCAGCGGATCGGTCTGGCGGTCGGCCCGAAGCGGTTCGTGCCGGTCCTGCGGAAGATCGAGGGATTCCGCGCCACGATGCAGGAGCAGTTGAACCTCGCGCCGGACGAGGCGGAGGAGCTGATCCAGCATTCGCTGTTCACTCTGGAGGGTGGACAGGCCGCGGCGTCGGCACTGATGGAGCGGGGCTGCACGGCGGTGGTGTGCGCGAGCGACATGATGGCGCTCGGCGCGATCCGGGCCGCCCGCCGGCTGTCGATGGAGGTGCCGCGCGATCTGTCGGTGGTCGGCTACGACGATTCGCCGCTCATAGCGTTCACCGATCCGCCGCTGACCACGATCCGTCAGCCGGTGACGGCGATGGGCCAGGCCGCCGTGCGTACGCTCCTGGAGGAGGTCGGCGGCACGCCCGCCCCGCACAGCGAGTTCGTCTTCATGCCCGAACTGGTCGTTCGCGGTTCAACGGCCGCCGGCCCCGGGCCCGCTCCGGCCGTCACCGCCTGACCCGCCCAGGATCCCACGCCCGTTCCCGGCGCGCAGTTCGGGCCCTCGTTCCCGCCGCTTGTGGTGTGCGGCCCGGACTCGGCCGGAGGATCATCGGGCGGAGGGGCAATTTCTGGCAGACTCTGTGCCTATGGGTGAATTGAGCGTGACGTCACAGGAAGGCCGGTCGGAGGCCACCCCGTCACCCATCGTGGACGAGGCGGCCCCCGCGGCGAACCCGAAGCGGAACACCGGACGGCGCAACAGCGGCCCGGCGAGAATGCGTTCCCTGCGCTGCCCCCGCCGACCGCGCATCTGGTTCGAAGTCCTGCTCGTGGCGGCCAGTTACTGGGTGTACTCGCTGGTGCGCAATGCTGTCCCGGAGCAGCGGACCGCGGCCCTGCGCAACGCCGACTGGATCTGGTCGGCCGAGCGGTACCTGGGCATCGCTGTGGAACAGACGGTCAACCACGCGGTGAATTCAGTGACATGGCTGATCGTCTCGATGAACTACTACTACGCGACACTGCACTTCGTCGTCACCGTCTGCGTGCTGGTGTGGCTGTTCCGCTACCACCCCGGCCGTTACACGGCGGCCAGGCTGGCCCTGTTCGCGACGACCGGTGTGGCGCTGCTCGGTTACTATCTGTATCCGCTGGCGCCGCCCCGTCTGATGAGCGGCGGCCACTTCATCGACACCGTCCTGGTCCATCACACCTGGGGTTCGATGGCCTCGGGCAACTTCAAGAACATGTCGAACCAGTACGCGGCGATGCCTTCGATGCACATCGGCTGGTCGCTCTGGTGCGGCCTGACCGTCTTCGCGCTGGCCTCCGCGCCCTGGGCGCGCATCCTGGCCCTGCTCTACCCGACGCTGACCCTGGTCGTCATCGTGTCGACCGCCAACCACTTCTGGCTGGACGCGCTGGGCGGCATGGCCTGCCTGACCTTCGGTTACGCGGTGTCGTACGCCTGGTACGGCTCGCTGCCGCACCACCTCCCGAAGCGGGTGCCGCTGCCGGGCGGGAGTGCGCGGCTGGCCTGCCTGTCCGCGGGTGCGCCGGTCCGGACGCGGCACCCGGCGGCGGACGCGGCGGCGGGCCGCCGCTGAGGCAGCGCCCGGCCCGCCCGCCCGGCCCGCTCGTCGCCGGGCCCAGGTCCGTCTCCTCCACGGCGGCCAGCAGTTTCGGCCCGCCTCACGCCCCGTAGAACCGCTCCTCCACCACCGCCCGCGCCCGCCGGGTGATCCGCCGGTAGTCGTCCAGCATGTCTCCGACATGCCCCGGCTCGTACCCCAAGTACCGCCCCACCGCGGTGAGTTCACGCGGACCCGACGGGAAGGTGTCGCCCGGCCGGCCGCGTACCAGCATCACCGCGTTGCGCACCCGGGTCGCCAGCACCCACGCCTCGTCCAGCGTAGCCGCGTCCTCGCCGGAGATCAGCTCCGCGGCGCAGGCCGCGGCCAGTGCCTCGCGGGTGCGGGTCGTCCGCAGCCCCGGTTCCGCCCAGCCGTGCTGCATCTGCATCAGCTGGACCGTCCACTCGACATCGCTCAGCCCGCCGCGCCCCAGCTTGGTGTGGAGCGTCGGATCGGCGCCGCGCGGCAGCCGCTCGGACTCCATCCGGGCCTTCAGGCGCCGGATCTCGCGGACCGCGTCCTCGCCCAGGCCCTCCATCGGGTAACGCAGCGGATCGATCAACTCGATGAACTCACGGCCGAGTTCGATGTCGCCCGCGACCGGCTCGGCGCGCAGCAGCGCCTGACTCTCCCAGACCAGCGACCAGCGCCGGTAATAGGCCTCGTACGACGCCAGCGTCCGCACCATCGGTCCGCTCTTGCCCTCCGGGCGCAGATCCGCGTCGATGATCAACGGCGGGTCGGCAGTGGGCAGTTGGAGCAGTCGGCGCATCTCGGAGACCACCGCGTTCGCGGCCCGGGCCGCCTCCTGCTCGTCGACGCCCTCGCGCGGCAAGTGGACGAACAGCACATCGGCGTCGGAGCCGTAGCCGAGCTCGTGGCCGCCGAATCGGCCCATGCCGATGACCGCGAACCGGGTGGGGAGGGTGTCCCCCCACTGCTCGCGCACGGCGGCACGCAGGGCGCCCGCGATCGTGACCGCGTTCAGATCGGTGACCGCGCTGCCCACCCGGTCGACCAGGGCCCCCGGGTCTTCTTCGGCGGGGTTCTCCTCCGTGCCGTACGAGCCGATGAGGTCCGCGGCCGTGGTCCGGAACAGTTCGCGCCGACGTACCGCGCGCACCACCGCGACGGCGGACTCGGCACCGTCCGCGCGCCCCACCGCGGCCAGCACCTCCTGCTCCAGGTGCTCCCGGGTGCGCGGCTTCAGCCCCTGCGGGTCGCCGAGGAGCGCCACCGCCTCCGGGGCGCGCAGCAGCAGGTCGGGGGCGAGCCGGCCGGCCGACAGGACCCGGGCGAGGTTCTCCGCGGCGGCGCCCTCGTCCCGCAGCAGCCGCAGGTACCAGGGGGTCTTGCCGAGGGCGTCGGACACCTTGCGGAATCCGAGCAGCCCGGCGTCCGGGTCCGCGGAGTCGGCGAACCAGCCGAGCAGCACCGGCAGCAGGGTGCGCTGGATGGCGGCCTTGCGGGACACCCCGGACGACAGCGCCTCCAGGTGCCGGAGCGCGGCGGCCGGGTCGGCGTAGCCGAGCGCTTCGAGCCGGTGCCCGGCCGCCTTCGCGCTGAGCCGGGACTCACCGGGCGCGAGCTGGGCGACGGCGTCGAGCAGCGGCCGGTAGAACAGCTTCTCGTGCAGCCGCCGCACCACGGACGCGTGCCGCTTCCACGCCTGGTTGAGCTCGGTGATCGGGTCCGTGCGCATCCCGAGGGAGCGCCCGAGCCGCCGCAGGTCCGGGGCGGACTCCGGGACCAGGTGGGTGCGGCGCAGCCGGTAGAGCTGGATGCGGTGCTCCATGGCGCGCAGGAAGCGGTAGGCGTCGTCCAGTTGGGCGGCGTCCACCCGGCCGACGTAGCCGCCCTCGGCGAGTGCGCGCAGGGCCGCCAGCGTGGTGCCGCTGCGCAGGGTGGCGTCGCTGCGGCCGTGCACCAGCTGGAGGAGCTGTACGGCGAATTCGACGTCCCGCAGCCCGCCGGGGCCGAGCTTGATCTCGCGGTCGACGCGGTCGGCGGGGATGTTGTCGACGACGCGGCGGCGCATCTTCTGCACGTCGGGCACGAAGTTCTCGCGGTCCGCGGCCTGCCAGACGAGCGGCGAGACGGCCTCGACGTACTCCGCGCCGAGCTCGGGGTCGCCGGCCACCGGCCGGGCCTTGAGCAGCGCCTGGAACTCCCAGGTCTTGGCCCAGCGCTGGTAGTACGCGAGGTGCGAGGACAGGGTGCGCACCAGGGGGCCGCTGCGGCCCTCGGGGCGGAGGTTGGCGTCGACGGGCCAGATGGTGCCCTCGACGGTCGTGTCGGAACAGATCCGCATCATGTGTGCGGCCAGCCGGGTGGCGGCCCGCACGGCCGCGCTCTCCTCGAAGCCGTCGATCGGTTCAGCGACGAAGATCACGTCGACGTCGGAGACGTAGTTCAGCTCGTGACCGCCGCACTTGCCCATCGCGATGACGGCGAGCCGGCACTGGGCGGCGTCGGCGGGTGCGGCCGTACGGGCGATGGCGAGCGCCGCCCGCAGGGTCGCGGTGGCCAGGTCGGCCAGTTCGGCGGCGGCCTCGGCGACGTCCGTCGTACCGCACACGTCACGGGCCGCTATGGCCAGCAGGCAGCGGCGGTAGGCGACGCGCAGCGAGTCGGGGTCGTCGGCCCCGGCGAGGCCCTGCTCGAACTCGGCCAGGCCGGGGTGGAGGTCGGCGGCCTCGTAGGTGACGAGGGCCTGCCAGTCGCGGGGGTGGCGGGCGAGGTGGTCGCCGAGCGCCTCGGAGGCCCCCAGCACCCCGAGCAGCCGGTCCCGCAGCGGTTTGGCGGTGACCAGCGTGTCCAGCAGGATCTGGCGCTCGTCCGCCTCCTCGGCCTCCACCAGCCGGGCGAGCCCCCGCAGGGCCAGATCGGGGTCGGCGGTGGCGCCGAGGGCTTCGAGCAGGACCGGGTCGGAGCGTACGGAGGACAGCTCGGGCAGGTCGAGGAGCCGCTCGGCGGCGGAGGGGTCGGTGAAGCCGTGCCGCAGCAGTCGGGTGAACGTGCTGCTCCTGCGCCCCGGCACCGTCGTCATTCCGTGCTCTCCCGCTCGCCGCTCACACACCATTCAGCGTTCCGAGCCTAGCCCCGCTCCGGGGAATCCGGAGCGGGTGTGCGGTCCGCGCTTCGCGGGCACGATCATTTTCAGGAGCAGACCGGGAGGCCCACATGTCCGGATTCGAACCCTACGCCGAGCTGGACGGCGACTACAGCGACAAGAACGCGACGGCCTGCCCGTGGTCGGCGGCCAGGGACCTGCTGACCAGGGCGGAGCTGTACTGGCTGTCCACGGTCCGCCCGGACGGCCGCCCGCATGTCACTCCGCTGATCGGGGTGTGGGCGGACAGCGCGCTGCACTTCGCCACCGGCGCCGAGGAGCGCAAGGCCCGGAACCTGGCCGCCAACCCCGAGGTGGTGCTGACGACCGGCAACAACACCATGTCGGAGGGGCTCGACGTGGTGGTCGAGGGCCGGGCGGAACGGGTGACGGACGAGGACCGGCTGAAGCTGCTGGCCACGGCCTGGGAGGCGAAGTACGGCCCGGAGTGGCACTTCGACGTCCGGGCCGGCACGTTCGTGAACGCGGGGCACTCGGCGCTGGTGTTCCAGGTGCGCCCCCGCAAGGCCTTCGGCTTCGGCAAGGGCGCCCGCTACAGCCAGACGCGGTGGCGGTTCAGCTGACCGTGTCGCCCCCGCGAGGGGCGGCCGGGCCGGGTCTGGTGGCGATGACGACGGTCGCGTAGAGCTCCTCGGAGCGGACCACACGCGGGATCAGGCCGCTGCGGGCGACGGTCTCCTCGGCCCGTGCCGCCTGCCGTTCGCTCGTCTCGACCAGCAGATGCCCGCCCGGTGCCAGCCATCGCGGGGCCTCGGCGGTGACCCGTCGCAGGACGTCGAGACCGTCGAGGCCGCCGTCGAGCGCCACCCGCGGTTCATGGATACGGGCCTCCGGGGGGAGCAGCTCGACGTCGTCCGTGGGCACGTACGGCACATTGGCGAGCAGGATCTCCACCCGGCCGCGCAGCGATCCGGGCAGCGGCCCGAAGAGGTCGCCCTCGTACACCTCGCCCGCCTCGCCGATGTTGCGGCGGGCGTACCGCACGGCGGCGGGTTCGACGTCCGCGGCGTGCAGTTCGACCCGGCCCCGTCTCGCGGCGAGCGCGGCGCCGAGCGCTCCCGAACCGCAGCAGAGGTCGACGACGACCGCTCCGGGCCCGGCGAGGGCGGCGGCCTGCCGGACCAGGAACTCGGTGCGGCGGCGGGGTACGAAGACGCCGGGGCCGACGGCGATCCGCAGACCGCCGAACTCGGCCCAGCCGAGGACGTGTTCCAGGGGGAGGCCGGCGATACGCCGTTCGACCATGGCGGCGACTTCGGCGGGGCCGGTGGCCGTGGAGAAGATGAGTTCCGCCTCGTCCTCGGCGAATACGCAGCCTGCGGCGCGGAGGGTGGTGACGACGGTGGAGACGGCGAGCGGTGTGGTGGGAACCGGCATGAGCGGAGCCTTTCGGAGAAGCCGATGGGCGCTCCGCAGCCGCACAGACCCTATGTCGGGTCGACCACGCGGTCGCGAGGGATGAGCACCCAGCCTGATACAGCGGTAATGGGTCTCACCTCCTCGGTCGGTCCCCGTGCGGGGATGCGTCACACTACACCGGTCGCCGGACGGGCACCGGCCCGCCTCCCCACTCAGCGCGCGGGCCCCGCCACCGCCACCGGTGACGACCCTCCCTCCACGGCCACGCGGGGCGTTCCCGTCCCGTCCGCCGGGACGGTCCAGACGTCGCTCCCCCGGCCCGACCCGCCCGGCAGCGCGTAGGCGAGCGTGTCGTCGTCCACCCAGGCAGCCTGGTCGTCGACGCTGTGCTGTTCCGCGAGCGGGGTCTCGCGCATGGTCCGCAGGTCGAGTACGTACAGCCGCCAGGGCGCCGCCGCGTCGTCGGAGACCTTCTTCTTGAAGGCGAGCCGGGTGTTGTCGGGCGACAGGGAGGGGCACTCGACGTTCTGCCGCAGCGCCTTCGCCGTCCAGTCCCGCATGTTCCCCTCGACGAGGTAGGTGCGGCCCTTGGTGGAGACGGTCGCGTAGAAGCGGTTGTCGTCGCGGGCGAAGGTCACGCCCCAGTAGTTGACGTCGGGGGCGTGGTAACGGGCGCCGTCGATGGTGAGCTGGATGTTCTCGATGGACTTGATGAGGTAGCCGGTGCGCAGATCGAGGATGGCGGTGCGGGTGGAGAAGGAGGTGGTGGCGTACGAGTCGCCGGTCGCGAACACCGTCCAGGACAGCATCCGTCCGGAGGCGGAGACCCGGGCGCGGGTGGGCACGCCCGGCACGATGATCCGGCGTTTCTCGCGCAACTGCCGGTCGAGGACGATCGCGTACGTCTTCGGCAGCACCCCGGGCCTGGCGCGCAGACAGAGCGCGCCGTCCTCGGAGGCGTAGAACCGGTCGCAGGTGGGCCCGCCGGTGGTGCGGGCCGCGGAGGTACGGGCGCCCGCGGTACGGACTCCGGGGGCGCCGGCCAGCGGCTGACGGGCGACGCGTCCGCTGGCCGTGTCGCGGAAGTACAGCGCGGGCCCGGTGAGGGCGAACGAGGCGTCGGCCTCGGTCCGTTCGCCCTTCGTCCGCTGCTGCGCGTGCATCACGTACCCGACGGAACCGCCCGCGAGGAGCAGCACCGCGGCCACCACGACGGCGATCCGGGCCCGGGGGCCCAGCGGGTTCGCGGTTCCGGGGAACCTGGCACTCATGCGGTCCGCCTTTCGGGGATCTGGGCTCCCGGCTCTTCGGGAGCGGGGGCGCCGGACGGGTTGCGCGGCAGCAGCGCCCAGCCGCCCGCGAGGGCGAGAAGCAGGGCCGAGACCGCCGCCCACAGTGCGGGGCCGGGCCCCCACAGGGTCCAGGCGGCGCCGAAGCCCGCCGCGGCGAGCATCCGGGCCAGCGCCTGACCGGTCTGGAGCACGGCGAGTCCGCCCGCCCGGCCGTCGGCGGGCAGCACGGGTCCGGCGAGGGCCATCAGCACTCCGTCGGTGGTGGCGTAGAAGACGCCGAGCAGTGCGAGGACGGGCACCAGGAGCAGCAGGGCCGGTCCGCCGACGGGGGCGAGGAGCGTGGCGTACACGCCGAGCAGCGCGAGGTGTCCGTACAGGAACGGCAGCCGCCGGCCGACCCGGTCGGCGATCCGGCCTGCCGGGACGGCCAGCAGCAGGTAGCAGGCGGCGGCGCCGAGCGGCAGCAGCGGGAACCAGCTGACGGGGAGGTCGAGCCGGCGCTGGAGCAGGAGGTAGACGAAGGCGTCGCCGACGGTGGCGGCACCGAGCAGGGAGGCGGCCGCGAGGATCCGCCGGAAGGCGGGGTCGCAAAGTGCCGTGAAAGCCTTGCGTCTGCGGGGCGCCTGGATCGGGGGTGCCGGTGCCGGCTGGTGCCCGGGGACGTACAGGACGAGGAGCAGCACCCCGAGCAGGCCGACGCAGAAGCTGACGACGAACACCGCGTCGTAGGCGTCGGCGGTCGCCCAGAGCAGGGCGAACGCGGCGAGCGGGCCGAGCAGGGCGCCCGTGGTGTCCATCGCCCGGTGCACGCCGAAGGAGCGGCCGAGCGCCTCGGGCGGGCTGCTCAGGGTGATCAGCGCGTCGCGGGGTGCCGTGCGGATGCCCTTGCCGACCCGGTCGGTGGCGAGGGCGGCCGCGATCCCGGCGGTGGCACCGCCCGCGAGCAGCAGGCCGATCCGGGAGAGGGCGGAGAGGGCGTAGCCGAGCCCGGCGACCCGTTTGTGGCCGCGGCCGCGGTCGGCGGCGTACCCGCCGAGCAGCCGTACGACGGCGGCGGCGCCGTTGAACAGGCCGTCCAGGAAGCCGAATTGGAGGGGTGAGAGACCGAGTCCGAGGACGAGGTAGAGCGGCAGCACCGCGGTGACCATCTCGGAGGAGATGTCGGTGACGAGGCTGACCGCGCCGAGTGCGAGGACGGTGCCGGGGACCCGCCGGCCCGCCCCGCCGGTGCGGGGCGGGGCCGGCGTGTCCCGGCGGCCTGTGGTCGCCAGGTACATCAGTGGCAGGTGTACTTCGGGCTGGTGTCCTTGTTCTTGCCGTCGGTGCCGACGTAGTTCCAGCTGTAGCCGGAGTCGGTGAAGTCCATCTTCAGGACGCCGTATTCGCCGCTGATCCGCTTCTGGCTGTTGGGCTGGACCTCTTCGATGGGGTAGGGCTCGGCGCCGCCCATCCCGCCGACGATCTCGGTGATCCCGTCGGCGACGGCCTTCCCGTCGGGGTTCTGCGGGGCGAACCGCTCGTAGTGGTGGTCGTGTCCGTTGAGCACGAGGTCGGCCTTGGCCCCGTAGAGGATCTTCCAGACCGGCCTGCTGACCGGGTCGTTGCCGTGTCCGCCCGAGGAGTACAGCGGGTGGTGCCAGTAGGCGGCGATGCACGCCTTGCTGTTCTTGGCGAGGTCGGCCTTGAGCCAGTCGATCTGCGCGCTCTGGTCGAAGGAGTTGGAGTCGAGGGCGATGAAGTGCCAGTTGCCCTCGTCGTAGCTGTAGTAGCTCTTGCCCTGGGGGTACGCGATGGCCCCGAAGTACGCCTTGTAGCCGGCCAGCGCCCCGGCCGGGTCGTACGTTTCGTGGTTGCCGGGCACCGGGCGCGTCTTGTCCTTGAAGGCGCCCCAGGTCTTGTCGTAGTAGGCGCGGAAGTCGGCGATCCGGGCGTCGTCGTACTGGTTGTCGCCCATCGTCAGATAGAACTTCGGGTTGATCTTCTGGGCCAGCGCCGCGGTCTTGGGGTGGGCGCAGTCGCTGTCGGACGCGGTGCACTGGGCTGCGATGTCACCGGCGGCGACCGCGGTGAAGGCGCCGGTCTGCGGGAGCTCGCTGCCGGGGGTGCCGTACACCTCCACCTCGTAGAGCGAGTACCCGTAGGCGGTGCCGCGCGCGGTGCCGTACACGCGCAGGTAGCGGCCCTTGCCGGAGAGGGAGGCCCAGTCGTCGGTGCCGCCGTTCCCGGCCGTCTCGTCGGCGAGCCGGGTCCAGCTGGTGCCGTCGGCGGAGATCTCGATCCGGTACGCCTTGGCGTACGCGTCCTCCCAGCTCAGCTTGACCCGCGTGACCTCGGCACCGGCGCCGAGGTCGACGCTCAGCCACTGCGGGTCCTTGCCCTCGACGCTCGCCCAGCGGGTGGCCGGGTCGCCGTCGAAGGCGTTCTGCGCTCCGAAGCCGGAGCCTTCGTCGGAGGAGGAGGTGGCGGTCCTGCCGCGCGAGATGAGGGGGTCGGCGGCGGCCCCGGCCCGTTCGGGGTAGGCGAGCAACAGGCCGCCGATGAGGACGAGTACGGCGGCGAGGACCACGCCCACCGTACGGCGCCGCGTGGGCGTGAGGAGCAAAGCTGAGCCGTTCGGATGCATCCCTGGACTCCTGGCCTTGTGGGGGTGGCGAGAGCTGTGCATCGGTACGTGTGACCCCGCACTCCCGAGTACAGGCAAGTGGCGGGGACCCGGTGGCCGGGCCAGAGCTCTCACTGAGCGCGTCATGCCCGCACGACGGACACCGCGCCAGGCCACCGCCGGGAATGCTAGCGAACAGTAAACTTTCCTACCAGTCCCCCAACTTGCTTCATTCCACGCTCTGTTCGGTACTCCGTTCGACTCTTGCCGACGGCTGGACGCGATCCGGGCCGGAGGCATGCCGCCTCCGGCCCGGATCGTCGTCGCGTCGCCGCGAAGTGGCTACAGCACCGGCAGCAGTGCCTTCAGCTCGAAGGCGGTGACCTCGCTGCGGTACTCCTCCCACTCCTGCTTCTTGTTGCGCAGGAAGAAGTCGAAGACGTGCTCGCCGAGCGTCTCGGCGACCAGTTCGCTCTTCTCCATCAGCGCGATCGCCTCGCCCAGGTTCTGCGGCAGCGGCTCGATGCCCATCGCGCGGCGCTCCGCGTCGGACAGCGCCCAGACGTCGTCGTCGGCGCCGGCCGGGAGTTCGTAGCCTTCCTCGATGCCCTTGAGGCCCGCGGCGAGGAGCACCGCGTACGTCAGGTAGGGGTTGGCGCCGGAGTCGATGGAGCGGACCTCCACCCGGGCGGAGCCGGTCTTGCCGGGCTTGTACATCGGGACGCGGATGAGCGCGGAGCGGTTGTTGTGGCCCCAGCAGATGTACGAGGGGGCCTCTCCGCCGGCTCCAGCGGCGCGGGAGGAGCCGCCCCAGATGCGCTTGTAGGAGTTGACCCACTGGTTGGTGACGGCGGAGATCTCCGCCGCGTGGGTGAGCAGGCCGGCGATGAAGGAGCGGCCGACCTTGGAGAGCTGGTACTCGGCGCCCGACTCGTAGAAGGCGTTGCGGTCGCCCTCGAAGAGGGAGAGGTGGGTGTGCATGCCCGAGCCGGGGTACTCGGAGAACGGCTTCGGCATGAACGTCGCCTGCACGCCCTGTTCCAGCGCGACCTGCTTCATCACCAGGCGGAAGGTCATGATGTTGTCGGCGGTGGAGAGCGCGTCCGCGTACCGCAGGTCGATCTCCTGCTGGCCGGGGGCGCCCTCGTGGTGGCTGAACTCGACCGAGATGCCCATGGATTCGAGCATGGTGATCGCCTGGCGGCGGAAGTCCATGCCGACGTTCTGCGGGGTGTGGTCGAAGTAGCCGGAGCTGTCGGCCGGGGTGGGGCGGCTGCCGTCCACCGGCTTGTCCTTCAGCAGGAAGAACTCGATCTCCGGGTGGGTGTAGAAGGTGAAGCCCAGGTCGGAGGTCTTGGCGAGGATGCGCTTGAGGACATAGCGCGGGTCGGCGAAGGACGGCGAGCCGTCGGGCATGAGGATGTCGCAGAACATCCGGGCCGTGCCGGGGGCCTCCGCGCGCCACGGAAGGATCTGGAACGTGCCCGGGTCCGGCTTGGCGATCATGTCGGATTCGTACACCCGGGCGAAGCCCTCGATGGCCGAGCCGTCGAAGCCGATGCCCTCGTCGAACGCCTGTTCCAGCTCGGCGGGGGCCACGGCGACGGATTTGAGGTAGCCGAGGACATCGGTGAACCACAGCCGTACGAAGCGGATGTCGCGCTCCTCAAGCGTCCTGAGGACGAATTCCTGCTGCTTGTCCATAGCCACATCCTTGCAGTTCAGACGGTCCGTGCACCACCGCCCGGGGTAGGGGAGAAGCTCCAGTATCACGACCCGGGATTTCACCCAGATTACGCACACGAAGTGAGATGGAGCACTCGGCCACCCACTACGATCGGCGGCCATGGCGCACCGGGGGTGGAGCGGCTTCGCGACGGCCCCGCGCACGCCGGTTCTCCCAGGGTCTCCCCTTCGGATCCGGCCGGATCCGAATGTAAGGGCCCCGGTCTCCCGCCAGCCGTTCCCGCCCCTTCCCAGAAGGACCTGACGACATGAGCTTCGACCCCAGGACCCCCATGGTTCGGCAGCACGACACCCACCGCGCGCGGCAGCGCCGCGACCGTGCCCTGGCCATAAGCCTGAGCGTGCTCGTCGTCGTGGGCCTGGTCGGCTTCGGCTCCTACATGGTGCTGGAGAAGTCCGAGGCGTCCGAGCTGAAGCGGGCCGCCCCGACGGCGGACGCCAAGGCGCCCTCGGCGGAGCAGAAGAAGCCCGCCGACGGGTCGATCGCGGGGCTGCGGACGTGGGACGCGACGAAGCTGACCCGCAACCACGTCACCGGGACCGTCGCGTACCCGATGAAGCCGCCGGTCGGCGGTGACCACAACCCCGTATGGATGAATTGCGACGGCGAGGTGTACACCAAGGCCCTGCCCGATGTGAACGCCGTGCACTCGCTGGAGCACGGATCGGTGTGGGTGACGTACACGGACAAGGCCCCGGAGGCCGATGTGGCGAAGCTCGCCGAGCGGGTCGGCCGGACGCCGTACTCGCTGATGAGTCCGTACGAGGGCCAGTCCGGGGCGATCATGCTGACCGCCTGGGGCAAGCAGGTGACGGTGGACGGCGCCGACGACCCGCGGGTCGACCAGTTCTTCTCGCAGTTCGTGCAGGGGCCGCAGACGCCCGAGCCCGGTGCGACCTGCACGGGCGGGCTGGGGGCGCAGTGACCGGTGTGAAACGTGTCCGGCGCGTGCGGTGGGCGGCCGGCTCCGCCGTGGCGCTCGCGCTGCTGGTCGCGGGGGTGGCGACGGTCGCCTCCGCGCGCGAGGGCGGGAGCGGGGCGGACCGTGCCGCGGCCGCGCCGCGCACGCCCGCGGTGGAATCGGCGGACGCCGGGTTCGCCCGCGACATGGCGGTCCACCACCAGCAGGCCGTGGAGATGTCCTTCATCGTGCGTGACCGTACGAAGGACGAGGAGGTGCGCCGGCTCGCGTACGACATCGCCAATACGCAGGCCAATCAGCGCGGCATGCTGCTCGGCTGGCTGGACCTGTGGGAGCTGCCGAAGGTGGCCGCCGGACAGGAGCCGATGGGCTGGATGGCGGCCGGGCACGCAGGGCACTCGATGAAAGGCATGGACGGGATGAAAGGCATGGGGACCGGCTACCGGGCCCATGACGGCTCCCTCATGCCCGGCATGGCCACCAGGACCGAGCTGAACCGGCTCCGTTCGGCGAGCGGCAGAGCGGCCGAGGTGCTGTACCTCCGGCTGATGACCGCGCACCACAAGGGCGGCGTCGACATGGCCCGCGGCTGCGCCGGGCTGTGCACGGTGCCGGCGGAGAAGCGGCTCGCCCGGGGAATGGTCGAGGCCCAGCAGTCGGAGCTGGACGCGATGGCCCAGATGCTGGCGGCGCGAGGCGCCGGACCCCGGTCCTGAAAGATTCCCTCCGGGCCGCAGGTGCACCCGAACGGGTGACAGCGGTCGCGTCCCCCGAACGGGCCCATGACGATGGGTTCGCTCGGGGTCGTACAGCATGCCCATCGGCACGCAGGAGGAATCCCTCATGACCACTGCCAAGGACATCATGCACACCGGGGCCACCTGGATCCCCGCGCACGAGACGCTCGACCGGGCCGCGCAGCTGATGCGCGACCACAAGGTCGGCGCGCTGCCCATCTCGGCCAAAGGCGAACGGGACCGGATGATCGGCATCCTCACGGACCGGGACATCGTGGTCGGCTGTGTGGCCATGGGCCACGATCCGTCGAAGATGACGGCGGGCGACCTCGCCCAGGGAACCCCTCGCTGGATCGACTCGGAAGCGAATGTGGAGATGGTTCTGGAGGAGATGCAGACCCATCGGATCCGCCGGCTTCCGGTGGTCGAGAACAAGATGCTGATCGGCATGATCAGCGAAGCCGACCTGGCGCAGCACCTCACCGAGGAGCAGATCGCCGGCTGGGCGGAGAAGGTCTACGCGCGCGGCTGACGCCCGCGCCGACCCGGTCCGCAGTCCCGCGCCGATGGCCCGGTGCCCCCTGCACGAGGGGTGCCGGGCCATTGCGCTGCCCTCCCCCGCCGGAGCCCGTACCGCTGCGGCGAAACGTCTCCGCGCGCGCCGGATACCCGGCGGGGGTAGGGTGCTCGACATGACCCTGAGTGGATGTGCGACATACGGACAGTTGTTGCTGTGTGTCTCGCTGCTCATCGGGATCCTCCACCTTCTCAGGGGCGTCGCGGTCCGGGTCGCTCCCCGGCCGGGGCCGGGTCACCGGCCGGGCGCCGTCCGTCCCGCCCCGTTGTCGGTGCTGCGCATATAGAGGGGGCGCGCCTCCCCCTCTCCCAGCAGACCGAAATACCGACAACACCCCGAGGTGCACTCCGTCATGCGCACTCCACCCACCCGACGCGCCGTGCTCGGCGCCGCTTTCGCGACCGCCGGTTCGGCGGTGCTGGCCGCCTGCTCCGACGAATCCGAGACCGGCCACGGCGGCAAGAAGACCGGCAGCGCGAACGCCGGTGACACGAGCCACGGCAGCGTGAACCACGGGACCTCCCCCCGCAGGAAGTCCGATGGCGAATACGTCTCCCCCGACGGGAAGGAGGTCGCGGCCGCCGAGGCCAAGCGGGGCTCCGGCCCCGTACGGAGGGTCGACCTCGTCGCCACCCCGTCCCGGCTCGATCTGGGCGGCGGGCTCACCGTCGGCTCCTGGGCGTACGACGCCCGGCTGCCCGGAAAGGAGCTGCGGGTCACGATGGGTGACACCCTGGCCCTCACCCTCGCCAACCGCCTGCCTGCGGAAACGACTCTGCACTGGCACGGGCTCAATGTGCGCAACGACATGGACGGGGTGCCCGATCTGACCCAGGCGCCCATCAAGCCCGGTGCGGAGTTCGCCTACCGGTTCAAGGTTCCGCACGCGGGGACGTACTGGTTCCACCCGCACACGGGCGTCCAGCAGGACCGCGGACTGTACGCACCGCTGATCGTCGAGGACCCCAAGGAGCCGCTCAAGTACGACAAGGAGTGGGTCGTCGTCCTGGACGACTGGGTCGACGGGGTGGACGGTTCGACGCCGGACTCGGTGCTGTACGAGCTCAGCAAGGGCAGAGGCGGCATGGACCACGGCGGCGGCTCGCACGGAGCCCCCGCCAAGCCCTCCAAGGGCCGCACCGGCCCCTCGCGACTGGAGAAGGACTCCTTCAGCGAACTGCTCAACAGCCACGGGGGCGATGTCGCCTACCCGTACTACCTGATCAACGGCCGCGCCGCGAAGTCCCCCACGTCCTTCGCCGCCAAGCCCGGCGACCGGATCCGGCTGCGCATCATCAACGCGGGCGGCGACACCGCCTTCCGGGTGGCGCTCGGCGGCCACCGGATGACGATCACCCACACCGACGGCTACCCCGTCCGGCACAGAACGACGGACGCCCTGCTGCTGGGCATGGGCGAGCGGTACGACGTGATGGTCACCGCCGGCGACGGGGTGTTCCCGCTGACGGCGCTCGCGGAGGGCAAGCGGGCCTCGGCGCTGGCCCTGCTCCGTACCGGCATGGGGAAGGCGCCCACCGCGTCCGTACGGCCCGAGGAGTTGTACGGAGAGCTGGTGGAAGCGTACGAACTGATGCCGGACAGGTCCGTGGAGCTGTCCTCGCGCAAACCCGACCGGACCATCCGGTTCAGGATGACCGGCAGCATGAAGGCGTACGACTGGGCCTTCGACCACGAGCCCTACAACCCCCACCAGCGCCATCCGGTGCGGGCGGGCGAGCGGGTCAGGCTGGAGTTCTTCAACGTCACGGAGATGTGGCACCCCATCCATCTGCACGGGCACTCGTTCGGCCTGGTGGGACCGGTGGGGCCGTCCCACCGGGCCACCCGGCGGGGCAGGGCCCACTGGGCGCACAAAGACACCGCGATCATCCGGCCCAACAGCTCCCTGGCCGTCGAGTTCGACGCGGACAACCCGGGGCTGTGGATGCTCCACTGCCACAACATCTACCACTCGGACGTGGGCATGATGACGGTCCTCGGCTACCGCCGCTAGGCACTGTCCGACCCGGTCGCTGGCGGGCCGCGGCCTTGATTCCGCGGCCCGCCAGGACATTGCGTCAGTCAGACGATTACACTGGTGCGCGTGCCTCAACTACGTCTCGCACTGAATCAGATCGACTCGACCGTCGGTGATCTCTCCGGCAACTCCGAGGCGATCGTCCACTGGACCCGCCACTCCGCCGAACAGGGCGCCCATCTGGTGGCGTTCCCGGAGATGGTGCTGACCGGCTACCCCGTCGAGGACCTGGCCCTGCGCCCGTCCTTCGTCGAGGCCTCGCGGCAGGCGCTGCGCGCGCTCGCCGCCCGGCTCGACGCGGAGGGCTTCGGGGAGCTGCCGGTCGTGGTCGGCTACCTCGACCGCTCCGAGACGGCCCAGCCCCGCTACGGCCAGCCCGCCGGCTCCCCGCAGAACGCCGCGGCGGTGCTGCACCGCGGGCAGGTCGCGCTGGCCTTCGCCAAGCACCACCTCCCCAACTACGGCGTCTTCGACGAGTTCCGGTACTTCGTGCCGGGCGACTCGATGCCGGTCGTGCGGGTCCACGGCGTGGACGTGGCGCTCGCGATCTGCGAGGACCTCTGGCAGGACGGCGGCCGGGTGCCGGCCGCGCGGGCCGCCGGCGCCGGGCTGCTGCTGTCGATCAACGCCTCGCCGTACGAGCGGGACAAGGACGACACCCGGCTGGAACTGGTCCGCAAGCGGGCCCAGGAAGCCGGCTGCACCACCGCGTACCTGGCGATGATCGGCGGCCAGGACGAGCTGGTCTTCGACGGCGACTCGATCGTGGTCGACCAGGACGGCGAAGTGATCGCCCGCGCCCCGCAGTTCGCCGAGGGCAGCGTCGTACTCGACCTGGAGCTGCCGGCCGCCGCCGCCGAGCCGCCGTCCGGTGTCGTCAACGACGGGCTGCGGATCGACCACGTGGTGCTCTCCGAGGAGCCCCTCGCGGCATACCCGGCGGAGCTGACCGGCGGGTACGCGGAGCGGCTGGACGACGACGAGGAGCTGTACTCGGCGCTGGTCGTGGGCCTGCGGGCGTACGCCGCCAAGAACGGCTTCAGCAGTGTGCTGATCGGGCTCTCCGGCGGGATCGACTCGGCGCTGGTCGCGGCGATCGCCTGCGACGCGCTGGGCGCGCAGAACGTGTACGGCATCTCGATGCCGTCGAAGTACTCCTCGGACCACTCCAAGGGCGACGCGGCCGAGCTGGCCCGCCGTACCGGGCTGAACTTCCGCACCGTACCGATCGAGCCGATGTTCGACGCGTACATGGGCTCGCTGGGGCTCACCGGTCTCGCCGAGGAGAACCTGCAGTCCCGGCTGCGCGGCACGATGCTGATGGCCGTCTCCAACCAGGAGGGCCAGATCGTCCTCGCGCCGGGCAACAAGTCCGAGCTGGCGGTCGGCTACTCGACGCTGTACGGCGACTCGGTCGGGGCGTACGGCCCGATCAAGGACGTCTACAAGACGTCGATCTTCCGCCTCGCGAAGTGGCGCAACCGGGCCGCCGAGGAGCGCGGGCAGACCCCGCCGATCCCGGAGGCGTCCATCACCAAGCCGCCCAGCGCCGAGCTGCGCCCGGGCCAGGTCGACACGGACTCGCTGCCCGACTACGACGTACTGGACCGGATCCTGGAGCTGTACGTCGACCGGGACCAGGGGCTGGACGAGATCGTCGCGGCCGGGTTCGACGCGGCGCTGGTGGCGAAGACGCTGCGGATGGTGGACACGGCGGAGTACAAGCGGCGGCAGTACCCGCCGGGCACGAAGATCTCCCCGAAGGGCTTCGGCAAGGACCGGCGGCTGCCGATCACCAACCGGTGGCGCGAGTCGGGCTGAGCGGGGCGTGGACGCGGTGACCGGGCGGGACGGGGCGCGGCCGGACCGGCACCATCGCCGGACGCCCTTGGTTCCTGAACGGAGCAAATGCTCTCGGACGGTTTGTTCCGGCGGGTGAACGGACCGTTCCGTCAGCGTCCGCACCCGGTGGCGGAACGGCTCACCGCGTCACAGCTCCACGCGCGCCACGATCGGCAGGTGGTCGCTCTCCGTCGCCGCGAGCGTCCACGAGGACATCGGCTCGACGCCCTTCACCAGGATCTGGTCGATCCGCGCCATGGGGAACGAGGCCGGCCAGCTGAAGCCGAAGCCGTCGCCGGCCGCGCCCTGGGTGGAGCGCATCTGGGCGCTGACGCCGTTCAGCGCGCGGTCGTTCATCGTGCCGTTGAGGTCGCCGAGCAGGATGACCCTGCCGAGCCGTTCGTGGGCGATGGCCTCGCCCAGGGCGTCCGCGCTGTCGTCGCGCTGGTTGGCGGTGAATCCGGCGTGCAGCTTGACCCGTACGGACGGCAGATGGGCCACGTAGACGGCGACCTCGCCCTTCGGGGTCGTCACCGTGGAGCGCATCGCCCGGGTCCAGCCCATCTTGATGTCGACCGGCCCGGTGTCGCTCATCGGGTACTTGCTCCACAGGCCGACGGTGCCCTGCACCGAGTGGTACCGGTAGCGGTCGGCGAGGGCCGCCTCGTACGCCGCCACCTTGCCGCTCGGCAGCTCCTCCAGGGCGATGACGTCGGCGCCGGAGGCCGCGACCTTCCGGGCGGTGCCCGCGGGGTCGGGGTTGTCGGCGTTGACGTTGTGGGTGGCCACGGTGAGGTCGCCGCCGCTGCCGGACTTGTCGGTGGGCAGGCCGCCGAAGACGTGGAACCAGACCACGACCGGCAGCAGCAGGGCGATCAGTGCGGTCGCCGAGCGGCGCACCAGGCCGAGAACCAGCAGCAGCGGGACGAACACCCCGCACCACGGCAGGAACGTCTCGGAGAGGCTGCCCAGGTTGCCGATGGCGTTCGGGATCTCGGCGTGGAAGGCCATCACGAGGGTGAGCAGGACCGAGCAGAGGGCGAGGACGATGCCGCGCCGCCAGATGCCCGGGTCCCGGGTCCACCTGTCGCGCAGGTCCCGGAAGCGGGAGCCGGGCCCGGCTCCCGCCGGCTCCGGGCCCCGCTCCGCACGGTCGTTCCCGGTGTCCGCTCCGTACGCCTGCACCATCGCGCTGTCCTCACTGCCTTGCCGTGCATGTCGCCGCGTCCACGACCCTAGGCGATGGGCGGCGGGTTTCCTGCCGTCGACGACGGCCGTACTGCCACGAGGACGAAGGGCGGGGTCCGGAGGGTTCCGGCCGGGCGGGGTCCGGAGGGGCTTGTGACAGAACGATCACAATCGGGCGGGTCCGGTTCCGGTTCCGGAATTGTCGGGTGTACGGGGGTGCCGGGCGCCCGGGTGTGTCAGGCGCCGGCGGCCGGGCGGGGCGCCAGGCCCTCGACCAGGATCTGGACGATGCGGTCGGCGAGGTCCTCGGGCAGCGGCGCGTCGGGCCGGTGGATGGTGCGTACGAGCATGGGCCCCAGGAACAGGTCGTCCATCAGCCCCACGTCCAGGTCCGCGCGGAGTTCCCCGGCGTCGACCGCGCGCTGCACGGCGGCCAGCATGGCGACGCGGCGGGGCGCGATGACATTGCAGTGGTACTCCGCCCACAGCTTGGGGTGGCTCTTCATCTGCGCGAACACGTTGTGCAGCAGGACCGAGGAGCGCTGGGCCAGGCCGCGCCTGCGCAGCGACTCCAGCAGCAGCCGCAGGTCGTCGAGTCCGGCGGTGCCGGAGACGGCGGGCTCCGGCGGTTCCATGTCCCTCAGGACGTCGACGAAGAGTTCCTCCTTGCCGCTCCACCGCCGGTAGATGGTCGCCTTGCCGACGCCGGCGGTCCGGGCTATCCGCTCGATGGACAGGCCCGCCAGGGGCTCACCGGCCTCCAGCAGTTCGACGACGGCATCCAGGATCGCCCGCTCGGCCGCCGCGCTGCGCGGTCGGCCCCGTCGCGGTTCCGGTTCCTCCCGGACCGTCCGGTTCCGGCCTTCCGCCTGTGCCTGTACCCGCACGTCGCTCCACTCCTCAGTTCTTCCGGGCCGCCGGTCTCACCGGCCCGCCCCCGCCGCACGCACCGAGCGGTCGTCCTCGCCCGATCCGCCGGGCCCCTGTCCGGCGGGCGGCTTCCCCGGCAGGAACAGCGCGACGACGAGGGTGCCCACCAGGGCGACGCTCGCCGAACCGGCGGCGGTGACGTGCATGGCCTTCAGGAACGCGTCGTTCGCCGCGGCGACCAGCGGGGCGCCCGCCGGTCCCAGCTTGTCAGCAATGCCGAGCGTCGCCTCGATCGATTCCCCCGCCGCCTGTCTGGCACCGGCCGGGACCGCGCCGAGGTGCCCCTCGATGTCGCCCCGGTAGACGGTGGAGAGCACCGAGCCGAGCACGGCGACCCCGAGTGCCCCGCCGACCTGCCGGAAGGTGTTGTTGACGGCCGATCCGGAGCCGGCCTTCTCGCGGGGCAGCGCCTGCATCACCGAGACGGTGACCGGCGTCATCACATGGGCCATGCCGGTGCCCTGGACGAAGAAGAGCAGACACAGCACCCAGACCGGTGTGGTGCCGTCGAACAGCGCGAACGCCGCCAGCCCGACCGCGACCAGCAGCATGCCGCCGGTGCAGGTGGCGCGGGCGCCGAAGCGGTCGACGAACAGCCGGGCCCGGGGCGCGAAGATCATCTGGGCGGCGGCCAGCGGCAGCAGCATCAGACCCGCCTGGAGCGCGCTCCAGCCGCGCACGCTCTGCATGTAGAAGGCGGAGAAGAAGGTCACCCCCATCAGCGCGAAGAAGACCAGCGCTATGGCGGCGACGGCAGCGGCGAACGACGGCTCCTTGAAGTACGAGATGTCGAGGGCCGGGTGGGTGCTGCGCTTCTCGTGCCAGACGAACCCGGCCAGGACGAGCAGGCCGCCGAGGCTCGACAGCAGCACGACGGGGTCGGCGAAGTCGGCGAGCTGGCCGCCGCGGATGATGCCGTACACCAGCAGCACCAGGCCGACGATGGAGAGCGCGACGCCGAGCGGGTCGGTCCGGCCCGGGTTCGGGTCCCTGGAGTCCGGCACCAGCAGCATCATCGCGATCAGCGCCACGACCACCACGGGCACATTGACCAGGAAGATCGAGCCCCACCAGAAGTGTTCGAGCAGCAGCCCGCCGGTGATCGGGCCGATCGCGATGGCCACACCGACGCTGCCCGCCCAGATGCCGATGGCCCTGGGCTGCTCCTCGCGCTCGAAGACGTTCATCAGGACCGCGAGGGTGGCCGGCATGACGAACGCGGCGCCGAAGCCCATCACAGCACGCCAGGTGATCAGCTGGGCGGGCGAGCCGGACATGGCGGCCAGCGCGGAGCCGGCGCCGAACAGCAGGATGCCGAAGAGCAGCACCTTCTTGCGGCCGATGCGGTCGCCGAGCAGGCCCGCGGTGAACAGGAGTCCGGCGAAGACGAGCGTGTAGGCGTTGATCGCCCACTCCAGCTCGCTCTGGGTGGCCCCGAGGCCCGTGGGTGCGGGGCTGGCGATGGTCTTGACCGCGACGTTCAGGATCGAGTTGTCCAGCACGACGATGAGCAGGCTGAACATCAGGACGACCAGGATCGCCCAGCGGCGGCGGTGGACCGCCTCCGGGATCTGGGGCACGGCAGCGCGAGCACCGGACGGCATCGACATGACAAGGAGCTTATCCGATTTCGATACGGAACCGTCTCGTATTGCAAACACATGACCGTTCGGGGTCGCCTTCCGGCCATGCCCGCACGGGCGTGTGCGGACCCACTTCCCGTGGACCGCGGGGGGATGCCACCATGGAAGGGATCCGGGGACGCCGTCAGGGCGCCTCGAGATGACGAAGGAGCCGTTCGCAATGTCGCTTCAGGCTGCGCGGAATCAGTCCGCACCATCCCCCGCGGGAGCCCCCGCCGACAGCAGCAAGGCGCTGTACGGAGGCAAGAGCACCCGCCGCATCTCCGTCCATGACATCGCCGCCGCCACCGGGCGCGGCGAGAAGTGGCCCATGCTCACCGCCTACGACGCGATGACCGCGTCCGTCTTCGACGAGGCCGGGATCCCGGTCATGCTCGTCGGCGACTCCATGGGCAACTGCCATCTCGGCTACGAGACCACCGTGCCCGTCACGATGGACGAGATCGCGATCCTCTCGGCCGCCGTCGTACGGGGCACCAGGCGTGCCCTGATCGTCGCCGACCTGCCCTTCGGGGCGTACCAGGAGGGCCCCGTCCAGGCCCTGCGCAACGCCACCCGGCTGATCAAGGAGTCCGGCGTCGGCGCGGTCAAGCTGGAGGGCGGCGAGCGCAGCCACGAGCAGATCAAGCTGCTGGTAGACGCCGGTATCCCGGTCATGGCCCATATCGGCCTGACCCCGCAGTCCGTCAACGCGATGGGCTACCGGGTGCAGGGCCGCGGCGAGGAGGCCGCCCAGCAGATGCTGCGCGACGCCAAGGCCGTGCAGGACGCGGGCGCGTTCGCCGTCGTCCTGGAGCTCGTACCGGCCGAGCTGGCCGCCGAGGTCACCCGTACCCTGCACATCCCGACCGTCGGCATCGGCGCCGGTCCCGACACCGACGCCCAGGTGCTGGTGTACACCGACATGGTCGGGCTGACCGGAGGCAAGGTGCCGCGCTTCACCAAGCAGTACGCGAACCTGCGCCAGGTGCTGGGCGACGCGGCGAAGGAGTTCGCGGAAGAGGTCGTGGGCGGCGCCTTCCCGGCCGCCGAGCACACCTTCCACTAGCTCTGCCGGTTCGTTCCGCCTGAACCACTGCCCGCACCACCGACAGCCCGCCGACATCCCCCATCGGCGGGCTGTCGGCCTGCTGTCGGCGGGCTGTCGGTGGCGGCTGGTCCCATGGTGGACATGACGCGAATCGACAAGAACCCCAGGAGCGGCTCGAACGCCGTGGAGGTCCGGGGACTGGTCAAGCACTACGGCTCGACCAAGGCGCTGGACGGCGTGGACCTCGATGTCCGCGAAGGCACCGTGCTCGGTGTCCTCGGCCCCAATGGAGCAGGCAAGACCACGCTCGTACGCTGCCTGTCCACCCTGATAGTTCCCGACGCCGGACACGCCACCGTGGCGGGCTACGACGTGGTGAAGCAGCCCCGGCAGCTGCGCCGCACCATCGGTCTGACCGGGCAGTACGCCTCGGTCGACGAGAAGCTCTCCGGCTGGGAGAACCTCTACATGATCGGGCGGCTGCTCGATCTGCCCCGCAGGACCGCCCGGTCCCGGGCCGACGAGCTGCTGGAGCGGTTCTCGCTCACCGAAGCGGCCCGGAAGGCCGCGATGGACTACTCCGGCGGCATGCGGCGCCGGCTCGACCTGGCCGCCTCGATGATCGGCAGCCCGGCCGTGCTGTACCTGGACGAGCCGACGACGGGGCTGGACCCCCGGACCCGTAACGAGGTCTGGGACGAGGTGCAGCGGATGGTCGCGGAGGGGGCGACCGTGCTGCTCACCACCCAGTACATGGAAGAGGCCGAGCAGCTCGCCAGCGAGCTGACCGTCATCGACAAGGGGAAGATCATCGCCCGCGGCGGGGTCGACGAGCTGAAGGCGAAGGTCGGCGGCCGCACCCTGCAGATCCGGCCCTCGGACCCGGCGCAGCTGCCCGCGATGGCGCAGGCGATCCGCGAGGCGGGGCTCGACGGGGTCTCGGGCGCGCAGGCCGTCCCGGACGAGGGACTGCTGTACGTACCGATCCTCAGCGACGAGCAGCTGACCGCTGTCATAGGCCTGCTCGGCACCCGGGGCTTCTCGCTGGCGCACGTCGCCACCGCGCTGCCCAGCCTGGACGAGGTCTTCCTGGCCATCACCGGCGAGAAGTCCGCTTCCGCCGCCGACACGATCCCCGAGGAGGTCGCGGCATGAGCACGGCGACTCTGACACCCACGCCCACGCCCACCGAGTCCGCCCGGGCGAAGACGGTCCACGACGAGGGCCGGATAGGGCTGCGGAACAACCTGCGCCACATCGGGGCGCTGGTGCGGCGCAACATGCTCCAGATCAAGAAGGATCCGGAGTCGATGTTCGACGCGCTCCTGACGCCCATCATCTTCACGCTGCTGTTCGTGTACGTCTTCGGCGGATCGGTCGGCGGCAGCATGGGCGGCGGCCGGCAGGAGTATCTGAACTACCTGATCCCCGGGCTGATGGCGATGATGGGCATGAACATCGCCATGGCGGTCGGCTCCGGTGTCAACGACGACTTCCGCAAGGGCGTCATGGACCGGTTCCGGACGATGCCGATCGCCCGTTCCTCGGTGCTCATCGCCAAGATCGTGGTCGAGCTGGGCCGGATGATGGTCGCCACCCTCATCCTGCTGGCCATGGGCTTCGCGCTCGGCATGGAGCTCCAGGAGTCGGTGCTCGGGCTGATCGGGGCGATCGCGCTGTCGGCCGTGTTCGGCGCCGCCATCATGTGGATCTTCATCCTGCTCGGGCTGACCATGAAGACGGCCCAGGCGGTTCAGGGAATGGGGATGCTCGTACTGATGCCGCTCCAGTTCGGTTCCTCGATCTTCGCCCCGACGAAGACGATGCCCGGCTGGCTCCAGACGTTCACCGACTACAACCCGCTGTCCAACCTGGCCGACGCCGCGCGCGCCCTGATGATGGGCGGCCCGCTCGCCCACTCGGTCCTGGTGACGCTCGGCTGGACCGTGGTCATCACCGCGGTGATGGCCCCGCTCGCGGTCTCCAGGTTCCGCAAGAAGTCCTGACCGCCGGGGTCATTCCCGGTACGCGTCCACGAGGGCGGTGGCCTCCTCCAGGGAGAGGCCGCCGCCCTCGGCGTACGCGGTCTCGTAGGCGGCCCGGCCGAGCACGGCGACGGCCAGTGCCTCCGCCCGGGCCCAGTCGTCCCGCTCCATCGACGTCGGCACGTGACCCCGGGGCAGCAGCCCCCGGCCCGCCCCCAGCAGCCGGGCCGCGGTGGCGGCCCGCCGCTCGCCGCCGATGCCGGCCAGCGAGCGGGCGAGGGAGACGAGCTGGATGACGGACATCTGCGGCGCCACCAACTGCGACAGCCGGTCGTGGGACCGCTCCAGCGCCACCAGGCCCCGGGGCAGCGCCTCCGCGTACAGCCCGTCCTGGTTGTCCAGCCAGGACAGCGCGCCCAGCACCACCCCTTCGAAGATCGCCATGGTCTCGGGGTGGAACTCCTCGCGCAGCACGGCCAGTTGCTCGCGCGCCTCACCGGTGCGGCCGCCGCGCCCCAGCCACATGGCCAGATGGAGCCGGGCCATGGACCTGGCGTCGTGCCCCTCGACGACCACCTCGCGCAGGATCTCCTCGCCCTCGGCGCCGCGGTCCATCTCGGTGAGCACGGCCGCGTATCTGGTGCGCAGGACCGCCACCTGGGAGGGTGCGCCCAGCTCCTTCGCGTAGCCGATGGCGACCTGGTAGTCCTCGGCCGCGCGCGCGTGCTCGCCCCTGCGCTCGTTGGCCTCGGCCCGTGCCGAGAGCGCTTCCGCGACGCCCCAGTCGTCACCGATCCGGCTGAAGAGCTCCAGGCTCTCGTCGGCGTCCGTGCGCGCCTCGCCCGCCCATTCGGGCCGGTTGGCCAGCACGTTGGCCCGCGTCTGGAGGGCCCCGGCGAGCTCCCATTCGTAGCCGAAGTCCCGGCAGGCGCGGACCGTTTCGTCCAGCAGCTCGCGCAGCCTGCCGGTCTCCCCGACGAGCATGACCGCGAAGAACCAGAGCGATGCCGGGACCCGGCAGGTCTGCGGCTGACCGGCCCGGTAGGTGTTCGCGATGACCCGCAGCCGGGCCATGCTCGCCTCGTCGGTCCACCTCTCCGCGGCGTGGTCCATGCTGACCAGCCGGATCAGGCCCGCCTGGCGGCGTGCCTCCTGGAGCAGCTCGGGCCCCATGGGCGGCGGTGCGTCGGTGCAGCGTTCGTGGATGGAGGGCGCGGGCTCGGCGGGCGGGGCGAAGGGGTCGGGGCCCAGCGCGGCGGCGGCGTCGGCCCAGTGCAGCGCGTCGCCGCTCAGGTTGCGCATCTGCCAGTACCAGCACAGCGAGAGCACCATGCAGAGCGCCTCCTGCTCGTCGCGGGCGGCGACGGCGCTGCGCAGGGCGGTGCGGATGTTCTCGTACTCGCGCTGGAGGAGTTCGATGGCGGACCGCTGTCCGGCGCCGCGGAGCCGGGGCTCCGTGGTGCGGACCAGTTCCCGGAAGAACACCAGGTGGCGCCGGACCACGGGGTCCCGCTCCGCCGCCTCGTCGAGCCGGGCGGCGGCGTACTCGCCGACGGTCTCCAGCAGCCGGTAGCGCATCTCGCCGTCCTCGGCGGGCGCGGCCACGACGAGCGATTTGTCGACGAGGGAGCCGAGCAGCCCGGCGACCTCGCGCGCGCCCTGCGGCCCGTCCGCGCAGACCGCCTCGGCGGCGGTCAGGGTGCAGCCACCCGCGAAGACGGAGAGCCGGCGCAGCACGGCGCGTTCGGGTTCGTCGAGCAGGTCCCAGGACCAGTCGACGACGGCACGCAGGGTCTGCTGCCGGGGCAGGACGGTGCGGGCACCGCTGGTGAGCAGGCGGAACCGGTCGTCGAGCCGGTCGGCGATCTGGCGCGGGGTGAGCATCCGCAGCCGGGCGGCGGCGAGTTCGATGGCGAGCGGCAGTCCGTCGAGGCGGCGGCAGATCTCCGCGGCGGCGGCCGCGGTCGCCTCGTCCGCGTCGGTCCAGAAGCCCGGCCGGGCGGCGGCGCCGCGTTCGGCGAACAGGCGCAGCGCCATCGGGTCGGGCAGCGGTTCGACGGGGCGGACGAACTCGCCCGGCACGCCGAGGGGTTCACGACTGGTGGCGAGCACGGTGAGGTGCGGGCAGTGGGCGAGCAGGTGGTCGGCGAGCGCGGCGGCGGCCCCGACGAGGTGTTCGCAGTTGTCCAGGAGCAGCAGCATGCGGCGCCGGGAGCAGTGCTCGGTGAGGCGTACGAGGGGGTCGTTCGCGATTCCCTCGGCGGCCCTGAGCTCCTCGGCGCCTGCACCGCGCAGCACGGTCTCGCGGGCGCCGAGCGCGGTCAGTACGGCCTCCGGCACCGCCTCGGGGTCGTCGACGGGGGCGAGTTCGGCCAGCCAGACGCCGTCCGGCCAGGCGGGCGCGGCGGATTCGGCGGTCTCCTGGGAGAGCCGGGTCTTGCCCGCGCCGCCGGGGCCCAGGAGGGTGACGAGACGGGCGTGCGAGAGGTCCTCGCGCAGGGTGTCGATGTCGCCCTCGCGCCCGACGAAGCTGGTGAGCCGGGCCCGGAGGTTGCCCTGCCGTGCGGTGCGGGCGGGCGGGGCGGGCGGGGCGGCCGGTGCGGGCGGGCGCGCCGGGTCCTGGCGGAGCAGCTCGGCGTGGAGCGAGCGCAGTTCGGGTCCGGGGTCGGTGCCGAGGCGGTCGGCGAGCACGGTGCGGACCTCGTCGTAGGCGGCCAGTGCCTGGGCCGTGCGCCCGGCGTCGCGCAGGGCCCGCATCCGCAGCGCCTGAAGGGGTTCGTCGATGGGGTGCTCGGCGCACAGGGCGACCAGTTCGGGCAGGGCCTCGTCCGCGCGGCCGAGCGCGAGGGCCGCGCGGAGCCTGTTGCGGCGGGCTTCCAGGCGCCGGGCCTCCCAGCGGGCCGCGACCGCGTCGCGGTCGGGCAGATCGGCCAGGACCGGCCCGCCCCACAGGCCGAGCGCGTCGTCGAGCACGGCCTTGGCCTTCGCCGGGTCGTCCTCCTCCAGCGCCCGTGCGCCCTCCCCCGCGAGCCGTTCGAAGCGGTGGAGGTCGATGGCGTCCGGCTCGGCGGCCAGTCGGTAGCCGCTGTCCGCGGAGAGGACCGCGTCGTGGCCGACGGCGCGCCGGAGCCGGCCGACGAGCGCATGCAGGGCGCCCACCGCGTCGGCGGGCGGTTCGCCGTCCCACACCTCGTCGACGAGCACGGCGGCGGGGACGGTGCGTCCGGGGCGCAGCGCGAGGACGGTGAGCAGGGCGCGCAGCCGCGCCCCGCCGAGGGCGATGGCCGTGCCGTCGTCGCGGAGTGCCCGGGTCGTTCCGAGGATGCAGTAGCGCACCGGCCTATTCTCCGTGACCGGGACCGGGATGGGCACACGTGTCCGGCCGCACCCCTGTGCGCCGCGTTCCGGGATCGCTCGTCATGCCCCCACCCTTTCCGGAACCACCGCCCCGGCGCGAGACGTTTGTGACGTGTCGGCGGTACGGTCGGGCTCGCCGCCCGCCGCTCGGTCCCCCTTCCGGCCGCCCGTCAGGAGTTCGCCGATGACCACCGCAAGCGCCCGCAGCGACCGGCGGATCAGCCCGGTCTTCCTCGGGATCGTCGCCGTGGCGGCGGTGTCGGGCTGGGCGGTGTGGACGGGCACCGGATATCCGTACGGGCTCGCGGTCTTCGTCTTCGTCACGGCGGCATGGGTGGTCTCGCTCTGCCTCCACGAGTACGCGCACGCCCGTACCGCGCTGCACAGCGGGGACATCTCGGTCGGCGCGAAGGGGTATCTCACCCTCAATCCGCTCGCCTACACGCACGCCCTGCTCAGCATCGTGCTGCCGGTGCTGTTCGTGATCATGGGCGGGATCGGGCTGCCCGGCGGCGCCGTCTTCATCGAGCGGGGGCGGATCCGGGGGCGCTGGAGGCACAGTCTGATCTCGGCGGCGGGCCCGCTGACGAATGTGCTGTTCGCGCTGGTGTGCACGGCTCCGTTCTGGCTGCACGCGCTGGACGGCGTCCCGAGGGAGTTCCGGTACGCGCTGGCGTTCCTGGCCCTGCTCCAGGTCACCGCGGCGATCCTGAACTTCCTGCCGGTCCCCGGGCTGGACGGGTACGGGCTGATCGAGCCCTGGCTGTCGTACCGGATCCGGCGCCGGGTGGAGCCGTTCGCGCAGTTCGGACTGCTCGCGGTGTTCGGCGTGCTGTGGATCCCGGAGGTCAACCATGTCTTCTTCGACCTGGTCCACGGCGTGCTGGACTCACTGGGCGTGAGCGGCCTGGAGACGGAGTGCGGCCGCGCCGCCTACCGGTTCTGGGAGAACTGGAACGAGGAGTATCCGGTCTGCGCGGTCAGCCCGTAGGAGCCACCCGCCTCATTCGGCGGTCCGCGCCCGCTGCCGGCGCAGGTAGAACCACGCCATGTTGGACGAGAGCCCGGCCAGCAGCACCCAGACGATCCCGAGCAGGCTGCCCTGGACGAACGAGATCACGGCCGCGACGACCGCCAGGACACAGACGGCGATGGCGTAGAGAGCGAGTCGGGGCATGGCGGGCGGCTCCTGTCGGGGGTGATGCGCGGTCCCGTCCAGTGTCCCCCATGCCCCTTTTCGCTCGCCGCAGGGTGGGTCCGCGAGCGGGCCCGGCCCGGACGCCGGTGGTGGCCGGTCCGGCTCAGACGTCGGTGGTACGGAGCCCGGCGTGCGCCTTGTAGCGGCGGTTGACCGAGATCAGGTTGGCGACCAGCGACTCGACCTGGTGCGCGTTGCGCAGCCGTCCGGCGAAGATGCCGCGCATGCCGGGGATCCGGCCCGCCAGCGCCTGTACGAGGTCGGTGTCGGCGCGGGCCTCGCCCAGCACCAGCACATCGGTGTCGATCTCCTCGACGGTCTCGTCCTGCAGCAGCACCGCCGAGAGGTGGTGGAAGGCGGCGGTGACCCGGGACTCCGGCAGCAGGGCGGCGGCCTGCTCGGCGGCGCTGCCCTCCTCGGGCTTCAGCGCGTAGGCGCCCTTCTTGTCGAAGCCGAGCGGGTTGACGCAGTCGATGACGAGCTTGCCCGCGAGTTCGTCCCGCAGCGACTCCAGGGTCTTGGCGTGGCCGTCCCACGGCACGGCGACGATCACGATGTCGCTGCGGCGGGCGCACTCCGCGTTGTCCGCGCCCTCCACGCCGTGGCCCAGCTCCTCGGCGGCGCCGCGCGCGCGGTCGGCGGCCCGGGAGCCGATGATCACCTGCTGCCCGGCGCGGGCGAACCGGTAGGCGAGGCCGCGTCCCTGGGGTCCGGTGCCACCGAGCACGCCGACAGTCAGCCCGGAGACGTCGGGGAGGTCCCAGGGGTCCTTGGCGGGGGGCTTGGCCGCGCTGTCACTGCCATTCGTAGTCATGGCTCCGACATTACTGCCCGCCACGGAGCGGGCCCCGGTGTCACCCCTCTTTCCCCGTTCGGCTGGTCCGGAGCCGTTCTCCGGTGCCGGGCGGGGCTCCTCGGGCATGATGCCGGGCCATGGATGCCGTACGCGTGGCCCTGCTCCGTGAAGTACTCGCCGGGACCGAGTGGCCCGCCGCGACCCGGCGGTTCGCCGGGGCGCTGAGATCCTCCGTCGTCCCGCACGGCGGCGGTCTGCTGCTGGTGGGGACGGCGGCGTACGAGCCGTGGCACCTGGCGGCCCATCTGGTCGACGAGTCCACCTGGTCCGGGCTGCCGGAGCTGGCCCCCACCCTGGTACGCCACCGGGTGGAGCCGGGCGGCCCCGCGCATCTGGCCGTCGGTCTGGGCCGGATCGAGGCGGCCGGGCGGGGCGAGACGCTGCTCCTGGTGGCCCCGGAGCGGCCCGGCGCGGGGCTGCTGGAGCGGGTGCACGACGCGCGGCGCGCCGGGGCCACGGTGCTCTCGCTGAACGACGGCGACCCGGAGGTGCGCGGGCTCGCCCACGAGACGCTCACGGTGACCGGCGGCGACGACGTGGACCTGGACACCGTGCAGCATCTGGTGAGCGCGGCGGCCGGGGAGAACAGCGCCCCCGCGCCGCGCGGCCGCCGCGGCTTCCGGGACCGGCTGTCCCGGCTCGCCGATCAGCTGACGGCGCCGCCTCCTGCCCGCTGGTGACAGCCCGGGGCCGGCCCGCCGCGGAAATTCCGTTGCGACGGCCCCCGCGGCGCCGGAGCATGGCCTTCCGTGACTTCTGCCCCGTCCCCGGCCTCCCGGCTGGCCGCCCTGCTGCCCGATCTCTCGCCCCTGCGCTCCTCCACCGACTTCCGGCTGCTGTGGATCCAGGGCGTGGTGACGTACTTCGGCAGCTTCATGGCGATGATCGCGCTGCCGCTCCAGATCAAGGAGCTGACGGGTTCGCCGCTGGCCGTCGGTGTGATGGGCGCGGTCGAGCTGGTGCCGCTGGTGGTCTTCGGCCTGTACGGCGGGGCGCTCGCGGACGCCGTGGACCGCCGCAAGGTGATCCTGGCCACCGAGGCGGGGCTGGGGCTGCTCGCCCTGGTGCTCCTGGTCAACGCGGCGCTGCCCACCCCGATGCTCTGGCCGCTCTACCTGGTGGCGGCCGGGGTCTCCGCGCTTGCCGGGCTCCAGCGGCCCGCGCTGGACTCCCTGATGGCCCGGATCGTGCCGCACGAGCAGCTGACCGCGGCCGCCGCGCTGAACTCGCTGCGCTGGCAGTTCGGCGCGATCACCGGCCCGGCGGTGGCGGGGCTGGTGGTCGCCTACGCCGGGCACGCCACGGCGTACACGGTCACGGTGGCCACCTTCGCCGTCTCCGTGCTCCTGTGTCTGCGTCTGGCGCCCGCGCCGCCCGCCCGGGACAACGCGAAGCCGTCGCTGCGCGGCATCGTGGAGGGCGCGAAGTACGCCTGGAGCCGGCCGGTGCTGCTGGGGACGTACGCGGTCGACATGGCCGCGATGTTCTTCGCCTTCCCGAACGCGATCTTCCCGTTCCTGGCGGACGACCTGCACGCCGACTGGTCGCTGGGCCTGATGTACGCCGCGGACTCGGTCGGATCGCTGGTGCTGGGGCTGACCAGCGGCTGGACGTCGCGGGTGCGGCGGCACGGGCTGTTCGTGGTGTTCGGGGCCGCGGTCTGGGGGCTGGCGATCGCGGGGGCCGGGTGGTTCGGCAATGTGTGGCTGGTGCTGGTCTGCCTGGCGGTGGCGGGCGCGGGCGACATGCTCAGCGGACTGGGCCGCTCCACGATCTGGAACCAGACGATCCCGGAGGAGCTGCGGGGCCGGCTGGCGGGCATCGAGGTGCTCTCGTACAGCGTCGGCCCGCAGCTGGGTCAGGTGCGGGCCGGTGCGATGGCGGGCTGGACGGGGACCCGGTCGGCGATCTGGAGCGGCGGCGTGGCCTGCGTGGCCTCGGTCGCGCTGCTCGCGGCAGCGCTTCCGAAGCTGCTCACCTACGACTCCGAGACGGACGAGGACGCGCTGCGCAGACGGGAGTCCAGGGGGTCCAGCCCGTCCGCGGCCTGAGAAACGGGCCCCCGGGAGGCGGGAGCCCGGGGGCGGGTGGCCCCGGTCAGGCCTCCGGATCGCGCGGTGTGCCCCCGTCGTGCCACTTGGGGTCGTTCTCCCACTCCAGGTTCCGCTCCCGTGCGGTGTCCATGGCGTGCTGGGCCTCCTCGCGGGAGGTGTACGGCCCGAAACGGTCCTTGGCCGGGCACTCGGGGCCCTCCTCGACCTTGTGATGCTCCAGGCAGTAGTACCACTCGCCCGGCTTGCCGACCGTGCGCTTCTTGAACAGGGCCATCAGCGGCTCCTTCCCTCGGGGCCATGCTGCCCCAAGCGCGCTGGTTAGACTCGCTGACATGTCTGGCCAGTCGCTGCTCGCACCCGGGGAGATCACTCCCATCCGCTCCGTGCCCGGAAGGATCCGCCGCCCCGAATACGTGGGCAAGCCGGGCCCCACCCCGTACACCGGTCCGGAGATCCAGGACACCGACACCGTCGAGCGCATGCGCATCGCGGGCCGGATCGCCGCGCAGGCGATGGCGGAGGCCGCGAAGCACATCGCCCCGGGCGTCACGACGGACGAACTCGACCGGGTCGCCCATGAGTTCATGTGCGATCACGGCGCGTACCCGTCGACGCTCGGCTACCGCGGATTCCCCAAGTCGCTCTGCACCTCGCTCAACGAGGTGATCTGCCACGGCATCCCGGACTCCACGGTGCTGCGCGACGGCGACATCGTGAACCTCGACGTCACGGCGTACATCAACGGTGTGCACGGCGACAACAACGCCACGTATCTCTGCGGAGACGTGGACGAGGAGTCCCGGCTGCTCGTGGAGCGCACCGAGGAGTCGCTGAACCGGGCCATCAAGGCGGTCCGGCCGGGGCGGCAGATCAATGTGATCGGGCGGGTCATCGAGTCGTACGCCAAGCGCTTCGGCTACGGCGTGGTGCGGGACTTCACCGGGCACGGGATCAGTTCCTCGTTCCACTCCGGCCTGATCATCCCGCACTACGACAGCCCGCACGCGACCACCGTGATGCGGCCCGGGATGACGTTCACCATCGAGCCGATGCTGACGCTGGGCAGCCATGACTACGACATGTGGGACGACGGCTGGACCGTGGTGACGAAGGACCGCAAGCGCACCGCGCAGTTCGAGCACACGCTGGTGGTGACGGAGACGGGCGCCGAGATCCTGACGCTCCCGTAGCCCCCACCCGGACAGTTCCTCCCCGAAGCGGCCGCCCCCGAAGCGGCCGCTTTCGCGTGCCCGGCTGTTCTCACACACCTGTTCTCACGCACCCGGCGCGGAGGCGGAACCAGGCGTATCGTTTTTACCGACAGAGTGTCGGGAAGTCATTGACTTAGGTAAGCCTAAGCAGGAAGATCGGAGTTGCCGACAGCAATCGCCGCGATACGCGGTGGCTGCCGACATTTCTTTCTCTTCCAGGACTTTTCCGTCCCCTCGGTCCCCGGAGGCCCGCTTTGGACGCAACCGCCGCCACCACGCCCTTCTCGACGCTCATCCGCACCGCGTCGCACGAGCAGCACACCGAGGCGGAGACCTCGACCTTCATGAGCGACCTGCTGGGCGGGCGGCTCGGAGTGGACGCGTACACGCGCTACACCGAGCAGCTGTGGTTCGTGTACCGGGCGCTGGAGGACGGCGCGCAGGCACTGCACGGCGATCCGGTCGCCGGTCCCTTCATCCGGCCCGAGCTGATGCGCACCGCCGAGCTGGAGCGCGATCTGGCCCATCTGCGGGGTGCGGACTGGCGCGAGGGCCTGGAGCCGCTGCCCGCCACGGCCGCGTACGCCGCCCGGGTCGCCGAGTGCGCCCGCAGCTGGCCGGCCGGCTACGTCGCGCACCACTACACCCGCTACCTCGGCGACCTCTCCGGCGGCCAGATCATCCGCGACCGGGCGGAGCGGACCTGGGGCTTCGCGCGCAAGGGCGACGGGGTCCGGTTCTACGTCTTCGAGGAGATATCCAACCCCGCCTCGTTCAAGCGGGACTACCGCGAGCTGCTGGACGCGGTGGACGCGGACGACCTGGAGAAGCAGCGGATCGTCGACGAGTGCAAGCGCGCGTTCGCGCTGAACACGGCGGTGTTCCTGGAGCTGGGCGAGGTGTTCCCGCTCAGCGCGTAGTGCCCTCGGCCCGGTTCAGTACCGGGCCCGGACGGCGGCGAGTGCCACGCGGCCCCCGATCTCCACCGTGCCGTCGGGTGCGGGAGCGGTGAGGATCTGGGAGCCGCGTCCTTGCGTGATATTGAGGGCGCGCCCCAGCTCCGCGCTGAGCAGCAGCGCCGCCGCGCCCGTCGCCTCGTCCTCCACGATGTTGTCGTCGCGCCGTGGGAAGGCCCGCGCCCTGACCCGGCCGGCCGCCTCGTCCTCCCAGGCCCATACGTACAGCCGGCCCTCCCCCGGCGGCGGCCCGGTGAGCTCCTCGACCTCGGCGGCCGAGCCGTACCGCTCCAGCGTGCGCGGGGGCGCCCACTCCGGGCGGGCGCCGATCCAGCTGAGACCGACCGGCAATTGGGGGGTGGGTGAAGGAGCGGGGCTGGGTGCGTGCAGCTGCAAGGCGGAGGATTGAGGCAACGCGGAGCGTTGTTGATTGACGACAACGCGGCAGATGTGCGTGCCCAGCCCCGCGACGCCGCCCCCCTATTGCCGGTCGGTCTGAACTCGCCGTCCTGGCGGGCGAAGACCTCCCCGACCGGAAGCTCCAGGATCTCCAGGTCGAGCAGCCAGGCCGTGCCGACGAGCGGATGCCCGGCGAACGGAAGCCGCTGTCCCGGGGTGTAGATGTCGACGTGCCCGCGCTCGGGGTCGTCGACGAACACCGTCTCGCTGAAGCCCAGCCGGCGGGCCAGCTCCTGCCGGGAGGCCCGGTCCGGGTACGTACGCCCGTCGCGCACCACGCCGAGGGCGTTGCCGTGCCGGCCGTCGGGGCCGCAGAACACGCGCAGTACGTCGATGCCGGCGGGTACGCCGAAGTCGCTGTCGCTCACATGGGCATTCAAGCACCGCCCGGACGGCGGCCGTTCGGCCGGTTCGTCCGGGCGGTGCTGTCGTGGGACGCGGACGCGTCAGGCGGTACGGCGGCGGGCCACGACCACGGCTCCGGCGCCGGCCCGCTCCCGGCAGATCCGCAGCGCTGACCGCCGGTCTGCCCGCCGCCGGCGGCGCGGTGTCGGGGCCGCCCGCCGAGGTGTTCACCGGCGAACTGCTCGGCGAGGTCTACCGGCAGCCGGTCGAGGTGTTCCCGCATCCGCGGACCGGGGCGCCGCTGGTCGCGCCGGAACGAGGGGCTTGACCATTGCTTGACCTTTCCATGGGGCACCCATGGGGTGCCCGTGATCACCCCGTTCCCGGAGGCCCGGGATGAGAGCTGAATCACTGCGCAAGTGGGTACTGCTCAGGTAAGCCTCGGTTAAGTTAGGTCCGCCTCACCTGCTTTTGTCCGAATCTTCACCCGCTTCTCCTTCGTCCTCATGTGGAGCCCGTATGCGAGCCGTTCGTTTCTCCGTCGTCACCGCTGCCGCCACCGTGGCCGCTCTGACCGCCGTCACGGGCTGCGCAGAGAAGAGCGACGGCAAGGGCGACGGTGCCGTGCAGGTCGTCGCGAAGGACGACTCCTGCGAGGTGTCGAAGAAGAAGCTCCCGGCCGGTCACATCGAACTGGCCGTGCAGAACAAGGGCTCCAAGGTCACCGAGGTCTACGTGCTCTTCCCGGACGACCGCATCGTCGCCGAGCGCGAGAACATCGGCCCCGGCACCAAGGCCAACATCACGGCCGAGATCAAGGCCGGTTCGTACGAGATCGCCTGCAAGCCCGGCATGAAGGGCCACGGCATCCGGCAGAAGCTGGAGATCACCGGCGCCAACGCGGCCAAGCGCAGCCCCGAGATGGACAAGGCCGTCGCGGAGTACCGCACCTACGTCCAGGCCCAGGCCGACGAGACGCTGCCGAAGGCCAAGAAGTTCACGGACGCCGTCGCCGCCGGTGACATCGAGGCCGCCAAGAAGTTCTACGCCGACTCCCGCCTCGGATGGGAGCGCACCGAGCCGGTCGCCGAGTCCTTCGGCGACATCGACCCGAAGGTCGACATCCGCGAGGACGGCCTGGAGGACGGCCAGAAGTGGACCGGCTGGCACCGCCTGGAGAAGGCGCTGTGGCAGGACAAGAAGCTGGGCGCCGAGGAGAAGGCCCTCGCCCCGCTGCTCCACAAGGACCTGCTCGACTGGCAGAAGCGGGTCGGCACGGCGGAGATCACCCCGACCTCGATGGCCAACGGTGCCAAGGAGCTCCTCGACGAGGTCGCCACCGGCAAGGTCACCGGTGAGGAGGAGCGCTACAGCCACACCGACCTGGTCGACTTCAAGGGCAATGTCGAGGGCGCCGAGAAGTCCTACGAGCTGCTGAAGCCGATCGCCTCGAAGAACGACGCGGCTCTGACCGCCACCCTGGACAAGCGGTTCGCGGAGCTGAACACGCTGCTGGACAAGTACCGCAAGGACAAGAGCTCCTACGAGTTCACCTCGTACGAGAAGGTCGGCAAGGCGGACCGCAAGGAGCTTTCGGACGCGGTCAACGCGCTGGCCGAGCCGCTGTCCCGGCTCGCCGCCGCGGTGACGAAGTAACGGGCGGGAGGGCTTCGGTCATGTCCGATCAGACACAGGTGAGCGAAACCCCGGCGGAGACCTCCGGTCCCGCCCCGTCCCGCCGGGCGCTGCTCGGCTGGGGCGGCGCGGGTCTCGCGCTGGGCGCCGTCGCGGCCGGCGGCGCGGTCGCCGCGGTGCGCACGCAGAGCGACCCGGTGCCGGCCGCGGACAGCGGTGCGGCCGTGCCGTTCCACGGTGCGCACCAGGCCGGTATCGCCACCGCCGTACAGGACAGGCTGCACTTCGCCGCGTTCGACGTGACGACGAAGGACCGCGGCGAGCTGATCGCGCTGCTCAAGGAGTGGACGCGGGCGGCGGAGCGGATGACGGCCGGTCACGCGGTCGGCGACGGGGCGTACGGCGGTCTCCCCGAGGCCCCGCCGGACGACACGGGCGAGGCTCTGGGGCTCAAGCCGTCCCGGCTCACGCTCACCATCGGCTTCGGGCCCTCGCTCTTCGCCAAGGGCCGGTTCGGCCTTCAGGACAAGCGGCCCGAGGCGCTCGTCGACCTGCCGAAGTTCCCCGGCGACAACCTCGACGCGGCCCGCAGCGGCGGCGACATCTGCGTCCAGGCGTGCGCGGACGACCCGCAGGTCGCGGTGCACGCCATCCGCAACCTCGCCAGGATCGGCATGGGCCGCACCGCGATCCGCTGGTCCCAGCTGGGCTTCGGCAAGACGTCCTCGACCACGCCGGACGCCCAGACCCCGCGCAACATGTTCGGCTTCAAGGACGGCACCCGGAACATCTCCGGCACCGACACCGCCGCCCTGGACAAGCACGTATGGGTGGGCGAGAAGGACGACGCGGGCTGGATGGCCGGGGGTTCGTACCTGGTGGCCCGCCGCATCCGGATGCACATCGAGACCTGGGACCGTACCGCGCTCCAGGAGCAGGAGGACGTCTTCGGCCGCGACAAGGGCGAGGGAGCTGCGGTCGGCAAGTCCAAGGAGCACGACGAGCCGTTCCTGAAGGCGATGCTGCCGACCGCGCACGTGCGCCTCTCCCACCCGGACAGCAACGGCGGTGCGACGATCCTGCGCCGCGGTTACTCCTTCACCGACGGCACGGACGGCCTCGGCCGGCTCGACGCCGGACTGTTCTTCATCGCCTACCAGAGCGACGTCCGCAAGGCGTTCATTCCGCTCCAGCGGCGCCTGGCGGCGCACGACGCGCTCAACGAGTACATCCAGCACGTGGGTTCGGCGCACTTCGCCGTCCCGCCGGGCGTCCGCGACAAGGACGACTGGTGGGGCCGGGCACTGTTCTCGTAACGGGCCGAAGCAGAAAAGGAGAACGGAAACGTGTTCAGCAACTTCCTGATCGGCCTGCGCGAGGGCCTTGAGGCCAGCCTGGTCGTCTGCATCCTCATCGCCTATCTGGTGAAGACCGGCAACAGGAACAAGCTGGTGCCGATCTGGACCGGTGTCGGTATCGCGATCGTCGTCAGCCTGGCGTTCGGCGCCGGGCTCGAATTCGGTTCGCAGGAGATGACGTTCAAGGCCCAGGAGGCGCTGGGCGGTTCGCTGTCGATCGTCTCCGTCGGCCTGGTCACCTGGATGGTCTTCTGGATGCGGCGCACCGCGAGGCACCTGAAGACGGAGCTGCACGGCAAGCTCGACGCGGCGCTCGCGATGGGCACCGGCGCGCTGGTCGCCACGGCGCTCCTGGCGGTGGGCCGGGAGGGCCTGGAGACCTCGCTGTTCGTGTGGCGTGCGGTGCACGCGGCGGACGACGGCTGGCATCCGATGATCGGCGCGCTCCTCGGCATCGCCTCCGCCGTCGTGCTGGGCTGGCTGTTCTACCGGGGCGCTCTGAAGATCAATCTGTCGAAGTTCTTCACCTGGACCGGCGGCATGCTGGTGATCGTCGCCGCGGGCGTGCTCGCGTACGGCGTCCACGACCTCCAGGAAGCGGAGTTCATCGGCGGCCTCCACAACCAGGCGTTCGACATCAGCGCCACGATTCCGCCGGACAGCTGGTACGGCACGCTGCTGAAGGGCACGTTCAACTTCCAGCCCGACCCGACCGTTCTCCAGGTCACGGTGTGGGCGCTGTATCTGGTCCCCACCCTCGCGCTGTTCCTCGCCCCGGTAGGGTTCGGACGGTCAGTGGGGGCGACGGATCGGAAGGCGCGGAAAGCAGCGGATGAGAAGCCTGAGGCCGGTTCGGCTGATGACGGGGCTCGCGACGGCGACGGTGCTGTCCGTGACGGCGAGCGGCTGCGTGACGGTGCACGGCGAGCTGGAAGTGGTGCCGGGGGCAACCAGGTCTGAGGCCGCGAAGGCCCTGGCGGACTTCACCACCTCGTACAACGCGGCGGACAAGGCCTACGATCCGGCCCTGGACGCGGACCGGGTCACCGGTTCGCTCGGTGCGATCAACCAGGCCGGGCTGAAGGCGCGGCAGAAGAACCATCCGGACGGCAACCCGGACCATTCGCCGCTGGAGCTGACCGACGCCAGGTATGTCATCCCGAAGAAGGCCGGCTGGCCGCGGTGGTTCCTCGCGGACACCGACTCCAACCGCGACCAGGACGGCGGGAAGCTGGACACCCGCTGGCTGGTCGTCTTCGTCAAGTCCGGGCCCGACGCCGGGTGGAAGGCCTCCTATCTGTCGGTCGTCGCGCCCTCCCGGATGCCCGCCCTCGCGAAGGACGGCGACGGCCGGGCCAAGCCGGTGGCCGTCGACAGCACGGAACTGGCCGTGGCGCCGGAGGACTTGAGCACCCAGTACACGCAGTACCTGCAGAAGGGCACCCCGGACGTCTTCGCCCCCGGCTCCGCCACCTCGGGCTGGCGGGAGGCGCGCCGGACCACCCGGCGGGCGGGGTTCTCGTACCAGTACATCGACCAGCCGCTGGACAGCGGTACGTTCGGCCCGCTCGGCCTGGAGACGGACGACGGCGGGGCGCTGGTCTTCTTCAGCAGCAAGCACTTCGAGCGGCAGACCGCGGCGAAGGGGTTGCGCCCGCCGGTCGACCAGGACGTGGAGGCACTGCTGACCGGTGAGGTGCGGTCCACCCTCACCAAGGAGCGGATCTCCAGCGAGATGGTGTACGTCCCGAAGAAGGGCTCGACGAAGGACGGCGGCAAGGTGGTCGTGCTGAACCGGCTGCCGGGTCTGACGGCGGCGAAGGGCTCGTGACAAAACCGGGGCCGCCCCGCGTTCGGGAACGGCCCCGGCATGATCCGAGAGCCGGCCTCATGGCCGAGTACATCTAGCGGCTGAGCGGCCAGGCCACCGAGTCGTGGTCGAGATCGCTCTGGTCCGCCTCGTCCGCGTACTGCGCGCACGCATCGGTGAGCGTCTCCAGCAGGGTCAGTGGATCGGGCAGCGGGTTCTCCGGCCCGCGCACCCATCGCACGTCCAGTTCGCCGGGGAGCCGGGCCGGCGGCAGCAGCACATAGCTGCCGCGGCAGTGCCACCGCAGCCCCGGATGCTCGTCCATGGTCTCGGGGTGGCAGTCGAGCTCGCACGGCCACCATTCGTCCTCGTCCTCGGGCGTGCCTCGGGTGGCGGTGAAGAAGAGCATCCGGTCGTCGCCGGACCGGGCGACCGGGCCGACGTCGATGCCGGCGGCGAGGAGCCGTTCCAGTGCCTGGGCGCCCGCGGACAACGGCACGTCGAGCACGTCGTGGAGCATGCCGGTCGCGGTGATGAAGTTGGCCTGCGGCTGGCTGCGGGCCCAGCGCTCGATCTGGGCCCGGTCGGTGGTGGACTGCGTCTGCCAGGCGAAGGAGATCGGGTGCCGGGCGGGGGTGGGACAGCCGATGCGTTCGCACGAACATCGGTATCCGACGGGGTGTGCGGCCGGCGCAATCGGCATTCCGGCCTCGGCGACGGCCAGGAGCAGTGCCTCCCGGGCGGTGTCGTCGACCTCGCTCTGGTGCGGTTTGGGTCGGCGGCGAAGCCATTGGGAAAATTTGCTCTCTGAGCCGCGATAACGGCCGAAATCGGCGCCCATCTATCCCCTTACCTCAGCGTTGCCCCAACCCATGGTCCCACCATCCTGCGCCTCGGGTGGCCGGAGTTCCGAAGCGGGGTACGGGCGACGATGCCGTGAGCTGGGCACTATGCCACTTCTTGTCAAGAAATGACGGGTGCGTCTCAAGGTGCCAGCCCGCGCAGGGCGTGGTCGACGATCGCATCCGCGTACTCATGGGTGAGCGGGAGGGTACGCAGCAGCCAACGGTGGTACCAGCGGTAGATCGTCTGCTTGCCGACACCGGCCCGCGCGGCGATGGCATCGATGGTGGTCCTGGGGTAACCCACCTCCGCGACCAGGGCGAGCGCCGCGTCGTGGATCGCGCGGCGCGAGCGCTCGCTGCGGCGGCCGGCGTCGGGCGACCGGTTCTCTGCCATGCCGGCCAATCCAGCAGCCGGACGAGGCGGTACGTATCGTCTCCCGGTCGCACGGAACCACCCGATCGGATCACTGCGCGCGGGCTCCGGGAAGCGGACCATGGGCTCACGCACACACCCGTGCGATGTCCCGGCAGGCAACCCCTGCCTTTCGTGAGGAGCCTTCCTTGCCTCGTGAAGCCGCACCCCGCCGCTACCTGATGTGCGCGCCCACGCACTTCAGGGTGACGTACTCCATCAATCCCTGGATGGACCCCAGCAAGCCCGTGGACCTCCCCCTGGCCCAGACGCAGTGGGAGGACCTGCGCGACCGGTACCGCGCCCTCGGGCACACCGTGGAGCTGATCGCCCCCCGCCCCGAGCTGCCCGACATGGTGTTCGCCGCCAACGGCGCCACCGTCATCGACGGCCGGGTGCTGGGGGCCCGCTTCGCGTACCGGGAGCGGTACGAGGAGGCCGGGGCCCATCGCGAGTGGTTCCGGGCGAACGGCTTCACCGAGATCCATGAACCGGACCATGTCAACGAGGGCGAGGGCGACTTCGCGGTGACCGCCTCGTACGTCCTGGCCGGCCGGGGCTTCCGGTCCAGCCCGCTCTCGCACGGCGAGGCGCAGGAGTTCTTCGGGCGGCCGGTGATCGGGCTCGATCTGGTCGACCCGCGCTACTACCACCTGGACACGGCGCTGTCGGTGCTCGACGACGCGGGCGACGAGATCATGTACTACCCGGGCGCCTTCTCGCCGGGCAGCCGGTCGGTGCTGGCCCGGCTCTTCCCCGGTGCGCTGATCGCCGAGGAGGCGGACGCCGCGGCGCTCGGTCTGAACGCGGTGAGCGACGGTCTGAACGTACTGCTGCCGCAGGCCGCGACGGGGCTCTTCGACCCGCTGCGGGCGCGGGGCTTCGAACCGGTGCCGATGGACCTGGGCGAGCTGCTCAAGGGCGGCGGCAGTGTGAAGTGCTGCACGCAGGAGCTGCGGGGGTGAGCGGGCCGGCCGCCCTCAGGTGTCCTGGCCGGGCGGCCACTCGTCGCCCCACGCGACGTCCCGGGCAGCCCGGTACAGCTCGCCGTGCCGCTTGGTGACCGTGGCACGCCGCAGGGCCTCGTCGCGGGTGCACAGGTCCAGCAGCACCTGCCCCTTGCGGATCTGCGGCTTGCGGGTGACCCGCGCCGAGACGGGCTCCGTCCCGAAGCGGGTCGCCACGACATAGCTGAACTTCTCGTCCTCGTACGGCAGCGAGCCGCCCTTGACCTGCCGGTGCAGCGAGGAGCGGCTGACCCGGGCCGAGAAGTGGCACCAGTCCGTGCCCGGCTCGATCGGGCAGGCCTCGCTGTGCGGGCAGGGCGCGGCGACCTTCAGCCCGGCGGCGATCAGCCGGTCGCGGGCCTCGATGATCCGGGCGTAGCCGTCGGGGGTGCCGGGTTCGACGACCACGACCGCCTGCGCCGCGGCCGCGGCGGTGTCGACGAGGGCGGCGCGGACGTCCGCCGTCAGTTCCTTGAGTACGTAGGAGACGGTGATCAGGTCGGTGGGGGCGAGTTCCTGGCCCGCGCCGATCCGGGCCCGGCGCCACTCGGCGGCGCGCAGGGCGGGGACGCCGGAGCGCTCCGCCAGTTCGCGGCCGAGGGCGAGTGCGGGCTCGGCCCAGTCCAGCACGGTGGTGCGCGGCCCCTCCCAGGTCCCTGCCACGGCCCAGCTCGCCGCTCCGGTGCCGCCGCCGATGTCGGTGTGCGTGACGGGCACCCAGTCCGGGGCGGCCTCCCGGAACGCGGCGAGGGCGGCCCGTACCGCTTCGAAGGTGGCGGGCATCCGGTACGCGGCGTACGCGGCGACGTCGGAGCGGTCGCGGAGCACCGGAGCGTCGGTCGGGGTGGTCCCGCGGTAGTTGGCGATGAGCCGTTCGACGGCCTGGGCGGCCTGCTTGGGCGGCAGCCCGTCGAGCAGTCCGGCCAGCGCCGCGCGCAGGTCTTCCGCGGTGGGGAGGGTGGCGTTCACCGACGAATTGTAGGCAAAGGCGGACCACCTGCTTCCGCCCCGGCTTCGGCACCGAACCGCAACCCTTCCGAACTGCCGCAGCACCTGCGCAAGTTGCTACGCTGACCGCCGCGAGGTCGGGATTGCCCATCGAGGGAAGCCATGAGACAGAAGATCGTGCGCCTGGTTCTGGTCGGCGGAGTGCTCGTGCTTGTCATGCTTCTTCTGCTCGCCACGTGCGGCAGCGGTAAGGAGCACAAGGACGGGCCCGAGAAGCAGACCAGGAAGAGCCCGACCCGGGTGACTCAGCTCACCGTTCCCTCCGCGTACGCGACGGAGCACGGCTGGGAGCTCATCGGGACCTCGCCCGACTATGCGATCTCCCGGACGACGGGCCGTCTCGCCTATCTGGTGCGGGAGTCGGAGACCAAGTACCAGCTGCGGACCATCGACGCCAAGACGGGGCAGGCGGGCTGGCACGGCGAGAGCTGGCGGCCCCCGTCCCCGCACCAGTTCCCGAAGCTCCTCCAGGTCACCGTCGACGACCACGAGTACTTCGTGACATGGGCGTACGGGAAGGTCGGCGAGAACGCGCTGACCCCCGCCGACACGATCGTCTCGCTGGACGTCTACGACGTGGAGGACGGCTCCCGGCGGCGCGTCGAGGTGCCGTGGAACTCCGTGCCCACGGTCTCGACGACCGGCCCCGGCATCCTCATCAGCGACGGCCGGACGAACAGCGCGGTGGTCGACCCGGTGACCGGCCGGGTGTCGAAGGTCGAGGCTTCCTCGCTCAAGTACCCGAAGGGCTGCAAGACCTGCAAGCAGCTCACCGAGGTGCGCGGGCTGACACAGAAGGGCCTGCTGGTCAGCGGGTCCAAGGAGTTCTGGGTGCAGGGCGGCTGGTTCAGCCGCAATATCGCCCCCAAGGGCACGGACAAGCAGAGCGGGATCCCGACGTCGGTGATCCCGGGGCTGTTCCTGGCGAAGTGGCAGCTCGCGAAGGGCGCCAAGCGCGCCACCACCCACGACATGTGGGCGGTGCACGACATGGAGACGGGCAAGCCCCTGGCTTCGGTGGAGTGCAGCAAGCCCGCGATAAAGCCGGGCCAGTACCCGCAGCTCGTCTCCGCGCCCTCGGGCTCCTACCTGGTGGCCGGTCCGCTCGCCTTCGACCTGGCCACGAAGCGGGGCTTCTGCTTCGAGGGCGCGGACGGCACGAAGCCGCTGACCCTGGCCTCCGTGAACGACGAGGGCACCGCGTACGGCGCGGCGAGCGCCCGCAACGCGGCGGACGTCCTGGCCGGCGGCGGCGCCCCGGTCGCGGTCGCCGTCAGAAGCGGTTCGACGGGCGCCCTGCCCTCGAACGTCCGGGTTCCGGGCATGGAGACCGCGGACGGTGTGGGCCTGTTCCGCTGGACGGACGAGAAGAACCGCCCGCACCTGATCGGCTACCCGAGGTCGTCGTAGCGTCGTGGGGCGGCGGGGCCATGATCCGGCCCCGCCGCCCCACGTCACGAGCCCCGAGTCACGACGCGCACATCACGCCGTTTGCCGCCAGGGCCGGCACAGGCCGAGGAAGCAGGCCATCGCGCCGACCGCGCAGACCAGCTGGACGACGGCCATCGGGACGGCCGTGTCCTCGCCCGCGATCCCGACGAGGGGCGAGGCGATGGCTCCGATCAGGAAGGACGAGGTGCCGAGCAGCGCGGAGGCGGAGCCGGCGGCGTGCTTCGTGCGCATCAGTGCCTGCGCGTTCGTGTTCGGCATCGCCATGCCCATCGCCGACATCAGCACGAACAGCCCGGCGGCGACCGGGGCCAGGCCCACCTCTCCGAAGACGCCGGTCGTCATCAGCAGCAGCGCGAGCGCGGCGAGTGTGATGACACAGAGCCCGAAGGCGAGCGCCTTGTCCAGGCTGACCCGGCCGACCAGGATCCTGCCGTTGATCTGGCCGACGATGATCATGCCGACCGAGTTGATGCCGAAGAGCAGGCTGAACGTCTGCGGCGATGCCCCGTAGATCTCCTGCACGACGAACGGCGAGGCGCTCACGTACGAGAAGAGGGTGGCGAAGGCGAGGCTGCCCGCGATCATGTAGCCGGTGAAGACCCGGTCGGCGAGCAGTCCGCGCATGGTGCGCAGCGCGTCGCCGAGGCCGCCGGTGTGCCGGTCCTGCGGGGGCATGGTCTCGCCCAGCCACTTCCAGACGACGAGGGTGAGCACCAGGCCGACGACGGTGAGGACGGCGAAGATTCCGCGCCAGTCGGTGAACCGCAGCACCTGGCCGCCGATCAGCGGGGCGACGATCGGCGCGACGCCGGAGATGAGCATCAGGGTGGAGAAGAACCTGGCCATCTCCACGCCGTCGTACATGTCGCGCACCACGGCACGGGCGATGACGATGCCCGCCGCACCGGCCAGGCCCTGGAGGAGGCGGAAGCCGATGAGGAGCCCGGTGGTGGGCGCGAAGACGCACATCGCGGTGGCGACGACGTAGATCATCATCCCGAGGAGCAGCGGCCTGCGCCTCCCCCACCGGTCGCTCAGCGGTCCGATGACGACCTGTCCGAGCGCCAGGCCGGTCAGGCATGCGGTGAGGGTGAGCTGGACGGTGGCGGCGGGCGCGTGCAGGGACTCGGTGACCGCGGGCAGGGCGGGGAGGTACATGTCCATGGAGAGCGGCGGAACCGCGGTGAGACCGCCGAGGACGAGGGTGACGAGAAGTCCGGTGCGCCGGGCCGCCGGGGCGGCCGGTGCTTTGGGTGGGGTGCCGGTGGTTCCGGGCTCCGTGGCCCCTGCTCCGGCGGTCGGTATGTGTGTGCGTTCCTGCTGGGCCCGGCTTGCGCCGCTCTCCGGCATTCTCATCTCCATGTCGTTGAATCCGCATCTATGCTCTCAGCTCAGCCGGACTGGTCGAGACCTCTTGGGGAGCAGGCATGACAGGCATCAGCGGCACTGTGCGGTGGGGTGTACTGGCGACCGGCGGTATCGCCACGGCGTTCACCGAGGATCTCCGGTCGATGCCGGACACGGAAGTGGTGGCCGTCGCATCTCGGACAGACGCCTCGGCGCAGGCGTTCGCCGAGCGGTTCGGGATACCCCGGGCGTACGGCAGCTGGGCCGCTCTCGCCGCCGACGACGAGGTCGATGTGGTGTACGTCGCGACGCCGCACTCGGCGCACCGGGAGGCGGCGGCGCTCTGTCTGGAGGCCGGGAAGCACGTGCTGTGCGAGAAGGCGTTCACGCTCAACGCGCGGGAGGCGGACGAGCTGGTGAAGCTCGCCCGGGACCGGGGCCTCTTCCTGATGGAGGCGATGTGGACGTACTGCAACCCGGTGATCCGGCGCATGACGGAGCTGGTGCGGGACGGTGCCATCGGCGAGATCCGCACCGTGCAGGCCGACTTCGGGCTCGCGGGCCCCTTCGGCCCCGAACACCGGCTGCGCGACCGGGCGCTGGGCGGCGGCGCGCTGCTGGACCTCGGGGTCTATCCGGTGTCGTTCGCGCAGCTGGTGCTGGGTGAGCCGGACCGGGTGCAGGCCGACGCGGTGCTCTCCCCCGAGGGCGTCGACCTGCACACGGCGATGCTGCTGGGCTGGTCGGAGGCGGGCGCCTCGGCGCTGCTGAACTGCTCGATCGTCGCGGACACCCCCCAGACCGCGGCGGTCACGGGCTCGAAGGGCCGGATCGAGTTCCCGCGCGGCTTCTTCTACCCGGAGCGGTTCGTGCTGCACCGGCCCGGACACGAACCCGAGGAGTTCACCGCCGGAACCGGAGGCGGTGTACTGCGCGGCCTGCAGTTCGAGCAGGCCGAGGTGATGCGGGCACTGCGGGCGGGCGAGACGGAGTCGCCGCTGGTGCCGCTGGACGGCTCGCTCGCCGTGATGCGGACGCTCGACGCGGTACGTGACCGCATCGGCGTCCGATACCCGGCGGACGGCCTCACGCAGGGGTGAGGCCCTGGTTCCCGACCTCGGTGACGAACGACGCGGCCGTCGCGAGGGGCGCGCCGGGCGAGGTGACGGCGGACACCGTGCGGTAGTCGGCGCGCGCCTGCTCCCGGCCCAGCGTGACGACGGCGTATCCGCGCCGGCCGTTGAAGAACTTCATGTGCGGGTTGGCCTGCATCTGGTTGTTCCAGCTGCCGGGCCGGTCCGAGCCGTCCTTGCCGCTGGTGATGGAGGTGGCGACGATCTCCGTGCCGACGGTGCGGGAGGCGGGGTCGTCGAAGTTCTTCTTCAGATCGAAGCCGTAGCCGACGTGCACATCGCCGGTCAGCACCATCAGGTTGTCGACCCCGGCGGCCTCGGCGCCCTTCAGGATGCGGCCGCGGGAGGCGGGGTAGCCGTCCCACGCGTCCATGGACAGCTTGAAGGCGTCGGTGGGCACGTCGCGCCGCTGGGCGAAGGTGACCTGCTGCGGCACGACGTTCCAGGTGGCCTGCGAGGCGTGCCAGCCGTCGATCAGCCAGCGCTCCTGGGTGGCGCCGGTCATGGTGCGCGACGGGTCCTGGGACTCCGGTCCGGGCGTCTGCCAGCCGTCGCCGTACGCCTGGTCGCTGCGGTACTGGCGGGTGTCGAGGATGTCGAACTGGGCGAGCCGGCCGAAGCGCAGGCGCCGGTAGAGCTTCATGTCCGGGCCGGTGGGGCGCTGCGGGGCGCGCAGCGGCTGGTTCTCCCAGTACGCGCGGTACGCGGCGGCGCGGCGCAGCAGGAACTCCTCCGGCGGGACGTCGTTCTCGGGGGTTTCGCCCGCGTAGTTGTTCTCGGTCTCGTGGTCGTCCCAGGTGACGACGAAGGGGTGTGCGGCGTGGGCGGCGCGCAGATCGGGGTCGGATTTGTAGAGGGCGTACCGCAGCCGGTAGTCCTCCAGCGTGACCGTCTCCCGGTTGAAGTGGGCGGGGAGCCTGCGGTCGGTGTGGTTGCGGGCGCCGCCGGTCGCGTTGACGGCGTACTCGTAGAGGTAGTCGCCGAGGTGGAAGACGACGTCGACGTCCTCCTGGGCGAGGTGCTTGTACGCGGTGAAGTAGCCGTCGTGGTACGCCTGGCAGGAGACGGCGGCCAGGCTCAGCGAGTTGTTGCGGGCGCCGCGGGCGGGTGCGGTGCGGGTCCGGCCGACGGGGCTGGTCCAGCTTCCGGTGCGGAAGCGGTAGTAGAAGACCCGGTCGGCTTCGAGGCCCTTGACCTCGACGTGGACGCTGTGGTCGAACTCCGGGTGAGCGGTGGCCGATCCGCGCCGTACGACGCGGGAGAAGCGCTCGTCGCGGGCGAGTTCCCAGCGCACCTGCACCCGGGCCCGGGGCAGTCCGCTGCCGGGCTCGTAGGGGCGCGGTGCGAGTCTCGTCCACAGCAGGACCGAGTCGGGAAGCGGGTCGCCGGAGGCGACGCCGAGGGTGAACGGGTCATCGCCGATCCTCTTCGCGTCCAGCTCGGCGGCGCTCGCGGTACCCGCGGTGGGCAGGTTGACCGAGAAGGCGAGCGCGGCGGCGGCGCCGGTGACGGTGAGGAAACGGCGGCGCCCGACCTGCTTCGCGGCGTCGCGCATCTCCTGCTGGTGCGATGAGTCTGTCATCTGGCCCTCCCCTGGCTGGTGGTGTACGTGGGCAGTTCACCGGCTCAGCACATCGAGCGGCTGTCGTGTTCGCGTCGCTGGGGCGTCGTGTGGATGAGGAATGCGGCAGCAATGGGTCCACGGAGACAAAGCGCGCATCCACGACAGGGCAGTGATCATCTTCTGCGGCCGACCGGAGCGCGAACGCGCCGCCCCACGCGCCGTCTTGACCCCATGTGGCCTCACGCGCCCCCCGGGAGGGAAGGGCGTACGCTGCGGCCCCATGAGCAACAAACTGTTGAATTCCGCTGCGAAGTCGGCGGTCGTGACGGGCGCGGGTTCCGGGATCGGCCGCGCGGTGGCGCTCGCCCTGACCGACGCCGGCTGGTCGGTGGCGCTCGCGGGCCGGCGCCCGGAACCCCTCGCCGAGACCGCCGCGCTGGCCGGGGAGCACGCCCGGGTGATCACCGTCCCCGCCGACGTGTCCCGCCCCGACGACGTGACCGCGCTGTTCTCCTCGGTACGGGAGTGCTTCGGCCGCCTCGATCTGCTCTTCAACAACGCCGGTGCGTTCGGCCCGCGTTCCGTCCCGGTGGAGGACCTCTCGGTGGCGGACTGGCACTCGGTGGTGGACGTGAACGTGACGGGCGCGTTCCTGTGCGCACAGGCGGCGTACCGGCTGATGAAGGACCAGGACCCGCAGGGCGGCCGGATCATCAACAACGGCTCGGTCTCCGCCCACGCGCCGCGCCCCCACTCGGTCGCCTACACCACGACCAAGCACGCGATGACGGGGCTGACGAAGTCCCTCTCGCTGGACGGTCGTCCGTACCGGATCGCCTGCGGGCAGATCGACATCGGCAACGCGGCCACGGACATGACCGAGCAGATGCGGACCGGCATCCTCCAGGCCAATGGCGAACTCGCGGTCGAGCCGGTGATGGCGGCGGCGGATGTGGCCCGGACGGTGCTCCACATGGCGGAGCTGCCGCTGGAGGCGAACGTGCAGTTCGCGACGGTACTGGCGACGGCGATGCCGTACGTGGGACGCGGCTGACGGAGCGCGGTCGGCCGGACATTCCGACGAGCACCCCGGCGCGGGCGCTCACCCCCGCGCGCCGGGATGCCGTGCGCTGCCCTTATGCTGACACTCCTTCACCAAAACTCCACACAAGGAACACGACATGCGCATACGCACCGCGGCCCCCCTCGCCCTGGCAGCCGCCACCGCCCTGGCCGGCTCGCTGCTCGTCGCGGCCCCCGCCTCGGCCGCACCGCACCAGGGCGGGCTGCACCTCGGCAAGATCCAGTACGACAGCCCCGGCAAGGACACCCGGAGCAACTCGTCCCTCAACGCCGAGTGGGTGGACATCCACAACAACAACAAGTCGAAGCTCCAGCTCAAGGGCTACAAGCTCAAGGACAACACCGGTTACACGTACACCTTCGGCAGCTACACGATCGGCGCGGGCAAGACCGTCAGGGTCCACACCGGCCGGGGCAAGAACGCCTCGGGCAACGTGTACTGGAACCGCGGTTCGTACGTCTGGAACAACACCGGCGACAAGGCCCGGCTGATCAAGCCGAACGGCAAGCTCCAGGACTCCTGCTCCTGGACGAAGTCGGGCAAGGGCGCCAAGAACTGCCACTGAGCCGGGCGACCGCGGCCCGGGCACATCTCTGGCCGACGAGGGGAATGCCCCGGGCCGCGGCAGGGTTGACCTGCGGCATGAGCCAGATTCCAGGTATCGAGGTCCGGCGCGTCTCGAAGCCCCGGTGCACCGACTGGACCTGACGACCCTTCAGCTGGTGTGGCGGGCGGCGCCGGCCGTCTTCCATGTCCGTGACCCGTTCCCGGTCGGCGGAGTCGTCGAGGACCCCGCCACCGGCGCGGCGGCGGCCGCCTTCGGCGCCTGTCTGCGCGCCGGGGGCCTCGTCCCCGACGCCGCGGTCCTCACCCTCCACCAGGGCGAGGACATGGGCCGCCCCGGTACCCTCACGGTCGAACTGCGGGCGGGCGACGCCCGCGTGCGGGTGAGCGGGACCGGAACCCGCATCGGGGGCTGACAGGCCCTGGCAGGCTGAGCACCATGGACCAGCAGAGCACCCACGGCCACGAGGACCGGGACCACGGCACCTGGCGGACGATCGACGAGCTGCACGGCTGGCTCGAAGCGGAGACCGGTATCCCGCCCGAGCAGGATCTGCTGCTGCGGATGCTGAAGCTGTCGGAGGAGGTGGGCGAGGTCGCCCAGGCCGTCATCGGGGCGACCGGCCAGAACCCGCGCAAGGGCGCCACCCATTCCTGGCAGGACGTGGAGGCCGAGCTCTGCGACGTCATCGTGACGGCGATGGTCGCGCTGCGCACCCTCACTCCCGACGCGGCGGCCGTCTTCGACCGGCACGTACGGCGCCTCGCGGCACGCCCGCGCACCCCGCTCCCCCCACCCCCGCAGGCCCCCGGCACCGCGCCCCGGACGAGGGCCACGGGGCATGGCGGGGCGGCAACGGGTGGCTGAACAACGGGCGACCATCGCTTGGGGCTACGATCACGGGCACCGCAGCGAGACCAGGAGTGCCGACCGTGTCCGAACCGCGCATCGCCGTTTCCATCGTCACCATGGGCGATCGCCCGCAGGAGGTCGAGGCCCTGCTGGCCTCGGTGGCCGGGCAGGACGTCCGCCCGGCCCGCCTCGTCGTCGTGGGCAACGGATCGCCCCTCCCGGACTTCGCCGCGTTTCCCGGCCTGTCCGATCTGCCCGGCGGTGTGACGACGATCGAGCTGCCGGAGAACCTGGGCTGCCCCGGCGGCCGCAACGTCGCCCTCGCCAAGCTGGCGGAGTTCGGCGACGTGGACGTCGTCATCGAGCTCGACGACGACGGACTCCTGGTCGACAACGGGGTGTTCCGCAAGGTCCGGGAGCTGTTCGCCGCCGACCCGCGGCTCGGCATCATCGGCTTCCGGATCGCCGACGAGCGCGGCGAGACCCAGCGCCGTCACGTACCGCGGCTGCGCGCCGGCGACCCGATGCGGCGCGGACCGGTCACCGCGTTCCTGGGCGGCGGCCACGCCTTCTCCATGAAGATGCTCGCCCAGACGGGGCCCTGGCCCGCGGAGTTCTTCTTCACGCACGAGGAGACGGACCTGTCCTGGCGGGCGCTCGACGCGGGCTGGAAGATCCTCTACGAGCCCGATCTGCTGCTCCAGCACCCCAAGACCTCCCCGGCCAGGCACTCCGTCTACTACCGGATGACGGCCCGCAACCGGGTCTGGCTGGCCCGCCGGAACCTGCCCCTCCCCCTGGTCCCGGCCTACCTGGGCACCTGGACCCTGCTCACCGTGGCCCGCACCCGCTCGGCGACGGGCCTGCGCGCCTGGGCCGGCGGCTTCGCCGAGGGAGTCCGTACTCCGTGCGGGCGAAGGCAGCCGATGCGCTGGCGCACGGTGTGGCAGATGACCAAACTGGGACGGCCGCCGGTCATCTGACCCGCGCCGGGTCCGGCGACGACGGGTGGCACGGAGTCAGTCCCGTGACAGGAGTTGCCGATGTCCGTCCGCAGAATCGTCCCCAACATCCGGACCGCGGGCGGCCCCGCCGCCGAAGGGATGGAGCGGAGCGCGGAGTTCTACGGTCTGCTGGGCCTGGAGGAGGTCATGAACCACGGCTGGATCGTGACGCTCGCCTCCGCCTCCCACCCCTCGGTCCAGCTCAGCGTCATGGGGGCCGACGCGACCGCCCCGGTCGCACCGGACCTGAGCATCGAGGTCGAGGACGTGGACGCGGCGCACACGGCCATGCGGGAGAACGGCGCGGAGATCGTGTACCCGTTGCGCGACGAGGAATGGGGCGTACGCCGCTTCTTCGTCCGCGACCCGAACGGACGCGTCGTCAATGTGCTGGGCCACCGCTGACGGCCCCCTCCCGGCCGGCACCGTTCCCGTCGTCGCCCTCGCCGTCGTACGGAAGGATCTGCCGCAGCAGGCCCCTGGGGTGGCCGCGCTTGCGCCACTCCCTCGGGTAACCGAGGGAGACCTCCTCGAAGCGCACTCCGTCGTACCAGGTCGTACGGGGTATGTGCAGATGGCCGTAGACCACGGCCGCCACGTTGAAGCGCCGGTGCCAGTCGGCGGTGAGCCGTGTACCGCACCACTGGGCGAACTCGGGGTACCACAGGACGTCCATCGGTTCGCGCACCAGGGGCCAGTGGCCGGCGATGACCAGCGGGATCTCCGGATCGTGTGCCTCCAGGCGCCGTTCGGTCTCCGCCACCCGCGCCCGGCACCAGGCCTCGCGGCTCGGGTACGGGTCGGGGTGCAGCAGGAACTCGTCGGTGCACACCACCCCTGTCCGGCGCGCGTACGCCAGGGACTCCTCCTTGGTCGTGGTGCCCGGCGCCCGGAAGCTGTAGTCGTACAGCACGAACACGGGCGCCACGGCCACCGGCCCGCCGGGTCCGGGCCACAGGGGGTACGGGTCCTGCGGGGTGCTCACCCCGAGGCTCCGGCACAGCTCGACCAGGTGCTCGTAGCGCTCCTGGCCCCGCAGCCGGACCGGATCGCGCTCGGGCGTCCACAACTCGTGGTTCCCCGGGGCCCAGACCACCCGCCTGAAGCGGCCCGCGAGCAGCCGCAGCGCCCACTCCACGTCCGCCATCCGCTCCGCGACATCACCGGCGACGATCAGCCAGTCCTCGTCCGATCCGGGCCGCAGGGACTCGATGAGGGGACGGTTGTCCGCCATCCCCGCATGAAGGTCACTCACCGCCAGCAGGGCGCCGGGGCTTCCATCGGTTCGATCGGACATCCAGAACCTTCCCGCGGGTCGACTGAACGAAATAGTGCCTCACCGCGGACCGCCCCGGTCGAGGACGGCCCGAACCGGGCCCCGCGACCGGCTCGCCGGAACTGGCGGGCGGAACGAGCGGAGGGATGATGGAGACGTCCGTGGACACGGCGCGGGACCGTCGGCAGGGCCGTGAAAGGGAGCTGAGAACGAGGTGGACGGCATGACCCTCCCGGGCGCACCCGGGCACAACGGGCTCCCGTTCGCGGACAGCGCGGCCGGGGCCCTGCTCGATGCGGACGGACTGATCATCGGCTGGACACCCGCGGCGGAGGAGCTGTTCGGGCTTCCGGCCGAGCAGGTCTGCGGCCGTCCCGCCCTGGAACTGCTCGCGGACCCGGCCGCCGGTCCCGAACCGCCGGCCGGATATCAGGAGACCGCCTGGTCCGGCGAGGCCGTGGTGCGCACCGGCCGGGGCAAGGACATGGGCATCGTCTTCCACGCGCTGCCGCTGGCGACCGCCGGCGGCACGGCCCGGTACTTCGTGCTCTGGGCCCCGGTCGGGACGGTCGACCGCTGGCGGCAGGACCAGGCGTTCACCCAGGAGCTCTTCCTGCAGGACCGGCTGGGTCTCGCCGTGTTCGACGCGGAGCTGCGACTGGTCAGGACCAACACCCATCTGCTGCCGTACACCGGCCTCCTGCCGGATCTGCGCGGCCTGCGCCTGGGGGACTTCCTGCAGGCCGAGGGCGCCGCGGCGGTCGAGCGCCGGCTGAGCGAGGTGCTGCGGACCGGCCGGCCGCTGATCCTGGCGGAGGAGACGGTACGGACCATCGAGGACCCCGGCGGCGGGGTGGTGATGGCCGTCTCGGCGTTCCGGCTCCAGGCACCGGACGGGCAGGTCTTCGGCGTCACCGCGCTGTTCACGGACGTCACCGAGCAGCGCCGCTCGGACGAGCGGCTGGCGATTCTGCATCACGCCACCGCGGGCGTCGGCGGATCGCTGTCCGTCTCCGGCACCGGTGAGGAACTGGCCGCCGTGCTGGTGCCCGAACTGGCCGACCTCGCCGTGGTGGAGATCGCGGAGGCGGTGTTCACGGGCGAGGAACCGGCTCCCGGCGAGGACGGGCTGCTGCCGCTGCGCCGGACCGCGACGGCCGGCGAGAGCGCGGCGGAACCGCCGGCCGGCGCCGTGGTCCCGGCCGATGCCGACTGTGCCCCGGCCCTCGGCCACTCCCCCACGTCGATGACCGCCCCGCTGCGGGCCCGGGGCATCTTCCTCGGCCGGGTGACCGTCCGGCGCGGCCCCGGCCGGCCCGACTACGCACCGGCCGACCTGGACCTGCTCTGCGAGATCGCCGCCCGCTCGGCCCTCGCCCTGGACAACGCCCGCCGCTACACCCGCGAACACCGGGCCGCCGTCGGCCTGCAGCGCAGCCTGCTGCCGCCCGCGCAGGCCGAGACCGTCGCCGTGACCACCTCCGGCTTCTATCTCCCGGCCGACACCGCCACCGGCGTCGGCGGCGACTGGTTCGACGTGATCCCGCTGTCCTCCGCCCGGGTCGCCCTGGTCGCCGGGGACGTGGTGGGCCACGGGCTGGCGGCCACCGCCACCATGGGCCGGCTCCGTACCGCCGTCCGCACCCTCGCCGACCTCGATCTCGAACCGGACGAGCTGATGGTCCATCTCGACGACCTGGTCTCCCAGCTCCGCGACGAGCCCGACGAGTCCGGCCGGCCGGGCGGACCCGTTCGGCCCAGCCGCCTCACCCGGGCGGACGAAGGCGGGGCAGACGGCGACCACCGGGCCGACCCGGTCGGCGCCACCTGTCTGTACGCCGTCTACGACCCGGTCTCCCGGTGCTGCGCGATGGTCTCCGCCGGACACCCGCCGCCCGCCGTCGCGGATCCGGACGGGACCGTCTCGTACGTCCCCCTGAACCCCGGCCCGCCGCTGGGTGTCAACGGTCTGCCCTTCGAGGTGACCGAGGTCGAACTGGCGCCCGGCAGCCTCCTCGTGCTCTACACCGACGGGCTGATCGAGGGACGCGACAGCGACCTCGACGAGGGCATGGCCGAACTGAGCCGCCGGCTGGCCCGGCCCGGCGCCACCACCGCACCGCTGCGGGAACTGGGCCAGGAGATCATCTCCGCCCGTCCCCCGCACCAACTCGCCGACGACGTGACGCTGTTGCTCGCCCGCACCCATGCGGTGCCGCCCGCGAACACCGCGGTCTGGCCGGTGGACGCCGACCCGGTCGCCGTCGCCCAGGTCCGGCGGGAAGCGGCCCGGCAACTGCGCGAGTGGGGGCTGGAGGAGCTCGTCTTCACCACCGAACTGGTGCTGAGCGAGCTGGTCACCAACGCCATCCGCCATGCCGGCGGCCCGGTCGAGGTGCGGCTGATCCGCGCCGGACAGCTGACCTGCGAGGTCTCCGACCCCAGCGCCACGCAGCCCCGCATGCGCCGGGCCCTCCTCACCGACGAGGGCGGCCGCGGCCTGTATCTGGTCGCCCAGCTCACCAGCCGCTGGGGCAGCCGCTACACCCGGCGCGGCAAGACGATCTGGGCCGAGCAGCCGCTCCCGGACGCCCCGCACGCCCAAAGCGGCTGATCCGCCCGCGCTCCCTCTCCCTCAGGACCCCGGCCGCGCGCTCGCACCAGTCGCGGTTGCCCTCCTCGAAGGCCAGGCCGCGGGTGCAGGCCGGACAGGGGCCTACGCGGTCGCCGTGGAGCAGGAACTCCTCCTCCGCGCGGTCGCCCCGCATGGTGCGCAGCAGATTCCCGAACAGGTCGATCCTGGCCCGGGCGGTGGCGGCCCGCTCGGTGAGCTGCGCGATCAGGGTCCGGGCGTCGACGTGGTCGGCGGCCTGATCGCGGACGGACTCGTTCCGGCACCGGCCGATCAGCAGGGGCAGCCCGCCTGCCCGTCCTCGTCCAGGACTTCGCACTACCGCCTCGGAGGGGTGGACCAGGGCTCGGGCGACCCCTTGAGTACCCCAACGCCCCCATGCTAGAAAACGCTTACCACGCTGGCATTCCCGCACTGGTTCACTCTTCCTCCGGAGCTTCGATGACAACTGCCTGGTCCCGTCGTGCCCTGCTGGCCACGGGCGGCGGTGCGGCGCTCGCCCTCGGCCTGCCGACCGCCGCGTCCGCATCCGACTCCGCCTCCCGCCCGGCCGCCTCGCCCTCCGCCGCCGACGACGAGTTCGCCGCCCTGCGTGCGAAGTGGCGCGATCTGTACCTGGGAACGGGATTCAGTCCGACCGCCGAGCCCTTCAAGTCCAAGCTCGCCGACCTCGGCACCCGGGCAACCGGTTACCTCTCCACGATGGCCCCCACGCGCGGCTCCCTCTGGCCGGACCTGGTCCATCTCGACCCCGAACCGGACACCGACACCGAATCGTTCAACTTCTCCGCCAACATGAACACCGGCTACAACCGGCTGCGCACCATGGCGGAGGCGTACGCCCAGCCCGGCACCGGAGTCACCGGCGACACCGGCCTCCGGGACGCGGTCATCACCGGCCTCGACCACCTGTACGCCGATGTCTTCAATGAGACGACCACCCGTTACGGGAACTGGTGGAACTGGCAGATCGGCGCGCCCCAGGCCCTCATGGACACCTGCGTGCTGCTCTACGACGCCCTGTCGGAAACCCAGAAGGCCAACTACTGCGGGGCCGTCGACAAGTTCCTGCCCGACTCGGCCGTCGATTCGTACACCGGCACCAGCACCGGCGCCAACCGCGTCGACCTGTGCCGGGGCATGATCCTGCGCGGCATCGTCGGCGCCAGTACCGCCAAGATCGCGCGGGCGGTCGCCGCGCTCTCGCCGGTCTTCCCGTACGTCACGACCGGCGACGGCTTCTACGCGGACGGCTCCTTCGTCCAGCACACCTCCATCCCGTACATCGGTGGCTACGGCGCGGTCCTCAACGACGGGCTCGGCCGGCTCTTCGCCCTGCTGCGCGGCTCGACCTGGGAGATCAGCGATCCGGGCAGCCGGCAGTTCCTCGACACCATCGACGCGGCCATCGCCCCGTTCATCTACGACGGCCTGATGATGGACAACGTATCGGGCCGCGGCATCACCCGCGTCGGCTCAAGCGACCACACCCGCGCCCATGGCGTCATGGCCTCCATCGTGCTGCTCGGCATGGGCGCCGGCCCCGAGGAGAACGCCCGCTGGCGCGCCATGGTCAAGGGCTGGCTCCAGCGCGACTACTACGCCCCGGCGCTCAAGGCCGGCTCCCTGAGCCTGGTCAACACCGCCCGGCTCCAGTCCCTGCTGGACGACACCACCGTCACCGCGTCCCCGGAGCCGTCCGCGCACCGCGTCTTCCACAACATGGACCGGGTCACCCACCGCCGCCGCGGCTGGGGCGCCGGTCTCTCCATGGCCTCCGAGCGGATCGCCCACTACGAGTTCGGCAACGGGGAGAACAAGCGCGGCTGGCACACCGGCGCGGGCTGGCTCCAGTGGTGGGGCGACGGCGCGCGTCTCGACCAGTACTCGGACGCGTACTGGCCGACCGTCGACCCGTACCGGCTGCCCGGCATCACCGTCTCCCGGAAGCGGCTCGCGGACGGGCAGGGCGGCGCCTGGGCCAACCCGAAGCCGGGCACGGGGTGGGTCGGCGGCACCGGCGACGGCGAGTTCGGCACCACCGGCCAGCACCTCCAGGGCCTGGCGAGCACGATGCACGCCCGCAAGTCGTGGTTCTGGCTGGACGACTGCGTGGTCTGCCTCGGCTCCGGCATCACCTCCGCCGACGGCGCGGGCGTGGAGACGGTCGTCGACAACCGCTGCCTCGGCGCGGGCGGCACGCAGCGGCTGCTGCTCGACGGCGTGGCACAGCCCACCGCCCAGGGCTGGACCACCACCCGCACCACCACCTGGGCCCACCTCGACCGGCATGCCGGATACGTCTTCCCCGGCGGCACCGAACTGCACGCCCTGCGCGAGGAGCGCACCGGCGCCTGGAAGGACATCAACGACGGCGGCACCGACACGGCCAACACCCGCCGGTACCTGACCCTTTGGCAGGACCACGGCACCGACCCGGCGGACAGCTCCTACGCGTACATCCTGCTGCCGGGCGCGAGCAGCAGGCGCACCGCCGACCGCGCCAAGGACACCGGCTGGCTGCAGATCCTCGCCAATGACGCCCGGCGCACCGGCATCCGGGTCCCCTCCCTCGGTTTCACCGGCGTCAACTTCTGGGCGGCGGGCACGGCGGGCAAGGTCACGGCGAGCGCGCCGGTCTGCGTGCAGATCCACGAGAAGCGCGACGGCACCGCGACGATCTGCGTCTGCGACCCGTCCCGGACCGTCACCGGGCTCACCCTCACCTGGCAGCGGCCGGTCAAGTCCGTCCTGTCCAAGGCGGACAGCGTCAGCGATGTCCGGACCGGCTCGTCGGTGACCGTGACCTACGGCGATCTGAGCAAGAGCCGGGGCGCCACGCACACGGTGCGCGTCCGGGTGCGGTGATCGCGGGCCGGTCCGGCCGGCCGCGGGCGTGCCCGCGTACCGGCGGAATGCCATCGAGGCGTACGTCACGGCCCGGCTGAGCCGAGCCGTACGGGGGGTGCCGTCGCGGGAACGGATCCGCGGCGGCACCCCCCGTGCCCCGTACCGGCATGGAACGGTTACGAGGGGATGTACTGGGCCACCCACCAGGCCCGTTGGGACAGTGTGAACGCGGGATTCCGGCCGTGGCCGTCGGCGGACCGCCGCCCCTTTCAGGCCGCGGCCTTTTCCGGCATGTCGCCGCTGCCCGCGTCCCCGGCGGGTGCGGTGCGCAGGGTCAGCAGGGCGGCGAGGGCGCCGGCCACGGCGAGGGCCGCGGCTCCGAGGAAGGCGGCGGAGAAGCCGTTGGTGAGGGCCACCGGGTCCCCGGGTTCGCGGGCGCCGTGCGCGGCGGCGATCGCGGTCATGGCGGCGAGGCCGAGGGCGGAACCGACCTGGTAGCTGGTGTTGACGATCCCCGAGGCGAGGCCGCCCTCCTCCGGGCGGGCGCTGGAGAGCGCGGTGCCGAGCGAGGGGATGAACGCCAGCGACATGCCCACCGCCGAGAGCAGCGAGGCGGGCAGGACGTCGACGAGGAAGTTTCCGTCCGGGCGGGCGAGCGAGAGCCAGAACATGCCCGCGCCGAGCGCGAACAGCCCGATGACGATGAGGGGCTTGGGTCCGAACCGGGAGATCAGGCGCGGCGCCAGGACGATCATCATGATCATGATGGCGACGGTCATGGGCAGCAGCGCGGAGCCGGAGGCGAAGGCGCCCAGTCCCAGGACCTGCTGCAGGTAGAGGTTGAGGAAGAACCACATGGGTATCCACGCGGCGGCCATGAGCAGTTGGGCGATGTTGGCACCGGCCAGGTTGGGCGCCCGCCAGATCCCCAGCCGCATCAGCGGTTCGCGCCGCCTGGACTGGATCGCGACGAACGCGGCGATCAGCGCCACGCCGGCCAGGAGGACCAGCCAGGTCTCGGCGGAGCCCCAACCGGTCTCGGGAGCACGGACGATGGCGTAGACGGCGGCGGCGAGACCCGCCGTGACGGTGACCGCGCCGGCCAGGTCGATGGAGCCGCGCCGTCCCGCACCCGAGGGCATGACGGCGGGCGCGGCGGCCAGGACGATCAGGGCGACGGGGATGTTGATGTAGAACACCCAGGGCCAGCTGGCGTACTGGGTGATGACCCCGCCGAGGAAGACTCCGGCGGTACCGCCGGCCGGGGCGGCCGCACCGTACAGTGCGAAGGCCTTCCCCAGCTCCTTGGGCCGGGAGCCGAACAGCGTCATCAGCAGGGTGAGGGCCGACGGGGCGATCAGCGCGGCACCCACGCCCTGCAGGGCCCGCCCGGTCAGCTCGACCCAGACCTCACCCGCGAGGCCCGCGGTCAGGGAGCCCGCGGCGAGGACGACCCATCCGGCACTGAACAGGCGCCTGGCGCCGAGCAGGTCCGACAGCCGTCCACCGAGCAGCAACAGCCCTCCGAAGGCGACGACATAGGCGTTGAACACCCACGACAGGTTCTCCTGGGAGAAGCCCAGGTCGGCCTGCATCTCGGGCAGGGCCACGCCGATGATCGACGTATCCATGATGACGATGAACTGGGCCAGGGCGATCAGCGCGAGCGCGGACCATCTCCGCGAATCGGTTGACGCGGTTGGTGCGGCTGACACGGTCATTGCAAGCACTCCTATACGGGAGGGGGGTATCTACACATCGAGAAGTTACCCCCTAGGGGTATATATGGCCAGTGCCGGCGGCACGAAGACGAGTGGCGGGATCCAGCCGGAGCCGAATGACCCACCGGGTCTTCGCTCGATAGCTTGGGCACGGAAGTTGACTGATCGTCACGGATCCTGATCAACCAGATGGAACCCGCACGGAAAGGAGCAAAAATGACAGAGACGTATCGCGCGGTGGAGTTCTCGGAGTACGGAGGTCCCGAGGTCTTACGCGTGGTGGACCGCGAGCTGCCCCACCCGGGTCCCGGGCAGGTACTGGTGGAGGTCCGCGCCGCCGGGGTGAATCCGCTGGACTGGCAGCTGCGCAGCGGGGCCGTCGCGGCGATGATGCCGGTGGAGTTCCCCTCGGTGCCCGGCGGTGACGTCGCCGGTGTCGTCGCGGAGGCCGGTGCGGACGTGACCGACTTCGCCGCGGGCGACGAGGTCTTCGGTTCGATCGGCTCCGGCGGCTACGCCGAGTTCGCGCTGGCGCCCGCGGCACAGCTCGCGCGGAAGCCCGGGGGCCTGTCCTGGGAGGTCGCGGCCGGACTGCCGGTGGCCGTCAACACGGCGTACCAGGTGCTCGCGGACCTCGGGGTGAAGGCCGGGGAGACCCTGGTGGTGGACGGGGCGGCCGGTGGCGTCGGGTCCGTGGCCGTGCAGATCGCCAGGCATCTCGGCGTGACCGTGATCGGTACGGCCGGCGAGCACAATCACGCGTATCTGCGCTCGCTCGGCGCCGAGCCCGCGACGTACGGCGAGGGTTTCGCCGAGCGGGCCCGTGCCGTCGCGGTGAAGGGCGTGGACGCGGCGTTCGACGCCGCCGGAAAGGGATCGCTGCCGGCTCTCGTCGAATTGACCGGCGACCCGGCGCGCGTGGTCACCATCGCCGACCATCGGGCGGCGGAGCACGGCGTGCGCTTCGCCTTCGCCGGCCCCGACACCGTCCGCGAGCGCCTGGAGCAGGCAGCCGCACTGACCCTGAGCGGCGAGCTCGGCCTGTCCGTGGCCCGGACGTACTCCCTGTCACAGGCGGCAGACGCCCACCGGGAGAGCGCGGGCGGCCATGTGCGCGGCAAGCTGATCATCGTGCCGGACTGACGCCTGGACGCCACGCGCCGGGGCGGCACTTCGCCTGCGCTTTACGGGCACCCGGCGGCCGGCCTCGCCGTCATCGCCCCGGCCGGTCCCGCAGCCCCGCCCCGCCAGGATCCACCCCCACCGGCGGGCCGATCGAAGCCGGAGGTGCGTGCGCGTGCGCATCTCCTGTCTCCTTCTGCGGCCATCGAGCCTACTGTTAAAGGATGAGTAAAGCCGAGCATGAGACCGGTCCTCAAGGGGTGCTTGTCTGCCCGGTCTGCAAGCAGCCCGTGACCGCGACTGTGAAGAGACGGCACAAGAGTCTCGGAATCTTCGTGCCCGTGTGGCACCCCGGCCCCTGCCGTAACCCCGAATGCCCTGCATACCTGGAGGCCCCGGAGCAACCCGACCACCAGGACACCTGACACGGCCGAGTCCGGGGTGTCGCCCACCTGTGCCCTCTCCCCCGGCGTTCGCACCCGTGCCGAACCTGAGCGTCTACGCCGCCACCAAGGCGTTCGTGACCGGCGAGGCTCTCCACGAATCCACTAATTGCGAAATTCTGCAATTCACTACATGCTGGGTTGACCGTGTCCACAGGTAGCCGTGGGCACGGCCATCAGGGCATCCCGGGACGTCGGGGTGGTGAAGGGAGTCGAGGACCGTGCCGGTTCCGCTGTACCAGGCCAAGGCCGAGTTCTTCCGGATGCTCGGACACCCGGTCCGTATACGCGTACTGGAGCTGCTGCAGGAAGGCCCGATGCCGGTGCGGGATCTGCTGAGCGCGATCGAGGTGGAGCCGTCGACGCTGTCCCAGCAGCTGGCCGTGTTGCGCCGCTCCGGCATCGTGGCCTCGGCCAGGGAGGGCTCGACCGTGGTGTACGAGCTGTCCGGCGGGGACGTGGCGGAGCTGATGCGGGCCGCGCGCCGGATCCTGACCGAGATGCTGGCCGGGCAGAACGAGCTCCTGGCCGAGCTGCGGGGAGCCGAGGTCGCGGCGGAGTGAGTACCGTGCTCTCCCGGTCCTGGGGCCGGGTCGCCTCCCTGCTGCCCGCCCGCGCCGACTTCGCGGTCATGGGCCGCAACCCGCGTCGCGATCTGCTCGCCGGGCTGACCGTCGCGATCGTCGCACTGCCGCTCGCACTGGGCTTCGGCGTCTCCTCCGGGCTCGGTGCCGAGGCGGGGCTGGCGACCGCCGTGGTGGCGGGCGCGCTGGCGGCGCTGTTCGGTGGCTCCAACCTCCAGGTGTCCGGGCCGACCGGGGCGATGACGGTGGTGCTGGTGCCGATCGTGGCCCAGTACGGGCCGGGCGGGGTGCTGACGGTCGGGCTGATGGCCGGCGTGCTGCTGATCATGCTCGCGCTGCTGAAGGCCGGCCGCTGCATGCGCTACATCCCGGCGCCGGTGGTGGAGGGCTTCACGTTCGGTATCGCGTGCGTCATCGGTCTCCAGCAGGTGCCGAACGCGCTGGGAGTGGCCAAGCCGGAGGGCGACAAGGTCCTGGTGGTGGCCTGGCGCGCGGTCGAGGAGTTCGTACGGACCCCGAACTGGACGGCCGTCGCCCTCGCGGCGGGCGTGGCGGCCGTGATGCTGCTGGGTGCCCGGTGGCGGCCCACCGTCCCGTTCTCCATCGTCGCGGTGATCGCCGCCACCCTCGCGGCTCAGCTCTTCCACCTGGACGCGGCCGTCCCGATCGGCGACCTGCCCTCCGGGCTGCCCGCGCCCTCCCTCGGCTTCCTCGACCTGTCCGCGCTGGGGTCGCTGCTCGCTCCGGCCGTCGCGGTCGCGGCGCTGGCCGCGTTGGAGTCGCTGCTGTCGGCGACTGTCGCGGACGGCATGACGGTGGGTCAGCAGCACGACCCGGACAAGGAGTTGTTCGGGCAGGGCATCGCGAACCTGGCGGCTCCGCTGTTCGGCGGGGTCCCCGCCACCGCGGCGATCGCCCGTACCGCTGTCAACGTCCGGACCGGCGCGGGCTCGCGGCTCGCCGCCCTCACCCACGCCGCCGTCCTGGCCGTGATCGTCTTCGCCGCCGCCCCGCTCGTCTCCAGGATCCCGCTGGCTGCGCTCGCCGGGGTGCTGTTGGCGACCGCGATCCGAATGGTGGAGGTCGGTGCGCTGCGGGCGATGGCCCGTGCGACCCGCTCGGACGCGATCGTGCTGGTGCTGACCGCCGTCGCCACGCTCGCGCTCGACCTGGTCCACGCGGTGATCATCGGCCTGGTCGTGGCGGGCGCCCTGGCGCTGCGGGCGGTCGCCCGTCAGGCCCGGATGGATCAGGTCGACTTCAGGGCGGACCTGCCCGGCGAGCACAGCGAGGAGGAGCACGCGCTGCTGGCCGAGCACATCGTCGCGTACCGCATCGACGGGCCGCTCTTCTTCGCCGGTGCCCACCGCTTCCTCCTGGAGCTGAGCGAGGTCGCCGACGTCCGGGTCGTGATCCTGCGCATGTCGCGGGTCTCGACGATGGACGCCACCGGTGCCCTGGTCCTCAAGGACGCCGTGGAGAAGCTGAACCGGCGCGGCATCGCCGTGATGACCTCCGGGGTACGCCCCGGCCAGCGCCGGGCCCTGGAATCGGTCGGCGCGCTGGACCTGCTTCGGCGGGAGGGCCGGGAGTACGCCACCACGCCCGAGGCCATCGCCGGGGCCCGCGCCCACCTGCACCGGGCCGGAGTCCTGCCTGCCGCCCCCGATACCGCCGAGGCCGTCCGGTGAGCGCCCGGCTCGACGCCCTGCCCCTGCGGCACGTCCTGACCCTGCCCACGATGGGTTCGGCCGTGCGGATCGCCCGCGAGACCACCGAGCAGGTACTCGCGGAGTGGGGCATCGGCCGGCGCCATCCCGCCGCCGATCCGGCGCTGCTGATCCTTTCCGAGCTGGTGACCAACAGCGTCCGGCACGCGGCCCCGACGTCCCCGAACGTCACCGTGATCTACGCGGCCGGCCAGGACACGTTCGCGTTCGCCGTCCACGACCGCCACCCGTACCGGCCCCCGCTCTTCCCCCCAGTCGCCGGGACCGGCGGCGGACTGGGCACCGTCATGGAACTCACGCTCGGCCTGGGCGGCACCGCCGTCGTCCGGGGCGACGCGGACGGCCGGGGCAAGAGCATCTGGATCACCCTCCCCCTGCAAAGCCCCTCACATGAAGCCTGATGCACATCAGGCACAGTAACGAACGAACGAGGCAAGGAAAGACCATGAGCGATGTGACCGAGGCGCTGCCTCCGTGCCCCGAGTGCTCCGGCGTGTACACCTACGAGATGGGCGCACTCCTGATCTGTCCCGAGTGCGGCCATGAGTGGTCGCCCGCCTCCGCCGAGCCCGCGGGCGACGGCGAGGGCGCGGCCGGAGGGATCAGGGACGCGGTCGGGAACGTACTCGCCGACGGCGACACCGTCACCGTGATCAAGACCCTGAAGGTCAAGGGCAGCCCGAGCGGCATCAAGGCCGGCACCAAGGTGCGCAACATCCGCCTCGTGGACGGCGTGGACGGCCACGACATCGACTGCAAGGTCGACGGGTTCGGCCCCATGCAGCTCAAGTCCAGCGTGGTCAAGAAGGCCTGACCTCGCACTTCGGGCCGCCGCGGGCTGCCGAGGACGGCTTTCGCGTTGCTAATCTTGGCAATTCCCGAAGTCATCACGTCGGTGTGAGGGCGCGAGGATGTCCTCATGGTGAAGAGTCTTGGGTGGATGCGATGCACGGTGCACGCACGACAGCGGCCGTCCGTCGTCCCGGCGGCCGCTCCGGGCGCGGGGCGGGCACGGTGAGCGCCCCGCTGTACCAGCTGAAGGCCGAGTTCTTCAAAACGCTGGGTCACCCGGTGCGGATCAGGGTGCTTGAGCTCCTGAGCGAGCGTGAGCACGCGGTCTCCGAAATGCTGACCGAGATCGGCGTGGAGGCGGCTCACCTCTCCCAGCAGCTGGCCGTCCTGCGCCGGGCCAACCTCGTCGTCCCCCGCCGGGAGGGCTCGGCCGTCTACTACTCGCTGGCCAATCCGCAGGTGGCGGAGTTGCTGCGGGTCGCGCGGAGCATCCTGTCCGGTGTACTGGCCGGGCAGGCGGAGCTGCTGGCCGACCTCAAGGCCGCCGAATCCGCCACCGCGCCCAGGCACCGCAAGCCGTCCTAGACGTCCCGCCCCCCGAAAGACCGGAAAGGGCCTCCGACCCGAGTCGTAGGCCCTTTCCCGCGCAGAGCCGTAGGTGGCGGCAGCCGAGTCGGGCGGTACGCCGACTCGGCGCACCGCTCGAACAGGTGCGGGTTGGCCGGCCCCGCGAGCGACTCCCGCAGGGCGGCGTCGGCGGAGCGCCGACTCTCCGGCCCGGGCTGACGATCCGGCATCTTCCCGATGAAGTGCTGCAGGACGGCAGCGCCCGGCTCTCGTTGAAGCGGAGCCCGTGCTGGTGAACCGCCGCCCGCCCGCCGCCCGCCCGCGCGGGGCCGGCCGGCCGGCTCGCCGGAAAGCAGTTGCGTCGAACCTCTTGCCGGGCCGACCCGATCTCCCTAATGTGAACCTTCAAATTCCCGGAAAGCACATACGGCAAGCTCCGTTAGGGCAAATTTTTGAACGATCAAATTGACCAGACGTCCGAGGCCACCACCCCCGCGGCCCCCGGTCCGGCTCCCGCCCGTGGTCCGATGGTGGGCTACCTCGACTACGCCAGGGTCGGCCCGCTCTCCCGCCCGGCCGCCGCCGCACTCGCCGACGCGACCGCGCTCGCCACCCGCGTCGACCCTGCCGACCTCGACCGGCTGTTCGCCCTCAGCGACGCCGCCCTGGCCTCGGCGGCCCGGCTGCTCGACGCCCGTCCGCACGAAATCGCCCTCGCCCCGTCGACCAGCAACGGCCTGTTCACCGTGGCCGCCGCGCTCCACGGCCCCGGCACCGTCCTGGTGCCCCGTGGCGAGTTCCCCGCCAACCTCTACCCCTGGCTCCGCTTCGCCGGCCGCGGCGGCCCCGCCGTCCGTCTCGTCGACCCGGCCGGGCAGCGGCACATCACCCCCGACCTCCTGCGCCGCCACCTCACTCCCGATGTCACCGCCCTCACCGTCAGCGCCGTCGACTCGCTCACCGGCCACCTGGCACCGCTCGCCGCCCTCAAGGAGGTCCTCGGGCCCGGCCGGCTGCTGATCGTCGACGCCATCCAGGGCCTGGGCGCCGTCGCGCTCGAAGCGGATGCCGCCGACATCCTCGTCAGCGGCGGCCAGAAGTGGCTACGGGCCGGCTGGGGAGCCGCACTGCTACTGATCCGCGACCGGTGCGCCGAGCGCCTGGCTCCCGGGCTCGGCGGCTGGGCCGGCGTCGCGGAGCCCTTCGCGCCGCGGCATCCGGCGCCGCCGCTGCCCGGGGCCGCCGCCCACCTCGCCACCAACCCGGACTTCCCGGCCGCCGCGGCCATCGGCGCAGCCATCGACGACCTGGTCGGCCAGGGCGGACCGGCCGTCGTCGGCGGTCGCATCCGCGCAGTCCTGGACGAACTGCTCGATCGGGCACGCCAGGCCGGTGGCGAGGTCCTGCTGGACGGGCTCGGGCCCCAGGAGCGCGGCGGCATCGGCGCCTTCCGGCTGCCCGGTCGTGATCCCGCCTCCGTCCACCGGGCCCTCGAAGCGGGCGGAGTCATCACCACCCGCCGCGACGAGTGGATCCGGCTGTCTCCCCACGCTTCGACCCCCGACGCCGCGGCGGACCTGCTCACCGAGGCGCTGCACGCCTTCACCCGCCCCACGTCCCACTCCACGTCCCACTCCCAGGAGCCCATATGTCCCACCGACTGAGCCGCCGCCGTCTGCTTCAGCTCGCCACCGCCTCCGCCGCCGGACTCGGCCTTGCCGCCTGCGGCGACAACGGATCGGGAGGCGCTGGAGGCGACAGCGACAGCGGCAAGATCACCGTCTGGAGCTGGACCACCGCGGCCGAGGGCCTGCGCAGCGTCGTCCCCTCCTTCGAGCGGGACAACCCCGGCATCAAGGTCGACGTCCAGGATGTCGGCAACCCGGCCATCTGGGACAAGATCACCGTCGGCCTCGCCTCGGGCGGCAAGGGCCTCGCGGACGTCCTGCACATCGGCGTCGACTACCTGCCCGGTTACCTGGACAAGTTCCCCGACGGCATCGCCGACCTGTCCAGGCTCGGCGCCGACAAGTACAAGGACGCCTTCGCCAAGGGTCTGTGGCCGACCGTCATGGGCAAGGACAAGGCCGCCCACGCCCTCCCGTGGGAGGTCAACCCGCTCGGTCTCTTCTATCGGCACGACCACTTCGAGAAGGCCGGTGTCGACCCCGACGGCATCAGCGACTGGAACGACATGATCTCCGCAGGGTCGAAGATCCTCGACGCCACCGGTGTCCGGCTGCTCGGGCTCGACAAGACCGGCGCCACCCAGGACATGGACTTCTTCCAGAACCTGATGCAGCTCCAGGACGTCTTCTACTTCGACCAGGACGGGAAGATCACGCTCGCCTCCCCGGCCGCCGTCAAGGCCCTCACCATCATCAAGCGGCTCAACGACGCCGGTCTGATCGCCGACACCGCGGGCCAGGGCACCGAGAAGCGCCTGCTCAGCCAGGGGAAGCTCGCCACCTACGCGGAGGCGGCCTGGGCCGTGGAGTATCTGGCCTCCACGTTCCCCGAGCAGAAGGGGAAGTGGCGCTCCATGCAGCCGCCTGCCGCCGTTCCCGGGGGCAAGCGCAACGCCATCGTCAACTCCACCTACCTGACCGTCTCCGGCTCCAGCACGCGCCGCAAGGCCGCCTGGCAATTCATCGAGTACGCGCTCACCAAGCCCGCCCAGATCAACCGGATGTTCGCCTCCGGCGGCGTCTTCCCCGCCCTCAAGGCGGCGTACGACGACCCGAAGTTCAGCGCGCCGCACCCCTTCTACGGCGGCCAGAAGGTGCTGAAGCCCTTCGTCGAATCGCTCTCCGCCGATGCCCGGGCCACCAACTTCACCGGCGACTACGCCCGCGCCCTCAAGTTCGCCAGCGACGCCCAGAGCCAGGTGCTGCTCAAGGGCGCCGACCCGGCCGCCGCCCTCAAGAAGGCCGCCGAGCAGCTTGCCCAGCAGACCGGTCGGCAGCAGGCGGTCTGACCACCATGTCCCTCGCCCCGTCCGAACACGCTCCCGCCACCGCCACCCCGGCCGGCCGCGGCGCCACCGGCCAGACCGGCCGCACCCGCCCGGGCCACCGCCGGCTGCTGACCCGAACCTCCGTCCCGTACCTGCTGATCATGCCCGCCGTGCTGGGCTTCGCGGTCTTCAAGGCGTACCCCATCGTCGCCTCGCTCTGGATCAGCCTCACCACCGGCAACGGCGCCGGTCGGCACTTCACCGGGCTCGACAACTACCAGCGCCTGCTGAACGACCCGCTGTTCTGGACCGCGCTGAAGAACACCGCGCTGATCCTGGTCGTCCAGGTGCCGCTGATGCTCGGCCTCGCCCTGCTCGTCGCCCTCGGCCTCAACTCCACCAAGGTCTGGCTGCGCCCGCTCTGGCGGCTCGGCGTCTTCATCCCCTCGCTGACCGGTCTGGTCGCCGCGGGCGTGATGTTCTCCGTGATCCTCAACCGCGACGCCGGACTGTTGAACTGGGTCCTCTCCCTGTTCGGCATCGACCGGGTGAACTGGCTCGGCAGCCCCTTCTGGGCCCGCGTCGGCGTCGTCCTCGTCATCACCTGGCACTACACCGGCTACAACGCGGTGATCTACCTCGCCGGCCTGCAGGGCATTCCCCAGGAGCTGTACGAGGCCGCGAAGGTCGACGGCGCGGGACCGATCCGCCGCTTCGTCTCCATCACCCTTCCCCAGCTGCGCCCGATCCTGCTTCTCACCGTGGTGCTCTCCACCATCGGCACCCTGCAGCTCTTCGACGAGCCGTACGTCCTCACCGGCGGCGGCCCCGACAACGCCACCTTGACGGTCACCATGTACCTCTACAACAACGGCTTCAAATACTTCGACTTCGGCTACGCCTCGGCTCTCGCCTACGCGCTCGCGCTGATCGTGGCCGTGCTCGGCTTCCTGCAGGTCCGCCTGATGGGAGAGCGCAAGTGAAGCGCCGCAGCCTCCTCCTCACCCTGCTCCTCGCGGGCGCCTTCGGGCTCTGCGTCGGTCCGTTCTACTGGCTCGCCATGGCCGCCACGCAGGAGAACAGCGACGTGTTCTCCTGGCCGCCGAAGCTGCTGCCCGGCGGTCACCTCATGGAGAACCTCCAGGGGCTCCAGGATTCCATCGGACTCACCCGCGTCCTGTTCAACACCGTGCTGGTGGCGGGCGTTCAAACGGTCGGCGCGGTCGTCGTCTCGGTCCTTGCGGGATACGCCTTCGCCAAGTTCGAGTTCCGCGGGCGCAATCTGTTCTTCGTCCTGCTGCTCAGCACCCTCGTCCTCCCCGACACGGTGATGCTCATCCCGATCTTCGAGATGATGATGAAGCTGGGCCTGATCGACTCCTACCAGTCCGTCATCCTCCCCGGCCTGGTGACCCCGTTCGGCATCTTCCTGATGCGGCAGGCACTGCGCTCCATGCCCGACGAACTCCTGGACGCGGCCCGCGTCGACGGCGCCGGCGAACTGCGGGTGCTGTGGCGGATCGTCATCCCGGTCAACCGGCCGGTGATCGCGGCGCTCGCGCTGTTCGTCTTCCTCGGCGGCTGGAACCAGTTCGTCTGGCCGCTGATCGCGCTGCGCAGCCCCGACATGTACACGCTGCCCGTGGCCACCGCCACCCTGCAGGGCCTTGCGACCACCAACTACGCGCAGGTCCTGCTCGCCGCCGCCATCGCCGCCGTCCCCGTGATGGCCCTCTTCCTCGTCCTGCAACGCCAGTTCATCTCCGGCCTGCTGGCCGGGGCCACCAAGGAGTGACCACCGTGACCACCGAAGCACCCGAGGTCCCGCAGCAGCCCGTCCCGGTCTGGCGCCCCAACACGCCGGCCGACGCGACCCCCGACACCGTCGTCCACCAACAGCTCGCCACCGGGCTGCTCCACGGTGCCGACGCCCCGCTCACCGTCCACCTCACCGGGCTCGGCTGCGACCGGCTGGAGGCCGCCGTCACCCCGGCCGACGACGGCGTGGCCCTGATCGAGGTCACGGCGTCGGCCGCGGCCACCGTCCGCGCCGAATGGCGGATCCCCTGCGTCGGGGCCACCGCCTACTGGACCCCGGACACCAACGCCTCCCGCTGGCTGCCGCCGTCCTGGGGCGCCCCCCGGACCGTCTCGCTCGCCCTGGGCGCCCCCGTCGCCAGTCTGATCGGCGCCGACGACCGCGCTCTGTGCACCGCAGCCGCGGGCGAGACCTCCGCACCCGTGCGCGTCGGCGCCGGCGTGGTGGAGGAGAGCGGCGAGTTCACCTTCACCGTCGAACAGGACCTCACCCCGGACGGGCCGCCGCTGCGGCTGCGGATCGACCTCAGCGGCCGCCACTTCGCCGCCACCCTGCAGGCCGTCACCGCCTGGTGGGCCGAGGGCCTGGACCACCCCGGCATCGCCCCCGCCGCCCGGATGCCCGCCTACTCCACCTGGTACAGCCTCCACCAGAACGTCGACACCGCCGCCGTCGAACGCCAGGCCGCCCTCGCCTCGGCCGTCGGCTGCGAGAGCATCATCGTCGACGACGGCTGGCAGACCACCGACCGCGCCCGCGGCTACGGCCACTGCGGCGACTGGGAGCCCAACCCGGAGGCCTTCCCCGACCCCGCGGCCCACGTCGCCGAGGTCCACCGGCTCGGCCTCGCCTACCTCCTCTGGTACGCATTGCCGTTCATCGGCCGGCACAACGACGCCTGGGACCGCTTCCAGGGCATGATCCTGCGCGAGGAGCCGCACCTGGACGCGGCCGTGCTCGACCCCCGTCACCCCGAGGTCCGCGCCTACCTGGTCGAGAAGGTCTCCCGCGCCGTCGAGCAGTGGGACATGGACGGTCTGAAGCTCGACTTCATCGACCGCTTCGCCGTCACCGACCCTCCGCCCGCCCCGGCCGGCGCCGACCGCACCACCGTCCACGAGGGCGTGCTCCAACTGCTCGCCGACCTCTACGCCCGCCTGCGCCGCACCCGGCCGGACGTGATCGTCGAGCACCGCCAGCCATACGTCAGCCCAGGGCTGTGGCCGTACGCCACCATGGTCCGCGCCATCGACTGCCCTCTCAGCCCCGCCGAGAACCGCCAGCGCACCGTCGACTGCCGGCTCACCGCGGGCCCGCTCGCCGTCCACGCCGACATGATCACGTGGAACTCCGCCGAGACGCCCGAGTCCGTTGCCGTCCACCTCGTCAACGCCCTGTTCTCGGTGCCGCAGATCTCCGTCGACCTCGCCGCCCAGAGCCCTGAGCAGCTCGCCGCCCTGCGCTTCTGGCTCGGCGTCTTCCGCCGGTACGCCGATGTCCTCCAGCTCGGCGCCCTGGAACCCGCGCGACCGGACCTCGGCTACCCCCTGGTCCGCGCCCGCGACCACCACACCACCGTGGTCGCACGCTACGCGCCGCTGCCCGTCGCCCTCCCGGACCGGAACGCCGCGGACGACCCGCAGACCCTGCTCGTCGCCAACGCGGACCGCGACCCCATGGTGCTCCTGACCGCCACCCGACCGGAACAGACCCTCGCCCGCGTCCAGGACTGCCGTGGTGAGATCCTGTCGGAGACCGTTCTCGACCTCGTCGCCGGGGTGAACTCGGTGACCGTGCCGACCGGTGGCCTGCTCACCCTGACCCGCGAGCACTGACGACCGGGGGCCGGGGGCGGCCACCCGCCGCCCCCCAGCCCGCCGACCACAGAGGAACGATGACCGCTCGACAGGTGACCATCGAGGACGTCGCGCACGCGGCCGGAGTCTCCCGCCAGACCGTCTCGAACGCCCTCAACGCCCCCCACCGGCTGCGCGCCACCACCCTCGCCCGGGTCACCGCCGCCATCGACGAACTCGGTTACCAGCCCGACCAGTCCGCCCGCAGCCTGCGCACCGGCACCCGCAAGGTCATCGGCTATCCCGCCCCCGCCGACAACCCCGCCGACCCCAACCCCCTGATGGGCGGCTTCCTCCAGGCGCTGGTGACCGCCGCCGATGCCGTCGGCCATCGCATCCTGGTGTTCCGCTCCGACCCCCAGCAGGGCGCCGGAGCAGTCGCCAGGTCCTTCAACGGCCTGATCGCGGCCCGCCAGGTCGACGGATTCGTCCTCTCCGACGTCGTCCACGACGACCCCCGCGTCGACGTGCTCACCGAGGCCGGTTTCCCCTTCGCCGCCTTCGGCCGCACCGCCCCCGGCCGCCCGCAGAACTGGGTGGACATCGACTCCACCGCCGCCACCGCCGCCCTGACCGGACTCCTGCTCGACCAGGGCCACCGCCGGATCTGCTACCTCAACTCCGCCGCGTCCCTGCCCTGGCTCGCCGACCGCAGGGCCGGCTTCCTGCAGGCCGCGGCCGCCGCTCCCGACGGCGCCTTCGAGGTCGGCGTCCCCGACGACGACCCGGCCGCGCTCTCCCACGCCGTGGAGCGCCTGCTCACCGGCCCCGACCGCCCGACCGCCCTGGTCTGCGCAAACGACTGGCTCGCCCTGTCCGCCTACCAGGCCATCCGCGCCGCAGGCCTCGCCGTCGGCGACGACGTCGCCGTCACCGGCTTCAACGACATCCCGCTCTGCACGCTGCTCCAGCCCGCCCTCACCAGCGCCCGCCTGCCCCTGGCCGCCATCGCCCACACCCTCGTCGACCGGCTGATCACCGCCGTCGAGGACCCCGCCGCCGTCCCGGCGAGCGGGCTGCTGCTTCCCGCGGAGCCGGTCGTGCGCGGCAGCACGCCGGAGCGGTAGCGGCGGCCGTCACACCGGCTCGGCGGCCCTGCGCGGCAGGACGGCCGACCACTCGCTGAAGCCATTCGGAGCCGTGCGAGGTGCTCGCGGGGCATCGTCGAGGAAGGCCGCCATGACCCATGTGATCGAAGCCCCCCACGCCGAGGACGCCGAGTCCCTGGGGTCTGTGCAGCTGAGGGCCTGGCTGCAGACGTATCCCGACGAGGAGGCGGGGATAGACGAGAGATGGATACGCGAGCACCGGGGCTCCTCCGCCACCGCGGCAGGGATCGCTCAGTGGCGGGAGTTCGTAGTGGCAGCGGAGCAACGGCCGGACCTGCTGTTCTGCCGTGTCGTCCGCTCCGGTACGGAGATCGTCGGTTTCCTCTGCGGCCGCCGGGACGACGTGGTCACCCTCGGGCCGATGTATCTGCTGAACGAGGCCCAGGGCGAAGGTGTCGGGGGGCGGATGATGAGCGAATTCCTGGCCTGGGCAGGAAGCACGCCCATGCGCCTATGGGTCACCGAGTACAACGAGCGCGCGATCCGCTTCTACGAGCGTCACGGATTCAGGGCCACGGGTGAACGAGAGATCTGGCGGGGAAGGCTGCCCAACGTGCGCATGATCCGCAGCTCCACGTCGAGTGACGACCTCGGCTGAGCCGAGGGCGAGCAGCGGCCGGTCGGAGAACACCATGCGCGCCGTTGCCCGGTCACGGTCACCGCGCCGCTTCCTCCCGGGGCTGCCCCCGGCCGGCGTCCTGCCACGGGAAGGGAGAGAGATCGGGCTCGATCCAGTCTGTCTTCGCCTGTGAGGAGGCCGGCGTCGACGGACGGTAGAAGCGGGCTGTCAGGAGTCGCTTGTCGAGCAGGGCGGGGTGGTGGTCGGCGAACGCATTGAAGTCTTCTTCGCCGTGTTCGGCCACGTGGTGACCGACCAGCTCCACCCAGGCCCGGCTGACGGTCGCGTGGTACTTCTGGGGCGCCCCCGCATAGCGGGCGGTGCGCTGAATGCCGTCGCTGACCAGGCCGAGTGCCGCGCGCACACCGACCCGCCGCACGGCCAGCCACGTCAGATGGACATGTTCCCGGTGGCCGAACCGCTCGGCGGTCGCCATCACTTCGGCCAGCAAGGCTTCGAAGTCGGGCGCGTCGGCAGCGTGCCGGGGACGAGCGGTCATGAGGGCACCTCCGTCAGGGCTTGCAGGGCAGCGCGCAGGCCTGCGATCGCGTTCGCCGGCAGGCCATCGAGCGCGCGATGCTCCAGACCGGCGATGGCCTGTCGGATCGTGGTGGCGGTCAGCTATCCGGAGGAGGTGAGTTCGATGAGCACCGCGCGGCGGTCTCCCGGGCTGGCGCCACGGGTGATGTGGCCGCGTCGTTCCAGGCGGTCCAGGACGCTGGTCAGCGTAGTGGGGCGGGTACCCACGGCCGCGCCGAGTTCGGACACGGTCCGGCCCCGGCCGTCGGCCAGGTTGGCCAGTGCGTTGATCTCGGAGGCGGTCAGGTCCAGGTCGACGAGCTCTGCGGCGAGCACTTGCAGGGTGGCGTGGGTGACCCGCTGCAGAGCAAGCAGGGCCGACCACTCAGATGACACGGATTCCGACTTCACGATTTCGAACTATGCGATTTCGTACTACCTGCCGCAAGCGAGACCGAAACCGCGTCCGGTCTCAAGCGCTCCCCACGTCGCAAGATCGAGGCACTTGAGTCCTCGGTGGCCGCGCTGCCCCGTGGGCCGACGGCCTTCCTCGCCACCTCCGACCCGACGAAGCGTGGCTGCCTCGGTGGCTGCCTTCGTAGTCGTGAGGTCCGGTACGGACCGGGGTCGAGTTCGACCCGCCGATCCACGAAAAATGGCCCCTGACCTGCGATTTCGCTGGCCAGGAGCCCGAAGGGGCAGACGAGTCGGGCTGTACGCCGGGGAGAGCTACCGCAACGCTATGACCTGTGCAAACGCGCAGAGAGGGCGCTTCTGTGGCTACCTTGATGGCTACGTGAGGAGACGCCCCCGCCCCGGAGCGGCCCGGACGGGGGCTTCGTCGTTCTCAGGGTTCAGACGGTCTGCTCGATGCGCTCGAAGATGTCCGAGTCCGTCTCCTGCTGCCAGGTCGGCAGGTCATCCCAGTCAGCGACGTATCCGGGCTTCGGGTCCTCGAAATGCTTGAACATCTGGGCGGTCCAGCAGATCGCGACGAAGCGGCTCTTCTGCTCGCGGGTGAGCCGTGTGGCGTGCCCTTCGCTGATCCTGATGAAGTCGCGCACCTGTCCGTATACGGCGGCGGCAGCCTCGCGCTCCCACTCGGGCGTCTCGTCCCACGGAGTGACGTAGCCGGGCTTCGGCTCACCAGGGTAGTGCTTGTTCACACTGGCGATCCACGCCTCGCGGAAGATCCGACCGTCACTCATGCACGTGTCCCTCTCGTCATGCGGTGCGCGAAAGCGCCGCGATTCGGTGATCCAGATCCGAGACTCGACCATTGGGCATGAGCGGAGCAAGACGCCCTCGAAGTCCGTCCAGTTTCTTGCCGATGAATCCCGAGTTCGACCGGTCGGCCAGGCCAAGCACTACCTCCGCGTACTGCACGACCTGATCGACGTCACCCCGGTGGGCCCCGAGGACGGCAAGGTCGCTCAGTACGGCGGCGCGACGGCGCAGGGACAGCGGTTGGGCGAGGGCTGTGGTGAGGACATCTTCCGCGAGGTCGGGACGGCCGAGCTGGAGGTAGCAGGCCCCTCGTTCCTCGGGGAGGCGGGAACCGTCGAAGCGGAGCCAGCCGCCGTTGTGGGAGTGGCCGTCGAGGGAGTGCACCTTCTCGGCTTCGTCGAGGGCCCGGGCGCAGCCGTCGATGTCGCCCATGGCCGCGCACACCTGGGCCTGGACGACGGCGACCCAGTGGCGGGTGGACAGTGCACTGTCGCCCCGCCGGGCGATCCGGGAGGCCACCGCCAGCAGGGGCTGGGCAGCGGGCGCGCGGCGCGCGTACAGCTCGACGTAGGCGTGGCGGGTCATGGCACAGGCCCAGAGGTCGTGGTCGCCACCGGCATGGGCAGCGTTGGCAGCCAGCGTGTAGCACTGGGCGGCGTCGGTGTACCGGTTGGCGTCGAAGAAGAGTTCGCCGGCGAGCTGGTAGAGGTCGGCCGTCATCGTGCACAGCCGGGCCCGGTCCGCTGCGGTACGCGCCTCGGCCAGGCCCTTCGTCAGGACGTCGAGCTGCTTGCGGACCGCCGGGAAGACGGTCGGCTTGGAGTCCGAGAGGGTGAAGACCTGCCACAGACTGCGGTGCAGCTCCTCCCCTGTCTCCAGGAGCGCCGCCACTGTGTGTCCTCGGGGGGCCTCGTCCGAACCGGGCAGGGTGACCAGCGCGCCCGTGACGGCGAGCAGACCCAGGACATCGCGGCGCTTCATATCGTCATCATCACCGTGGAGGAGGGGTGGGGTGTCAGGAAGCACGGCGGTTTCGGCCGGCTGTTCTTCGAAGAGAAGCCCTTCCAGCTCGGAGAGGGTGGCTCCTAACAGGCTGGCGATCTTGGGCCGTTGGTGCGGTTGTGGGGTGGCACGGCCACTTTCCCAACGGACCACGGTGGACGCGGCCACCATAAGCGCTTCTGCGAATTCCTCCTGAGAGTAACCCTTTGCCACCCGCCGCTCGGCAAAGCGCCTACGCCTTAAAGCCATTGGACTCCCCTCACGAAGAGCACCTTCCTCACTCGCAACACCCGATGCCCGGAAAAAGCCTGGGCAATGCGCGGAGTCCGCTCTGGGAGACGGTAACGGATCGTCGTTCACTGGTCACACGCCGCTCGGAGGTTGAAGGACCCTCCGGGCGGCTCCCCTGAGGCAGCGGGCCGCGCGCCCCGTCCCGTCCCGGCTGCGGCCAGCTGCTGCTGCCCCATCAGAGAGGAGCGACCGCGTGACAACATCCGAACTGCCCCGTAGGAACCCCGGCGCCAGTGGCCGTACGTACACGCCGCCGGAGCCCCGACCGGGTGCGCCGAGCCGAGCTCTGCGGAAACGTGCGGCCATCGGCTGGGAGAAGTTCATGCGCCGCAGCGAGACCCGGCAGGAGACGAAGACGTGAACCCGGTCGGCCCCGACGGCTACGAGCAGCACCCGCTGCTGAACATGAACGTCCGCGACGTCGCCTCGCGCGGGGAGGGTGTGCTCGTCGCCGTCACGCACGAGCTCCACAGCCACGGCACTGTTCGGGTCGCGCACATCCGGCCCGAGAGTGGCGTCGAGTGGACGACCTCAGCCGACAACATCCAGACCGCTCGCCTCTGAGCCGGTGCCCACGGACCGTCGTTCGCACCCTGCCGGCGCGGGTGGAGAAAAAAGCGCCCGACCCCTCCCCCTCACCACTCAGCTCGACGGCCACCTCACCGCCGACCAGAGCGGTGAACCCGTCGCGGGCGTGCCCACGTCGTCGTCGACCGACCCGACCACGGTCGTCGGCATGATCGAGGCCCTGGACCTCAAGGCGGAACACCATGTCCTGGAGATCGGCACGGGCACCGGCTACTCCACGGCCCTGATGTGCCACTACCTCGGCGAGGACAACGTCACCACCATCGAGGTCGACCCTCAGGTGGCAGCACGCGCGGATGCCGCCCTGGAAACCGTCGGCTACTCGACGTGGACGGTGACGGGCGACGGGCTTCTCGGCCATCCGCACCGGGCGCCGTACGACCGGGTCATCGCCACTTGCGCGGTCCGCCGCATCCCGTACACATGGGTCCGGCAGGCGAAGCCCGGTGGCATCATCCTCGGCACGGTCGGTTCCTGGCCCTGGGGAACCGGCCTCGCGAAGGTCACCGTCGGCGAGGACGGTACCGCCGAGGGCACGATCATCGGACGCTCCTGCTTCATGCAGGCACGGGCCCAGGCGGTGACGCCCGTGGCGGGCGACCTCTCCGCCCGGACCGCCTATGCGGACAGCGAGCGGACCGCCCTGGTATCTCCTCTCGTCCTGGAGGAGTGGATGCCCGCCTTCCTCACTCAACTCGCGGCGCCCGGTGCGCAGTTCGTCCGCGCCACCCACGGCGACGGCTCGCCCTTGCGGTACCTGTTCGACCCTGAGCGGGAGTCGTTCGCCGCGTTCCTCCCCTCCGGCGCGGCCTGGACCGTCCGCCAGGGTGGTCCCGTGGCCCTGTGGGACGAAGTCGAGCGTTCCCTCGTGGCCTGGCAGGACGCGGGGACGCCGGACGTCGACTCCGTCCGGCTCCACGTGACGCCCACATCCCACCTGTACTGGATCGACCGGAACCCGTCACTGCGCTGGGAGCACCGGATCGCCTGAGCCGCTCAGCCTTCGTTCATGGACGACGAACCGCTGTCCAGGGGGGTCTACGTAGCCGTGCGGTCCGGTTCGAACCGGGACGGAACGGGGTGGGACGAGGCCCGTTGCTCCCTGCCAAAAGGCCCCTGACCTGCGGTTTCGCTGGTCAGAAGCCTTAGGCGGCAGACGAGTCGGGCTGTACGCCGGGTTCTGTCGCCCGGTCGCCTCGCGGCGGCCGGGGAGACGGCCATCCATCTAGGACCGGCATTGCTGCCGGTCTCGTGCGGTCTACCCGCGAACTCGGGCGGGCAGCCCTCGATCATTCGCGCAGGGCCGTCTTGCGGCGGCCCCTCTTGACCTTGCTCCGGGTGGGGTTTACCTAGCCGCCTGAGTCACCTCAGGCGCTGGTGGTCTCTTACACCACCGTTTCACCCTTACCGAGGGCCGAAGTCCCCGGCGGTCTGTTTTCTGTGGCACTGTCCCGCGGGTCACCCCGGGTGGCCGTTAGCCATCACCCTGCCCTGTGGAGCCCGGACGTTCCTCGGGGAGATCCGGGGATCCCCACGCGGCCGTCCGCCCGGCTCGTCTGCCGTGCCGACCATGCTACCCGTCCGGAGAGGGCCACCGATCGGGGCCGGGTTCAGATGAGTTCCTCGGTCTCCAGGTCGAAGGCGAACGGCACCGGGAGAGCGAGCCGCTTACCGAACGGGATCGTGCAGTGCTGGCGGTAGTCGTCGCCCTCCGGGTCGCTGAACAGCGTCAGCGAGGACTGCTCCCGGTCGACCAGGAGGTAGAGCGGGATGGGGCCGCGGGCGTAGCAGTGACGCTTGTCCGTGCGGTCGGCCCGGGGCTTGGTCGAGGTGACCTCGACGACGAGGGCCACTCCCTCGCACGGCATCCAGGGGTCGGCTCCCCGGTACAGACGCAGTTCGGTGGGGGCGAAGGTGCCGTCGGGAATGACATGGTTCTTGGGGCAGCGTCCGCCGCTCGCCAGCTTCAGCCCTTTGTTCCCGGAAAAGTCCATATCGGTCCGGGCCAGCCTGATCACCTGCTTCATGATCAGGCTGATGTAGTCCTCGTGGTCCCCGTCCGGCGGCGGCGTCACGACAATCTCCCCCTCGATCAGCTCGGCGCGGAAGCCCTCCGGCGTATCCAGCGCCAGGAAGCCCTCCAGCAGGACGTCCGCCTGCGTGAGCGGTTCATGCGGCATGGCTGTCATGTCACGCCCCTTCCTCGGTCGCTCGCCAGATTGGGACATCGATGGACCCGCCCGTCCGTGAGATGGGAGTACGCCCCTCGATCGTGGCACAGGCGGGTGCGGAGTTGTCGGACACGGAGGGGTGCGGTGCGCGCTTGACCCTGTCGCAGCGTCAAGGTTTCTACTGGCCTCATGCGCATCGGAGAGATAGCCGCGCTCGTCGGGGTCACCTCGCGGGCGATCCGGCACTACCACCACGTCGGGTTGCTTCCCGAGCCCGGTCGCCGGTCCAACGGCTACCGCGTCTACAGCGTGCGCGACGCCGTGGTGCTGGCCCGGATCCGGCGGCTCACCGAGCTCGGGCTCGGGCTGGACGAGGTGCGGGACGTGCTCGCCGATGCGGCGGGGCGCGAGCTCATGGACGTGCTGGCTGAGCTGGACGCGGATCTGGCCCGGCAGGAGAGCGGGATCCGGGAGCGGCGGCGCCGGCTGGCCCGGCTGCTGGACGGGCCGGTCTCCGCCGAGGAGCCCGTGTCGCCGGCCCTCGCCGAGCTGCTGGGTACGGTGCCGACGACCGGCTCCCCCATGGCCGCCAAGGACCGTGAGCATCTCGTACTGCTGGACACCACGGGCGTCGGCGGCGAGATCTACGCCGCGCTGGCACCGCTGGCCGAGGACCCGGCCGTGCACGCGCTGTACGAGCGGCTGGACGCACTCGACGGGGCGGCCGTGGACGATCCCCGGATTCCCCCGCTCGCCGCCGATCTGGCGGCTGCCGTGCCGGACGGGGTGCTGGCGGCGATCCCCTCGGACGGGCCGGTCATGACGGGGCTCGGTGAGGCGCTGCTCGACGACTACGCGCCCGCGCAGGCCGAGGTGGTGCGCCGGGTGATGGCGGCCCTGGCGGCCCGCGTGGCGGAGAGGGGAACAGGATGAGCGTGCGGATTGCACGGTATGCCGTGGGGGCTGTGCCGGCTGTCGAATTGGGTCTGGGCGGCTGCCTGCTGGCGGGGGTCCGGATACCGGGTGCGGTTCTGCTCGGTGCCGAGGCCCTGGTGGTCGCCGCGCTCGGGTTCGAGGGCGCGGTCCTGTGGCGGCTCTGGCTCGTGGGCCGGCGCGCGGGTGCCGGGCGGCGGGAGGCGATGGGTGCGGCGCTCCGTACCGTCGTGCCCGAGAAGGTGCGCCGTCTCGTCGCCCACGAGGTGCGCGCCCTGCGCAGTCTCGGGCTGTGGGTGCTGCGGAGGCGTCATGGCGTGCCGGAGGGTGCCCTTGCCGTCCCGTACACCGGGCCGCAGACCGCCATGATGTACGGCCTGGTCTTCGTCGCTCTGGTCGAGACGGTGATGCTGGCGCTGCTGATCCCGTGGCCGGTCGTGCACAGGGTTCTGCTCGTGCTCGATGTGTACGGGGTGGTCCTGGTGCTCGCCTTCCATGCCGCGTGCGTGACCCGGCCGCATGTGGTGGACGCCGACGGCGCGCTGCGGATTCGCTACGGCGGGCTGTTCGACCTGCGGATTCCGGCCGGTGCGGTCACCGGGGCGCGGGTCGAGCGGCGCTTCCCCGAGGGCGGGCCGGTGCGGCTGGGCGCGGACGGGGTGCTCGACCTGGTCGTGGGCGGTCAGACGACGGTGACCGTGGAGCTGGCCGGTCCGGTGGAGTTCGTACGGCCACTGGGGAAACGGGAGTGGGCGCGGGTGGTCCGGTTCCACGCGGATGATCCGGGGGCCGCCGTGGCCGCGCTCACGCGGGGGCGAAGAGCACCTTCGCCGAACCAGGATCCGCCCGGGCCAGCCTGACCCGCAGCCGCTCCCCCAGCGGGAGCTTCGCGTCGCCGCCCTCGATCCGGGCGACGACGGCCGGGTCGTCGATGTGGACGGTGCCGGTGGTGGGTTCCTGCTCCGACACGTCGACCACGTACGCCTCGAAGACCTCGCCGATCCGGTCCTTGAGCAGCGCGGCCTCGACCAGGTCGACGCACTCGCGCTCGACGGTGTTGGCGCGCCCGGTCCCGTTCGCCATCTCCTTCGGCAGGCCGGGCAGGGCGGCGCGGACCCACTCGGGCGGGTCCTGTTCCGCGACGGCGGCCAGGCACAGCTCGGTCGCGTACCGGTCGACGAGGCGGCGCAGCGGGGCGGTGCAGTGCGTGTAGAGGTCGGCGACGGCGGCGTGGACGGCGGGGGTGGGGAGTCCGCCGTGCTCGAAGACGGTGTAGCCGGCGCCGCGCAGCAGGGTGGTGCACTCCTGGAGGAACGCGGCGTGGTCGGCCTTCCGCGGGTCGAGGGAGCGGACGACCTGGGCGTACGGGACGTGGTGCGGCCAGTCGATGTGCAGCGCCTCGGCACAGCGGCGGAGCCGGGCCACGGCGCCGTCCGGGGCGACCGGCAGGGTGCGCAGGATGCCGGTGCCGGTCTCGGTCATGAGATGGGCGGCGGCCATGCCGGTCAGCAGGGAGATCTGGGCGTTCCAGCCGTCGGCGGGCAGCGGGGCGCGGTACTCCAGGCCGTAGCCGCCGTCGCGCTGGACGATCTCCTGCTCGGGCACATTGAGGGAGATGCCGCCGCGGGCGACCTCCTGCTCCTCGCGGAGCCGTCCGATGTCGCGGAGCAGGGCGAGGGGTTCCTCGGCGGTGCCGGTGTCGATCTGCCGCTGGACGCCCGCGTGGTCGAGCTTGGCGCGGCTGCGGACGAGGGCCCGGCGCACCGAGGTGGCGACGGTGCCGCCCTCGGTGTCGAGGTCGATCCGCCAGAGCACGGCGGGTCGGGTCCGCCCCGGCAGGAGGCTGGCCTCGCCCTCGGAGAGCAGGGTGGGGTGGAGCGGCACTCTGCCGTCGGGGAAGTAGAGGGCGTCACCCGGCGGTGGGCCTCGGTGTCGAGTGCGCCGCCGGGGCGTACGAAGGCGGCGGCATCGGCGACGGCGTAGTGCACCCGGTAGCCGCGTCGGCGGCGTCCGAGGTACATGGCCTGGTCGAGGTCGGTCGAGGTGGGCGGGTCGATGGTGAGGAACGGCAGGTCCGTCGCGTCCTCGTGGGCCGATACCGCCGGGTCCTTCGCCGCTTGTGCCGCTTCGGCGAGGACCTCGGGCGGGAAGTCGTCGGGAAGGCCGAGCTCGGTGCGCAGTTTGCGCAGGGACGCCCCCAGCGGAGTGTCGGGCGTCCCGGTCATTCGGAGATGGCGGCGGGGCATGGACCGAGCGTATGGCGGGGCGGGGCGGGCGGCATCCCGGGTGGCGGCCCGGCCGGTCCCGGCGTGCCCGTACGCTGGCGCGGGGGCCTGGTCCCGTCGCCCCGACTGTGCGTACGAAGGAGAACCGCCGTGCTCGTGCTGTTGCCGCCCTCCGAAGGAAAGGCCGCCTCGGGGCGCGGGGTGCCCCTGAAGCCGGAGTCGCTGTCGCTTCCGGGCCTGGCCGGGGCGCGGGCGGCGGTTCTCGACGAGCTGGTCGAGCTGTGCGCGGCGGACCAGGAGAAGGCCCGCGAGGTGCTCGGGCTGAGCGAGGGGCTGCGCGGCGAGATCGCGAAGAACGTGGAGCTCTGGACGGCCGGGACGCGTCCGGCCGGGGAGATCTACACGGGCGTGCTGTACGACGCGCTGGACCTGGCCTCCCTGGACGCGGCGGCCAAGCGGCGGGCCGGGAAGTCGCTGCTGGTCTTCTCCGGGCTGTGGGGCGCGGTGCGGGTGGGCGACCGGATTCCTTCGTACCGCTGCTCGATGGGTGTGAAGCTGCCGGGCCTGGGCGCGCTCGGGGCGTACTGGCGTGACCCGATGGCGCAGGTGATGCCGGAGGCGGCCGGGGACGGGCTCGTCCTGGACCTGCGGTCCTCCGCCTACACCGCGGCGTGGAAGCCGAAGGGCGAGGTGGCGGAGCGCACGGCGAGCGTGCGGGTGCTGCACTCCCAGCTGGTGGACGGGGTCGAGAAGCGGTCGGTGGTCAGCCACTTCAACAAGGCGACGAAGGGGCGGATGGTCCGCGATCTGCTGGTCTCCGGTGCGCGGCCGAAGGGGCCCGCGGAGCTGGTGGAGACCTTGCGCGGGCTCGGGTACGTGGTGGACGCCGAGGCTCCGGCACGGGCCGGGCGGGCGTGGTCGCTCGATGTCGTGGTGACGGAGATTCACTGAGCCGTCGACCGGCTGCGGCTGGGTCGTCGAGCTCTGCGTGTTGCATCATGTGCAACGCTCGTTGCTTACGGTGCGTACGTCGCGGCAAGATGAGCCCATGACCTCCCCTGTGCTGGACCTCGCCCCCGTCGTGCCCGTAGTCGTCCTGGAGGACGCCGCCGACGCGGTGCCGCTCGCCCGGGCCCTGGTCGCGGGCGGGCTCCCGGCCATCGAGGTGACACTGCGCACCGCCGCGGCGCTGGACGCGATCGCGGCGATCGCGGCCGAGGTGCCGGACGCGGTGGTCGGGGCCGGCACGGTCATCTCCGTACGGAATGTCGCCGACACCGTCGTCGCTGGGGCCCGGTTCCTGGTCAGTCCCGGGTGGACGGACCAGCTGCTGGACGCGATGAAGGCGTCGGGGGTGCCGTTCCTGCCGGGTGTCTCCACGACGTCCGAGGTGGTCGCGCTGCTGGAGCGCGGGGTCACGGAGATGAAGTTCTTCCCGGCCGAGGCGGCCGGCGGCACGGCATATCTGAAGGCGCTCTCCGCACCGCTGCCGCAGGCCCGCTTCTGCCCGACGGGCGGCATCTCCCTCGGCTCCGCCCCGTCTTATCTCGCGCTGCCCAACGTCGGTTGCGTGGGCGGCAGTTGGATGGTTCCGGCGGACGCGGTCGCGGCGAAGGACTGGGCGCGGGTGGAGCGGCTGGCGAGCGAGGCGTCGGCGCTGCGCGGCTGACGCCCCCGCCCGGCCCCGATCTGCGCCGGACAGGCCCTACCGCAAGTGCGACGTGTCGTTCAGCAGTCGGACCGACGCGTTCCCGTCCGCGTAGTACGCCACCGCCGAGACCGAGGCCGCCGAGAGTTCCATCCGGAACAGGGCCTCGGGCGGGGCGCCGAGTGCCAGTCGGATCAGGGTCTTGATCGGGGTCACATGGGTGACCAGGAGGACCGTGCGGCCCGCGTAGCGGGTGATGAGGCGGTCGCGGGTGGCTGACACCCGGCGGGCGACCTCGGCGAAGCTCTCGCCGCCGCCGGTGGGGGCCGCCTTCGCGGAGGCCAGCCAGGCGTCCAGGTCGGGGCCGTAGCGCTCACGTACCTCGGCGAAGGTCAGGCCCTCCCAGGCGCCGAAGTCCGTCTCGCGCAGGCCGTCCTCGATCCGGACCTCCAGGCCGAGCCGGGCCGCCACCGCGGCCGCCGTTTCGCGGCAGCGGCGCAGCGGGGAGCTGACGATCTCCTCGATCGTGGAGCGGGCGGCCAGCGACTGGGCGATGCGTTCGGCCTGGTGGCGGCCGGCCGCCGAGAGTTCGGGGTCGCTGCCGCCGCTGCCCGAGAACCGCTTCTCGGGGGTGAGGGCCGTTTCGCCGTGCCGGAGCAGTACGAAGGTGGCGGGCGCCCCGAGATCGGGCGCCGCGCCCCAGCCGACCCGGGGGGCCGCCGGGGAGGCCGCTCCCGGCCGGGAGGCCAGGGCCGCGCGGGCCTTGGCCGCGCCCGCCGCCGCGTCGCCGGGCGGACCGGACACCGGGGGGAGGTCCGCGGTGGCCGAGGGCCGGGGGACGTCGAGGGCGGCGGTGGACGCGGACGGCTGCCACTGCTTGCCGCGCCTGCCCGCGTCCATCGCCTCGTTGGCGAGCCGGTCGGCGTGCTTGTTCTTCTCGCGCGGGATCCACTCGTACGTGACGGCGGAGGCCGGCAGGATCCTGGCGGCCTCCGCCGCGAGCGGCTTCATGTCGGGGTGCTTGATCTTCCAGCGGCCCGACATCTGTTCCACGACCAGCTTGGAGTCCATCCGGACCCGCACCTGGACCGCGCCGTCCGCCGAGGCGTCCGGTACCAGCGCCTTCGCCGCCTTCAGGCCCGCGATGAGGCCCTTGTACTCGGCGACGTTGTTCGTCGCGACGCCGATGTACTCGGCGGCCTCGGCGAGGGTCTCCCCCGTCACCGGGTCGATGACGACCGCTCCGTAACCGGCGGGTCCGGGGTTGCCCCGGGATCCGCCGTCGGCCTCGATGACGAACTGGCGCGGCTGGGTCATTACAGGCCCGACTCCGCCGTACGGACCAGGATGCGGCGGCAGTTCTCGCAGCGCAGGACGGTGTCCGGGGACGCCGCCTTCACGTCGTTGACCTCGGTGATGTTCAGTTCGAGGCGGCAGCCCTCGCAGCGGCGCTGGTAGAGGCGGGCGGCGCCGACCCCGCCCTGCTGGACGCGGAGCTTGTCGTACAGCTTCAGCAGGTCCGCGGGGACCGAACCGGCGACCAGCTCGCGCTCCTTGGTGACGCTCGCGGCCTCCGCGTCGAGCTCCTTGGTCGCGGCGTCACGGCGGGCGGTCGCGTCATCGGTCTTGGCCTGGACGGCGGAGACCCGGTCGGACAGCTCCGTGACGCGCTCCTGGGCGGACTCGCGGCGCTCCATCACTTCGAGGACGACGTCCTCCAGGTCACCCTGGCGCTTGGCCAGCGAGGCGATCTCGCGCTGGAGGCTCTCCAGGTCCTTCGGCGAGGTGACCGCGCCGGAGTCGAGGCGCTGCTGGTCGCGGGCGGCGCGCTGGCGCACCTGGTCGACGTCCTGCTCCGCCTTGGTCTGCTCGCGGGCGGTGTCGCTCTCCTCGGTCTGCGAGGCGACCAGCAGGTCGCGCAGTTGCGCGAGGTCGCTGGTGAGCGACTCGATCTCGGCGTGCTCGGGCAGCGACTTGCGCCGGTGGGCGAGCTGCGACAGGCGTACGTCGAGGGCCTGGACGTCGAGAAGTCGGATCTGGTCGGCGGGCGCGGCGTTCAGTTGGGGGCTCCAGAAGAGTGGTGGGTGGTGGTGGTCCAGGGGTCGGTGACCTGCTTCGAGACGTGGACCCGCAGGTCCCATCCGTGGCGGTCGGAAATCGCGTCGAGCTGCGCCGCGGCCTGTTCGCACCAGGGCCACTCGGTGGCCCAGTGCGCGGCGTCGATCAGGCCGAGCGGGGAATGCTGGATGGCCTCGGAGGCCGGGTGGTGGCGCAGGTCGGCGGTGAGGAAGGCGTCGACGCCCGCGGCGCGCACCGCGTCGAAGAGGCTGTCGCCGGAGCCGCCGCTGACGGCGACGGTGCGCACGGTCGCCGACGGGTCGCCGGCGAGCCGGATGCCCTGCGCGGTGGCGGGCAGCCGGGCGGCCGCGCGGGCGGCGAACTCGGCCAGGGTCTCGGGGTGGTCGAGCACACAGATCCGGCCCAGGCCGCGCCGCCCCTCGGGGTCCGCCGGGTCCGGTACGAGCGGGCCCTCGACGCGCAGGTCGAGCGCGCCGGCCAGCGCGTCGGAGACGCCCGGGTCGGCGGTGTCGGCATTGGTGTGGGCGACGTGCAGCGCGATGTCGTGCTTGATGAGGGTGTGCACGACCCGGCCCTTGAAGGTGTCGGCCGCGACCGTCGTCGTACCCCGCAGATAGAGCGGGTGGTGGGTGACGATCAGCTGGGCGCCGAGCCGGATCGCCTCGTCGACGATCTCGTGGACGGGGTCGACGGCGAAGAGCACCCGGTCGACGACGGCGCCGGGGTCTCCGCAGACGGTACCGACCGCGTCCCAGCCTTCGGCCCGCTCGGGCGGCCAGAGAGCGTCGAGCTCGGCGAGGACATCAGACAGACGGGGCACAAGCAAAGGCTACCTGCCCTCCGTGCCCCGTCGCCCATGGCTGTGGCGGTCCGTGCGGACCGCCACGGTCTGCGCGGAGATCGTTACTTCACGAGGTCGGCGCGGAGGTCGTCGAGGACCAGGTTCGCCGCCGTGACACCGAGGCCGAGGTACCAGGTCTCGTCGGAGACGTCCTTGGCCCGGCCCTCCTTGACGGCCTTCAGGTTCTTCCACAGCGGGTTGGCCTGGGTGGTGTCCCGCTTGGTGGCCTTCACGTCGCCGTAGACGCCGGTGAAGATCCAGTCGGCGTCGGCCTCGTCGATCTTCTCCGGGCTGATCTCCACGGCGAGGTCGTTGATCTGCTGGTTCTTGGGCCGCGGCAGACCGGCGTCGTCGAGGATGGTGCCGATGAAGGACGCCTTGGCGTAGAGGCGGATCCGGTCCGGCATGTAGCGGACCATGGAGATGGCCGGCTTGTCCGGGCCGATGTCCTCGCCGAGCTTCTTCGCCTTGGCCTCGTAGGCGCCGAGCTCGCTCTTGGCCTTGGCCGTCCTGTCCAGCGCCGCGGCGTTGAGGAGGTAGTTCTCCTTCCAGGTGAAGCCCGGACGGATGGAGAACACGGTCGGCGCGATCTTGGAGAGCGCGTCGTACTTGTCGGCCGCGCGCAGCTGGCTGCCGAGGATCAGGTCGGGCTTCAGACCTGCGATGGCCTCCAGGTTGAGGTTGTTGATGGTGCCGATGCTCTTCGGGGTGCCCGCCTCCTTCTTCAGGTACGAGGGCATGGCCGCGCCACCCTCGGAGGGGGCGTAGCCGACCGGCTTCACACCCAGCGAGACGACGTTGTCGAGCTCACCGACGTCCAGCACGACGACGCGCTTGGGAGCGGACTTGATCTCGGTCTTTCCCATCGCGTGGGTGACGGTCCGGGGGAACTGCCCGGCCTCGGCGTCGGTCCCGTACTCCGCCGTCTTCTTCGCGGCGTCGGCGAAGTCCTTGCCGCCCGTGGCGACGGCCGCCTTCTTGTCGCCGCCCTCGGACTTGGCCGAGCCGCCCGACCCCCCGTCGTCGCTCCCGCAGGCCGAGAGGGTGAGGGCGGCAGCCACCGCCAGGCCGACTGCGGCGGTGCCGCGGCGACGAAGGGACATCACTTGCTCCAGTTGTAACGAACACACCAATAACGCTTAGGGCTGCCTAACCTTACTCATTCGCACCATGCCCAGCACAGCTGCCCCCTCCCCCTCAGGCAAACACCTCCATCGCCACCCTTATGTGTGAAGTGACAGATCTCGTGTTGTTCGGCAGGAAGTGCGAAAACTAGCTTCAGTTGCCGGAGGTGACCATTCCATGACTGTCTGTGCCATCGAGAACAAGACCGTGGGCGCGACCGGGGCCGCCGAAGACCACGGGGACGCGGCCTTGGAGGACAGCGAGCCGGAGGCGCCCGGTGCGACGGACGACCCGCCGGACGGAGCGGACGGAGGCGGCGCGCCGCTCGGCGCGACCCCTGCCGCGCCCGCGTTCACGATCGCCGCGGACGGTTCGTACGCGGCCCGGCTCGCGCTCGCGGAAGTGGCGGCGGAGGGGCCCGGAGAGGCCGGCGGGGCGTGGTTCGTGGAGCGCTGGACGCTCGACGGGCCCGAGCCGTACGCCGTACCGCTCCCCCTCGACCAGCCGGAGGAGCCGGACTCCGAGGTGCTGCCGCTGGCCGACGGGCGGGTGCTGATCCGGCGCCGGGTCGCGGACCGGCACGCGGTGTCGCTGCTCTATCCGACCGGCCCCGGGACCGGTGAACTCCCGCTCGGCGCCGTGGAATGCGCGGAGCTGACCCTGCTGCCGCCCACACCGGACGGTGTGAGTGCGTACGCGTTGTCGGCCGGTGCTCACTCCACCTCCGTCTGGCTGGTGGCGGGCGGCGTCCACGGCCCCGAGCCGGTCGCGGAGGTCCCGGGGCGCTGTTCCGGCGGCGTCTGGCTGGACCGGACGGGCCGGATGCTGGCCCTGGACCGGGAGATGCCGGGCGGCGGCCCGGTCAAGGCGGTCGCCGTGGACCTGGAGCGGGGCGGCGAGGTGACGCCGCTGCTGCAGATCGCCCCGGCCAGCAACGACCGTCTGCTGCTCGCCGACCCGGACAGCGGACTGCTGCTGATCCGCTCGGACGCGCCGGGACACGACCGGCTGGGGTGGGGCGTGCTCGGCAGCTGTCTGCCGGTGCGCTTCCCGGAGTGCCTGCGCCCGGCCGATGTGGCGGTGACGCCGTTCGCCGTGCAGCCGGGCCAGGTGCTGATGCCGGAGAGCTGTGCGGTGGCGCTGCGGATCGACGGGGCGGCGGGCAGCTGGGTCGGGGTGTGGCGCCCGGCCGGGCGCCGGCTGCATCAACTCGCCGCCCCCCAGGGGTGGCAGGCCGGCCGCGGGGTGTGGACCCGGGAGGGCGTGCTCAGACTTCCGTACGCCGACGGGAACGTGGCGTGCGGTGTGGCCCTGCTGGCGGCACCGGCGGACGACGGGTACGGCGTACGGCCGTCGGCGGAACCCGGTGCGGAAAGCGGTATGCAACCGTCCGCCGCCGCCGCGCCTCTACCCGTGTGCAAGCCGATTCCACTGGGGCAGGCGCCTCTCACCGGGCGCATGGTGCCTGGTTAAAATCTGGGCCCGGGCTACGCAGCCGTATCCGGCGGTCGCCCACGGTGACCGCGCCGTGTTGCGGTTGGCGTGATCGGCCTGGTGACACACACGTAAGCGATCACAACGGGGTGACTTCCCACATGTCTGAAGCCCGAACCGACACGACCCAGACGCGTCCGGCGGACGCGGACCGGGCCGAAGCCGGCGGCGCCGGAAAGCACCGAGGGGGTGAGTCGATGGACGACGCGTCTGCACAGCCGCACGGCCGCCACCGCCGCCCCTCCGAGGGGGACAGCCGGGCGGCCTGACCGCGCGGAACAGCAACGAGGGACGGGTGGGCCCCGGCAGCCGGAGACGGCTGCCGGGGCCCACCCGTGTCCGTGGTGGCCGGACTCCTGTCCCGTCAGCCCCGTTTCAGGCCGAGCACCTCCGCCGCGGCGAAGGTCTCGTTCGGCGGGCGGTCCTCGTAGTACGGCGAGATCAGCTCGTCCAGCTCGCCGAAGGAGAACGTCTCCTTCGAGGAGTCGAACTTGGCCGCGACCCTGGGGCGTTCGACGATCGCGACCATCCCGCCGTGCACTACGAGCAACTGCCCGTTGACCTTGGCGGCGGCCGGGGAGGCCAGATAGCCGACCAGTGGCGCGACGTGTTCGGGGGCGAGCGCGTCGAGTCCGCCGTCCGTCGGTTCCTGGAAGCCCGCGAAGACGTCCTCGGTCATCCGGGTGCGGGCCCGTGGGCAGATGACGTTGGCGGTGACTCCGTACCGGGCCAGGGCCAGGGCCGTGGAGGTGGTGAGGCCGACGATGCCGCCCTTGGCCGCCGCGTAGTTCGGCTGGCCCGCCGAGCCGGCCAGGAACGCCTCCGACGAGGTGTTGACGATCCGGCCGTGGACCGGGCCGCCGGACTCCTTGGAGCGGGTGCGCCAGTGCGCGGCGGCGAAGTGCGTGGTGTTGAAGTGGCCCTTGAGGTGGACCCTGATGACGGAGTCCCACTCGTCCTCGGTCATCGAGAAGATCATCCGGTCGCGCAGGATGCCCGCGTTGTTGACCAGGATGTCGAGCTTTCCGTAGGTTTCGACGGCCAGTTCCACCAGGGCGCGGGCCTGCTCGTGGTCGGAGACGTCGCCGAGGTGCGCGACCGCCCGGCCGCCCGCGGCCCGGATCTCCTCGGCGACCTCCTCGGCGGGCGTCGCGGACGCCTCGCCGGAGCCGTCGCGGCCCGGCTGCCCGTAGTCGTTGACGACCACGGCCGCGCCCAGCCCCGCCAGTTCCAGCGCTTCGGCGCGTCCGAGGCCGCGGCCCGCGCCCGTGACGATCGCGGACATGCCGTCCAGGGGAAGTGACATCGGAATCTCTCCAGTCCTCTCGGGAGGGGCGGGCGGTGGTCAGAGCTCGACGCAGGTGCGCAGCGACTCGCCGGTCCGCATCTGGTCGAGCGCGTCGTTGATCCCTTCGAGCCGCACCCGGTGGGTGATCATCGATTCGAGGTCGATCCGGCCGGCCCGCCAGAGCGCGATGGCCCGTTCGTACGAGCGGAGCACATCGCCTCCCCCGTACATGGAGGGCAGGATCCGCTTCTCGTCGAAGAACAGCTCGAACATGTTGACCTGGAAGTTGTCGTCCATCGCGCCCGCGCCGACGACGCACAGGGTGCCGCCGCGCCGGGTGTTCTCGTACGCGGTGCGCGCGGTGGCCGACTTGCCGACGACCTCGAAGACGTAGTCGAAGCCCTCGCCCGCGGTGATCCGCTGCTTGGCGTCGGCGAACTCGTCGGGCGACACCGCCTCGGTCGCGCCGAACCGCAGCGCCGCCTCGCGCCGGGAGGCGACCGGGTCCACGGCCACGATCTGGGCGGCGCCCTGCACCCTGGCGCCCTGGATCGTGGAGATGCCGACGCCGCCGCAGCCGATCACGGCGACCGACGAACCCGCCTCCACCCGCGCGGTGTTGATGGCGGCGCCGAGTCCGGTGGTCACCCCGCAGCCGATCAGCGCGGCGATCTCGAAGGGTACGTCGTCGGGGATCGGCACCGCGCAGCCGGCGCCGACGACGACCTCCTCGGTGAAGGTGCCGGTGCCCGCGAAGCCGAATACATCGCCGCCGGGGCGCTTGAAGTTGGGGGTGCCCGCGTTCATGAAGCCGGCCAGGCAGAGCTGGGTCTGGCCGCGCCTGCAGGACGGGCACGCCCCGCAGGCGGGCAGCCAGCAGACCAGCACCCGGTCCCCCGCGCTCAGTCCGGTGACGCCGTCGCCGACGTCCAGGACCTCGCCGGCGCCCTCGTGGCCCGGGATGAACGGGGCGGGCTGCGGCAGCACCCCGTTCATCGCCGAGACGTCGGAGTGGCACAGTCCGGTGGCCCTGATGCGGAGCCTGACCTTGCCGGGGCCGAAGCCCACCGCCTCGACGTCGTCGAGGACCTCCAGTTTGTCCTGGCCTATCTCGTGCAGTACGGCTGCGCGCATGGTGCGGCTCCCCTCGTGGGCGTGTGGAACGTGGGCCTGCGGTCCTCTTGGAGTCGGTCCGGGTCGGGTCAGGAGTGTTCGACGAAGGTGTCGCCGAGGACCATGGCGTTGTCCCGCTCCACGGCCCTCACCTCGACCCGCACCTGGTTCGCGTCGGTCCACATCTCGATGCGGAGGGTCTCGCCGGGGAAGACGACGCCGGCGAACCGGGTGCGGTAGGAGCGGATACGGGTCACATCGCCGCCGAGGACCGTGTCGGTGACGGCCTTGAGCGTGATGCCGTAGGTGCACAGTCCGTGCAGGATCGGCCGGTCGAAGCCGGCGCGCGCGGCGAACTCGGGGTCGGCGTGCAGCGGGTTCCAGTCCCCGGAGAGTCGGTACAGCAGCGCCTGGTCCGGCCGGACGGGCCGCCGCACGATGTGGTCCGGGGCGGCCTCGGGATACGCGACCCGCTCGGACGGGCCGCGTTCACCGCCGAAGCCGCCCTCGCCCCGGACGTAGATCTGGGCGTCGTTGGTCCACAGCGGGCCCTGTTCGTCGGCGGCCTCGGTGCGCAGCACCAGCACGGCCGCCTTGCCCTTGTCGTACACCGCGGCGACCTTCGAGGTCTGTACGGCGCCGCCCCGTACCGGGATCGGCCGGTGCACCCGTACGCTCTGCCCGCCGTGCAGGACGGCGGCGAGGTCGATGTCGATGCCGGGCGAGGAGAGTCCGCCGACGACGCCCGTGCCCGCGACGGTGGCGAAGGAGGGCAGCACATGGAGCCGGGACTCCAGTGTGTAGCGCAGCTCGTGGGGGTCCACGGCGAAGTCGGCACGGTCGGGGTCGAAGCCGGCGCCGATCCCGAGGTGGTAGAGCTGTACGTCCTTGTGGTCCCAGCCGATCCGGGTGGAACGAGGTTCGGCGGCGAGAGCCTTTTCGGCATCAATGGGCATGGGAGAGCTGCTCCTTGATGGTGGGAAGACCTCGGCGCGGCCGTCCGCACCGTCGGCCGCACCGAGGTCGCGCGGGACCGGCCGCCACGCCCGTTCTAGAACGCGTTCTAGCCGATGAACCCATGTATAACGCAGCGCCCAGCAGTTGTGAAGACCGCTGCTGACGTAGCGTCAGATTCATCCGTGGGCGGGCGCCCGGTCATGACATATGTCATGGCGAAGTCCGTACACACACATCTGCCGGGGCCCGGCGGCGGGCTGCTCAACGGGGTGCGGCTGGACGCCTGGCAGTGGATCGCGTTGGCGCTGCTGCTGTGGATCGGCGCGCTGCCGTTCACCCTGCTCGGCCTCGGCAACGGCTACCGGCTCACCCCGCAGGGCACCGGGGTGGTCAACGTGGCCTGTCTGATGGGCTTCGCGATCGTCGGCGGGCCGAGCCCGCTGACCGCGCGGGAACGGGACGCACCGAACGCCTCGGTGGACGGGGCGACGGTCGCCGACATCGCGGCGAAGCTGCATCTGTCCGAGTCGACGGTGCGGGACTATCTGTCGTCGGCGATCGGCAAGACGGGTACGCGCAACCGGATGGAGGCGGTGCGGGCGGTGCGGCAGCAGGGGTGGCTGTAGCCCGCGTCTCAGCGCCGGGCCGCCCGGTGGCGGGGCAGATCGGTGAGCACCCCGCCGATCAGTCCGCCGGCCGCGCCGCCGCCCGCGCCGACGGCCATCCAGGTGCCTATCACCCTCGTCCTGGCCGGGCCCTCGGGGACGGTGGTGGTGAGCAGGGTCAGGGTGGCGGGGGCGAGCACGGCGGCGCCGAGTCCCTGCGCGGCGCGGGCGGCGATCAGCTGCCAGCCCTCCTGGGCGAGCCCGCCGGCCAGGGAGGCGGCGGTGAACAGGCCGAGGCCTGTGAGGAACATCCGCTTGCGGCCGTAGATGTCCGCGGCGCGCCCGCCGAGGAGCATGAATCCGGCGAAGGCGATCGAGTAGGCGTTGAGCACCCACTGGAGTCCGGCGGAGCTCGTCCCGAGGTCGGAACGCATGGACGGCAGGGCGACGTTGACGACGGACACGTCGAGCACGACGAGGAACTGACCGACGCAGGCGGCGAGCACCGCCGCCCGGGTGTGAGTACTGGTCCGCTCCCGCGGCGGCACGGGCGTCTTGACGTCAGCCATGCCCGTCATACTCGCACCCGTGCTGCGCCCCGTACATCGGAATTCGGGCCTACCTCCGCAGCAGCGTCACCACCGCCGCTCCACCGAGACCGATGTTGTGGGCCAGGCCGACCCGGGCGTCCTTCACCTGCCTGTTCCCCGCCTCGCCCCTGAGCTGCCAGGTCAGTTCGGCGGTCTGGGCGATTCCGGTGGCGCCGAGCGGGTGCCCCTTGGAGATCAGCCCGCCGGACGGGTTGACCACCCAGCGGCCGCCGTACGTGGTGGCGCCGGACTCGACGAGCTTCCCGGACTCGCCCTCGCCGCACAGCCCGAGCGCCTCGTAGGTGAGGAGTTCGTTGATGGAGAAGCAGTCGTGCAGTTCGATGACGTCCAGGTCGGCGGCCGAGAGTCCGGAGGCCTCGTAGACCTGCCGGGCGGCGGCCCGCGACATCGGCAGGCCCACCGCGTCGATGCAGGTCCCCGAGGCGAAGGAGTCGCCGGTGTCGGTGGTCATGGCCTGGGCGACGATCTCGACCGCCCGGTCGCCCAGGCCGTGGCGCTCGACGAAGCGCTCCGACACCACGACGGCGGCGGCCGCGCCGTCGGAGGTGGGTGAGCACTGGAGCTTGGTCAGCGGGCTGTGGATGGGCTTCGCGGCGAGTATCTCCTCGACCGTGCAGGGGTCCTGGAACTGGGCGTACGGATTGTTCACCGAGTGCCGGTGGTTCTTGGCGCCGACGGCGGCGAGCTGTGCCTCGGTCGTCCCGTACCGCTCCATGTGCTCGCGGGCCGCGTTGCCGAAGATCTGGGCCGTGGGCGGGCTCATCTCGAAGCCGTGGGCGGCGGCCATGATCCCGTAGTGCCGGGCGACGGGTGACGTCTTGAAGTCGGCGGCACCGCCGTCCGCGCCGCCGCCGCCGAGGGCGCCGCGCGTCATCTTCTCGAAGCCGAGCGCGAGGACGCAGTCGCTGCCGCCGCCCTCGACGAACTGCCTGGCCGTCATCAGGGCGGTGGAGCCGGTGGCGCAGTTGTTGTTGACGTTGTAGACGGGGATCCCGGTCAGGCCGAGTTCGTACACCGCGCGCTGGCCGGCGGTGGAGGGCTGGAAGCAGTAGCCGACGACGGCCTGCTGGATCTGCTCGTACGCGAGGGAGGCATCGGCGAGCGCGGCCGTGCCGGCCTCCTTCGCCATGTCCCAGTACTGCCAGTCGCGTGTCTCGGGCTTCTCGAACTTCGTCATTCCGACACCGACGACGTACGCCTTCATGAGCTTCATGGGCTTCGCGTGCTGCGCGGGCTTCATGGCAAGTCCCTTCAATCGCGCGGGAGGCCGAGGATGCGCTCGGCGACGACATTGAGCTGAACCTGGGTGGTGCCGCCCGCGATGGTCAGACAGCGGGACATCAGGAAGCCGTGCAGGGCCCGCTCCGCCGGTCCCTCGCCGGCCGCGCCCGCCGGGCCGAGGAGTTCGAGGGCGAGTTCGGCGACCTTCTGCTGGTGGGTGGTCTGGACGAGTTTGCGGACGGAGGCTCCCGCTCCGGGTTCAAGACCGGAGACCTGCCGCATCGTGGTCCGCAGTCCGATGCAGCCGAGGGCGTGGGCCTCGGCGGCCAGTGCTCCGATGCGGGCCCGGCAGGCGCCGTCGAGTTCGCCGGAGCGGGCGATCAGCGCCTCCAGGCCGGTGTCGAAGGTCATCTGGTCGGCCATGTGGACGCGTTCGTTGCCCAGGGTGTTGCGGGCGACCCGCCAGCCGCCGTCGGGCTCGCCCACGACGGCGTCGGCGGGCAGCAGGACGTCGTCGAAGTACACCTCGTTGAAGAGGCAGTCGCCGGTGATCTCCTTCAGCGGCCGGATGTCGATGCCCGGGGTGTTCTTCATGTCGACGAGGAAGTAGCCGATCCCCTCGTGCTTGGGGGCGTCCGGGTCGGTCCTGGCGAGCAGGATCCCGTGGTCGGCCCACTGGGCGGCGCTCGTCCACACCTTCTGGCCGTTGATCCGCCAGCCCTCCTCGGTCCGCTCCGCCTTCGTGCGCAGCGAGGCGAGGTCGGACCCCGCACCGGGCTCCGAGAACAGCTGGCACCACAGGAGTTCGCCGCGCAGGGTGGGCAGCAGATAGCGCTCCTGCTGCGCGGCCGTGCCGTGGGCGATGAGCGAGGGCACCACCCAGGTGGCGATCCCGAGATCGCTCAGCTTCACTCCTTGTTCCGCCAACTCCTGCTGGATGGCGAGTTGTTGTACGGGGCCGGCGCCCAGGCCGTGGGGGGTGGGAAGGTACGGGGCGGCGTAGCCGGTCGGCGCGAGGGCGCGGCGGGCGGCCTTCGGGTCGAGGCCGCGGGCGGCGGCGACGGCCTCGCGCGCGGCGGCCCGGTGGGCGGCGGCCCCGGCGGGGAGTTCGAGGGCGAGTCCGCGGCGCGCCCCGCCCTCGGCCAGCCGGACGGCCCGCAGCCGGTGGGTGTCGCCGGTCCCGAGCAGCTGCCGGGCCACCAGGGCCCGGCGCAGATACAGATGGGCGTCGTGCTCCCAGGTGAAGCCGATGCCGCCGAGGATCTGGACGCAGTCCTTGGCGCAGCCGTACGCGGCGTCGAGGGCCTCCGACGCCGCGAGGGCGGCGACCATGGACCGTACGTCCGGGTCCGTCTCCTCGTCGGCGGCGCGGGCCGCGTCCCACGCCAGCGCACGGGCCCGCTCGACGCGTACGAGCATGTCGGCGCAGAGGTGCTTGACGCCCTGGAACTGCCCGATGGGGCGGCCGAACTGTTCGCGGACCTTGGCGTGTTCGGCGGCGGTGTGCAGGGCCCTGGCAGCGGTTCCGCAGGCTTCCGCGGCGAGGAGGACGGCGGCGAGGTCGCGGACGCGCGTGGTGTCGGTCCGTACGAGCCGGGCGGCGGGGACGAGCACCCCCTCGGCGTGGATCCGGGCGGTGGGCCGGGTCGGGTCGGCGCCGTGGTGCGGGCGGGCGGTCAGCCCCTCGGTGGCGGCGTCGACGGCGAACCAGAGGGTGCCGGTGGCCGATTCGGCGGGCAGGAGGAGCAGATCGGCGTCGGCGCCGGAGAGGACGGGCGGTGCGGTGCCGTCGAGCAGATGCCCGTCCTCGCTCTCGACGGCGGTGAGGGTGCCGGGGCCGAGGGCGACGGCGCCGATGCGCGTACCGTCCGCGAGCCCGCGCACCAGCTCGTGCGACCCCGCCGTGCGCAGTACGGCGGAGGCGAGGGAGCTCGACAGGTACGGGCCGGGAAGCGCGGCCCGGCCCGCCTCTTCGAGGACCACGGCCAGATCGAGGAGCCGGCCGCCGCCACCCCCGTGCTTCTCGGGCAGATGGACGGCGAGCAGGCCCTGTTCCGCGAGCCCGTCCCAGTACCCGGGGCGCACGCCGGGGGCATGGGGGGCGTCCGCGTCGAGCAGCTTGCGGATCTCCTGCGGCGGTGCGGCGCGCGCCAGCCAGCCTCGTACGGCTTGCGCCAACTCCCTGTGTTCTTCGGTGATTCCGATGCCCATGCGGATCCTCGCCGGTCGCAGCCACTGGAACGGCGCAAGAGTAGAACACGTTCCATTCTGACGGAAGGTCAGATGCCGGCCGGATCTCCGCACGCGCCGATCCGAGTGCGCCGTCGTGCCCCGTTCGCACCTCGTTCACCGGAATACCGCGGACACCCGGAAGGTTTCAGCCTGCACGCAGTTGGCGGTCGGCGCTGCCCGCCCGCCGCACCCGCATGCCTCTTCAGACCCTCGATCACGCCGCCCGGAGGCCGCACGCATGCCAGAGACGACGAACGGACAGCCCGCCGGGGAACTCCCCGATCCGCGGACGCGCAGGGCGGGCGGCGGTGTCGTCCCCGTGCTCGCCTTCGCGGGCATCACCGTCGCGGTGATGCAGACCCTGCTCGTCCCCGTCATCAAGGACCTGCCCGCCCTGCTGCACACCGACCCGTCGAACGCCACCTGGGTGATGACCGCGACACTGCTCGCGGGAGCCGTCGCCACCCCGATCATGGGGCGGCTCGGCGACCTCTACGGCAAGCGGAAGATGCTGCTCGCCAGCCTCGCCGTCATGGTGGTCGGCTCCTTGATATGCGCCTTCACCGACGCACTCGTGGTCATGATCGTGGGCCGTGCGCTCCAGGGCTTCGCCATGGGCGCCATCCCGCTGGGCATCGGCATCATGCGCGACGAACTGCCGCGCGAGCGGCTCGGCTCGGCGATGGCGCTGATGAGCTCCTCGATCGGGGTCGGCGGTGGACTGGCACTGCCCGCCTCCGCGCTGGTCGCCCAGCACTCCGACTGGCACACCCTGTTCTTCGGCGCGGCCGGGCTCGGTGTGCTGTCGATGGCGCTCACCGTCCTGGTCGTACCGGAGACCACGCTGCGCGCCCCCGGCCGGTTCGACCTGGCCGGCGCGCTGGGGCTCTCGCTCGGACTGGTCTGCCTGCTGCTGCCGATCACCAAGGGCAGCGACTGGGGCTGGACCTCGGGCAGCACACTCGGGCTGATCGCCGCCGCGCTGGTGATCCTCGTCCTGTGGGGCCTGTTCGAGCTGCGCAGCCCGGCCCCGCTGGTCGACCTGCGGACCACGGCCCGGCGCGAGGTGCTGCTCACCAACCTCTCCTCGATCATGGTCGGGGTCGCCTTCTACGCCGTCTCACTGGTCCTGCCGCAGCTGCTCCAGCTGCCGGCGTCGACGGGGTACGGCCTCGGGCAGTCGATGGTGGTCGCCGGGCTGTGCGTGGCGCCGCTCGGTCTGACGATGATGCTCGTCGCCCCGCTGTACGCCCGGCTGTCCGCCCGCCGGGGCCCCAAGGTCTCGCTGATGCTCGGCATGCTGGTCATCGCGATCGGTTACGGGGCGGGGCTGGGGCTGATGAGCGCCGCCTGGCAGACCGTGGTGATCGCGGTGATGCTCGGCGCCGGCATCGGGCTCGCGTACTCCTCGCTGCCCGCGCTGATCATCGGGGCCGTCGATCCGTCGGAGACCGGTGCGGCCAACGGCCTGAACACCCTGATGCGTTCGATCGGCACCTCGGTGTCGAGCGCCGTGATCGGCATGGTGCTGGCGAACACCTCGGTGCGCACGGGCGGGGTGCCGCTGCCCTCGATGGAGGGGTTCCGCATCTCGTTCCTGATCGCGACGGGCGCGGTGGTGATCGGACTGGTGCTGGCCTCGTTCCTGCCGTCGCAGCGCGAGGCGATGCGCCCGGCGCTGCTGGCGAGCAGCGCCGGGGACGCCCAGGACCCGGCGCCCACCGCCACCCGCCCGGTCGCCGGTTCGGGCGGCTTCCGCGGCCGGGTGCTGGACGCGGACGGCGCCCCGGTGGCCCGCGCCAATGTCACGCTGATCGACCACCGGGGCCGTCAGGCCGGTCTCACCGTGGCGGACGAGGACGGCCACTACGCGCTGGCCGCCCCGTCCGGCGGCAACTACGTGCTGGCCGGTTCGGCCGCGGGGTACGCGCCGCGCGCCTGCCCTGCGGCCTGTCCGGGCGACGGCCTGCCGGTCGATGCCGATCTGGTGCTGGGCGTCAGCGCACCGGAGCGTCGAACCGCGGTGTCGTCGTGAGCAGATGAGAGACGTCCGAGCCCGCCGGGAGCTCCTGCGGCTGCGCGCCGCGGGTGAACAGCCGGGCGGGCCGGGCGCCCTGCACCCGGGCCTGGCGTCCGTCGACCCGCAGCCACGATCCCTCGCGCAGGCCGAGCACCGGCACGTCGTTCTCCTCCAGGAATTCGGTGAGCCGCTCCTCGCGGGTCTCGCCCTTGTGGGTGCTGGCCGGGTCCGGGTCCAGGTAGTGCGGGTTGATCTGGAACGGGACGAGGCCGAGCGTCTCGAAGGACGGCGGCTGCACGATGGGCATGTCGTTGGTGGTGCGCAGGGTGGGCGCCGCCATGTTCGTCCCGGCGCTGGCCCCCATGTACGGCAGCCCGCTGCGCACCGCCTCGGTCACGGCGTCCCGCAGACCGGTCCGGTACAGGGCGCTCAGCAGCCGGAAGGAGTTGCCGCCGCCGATGAACACGGCGTCGGACGCGGCGAGTTCGGCGACCGGGTCGGCGTTCTCGTGGACCCCGCGCACAGTGATCCCGGACGGCGTGAGGGCCTCGCGGACGCGTGCGGTGTACGCGGTGTAGTCGGCGAGCGCGTAGGGGACGAAGGCCAGCCGGGCGCCGGAGGGCAGGAACGCGGTGACGGTGTCGAGGGCGTGTTCCAGGTAACCCCGGCCGTACTGGGTGGAGTTGGAGAGCAGCAGCAGATTCATGGGGTTCCTCTTGGTTCTCTTCCGGATCATCAGGTGGTGCGGGGACGACGGGTGCGGGGTTTCGGGCGCTGCGGAGGGTGGGTGAGCCGCTTCTCCAGCAGCTGGGCCGCGTGGCGCAGCGCGTCGAGCCGGTCGTGCGGCGCGCCCGCGAAGAGTTCCTCGGCGCCGCCGAGGCTGAGGCTGCCGTACGGCTCGCGGCCGAGGAAGACCGGTACGGCGACGGTCGCGATGCCGGTGTCGTACTCGCCGACCGTCCAGGCGTACCCCTGGGCGCGGACCTTGAGGAACTCCGCCTCCAGCCGGTCCGGGTCGGTGACCGTCCGGTCGGTGAACCGGGCCATCGGGCGGCCCCGGAAGAGCCGGTGGCGCTGCTCGTCGGGGAGGTACGCGTAGTACGACTTGCTGGTCGCCCCGGCGTGCGCCGGGTAGAGCTCGCCGACCAGCGGGTAGTAGCGCAGCGGCCCGGCCACACCCTCCTCGGCCGCGACGCACCGCATGTGGAAGCTGTCCGGCAGGCAGAAGAGCACGGTGTCGCCGGTGACCCGGCACAGTTCCTCCAGGACCGGCCCGGCCAGCAGCTCCAGCGATCCGGAGCGCTCCCAGAGCCTGCCCAGGCGCAGTACGGCGGGGCCGATGCGATAGCGGCGGGTGACCGGGTCGGAGACCAGGAAGCCGCGTCCGGCGAGGGTGGCGAGCAGCCGCTGGGCCACCGAGGTGTCCCAGCCGAACTCCTCGGCGACCTCGGTGACGCCCCAGTCGGGCCTGGTCCGCTCGAAGGCGAGCAGCACGAGGAGCGCCCGGTCGACGGTTTGCAGGGCTCCGGCGGGGGTGCGCCGGTCCAGATCGAAGTCCGCCATCGTCATCTCACCATTCAGACCTGAATTGCAAATAACGGGAAACAGTTGCGTTCAACGCTATCCGATCCCGAATGTGGCCTCAGCACCCCGCCCCGCGCTTCCCCCGTCGAGCGCCGGCCCGGGTGCCTGGATGAGCGAGAAAGGCCCCCCATGTTGAAGTACGTGCTGGACATCGTCGATCTGCTGGACGATCCCCAGGTCAATGGCAAGACGGTCGTCGAGTACCTCGACTCCGTGAGCGGGACCGAGGGCTCGTCAGCGAAGGTCACCACGGTCGCCGGCGAGCAGGGCTCGACGGACTTCGTGATGGTCCGTATCCCGGGCTCCCACGGGCGTACGTCGGGTGGCAGCGCCCGCACGCTGGGCGTGGTGGGCCGGCTCGGCGGCATCGGCGCCCGGCCCGAGGTGACCGGCCTGGTCTCCGACGCCGACGGCGCCGTCTCGGCGATCGCCACCGCCGCCAAGCTGCTCGCCATGCGCCGCCGCGGCGACGTGCTGCCCGGCGATGTGATCGTCGCCACCCACATCTGCCCGAACGCGCCGACCGAGCCGCACGACCCGGTGCCGTTCATGGGCTCGCCCGTGGACATCGCCACCATGAACCGCCACGAGGTGACCGGCGAGATGGAGGCCGTGCTCTCCATCGACACCACCAAGGGCAACCGGATCATCAACCACAAGGGACTCGCCCTGTCGCCCACCGTCAAGGAGGGCTGGGTGCTCCGGGTCAGCGAGCAGCTGGGCGAACTGCTGGCCGTGGTGACCGGTGAGCCGTTGGTCACGTACCCCGTGACCACGCAGGACATCACCCCGTACGGTAATGGGGCACACCACATCAATTCGATCCTGCAGCCCTCCACCGCGACGGCCGCCCCGGTCGTCGGTCTGGCCATCACCTCGGCCGCCGCGGTGCCGGGCTGCGGTACGGGCGCGAGCCACGAGACGGACATCGCGTCCGCCGCCCGCTACGCCGTGGAGGTCGCCAAGGCCTACGGCAGCGGCCAACTGGACTTCCACGACGCGGTGGAGTTCGACAACCTCGTCAACCGCTACGGGTCGCTGGCTCACCTGCAGACCTTCGGCCGCACACCCCAGGAGTCCTGATGGCAGCCACCCCGCAGGCCGAGGCCGTGGCCCACGAGGCCAAGGCCATCGGCAGCGACGACTACTCGCTGTCCCGCGTCCCGCGCGACAAGCGGTTCGGCTTCTGGTCGATGCTGCTCCAGTGGCTGGCCCAGTCCGGCTCGATCTCGCAGTTCACCCTCGGCGCCACCATCGGTGTCGGCATGACCTTCGGGAACGCCTTCCTCGCCTTCACGCTCGGCGCGGTGATCCTGGAGGTGGTGATCTTCGCGATCGGTCTGGCCGGTATGCGCGAGGGTCTGGCGACGCCGATGCTGACCCGCTGGGTCGGCTTCGGCCGCAACGGCTCCGCGCTGGTCAGCTTCGTCATCGCGGTCAGCCTGGTCGGCTGGTTCGGCGTCCAGAACACGATCTTCGGCAACAGCGTCTCGGCGCTGGTCGGCGGCCCGTCCTGGATGTGGTGCGTGCTGGCCGGCATCGCCATCACCGCCCTGGTGATCTTCGGCTTCAAGTACATGGCCGTCTTCGCCAAGATCGTCACGCCGCTGTTCTTCGCCATGGTCGCCTGGTCGATCGTCTCGACGCTGAAGGACCACTCGATCAGCGAGCTGATCAACTCGCCGGCTCCCGGCCAGACGATCCCGCTCGCCGTCGCCGCCACCGCCATCGCGGGCGGCTACATGACCGGCGCCATCGTGTCCCCGGAGATGACCCGGTACAACAAGAAGGGCTCGCACGTCTTCCTGCAGAGCGCCTCGTCGATGATCCTCTCCGAGTACATCGTCGGCATGACCGGTGTGCTGCTCGGCCACCTGGTGAAGAGCAGCGAGGTCTCCAGCATCGTGCTCTCCACCTCCGGCGCCTTCGGCGTGATCGTGGTCCTGATGTCCACCGCCAAGATCAACGACTGGAACCTGTACGGCTCCTCGCTCGGTGTCGTCAACTTCTTCCAGGTCGTCTTCGGCAAGCGGGTCCACCGCGGCGCGGTCACGATCGTCCTCGGCGTCGCGGGCACGGCCCTGTCGGCGGTCGGGATCATGACCCACTTCACCGAGTTCCTCTCCGTTCTCGGCGTCGCCATCCCGCCGATCGGCGGCATCATCGTGGCCGAGTACTGGGTCGTGAAGCGGATGCGCAAGCCGCTGGACGAGACCCGCGAGTCCGAGACCCTGCCGAAGACCTCGCCGACCTGGGTGCCGATGTCCATCGCCATCTGGATCGCGGCGTTCTGCGTCGGCAAGTTCTACGACGGCGGTATCCCGGCCCTGAACTCGCTGGCCACCGCCTTCATCCTGTACAGCGCCCTCGGCCTGCTGGGCTGGGTGAAGCCGTACGGCACCTCCACCCTGGACGACGAGGACGACACCGCCGCCCCCGCCGCCCGCGCGACAACCCCTGTGGGAGCAGCATGACCACCGTCGACCCCACCGCCCCGCTCGTCCCGGCGTCCGCTCTCGTCCCGGCGTCCGCCGAGGCCCAGGACGAGGTCATCGAACTCTGCGCCGAGCTGATCAGGTTCGACACCTCCAACCCCACCAGCAACGAGCGCGCGAGCGCCGACTGGGTGGTGGGCCGCCTCGCCGAGGTGGGCATCGAGTCCGAGCTGGTCGAGTCCGCCCCGGGCCGCGCCAATGTCATCGCCCGGATCGCGGGCGCCGACCCGGAGCGCGGCGCCCTCCTGGTCCACGGCCATCTGGACGTGGTCCCCGCCGACGCCTCCGAGTGGCAGGTCCCGCCGTTCTCCGGCGAGATCCGCGACGGCTATCTGTGGGGCCGCGGCGCGATCGACATGAAGGACACGGTGGCGGTCATGCTGGCCACCGCCCGCCACTTCGCCCGCACCGGCACCAGGCCGTCCCGCGATCTGGTCCTGGCCTTCCTCGCCGACGAGGAGGCGGGCGGCAAGTTCGGCGCCCACTGGCTGGTCGAGCACCGCCCGGAGCTGTTCGCCGGGGTCACCGAGGCGATCGGCGAGGGCGGTGGCTTCTCCTTCGCCATCGACGACACCCGCCGCCTCTACCCGATCGAGAACGCCCAGCGCGGCATGGCCTGGATGGAGCTCACCGCCACCGGCCGGGCCGGCCACGGCTCGTCCCCGAACGACGAGAACGCGGTCACCGACCTCGCCGAGTCGTTGACCCGCATCGGCCGCGAGACCTTCCCGATCCGGCTGATCGAGCCGGTCCGCGCCCTGCTGGAGGAGGCGGCCCGCCTCTACGGTGTCGAGTTCGACGAGAACGACATCGAGGGCAGCCTCGCGAAGCTGGGCCCGGTCTCCGACTTCATGCAGGTGGTGCTCCGCAACTCCGCGAACCCCACCATGTTCAATGCCGGCTACCAGACCAACGTCATCCCCGGAAAGGCGACCGCCCGGGTGGACGGCCGCTTCCTGCCCGGCCACGAGCAGGAGCTGATCGACACCATCGACAAGCTGCTGCTCCCCTCGGTCACCCGCGAGTGGGTCAACCACGACATCGCGCTGGAGACGACCTTCGACGGCCCGCTGGTCGACGCCATGTGCGAGGCCGTACGCGCCGAGGACCCGGACGGCCACCCCGTCCCGTACTGCAACCCGGGCGGCACCGACGCCAAGGCCTTCACCCACCTCGGCATCCGCTGCTTCGGCTTCAAGGGCCTCAAGCTCCCGCACGACCTGGACTACGGCCGCCTCTTCCACGGCGTGGACGAACGCGTCCCGCTGGAGGGCCTGCGCTTCGGCGTCCGCGTCATGACCCGACTCTGGCAGAGCTGCTGACCTCCATATCGCAGCCCTGCCGGGGGCGCCCGACCCGGGCTCACCCCTCGTACGCCCCCGCCGGACACGCATCGCGTCCGGCGGGGGCGTACGTCATCGCGCCCGGAGCCGGTGCTGTCCCGCTGCTCGCGCATCACGCAGAGGCTGCGCCGCGCAGAACTCGTTGCCCTCCGGGTCTCCCAACACACGGAACCAGTAGTTCTGGAGTGTCGGCATGGTGGCATCAGTCCTGGTCAAGGGTGGTAGCGGGAACTCGGCGCTCTCTGCGGAGAGCATGACGACTACACCGCGGAACCCTGTCGCGGGCACGGTCCACAAAACCGAGACCCCGGGGGTGTGCGGTGTGTCCGTCTATCCGTGCTCACGGACGAGACCACCAGCCCCGAGCGTCTTCGGGGCGTGGCGGGGCTTTCGTCATGCGGGAATCAGCTCGGGTCGGACGATCGTCCGTGCGCGCTCGTACAGCGCTTGGGGTCGCGCCAACTAGCCTGCCGGTCAGAGCAGCGTTCAGAATCGCTTCACCACCGGACCGAAGCCCGATGCACTGCGATTAGTCCCGGTAGCGGGACATCAGGAGGCGTGCAGCAGTGCGATCAGAGCGGGATCGGGGTTGTATTTCCCCGCTGCGTGGTGGCGGAGGGCAACGTCCAGCCGGGTCAGTTCGGCACGGGCCATGGCGGCACCGGTGAACGATACGAGGATTCGCGCCGCGCGGGAATGGCCCTTGACACGGAACGGCTTGGGCACCTGATCAGCTGGGTTCCAGTTTTCGCCCCAAGTAGCCTTGACCTCCCAATAGGTTCTATCGATTTCGGGATACCGGAAAGGGGCCAGGGTCACTGACTGGATTTCCTCCCAAAGACCCTGCCAATTCCAATGCAGATGGACATAATTCAGGCCCTGTCCAGTGACCTCGATTATGGTTTCGCGCGGATGCCGGGCCGCCCATAAGCACAAGCTAGCGCCCGGGATAAACGAAAACAGCACCGGCACCACGAGCGATTCCCAGAGTCCATCATCTCCGGAGAGCAGATGATATAAGATGATTCCGGCACTCATCAGTAGACCTATCGCAATAAAGATTTTTCCGCCCTCGAAATTGCCCCAGGTGGGATGTGAGACGCGGGCGTCCGCGGCTGGGGTGGCCCCCGGCGTGGTCTGGGCGGGAGACGTTGCCGTGGTGGCTTCGCCTCGCTGCATTGGGCGTGTGGGTGCCAGAAGGCTTGCGCCGTTGAACCGGTCGAGCAGTTTGCCCGGGGTCGGCCGCCGTTCGGCCGCCTTTTCCAGGCAGGCGGCGAGCACGTCCTGGAGCCCTTCTGGAACCCCGCTCAGGCTGGGGGTGTCGTGAACCACGCGGTACAGCATGGCGGGGATGCTCTCTGCGTCGAAGGGGCCTTTCCCTGTGGCGGCGAAGACCAGCACGGCACCCAGCGAGAAGATGTCGCTCGACGGCCCGACGGGGCCTCCCGATGCTTGTTCGGGGGACATGAAACCAGGGCTGCCGATGATGAGACCGGTGTCGGTAAGGGTGGTGAGACCCTGCACTGCCTTGGAGATTCCGAAGTCGATCACCCGTGGCCCGTCGTCTGTTGCCAGGATGTTCGACGGTTTGAGGTCACGGTGCACCAGGCCGACGCGGTGAATAGTCTCCAGGGCCTCAGCCAGGCCGACAGTGAGCGAGAGTAGCTCGTCCTCGTCGTAAGGCCCGTATTCGTTTACGCGTTCGGCGAGGTTTGGCGCGGCGATGTAGTCGCTGGCAACCCAGGGTGTAGCTGCGTCGGGGTCCGCGTCGACGATGGGCGCGGTCCAGAACCCTCCGACGGCTCGCGCGGCCTCTACTTCGCGGCGGAACCGTTCGCGAAAGCCGGGGTCCGCCGCGATCTCCGGACGTACGACCTTCACCGCTACACGTCGTCTCCCGCGCGACTGGGCCAGGTAGACCTTCCCCATACCGCCCTCGCCCAGGCTGCCAGTAAGCCGGTATGGTCCTATTGCCGCGGGGTCCTCGGGCGCTAAGTCACGCATGCGAGCCCCTCGCTGTCGCGACGCCACCGCAGCTGCGATAGCCGGGCAGGAACCATTTCAGGGTGCGGTTCATCGTTGCTCTCCTGCCGAGCACTTGGTGATTTCAGGATTAGACGGAACCAGGCATCTGCGATCGATCCTCCCACGATCCAGGGTTTACCGTCGCCCCTTTTGACAGGTCCGGATTGCCTGAGCAGTGATGATCTGCAGTTCTTTGCCGATGGTGATTCAGCATCGTGATGTCAGGTCGGTGGCGCGCTGTCTGTGTTGTTCAGCTGGTCGCGGTGAGTGGTTGCGGGCGAGAACTGCCCGGCGTGCATGAAACCGATCATGTCTCTCGAACCAGTACGCCGGGGTTTCATGAACCGTCATTCCGAACCGCCCGTGGTCGTCTATCGGCACACCGCATGCGAACGCAAGGTGCAGCGGTGAGCACGCCCGACTCCGAGCTGTTCGCGCCGGGCAGTCCGTGCGCGGACTCTCCGGCGGGTTGGTGGACTCAGTACGGCGGGGCTCTGAACATGGACTCGGGAGCGGTCTACCTGCCGCCGGGAGCCACGCCTCCCCCGTGCCCGTTCCCGTGCGCCAAGTGCGTGGCCAAAGGGCGCCAGTAGGTCGGCCGGACGCGGGGGCGGGCGGGCTGCTTGCCGCCCTGTGGCTCACCCTCCCCGCCAAGGTCGCGGACGAATGAGCCCATGAAGGGACCGCACTGCGCGCCGCTGACAGTCGGGCGCATGGCCGTGCGGAGAGACCCGAAGGCATTCAGCGTCCATGCACCGGCCCCGGGTCCTCCGTCGGGCCGGCACACCGGTCGTCGTGCTCTCGGCCGCCGCCCGTCGGTGCCTCAGTCGTCGAGCAGGTCGCCGACCCGCTGCTCGTAGTCCGTGAGCGCTTCGAGTACGGCCGGCACGTCGTGGAATTCCGACCGGGCCGCGTCCAGGTACTGCCGCATCTCGGGGCCGAAGTGCTGCTCGCCGATCTCGTCGTCGCCGGGGATCGACCAGGCCAGTCCGCGGGAGTCGAGGAAGCCGTTCACCGCGGACAGTTCCTCGATGTGCCGGGCGAGCTCCCGAATCAGGTCGCGGTACATTTCCTCGGTCTCGGCGGACTCGGCGAAGAGCTCCTCGTACCAGGTCTCATACGTCCCGCCGTCCGGAGCGAACGCGGGCGCCAGGGCGGTCCACACAGGCCGCGCGACGAGCGTCGAGAAGACGCGCCGGCCGAACAGCGTCGCCGCCGGGTGCTCCTCGGACGAGTCGCTGACGTTCCGCTCGAAGTAGGCCAGCAGCTTCTCGATGTCCCGCGGCGGATTGCCGTAGTCGTCCGCGTACCCCGGGTCCATCACGAAGTCACCGGCCCGTGCGCGGCGGTGAAAGTATTCCGCGACCAGATCGGTGTGGGGGTCTTCCTCGATACGGTCGATCGAGCCGAGCCGGTTGTACTTTCCGGCGATGCCGAGGGTGAGCGGCCGGTACCGGTCACCGACCGGTCGCAGCCCGACGAGTACCGCGTCGATCCCGCGCAGGCTGATCCCGGTGACGGCGCAACGAAAATCGTAGAAACCCATGCGGGCACCCTAATCAGCGGCAAAGGCCCCTGCCGCACGCGGCAAGGGCCTCCGTTCAGGAAACATCAGGCAACGGTGTCGCCGGACTTGACCTCATCGACGAACGCCGACCAGGCGACGGCAGGAAAGACACAAGCGCCCTGCCCCGGGTCCTTGGAGTCGCGAACGGCCATCCGGTGCCCGTCGAGCCGTGCGCCCTCGACGCATTCGCCGCCCTGGTTGTTGCTGTAGCTCGACCTGAACCAGTGGGCACCGGCGGGCTCATGAGTGGTCATGTAAATCAATGCTCCTTGATCGCTTCTCTGATCATGCCGAGAGACTCCCGTGGTCCCACGGCAAGAATCTGGAGGTCGTTGAACGCCTCTTCGTACAGGGCCCCATCGGCGCGCCTCCGTGTGACCGACGCCCCGCCGAGGTTCTCCAGGTAGGCGATGGATGGTGCGTCGTCGAACCGGAGCAGCGTGAAGGCGCCGTTCATCCCGGGGTGTACGCCCGCCCTGAACGGGATGACTTGCACCCGCACCGAGGGCAGCTCGGCCACCTCCGCCAGATGCTCTATCTGCGCACGCATGACGGCCGGACCGCCGACCAGGCGGCGGAGAACCGCCTCGTTGATGACCGCCGCGAACTTGAGCGGCGCCAGCTTCGACGGGCTGCAGATCAAGGTGCGGACGACCTGGGTCGACGTGAGTCCGGCTGCCTGCCGGAGCTGTCGGAGTTCGCGACCTAACTGAAGGCGGCAGAGTGCGGGCGTCGCCGACTCCACATCCGTGATCATCTTCATGGCTCCCAGGGCCTGTTACCCAGTGTGACTGAGAATGTCCCGCTGTCGCAAGGCGCATTCTGCGTCACGGCAGAAGGCTCCATCCGGAAGCGTGAACGCGCTGCCGTGGCACAGATCTTCACGCGGAAACCTGCTCGTAGAAAACCGCAGCAGCAGTTCCACACTACCGCCCGCGCTGTCACGATTACTCAAGGTTGCCAAAACGGTGTGCAGCCCAACACCGAGGCGCAGCCCTTCCGCCTGCACCCCAGGGCCAGGAGTCCCCATGACAGACCCCACGCCTACCCGGCCATCGGAACCGGCCGCGAAAGCCGAGGTCCCCCACGCCGCCGACCTCCCTTTGGACGTCGAAGCCGCGGCACAAGCCGCTGACGACGCCCTCCGGCTCCGGCTCGGCACCACCACCCGCCGAGAGATCGACACGTGGACGGCCGAACTGCGAGGGCGCATCAGCCTCTTCGCCGAAGAGGTCCTCAACCACCCGCAGACCACCGCAACACGCGCCGCTCTATGGGAGGTTGACCAACTACTCGCCTCCGCGCCGAAGGACGACATCCTCGTCTTCAGCTCCTACCAGTACCTCTGCGACCTCGCCCGGATGCTGCGCCGACTGGTCGCCGAGCATCGCAAGCGGACGGAAACAGCCCTCGTCGGCTCCACACCGGAGCACATGACCATGTCGAGCGAGAGCGGGAACAGGAACGGGACATGACCAGAATCCCTCGATCCGTGCCCGAGCCGGCCAGGACCTCCCGCGCGGACGCGCGACAGTGGGAATACACAACATTCGCCCCCTCGGGAGAGACGTGCCCCGCGTGCATGAAACCGATCGAGAGCCTTGAGTGCTGCCGGCGCGGTGAGATCGAGCGCGCGTCCGGAAGCCCGGTCACGTTCTACCGACACGTCGATTGCGAGAACCCGCAGGGGTTCAGAAGACGGCCCCGGCGATGACAACCTGGCACGCCCCCGCCGACGCCTTCGGCGGGGGCGTACGGCACGATGGGGCGCCGTCGAACACGCACCCCCGCCGAACCGTCCCACCAGGAGGAACCCGTGCCCGCCGAGTCCGCCGTCGAGCCGTCGCCCGAGATTCTCGCCGCCTTCCAGGCCGCCAAGGGCTTCATGCCGGTGGGCGAAGGGCTCGCCCTGTACGCGGCCGCCACCGAGGCCGCCGCGCTGGGGCTGCCGGTCCTGGAGGTCGGCACGTACTGCGGGCGCTCCACGATCCTGCTCGCCGACGTCGCGCGGGCGGCCGGTGTGACGGCCCTCACCGTCGATCACCACCGCGGCAGCGAGGAGCAGCAGCCCGGCTGGGAGTACCACGACCCGACCGTCGTGGACCCGGAGGTCGGGCGGATGGACACGCTGCCGACCTTCCGCAGGACCCTGCACGCGGCGGGCCTGGAGGACCACGTCGTGGCGCTGGTCGGACGGTCTCCGCAGGTCGCGGCGGTCTGGGGCGGGAAGCTCGGGCTCGTCTTCATCGACGGGGGTCACACCGACGAGCACGCGAACGGTGACTACGAGGGCTGGGCGCCGCATGTCGCCGAGGGCGGGCTGCTGGTGATCCACGACGTCTTCCCGGACCCCGCGCACGGCGGCCAGGCGCCGTACCGCGTCTATCTGCGGGCGCTGGAGTCCGGTGCCTTCACCGAGGTCTCGGTGACGGACTCGCTGCGGGTGCTGCGGCGCACGGGCACGGATTTCTGAGGCGGGCCGTCCGACCGCCCGGATAGCATCGCGTGGTGCCGTACGACGAGAGTGTTCCCCCCACCCGGCGCCGCCGGTCCCTGCTCGCCGCCACCGCGCTCGCGACCGTGTGCCTGAGTGCCGCGGGCTGCGGCGCGGGCGACGCCGGTGCCGGAGCGCCGGCCCGGCCCGGCCCGGGCGGCAGTGCCGCCGCCACATCACCGTCGACTCCGCCCTCGGCTTCGCCTTCGAAGAGCGCTCCTGCGCCGAAAAAGACGTCCCCCTCCCCCACCCGGTCCGCCCCGCCCGCCGGCGGCAACTCCGGTCCGCTGTCCGGGAAGACCGTCGTCATCGACCCCGGCCACAACCCGAACAACCACCTGCACACCCGCGAGATCAACCGCCAGGTGGACATCGGCACCACGCACAAGGAGTGCGACACCACCGGGACGTCCACCAACTCCGGTTACGCCGAGGCCCGGTTCACCCTCGATGTGTCGCACCGGCTGCGCACCCTCCTCCAGAAGCAGGGCGCGAAGGTCGTGCTGACGTACGACAACGACCGCACGTACGGTCCGTGCGTGGACGAGCGGGCCCGGATCGGCAACGAGGCGCGGGCCGATGCCGTGGTCTCGGTGCACGCGGACGGTTCCGCGGTCGGCAACCGCGGTTTCCATGTGATCCTCCCCGGGCCGGTGCGGGGCGGGGCGGCGGACACCTCGAAGATCGTCGAGCCCTCGCGCGACCTCGGCACCCGGATCGCGGGGCTATTCGTCCGAGCCACCGGAAGTGCGCCTTCCAATTACGTCGGTGGCAATACCGGATTGGACGTTCGCAAGGACCTGGGCGGACTTAATTTGTCGACCGTGCCCAAAGTGTTCATCGAATGCGGCAATATGCGTGATCCGAAGGATGCCGCCCTGCTCACCAGCGCGGGCTGGCGCCAGAAGGCGGCACAAGGCATTGCCGATGGCATCAGCAGCTACCTCAATGGGTAGCAAGAGGTAGTTCTGAGGCGAAATTGGGGGGATGTGCGTCCGGCGTCCGGGCAGGGACACAACCCGCCCGGGCAGACGATAGATTCATCCGTACGATGGGGGCCGCCCCCCGAGCTTCGTGCCGTGCCCGCCTTACCCGTGCAGGCGGCAGCGACGACCGCCCCGACGAGACGATCGACTAAGGACCTTCACGTGAATATCCGCTCCCTCACTCGAGGCGACGGCGTGGTGATCGGAGCAGCGGTCGTGCTGTTCATCGCCTCTTTCCTCGACCTCTTCGGCTTCGACTGCCCTGCGGGCATCAACTGCTCCAACGCCCCGAACGCCTGGGACTCGCTCGGGCTCCTGATGAGCGTCTACCTGGCCGGAATCATCGGAGCGGCGCTGGTCATCGTGGGCCGCGCCACCCCGGGCCGCAAGATCGTCGGCTTCGACCTCGGTCAATTCGGTGCCGCTTTCAGCATCTTCGCGGTGTGGACGGCCTTCTGGTCGATCATCGACGCCAGCAACGCGGGCGCCGGAATGATCCTCGGCCTGCTCGCCGCGATCGTGCTCGCGGGCGGCGCGGTCGCCACCCCGCTGGTCCCCGCGCTGAAGGCCCCTCTGGTGAGCGCCTCGGGCCCGAGGGGCGTGCAGCAGCCTCCGTACGGCGGTCAGCCGCAGCCCGGCCAGGGGTACGGATACCCCGGTGCCCAGCAGCCGTCGTACGGCGGTCAGCCGGGTCAGCAGCAGCCGTTCGGCGGCCAGCCGCAGCCCGGTCAGCCGGAGCCGCAGCCGCAGCCGCAGGCCGCGGCCCAGCAGGCGCCCGCCGCGGGTGCGCCGGCCGGTGACTTCACGCCGTTCTGGTTCGCGGTGCCGGTGGCCCGCCCGCTTTACGGGGAGGACGGTTCGCCGTCGCCGATCGCCGAGCTGGCGCCCGGCACCTGGTACCTCGCGGTGGAGCAGCGCGGTCCGGGCCTGATCGCCCAGACCCAGGACGGCCGTCGCGGTGTGCTCCAGGACACCACGGGCATCCAGCGCGGCTGACCCCGCGCCCCACAGCAGTACGAGAGCGGCCCTCCGCCCCTTCCGGGCGGGGGGCCGCTGTCGTACCCTCCGTCGTGCGTCACATAACTGACGCTACGTCAGAAATGCTGGGAGGCAGCGGAGATGAGGCTCGGACTCGCGCTCGGGTACTGGGGCCGCGGCCCGGACCCCGCCCATCTGGAGCTCGCCAGGCAGGCCGAGGCGCTGGGGTACGCGTCGGTGTGGACGGCGGAGGCCTGGGGCTCGGACGCGTTCGCCCCGCTGACCTGGATCGCCGCCCACACCTCCCGGATCCGACTGGGCACCGGCATCGCGCAGATGGCGGCGCGCACCCCGACCGCGACCGCCATGCACGCCCTCACCCTGGACCATCTCTCCGGCGGCCGGATGATGCTCGGTCTCGGGCTGTCCGGGCCGCAGGTGGTGGAGGGCTGGTACGGGCGGCCGTTCCCGAGCAGCCCGCTGACGGCGACCCGGGAGTACGTCGACGTCATCCGCCAGGTGCTCCGCCGCGAGGCCCCCGTCGAGCTGGACGGCCGGTTCCACTCCCATCCGTACGACGGTCCGGACTCCACCGGTCTGGGCAAGCCGCTGAAGCCGATCACCCATCCGCTGCGGTCCCGGCTGCCGGTGCTGCTGGGGGCGGAGGGGCCGAAGAACATCGCGCAGACGACGCGGATCGCCGACGGCTGGCTGCCGCTGTACTGGTCACCGATGCGCACCGATGTGTACGAGGCCTCGCTCGCCGGCCTCCCCGACGGGTTCATGATCGCGCCGATGGCCCGGGCGCGGGTCTGTGACGATGTCGCCGAGGGGCTGCTGCCGGTGAAGGCGATGCTCGGCTTCTACATCGGGGGGATGGGCCACGCGGCCCGTAACTTCCACGCCGATCTGATGGCGCGGATGGGGTTCGAGGAGGAGGCCCGGCGGATCCAGCGGCTCTTCCTCGAAGGGCGCAAGCAGGAGGCGGTGCTCGCGGTGCCCGACGCGTTCGCGGACGAGATCTCGCTCGTCGGTCCGCGCGAACGGATCGCGGAACGGCTGGAGTTGTGGCGCAAGGGGCCGGTCACCGATCTCCTGGTGACGGCACCGGACCCGCACACCCTGCGGGTGCTCGCGGAGCTCAACTAGGGGAAGGCCTGGCAGGGTCGGTCGGCCAGGTGCCGGCCGGCCGGGTGCTCCGCCGTGGCGTGGTGCGCTGCCAGGGCTGGGGGTCGGGGTACGTGAGGAGTTGCAGGGTGCTGCCCCACGGGGTGCGCAGATAAGCGAACCGGTTGTGCTCCCCCGCCTCGGGGCCCGGCAGCGGCTGCGCCTCGGCGAGCAGCGAGGCGCCCGCGGCCACGCAGTCCCGTACGGCCGCGTCCAGGTCGTCGGCGTACAGCGCCACATGCTGCCAGCCGAAGTCGCAGGGCAGCGCCGGGGGTTCGCGGCGGGGGCCCTGGAACTCGAACAGCTCGATGCCCGGACCGCCGCCGGGGAGCGCCAGCATCCTGATCGCCAGCTGCTGGGTGCCCGCCGGGACGCCGAGCCGCTGCTCGACGTCGTGTCCGCCGTTCGGTCCGTCCTGGCGGCGCAGGGTGTCGTAGAGCACCTCGGCGCCGAAGGCCCTCTTGAGGAAGAGGGTCGCGGTCTCCAGATCGGGGACGGTGACCCCGATGTGGTCGATGCCTCGCACGCTTGTGGCCGTCATGGCTTCACCGCTCCTGTCCCGGGGCCGCGCCGACGGCCCCGTCCGCCCCGGAGCGGGCCCGCTCCGGGGTCGTGCCCTCGCGCGACCAGGCCAGGAGTTCCTCGGCCGGCCACGTGGTGACGACGCGTTCCGCCGGGACCCGGCACTCCTCGGCGCGGGCGCAGCCGTTGATCTGCCAGTCCAGCTGTCCGGGCGCGTGGGCGTCGGTGTCGATGGCGAAGAGGGTGCCCGCCGCGACGGCGCGGCTCAGCAGCCGGTGGGGCGGGTCGAGCCGTTCCGGCCGGCTGTTGATCTCCACCGCGGTACCGGCCTCCGCGCACGCGGCGAAGACCTCGTCCGCGTCGAACCGGGACTCCGGACGCTTCCGGTCCGCGAGCAGCCGCCCCGTGCAGTGCCCGAGGATGTTCGCCCGGGGATGGCGGACGGCCGCGATCAGGCGTCTGGTCATCGGGGCCGGGTCCATCCGCAGCTCGGAATGGGCGGAGACCACCACGACGTCCAGCTGTTCCAGCAGCTCCTCGTCCTGGTCGAGGGAGCCGTCGGGGAGGATGTCGCACTCGATGCCGGTGAGCAGCCGGAACGGCGCCCACCGGGCGTTGAGCTCGGCGACCTCCGCCAGCTGCCGGAGCAGCCGGTCCGGGGAGAGCCCGTTCGCCACGGTCAGCCGGGGCGAGTGGTCGGTGAGGGCAGCCCATTCGTGGCCCAGCTCCGCCGCGGTGCGGCCCATCTCCTCGATCGGGCTGCCGCCGTCCGACCAGTCGGAGTGCAGATGGCAGTCGCCGCGCTGGAGGGCGAGGAGGTGCTCGCCGCCCTCGGCGGGCCGGGCGGCGGCCTCCTCCTCCAGGCGTTCCAGATAGCCGGGCACTTCCCCGGCCACCGCCTCCCGGATCACCTGCGCGGTCTTCGGTCCGATGCCGTTGACCGCCTCCAGCGAACCGGCGGCCGCGCGCCGGGCGGCCTCGCCGGGCGGCATCGCGGCCACCGCGTCGGCGGCGGTGCGGAACGCGTGCACACGGTAGGTGTCGGCCCTGCCGCGTTCGAGCAGGAAGGCGATCCGTTTCAGGGCGCGGACGGGCTCCATCGGCACCTCCACGGGGCCGCCGGACTCTGCGTACTGTCCCCTCCAGCTTCGCTCAGCCCGGCCCGGCCCGCACAACGGCACCGGGCGACCGCTCAGCCGAACACGGCGCGCTCCAGCCAGAAGTCCAGCAGCTCCGCGTCACCGAGCACCTCGACCCGGTCGCTGTCCGGCGCCAGGCGCCGGTTGAAGACCAGCATGACGTCGGTGAGCGGGCCGCGCAGCGCCACGGTCGCCTTTTCGTGGGCGCGCCGCCAGGCGAAGCCGTCCTCGCCGAACTCGATCAGCCACTCGGCGTCCGGCGCGTCCGTGGCATGCAGATGGATGGAGCGCCCGGCCCCGGTCAGCCCGGCGGCCCGCTTGTCACCCACGGACCGTACGAAGGCGACGATCTCCAGCCACTCCTCGATGGTGTCGGCGGCGAACTCCGGCGCCACCTCGTACCCGGTGCTCGCGGTGAGCGCCGCGTCGGCGTGGTGGACGATCGTCTCGTGTACCATCCGGCGCGCCCAGAAGCCGGTGCTCCCCTCCCAGCCCCAGGACCACACCTTCAGTTCCGGGCCCGCGGCCCGCAGCGCCTCGACGGTCCCGGCCGCGCCGTCCACCAGCCAGGCGTCGAGCGCGGCGGGGTCGTCGCTCCCGGGGGCGGAGTCCGGTACCTGCTCCGGCGGGACCACCTCGGTGGCCCGGGTGCGTACGATCTCGCCGACCCAGCGATGGGCCCGGCCGACGTGGAGTACGAGCTCGCGCAGGGTCCAGTCGGGGCAGGTCGGGACGGTGGCGCCGAGGTCCGCGCCACGGATCGTGGCCCTCAACGCATCGGTGCGGGCGATGATTTCGTCACAGTAGCGGTCGTGCGTCAGTCGGCTCATGCCACGCACCCTAGGGCCTTTCGTCCGGATCATGCCGGGCTCGTGCCCCGGTCCCTGATCCGGCCTGATCCAGACGAAAGGCCCTAGTTCGATCACGAGTCGAACCCCACCGATTACCCGCCGAGTTGGGAGGCGCTGGGCACCTCGTCCTTCACCTCGGCGCCCGCGCTGCTGCCGGCCGACTTGATGCCGTTGATCACGCTCTCGAAGGCGCCGATGTCGCCCGCGCCCACCTCGCCCTTGCGAAGCTTTTCGCCGAGCCCCTTGAGCGACTCGATGCCCGCCGTCAGCGGCGCGATCGCCTTGGACAGCAGCGGGTCGCCCTTGGCGTTGGCCACCGCCGCCTTCAGCCGGTTGTAGGTGAAGCCGCCCGCGAGCCCGGCCTTGACCAGGGCGAACGTCCGCCCGTCCGCGCCCTTCTTGAACTTGCCCGCCCGGTACGGTTTCACGATCCACTGGTACGTCGCACCTGCGGCGAGCCCGGCGTTGGCGACGAACCGCGTCTTGGCGAACTTCTGCTGCTCGGCCGACGACGTACCGCTCGGGGACGCGGAGCTGCTCGCGCTGTTGCCGTCACCCCCGCCGCACCCGGTGGCGCCCACCACCAGGGCGCAGCAGAGCAGCAGCGGGACGAGCAGACGGCGGAGCGGCGCGGAACCGGTCACGGCGGATCTGGGCACAGCGGGCCTCCCTGGCCGGGAACATCGGGGCGATCTCTACGGTGAGTGACGATCTTGGCCACTCTCGGTAAGGTTCGCCCGGCCCGGAACGGCGTGCCACTCGGGAAACGCCGTCCGGGTCTACCGCTGCCGGTCAGCCGCTAGCGGCAGCAGTCCGGCTCCAGCCCGCGCGGCAGGTGCTCGCCGCCGAAGACCGCCGTGGTCGCCTCGTCGCCGCCGAGCGCGGCCACGGCGAGCAGCAGCGATCCGGCCGTCCAGGTGGTGAGTTCCTGGGGCCAGAAGGCCCGGTCGCCCTCGAAGACGTATCCGGTCCAGTACATGCCGCCCTCGGCGCGCAGGTGCTGGATGGACTGGAGGATCTCCAGCGCCCGGTCGGACTCGCCCATCACCCAGAGCGCCAGGGCGAGTTCGCAGCTCTCGCCGCCGGTCACCCACGGGTTGGGCAGCACGCAGCGCACCCCGAGGCCAGGGACCACGAAGCGGTCCCAGCCCTCCTCGATCCGCTCCTTGGCGGCCGCTGCGGTGAGCGCGCCGCCGAGAACCGGGTAGTACCAGTCCATCGAGTAGCGGCTCTTGTCCAGGAAGCGTTCCGGGTGCTTGCGGATCGCGTGGCTCAGCGCGCCCGTCGCCAACTCCCAGTCGGGCTGCGGCTCCTCGCGCCGTTCGGCGATGGCGAGCGCGCAGCGCAGCGCCTGGTGGATGGAGGAGCAGCCGGTCAGCAGCGCGTCGTCGACGGGGGTTCCGTCGGCCTCGCGCTTCCAGCCGATCTGGCCGCCGGGCTGCTGGAGCCGCAGCACGAACTCGACGGCGGCGAAGACGGTCGGCCACATCCGGTCGACGAAGGCGTCGTCGCCGGTGGCGAGGTAGTGGTGCCAGACGCCGACGGCCACGTACGCGCAGAAGTTGGTCTCCAGCGAGCGGTCGGTCGGCCGGTCCGGGTCCCCGTCGTGGTACGCGGCGTACCAGGAGCCGTCCTCGTTCTGGTGGCGGGCCAGCCAGTCGTACGCGCGTTCCGCGGCGGCGTGCTCACCCGCCGCGTCGAGGGCCATGGCGGCCTCGGTGTGGTCCCACGGGTCGAGGTGGTGGCCGCGGAACCAGGGCAGGGCGCCGTCCTCGCGCTGCACGGCGAGGAGGGCGGCGACGGTCTCGGCGGCCTGCTCGGCGGTGAGGACTCCGGGCAGTATGAGGTGTTCGGTCTGCTCGGGAACGGTCACGCCTCGGCCTTGGTGAGGTCCTCGGCGGCGGCCACGGGCAGGTGCGGCTTGGTCGCGTACGCCACGAAGCTCTTGCCGACGACCGGGTTCAGCAGCTGCTCGGCGACCCGGGTGGCCATCGGCTTCTTCATGATGTCCCAGACCAGCAGCTTGTGGTACGCGCGGACCGGCAGCGCCTTGTCGTTGTCCACGCCGAAGGCGCACTTGAGCCACCAGTACGGCGAGTGCAGGGCGTGGGCGTGGTGGGTGCCGTACGGCTTGAGGCCGGCGCCGCGGATCTTGGCGAGCAGTTCGTCGGCCCTGTAGATGCGGATGTGGCCGCCCTCGACCTCGTGGTAGGCGTCGGAGAGCGTCCAGCAGACCTTCTCGGGGCCGTAGCGCGGCACGGTGATCGCGATCCGGCCGCCGGGCTTGAGGACCCGGACCATCTCGGCGAGGACGCCCTTGTCGTCGGGGATGTGCTCCATGACTTCGGAGATGATCACGACGTCGAAGGACTCGTCGGGGAACGGCAGGTTGAGCGCGTCGCCCTCCATCGCGGTGGCGGTGGCGCCCTCGGGGGCCTCGCCGGCCTCCTTCATCGCGGCGAACCACTTCGCGACCTCGCGGATCTCCTCGCCGTTCTGGTCGAGGGCCACGACCTGGGCGCCGCGCCGGTAGCACTCGAAGGCGTGGCGTCCGGCGCCGCAGCCCAGGTCGAGCACTCGGTCACCTGCGGCGAGCGGGAAGCGGGTGAAGTCCACGGTCAGCACGAATGCCTGCTTTCGCGGTCGGGGGGTCAGAGGGCGGGGACGACGGGAACGGGCGGCGGGGTCAACGACGGCTGCCCGGGCGCGTGGCGCCGGACCGGGCGGCGATCGCTTCGCGGTAGAGGGCGGCGGTGCCGATGGCGGCCTGCTTCCAGGTGAAGCGGGAGAGCACCCGCTCGCGGCCCGCGGCGCCGAGCCGGGCACGCAGCTCCGGGTCGCCGAGCAGCCGGGCGAGGGCGTCGGCCAGTGCCCCGGCGTCGGCGGGCGGGACCGCCAGGCAGGTCTCGCCGTCCGGGCCCGCGACCTCGGGGATCGCACCGCCGGTGGTGGCGACGAGGGGGGTGCCGGTGGCCATGGCCTCGGCGGCGGGCAGCGAGAAGCCCTCGTACAGCGAGGGGACGCAGGCGATCTGGGCGCCGCGCACCAGGTCGACGAGTTCGGCGTCGCTGATGCCCTTGACGAACTCGACGGCGCCTTGGAGTCCGTGCCGCTCGATGGCCTGGGCGACCGGTCCGTCCTCGGCCCGCTTGCCGACGACCACGAGGTGCGCGTCCGGGTTCCCGGTGCGGAGCTTGGCGAGTGCGTCGACGAGGTGGACGAGGCCCTTCAGCGGTACGTCGGCGCTGGAGGTGGTGACGATCCTGCCGGGCACCTCGGCGACCGACGGATCCGGCGACCAGAGGTCGGTGTCCGCGCCGATGTGCACGACGTGGATGCGGTCCCGGCGCACCCCGAGGTGGTCGACGATCTCCTGCTTGGAGGAGCCGGAGACGGTGAGCACCGAGGGCAGCCGGCGCGCGACCCGCTTCTGCATGCGGGTGAAGCCGTACCAGCGGCGTACGGAGGCGCGCCGGCGGCGGGTCCCGGCGGCGTCCAGGTCCAACTGCCGGTCGACGGTGATGGGGTGGTGGATGGTGGTGACGAGCGGGGCGCCGAGGTCCGCCAACAGCCCGTAGCCGAGGGTCTGGTTGTCGTGGATGACGTCGAACTCGCCGCGCCGGGCGGCGAGATGGCGCCGGGCGCGCAGGCTGAAGGTGAGCGGTTCCGGGAAGCCGCCGGTCCACATGGTGGCGACCTCGGCCGCGTCGATCCAGTCCCGGTACTCGCCGCGCTTCGGGGTGCGGAACGGGTCGGGCTGGCGGTAGAGGTCGAGGCTCGGCAGTTCGGTGAGCGGGACGCCCTCGTCGAGCACCGGATAGGGCTGGGCGCCGATCACCTCGACGCCGTGGCCGAGCCGGGCGAGCTCGCGGGCGAGGTGGCGTACGTAGACGCCCTGGCCGCCGCAGAAAGGATTGCCCTTGTAGGTGAGGAGTGCGATGCGCAACGGACGGTCGTCGGCGCTGCCGGACGGGTCGCCGCCCGTGCGGGGGCCCGACTCTACGGCCTCAGCGGTCACACTCGGCCCCCTTCTCACTGCGTGTTCGCCGGAGCGTAACCGCTCACGCTAATCTAGAACAAGTTTCAGACTGGATCGTTCAATGAGCTACGAATCTACCGGCAGGTAGCGTCGGTGCAACGGCCGGATCAGGTGATTCGCGCCACGACCGGGCACGCTGGCATGCTGTGCGCCCGCGGGAGACCGAGCGCCTCCCGCCGGTCGCGGACAGAAGCCATGGATGGGGACACATGACAGCGGAAGCCAAGCCGGCATCGCCGCCCCTGACCGAACGACAGGAGGCCCGTCGCCGCCGCATCCTGCACGCCAGCGCCCAGCTCGCCGGCCGGGGCGGCTTCGAGGCGGTGCAGATGCGTGAGGTCGCGGAGGAGGCCGGGGTCGCCCTGGGCACGCTGTACCGCTACTTCCCCTCCAAGATCCATCTGCTGGTCGCGACCATGCAGGACCAGCTCCAGCACATGCACACGACGCTGCACAAGCACCCCCCGGCCGGTCAGGACCCGGCGCAGCGGGTCGCCGACACCCTGATGCGGGCGTTCCGCGCGCTCCAGCGCGAGCCGCATCTGGCGGACGCGATGGTGCGGGCGCTGACCTTCGCGGACCGCAGCGTCAGCCCGGAGGTGGACACCGTCTCGCGGATCACGACGGCGATCATCCTGGACGCGATGGGGCTGGAGCATCCGACGCCGGAGCAGCTGTCCGCGGTCCGGGTCATCGAGCACACCTGGCACTCGGCGCTGATCACCTGGCTGTCGGGGCGGGCATCGATCGCCCAGGTGAAGATCGACATCGGTACCGTGTGCCGGCTGATCGACGTGACGAAGCCCACGGAAGCCCCATAGCACACCCGGACCCCGTTTCGTGGCGTTTTCAACACACTCCTCTCACCGTTCCGACCGGAAGGGCCACAAGCCGCTCCTTATCATGGTCATGACCAGCACCGATCGAGAGGAAGACATGGCTGACCAGTCAGGCATTGCAGGCGGCGCGAACGGGACGCAGGCCCCGGGCGGACCGGGATACGACGCCCAGCCGCCGGCCGGCTACGGATACCCCGGTGGCGCCCCGCTGCCCAGCGGCAAGGCCACCGCCTCGATGGTTCTCGGCATCCTCGGCCTGGTGCTCATCCCGATCATCCTGCCGATCATCGCGCTGTGCCTCGGCATCTCGGCCAAGCGCATGGCCGACCGCGGCCAGGGCGGCGGCCGCGGCCAGGCGGTCGCCGGCATCGTGATGGGCAGCGTCGGCATCGCGTTCGCCGTGCTCGGCATCACCGTGGCCACGATCCAGGGCATCAGCGCGATGTGACGGGCCACCGCCCAGGACCCGCGCACCGCGCACCGGCCGCGCCGGGGAACCGTACGATCCGGTTCCCCGGCGCGGCTTTCGCTTTCCGGGCCCATGTGCGGCCCCCACATGCGCATGGCTTCAGCTGGGGCGTCCTGCACCATGTCGACGGCGGCACGGTGTCCATACGGTTCGGCGACATCACATGAACACGCCGAGGAGCCGGTCACCATGCGTCGCAGAGCCACGGGCACCGCCCGTCACCGCAGATCCCTCTCCACCGCCGCCGTGCTGACCGCCGCCGGTCTCGTGCTGGCCGGGTGCACCGCCGCCGGGAAGGCGGGCGGGAGCGACTCCGGCGGGGACTCGAAGGACCGAACCGTCAAGGTGGGACTGGTGTACTCCCGTACCGGGCTCCTCGCGGACTACGGGAAGCAGTACCGCGACGGGTTCATGGCGGGCCTGGACCACGCCACGAAGGGCACCCGCGAGGTGGCCGGGCACCACATCGAGGTCACCGAGCAGGACGACGCGGGCGACCCGGGCAAGGCTGTCTCCGCGGCCAAGAACCTGATCGGCAAGGGTTACAAGGTGCTGGCCGGCACCACCGATTCCGGCGTGGCGCTCCAGATGGCGCCGCTCGCCGCCCAGAACAAGGTGCTGTACATCAGCGGCCCGGCCGCCACCGACGCCGTGACCGGCATCAACGACTACACCTTCCGCTCGGGCCGGCAGTCCTACCAGGACATCCTCACCGCCGGGACGATGCTCGGCGACGCCAAGGGCAAGAAGGTCACGGTGCTGGCCCAGGACTCCACCTTCGGCCAGGCCAATGTCGCCGCCGTGAAGGCCGTCCTCGGTACCAGAGGAGCGAAGGTCGGCTCCGTACTGGCTCCGCCCAGCGCCACGGACCTGACCCCGTTCGCCCGGCAGGTGAAGGCGGGCGGGCCCGATCTGGTCTTCGTCGCCTGGGCCGGCTCGACCGCGCCGGCGCTGTGGACCGCGCTGGACCAGCAGGGCGTACTGGAGGCGGGCAAGGTCGTCACGGGCCTCGCCGGAACGGCCTCGTACCCGGTCTTCGGCGACGCCGGTTCCAAGGTGTCGTTCCTGGCGCACTACTTCCCGGGCGCGGGCGGCGGCAACGCCGTGGAGAAGTCCATGCTCGACTCGGTCACCAAGGCCGGCGGCACCCCGGACCTGTTCACCCCCGACGGCTTCACCGCCGCGCAGATGGTGGTGCGCGCGATCGAGAAGGGCGGTGCCACCGACACCGCCGCCATGGTGAAGGCCCTGGAGGGCTGGAGCTTCGACGGGGTGAAGGGCAAGGAGCAGGTCCGGGCCGAGGACCACGCCCTGGTGCAGCCGATGTTCGTCGCGAAGCTCAAGGGGAAGGGCGCCGCTGCCCGGCCGGAGCTGGTGACCACCGCGCCGATGGACGAGGTGGCACCGCCCGCGAAGCCCTCGGCGGGCTGACCGGTGGCTGCAGAGGAAACCACCGCACGGCGCACGGCCGGGGCGCGGAGCACCGCCCCGGTGCTCCAACTGACCGGTCTCGGCTGGGGCGTCGGCGGCGCGACGATCGTCGAGGACGTCACACTCGGCGTCCACGAGGGCGAGTTCCTGGCCTTCATCGGCCCCAACGGGGCGGGCAAGACCTCCCTGTTCAACCTGATCAGCGGGCTGACCACGGCCACCTCCGGCACCATCGCGCTGGACGGCACGGACATGACGGCCGACCCCGCGCACGCACGGGCGCGGCGCGGCATCGGCCGCACGTTCCAGACGTCCAGCCTCTGGCCGGCGATGAGCGTGGCCGACCACGTCCGGCTGGCCGCCCAGGCCGCCCGGGGCGGCTCCTACCGGCTGTGGCGGCGCGCCTCCCGGTACACCGCCGAGGTGGACGGCGTACTGGAGCGCACCGGTCTCGGCCACCGGGCACGGGCGACGGCGGCCGAGCTGTCGCACGGCGAGAAGCGGAAGCTGGAGCTCGCGGTGCTGCTGGTGGGCGAGCCGCGGCTGATGCTGCTCGACGAGCCGATGGCCGGGGTCAGTGCGGAAGAGGTTCCCGCGCTGACCGAACTGATCCGCACCCTGCACCGGGACGAGGGCCGCACCGTCCTGATGGTCGAGCACCACATGGACGTCCTGCTGGGGCTGGCCGACCGGCTCGCCGTGATGCACCACGGAAGGCTGCTGGCGCTGGACACCCCCGAGGCAGTGACCGCCGACCCGACCGTCCAGCAGGCCTATCTCGGGGAGGGACTGTGACGACCGGGCCCCTGCTCGCCGTACGGGACCTGCGGGTCCTGATCGGCGGCCGGCACATCCTGCACGGCGTCGACCTGGACGTCGCCCGGCACGGAGTGACCGCGCTCCTCGGCCGCAACGGTGCCGGGAAGACCACGACCGTGCGCGGTGTGCTCGGTCTCGTCCCGCGCACCGGCAGCGTACGGCTGGACGGCGAGGAGACCGTGTCGCTGCCCACCCACACCGTGGTGCGCCTCGGCATCGGTTACGCACCCGAGGACCGCGGCATCTTCGCCGGGCTGACCGTCGCGGAGAATCTGCGGCTGGCCGAGCGGCGCGGCGCGGACGGGCCCGCGTACGGACTCGTCCATGAACTGTTCCCCGAACTGAAGCGCCGGGAGAGGCAGTTGGCGGGGACGCTGTCCGGCGGGCAGCAGCAGATGGTGGCGATCGGCCGCACGCTTCTCAACGGCAACCGGCTGATCATCGCCGACGAACCCACCAAGGGCCTGGCGCCCAAGGTGGTCACCGAGGTCGCCCAGGTGCTGGAACGGGCCGCCGAGGCGGTGCCGGTGCTGCTCGTGGAGCAGAACCTCGCCGTCGTGCGGCGCCTGGCCGAGCACTGTGCGGTGCTCGCCGACGGCCGCACGGCCCACCAGGGACCGGCCGCCGAGCTGCTGGGCGACGCGGAGACGGCACGGCGACTGCTGGGTGTCGGACACGGCCCGGTCACCCGAGCATCTTCCGTGGAGGCGGATTCCTGATGTCCACCGTTGTTCTGCTCACCATGACCGGACTCGGTCTGGGGGCCCTCTACTTCCTGATCGCGTCGGGACTCTCGCTGATCTTCGGCCTGATGGACGTGCTGAACTTCGCCCACGGGGCGCTGCTGTCCATCGGCGCGTACGGCACCTGGTGGGCGGCGTCCGGCCATCTGCCCGGTGCCGGTCCGGGCGGGGCGGGCTTCGTCCTCGCGGTCCTGTTCGGTACGGCGGTGGGCACCGCGGCCGCCGTGCTGCTGGAACTCGCCGTCGTCCGCCCGCTCTACACCCGGCCGCGCGAGCAGGTGCTCGCCACGGTCGGGGTGGGGCTCGCCGTCCCGGCCCTGCTGTCGGGCATCTGGGGGTCGGACGCCCGTACCTTCCCGGGCCCGAAGGCGCTGTCCGGCACCTTCGGCCTGTTCGGCGCCCAGGTGCCGGTCAACCGGCTGGTCCTGGTCGCGGCGGCCCTCGTCGTGCTCGTGGCGCTGCGGCTCTTCCTGGGCCGTACCCGGCACGGACTGGTCGTACGGGCCGGGGTCGAGGACCGCGCGATGGTCACCGCGCTCGGCATCGACGTACGGAAGGCCTTCACTCTCGTCTTCGCGATCGGCGGCTGCGTGGCCGCGCTCGGCGGGGCGCTCGGCGGCCTGTACTTCGGCTCGGTCGACCCGCGCCAGGGCACCTCGCTGCTGATCTTCGCGTTCGTCGTGGTGGTCACCGGGGGCATGGGATCGGTGAGCGGCGCCGCCGTGGCGTCCGTCGTCATCGGCCTGGTCCAGCAGTTCGCCAACTACTACACCGCAGCGGGCCTCGGCGACCTGGCCGTCGTCGTCCTGCTCGCCGCGCTGCTGCTCGTACGGCCGCGCGGACTGACCGGGAGGCTCGCGTGAGCACCGCCACCGAGACACACCAACGCACCGGCGAGGACCGCACGGCCGCACGGGCCCCCGGGAACACCGCCCGGCTGCTGCGCCGCTGGTGGCCCGCCGCCGCTCTGCTGGTCCTGGCCCTCGCCCCCTTCAGCGCACTGCCGCTGCCGGGGCTCCTGGACGGCCCGCTGGGCAGCCCCGGGAGCCTGCAACTCCTCGCCACCTGCCTGCTGTTCGGCGCGCTGGCGACCGGTTACGACCTGCTGCTCGGCCGCACCGGGCTGCTCTCCTTCGGGCACGCGCTGTACTTCGCGGCGGGCAGCTACGCCACGAACACCCTCCTGCTGGAGGCGGGGCTCCCGTTCGCCGTGTCCGCCCTGCTCGGTGTCTGCTGCGGGATCGTGCTCGCGCTGGTCCTGGGGTCGGTGAGCCTGCGGGTCACCGGCATCGGCTTCTCCATGGTGACGCTGGCGTTCGCCCAGGCGGGATCGATCCTGGTCTCCCGCAACCCCGGCGGTCTGACCGGCGGCGAGGAGGGCCGGGCCGCCCCCGCCGAACTGCTGCCGTCCGGGCTGGTGGGCATCGAGAACACCGCGAACCTCTACTGGCTGGCGCTCGCCTACCTCGTCCTCACCCTCGCCGTCGTCCACCGGGCGGTCAACTCCCCCACCGGACGCGTCTGGGAGGGCATCAAGGAGAACGAACGCCGGGTGGAGGTGCTGGGTCTGAAGCCGTACGGGTTCAAGCTCACCGCCTTCGTCCTGGCCGGTGCCCTGGCCGCGCTGGGCGGTCTGGTGCATCTGCTGCTCACCGGTGGCTCGACCCCCCAGACGACCACCTCCGACTTCACCCTGTCCCTGCTGGTGATGGTGGTGCTGGGCGGATCCGGCACCCGGTGGGGGCCGATGGCCGGCGGCATCCTCTACACCTGGGCCGATCACCGGCTCGGTGATCTGGCCGGATCGGGCGCGGTCGCCGAACTGCCCGCGGTACTGCGGGTGCCGCTCTCCCAGCCGCTGTTCCTGCTCGGTGTGCTGTTCGTGGCCGTGGTACACCTGCTGCCCGGCGGCCTGGCCCGGCTGCCGTCCCGGCTGGCCGCGGCACGCCGCGGACCGGCCGGCCCCGAAACACCCGCGAAGAGCAAGTCCCGGAAGGAGAACGGACGCCCGTGATCGCTTACGAAGAGGTACGAGTCCCGGTGGCCGACGGCGAGCTGGCGGCGCTGCGGTGGCCGGCCCGGGAGCCCGGGGCGCCGGTCGTCGTCGCCCTGCACGGCATCACCGCCAACGCCCTGTCCTGGGGTCCGGTGGCGAGGCTGCTGGACGGGCGCGTCACCCTGGTCGCGCCGGATCTGCGCGGCCGGGCCGGGAGTTCGGCGCTGCCCGGTCCGTACGGGATCGCGGCGCACGCCGACGACGCGGCCGCCGTGGCCGCGGCACTGGGCTCGGGCCGGGTGGTGCTGGCGGGCCATTCGATGGGCGCGTTCGTGGCGGCGCTGGCCGCCGTGCGGCACCCGGAACGGTTCGGGCCGCTGCTGCTGGTCGACGGCGGCATCGGTTTCCCCGCCCCCACGCACCTGTCCCCGGACGAGCTGATGACCGCCGTGATCGGCCCGGCGATGGACCGGCTGTCGATGACCTTCGCCGACCGGGCCGCGTACCGCTCGTTCTGGCAGGCGCACCCCGCGTTCGCGGATTCCTGGTCGGACGAGGTGGACGCGTACATCCAGCGCGATCTGACCGGGGACGAGCCCGCCATGCGTTCCACCTGCCGGATCGAGGCGGTGCGCACCGACGGCATCGGCCTCTTCGACGAGGAGGTGCTGACGGCGGTACGGAAGCTGCCCGTTCCGGCGACGCTGCTGTGGGCGCAGCGCGGACTGATGGACGAGGAGCAGGGCCTGTACGACGAGGCCCGGCTGGCGGCGGCGGATCTCGGGGGGACCCGGGTGACGCCGGTGGCGGTCCGGGACGTCAACCACTACACGGTGCTGACGGGGGACGCGGGCGGCAAGGAGATCGCGCGCCGGCTGGTGGACCTGTCCGGCGCCTGAGGACTCGCTGCCGCCCGGGGCGGCCGGACGGCCTTCACCGGCCCCGGCCGCCCGTCAGCAGGTGGAGCCGCAGGGCGAGTTGCAGCTCCAGGGCCCGGCCCGGCTCGTTCCAGTCGCGGCCCAGCAGCACCTGCACCCGGTCCAGCCGCTGCACCACCGTGTTGACGTGCACGTGGAGTTCGTCCTTGGCGCGGACGAGACTGCCGCCGGACCCGAAGTAGGCGCCGAGGGTGCGCACCAGGTGGGTGCCGCGCTGCGCGTCGTACTCCAGCAGCGGCCCGAGCGTCGCCGAGACGAAGCCGTCGACGTCCTGCGCGTTGCCCAGCACCACGCCCAGGAAGCCGAGTTCCTCGACACAGGCCCCTTCCCCGGTGCGCCCGAGGACCCGCATCGCGCGCAGGCAGCGGGCGGCCTCCTCGTACGCGGCGGCCAGCTCCCGGGCGCCGCGCGCCGGGCCGGTGGCGGCGACGGTGACGGGGGTCTGGGCGAGCTGGCCGAGCTGGGCCGCCGCCGTGCGTGCCGCTTCGCCCGCGGCCGGTCCGCGGTCACCGGCCGCCACCAGCAGCACCACGGTCCCGGCGTGTTCCGCGCTCACCCCGCGGATGTCTCCGCCGAACAGATAGCGCACCGCGGCGGGGGCCAGCCGCTCCCGGGGCCCGCCCTCGGCCACCAGCAGCAGATGCGGGCGGTCGAGGTCGATGCCCAGGCGCCGGCCGCGTTCGGTGAGTCCGGCCGGGTCGCGGTCCGCGTCGGTCAGCAGATCGGTGATCAGCTCGCCACGTATCCGGTTCTCGGTCTCGGCGACGGTGCGCCGCAGCAGCAGAAGCAGTCCGGTGACCACCGAGGCCCGCTCGAACAGCCGCCGGTCGGAGTCGTCGAGCTGTCCGCGCCGGTGCAGGACCAGCCCGGCCAGGAGCTCCCGCCCGGCGAGGACCGCGCAGATCCACCGGCCGTCGCGGTGCACGGCGCGGGCGCCGGTACGGGATTCCTCGGCGGTCTCGGCCAGCCATCCGGCGTCCATGCTGTCGGCGGCGAAGTCCGTGCCGTCGGGCCGGACTGCCGCCAGCAACCGCCCGCCCGGGTCGTGGATGGTCAGCGGGGAGTCCAGCAGTCCGGCGACCGCCGCCGCGACGTCCGTGACGTCCCGGCCGCGCAGCACCAGATCGGTCAGCCGGTCGTGGGCCTCCTCGGCCCGCCGCATGGCCGCCGAGTGCGCGCGTACCGCCGCGTTCGCCTCCGCCAGCTCGGCGTTGGCCCCGGCCAGTTCGTCCAGTGCGGACCGGGTGTCGGCGAGCGCGCGGGCGGTGTCGATGGCGATCGCGGCGTGCGCGGCGAGCGAGCAGAGCAGCGCGACCTCGTCGGGGCTGAAGACGCGGGCCGCGCGGTCGGCGGCGAAGAGGACGCCGATGACCTTTCCGGTGCCGCCGCGGCTGGAGCCGAGGAGCAGCGGTACGCCCAGGATGGCGACGAGCCCCTCGTCCAGCACTCCGGCGTTGATGTTGCGGGTGTGGTGGAAGCGGTCGTCGGTGCGGTAGTCGGGGGTCGCGTACGGGCGTGCGGTCTGCGCCACCAGGCCGCCCAGCCCGTGGCCGAGCTCCAGCCGCAGCCGCTGGAAGACCACCGACACCGATCCGTCGGTGACCCGCATGTAGGTGTCCCCCGCCTCCTCGTCGGGGAGGGTGAGATACGCCGTGTCCGTGCCGAGCAGCATCCTGGCCCGGCGGACGATCGCCTTGAGCACCTCGTCCAGGTCGCGGGAGGCGGCCAGGTCGCCCGCGGTGTCGAAGAGCGCGGTGAGCTGGAGCTCGCGGCGGCGGTGCTGGCGCAGGGCGCCCCTGATCCGCAGGGCGGTGGCGGTGGCCCGCTCCACCTCCGCCAGGTCGCCGGCGGGCACCCCGGCGGCACGGGCCTGCGAGGAGACGGCGCCCAGCGCCTCGGCGGGGGCGTCGTCGGCCAGCAGGTCGAGCAGGCGCCGCAGATGGGGCGCGGCGGAGGCGGACGGTTCAGACATGGGCGGGCCGGCAATCGTAGGGGGCGGGGATCAATTGGCGGTCCAGCCGCCGTCCATGGAGAGCGAGGTCCCGGTGATGTGCCCGGTGCGCGGCCCGCAGAGCCACAGCACGGCCTCGGCGACGTCACCGGGCTCGATCAGCCGCTTGATCGCGCTGCGTTCCAGCATGACCCGGCCCACCACCTCCTCCTCGGAGATGCCGTGCGTGCGGGCCTGGTCCGCGATCTGGTTCTCGACCAGCGGGGTGCGTACGTAGCCGGGGCAGACGCAGTTGCTCGTCACCCCGTGCCCCGCCGCTTCGAGCGCCACCACCTTGCTGAGTCCCTCCAGTGCGTGCTTGGCCGTCACATAGGCCGATTTGTAGGGGCTGGCCCGCAGTCCGTGCACGGACGAGATGTTGACCACGCGCCCCCAGCCGCGTTCGTACATGCCCGGCAGGGTCCGGCGCAAGATGCGGAACGGGGTCTCCACCATGACGCGCTGGATCAGCGCGAAGCGCTCCGGCGGGAATTCGTGCACGGGTGCGACGTGCTGGAGCCCGGCGTTGTTGACCACGATGTCCGCGTCGTCGGGCAGGGTGTCCACCGCGTCGGGGTCGGAGAGGTCGACCACCCACGCCGTCCCGCCGATCCCTTCCGCCAGGCTCTTCGCGGCTTCGGCGGCCTTGTCCACCACGTGCACATGGGCGCCGGCCGCCGCCAGGGCCTGGGCGCAGGCCCGCCCGATCCCGCTCGCGGCGCCGGTCACCAGGGCGGTGCGCCCGGCGAGCAGCGGGTTCGCGGGCGGCGGGACGGTGAGCGGGGCGGGCCCGGGGTCCGGGCGCTGAGGAGTCTCCATGGCCGTCACCGTAAGGAGGCCGGGGCGCTCGTCACACGGGGCCGGTGCCCATACCTTCGTACCCAGGCATGGTGGCGGCCCACATGGTGCGGGTTTGGCGGCGGGCCGTCAGTGTGCCGCGGCGGGCGCCGCCCGCTGCTCCGCGGTCAGCTCCAGGTCCACCGCGGCCAGGCTCTCGCCCAGCTGCGCCACCGAGGAGGCACCGACCAGCGGGCCGCGTACCCGGACGTGTTCGCGGACGGCTCCGTGGCCTCGGGCCCGGGAGATTTCCCGGGTACGGAACGGCGGGAGGGCCCACAGGCCTCTCCCGCCATCCACGACCGACCGGCTACCCCCCGCCTCCGCCTAATCCTCGGGCGGGAAGACGACTTCCCCCGAGTCGGTCAGCGTGATCGTGATCGCCTCGACCGGGCATCCCTCGGCAGCCGCGAGGACCTTCTCGTCGGCATCGGTCTCCGGGGCCGACGGGCGGGACTGCCGGGCGGAGTCCAGCGCGAAGCGGCCCGGTGCGTGGTTCAGGCACATCCCGGAGCCGATACAGATCCCCCGGTCGACCTCCACCGCCCAGCGGTCCCCCATCACGCCTCCCCGTATCCGGCCGGCAGGTGGATCATCTTGTGCTCGAAGTACTCGCCGTACCCCTCGGGGCCGAACTCCCGCCCCAGACCTGAGTTCTTGTACCCGCCGAACGGGCCGAGCATGTCGAGGCTGAAGGTGTTCACGCTGTACGTGCCGGTCCTGACCCGGCGGGCGATGTCGATGCCGCGTTCGGTGTCGGCGGTCCAGACGCTGCCGCTGAGGCCGTAGTCGGAGTCGTTGGCGATCCGTACGGCCTCGTCCTCGTCGCCGTACGGCAGCAGGCAGATGACGGGGCCGAAGATCTCCTCGCGGGCGATGCGCATGGAGTTGTCGACGTCTCCGAAGAGGGTCGGCTCGACGTACCAGCCCCGCTCCTGGGACGCCGGACGGCCGCCGCCGGTGAGGATCTTGGCGCCTTCGTCCTGCCCGATCCGGATGTAGTCGAGCGAACGTTGTTGCTGGCGCCGCGCGACCAGCGGGCCCAGTTCGGTGGCGGGGTCGAGCGGATCGCCGACCTTCAGCGCGCTCGCCGCCGCGGCGAACGCCTCGGCCGTCTCGTCGTAGCGGGAGCGCGGTACGAGGATGCGGGTCTGGGCCACGCACGCCTGGCCGTTGATCATCCAGGCGAAGGGCACGATGCCCGCGACGGCGGCGTCCAGATCGGCGTCCGGGAGGATCACGGCGGCGGACTTGCCGCCCAGCTCCAGCGTGACCCGGGTGAGGTTGCGGGAGGCGACCTCCATCACCCGGCGCCCGGCGGCCACGGAGCCGGTGAACGACACCTTGTCGACGCCGGGGTGCCCGACCAGGTACTCGCTGACCTCGCGGTCGGCCGGAAGGATCGACAGCACCCCCTCCGGCAGCCCGGCCCCGGCGGCGATCTCGGCCAGGATGTAGGCGTCCAGCGGGGATTCGGGCGAGACCTTGAGCACGGCGGAGCACCCGGCCAGCAGTGCGGGCGCGAGCTTGGCGGCGGCGGTGAACTGCGGAACGTTCCACGGCACGACGGCCGCGACCACCCCGACCGGCTCCCGGCGCACCAGCAACGGCCCGAGCGCCCCGGCCCGCCGCTCCTCGTACGGGAAGTCGCGGGCGACGGTGATCGCCGAGTCCCACACCATCATCGCGGCGAGCGCCTGCACCATGACGCTCGACGTGTACGGGGTGCCGTTCTCCGAGCTGATGACCCGGGCGATCTCCTCGTACCGCACGGCGAACCCGTCCTTGATCCGGGTCACCACCGCGATCCGCTCGTCCAGGCCCATCCGCGCCCAGGGCCCCTCGTCGAACGCCCGCCGCCCGGCCTCGACGGCCCGGTCCACATCCGCCTCGCAGGCGTGCGGCACCCGGCCGATGACCTGCTCGGTGTGGGGCGAGACGACCTCGATCGCGTCCCGGCCCAGCGGATCGACCAACTCCCCGCCGATGAACAGTTTTCCGTGTTCGACAAGCTCGGTCATGACTGCTGCCTCCCGCGGCCCGGCGCGTTGCCCGACTCAGTATCCGACCCGGCATCTGACTCTGTGTCAGAACTGATACCAGTTCCGGTTCCAGGAGTCCACGGCCGCGACAGCGCCCCCGACGAGATGGTCGACCAGGGCTACTACTGGAACAAGTTCTCGTTACAGTGGGGCGACGCACCGGAGTCGCAATTCCGCACGCTGTCTGGAGAGATGGGGACCTCATGACGCAGGTGACCGACCACGGCGGGGGCGTGCACAGCATCAAGGTGCCCATCCCGGACAATCCACTCGGCCATACCCTCGTACACGTCCTGGACACCGACCGGGGGCCGGTCCTGATCGACACCGGGTGGGACGACCCCGAGGCGTGGGACACGCTCGGTGCCGGGCTCGCCGCCGTCGGTACGGAGATGGCCGACATCCACGGGGTGGTCATCACCCACCACCATCCCGACCACCACGGGCTCTCCGGGCAGGTGCGCGAGGCCTCCGGGGCCTGGATCGCCATGCATGCGGCGGACACCGCGATCGTGCGGCGCACCCGGGAGTCCCGGCCCGGCACCTGGCTGACGTATCTCGCGGCCAAGCTCGCCGCGGTCGGCGCGCCCGAGGAGCACCTCGCGCCGTTGCGGGCCGCCGCGGCCGGCGGAGGGCGGGCGCGAGCGCTGCCGGGGTTGCGGGCCGCGCTGCCGGACCGGGAGGTCGTCCCCGGTGAGCTGCTCGATCTGGCGGGGCGCAGGCTGCGGGCGATCTGGACGCCGGGGCACACACCGGGGCATGTGTGCCTGCACCTGGAGGAGGAGCATCCGGGGAATCTGCCGGGCCGGGGGCGGCTCTTCTCGGGGGATCATCTGCTGCCGGGGATCAGTCCGCACATCGGGCTGTACGAGGGCCCGGACGACGCTACGGTCGGTGATCCCCTCGGCGACTACCTCGACTCGCTGGAGCGGATCGGCAGGCTCGGGGCCGCCGAGGTGCTGCCCGCCCATCAGTACGCCTTCACCGATGCGGCGGGACGCGTACAGGAGCTCCTCGGTCATCACGAGGAGCGGCTGACCGGGCTGCTGGGGCTGCTGGCACAGCCGCTGACGCCGTGGGAGCTGGCCGAGCGGATGGAGTGGAACCGGCCCTGGGAGCAGATCCCGCACGGCTCCCGGAACATCGCCGTCTCGGAGGCGGAGGCGCATCTGCGGCGGCTGGTGAAGCTCGGGCGCGCGGAGGCGGTGCCGGGGAGCGAGCCGGTGACGTACATCGCGGTGTGAGTGCGGGGCGGGCCGCCCCGCCCCGCACCGTTCAGCTCACCGGCCGGGCCTCACTGGCCCACCCTTCCGTCGATGCACTCGCGCAGCAGGTCGGCCTGCCCGCAGTGCCGGGCGTACTCCTCGATCCTGTGCACCAGCAGCGACCGGACGGAGATCCTGTCCTTCCCCAGCCGCTCGCCCAGGTCCGGGTGCCCGGCCAGCGCGGCGTCGGTCGCGGCCTGCTCGCGCTCCAGATCGGCGTAGGCGGAGTCGACCACGGCCTGATCGGCGACGGCTCCGTCGAAGTCCGCGTCACGCTTGCCGTACAGCTTGGGCAGCGGTTCACCGTCGGTGATCCAGTTGCGCCAGTCCCGTTCCACCTCGGCGAGGTGGCGCAGGAGGCCGAGCAGCGACATCGTCGACGGCGGGACCGACCGCCGGGCCAGCTGCTCCGCGTCCAGGCCCTCGCACTTCATCCGCAGGGTCAGCCGGTAGTCGGTCAGGTAGTCCTGGAGCGTCGGGAGCTCGCCGTCCGGACCGGCTCCTTCCGAGTTGCGGGGGTCGTCGTCCGGGTCGGCCCACATATCGGGGTAGACGGTGGCCTGGCTCCAGCGTGCGGGTTGATCACTCATGCGGGACATGGTCGTCCGTTCTGGGCCGAACTCGCCAGTGGGTTTCCCGCGTTGCCGGAGAGCCGAAGCCGCCCCGGGCCCGTCCGGGCCCGCCCGGTAGAGTGTGCGGGTCGTCATCATGCCCGTTCAGGGGGAAGCCGGTGGGAATCCGGCACTGACCACGCAGCCGTGAGCCGTCGTCGCAGACGGTGAGTCGGAATGCCCTGTCCGCGGTCGTGACCGGCTCGGACCACCGGACCCACCGGTGGTCGGCACCGTCGAGGTATACGGAGCCGGAGCCTGGTGCCTGAGCGTGCCTGTGCCCGGTTCACCCCGCAGGAGAGGCCCCGCCCGCCATGACCGTACGCCGCAGCGCAGCAACGCTCGCCGCCACCGCCGCCGTGCTCTGCTCGGCCGCTGCGCCGGTCGCGGTCGCAGCGCCGTCCCCCTCGCCCTCGCCGTCCGCCGCACTGCCCGCCGGGCTGTACGGCACGAAGGACCCCACCTACGACGGGGTGTGGCGGCAGTCGACGTCCTTCCTCGCCCAGCGGGTCGAAGGGGTCACGCCGGCCGCGAAGTCGGTGGACTGGCTGGTCTCCCAGCAGTGCGCCGACGGCTCCTACGCCGCGTTCCGGCCCGATGTCTCCAAGCCGTGCGACGCGAAGACGGTGCGGGACACCAATGCCACCGCGGCCGCCGCCCAGGCGCTGGTCGAGGTCGGCGGGCACCGGGAGACCGTGAACAACTCGGTGCGCTGGCTGAAGTCCGTGCAGAACGAGGACGGCGGCTGGGGCTACACCGCCGGCGCGCCCAGCGACGCCAACTCCACCTCCCTGGTGATCGGCGCCCTCGCCCGGCAGGGGCAGCGGCTCGCGGACATCACGACCCCCGGCGGGAAGACCCCCTACGACCCGCTGCTCGCGCTCGCGATCCCGTGCGGCGGCAAGGACGGCGGTGCCTTCGCGTACCAGCCGGACAAGAAGGGAAAGCTCGCCGCGAACGGGGACGCCACCGCGGCCGCCGTGCTCGGCACGATGGGCAAGGCGATGGCCGTCGGGAACAACGCCGGGGGCAAGGCGCCCAGCTGCCACCCGGGCTCCGGCCTCACGCCCGAGCAGGCCGCCCAGAACGGCGCCCACTACCTCGTCGGCGCCCTCGCCGGCAGCAACCACCTGAACCAGGCGCCGATGCCCGGTGCCACCGACACCACCCCGCAGCCCGACTTCGGCAACACCGCCGACGCGGTCGTCGCGCTGTCCGCCTCGGGCCACCAGGACAAGGCGGCCGGGGCCATCGGCTGGCTGAAGAAGAACTCCGCGGACTGGGCCGCCCAAAGCGGCCCCGCCGCCTACGCCCAGCTGATCCTGGCCGCCCACTCGACCGGCAACGACGCCCGGGACTTCGGCGGCGTCGACCTGGTCGCCCGGCTGAACGCGGCCGGCCCCGAGCCCGCCGCCGTCGTGACGCCCGATCCGTCCGCCGACACCGGGTACGAGGCCACCGAGAAGGACCAGGTCCACAGCGGCGACGACGTGATCGGCGGCGTGTGGTGGTACATCGGCATCGGCCTCGTCCTCTCCGCGATCGCGTTCTTCCTGATCAGCGGCCGCCGGAAGAACAGGCAGCCGTGAGGCGCGCGGGACGGGCCACCGCGCTGCTGGTGGTCCTCGGCGCCGTCCTGGCCGTGCTCGGCGCGGGACCGGCCCAGGCGGCCGGCTACCGGTACTGGTCGTTCTGGGAGAGCTCCGGCTCCGGCTGGACGTACGCCACCCAGGGCCCGTCCCTGGTCCGGCCGGACGACGGGGCGGTGCAGGGTTTCCGGTTCTCGGTGAGCGAGGACTCCCAGGACTCGGCGAAGCCGCGCCGCACCCCCGACTTCACCAAGATCTGCGCCGGCACCCCGGCCAAGGACGGCACCAAGCGGATCGCGCTCGTCATCGACCCGGGCACGGCCGCGGACGCCCCGGCCGGTGAGACACCGCCCGCGCCGCGCACCGCGTGCGCGCGGGTGAGCCCCGACGCGAGCGCCGCGGAGGCGCTCGCCGCGGTGGCGAAGCCGCTGCGGTACAGCAGCGACGCGATGCTCTGCGCGATCACCGGCTACCCGGCCTCGGGCTGCGGCGAGCAGGTCTCCGGCGACGGGCAGGGCACGCCTGCCGGATCCGCCTCCGCCTCGGCCGCACCGGCCGGGTCCGCCGCCTCCTCCGCCTCCTCCGGCTCGGGCGGCTCGGGCGGCTCCTCCGGCCCGTCCGCCGGGGTGCTCGTCGGGGTCGGCGCCGTTCTCCTCCTCGGCGTCGCCGCGGTCGTGCAGTCCCGCCGCCGCCGCGGATGACCGCCCCGACCGGCTCCGCTGTCCTGGCGCGCAGCCGTCCGCTGCGCGCCCCCGAGGCGAACCGGAGCAACGCCCTGCCCGCCGGGGCCTGGTGGCTGTGGGCGCTCGGCCTCGCCACCGCCGCGTCCCGGACCACCAATCCACTGCTGCTCGGGCTGCTGGTGGGGGTGGCCGGTTACGTCGTGGCGGCGCGCCGTACGGACGCGCCGTGGGCGCGTTCGTACGGGGCGTTCATCAGGATCGGGCTGTTCGTCGTCGGTGTGCGGCTGGTCTTCTCCGTCTTTCTCGGTTCACCGATCCCCGGTACCCACACGGTGTTCACGCTCCCCGAGGTACCGCTGCCCGACTGGGCGAAGGGGGTCAGGATCGGTGGCCGGGTCACCGCCGAGCAGCTGGTCTTCGCGCTGTACGACGGGGCGAAGCTGGCCACCCTGCTGATCTGCGTCGGTGCGGCGAACTCGCTCGCCAACCCGGCCCGGCTGCTGAAGTCGCTGCCGGGCGCGCTGTACGAGGCGGGCGTCGCGGTCGTCGTCGCGATGACGTTCGCGCCGAACATGGTCGCCGACGTGATGCGGCTGCGCACCGCACGGCGACTGCGGGGCCGTCCGACCGGCGGCGTCAAGGCGGTCCTCCAGATCGGGCTGCCGGTCCTGGAGGGCGCGCTGGAGCGGTCGGTCGCGGTGGCGGCGTCGATGGACGCGCGTGGATACGGGCGCACCGCCCAGGTCCCGCCCGCCGTCCGGCACACCACGAACGTCCTCACCCTCGGCGGGCTGCTCGGGGTGTGCGCCGGTACGTACGGTCTGCTGGCCGCGCAGGGTGCGGTGTACGGGCTGCCGCTGCTGATCGCCGGGCTCGTCGCCGCGGCGGCGGGGCTGCGGCTCGGCGGGGCCCGTTCGGTGCGTACCCGCTACCGGCCCGACCGGTGGGGTGCGCGGGCCTGGCTGGTGGCGGGCTCGGGGGTCGCGGTGGCGGTGGCGATGATCTGGGCGGGCAATGTCGACGAGGCGGCGCTGCACCCCGGGGTCGTACCGCTGATCGCGCCGGTGCTTCCGCTGTGGCCCGCGGCCTCAGTGCTGATCGGGCTGCTGCCCGCGGTGGTGGCGCCGGTGCCGCCGTCGGCGGGCGCCCCTCGTTCCAAGGAGATCCAGTGATCCGGTTCGAGCAGGTCTCGGTGCATTACGAAGGGGCGGCGCGTGCCACCCTCTCCGGGGTCGATCTGACCGTTCCCGAAGGCGAGTTGGTGCTGCTCGTCGGCCCGTCCGGAGTCGGCAAGTCGACGCTGCTCGGTGCCGTTTCGGGTCTGGTGCCGCACTTCACCGGCGGCACGCTGAGCGGCCGGGTCACGGTCGACGGGCGCGACACCCGTACCCACAAGCCGCGTGAACTCGCCGATCTGGTCGGCACGGTGGGTCAGGACCCGCTCTCCCACTTCGTCACCGACACGGTCGAGGACGAGCTGGCGTACGGCATGGAGTCGCTGGGCCTGGCCCCCGACGTGATGCGGCGGCGGGTCGAGGAGACCCTGGACCTGCTGGGGCTCGCCGGGCTGCGCGACCGGCCGATCGCCACGCTCTCCGGCGGGCAGCAGCAGCGGGTCGCGATCGGTTCCGTCCTCACCCCGCACCCGAAGGTCCTGGTCCTCGACGAGCCGACGTCCGCGCTGGACCCGGCGGCGGCCGAGGAGGTCCTCGCCGTGCTGCAGCGGCTGGTGCACGACCTGGGGACGACGGTCCTGATGGCGGAGCACCGGCTGGAGCGGGTGGTGCAGTACGCGGACCAGGTCGTCCTGCTGCCGTCGCCGGGCGCCGCCCCGGTCATGGGCGCGCCGGCGGACGTCATGGCCGTCTCCCCGGTCCACCCGCCGGTCGTCGCGCTGGGCCGGCTGGCGGGGTGGGAGCCGCTGCCGCTCTCGGTCCGTGACGCCCGGCGCCGGGCGGCGGGCCTGCGTGAGCGGCTCGCCCCGGTGCGGCCGCCCGCTCCGGAGCCGGTGACCGCCCCCGCCCTGCCCGCCCTGGCCCCCTCCCCCGTGCGGCGCGGCGCCCTGGCCCGGCTGCTGGGTCGCGGCGCGCGGACGCCCGACGTGCCCGAGCCCGTCGCCGACGTCACGGCCCGGGTCGAGCGGCTCGGCGTACGGCGCGGCCGGGTCGAGGCGCTGCGCCGGGTGACGCTCACCGTCGCCCCCGGCGAGGCCGTCGCACTGATGGGCCGCAACGGCGCGGGCAAGTCCACCCTGCTGGCCACGCTCGTCGGCATGGTCGAGCCCACCACCGGCACCGTCCTGGTCGGCGGCCGGACCCCGCACCGCACCGAGCCCCGCGACATGGTGCGCCGGGTCGGACTCGTACCGCAGGAGCCACGGGATCTGCTGTACGCGGACACCGTCGCCGCCGAGTGCGCCGCGGCCGACAGCGACGCGGGGGCCGCCCCCGGCAGCTGCCGGGCCCTGGTCTCCGAACTGCTGCCGGGCGTGCCGGACGACACCCATCCCCGCGATCTCTCCGAGGGCCAGCGCCTCGCGCTCGCCCTGGCGGTCGTGCTCACCGCGCGGCCCCCGCTGCTGCTCCTGGACGAGCCGACCCGCGGCCTGGACTACGCGGCGAAGGCCCGGCTGGTCGGGGTGCTCCGGGGCCTCGCGGCCGACGGTCACGCGATCGTGCTGGCCACGCACGATGTGGAGCTCGCCGCCGAGCTGGCGCACCGGGTGGTGATCCTCGCCGACGGGGAGACCGTCGCGGACGGCGAGACCCGGCAGGTGGTGGTCTCGTCCCCGGCCTTCGCGCCGCAGACCGCGAAGATCCTCGCCCCGCAGAAGTGGCTGACCGTGGCGCAGGTGCGCGCCGCGCTGGGAGAGCCGTCGTGAGCGGGCGCCAGGTGCGTCCGGTACGGCTCGGGCCCCGTGCGATCGCCGCGCTCGTCATCGTCAGCGCGATCGGGGTGGTCGCTTTCGGCTGGCCGCTGCTGGCCGGCCCCGGTGCCGGTCTGGCGCACTCGCAGGACGCGCCGTGGCTGTTCGCCGCGCTGCTGCCGCTGCTGGTCGGAGTGGTCGTCGCGATGATCGCGGACTCCGGTCTGGACGCGAAGGCGGTGGCGATGCTGGGGGTGCTGGCCGCGGTCGGCGCCGCCCTGCGCCCGCTGGGGGCGGGCACGGCGGGGCTGGAGCCGATGTTCTTCCTGATGGTGCTGAGCGGCCGGGTGCTCGGGCCCGGCTTCGGCTTCGTGCTCGGCTCGGTGACCATGTTCGCCTCCGCGCTGCTCACCGGCGGGGTGGGGCCGTGGATGCCGTTCCAGATGCTGTCGATGGGCTGGTTCGCGATGGGCGCGGGCCTGCTGCCGGGCCCGGACCGGCTGCGCGGGCGGGCCGAGCTGCTGATGCTGGCGGGGTTCGGCTTCGTGGCGTCGTTCGCGTACGGCACGGTGATGAACCTGTACGGCTGGACGATCGTGCCCGGTCTCGGCTCGGGCATCGCCTTCCACCCGGGCGATCCGCTGGCGGACAACCTGGTCCGCTTCCTCGCGTACTGCCTGGCCACCTCGCTCGGTTGGGACCTGGGCCGGGCGGTGCTCACCGCGGTGCTGACGCTGGCGGTCGGCCCGGCGCTGCTGAAGGCGCTGCGGCGGGCCACCCGCCGCGCCAACTTCGAGGCCCAGGTCACATTTGACGCTCCCCGCGAGTGAGGGCTCCCACAGGACCTCGGTCCACCACTACCGGGGGCAGTGGTCGCCCCGGGGCCGGACCCTCGCCCCGGCGCCCGCGCCGACCTGCCGCGACGCCCACCGGGCGGCCGGGGCGGTCCGGGTCCTTCGGGTCCGGGTGCCGGGCGGGCTCGTACCCGGGGTCGTTGCGGTGGTTGAAAGCCGCCGCCGACACTGGATGAGTCGCCGAGCACCGCAGGGTCCGCCGAACCGGGCCGCGGTCGACGAAGACCGGTCGGGGCCTTCGCCGTGCCCGCGTCCGTACCCTGCCACCCGCCGGGGTGATTAGTGCACTTGATATCACTTGGCCAACTTAATTACTCGTTAGTCCATCTAGGCGCATTTGACTCGCCCGTCCATTCCCGGCGGCCATCCGCGCGTTGTGAATCTCGTGGAACCACGAGACTTCTGGGAGCGGAACACCGTCCTGGCGGAAGCTTTCTGCGCCAGCGACGAACGCATGCGCCGGGCACAGGCGTTGCTGGACGAGACGCAGGCGGAGCGAAGCAGAACGCTGGCCGCCTTCGCCGTCACGGTCGGTGACGACGGATCGATCGCTGACCTGATGGGCCTGAACGAGCGCGAAGTGCGATTAGCTCGACGCACTGTCGGCCGCACCGACGCACGGTCCCTCGCCGAGAAGCTCCTGAGCCGGTTCTCGTCCCGGGCGGGCGAATCGGCGGCGGAGCCTGCCGCCGCGCCGGAGAACCCCCTGCCGCGCCCGGCCGACGAGACCCCTCCACCGCCGCCCAAGGCCCCGCAGCCCGCCCCACCACCGACTGCGCCCCCGGCCCCGGTCTCGGCCCCCGCACCGGCCACGACCGGGACCCTGGCCTACATCCCGTCGCAGTCTCCGCCCGTCGAGGTGGAGAACACCGTCATCTGGTCGCCGAGCATGGACTCCGTGCTGCTGTGGAGCTGGGAGTCCGGTCTCGATCTGCAGACGGTGGCCGCCGAACTCGGCCTGGAGGTACGCACACTGCTGATGCGCGTACAGGAACTCGCCAACGACGGGCTGCTCACTCTCGCAACCCCGGTCGCGGACGTCGGCCGGTCCGGGCGGCACCGACGCCACCACCACGAGGAGGGATACGCGGCGCTGTTCAGCCCCACCGCCACCTTCCCCACCCACGTGTCGTACTGAGACACACCCCCCGTCGCCCCGGCGACGCGGGCCCCGGCCGGACGACCGGCCGGGGTTCCCTGCCCTGCGCGGTGCCCTGGCGCTGCGCCCCCGGTGTCCCGGCGGGCTGTTGTGCCACGGCCGGCGCGGCGCCGAGGGAGGCGAGGACCAGCGCGGCGGCGGCCGTCGTCCGGCGGGCGATGCACCGGTCCCTGCGCGAAGTCTGACGCCCCGTACTGCTGTTGTCGCTTTCCATGACGGCGACGCCAGGCGGCCGGGCGCCGCACCGGCATCGGCGTGGGCCCCGGCCCAAGGTGCACCTGACAACACCCCGGACCAGGAGCCAACCTGCCCCTCAGAGCCGCTGGATGATCGTCCCGGTCGCCAGGGCGCCGCCCGCGCACATCGTGATGAGGGCGAACTCCTTGTCGCGGCGCTCCAGTTCGTGTAAGGCCGTGGTGATCAGCCGGGCCCCGGTGGCGCCCACCGGGTGGCCGAGCGCGATGGCACCGCCGTTGACGTTGACCTTTTCCAGGTCCTGCCCGAAGACCTGGGCCCAGCTCAGCACCACGGACGCGAAGGCCTCGTTGATCTCGACGATGTCGATGTCCTTGAGCGACATCCCGGCCTTGCCGAGCACCGCGCGGGTCGCGTCGACCGGCCCGTCGAGATGGAAGTGCGGGTCCGAGCCGACCAGGGCCTGGGCGACGATCCGGGCACGGGGCTTGAGCTTGAGGGCGCGCGCCATCCGCTTGGAGGCCCACATGATCGCGCAGGCGCCGTCGGATATCTGCGAGGAGTTGCCCGCGGTGTGGATGGCGGTGGGCATGACGGGCTTGAGCCGGCCGAGCCCCTCCATGGTGGTGTCGCGCAGCCCTTCGTCCCGGTCGACCAGGCGCCACATGCCCTGTCCGGCCGCCTGTTCCTCCTCGGTGGTCGGCACCTGGACGGCGTACGTCTCCCGTTTGAAGCGTTCCTCGGCCCAGGCGACGGCGGCCCGCTCCTGCGAGATCAACCCGAGCGAGTCGACGTTCTCCCGGGTCAGTCCGCGCTTGCGCGCGATGCGCTCGGCGGCCTCGAACTGGTTGGGCAGGTCGACGTTCCACTCGTCGGGCCAGGGCTTGCCCGGTCCGTGCTTGGAGCCGCTGCCCAGCGGCACGCGCGACATGGCCTCGACACCGCAGCTGATGCCCACGTCGATGACTCCGGCCGCGACCATGTTGGCCACCATGTGGGAGGCCTGCTGCGAGGAACCGCACTGGCAGTCCACGGTGGTGGCGGCGGTCTCGTACGGAAGGCCCACGGCGAGCCAGGCGTTGCGGGCCGGGTTCATGGACTGTTCGCCGGCGTGGGTGACCGTGCCGCCGACGATCTGTTCGACGCAGTCGGCGTGAATGCCGGTGCGGCCGAGGAGTTCTCGGTAGGTCTCGCCCAGCAGATAGCCGGGGTGCAGATTGGCGAGCGCGCCTTGGCGCTTGCCGATGGGGGTGCGTACGGCTTCGACGATGACGGGTTCCGCGGCCATGAGCTCGTCCTCTCCTCGCACTTCCGCAGGGGCGTCCCGGCGCCCGCGGATGGAACTAGTACGCGTTCTAGTTCTTTAGCAGTCTTATGAGGCTTACCCCCGGTACGCAAGAGTGCTGCACGCTCCTTGCGTCCGCTTCATACCGACCCCACTCACTCTTCACGCAACAGAACGGACCGCCACTCTTGCCAGTTGTAGAACTCGTTACTACCTTTCCTTCATCATCTGATGGGTCGTCAGGCACCTTCCGGGCGGCCCTCGGACCGACCTGGAGCTGCCGATGTCCTGCCCCCATCTGCCCGAAGGGTTCGACTTCACCGACCCCGATCTGCTCCAAGCCCGTATTCCGCACCCGGAGTTCGCACAGATGCGGCAGACCGCACCGGTCTGGTGGTGCGCCCAGCCGGCCGGCATCTCCGGTTTCGACGACGAGGGCTACTGGGTCGTCACCCGGCATGCGGACGTCAAGTACGTCTCCACCCACCCCGAGCTGTTCTCCTCCCACACCAACACCGCGGTCATCCGCTTCAACGAGTCGATCAGCCGGGACCAGATCGAGGTCCAGAAGCTGATCATGCTGAACATGGACCCGCCCGAGCACACCCGGGTCCGCCAGATCGTCCAGCGGGGCTTCACCCCCCGGGCGGTGCGCTCCCTGGAGCAGGCACTGCGCGACCGCGCCCGCTCGATCGTCGAGACCGCGCTCGCCGCGGCCGACGACGACGGCTCGTTCGACTTCGTCACCAACATCGCCGTCGAGCTGCCGCTCCAGGCCATCGCGGAGCTCATCGGCGTACCGCAGGAGGACCGGTCCAAGATCTTCGACTGGTCCAACAAGATGGCCGCGTACGACGATCCCGAGTACGCGATCACCGAGGAGGTCGGCACCGAGGCGGCCATGGAGATCGTCTCGTACTCGATGAATCTGGCGGCCGCCCGCAAGGAGTGCCCGGCCCAGGACATCGTCTCCCAACTGGTCGCCGCGGAGGGCAAAGGGAACCTCAACTCCGACGAGTTCGGCTTCTTCGTGATCCTGCTCGCCGTCGCCGGCAACGAGACCACCCGCAACGCCATCAGCCACGGCATGCACGCCTTCCTCACCCACCCCGACCAGTGGGAGCTCTACAAGCGCGAGCGCCCGGAGACGACCGCCGAGGAGATCGTCCGCTGGGCCACCCCCGTGGTCTCCTTCCAGCGGACCGCCACCCAGGACACCGAACTGGGCGGGCAGCAGATCAAGAAGGGCGACAGGGTCGGGCTGTTCTACTCGTCGGCCAACAACGACCCCGAGGTCTTCGAGAACCCGGAGACCTTCGACATCTCCCGTGATCCCAACCCCCACCTCGGCTTCGGCGGCGGCGGTCCGCACTTCTGCCTCGGCAAGTCCCTTGCCGTGATGGAGATCAACCTGATCTTCAACGCGATCGCCGACGTACTGCCCGATCTGCGGCTGGTCGGCGATCCGCGGCGGCTGCGCTCGGCGTGGCTCAACGGGATCAAGCAGCTCCAGGTCAGCACCGCCGCGAGCTGACCGGCAGGTTCCGGACGGCGGGGGTCCCCATCCTCACGCCTCGACCTCCGCCGTCCGTACCGACACCCGGCACCGCGCCCCGCCGAACCCCCGCGCGGGAGGCGCACAGCGGCGCGAGGATCATGACGGGCATGCACGCCCTGCTCTCCGCCTTCGCCCCCATCTGGATGCTCACCGCCATCGGTTACGCGGTCGGCCGCAGCGGTCTGCTGGGCGGCCGGGCGGAGGCCGTGCTCGGCCGGTTCGTCTTCCATGTGGCCATGCCCGCCGCCCTGTTCACCATGGTGTCCGGGGCGCGGCTGGGCTCCTTCGCCAACTCCTCGATGGTCGCGTTCGCCGCGGGCACCGCGCTGGTCTGCGGTCTCGGGTTCCTGGCGGCCGGCCGGCTCTTCGGCCGGGGCACGGCCGACCGGGCGATCGGCAGCATGGCGTCGGGCTACGTCAACTCCGCCAACCTCGGCATTCCGGTGGCGGTCCAGGTGCTCGGTGACGCGTCGTTCGTCGCCCAGATCATCCTGTTCCAGGTGTTGTTGGTCTCCCCGGTGATCCTGACGCTGCTGGACACGGGGACGGGAGCGGGGACGGGGGCGCGCTCCGGGAAGGCCGTGGTGTTCCGGCGGATGCTGACCATGCCGGTCCGCAACCCCGTCATCATGGCCTCGTTGCTCGGGGTGGCCGTGTCCGCGCTCGGGCTGCGGCTGCCGAACGTGCTCGCCCACTCCTGCGACCTGCTCGGCGCCGCCGCCGTGCCGACGGCCCTGATCACGCTGGGGCTGTCCCTGAACGCCCGCCCGGCCGCCGCCGGTCCGGCGGAACCCGCGCCGGACCCGGCACAGCCGGTACGAACGCAGGGCACGGGACGCACGGCGCGTGCCGAGGTCGCCGTGGCGGTGGCGCTGAAGACGCTGGTCCAGCCCCTGATCGCGTTCGCCGTCGGCGGCCCGCTGCTGCATCTGCCGGAGCACCAACTCCTTGCCGTGGTGCTCTGCTCGGCGCTGCCGACCGCTCAGAACGCCTTCATCTACGCCCAGCAGTACGGACTGGACACCCGGCCGGCCCGCAATGCGGTGGTGGCCTCGACGGTGGTCTCCATGGTGACGCTCTCACTCGCCACATGGGCCCTTGGGGCGACCGGCTCCTGAGAGCCTGTCGGGCGCGTGCCGGGGCGTGGCCGCCCGGTCGGAGGTCACCCGACGGACTCCGAGCCGTTCGAGTGGCGGACCGGCGCCGGAGGGCGGATGCTGGTCAGGCGGCGATCCACGCCGAAGGGGTGCCAGGACGAGGTGTTCGTCCCGGCACCCCTTCGGCCCTCTCCCGGTCTCAGAGCTGCTTGCTGCCCAGCGCCTCGTCCGTCGTTCTGGGTTCCGGCACCGGCGTCGGCCGCTCCAGGCCGTCCCGCTGCTCCGGACCGTCCTGTGGCTCCGCCGCCGCCGGTGCGGTCACCGGCGGCGGCCTCCGCGGCCCCGCCAGCAGATGGGTGAGCCCGAAGCCGAGCGTGACCACGACCGCTCCGCCCACCGCGTCCAGCACCCAGTGATTGGCCGTGGCGACGATCGCGGAGACCGTGAAGAGCGGGTGCAGCAGCCCCAGCGCCTTCATCCACACCTTCGGGGCCAGCGCGACGACGACCACCCCGCACCAGAGCGACCAGCCGAAGTGCAGCGAGGGCATCGCCGCGTACTGGTTGGTCATCGCGGTCAGGCTTCCGTAGTCCGGCTTCGCGAAGTCCTGGACGCCGTAGACCGTGTCGACGAAGCCGAGCCCCGGCATCAGGCGCGGCGGGGCCAGCGGGTAGAGCCAGAAGCCGACCAGCGCGAGGAGCGTGGCGAAGCCGATGGTGCTGCGGGCCCAGCGGTAGTCCGCGGGGCGCCGTACGTAGAGCACTCCGAGGATCGCCAGCGGGACGACGAAGTGAAACGTCGAGTAGTAGTAGTCGAAGAAGCCCCGCAGCCAGCCGATGTCCACGACCGCGTGGTTGATCCGGTGTTCGATGTCGATGTGCAGCCACTGCTCGATGGAGTGAATCTGGCGGCCGTGGTGCTCGGCGGTGGCGCGGCCGGCGGTCGCCGCGAGCCTGACATGGGCGTACGCGGAGTACACGACCCTGATCAGGAGCAGTTCCAGCAGCAGGTTGGGCCGGCTCAGCACCCGCCGCCAGAACGGCAGCAGCGGGACGCGGCTCCAGCGGGCCGGGACGGGGGCCGCGTAGTCCGTGGGGATCGGATGCTGCCAGTACTCCGAGGTGCGCGGCAGGAACGGCACGGCGCAGGCCGCGGCGAGCGCGGCGATCAGCAGCACGTTGTCGCGGACGGGGAAGAGCGCCTCGGTGTTCGGCAGCAGCATGTTCCCCGGCAGGGTGAGCACGAGGACCACGACCACGGGCCAGACCAGCCGGTCGGAGGCCCGCTTCCCGACCCGGCCGACCACGGCGAGCAGCACCCACAGCAGCTGGTGCTGCCAGGCGACGGGCGAGACGGCGACGGCGACGCAGCCGGTCACGGCGACGGCGAGAAGCAGCTGCCCGTCCCCCGCGTACCGTGCGGCGCGACGCAGCCCGAAGAAGCAGACGGCGGCCGCCAGCACCACGAAGAGCGCGATCTCCAGCGGGCCCGTGAGCCCGGACCGGAGCAGGGCGCCGTGCAGGGACTGGTTGGCGAGGCTGTCCGCGTTGCCGCCGAGCCCGGTTCCCGCGACGTGGTGCACCCAGTACGTCCACGAGTCGCCCGGCATCGCGGCCCAGGCGAGCGCCGTGCAGGCGGCGAACGCGGCGGCGCCGGTCAGCGCGGCCTGCCGGCGCCCGGTCAGCCGGAGCAGTACGGCGAAGAGCAGCACGGTCGGTTGGAGTGCGGCCGCCAGTCCGATCAGGATGCCCGAGGCGCGTCCCCCGCGGACCGCGAAACAGCCCAGCAGCACCAGCAGGACCGGCAGGATGCTGGTCTGCCCCAGGTGCAGCGCGTTGCGGACCGGCAGCGAGAGCATCAGCAGGCTGATCGCGACGGGCGCGGCCAGCAGCGCGGTGCGGCGGGAGACCGGTCCCGGCAGCGCGCGGGCGGCGACGACACCCAGCGCGGCCACCAGCAGCAGCGAGCCGAAGGTCCAGGCGACGCCCAGGCTCTGTTCGGCGGTACGGGTCAGCGGTTTCAGCACCAGTCCGGCGAACGGGGTGCCGGTGAACCGGTCGCTGTCGTAAAGCGAGCCCGTCACATGCAGGACCCCGTTCTCGCCGATCCAGGTCTCCAGATCGGTGAGCCGTTCGCCCGGCGGCTGTCTCAGCACCACCGCCATCTGCCGTACAGCCAGAGCGGCCACGACCAGCCAGAGCAGAGCTCGGGCAGTCCCGGTCCTCGCCCCCGTCACCGCGCCTGTGCGCACATTGTGCTCCGCATCCGCCACGCTGCGCCGACCCTCCCGCCGTTCCGGTACCCGTTCCTCGATCCGGGCGTGCCGAGAAACCATCGCATTGCACTACGAGATAGGCCCAATCAACCCTCTCTTCGCCTGACTGTCATCCCGCTTTCGCCCGAAAGGATGTCCGATCGGGCGGGCGTGCCGGGCCGCCGGAAACGGAATCGTGGCCGGAACCGGAACTCCGGTTCGTACGTCCCTTCCCGTGTTGTCGATCACGGGGGAGGCAGACGGACATGCGGCACACGAGGGTGAAGCGGAGTGTGCGGGGTGAGGGGCGCGCGTGGACGACACGTGCGCTGTCTCTGCTGCTGATGCTGGTGTCACTGCAGCTGGGGTCGCTGATCAGTCCGGCGTACGCCTGTGGCTGCGGGGCGATGGTCCCGAGCAGGGAGTCGCAGGTCGCGGTCGACCGGGAGACATCGGTGGTCGACTGGGACGGCCGGACCGAGCAGATCGTCATGCGGCTCACGGTCCGCGGGAACGCTCCCGAGGCGGCCTGGATCATGCCGGTGCCGCACCGCGCGACCGTGGAGCTCGGTGATCCCGGCCTCTTCTCCGAGCTCTCCGTCCTCACCGAGCCCGAACTGGTGACCAGGCACTACTTCTGGCCCCGCTCCCACGACTGGCCGTTCTCCGGCTCCGGCAACGTCGGGGACGGGGCCGCGGCTCCCTCGGCCGGGGCCCCGGCGGTCGAGGTGGTCGGCAGGGAGCGGCTCGGCCCCTTCGATGTGGCACGGCTGGCCGCGACCGACCCGGACGCGCTGCAGAAATGGCTGTCGGACAACGGCTTCGAACTGCCCGACCGGCTGGCGACGGCGCTGAAACCCTATGTCGACCAGAAGTGGGAGTACGTCGCGATCCGCCTCGCTCCCCGGGACACGGGCAATCCGCTCGTCGGCACTCTCGAACCGCTGCGGCTGCGCTTCGCCAGCGAGCGGCTGGTCTACCCGATGCGGCTGTCGAAGCTCGCCTCGACCCCGCAGCAGCTGGGCCTGTACGTCCTCGCCGCACACCGGATGGAGCCGAGCGGCCCGATCGGCGGCGACGCACCGGAGGTGACGTACGCGGGCCGGATCGATCCCCGGTCGGTGGCGGAGGACACGGTCTACCTCGAAAGGCTGACGGGCGGGAAGCCGGTGTACCTCACCGCGATCGAGCAGTCGTTCCCGCACCCGGAGCGCATCGACGGCGATCACGAGCTGCGCGCGGCCGACGCCGACACCCCGTACCGGAGGCACGTGTACGAGAACGAACTGCTGACCGTGGGCGGCGTCCCCGTCTGGGTGCTGTCGCTGCTCGGGGCCGTGCTGGTGGCGGTCGTCGCCGCGGTGTTGCTGGTGCTTCTGGTACGGCGGAACCGACGGCTGCGGACGGTGCCGCCCGCGGCGGCAGGTGTCCGGTGAAATCGTTGGCCCGCTTGATCGTGCTCAGGTCAGAATGACCGGCATGACCTGGACGTTGGCCCCCGAACCGTTCGACTCCCCCGACGCCTCGTCGCTGCGCCGCGACTACTACGACGAGGTCGCCGGCCGCTACTGGGGGCGGCCCGCCACCGCCCAGGAGATCGACGAGGGGCTCACCGACGACGGGGCCGACCTGCTCGTCCCGCCCACGGGGCAGTTCGTCGTCGGCCGGTTCGACGGGGCGGCGGCGGCCTGCGCCGGGCTGCTGGTGGTGGACGCGGACACCGCGGAGCTGACCCGGGTGTTCGTACGCCCCGAGCACCGCGGCACGGGCGGCGGCGGGCTGCTCCTGGCGGCCGTCGAGAACGCGGCGCGCGCCCTCGGCATCCGCACGCTCCGGCTCGACACCCGCAACGACCTGGTCGAGGCGCGGGGGCTGTACGCCAAGCACGGCTACCGGGAGGTCCCGGCGTTCCACCGGCGGCAGTACGCGGAGCACTGGTTCGCGAAGGAACTGCCCGCGGCGGCCTCGACGTCCGCGAGCTCGTAGCAGAACCCGTCGGACTCAGACCGACCGGCAATAGGGGGCGGTCTCAGGCCGCATGGTCCCGCTTCGGTTCGGGGCTGTGCGGCCGTTCCTTGCTCGACCCGCTCGTCTCGGCGGTCAGTTCCTCCACGAGCCTGACCAGATCGGTCGGGCGGTCCGGGCCCCACCAGTCGCCCAGCAGCTCGGCCATGGACTCCTCGCGCGCCTCCGCGAGCTTCACCACCGCTTCCGAGCCGGCTGCGGTGAGCACCAGTTGCACGCCTTCGCGCCGCACCAGTCCGCGTTCCTCCAGCTGACGGGCCGCGTCGCTGATCACCCGCAGCGGCACGGGGGTGGCGTCGGCGAGCATGGCCGGTTCGACCGTGCCGTGCCGTCTGATGCGCAGCAGCATCCAGCTCGCCGCGGGCAGCAGGTCGTACCCCGCCCTCTTGGTGATCTTCACGTAGATCTCGCGGCGCCCCGCACGCGTGGCGAGCACCGAGAGGGCGCGGGCGCATTCGTCGTACGAGGACCGCTCGACCGGGTTCGACGCCAGGGTCTCGGTGGGCTCGGGGGCGGTCACCGAGCCGCGCAGCTTGTCCTCCTTGAGGAACCAGGCGAAGACGAAGGCGATCAGCACGACGGGAGCCGCGTACAGGAACACGTCCGTGATCGACGTCGAGTACGCGTGGAGCACCGCGGGCCGCAGCGCGGGCGGCAGTTGTCCGATGGCGCGCGGGTCGGAGGCCAGCCCGTCCACTCCGACCCCGGGCGGGAGCGGGTGTCCGGCGAGCGCGGCGGCCAGTTTGTCGGTGAGCCGGCTGGTGAAGATCGTGCCGAAGACGGCGACGCCGAACGAGGCGCCGATGGAACGGAAGAAGGTGGCTCCGGAGGTGGCGACGCCGAGGTCCTCGTACGTGACGGCGTTCTGCACGACCAGCACCAGGACCTGCATCACCAGGCCGAGCCCCGCGCCGAAGACGAAGAAGTAGCTGCTCATCTGCCAGGTGCTGCTGGTCTCCGTGAGCCGGTGCAGGAGCAGCAGACCGATGGCGGTGAGGCCGGTGCCGGCGATCGGGAAGACCTTCCAGCGGCCGGTACGGCTGACGATCTGGCCGGACGCGGTCGAGGTGAGGAGCAGGCCCAGCACCATCGGGAGCATGTGCACACCGGACATCGTCGGCGAGATGCCGTGCACCACCTGGAGGAAGGTCGGCAGATAGGTCATCGCGCCGAACATCGCGAAGCCGACGACGAAGCTGATGACGGCGACGAGGCTGAAGGTCCTGATCCGGAAGAGGTTCAGCGGGATGACGGGTTCGGCGGCCCGGCGCTCGACGTGCACGAAGGCGATCAGCAGCAGCACGCTCAGGACGGCGAGACCGATGATCTGCGCCGAGCCCCAGGCCCAGGTGGTGCCGCCGAGCGAGGCGACGAGGACCATGCAGGTGGCGACGGAGGCGATGAGGAAGGTGCCGAGGTAGTCGATGGTGTGCTTCGTGCCGCGGACCGGGATGTGCAGCGCGGCGGCGATCACCAGGAGCGCGACGACACCGATCGGCAGGTTGATGTAGAAGACCCATCGCCAGCTGAGGTGCTCGGTGAACAGACCGCCGAGGAGCGGTCCGAGGATGCTCGTCGCACCGAAGACCGCCCCGAACAGGCCCTGGTACTTGCCCCGTTCGCGCGGCGCGACGATATCGCCGACGATCGCCATCGAGAGCACCATGAGGCCTCCGCCACCGAGCCCCTGTAGCGCCCTGAAGCCGATGAGCTGCGGCATGTTCTGGGCGACGCCGCAGAGCGCCGAGCCGATGAGGAAGATGACGATGGCGGCCTGGAAGAGCTTCTTGCGGCCGTACTGGTCGCCGAGCTTGCCCCAGAGCGGGGTCGCGGCGGTCGACGCCAGCAGATAAGCAGTGACCACCCAGGAGAGATGTTCCAGCCCCCCGAGGTCGCTGACGATGGTCGGCAGCGCGGTGGAGACGATGGTCTGATCGAGTGCGGCCAGGAGCATGCCGAGGAGCAGCGCACCGATGGCAACGAGAACCGACCGCGTGGAGCGCCCTTCACCGGGGGCCGGGGCCGGGGCCGGGGGGCTCAGATGCTGGGCCATGGAACATCTCCTCGGGTCCGCTACATCCCCATCCTTGCCTTTCCGTACGGTTATGGCCTGCCGAGCAGGTACGGACCGGAAGCGAGCTGCATAATCGCAGGGCAATCAAGGGGAGGGGCCCACAACGACCGGGCATATATGCCCGGAGTGCGGTATCGGCAGCAGACCTGACGGAGCGCCCGGCACCGGGCCGACCCCTCGGGCGTGTACGGACCCAACACCCGCCGCGCACTGGAGCGGAGACGACGGGCCGGGGACCCTCCTGACCCCGGGGACGAGCACGACGACCACCCCGAAGACCCCGGACGGAAGGGGCCGGACCACCCGGAACGGAAGGGATTGGCTTTCTCGGACAGGTTTTTGTATCGTGATGGAACAAAGTAGCCTCCGCCCGCCACCCCCTGACCGGCGGGCGAGGCTGCTTGTTCCTTTCTTCGCTTCCCCGCGCCCTGGAGCCCGCCCATGCCGGCCACCGCCCTCACCGCCCACGCCCTCCTCCTGGACATGGACGGCACCCTGGTGAACTCCGACGCCGTCGTGGAGCGCTGCTGGCGGCGCTGGGCGCTGCGCGAGGGTCTGGACCCGGAGGCCACACTCAAGGTCGTCCACGGGCGGCAGGGGTACGCCACCATGGCGGTACTCCTCCCGGACCGCCCGATGGAGCAGAACTACGCGGACAACCGGGTCATGCTCGCCGAGGAGACCGCCGACACCGACGGCGTCGTACCGATCGGCGGCGCGCCCGCCTTCATGGACGCGATCGCCGCGCTCCCGCACGCCCTGGTCACCTCGGCCGACGAGGCCCTGGCCCGCGCCCGGATGACCGCGTCGGGCCTGCGGATGCCGGAGGTCCGCGTCACCGCCGAGAGCGTCGGCGCCAGCAAGCCGGACCCGGAGGGCTTCCTCAAGGGCGCGGCCGAGCTGGGCTTCGCCGCGGCGGACTGCGTCGTCTTCGAGGACTCGGAGGCGGGCATCGCGGCGGGCCGGGCGGCGGGCATGCGGGTCGTGGGCGTCGGCCCGCGCGCCGGGGTGCTCTCCCCCGACGCACACGTCGAGGACCTGACGCAGATCCGGGTGGAGGCGGCACCCGACGGCTCGATCCGGCTGCACATCGGCGCGCGATAGCCGCACCCCGGCGGCACACGCCCCGGCCTCAGCCCCGGTGCAGCCGCCCCCGCGCCACCAGTTCGAGCACCGTCGCGACGGCCACCGCCTGCACGACCATCAGGGCTACCAGTACGAACAGTTGCACGGCCCCCGCCTGCACCGGTGAGGCGCCGCCCAGCAGCATGCCCACGAAGGCACCCGGCAGGGTCACGAGCCCCACCGTCCGGGTCTGATCGAGCCCCGGCAGCAAGGCGTCCGACGCCGCGGGCCGGGCGATCTCCATCCTCGCCTCACGGTCGAGCAGCCCGAGCGCCATCCCCGCCTCCACCTCCCCGCGCCGGGTCGTCAGCTCGTCCAGCGCCCGTCGCCCGCCGAGCACGGTCGCGGTCAGCGCACCGCCGATGAGGATGCCGGTCACCGGGATCAGCGCGATGCCCCGGACCGGGACGAGTCCGGTGAGCAGCAACAGGGCGACCACCGGCGCGACCCCCGCCGCGATCGGCAGCGCCGCCCACCACCAGGTGTGATTGCGGGTGACGCGGCGGCCCGCGGTCCGCACCGCCACGGCGTACATCAGCGCCACGAACACGAGCAGCGGCCCCACCGAGTGGACCACCCAGCCGATGAGCAGGGAAACCGCGGCGAGTTGGACCGCCGCCCGCAGTCCGGCGAGCAGGATCTCGCGCGACCGGCCGAGCGAGGCCAGAGCGGCGACCGTGGCCGCCGCCGCGAGCAGCACGGCGAGCACGACCCCGAGCGTGATGTTGACCGGTAGCAGCACGCCGCAACCTTACGACCGGCCCGCCCCGGACCACTCGCGCGAACCGTCCCTCCATGGCGCCGACTTGTCGCCGCGTCAGCCCGTGCGCCCGCGCAGATGGGGACGTACGCCCCCATGCTCCAGACCTGTTCGCCAAAACCCTTGATGTGACGTGCCCATGTCGCCACCCTGTTACCTGGTGCCCACCCCACGGAAACCTGGCACCGCCACGATGGCCGGGCCCCACGGGTCACCCGTCCAAGGTCCCCCCACATCAAGGGAGTTCGCATGTCTGGTGTCTACGCGCGTCGCATAGCCGTCGTCGCCGCATCCGCCGCCTTCGCCGCAACCACCGGCCTGCTCACCGCCCCCACCGCCCAGGCGGCCATGCCCACCCCGGTCTCCGCTTCGACCGCCCGCACCTACCTCAGCGAGCTGACCGTCGCCGCGGAGGGCTCGTCGACCGGCTACAGCCGCGACAAGTTCCCGCACTGGATCACCCAGTCGGGCGCCTGCAACACCCGCGAGGCCGTCCTGGAGCGCGACGGCACCAACGTGACCCAGAACTCCAGCTGCGCCGCCGTCAGCGGCACTTGGTACTCGGAGTACGACGGCGCGACCTGGACCGCCGCATCCGATCTGGACATCGATCACATGGTTCCGCTCGCCGAGGCCTGGCGCTCGGGCGCCAGCAGCTGGACGACCGCCGAGCGCCAGGCGTACGCCAACGACCTGACGCGCCCGCAGCTCATCGCGGTCACGGACAACGTCAACCAGGCCAAGGGCGACAAGGACCCGGCCAAGTGGATGCCCTCGCGCACCGCGTACCAGTGCACGTACGTACGGGCCTGGGTGCACGTGAAGCACTACTACGACCTGACCGTCGACCCGGCCGAGAAGAGCGCCCTGCAGTCCGTCCTGAACAACTGCTGATCCCCGCAACGGACTTGGGGTCCCGAGCCCCCACACACTCGCTCCACACCGTACGGAGCCGTGCATGGCGCACGGCTCCGTACCCATGTGCACGGGCCGGCGCAGGAGCGGCACCTCGCCACCACTCCGCCCCCTGACCCCACCCCGAAATCATCGGCATGTTTTCGGCCGAGTACGGCCGCTCACGGCCGACACCCGCACGGCCCGCGCGCCCGACAGGAACGACAGTCGGCACCCGACGCCGGGAAGGCCCACCGGGCCCGCGAGGAGACCCCGGCCGACCCCGGTCCGTACGGCCGTCTCCCGATCGCCACCTCGCCGCCGCGACTCCTGCCGCCATTGGTCCACCACGCGGAGCGATGGGACGTGACGCCGCACCCACCCCCGGGCCGGGCGACGCCCCCGAGTCCCACACCGCACGGCCGACCTGCTCACCCGCGCACAACGCGCTCCCCGGTCCGCCCAGGGCCGGCTTCCCGCCCCGGCCCGAGCCGGGCAGGGCGGCGGCGAGTGGTTCAGCAACCAGCTCACACCCCTACCCCGCGCGGCCGGAAAGCTGCGCCGCCATTGGTTCAGGCCACGGTGACCAAGGGAGGTTCGCAGATGAAGAGGGTGCCGGGCCGAAATCCGACCACCACCCGTAGGGCGATTTTCAGCCCGGTCGACAGAATGTTGAACTTGCAAGCATTGGTGAGGTTTCCCTAATCTGAGGCACTCAATCGGTTCACGTCCCCACAGACCGAAGGAGCCCTCCCCCCATGCAGACACGCTTGAATCAGGCTCAGCCCTACGCACTCGGCCTCTTCCGGATCGTCATCGGCCTGTTCTTCGCCTGCCACGGCGCCGCCTCGCTCTTCGGCGTCCTCGGCGGCGCGATGAACGGCGGCTCCATACCCGCCGGCACCTGGCCCGGCTGGTACGCGGCGGTCATCCAGTTCGTCGGCGGCATCCTCGTGATGCTCGGACTCGGCACCCGTATCGCCGCCCTGATCTGCTCCGGCTCCATGGCCTACGCGTACTTCAAGGTCCACCAGCCCGAGGCGCTGTTCCCGTTGCAGAACGGCGGTGAGCCCTCGGCCGTCTTCTGCTGGGCGTTCCTCCTGCTGGTGTTCACCGGCCCAGGCGCACTGGCCCTGGACCGGCTGTTCAGCCGGAGTGGCGCGGAGCGCGACAAGGACCGCGCAGCCGAGCCGGCACCGCCCGTGACGGTCTGATCCGTACGCGACCGCTCCCCCGTTCCCGGACCGCTCCCGGACCGCTCCCAGCGGGCCGACGCGGGCCGTTCCTCACGTACATCCGGGCATGCGCCCGGAACCGAGGCTTCCCATTTCCGGGTGTACGTGAGGTTCCCAACATCGCTCGTATTTGTGGATCACCGGACGAACGCCAGGCGTACGCTGTACAGCTGACCCTGCCGCTCCTGCCGCTCCCCTGCGACGTCGCGGCGTTGTTCCGAATCGGGGAGTAGTAGGTGCTTGAGAGTATGGGCGCGCTGACCGGCAGCCCATGGATCTACGCCGTGGTCGCCCTTTCGGTGCTCCTGGACGTCTTTCTGCCCCTGCTGCCCAGCGGGGTCCTGGTGATCACCGCTGCCACGGCTGCCGCCGCCGGTTCGACGACCGTCGCGGGCGCCGGCGCCGCCGGGCAGGTGCCCGAGGTCCCCTCACTGCTCGCCCTGATCCTCTGCGCGGCCACCGCCTCGGTGCTCGGCGACCTCGTCGCGTACCGGCTGGCCTGGCGCGGCGGGGAACGTCTGGACCGGGCCATCGCCCGCTCCCGCCGCCTCACCTCCGCACAGGAAAGCCTCGGCGCCGCCCTCGCCCGGGGCGGCGGCATCCTCGTCATCATCGCCCGCTTCGCCCCGGCCGGGCGCTCGGTGGTCTCCCTGGGCGCCGGCGCCGCGCATCGCAAGGTCAAGGAATTCCTGCCCTGGTCGGCCCTGGCGGGCGTGGCCTGGGCCGGCTACAGCGTGGGCCTCGGCTACTTCGGCGGCCAGTGGCTCGGCGCGACGTGGGTGGCCACGGCCGTCTCGGTCCTCGCCCTGTTCGTGGCAGGCGCCCTGGCCGCGTACCTCGTGCGCCGCCCGGCGGCGGAAGCGGCCGCCACGGCATCGGCGAGCGCGACGGCCACTACGGCGTCCTGACCGCGCCCCGGATCTCCAGCCCGTCCAGAAGTCTGACGGTCGCCTCCGTGATCTCGTCGACGGCCCGGTCGAACACCTCCTGGTTGTGCGCGGCCGGAGCGCGGAAGCCGGACACCTTGCGCACGAACTGCAGGGCGGCGGCCCGGATCTCCTCCTCGGTGGCCTCTTCGGGAATGGCGGGCGGACGAAGGGTCTTGATGCTGCGGCACATGTCTCCAGTGTGAACCGCACCACTGACAACCGCCCCGCCTCCGCCCGGTCCGGCCGCCCTCGCCCTCCTCACCGAGTCCGTTCGACGGCGGGGATCGCGTACGTCCCGTCGAGCATTCCGGCTCCCGGCGCGCAGAGCCTGAGCACGAGCCGGAAGTCCCCGTCGGGCGCGGACAGCCGGTTCGCGTCCGCCGATTCCGCCGCGTCCGGCCACACCCGCCCGATGCGGACAGCCGGCGAACCGTCCTCCTCCCCGTACACCGGACCGCGACCCACCAGGGCCTGGCCGATCCGCTGACCGGCCAGGTCGTACACGGCCAGGGACCAACCCGCCCCGACCGGCGGTGGGCCCTCGAAGCGCAGCACGTAGGAGTGGGCCCCGTTCAGCCGCTCGCCCCCGGCGTCGCTGAGGGTGTGGGCGTACACCGCCTCGTAACCGTGCACGCCCCACAGCGAGCCCCGCGCCGCCACCGCCCTGGTCCGGTAGGACGCCTCCCGGTCGGCGATCCGCCACTGAGGGGAGTCGATGGTTCCGACGCCGTAGTGGTCGAGGTTGTAGTCGAAGAGATGCGGATCCAGCACCCACCCCCCGCGCGCAGCCGCGGCCCGGCTCGCCTCCTCCACCCACGCCCTCCCCCGCGCCAGCCCCCCGGTCAGCGCTCGTACGAGGGCGGGGTCGGCGCGGGTGTACGGCGAGGGCCCCTCCTCCAGCAGCCCCAGCGGCTGGAACCGGTCCTGGTACGCCTGGTCGGGCGCGGACGGCGGGAAGTCGGCCATCCACACCCTGAGCCGCTCGAAGAACCGCAGCGCCTCCGGTACGTCGGGGTCGGGCGCGGGCAGTCCCGTACGGTGCGTGCCCGGTTCGACGTACGTGACGCCCGGCTGCTCCCGGAGCGCGCGGCCCCGCTCGGGGTCTTCGGAGTCGGAGGAGTCGGCGCAGATATTGCGCCCGATGACGGAGACGACGGAGGTGGGTGCGTCGACGACCCCGAGCACACCGTCGGGCACGCTGCCCGCCCAGCCCGGGGGAACGACGAGCCAGTCCCCGGCCCGGGCGCCGGCGGCTCGTCGCCCGACGTACGCGAAGCTATTGGTCCAGGCATCGACGAACTGGAACACGCAGTACGCACCGTCCGCTCCGTCCGTGCCGGGAAGGCGCAGCAGCACCGGTCCACCGGAGAGATCGAGTTGGACGACGGAACGGACGGTGTCGTCGGCGGACATGAACGGCATGTCCGCCGACGACGGCCGACCCGCGTGCGCGAAGTGGTTGAAAGGCGTGGGCGGCAGCGAACCGAAGCCCGTGTGCATGAAGCCCTCGACCACCGACAGGTCACGGACCAGCGGATACCCGTAGACGTACGCCTCGACGGCAAGAGCGGCGAGTTCCACCTCAACCTCCGGCCATGGGCACCGTCCCCGCTCAGATGAACGCCTTCGATTCGCCCGTGCACAGGGCCCAGATCACGAACCCGTCGATGGCGACGGAGACGAGCGCCCAGACCGGCTGGTACGGCAGCCAGATGAAGTTGATGATCAGGTTGATCGCGGCTATCACCACACCCGTGGCACGGGCCCAGTCGGCGCCCTTGAGGATGCCCCAGCCGACGACTCCGAGCACGATGCCGAGAACGAGGTGGATCCACCCCCAGGAGGTCACATCGAACTTGAAGGTGTAGTTCCTGACGTGCGCGTACACGTCGTCGGAGGCGATGCCGGAGATGCCCTTGATCACTCCGAGGACACCGTCGACGAGCAGCAGGACACCGGCGAACATGATCCCGCCGGCTGCCCAGGGGTTGACGTCTCCCTGGCCGGCGGAACCTGCCGGGACCGGACCGGGCGCGGGCGCTGAGTGTGCCATCGAAACTCCTTGGCCGGAACGGGACTGCGGACAGAACCGACCTTGCGTGGCGCTCTCCCGTGCGACCACTCGGACGCGCCCATCCGGGTGATGCCGCGGACGGCGGCGCACGGTGGGCTTGCGCCTGACCGGACACCGCCTCCGCATCAGCCGCTACGACGAAGGAAGCCGCGTCACCTTCGCGACCTTGCAGGTCATCTTGCCCGGGACCTTGCCCAGCCCCTGGGCCTTCTGCACCGACTTCTGCCCCGCCGCCAGGTCGGTGGCCGTCGCCAGCCCCGAGGCCCGGCGCGTACCGTCGCCGTCCACGAACTCCACGGACACGATGTAGGACGCCTGGGTGTCGGAGTGGTTCACGACCTCCACGTCCGCGTCCGGCCACTCGGTCAGCGAATCCACCTCGCACCGGGTGATCCGCACATCGCCCTCGGCGTCCGTACCTTCGAGAGCCGGCAGCTCGGTGGGCGCGTCGGAGGCCCCGCCCGTCGCGGGCGCCTCGCTCTTCGCGGACTCCCCCGCCGACGGCCTCGACTTGGCCGTGGACGACGAGCCGCCCCCGCTCGTCACGGCGATCAGCACACCGACCGCCAGCAGAAGGACCACCCCGCCGATCACGGACAAGGTGACGATCAGCCCGGTACGGGACTTCTGCGGCGGCTGGGGGTAGCCGTACGCCCCGGGGGCGGGCTGCGGCCACTGCGCATACGGCGACGGCGGCTGCTGGGGCTGCTGACCGGGCTGGGGCTCCTGGCCGGGCTGGGGCGGCGGATAGCCGTACGACATGTATCCCCCCTGGGATGGTGCTGACGTGAACAAGACACGTTACGGCGACCCCTGGCTTGACTCTCCCGCAGGGGGAGGCTTGAGGGTTACGGAGCTGATGCGGCCGGGACGGCCCGAACCTAAACTGGCGGAGGCCCGAAAACCCCAGGTGAGGGAGGCAGGTCATGGCCAAACGAGGAAACAAGCGCCGCGCCCGCAAGAAGAAGAACGCCAACCACGGCAAGCGCCCCAACGCCTGAACGGTGCCCTGGGAAGCACCCATGCCTCCCAGGGCACCGAAAGACAGCGCGCAGCGCCTCGCAGAAAAGAGCCGACCGCGTCCAGAGCGAGACGCCAGGGGTACCCCTCCGGCCGACGCTCGCCCGGCTGGTTCGGCCCAAAGCCGCCCTCCCCGTACAGCACCGTCACCCCGGCGTGCCGCAGCGTCTCCGAGGACCGGTCGAACTGCGGATGCTGCACACAGGCTGCGTTCACGCACGGCATCGTCACCGTAGGACGAGGAACGATGCTCAACGCGCGGTAGTCGTATCCGTCCTGCTTGAAGCCGGGGGCAGAGAACCGCCGCGACCGTTGGTGTCCGCTGACGTCGATGTCAGCCTGCCCCTCGATGCCTGTGGTCGGTCGTATTGCTCGTTCGGGTGCGTATCTCGTGCAGGTTCTGGCCCGGATGTCCAGGCTTGGACGCACGATGTGTCTCCTCGTGAAGGTGAAAGAACATGCCGACGTACGTCACCTTGCTGAGCTGGACCGATCAAGGGGTCCGAAACTACAAGGACACCGCAAAGCGCTCCGAGGCCTTCGGGTCAGCGGTACAGAAGCTCGGGGCGAAGCTCCTGAGCATCTACTGGACCGTCGGACCGTACGACCTCGTGGCCGTCGTCGAGGCGCCCGACGACGAAACTGCCACGGCAGCACTCCTGCAGCTCGGCGGGGTGGGCAACGTCCGTTCCACGACCCTGCGGGCCTTCGGCCCGGAGGAGATGGAGCGCATCGTCGCCAAGGCGGCCGGCTGACGACCCACGTCGTCCAGGACACCCGACGCGAGGCCGTGAGTCACCTCGACCGCATGCTGAAGCGGCAGCGCCCCGACCGTGAGCATCTGCACCCGTTGATGTTCAGAAGTAGATGTCAAAGGCCCCCGACCATGATCGGTCGGGGGCCTTCGCACTGGTGGGCGCGGACGGTTTCGAACCGCCGACATCTGCTTTGTAAGTTCGACCGTCGCGCCTCTACCAGGAGCGGACTGCTGCTCACCCCTGCCACGGCAAGCCGCATGCGACCGCGGTCATCCGCCGCCGTTGATGTCAGCTGTGGATGTCAGACCGCCCTGACATCCTGCCCCCGTGAGAATGACATGGGCCGAATTCTGGGCGCTGATAGACACCTTGAACGGCGAAGCAAACCAAGCAAGCTGCCAACGCCTCGCCAAGGAGCTGAGTCGCCGCCCTATCCCTGACATCATCGGCTTCGCCGAACGCCATGCCGAGGCGCTCTACCGCTTGGACCAGGAGAAGTTCGGCACCCTTCCCGTCGCTGACCTGACGGACCGGGATGGCAGCCCCTTCCCTCAGTCGGCCGACCAGTTCCTGTACACGCGTTGCGCTGTTGTCGCTGCGGGTCAGACCGTCTGGGAGGGCGTCTTTTTCGACGTCGACAAGTTCGCCCCTTACGCCTCGACCGAGTACGACGGTGAATGGTTGCTGTACGTACCGGATCAGGCGTACGAGTTGGCCACGGGCGAGGAGTGGGACCGCCCGACCCGTTACTGCTTCGAGACCTTCTCGAACAGGGACGGCTGGCCGCACCTGCGGGACTGAAGCGATCTACCGTCCAGTCGGAATCTCGTAGACGATCTCGCACAGAGCCGCAGGAACGATGATGTCCGCGGTCTCCACAGGCCGCCCCTGGTCGCTGTAGTACGTCCGCCGGATGTGAGTGACAAGAGCGGCCTGCTGGATACCGAGCAGCGATGCCTCCTCCGCGGTCGCCCGCCGCGGCTCCGGCTGCTCGACGGCGTGGCTCACCGTGATGCCGATCTCGGCCATGCGGTTCACGACACCGGCCCCGGCGTGCGGCCCACCCTCGGGCAGAACGACAAGTGAGCCGGCGGTGAGGTCGTACGGCTCCCAACTCGTCGACAACTGCACCGGCCTGCCATCGGCCAGGAACTCATACGCGGTCCGGACGCACAGGTCACCTTCGGTGATACCGAGGCGCGTCGCGATCTCAACCGGAGCCGGAACCTTGGCCTCGGTCCGGCTCTCCCAGTCCCCGTACTTGCCCACAGCCTTCATGTCCGCACGGAACGGGGAATCGTCGCGCTGCTCGCGCGCCGAGGAGCGGACCACCCGGACGCGCCGACGAGGTTCGGCGACATAGGTGCCGGAACCCGCGCGGCCTTCCAGAATGCCCTGAGAGATCAGCAGCTCCTGAGCCCGGCGAACCACATTCTCGCCGACGCCACACTCCCGGGCGATCTGGGCGCGTGAGGGCAGCCGGTCCCCCGGCCTCCACTCGTGCTCCGCGATCCGTTGCCGAAGGACGTCCGCGATGCGGAGATAAGGCGGCTGCTCAGGCATATGGAAAATCTAGTCCACTAGCCCTAATCTGGTTAACCAGCTTCACGTAATGTGATCACTTGGCGACGGAGACACCTGTGCCCTCTTCCAAACTGAGCGCCGATGACATCGCCGCCCGGTTGTCCGCCGCCGGTCTCACCACACGCGTGGAACAGCACGCCCAACACACATCGATCGAAGCGGAGGTGCCGGACACCTTCCCCGCCGAGTCATGGCGGGAGGTCTTGGAAGTGGTGGCAGAGGCCGATCGATTCGGGCTTCTTGCCAGCAACGTGAACGGCCGCACCTTATGGGCCGCCGTACACAAAGCGGCCCCCGCGACGGGCGACGTCCGGGGACCTGGCCATCAGCGATAGGAGCTGATCAGCGTGTTCAACCGTATCCGCCGTGCCGTCTCACGCACCAGTGAGCGGTACCTCCCGAAGGGCCGGCACCGCTGCCCCTCAACGCCTGTCCGATCCACGGTCGTTCACCTCGGACACTCCGACTGGCCCACGCTGTTCATGGGGCAGCACCGAGTCCGCATGGACGTTCTCGCAGGCGAAGAGACCGCGCTCGTCCGCCCGTACGTGCTGGCCAGCGAGGAACGTACGAAACGGCGCTCGACAGCCGTACCTCACGATCCCTTCGCGCACACCTGGTTCGCACCGGCGGAGGCCCTCTGATGCCTCCTCGTCAGCAACCACGTGTGACGCGCGCGAAAGCCGATCCCTACAGGTCGAGCTCGTGCCTGATCGGCACACACCGCGAGTGCGCGCACTCCTCCCCCGCCGTGGCACCGGTCGGCGTCCCCGTGATCTACGAGGCATGCAACTGCCCCTGCCACCCGGCGGTCGCTCCCATCGCACCGAGGGAGGTGGCCCAGTGAGGAGATGGGCACCCAGCGGCGCGCTGGCCGCCAACGTCGAGATCACCTCGGCCAGCGTGCAGCGTGGCGACGTCATCCAGATCGGCGGTCAGCCGTGCCGCGTGGCCGACCTCTTCCAACTGCCCGGTGAGGCAAAGCGACTTCTTTTCGAGTCGGGCGAACTGCTGACCATGCACTCCCGGACCCGGCTCGTCGCCCTGCGGATGCTGAGAAGGCGGTGATCCAATCCGTGGCTTCCCGCCGTCACGTCATCGCCGACGACCTTCGGAAACAGATTTCGACCGGCCGAATCAAGGCCGGCGAACGCCTCCCTTCCGAGGCCCAACTCGCCTCCCACTACACGGTCAGCACGCCGACGCTGCGGAACGCCCTCGCAATCCTCCAGGGCGAAGGGCTCGTCGAGAAGATTCACGGCAGGGGAAACTTCGTCTGTCACCCCCTCCGCAGAATCACGTACGTAGGCGGTGGCCGCACGCCCGACGCGCAGACCACGGCCGATGCGGCTCTGCGCGTCAGTGTCCGCACCACCAATCTCCGGGCGCGAGGACATCTGACCGCTCTGCTGAGGGTGTCGGCGCACAGCCCACTGACCGAACTCCTCTGCCTCAGCCACGAGGGGAAATCACCGCACAGCCTGGCCCGTATCTACGTCCCTCGCGACCTGGCGCCGGCCGACCTGCCCTGCGAGTCGCTTTGGTGCGAGGGGGTGGAGGCGCGGCTGGCAGAGCTCCGCCCGCCACTGGCCAAGGTTCGAGAGAAGGTCAGCGCACGCTTCCCGACACCAGAAGAAGCAATAACCCTTCGGATCAGCACGACCCTAGCCGTTCTCGCGATCACCCGCGTGGCGACCGGCACCACTGGACGCGTGGTCGAGGCGGCGCTCCTGGTACTCCCCGGCGACCGCGCCGATGCCGTCTTCACCAACCACACGATGCCCGAAGAGAGGGGGACGGAAGGGTGACGGCCCACAACGAGCTGCGGCTCCTCCCATGGTCGGGACCCGAGGGCAAGCCCTGCTTTCTGAGTACCGACGACAGCAGCGGCCACCTGTCCCGCCTGGCTGACAACACCGAAGCGGTGCAGCTCGGCATGGCGACCAAGCTCCTGGAGCAAGCGTCAGAAATCCTCGGCGAAGAGGAGGCGGAGCCGGAAGAACTACGGCTCCTGGCGACAGACCTGACCGGAGCCCTGCGGGACGTACTCCGTGTAGCAACAAGCCGCGGTCACCGCCTGCCGGTACCAGATCTCGCCGCACGCGAAGGAGGCAACGAGGGCCCTCAACTGCCAGCGGCCGCCTTCGGTTAGCGCACATCCAAGCAGAGAAGCCCCAGACCCAGCCTGGGGCTTCCCTGCTGACATCCGGTCAAGCCCGACAATGCGACCATGTTTGCGCTCGACACATGCAGCTCCGGAGGGCCCTTGACACCCGAGGAACGCAGCACGCCATGGGCTCACCCGTGGTAGATCAGACAGATCCAGCCCGCAGCTGGTCCACAGCCTGCCGAGCACCGAGTTAAAGGTTCGGCCACCGTCGATCCCGGTCAGTGAAGGCGTCGCGACGCTGCCCCGATTCACCTAAGTTTGGCGTGGTTCACGGTCGTTGATGTCAGCTCCGGAAGAGCTCCAGGACCGGGCAGACCTCCAGCGGAGCGCTCGGCTGATCGACTCACTTCCACCACAGGTTCCGTCCGGAGCACAGCCACAGCACGCGGCACGACCGCTCGCCGTCGTCGCCCGTCCCGAGCCGGCGAAGCCGCAGGCCTTCATCGGCTGCTCGCGCACAGGGCAGGTGGGAAGGTCACCCACCATGCGGCGCAAATATCACGGAAGTCCATCCGAGACGTACTGACCTTCGACATGAGAGCCTCTCGTGCCAGATTTTCCTTCCTGTTAGCTCTAGGGTTGCAGTGGTCGATCGCTGTATTCTGTTCGGTGAGCCCATTTTTTAACGAGAGAATAGAGGGTGTCGAGTGGCGATCGGCATGACAGCCCGGAAGGCGTTGTGGGCGCGTTCTGCGAATTATTGCGCATTCCCTGATTGTGGACTGCAACTCACGGTTGACCTCCTCGATGGGGGTTCCGGCACTCTGCATGCTGCGGGGATTCCAGTGGGCGAGGAAGCTCACATCGTTTCCGGGAGCCCCAATGGACCGCGTGGCGGCGACGATTACCCCCGCGAAAAGATCGACTCGTATGGGAACTTGATCCTCCTGTGCCCAACCCATCATCGCCTGATCGACAAAGAAGGTGGCGTGGCGTACACCGCCGATCAGCTGCGGAAAATGAAGTCCGATCACGAAGCTTTCTGGGCGAGTCGAAAGACAGTGGCGGACAAGCGTTTCGAAGAGGTCGAGGTGAGAACCGCGGCCCTCGTTGAGACATGGTGCACCCAGGCCGATCTTCAACACTGGGAATCCTTTACATGGAAGTTGAATGCTCCGGTCGCACGCTTCAAGCATTCGGAAGTGGATGCCCTGTATGAGCAGGCCAAGTGGGTGCTTGCGAGAGTCTGGCCCGATGCGTATCCGAGGCTGCGTTGCGCCTTCGCTAATTATGGAGTCACACTCAAAGATCTTGTCAATCACATCAGGATGCACATGAACACCCCTCCGGGGAGGTCTGGCTACGTTGAAGTGCCGCGCCCCTGGAATCATGCAACAAATGGCGAGGTCGATTTCGTCAAAGCTCAGCAGGATTTCAATTTTGCCGTAGATGTACTATGTGAGATTTCCCTTGAATTGACCAAGGCTGCGAATTACATCTGCGACACTGTGCGCTCCGAATTGGACCCTCTATTTCGCTTCGATGAAGGTGTCCTGATTCATCGAGTTGGCGATGGCGTCTTCTCTGACAACTCGTCAAGGGAAGAGTACACCCCTGAGCAACGCAATAGTAATCAACTCTACCCGGGAATAGATGAATTGAAGGGTCGGGTTCGTCAGCAGGGTGGGTCTTCAGGGTAGACGGGGTCGCAGACGAGGTTGGTGGAGCGGCTTTGGCCGGTGTCCTGCCCGGGCTGGGGTCGAGCGTGATCAGGGGGCCGTACGCTGGTTGGCAACTCGGTCAGGTCTTCGGGTCTGACCGCAATGTGATCGAGTGGCCCCCTGGTCTTGTTCGACGCGGGCCCCTGACCGGGGAGGTGGCTAAAGCCGTGGAGCCAACCGCCCCAGCCACAGAGGGTGTCTCCCACTTCTATGCCCGCAGCCGCGAGCGCGCCGCCGGGCGCGGCCAGCCGGGGCGCAGACAGGAGGCAGGCCGCGCCGCAGAGGCGGCGCACGCCCGCGCCGTGCGCGGGCCTTGATGAAGTAGAGAAACTCTTACCGCACTGCGCGCCTTGGTCACTCAGAGAGCGATCGCCTTGTAGGCCATTGCCCGGTCGACGACCTTCTCGGCCATCAGGTCCGGGGCAGAGCTCCAGAAGATGTAATCGCTGATGTGGGGGCAAGCCAGGCAGCGCTGCAGGGCGTCCAGGATGTCGTCCATCTCCGCCTCGGTGGCGGTGTCGGCTTCCATGAGGCGCTGTACGAGAGGGATCACCTTCTCTCGGCTCATCCTCCGTACGCGGTCCACGCTCACCCAGCCGCGACCAGCCGGCGCCCATCGTGGCTGCGGACATGCGGGCCTGCCCCGTCCAACGCGTCCAGGAGGCGGATCGCGTAGACCTCAGCCATGCGCTCCTCGACCTCTGTGGGCGTGAGCCAGTCGACCGCTGTCGACTCGTCCGATGTCCGCTCGGCTCCGCCCGACGGCTTGCAGCGGAAAACCAGGGCGACGATGCCTCGTGTCGTGTTCTTGTAGACGCCGCTCAGCTCGTCAACCTCGACGCGGATGCCGGTCTCCTCCAGGACCTCGCGGACGACGCCCGCTTCCGGTGCCTCAGTGAGTTCGAGGACCCCGCCAGGAAGTTCCCAAGTCCCGTTGTCGGCTCGACGGATCGCCAGGAAGGAGGCCTGATGGCCACAACGATGTTCTCGAAGGCTTTCTGGGCGGCCACGGCGGAGCGCACCGTACGGACCGCGGCACAGACCCTGATCGCGACGCTAGGTCTCGATACCGCGGGCGTCCTCGATGTCGACTGGGGGCAGGGGCTCTCGCTGACCGGGAGTGCTGCGTTCCTGGCGGTGCTGACCGCGATCAGTGCGTCCGGCGCCGGGGGGGCGGCCCGGGGCTCACCGAGACCGTTCGGGAGCGGCAGTGACCCCACAGCCGGGAAACGACCGGGTGGCCGTCGAACTCGCGGAGTTGCGCGGTGAGATCTGGACGGCCTTTGCCGAGTTGAACGGCAGGCTCGACCTCGCATTGCAGCGGACTGAGGCAACCGAGTCCGACATCAGCGCCCTGGAGGGCCGGGTGGCGTCCCTGGAGCGTAAGCAGTGGCCGCTTCCTACGATCGGGGTACTTGCCGGGGCGGCCGGCGCCACTACCGGAGCACTCGCGCTCCTGCGATGACGCCATCGGGATGCCCTGGTCTCTTCGGGCCGCACCACCCTCCGCCGCTCCTGACACCGCCTCCTCCCGCGTTGTGCTGGAGGAGGCAGTTTCTTATGCCCGAGGTCAACCGTTGTCGTCCTCGGCCGGGTGCCGGACGGCCCGCTTCAGCGCGGCCTCGACCTCGTACCGGGACTGCCCAGTCGCCTCGGCGTGCGCAGTGATCGCCGCCTGCACCGCCGCTGCGGTCTCCACCGTCAGTGCATTGACCTGCTGCTCAGCCCACGCCGCTCATTCCAGCTCGATCAGCTCGTCGTTCAGTTCGATTGCCACATGGCCGGATACTAGCGGCTGATTGTTGTCGCCTGATGACGCCGCACGGCACGCATAGGATGCGGCCATGATTCGCGCAGTGGTGTTCGATGTCGGTGAGTGTCTGGTGGACGAGACCCGCGAGTACGGCACCTGGGCCGACTGGCTCGGCGTACCGCGGCACACGTTCGCCTCCATGTTCGGCGCCGTGATCGCACAGGGGCGGGACTACCGAGAGGTCTTCCAAGAGTTCCAGCCGGGCTTCGACCTCTACGAGCAGCGCCAGGCCCGCGCAGATGCTGGCCAGCCCGAGATTTTCGACGAGACCGACCTCTACCCGGATGTCCGCCCGACCCTCGCACAGCTCCGGGCCGACGGTCTGTGGCTCGGCATCGCGGGCAACCAGACCGTCCGCGCCGGCGGCATCCTTCGGTCGCTGTTCTCCGACGACGTCGACCTGATCGGCACGTCGGACGACTGGGGCGCCAGCAAGCCCGACCCCGCGTTCTTCGTCCGAGTTGCCGAAGTCGTCCCGCATGAGCCCGGCGAAATCTTGTACGTCGGCGACCGCGTCGACAACGACCTGCGCCCGGCGGTGGCTGCTGGGATGCACACCGCGTTGATCCATCGCGGGCCCTGGGGAACCATCCAGTGGAACACCGCCGAGGCGCGCGACTTGCCTACGTTCCGCATCGAGTCCCTGGCCGAACTGACGCCGGCCATCGCGAAGTTCAACGAGCGAGCGCGCTCACAGTCGTAGCCCACCCGTACAGCCGCTCGTCCAGGTCCCGCACGCATTGGTCGTGCTGGTGCGGGGCCAGGGCGCGGCGCACCTCACGCACCCGGTCCATACCCATGGCGTACCAGGTGATCTCAAGCTGGTCGAGCGCCCGGCACGCGTACTCGCACGCCTGCTCAGGGTTTCCGGCTGCCGCCTCAACCGCAGCGAGATCGCCGTAGATCACTGTGCGCTGCTTGTCTTCGGTACGGGGCAGGTCGTCGAGCACACCGAGGAGAGTGGTGCGCGCCTGCGGAAGGTGCCCCGCCTTCAGCTGCGTGTTCCCCTTGAACGCGGCGAGCCGGACGGCGGTGAACCAGTCGAGCCAGGCCGGACTCATGTGCTCGGTACCTGCTGCGAGGACATCCTCGGCGTGCCCGATCAGGTGCAGGGCTGTCCGCACGTTCCCGCATCGGGTCTCGCACTCGGCCTCGACAGCGTCAAGCCAGGCCAGCAGGTCGGCGGAAGCGGGGCCGCGGCGGGCGTAGGTCCGGGCGGCCACCATGCGCTCCACCGCCGCGTCCCGCTCGCCCGCCCAGGCTGGGATGAACGCGGTGTGCGCGAGGATCGCGCTGCCGATCAGCGGATCGTCGGCTTGGCCGGCCGCCTGGAGCGCGAGCAGGAGCGTCTTCGCCGCCCGGTCGCCGTCACGGAGGTCGAAGAACTCGATTCGTCCGGCCAGGAGGTACGACTCGGCCAGTGCCGCGGCGACGGTGCGGCGGGTCTGCCCAGCCGTCTCGGTCAGCAGCGCGCACCCGAGAGTGGCGTGGGCGACAGCCGCAGGGTGCAGGGTCGCGGGGGCAACCGACCAGTACAGGTGCCGGTGCGACCGGGTCACCGCCTCAAAGTCTGCTGCAACGGACGTGGGCTGCATGGCAGTTGCGGCCTGCATCGGCACAGCCGCCAGTCCGACAGCGGCCACGGAGGCACCGACCAGTGAGCGCCGCACGGGGTCGGGCCGGTCGCGGCCAGCCGGAGGGGTGAACCCGAGCGATTCCATGTCCTGCCCAAGCAGCTCGGTGAGAGCCTGCTGGAGGTCGGGGTGAGGCCACGGCGGGTTCTCGGACTCCCAGCGCCGGACCTGCCGGACACCGACTCCGAGGGCGGTAGCCAGCTCTTGCTGGGAACGGTAGCCCGCGGCATGACGGGCTGACCTGAGACGGATGTTGCTTGCGGGCTGCGACATGCGGGGCCTCCATGACGGCATCTCAAGTCAGTGTCACAGCAGGTCCTTTCGGTGGCTAGTCGTCACCCGTACGACGGCATGAAAGTCCTCTTTGATGCCGCAAAAAGACCTCTGGAAGTCCTCGATACGTATCCCTGTGAGGGCCAGTCTTGGCGCACTGCCCAGCACGGTGCCCCGAGGAGCCGCAGCGATGAGCCCACCCAGCAGCATCCGCACCATCAGAGCGTGCCGCCTCGAAAGGGCCGGCCAAACATGGGCCGCGATCCGCGTGCCCCGCAGCGTCGGCCTCGATGCACTCGCCATCCTCGGTGGCCGATCCGGAGCCGTTCTTGAAGACCCGCTCAGCGCCGCCCTGTACTGGTTCATTCCGCCGGGTACCGCCGCCGATTGGGACGTGGCTGGTACCCGCGTGCTTGAGGAGGATGCCCATTTGGTCATTCCGCCGGTTAGGCGTACGCAGGGTCCTGGTCCGCATTGGCGGGTGTGCCCTGCCGATGAGACGTGGACGACGGAGGCCGCTGCTCTACGGGCCGCGCTTGAAGATGCGGCCGGTCCCCGAGGGGCGGTGCGATGACCGCCTCCGCTCCGAGCCAGGCCTCGGCGCCCGACGCCGAGTACCGCACGCTGCTCGGCCACACCTTGAACTGTGCGGCCTGCCGGGCTGGGTCGGCCTGCCCCACGGTGGTACGGCTCGGCCGCGCGTGGCGGGAGACCCGCGGCCCGGCGCGGGAGGCCCGCGGCCCGGCGCGGGAGGCCCGCCGATGAGGGACGAGGCGTCAGACATCATCCCCTGCTACTGCTGGGACGTGCACCCGCAGACGAGTGCCCGGTGCACGCGGGAGCCGGGGCACCGGGGCGACCACCACGACCCGTATGCCCGGCCGTCGTGGGACCGCCCCGGCACGTCGTGGCCTGCCGAGTCGGCGGCGAGCAGCCGTCCCTGATCTCCCGTCCGCGGCTGCATCCGCCGGCCAGCCGCGGGCGGGCCCAACCGCCCCGGCCAGCCGTACCCCGTCGGCTGGCTGGGGCTTACTCCTCGCGCACAAGGTCAGCGAGCGGGACGCCAATCGCGTCGGCGACGCGGATCAGGGTGTCGATGCGTGCCGCGGCGTGGCCTTGCTCGATGCGGTTGTACGGGCCGAGCGTGATGCCAGCCCGAAGTGCGACCTCCTCCTGGGAGAGGTTCGCCCAGAGGCGGGCGGCGCGGATCTGGTCGCCGATGGCCCGGCGCCGAGCATGAACGCGTTCGGGCGGCATGGGCTGGTGGTGCACGTGCCCACGCTCGCCGGAGCATGATCGTTTTGTCTTTACGGTCAACCGTAAAATGAGTGATCAAGCTCTCGCGGGGGTATGACCTCCGCTTCTACTTGCGCATCGGCGTTCGCGCGTCCGCCGGATGGCGCCGGATGACGCCACGACTCAGTCAAGGCGTCCCGCCCCGCACCCATATCTGAGTGCGGGGCGGCTACCGTGTTGGCACAAGAAGACCCCCACCGGTCTGTGCGGTGGGGGTCTTCTGTTCTGCGGCCCTGGCCTCCCCGCCGGGGGCGCGCAGGTGGTGGGAGGCGCGCGTCAGGCGCACGCGGGGAGGCACACCTGCCCCTCCCATGCGCCGTACTTTACGCGGTCAGCACCCCCACTCCACCTCCTCGAACGAGTAATGAGGGCCGCTCACCTTTTGGGGATGTGGACTCTATGTGGACTCTAGGAACGAGAAGACCCCCCAGCCGATCATGGTTGGGGGGCCGAAAACAGGCTCTCACCTGCTATTTATCCTCGGTGGGCGCGGACGGTTTCGAACCGCCGACATCTGCTTTGTAAGAGCAGCGCTCTACCCCTGAGCTACGCACCCGTGGATGAGGCAACAGCGTACATGGACTACGGCCCGTGGTCACAAACGATCCCCGGCGGCAGCGGACGGGGCGCCGGTCGGCGAGGGTACGGCGGGGTAGAAAGGGCCCGTGCGGGGGTTATCCCCACCCCGCGTACGGTAGCCGTCCGGATTCCGGCGGGGCGGGCGCATACGTACGGTGAAGGTCGCAGCATCGGGAGCATCCGCCGTACGACCTGGGGGAAAGATCATCGTGGCAGTCCGTACCCGCACTCTCATCGCGTCCGGTGGGGCCGTGCTTCTGGCTCTTGTTCTTTCCGGTTGTGGCAGTACGGATGTGAGCGGCGCGCCTGCCGAGCACAAGTCGTTCGCGTTCAGCGGGAAGACGCTGACCATCCGTTCCGGGCAGTCCTCGCTGGAACTCGTGCCGGCCGATGTGCAGAAGGTCGAGGTGACCCGCCGTGTCGATGGGTGGGTGGCGTTCGGGAACGGGCCCGAGCCGCAGTGGGGGATGCAGGACGACACGCTCACGCTCGGGGTGAAGTGCGATGCGTTGATCAGCAACTGTGCCGCGGAGCATCAGGTGAAGGTGCCGCGCGGGGTGGCGGTGGTCGTGGAGGGGGACGACGGGGAGGTCGTCGCTTCCGGCTTCCGTACGCCGCTCACGCTCACCGCCGACAACGGCAGGGTGACCGTCCGGGATTCCACCGGGCCGCTCGAGCTGGCCAGTGACAACGGGGCCATCGTCGCCGAGGGGGTCTCGGGCAAGTCCGTGTCGGCGCGGTCGGACAACGGCAGCATCCGGCTGGGGTTCGCGGCGGTGCCGGATCTCGTGGACACCGTGAGCGACAACGGGGGGATCACCATCGATCTGCCGGGCGGCTCCGTGGCGTACGCGGTGGACGCCGCCGCCGACAACGGGCACACCTCGGTGGACGTGCCGCGCAGCGACGGCAGCAGTCATGTGGTGAAGGCCCGGAGCGACAACGGCCAAATCAAGGTCCGAAGCGCGAACTAACCGGCCCGTGTGTTCGTCCTTACCTGGTGGGAGAATGTACCGGGCAGGGCGAATCGGCACGGGAGAGGGATGTGACGGCGACACACGCGCGGCCGCGGGCGAGAGCGGGTGGGAGTTCCGCCGTCAGGGATGTCGTCGTGCTGATGCTGTTGCCGGTGCCGCTGCTCGCCGCCGCGTTGCCCGCCGCTTTCGCGGGTGGTGGTACGAGGCGCTGGTTCGGCGGGCGCGGGGAGAGTCAGCGCGCCGAGGCGCAGGCCGCGAAGGATGCCGCCGCGTCGGCCTTCTACGAGCTGGACACGGCCCAGCGCGATCTGCGGATCTCGATCGAGACGATCACCGCGGTGGACAGCTCGCCCGCCGCACGCAAGGCCGTGGACGACTTCGCCGCCCTGGGGCGGCGGATCGACGAGGTCAGTCACACGTACATCACCGCGGTCGACGCGCACGACCTGGACCGGGACGATCTGGAGCCGTCGGTCGCCGCCCGCGCGCGGTCGGAGCTGGCCACGGCCAAGGACGAGCTGGTACGGGTCAAGGCCGAGCTGGACCGGTTCGCGCAGGGGCTCGGTCCGCTGCTGGGCAGCGCGGAGACGCAGCTCGCCCGGCTCGCGCCCGCCGTGGAGCGGGCCCGGCAGGCGCTGCTCGGCGCGAGCAACGCTCTCGACGCGGTACGCGCGTCCGGGCTGCGGGCGGATGCTCTTGCCGCCCGGCTGGCGGCCCTCGCCCCCGAGCTGACCAAGCTCAACCAGGGCGCCGGCCGGCACGGCGTCACCGAGACCCTGCAGCGTGCCGACCGGGTGCTGCGCGATGCCGAGGCGGTGCGGTCCGAGGCGGACAAGCTGCCCGAGCGCGCCGCCGAGATCGACCACCGGCTGGTGTCATTGCGCACGCGCGCCCAGGCGTTGACGACCCGGGCGGGCTCGGTGGAGCCGGTGCTGAGCGAGTTGCGGCGGCGCTTCTCCGCGGTGTGCTGGCAGGATCTCCAGCCCGTGCCCGAGCAGGCGGCCGTCAATGTGCGGCAGGCCGAGGAGAAGCTGAAGGAGGCCGCCCAGGCCCGGGACGAGCAGCGGTGGGCCGATGCGACATCCCGGCTGAGCACGGTCCGCGCCCTGCTGAACGCCACGGACGAGGCGGTGTCCGCGGCCGGTGACCGGCTGCACCGGCTGGACGATGTGGCCAAGGACCCGCAGCAGGAGATCCAGCGGACCCGGTTCGCGGTCCGCGACGCGCAGCGCCTGGCCATGGACGGCCGCAGCACGCCCGATCCGCGCCATGCCCGTCCGCTGGACGATGCCGTGGCCCGGCTGGACCTCGCCGTCGCCGCGCTCGACGGGCGTCACCCCGACTACTGGCGCTTCCTGACCGAGACCGAGGCGGTGCGGCGGACGGCCGCGCGGGTGGTCTCCGAGATCCGTGAGGAGCGCGGGGCGGGCGCCTGAGCCGTACCGGCTGCGCGCCATGATCTCCCGGGGTTCTGGTGTGCGGTGACATCGCCTCGGGCGGATCCTGGTAGTACGTGCGAAGGAGGCCGACATGGCCACCCATGTACTGCATGCCGGCGGACGAGGGACGCCGCGCCGCCGCAAGGCCACACAACTCGACAAGCATCTGCCGGTCGATCACCGGCTGAACAGCGTCTACCGGGTCGGGGCAGGGCTGATGGGTCTGGTGCTGCTCGCCTTCGGTGTCCTGGGGCTGATCAACAAGATCGGCTTCTTCAGCACCGGCGGAGCCACCGTCGCGGGCCTCAACACCAATGGTGCGCTGAGCGTCCTGTCCATCTGTGTCGGCCTGCTCCTGTTCATCGGGATGCTGATCGGCGGCAACTTCGCCTCGACGCTCAACATGATTCTGGGCATCGCCTTCATCCTCAGCGGCTTCGTCAATCTCGCGTTGCTGGAGACCGATTACAACTTCCTCGCCTTCCGCATCCAGAACGTGCTGTTCAGCTTTGTGGTCGGTCTGATGCTGATGGTCTTCGGGATGTACGGAAGGGTCAGTGGCGGCCTTCCGCACGACAATCCGTACTGGCGGGCCCGCCACCCCGAAGAAGCGGCGCGGGAGATGCGGCTGAGCCGGCGGGCGACCACGCCGCCGATGCCGGTCGTCCGGCGCAGTCCCTGAGCCCTCGGTCGCGGTTAGCCTGGGGCCATGCCTCGTTACGAATTCCGCTGCCGCTCCTGCGGAGACACGTTCGAACTCAGCCGCCCGATGGCTCAGTCCTCCGACCCGGCCTCCTGCCCCGCCGGGCACTCCGACACCGTGAAGCTGCTCTCCACCGTGGCCGTCGGCGGGTCGTCCGCCAAGTCCGCGCCCGCCGCCCCGTCGGCCGGTGGCGGAGGCGGGGGCGGAGGCGGGGGCGGCTGCTGCGGAGGGGGTTGCTGCGGCTGAGGAGCGGGTGGCCCCGGGCCACCGGGGCCGCTACCGCTTGCGGGAGAGCGTCAGGCCGTCGGACACGGTCAGCAGCACGCTGTCCATCCGCGGATCGGCGGCCACATGGTCGTTGAACTCCTTGATCGCCGCCGCTCCGCCGGTCGCCTGCGGGTCGGTCACCCCGCCGTGGAAGAGCACGTTGTCCGTGACGACGAGACCGCCCTGCCGCATCCGGGGCACCAGCTCCTCCCAGTACGGGATGTAGTTGCCCTTGTCCGCGTCCAGGTAGGCGAGATCGATGTGCGGCTCGGCCGGCATCGCCCGCAGGGTGTCGAGCGCGGGGGCGATACGGAGCTCGATCCGGTCCGCGACGCCCGCCTTCTCCCAGGCCTCCCGGCCGTAGGCGGTCCACTCCTCCGAGATGTCGCAGGCGATCAGCCGCCCGTCGGCGGGCAGTGCCTGCGCCATCGACAGGGCGGAGAACCCGGTGAACGTCCCGACCTCCACGATGTGCCGGGCCCCGGTCAGCCGGACGAGGAAGGCGAGCAGCGGTCCCTGCTCCTCGGCCGACTGCATGCCGGCGTGCTCGGGGAGGCGCGCGTACGTGGTCTCCACGAGCTCGCGCTGCACCGCGTCGAGCGGTGGATTGTGCGCCAGCATGTACGCGTACAGCTCGTCCGTGATCTTGGTTTCGTTGCCCTTGGTCATCCTGCGCTCCTCACAGCGTCGATCGGCCGGTGCGCCTGCGCCCGGTGTCAGGACGATCTTGCCTCGCCGGCGGCCCGGAGGAGGTGCCGGAGGATCTCCTCGCCCGCCGCCACGCCGTGCGCGACCGTCGCCTCGGCGTGCGGGGCGCTCCAGCCGCTGTCGGCCAGTTCGCCGTGGGCCGGGCGCCAGGCGCGGTCGGCGGCGAGGAGCAGATCGGCGTCCAGGAGGCTGTCACCGGCGGCGAGGGTGAGCGTGGCACCGGTGCGCCGGGCCACCTCCTCCATGGCGGCGCTCTTGGTCAGCGGGCCCGGAACGGCGTAGATCTTGCGGCCCTGGAGGGAGACCGTCCAGCCGCGTGTCCGCGCCCACTCCCCCAGCTCCTCGACCCAGCCCCCGGGCAGCAGCGGGCGTTCCACGACGAGGTAGGCGAAGAGGTCCTCGGCGACCCGTTCCTTGAGCAGCCAGGCGGGGTCGGCCGCGGCCAGGAGGTGGGCGCGGACCTCGGCGAGGGAGGCGCATTCGTCGGCGAGCCTGCGGGCCACCTGCCGCCGCCAGCCGGGGTCGGACTCGCCGTCGACGAGCAGGTGCCCCCCGTTGGCGCAGATCGCGAACCTCGGTGCGGGGCCGGGGAGGTGGATGCGTCCGTACTGTTCGCGGGTGCGGGTGGTGGTCGGGACGAAGACCGTGGTGCGGGCCAGTTCACCGAGCAGCTCCGCGGCCGTCTCCGTCAGGTAGGAGAGCGGCTTGCGGTCGTAGACCTCCACGCACAGCAGCCGGGGGGCCTCGGCGTCCGGCACGGCGAGTCGGAGCGCCGCCGCGGAGTAGATCAGGGTCCGGTCGAGGTCACTGGCGACCAGCGTCACGGGCGCGCCGGCCCCGGCCTCCGTCGGGGCCGCGGGGGTGGTCACTTCGACTCCACCGCCTTGCCGTCCGCGCCCGTCGCGCCCCTGGTGTACTTCGGGTGGATCAGTCCGACGCAGGTGTACGGGAGTCCGTCGGCCTCCTCCACCGGTACGCCCCGCTGCTCGGCCAGCAGCCGGATGTGGTCGAGGTCCGCGCCCGCGCCGCGCTTGGCGAGGATCTTCCACGGGACGCGGCGCAGCAGGACCCGGGTCGTCTCGCCGACGCCCGGCTTGACGAGGTTGACGTCGTGGATGCCGTACTCCTCGCTGATGCGTTCCACGGCGGCCCAGCCCTCCCAGGTGGGTGCGCGGTCGGCCGCGAGCAGCTCCTTGACCTCGGCGTCCACGGCGTCGACGACCTCGCCGAAGTGCGCGGCGACGGTGTCGAGGAAATGGCCGGACACATCGGTGTCCGCGAGCTCCCGGTAGAACTTCGCGCCGTGGAAGTCCTCGGGGCCCACCAGGTCGGAGCGGAGGACGGTACGCGAGATCAGCCCGGAGACGGTGGAGTTGAGGCAGGCGGACGGGATGAGGAAGTCCTCGCGGGTGCCGTACGTGCGGACGCAGCCGCCCGGGTCGGCCAGTACCGCGATCTCGGGGTCGAAGCCCTCGAACCCGGCGAGTGCCGCGGAGAGTTCACGGGTGATCGCGCCCTTGCCGGTCCAGCCGTCGACGAAGACGACGTCCGCCGGGTCGTGGTGGGCGGCCAGCCAGCGCAGGGCGTTGGCGTCGATGCCGCGGCCCCGCACGATGGAGACGGCGTAGTGCGGCAGGTCGATGCCGTGCCGGTGCCTGGCCCAGCGGCGCATGAGTACGCCGACGGGCGTGCCGGCCCTGGCGAGCGAGACCAGGACCGGACGGGGGCCGCGCTCGGCGAGGACCGTCTCGGTGACGGTGCCGACGGCGCGGGCGACGCGGGCGGCCGACAGCTCCAGCGCCGCCTTGAACAGCTCCTGGTACCGGTCGGACGGCTGGTACTCGACGGGCAGCGACTCGGCGTAGTGCGCGCCACCGCTCTGTATCGCCTCCTCGCGCTCCTCGGTGGGCGCCTCCAGCTCGGTGTCCGAGAGGTCCTGGAGCAGCCAGCCGACCTCGTCCGGCGCGTAGGAGGAGAAGGCGGGGCCGCGGAGGGGCTCGGGCAGCATGGGGGGTTCCTGCCGTTCGGGGACATACGTGTGGGGGCGCGACGGGACGTACGAGGGGACGACTGCGAGCAGGACGTGGTCGGTGTGGGCGGCGAGCTGCGTCAACAGGCCGTCGGGGGCGTGGAGTTCGGGGGTGTCGGCGGCGGAGTCGACGGCGAGCACCACGGCGTCGAAACCGGCGCCCGCGACGTTGTACGCGTACCGGTCGCCGGGCCCGTCGGCCGGGTTGTCGTGGGCCGGGAAGACCAGCCGGGTCCGTATCGCGTAGCCCGGGTCGTCCACGGCGAGGACGGGGGAACGCGTGGTGGTGGAGTAGCGCACCTCGGCGTCGGTGCGCTCCTCCAGGGCCGTGCCCAGGCGCAGGGGGGCGTACATCAGCTCCTCGAAGCCGAGGATCAGTACGCGGCGGGCGTCGCCCAGCGCTTCGGCGATGCGGGCGGCCATGGCGGGGAGGGCCGGTTCCAGGATCGCCCGGTGGGCGGGGGTGAAGCCGTGCCGCCCGCCGTCGGGCACACCGGCGGGCCACCGGAGGTCCACCCGGGTGCAGGGCCGGGGGCCGGGGGCGTCGGCCGCTCGCGGACCGGGGGAACCGGCCGCTTCGTGCGCGGCGGAATCCGCGGGCTCCGGCTCGTGCGCGGCGACCAGTGCCTGGCCCTTCTCCAGGACGCCCTCCGGGAGGGTGACCGTGCCCGAGCCGTGCGCCACCAGGTCGACGCGGGCGCCGATCTCCGCGGCGAAGTCGGTCAGCCTTCCCCGGTCGGCCGGGGACCTCATGTCCACCAGGGCGACGATGACGTAACGGCTCCGCGGATACCGCTCGTGCAGTGCGCGGACGGTGTTGAGCACGGTGTTGCCCGTGGAGAACTCGTCGTCCACCAGCACCAGCGGCGCGTCGGCGCCCGCCGGGCCGCGGTCGCCCGCCAGCAGGTCCGGGTCCTCCGGGAGCAGCAGGTGCGAGGTGGCGTGCGAGTGGGACTCCTCGAAGCCGCCCGCCCGCGCCACGCCCTCGACGGGGCGGCGCGTGGAGTGGAGATACGGTGCCGTGCCGAGCCCGTCGGCGACCGCGTGACCGAGGCCGGTGGCCGTCTCCGCGTAACCGAGCACCACGGCCCGGCGCGCCTCGGCGTCACCGAGGAGTTCGCGCACCCGCCGACCGAGCTCGAATCCGGTGCCGTAGACCACGGAGGGCTTCTGCGGCACGTGCTTGCCGAGGACGTTCGACACGAGGAGGTGGGCCCGCTTGGGGTTGCGGCGCAGGGCGAGGCCCAGCAGCTCTCTCAGCTCCCGGACGCCCTCGGGCGTCCCGTCACCGACGAGCTCGACGCCCAGCCGCTCCGCCACCCAGCTGCCCGACCACACCACGTTCGCCGTCTCTTTCTCTTTCACTGTCCCTGCCGGGTGCCCGCTCATTCCGCGAGGCCCGCGGCCAGCAGTTCCACGAAGCCGACGTCCTGCCTGGCCACACCGAAGACCTCGGCCCTCAGCAGGGTCCGCTCGGCCCAGGCGCGGTGCGGCTTCACTTCGTTCATCTTGTTCGTGTACGCGGAACGCATCACGCCGCCGCCGCCGCGCTCCGGCCGCAGGATGTCCTCCGCGTCGCTGAACTCCTCGTGGCTGACCACGGACAGCGCGTGCACGGGCGCGACGTGCGACGGGTGGATGCAGGTCTTGCCGAGCAGGCCGTTGGCCCGGTCGAGCCCGATCTCGCGCAGCAGACCGTCCAGATCGTGCTCGATCAGTGCCGTGCGCAGCTCCTCGGCCCGGCCCTCCAGGAAGGGGCTGCGGCGCAGCTGGGGCTTGAACATGCGCTCCTGGAGCCGGAAGTACTCCCACACCGGGCCGGTGATCGTGAAGCCGGTGCCGTCCGCGCGGCCCAGCACATTGACCACGTCGGCGATCACGGCGCCGACGATCTGTACGTCGTACGCCGTCATGTCGGGTGCCCTGCGCAGTCCGTACGCCGAGCAGAAGTCGGTGACGCCGAGCCGCAGCGCGAGCACCCGCTCGCGGTACTTGTCGACGGTGCGGGCTATTCCCTGGAGCGTTTCCCCGCGGGTCTCCAGGTACAGCAGCTCGGGCGATTCGAGGACGGGCATCGCGAAGAGGCGCCGCCCGCATGCCTTCTCGGCCTTGGTGAGTGCTTCCATGAAGGGCACGCCACGCTCTTCGGTGAACTTCGGAAGTACAAAACCAGACAACATCCGGACAGCGGCGCCGAGCCGGTGCACCAGGTCGGTCATCTGGCCCGGCTCCCGGACCCGGATGAAGAGCAGCGGCACCTCGGCGCCGCGCGCGTCGAGCTCGGCGAACTGTCTGACCAGGTTCTCCTCGGCACCGGCGACCTCGGAGTCGTCGATCGAATCCTCCAGGCACAGCACCATCGAGACGACACCGCGCCCGGCCTGCTTGATGACGTCGTCAGCAAGTCTCGGCCGGGTGGCAGGGCTGTACAGGGTCGCTCCCAGGGCGGCCGAAAGCACGCGGGCCGACGATTCCGGACCGAACTCGCACGGCTCCTGGAAGAACAGACCCTCCCTCGCGGCGGGCGCGATGTGCCCGAAATGACGCATGTAACTCCCCCGAACTGGCAGACCGGCCATGCAACACATGGCCGGTAATAGTACGTACGGACGGGTGTCGACAGTTCCCCACGTGCATGAATTCCGGGTAACTCGTCCATTTCCCGACGGGTCGGAGCGCCGCGGACCACGCGCTTCCGGCATACCGCCGGGACACCTGGTACGACCCCCGCGTTGTCCGCGCGGGCAGCCAACAGGCAGGATGACGGGCATGACGCACGCGATGGTGAAAGGCTCGAACGTCCCTCTGGACGCCATGGCCGTACGGGCCGTGCTGCGCTGGACCCCCGGCACCGGAGTTCCGGATGTGGACGCCTCGGCCCTGCTGCTCGGAGCCGGGGGCCGCGTGCGCTCGGACGAGGACTTCGTCTTCTACAACCAGCCCCGCCACCCCTCCGGCCTGGTGCGACGGCTGCCCAAGCGCAGCGTCCCCGAGGGACTCACGGACACCATCGAGGCCGATCTGGGCGGGCTCGACGCCTCGGTCGAGCAGGTGGTCGTCGCCGCTTCCTCCGACGGCGCCGCATTCGCACAGGTGCACGATCTGCGCATCCTGCTGTACGACGCGGCCTCGGCCGACGGGGATCCGCTCGCGGTCTTCGACGTGCGGCCGGAGACCGGCGAGGAGACGGCGATCATCTGCGGCGAGCTCTACCGGCGCGGCGATGGCTGGAAATTCCGGGCCGTGGGGCAGGGCTATCCGACCGGGCTGGTCGGTCTGGCGACCGCCTTCGGCATCTCGGTCGACGAAGCCGCGGCCGAGCCTGACCCGGCACCCGTGGCGGCTCCCTCGCCCGGACCGGCGCCCGGGTTCCCGCCCGCGCCCGACTTCCCTCCGGCAGCGCCGCCCGCCCCCGACTCGCAGGTCACGGTCCAGCACCAGCAGCCCGCGTACGGCTATCCGCAGCCCGCGGCGGCCCCGGCCGCGCCCCAGCCCGCGTACGGGTACCCACAGCCCGCCGCCGCCCAGCCGGCCTACGGCTATCCGCAGCCCGCCGCGGCAGCCGCGCCCGCCCCGGACCCGAACTTCGTGCTGCCGCCGCAGGGACCGCAGTTCGTACGGTCCTGAGGGGCGCCTCCCGGGCGGGCGCGGGTCCGGTACGGGGCCGGGGCCGGCTCAGGTACGGGACTTGTAGCCGCGTCCCCACTGCATGCCGAAGCCGTACAGCCGGTCCAGCTCCGACTGGAATCCGTACACGAACTTCACCTCGCGCCGCACGATCAGCTCGTCCTTGATGTTCTCCACCGTGAACACGGCGCAGGAACGGGCATCGGGGGCGTGCTCGTCGAGTTCGATCTCGATCCGCGGGCCGTTGCCCGGGTAGAGCGTCACCTTGGCGTGCGTACGGTCGAAGGCCGGCGTCTGGTCGTAGATGTAGACGAAGAACAGCAGCCGTTTGATCTGGTCGCGCTGGTCGAGATTGACGTAGACGGTCTCACCCGACGGCGCACCGAAGCGGTCGTCCCCGCTGAGCCGGACGTACGGCGGGCCGTTCAGGTCGCCGATGAGGTTGCCCAGCGGCTGGACGACGCCCTTGGTGCCGTCCTTCAGCTCGTACATGCAGCCCAGGTCCAGGTCGACGTTGACCATGCCCTGGGTGTGGGCCTGGACCGCATCGGGCTGGAAGAGCTTCATCGGCCGCAGCAGCCGGCCGCTCTGCCGCGAGCGGCCCATGATGTCCGACGTACGCATCTGCCAGGAGAGATTGACCCGCAGATTGCCGGTCAGCGCCCCCTGCTTGGTGAGCGAGACCGTGGCGTGCCGCCGGGAGAGCAGGATGGAGCTGGTCGCCGCGCTGCCCGACTCGAACTGTGCCTCCCGCCGCGGCCACAGGCCGTCCCAGAACGCCATCCCCAACCCCCATGCTTCTCGGTAGAAAAGTGCCCCGTCCCACGGCTGTCCCGCGCCCGGGCGCGGGACGCCCACATCGCTGCGGGGCGGCCGTGGGGCCGGGTCCGGATGTCTCCGGAGAACCGTTGCCTCACGGACCGCCCCGCTTGAGAGCGTTCCTCAATCCCTACCGGGTCACACCCCGGACGGGACTTCCGCCTTGGAACCCTCGCCGTCGCCGCCTTCGGCCTCCAGCGCCTTGTTGCGCCGGACCGAGGACCAGAACGACCAGGCGATCAGCACGACGCCGGTCAGGCCGGTGATGAGCTCGTTGATCTGGTACTGGATGGTGACGAGCAGGAGCACGGCCAGCGCACCGATCGCGTAGTGGGCGCCGTGCTCCAGGTAGACGTAGTCGTCGAGCGTGCCCTGGCGGACCAGGTAGACCGTGAGCGAACGGACGTACATGGCGCCGATACCGAGGCCGAGGGCCATCAGCACGATCTCGTTGGTGACGGCGAAGGCGCCGATGACACCGTCGAACGAGAAGGACGCGTCGAGCACTTCCAGGTAGAGGAACATGAAGAACGCGGCCTTGCCGGAGAGCGCGACGGCGGAGATCTTCTTGCCGGTCCGCTTGGCCTCTTCCTCCTCCTCGTGCTCGCGCTCTTCCTCCTCCTCCAGCTTGCTCTCGAAGAACCCGGAGAGGCCGCCGACGATGAGGTACGTGATCAGACCGGCGACACCGGCGAGCAGGACCGTCTCCGCCTTGTCCGCGTGACCGCCACCGTGCTGGTGCGCGTTGGTCGCGACGGTCATGGCCGCGACCAGCAGCACGATCAGCGAGATGCAGACCGACAGCATGTCGACCTTGCCGAGCTTGGCGAGCGGACGCTCGATCCAGCGCAGCCACTGGATGTCACGGTCCTCGAAAATGAAGTCGAGGAAGATCATCAGCAGGAACATGCCACCGAAGGCGGCAATCGCCGGGTGGGCGTCGGTGACGAGTTCCTGGTAACGCTCGGGCTGGCTGAAGGAGAGATCGACCGCCTCGATCGGACCGACCTTGGCGGTGATGGCCACGATCACGACGGGGAACACCAGCCGCATACCGAAGACCGCGATGAGCACACCGATCGTGAGGAAGATCTTCTGCCAGAAGGCATTCATCTTCTTCAGGATTCCGGCGTTGACCACCGCATTGTCGAAGGACAGCGAAATCTCCAGGACGGAAAGAATCGCGACGATCCCGAAGGCTTCCCACCCCCCGTAGATCACAGCTGCGACCAAGCCGAGCGCGGTAACCGCGAACGACCAGCCGAAGGTTTTCAGAAGCACTGGCTACCCCATCGTGTTTATGTAACGGGTCTCCCCCGAGGTGTACGGGGCTCCCCCGCGCCGTGCGCGGCTTTACGAAACGTTGACCCCGAAGTCTAGAGCGATGCCGCGCAGCCCGGACGCGTACCCCTGTCCCACTGCACGGAACTTCCACTCGCCGTTGTACCGATAGAGCTCACCGAAGATCATCGCGGTTTCCGTCGAGGCGTCCTCACTGAGGTCGTAACGCGCGAGTTCCTGACCGTCCGCCTGGTTCACCACGCGGATGAACGCATTGCTGACCTGGCCGAAGGTCTGGCCCCTGTTGTCGGCCTCATGGATCGAGACCGGGAAAATGATCTTGTCGCAGTGCGCCGGCACCTGAGTGAGGTGCACGATGACCGACTCGTCGTCGCCCTCGCCCTCGCCCGTGAGGTTGTCGCCGGTGTGCTCCACGGAGCCGTCGGGGCTCGTGAGGTTGTTGTAGAACACGAACCATTCGTCGCCGAGAACCCGGCCCGACTGGCACAGCAGCGCACTGGCGTCGAGATCGAAGTCGGCACCCGTGGTGGATCGTGCGTCCCAGCCGAGCCCGACCAGCACCTGGGTGAGGTTGGGTGCGGCCTTGGAGAGGGAGACATTGCCTCCCTTGGCGAGCGTGACGCCCATGGTGTGTGTCCTCCCCGAGTCGATGAACCGTCTGCTGGGCCCGGTGGGCCGAGAAGCCCCCCCCGGGCCGTCTGTTGAGCGCGTCCGGCGCCGCACAAGGGTGCGGCGCCGGACGGGGTACTGCCGCGTGACCGGGGCCGCGCCTCGGCGGCACGGCCCGGTCGCGCATTCTCAGACGTTGACGCCGAAGTCCTGCGCGATGCCGCGCAGCCCCGAGGCGTACCCCTGACCGATGGCACGGAACTTCCACTCCGCCCCGTTGCGGTACAGCTCGCCGAAGACCATGGCGGTCTCCGTCGAGGCGTCCTCGCTGAGGTCGTAGCGGGCCAGCTCGCTGTTGTCGGCCTGGTTGACCACGCGGATGTACGCGTTGCGCACCTGGCCGAAGCTCTGCTGGCGGGTCTCGGCCTCGTAGATCGAGACCGGGAAGACGATCTTGTCGACGTCGGCCGGGACACCGGCCAGGTTCACCTTGATGACCTCGTCGTCGCCCTCGCCCTCACCGGTGAGGTTGTCACCGGTGTGCTCGACGGAGCCGTCGGGGCTCTTGAGGTTGTTGAAGAAGACGAAGTTTCCGTCGCTGCCGACCTTGCCCTCGGCGTTCGTCAGCAGGGCGCTGGCGTCGAGGTCGAAGTCACCACCGGTGGTGGTGCGAGCGTCCCAGCCGAGACCGACGATGACCGCGGTCAGGTTCGGCGCGGCCTTGGTCAGCGAGACGTTGCCGCCCTTGCTGAGGCTGACTCCCACGAGTCCTCCCATTGGTTTCCTTGGGGGCCGGCACACGCCGGCGCCTCCACGTTGCGTTGGCATCCGATCAACGACTGGATCCTAGTGACCGGTTCCCGGCGAAGCAGGCTTTTCACCGGGTCGCATGCGGATCCGCCGGTGCCGGATCAGAGCGCGTCGAGCGCCTTGACGTAGTCGTTGAGGTCACGGGCGTCGGGCAGACCGTTGACGACGGTCCAGCGCACCACGCCCTCCTTGTCGATGATGAAGGTGCCGCGCACCGCGCAGCCCTTCTCCTCGTCGAAGACGCCGTACGCCCGCGAGGTCTCGCCGTGCGGCCAGAAGTCCGAGACCAGCGGGTATTCGAGACCCTCCTGCTCGGCGAAGACGCGCAGGGTGTGGATGGAGTCGTTGGAGACGGCGAGCAGCTGCGTGTCGTCGTTCTCGAACTTCGGCAGCTCGTCGCGGAGCGCGCAGAGCTCACCCGTGCAGACGCCCGTGAAGGCGAACGGGTAGAACAGCAGCACGACGTTCTTCTCGCCGCGGAAGTCGGAGAGCTTCACGGTCCGGCCGTGGTTGTCCTTCAGCTCGAAATCCGGGGCCTTGGTACCGACCTCGATCGCCATGAAAAGCGTCCCTTCGCTACGTTCACCGGGCTGGGCCGTCCGGGTGGCTCCCACCCTACGCAGAGCCCGCAGCGGGCCACGCAGCGCCCGCACGGGGGCACGAAGGCCCCCGACGGCTGTACGAAGGCCCCCGGGCGGCTCGATGCCGTCGGGGGCCTTCATGTCGCATGCGTGGCGAGCGTGGTTCAGCGCTTGGCTTTGGCCGCCTTCGGCGTGACCAGACGGCTGCCCGTCCAGTCCTTGCCCGCGTTGATGCTCCTGGTCTGGGAGAGACCGGCCGTCTGTGCGGCCTCGTTGATGTCGCTCGGTTCGACGTACCCGTCACGGCCGGTCTTCGGCGTCATCAGCCAGACCGTACCGCCGTCCTCGATCAGACCAATGGCATCCACCAGCGCGTCCGTAAGGTCGCCGTCCTCGTCGCGGAACCACAGCAGGACGACGTCTGCGACGTCGTCGTAGTCCTCATCGACGAGATCCTGGCCGATTGTGGCCTCAATGCCCTCACGGAGCTCCTGCTCGACGTCGTCGTCGTAGCCGATCTCCTGGACCACCTGTCCGGGCTCGAACCCCAGGCGTGCTGCCGGGTTGGTCCGCTCCTCCGCGTGGTCCGCGGTCGCGCTCACGGGTTGCCTCCTGATCATGTTTCGGAAAATGCTGCAGCCACGCGCGTGCGCGGGGCGTTGGCCGTAGTCCACACGGGAGCGGCGGATCGCGCAAGTACCCGGCGTCCGAGACCGCCTAAACGGTGACGTTCCCTGCCACGTCGCCGCACTGTCGGCAGATCCCCTCCGGGGCCCGGCGCTACCGTCCACACCCTTTACGTCCTTCCACAGCTTATGCCGTTTCGGTCCGTCATTCGGAGTCGAACATCCTTTGGGAACGCTTGGACGGCTTGGGCGTATGGTTGCGGTTTGGCCCGGACCATCCCCGCACACCGGACGCGAAGTCTCACAACACGGCGGTTACCCCTCGGTAGAGATGACGTTTGCGCCCTCGCGGTACACGATGGTGATGGCGTACTTGCATACATCCCGGGGGCATGTTCTCCCTCGATCAGGCCCCGTAGAGCACCACCGAACAGCGAAGGAACAGCGTGGCTTCCGGATCCGATCGCAACCCGATCATCATTGGCGGCCTGCCGAGCCAGGTCCCGGACTTCGATCCCGAAGAGACCCAGGAATGGCTCGACTCGCTCGACGCCGCGGTCGACGAGCGAGGCCGTGAGCGGGCCCGTTATCTGATGCTCCGGCTCATCGAGCGTGCGCGCGAGAAGCGTGTCGCCGTACCGGAGATGCGCAGTACGGACTACGTGAACACGATCGCCACGAAGGACGAGCCGTTCTTCCCCGGCGACGAGGAGATCGAGCGCAAGGTCCTCAACGCGACCCGCTGGAACGCGGCCGTGATGGTGTCGCGCGCCCAGCGTCCGGGGATCGGCGTCGGCGGCCACATCGCCACCTTCGCCTCCTCGGCCTCGCTGTACGACGTGGGCTTCAACCACTTCTTCCGCGGCAAGGACGACGGTCTGGGCGGTGACCAGATCTTCTTCCAGGGGCACGCGTCCCCGGGCATCTACGCCCGCGCCTATCTGCTCGACCGGCTGAGCGAGGCGCAGCTCGACGCCTTCCGCCAGGAGAAGTCGAAGGCGCCCAACGGCCTGTCCAGCTACCCGCACCCGCGGCTGATGCCGGACTTCTGGGAGTTCCCGACCGTCTCGATGGGCCTCGGCCCGCTCGGCGCGATCTACCAGGCCCGGATGAACCGCTACATGGAGGCGCGCGGCATCGCCGACACCTCCAAGTCCCATGTCTGGGCGTATCTGGGCGACGGCGAGATGGACGAGCCCGAGTCGCTCGGCCAGCTCTCCATCGCGGCACGCGAGGGCCTGGACAACCTCACCTTCGTGGTCAACTGCAACCTCCAGCGGCTCGACGGCCCGGTGCGCGGCAACGGCAAGATCATCCAGGAGCTGGAGTCGCAGTTCCGCGGCGCCGGATGGAACGTCATCAAGCTGGTCTGGGACCGCTCCTGGGACCCGCTGCTGGCGCAGGACCGCACGGGCATCCTGGTCAACAAGCTGAACACCACGCCGGACGGCCAGTTCCAGACGTACGCCACCGAGTCGGGTGCGTACATCCGTGAGCACTTCTTCGGGGACGACCCGCGGCTGCGCGACATGGTCAAGGACATGACCGACGACCAGATCCTGCACCTGGGCCGCGGCGGTCACGACCACAGGAAGGTCTACGCGGCCTATGCGGCGGCCAAGGCCCACAAGGGCCAGCCGACGGTGATCCTGGCGCAGACGGTCAAGGGCTGGACCCTGGGGCCGAATTTCGAGGGCCGCAACGCGACCCACCAGATGAAGAAGCTCACGGTCGAGGACCTCAAGCGGTTCCGCGACCGGCTGCACATCCCGATCGCGGACAAGCAGCTGGAGGACGGCCTGCCGCCGTACTACCACCCGGGCCGTGACTCGGAGGAGATCCAGTACATGCACGACCGCCGCAAGGGTCTGGGCGGTTACGTCCCGACCCGGGTGGTGCGTGCGAAGCCGCTGGCCCTGCCTGAGGACAAGACGTACGCGACCGCGAAGAAGGGTTCGGGTCAGCAGTCGATCGCCACCACCATGGCGTTCGTCCGCATCCTGAAGGACCTGATGCGGGACAAGGAGATCGGCAGGCGTTTCGTGCTGATCGCGCCCGACGAGTACCGCACGTTCGGTATGGACGCCTTCTTCCCGAGCGCGAAGATCTACAACCCGCTGGGTCAGCAGTACGAGGCGGTGGACCGCGATCTGCTGCTCGCGTACAAGGAGTCGCCGACCGGTCAGATGCTGCACGACGGCATCTCGGAGGCCGGCTGCACGGCGTCGCTGATCGCCGCCGGTTCGGCGTACGCCACGCACGGCGAGCCGCTGATCCCGGTGTACGTCTTCTACTCGATGTTCGGTTTCCAGCGCACCGGTGACCAGTTCTGGCAGATGGCCGACCAGCTCGCGCGCGGCTTCGTGCTGGGTGCGACCGCCGGCCGTACGACGCTGACCGGTGAGGGTCTCCAGCACGCGGACGGCCACTCGCAGCTGCTCGCCTCGACCAACCCGGGCTGTGTCGCGTACGACCCGGCGTTCGGGTACGAGATCGCGCACATCGTCAAGGACGGTCTGCGCAGGATGTACGGCGAGAACAGCGAGGACGTCTTCTACTACCTCACGGTCTACAACGAGCCGATCCAGCACCCGGCCGAGCCCGAGAACGTGGACGTGGACGGCATCCTCAAGGGTGTCTACCGCTTCAAGGCCGCCGACCGGGGCGAGATCCCGGCCCAGATCCTGGCGTCCGGTGTGGCGGTCCCGTGGGCCCTCGAGGCGCAGCGGATCCTCGCCGACGAGTGGAACGTCCGGGCGGACGTCTGGTCGGCGACCTCCTGGAACGAGCTGCGCCGCGAGGCCGTGGACGTGGAGCGGTACAACCTGCTGCACCCGGAGGAGGAGCAGCGCGTCCCGTACGTCACGCGGAAGCTCTCCGGCTCCGAGGGTCCGTTCGTGGCGGTCTCGGACTGGATGCGTTCGGTGCCGGACCAGATCGCGCGCTGGGTGCCCGGTGCGTACCAGTCGCTGGGTGCGGACGGCTTCGGCTTCGCCGACACCCGTGGCGCGGCCCGCCGGTTCTTCCACATCGACGCGCAGTCGATCGTCCTCGCGGTGCTCACCGAGCTCGCGAAGGAGAACCGGATCGACCGTTCGCTGCTGAAGCAGGCCATCGACCGGTACGAGCTGCTGGATGTGACCGCGGCCGACCCGGGCGCGGCCGGCGGCGACGCGTAGGGCCGAGGAGTACGTACGAAGGGCGGCGGGACCGGGAGGTCCCGCCGCCCTTCGGCGTCCGCGGCCGATCCCTCGTACCCCGGGCCGCGGTCAGTTCTCCCAGATCTTGAAGGCCCTGACCTGGTACGGGGACCGGGGAACCCAGGTGCCGCCGCCCGGGTAGGTCTCGAACTCGCCGGTCTCGGCGCATTCCGCCGACTGGTACGTGGTGACGGGGCGGCCGGTGCGGTTGGCGAGTGCCTGGACCTTGCTGCCCTTCGGCAGCGGGACACAGCTCTCGATGTCGGTCGTGGACAGCTCATGGGTCCGGCGGGTGCCGGTGAAGTCCGGCTCGTCCCAGAGGCAGAGCTGGCCGGCGGCGCAGGAGCCGAGCCCTACGGGCGCGGAGTGGGCGGCGGTCTGCGGGATCAGGGCGGTGGCTGCCAGGGCGGCGGCGGCCAGGGCGGTGGCAAGAACGGTCGTACGCATGGAAATCGTCCCCCGTGGTGGTGCGGATCAGTTGTACGCACCCTGACCTGCGGCCAAGCGTCCGGGAAAGGGGCCGCGGACCACACCACCCGGATAGGCGACAGCCCCGCCGGACGGGTCCGGCGGGGCTGTTGTACGCACTGTGTTGACGCGTGGGCGCGGAGCCCGGGAGCCGTCGTGGGTCCGGTCAGATGTGACCGGCGCCCGCGCCCGCCTCGGCGTTCGCACCGCGCTTGGTGAGCGTGGCGACCAGCGCGGCGGCCACCGCGACGACGCCTGCGACCATGAACGCCGTGCTCATCCCTGACACGAAGGTGTCATGGGCGACGCCCGCGATCTTCCCCGCGATCTCCGGCGGGACGTTGCCGCCCACCGGCGGGATGCCGACCTCGACGGCCGAGGACGCCTGGTCCAGCTGCTGCGGGCTGAGCGGCGGGAGCTGTGCCGCCTCCCAGTTGTCGGCCAGCTTGGAGTCGACCTGGGAAGCCATGACGGCGCCGAGCACCGCCGTGCCGAGGCTGCCGCCGACCTGCATGGCGGCCTGCTGGAGACCGCCCGCGACGCCGGAGAGCTCCATCGGGGCGTTGCCGACGATGACCTCGGTGGCGCCGACCATCACCGGGGCGAGGCCGAGGCCGAGCAGGCCGAACCAGATCGACATGGTCAGGGTGCCGGTGCCGATCTCCAGCCGGGACATGCCGAACATGGCGACCGCCGTGCACACCATGCCGCCGACCAGCGGAACCCGCGGGCCGAACTTGGTGATCATGGCGCCCGCGAGCGGCGAGGCGACGATCATCATGCCGGTCAGCGGCAGCAGGTGCAGGCCGCTGTCGACGGGGCTCAGACCGTGCACGTTCTGGAGGTAGAAGGTGACGAAGAACAGGCCGCCCATGAACGCGAAGGCCATCAGCACCATCAGGACCGCGCCCGCGGACAGCGGCACGGACCGGAACATCGCGAGCGGGATCAGCGGTTCCCTGACGTTCTTCTGGGAGAGCGCGAAGACCACGAACAGGGCCACGGCGGCGCCCAGGAAGCCGAGCGTCTTGTAGTCGCCCCAGCCCCACTCGGAGCCCTTGATGAGCGCCCAGATCAGGCAGAACATCGCCTGCGACAGCAGCACGATGCCGCCGATGTCGAAGGAGCGCGGCGCGTTCTCGGCGCGGTGGTCCTTGAGGATCACCAGGCCCAGCACCAGCGCGATCACACCGACCGGCACATTGATGAAGAAGACGGACTGCCAGTTGACGTGCTCGACGAGCACGCCGCCGAGGATCGGACCACCGGCGGTCGAGGCGCCGATCACCATGCCCCAGATGCCGATCGCCATGTTCAGCTTCTCGGCCGGGAAGGTGGCGCGCAGCAGGCCGAGCGCGGCGGGCATCAGCAGGGCGCCGAAGAGGCCCTGGAGCACCCGGAACACGATCACCAGGGCGACGCTGTCGGAGAGGCCGATGGCCCCGGATGCCGCGGCGAAGCCCACGACACCTATGAGGAAGGTCTGGCGGTGACCGAACCGGTCACCGAGTTTGCCCGCGGTGATCAGGGAGACCGCGAGGGCGAGCATGTAGCCGTTGGTGATCCACTGGACGTCTGCGAGCGAGGCGTTCAGATCCTGCTGGATGGCGGGGTTGGCGATCGCGACGATCGTGCCGTCGAGCGCGACCATCATCACGCCGATGGCCACGGAGAAGAGCGTCAGCCAGGGGTGGCCGCGCAGCCCCTTGGCAGGTACGGGAGCGGCAGCTTTCCGCGGCTCCCGCGACGCCTTGTCGACGGTGGTCTGACTAGTCATGCCCGGGACATTAGTGTCAGCCTCTGACAGTTGACAAACCATTTCACAAGTCGGTAACTGTCACGTAGCTCACAGATACGCTGAGCTGGACGAAGCAGGAGAAAGAAGGCCAGTCAAGTGACCGATGGGCAGCGGGCCGCGCACCCGACCGGACTGCGCGAGCGGAAGAAGCGACGCACCCGGGACGCCCTGCTGCACGCCGCCCTCGATCTTTTCACCACCCAGGGGTACGAAGAGACCACCGTCGACGAGATCGTCGACGCCGTGGAGGTCTCCCAGCGCACCTTCTTCCGCTACTTCGCCTCCAAGGAGGAAGCCGCCTTCGCCATCCAGGAGATGGTGGAGTCGCACTTCCTCACGCAGCTGCGCCGACGCCCCGACGACGAGGCCCCGTTCGAGGCGATGCGCAACGCGGTCCTCTGCGCCTGGAACAGCCTCGGCGAGGTGATCGAGGAGATCATCACGGTCGAACTCCACATGCGTACGTACCGGATGATCGAGTCGACGCCCTCGCTGCTCGCCGCCCATCTGCGGCGGTGCAGCACGCTGGAGAACCATCTCGCGCTGCTGATCGCCGGGCGCGAGGGGCTCGACGTGGACGAGGACCCGCGGCCGAGGGTCGCCGTGGCCGCGTTCTGCGGGGTGATGCGGGTGACCGGCCAGCTCTGGGGGCGGAGCCGGGACGGCGACGTCGATTCGCTGCGCGCCCTGACCGAGTCGTACCTGGACCAGCTCGGACCGGCACTGGCCGGCAACTGGCGGGCGGACGCCGGGCCGGCCTGACGGCGGAACCCCCGTCCGATGTGCCGCACGCCTCACCGCCTCGGCATGACCGACTTCACAACAGCCGCTCCCCGGCGGCCACATGTGACATCCCGGAGGCGCTCCGCGCGCCTGAGCGTGCGTGTGACAACCACACAGCGTGAAAAGCACACACTCGAATTCCCCGCAGCCGAGTGATGTGCGTCACCCTCTTCACGGCTGCCGTCGCGCGTCTCCTAATGTGGGCCGGAGTGACTTCCTTCGACTCCTCCCCCACGCTCACCGCATGGCGCGCGCTGCTCGCCGTCGCGGTCGTGTTCGTGATGCTGGCGACCACTGGCTGGACCGCCGTACGTCACCAACCCTCCGACGAGCCACGCACGATCGCACTCGCCGCCTGGGCGCGGGGCCGGGTGGCGGGTCATGCGCTGCCGGACGCCGACGCCCCGCCGTACCGGCTGGCCCAGTTCTTCGCCATACTCACGGCCGCGCAGCGCACCGCGCTGGCCGACAAGTACCCCTTGGTCGTGGGCAATTTGAACGGCGCCCCGGTCACCCTGCGCTACCGCGCCAACCGGCGGGCCGTCGCACAGGCGCGGCAGGTCGAGCGGCGCCGCATGCACGATGTGCGGCTCTCCCCGGACGGCCGCGCCGAGGCGGTCCGCCGGATGCACCGCTTCGATTCGATGCTCGCCCGGGGCCGCCACTTCCTCACCTTCGACCCGTCCGGGAAGGGCCGGGCCGCCGAGGTGTTCGGCAGTCTCGACCGGGCCGACCGGATCTCCGTGATCGTCCCCGGCGTCGACACCAATCTGCTGACGCTGGAGCGGTCCGCGCCCAAGGTGAACGCCGCCCCGGTCGGCATGGCGAAGTCGCTGTACGCGGCGGAGCGCGCCGCGCGCCCCGGCATCCGTACCGCCGTCGTCGCCTGGGCCGACTACACCACGCCCGCCGGGATCGGCATGGACGCGGCCCTGGGCAACCTCGCCGGGCGCGGGGCGGTGCGGCTGAAGGCGCTGGTGGACGCGTTGCCCGGTCATGCCCCGGTCTCGCTGTTCTGCCACAGCTACGGCTCGGTGCTCTGCGGGGTCGCCGCGCACCAACTGCCCTCCAGGGTCGGTGACATCGCGGTGGCCGGCAGCCCCGGCATGCGGGTGGAGAACGCCGCGCAGCTGCGGACCGGGGCCAGGGTGTGGGCGATGCGTGATCGCGACGACTGGATCGAGGACGTACCGAACCTGGAGCTCGGCGGGCTGGGCCACGGCGCGGACCCGGTCGACCCGGGCTTCGGCGCACGCATCGTCTCGGCGGGCGACGCGGTCGGGCACAGCGGCTATTTCGAGCCGGGTACCGAGAGTCTCGGCAACTTCGCCGCCATCGGCGTGGGCGCCTACGAATCGGTGAGCTGCGCGGTCTCCGACGGCGACTGCCGCGAACGAATCACCAGAAGCCAGGGCATCTGACGGGCGCGGGGGCCCTGGCTGACCATCGACCGATGCCTGCGCCGAGGGGGGACGTACGAGGCAAGTGCCGCATACGATGAGGCACATGGGTGATGTGCTGGCCGGAATTCATGCCACCTGGGAGTTCGACACCGACTCCGTGCTCATCCGCTTCGAACGGGGGATCCGCACACCGAAGCTCTTCCAGAGCCTTCGTGAACGACGCGTACCGCACGCGGCGCTGTCGTCGGTGACGCTGACCCCGGGCAAGCGGGGCACGGTGGTCCTGCGTGCCGTGCCCAGACGCGGCGCCGATCCACTGGTCGAGGCCGCGGCCGGGCAGCTGAAGGACGGCTGCGATCCGTACCGGCTGGTGCTCCCCGCCGAGCGCGAGACGCTGGCCGAGTACTACGCGGACGAACTGCGCGCCCGGCTCGGCCCCGACGCATCGGAGCCCGCCGACCGGTTCCTGGTCGCGGCGCCCGAGGCGCCGATGCGGTTCAAGGCGTACGACGGCCGGGCCGGCTTCGACGGGGACCGGGTCTCCTTCCGCTGGTTCTGGACGGGCGCCTCCACGGCGAAGTGGAAGGCCGGCGACCAGACGTTCCCGGTGACGGAGCTGAGCGGTGTCGAGTGGCGCTCGCCGGAGGGGTTCGAGGGCTATCTGCGGCTGGTGCCCAGGGGCCTGGAGAACGCGGTCCCGGGACCGGGCGCGGGTGCGTGCCCCGACCGGGGCAGTGGTGCGGGCATGGTCGCGGATCCGGGCACGGTGCCCGGCCCGCAGCCGGTGGCGTCCCGCCCCGCCCGGGCCGACCAGGACCCGGCCGCGGTGGTCTTCGGCCTCGGCTACGGCCCGGTGCACGAGTCGCTGCCGTTCGCCGCGGCCGTGCTGGAATCGGTGCGCAGGAACCATTCCTCGGCCGCCGTGCCCGCGGCCGTCCTGGCGGGCGCCGGGCGGCGCGACCCCGCGGACATCGCGGAACGGATCCGGCACCTCGGGGAACTGCACCAGGCCGGTCTGGTGACGGACGACGAGTTCAGCGCCAAGAAGGCCCAGCTGCTCGCCGAGTTGTAGGCCCTGCGGCCGGTCGGCCCGACCGGCCGGTAGTACCCCCGTACGAGAGGCCCGGCGGCGAACCGGAACCCAGGTATGACGCCACCGGGCAGGTCCGCTCCCTAGGCTGATCCCGCCATGACCACTTCCCCGACCGGGGCGCCGCCGCGCCCGCAGCCCGCCGCCGACGGCCTGGTGAGCGCCGCCCGCCGCAATCTGCGCGAGATCGCCCACGACCTCTCGCATCCGTCCCATCCCCCGGTACCGCCGCTCGCGAACGCGTCCAAACGGTGGCGGAGGCTGCTGCCTTACGTGGTCGTCTTCGCCCTCGCGGCGATCTTCGTCCCGGTCACGCTCAATGTGCTGACCAACGAATACGGTATGGCCGAGGGACTGGCGGGCCTGCTGACCGTCGCCCAGACGGCGCCGCTGCTGATGCTGGCACACCGCCCGCTGCAGGCGTGGTGGATCATCTTCCCCGCCGACATCGTGGGGGCGCTGGTACTGCTGGTGTACCCGGAGCCGCCGATGGGCATCTGGCCCTGGCCCCCGCCCACGCTGATCTGCTACCTCTTCGTGATGCTGGCGGTGGCCCTGCGCGAGACCCGGCGGACCGTCGTCTCCGTCTGGGCACTGACCGCCGCGGCGAGCCTGGTCCTGCACCTGACCGCCACTGACCGCAGCACCTCGGCGCTGCTCCCGGCGTTCGGCGCGGTGATCACGGTGATCGGTGCGGTGATCCGGGAACGGGGCGACGCACAGCGCCGGCTCGCCGAGCAGGAGACCATCAGCGAGGCCGAGCGGGCGCAGCGCACGCTGCTGGAGGAGCGCGCCAGGATCGCCCGTGAGCTGCACGACGTGGTCGCGCACCACATGTCCGTGATCACGGTCCAGGCCGACTCCGCGCCCTACCGGATCAGCGACCTGCCCGAGCAGGCGCGCGAGGAGTTCGGGGCGATCGCGGCGAGCGCGCGGGAGTCGCTGACGGAGATGCGGCGGCTGCTCACGGTGTTGCGCAGCGAGGGCGCGGAGGGCGAGCGGGCACCGCAGCCGGGGCTCGGCCGGGTGCAGCAGCTGGTGGAGGCGACGGTACGGGCGGGGCTGCCGGCCGAGCTGTCGCTCCCGGCCCGACTGCCCGACGTACCGCAGGCGGTGGATGTGTCGGCGTACCGGATCGTGCAGGAGGCGCTGGCCAATGTGATCCGGCACGCGCCCGGTGCGCGGACCCGGGTGTCGATCACGTCCGACGGCGCGCACTTGACCGTCCTGGTGGTCAACGACCGTGCGGAGCAGCCCGATTCGCCGCTGGAGACGACCGGCACGGGGCATGGCCTGGTCGGTATGCGCGAACGCGTACGGTTGACCGGCGGCACGCTGGACACCGGACCGCTGCCCGACGGCGGCTTCCGGGTGGCCGCGCGACTGCCCCTGGCCCCTGTCACGCCCACTGCCCCGGAGGACTCTTGACCATCCGCGTGATCATCGTCGACGACCAGGCCATGGTGCGGGCGGGGTTCGCGGCGCTGCTCTCGGCGCAGAGCGACATCGACGTGGTCGGTGAGGCGCCGGACGGACGCCGGGGCATCGACGTCAGCCGGAGCGTCCACCCGGACGTGGTCCTGATGGATGTCCGCATGCCCGAGATGGACGGTCTGGCGGCGGCCCGCGAGCTGCTCAACCCTCCGGTGGGGGTGGTGCACCGGCCGAAGGTCCTGATGCTCACCACGTTCGACGTGGACGACTACGTGTACGAGGCGCTGCGCGCCGGGGCGTCCGGCTTCCTGCTGAAGGACGCGCCGCCCGCGGACCTGATCTCGGCGGTGCGGGTGGTCGCGGCGGGCGAGGCGTTGCTCGCACCGTCCGTGACCCGCCGGCTGATCGCCGACTTCGCCCGGCAGGGCCCGACCGGGGCCACCCGGAGCGGCCAGTCGCTGCGGCTGAACGGGCTGACTCCGCGCGAGACGGAGGTGCTCGAACTGATCGCGCGGGGCCTGTCCAACCAGGAGATCGCGGGGAAGCTGGTGCTGGCCGAGCAGACGGTGAAGACGCACATCGGCCGGGTGCTGGCCAAGCTGGACCTGCGGGACCGGGCGCAGGCGGTGATCTTCGCGTACGAGGCGGGGGTGGTGGTGCCGGGCGAGGGGTGAGGGTGTTGTTCCCCTGCCCGGAACCGGAAGGTCCGCCGCCCCCCGACGGCGGACCCTGGCGCCTACGCCTTGGGGTTCTTGTGCCACTTGCCCTTGACGCAGGTGTCGCCGGTCCCCCAGGCGTCGTTCTTGCAGACCACTACACGGGCCTTCTTCACGTTGAAGGTGTCCGTGTAGGCGGGGAACGTCGTCGTCCTGCCCTTGCCTACGCAGTCCGAGTTGTAGTTCCAGGCCCGGCTCTTTCCGGTGGTGACCGTCTTGCCCCACCTGCCCCCCAGGAACTGCATGAACGCGAATGTGTCGTAACCGTCCTTGCAGCTCTGGTCGTTGACGTAGACCTTGACCTTTCCGGTCTTGCCTGCGCCCGACCACTTCCACGTGGCGTGTGCGTATCCGAACTTCGCGTCGGCCTTCGACGATCCGCTGGTGCTGAGGATCTTCGCGCTCGGCACGGCATCCGCATCCGCCTGCGCGGCCGTGGCCGTGACACCGCCTGCGGCGAGCAGCGCGGCGGCCCCCATGGCGATGAGAGTGGTCTTCGTCCTGAACATCATTTCTCTCCGTTCTGCATCTGCCCCCCGTGGGCGGATGCTGTGCAGTACGGGCTGTCCAGAACGAGTTGAGCACTCCGTCCAGAGGACCAGAAGCACCGATTTGTGTGCACGCTGCCCAATTTCCGCACTCGTGCTGTGCACGCTGCGCAACCTGGGGCCGAGGCAGGGCGTGATGCACAGGCCGGGTTCCGGCCGACTGCGCATGGCGCACGGTCAGAGCGGGGTTTCGCCCGAGAGATGGAGTGCGTGGACGAGGTCGTGGACCCCCGAGCCCGTGCTCAGCAGATCCCGCGTCAGCCGGCGCTCGGCGGTGCGGAGATGTGCGGCGACGGTGGTGCGGCTGCATCCCAGGCGGCGGGCGGTCTGCTGGGCGTCGGCGTTGGCCTCGATCCAGGTGCGCAGGGTCTGGTGCACGGGGTGGTACCGGGCGTCCCGGAGGGGCTCCAGGAACGTACGGCCCCACTCCGCCGCAGGTCGCGTGTGCAACAACTCTTCCAGAGCAGGTGGGTCCGGCTGCGCGGGAATACTCCCGACTTCTCGGTGCAGGGCGGCAACGCCCAGGGCCAGAGCCAGAGTTGCCCGGCAGCGGACGTCGCGGAGGTCCAGGCCGAGCGCCGACTGCGCACGGCCGAGGTGGGCGGTGACCGTGTTGCGGCTGACGTTCAGCATGCGCGCCACACCCGAGCGGTGGAAGTGCATCGCGAGACGGGTGATCTCGGTGGTGAGTTCCGGTAAGGCGGTCAACGGTCCGAGGACGGATCCGGCCCACTCGATGGCCTCGGCTCGGGGCAACAGCCGCTCCAGAGGTTCCTGGCCGTGGTAACCGGCCACCCGTCCTGGGGTGTTGGAGGCCACGGCCAGGGCGTGCCGGGCCTGCCCGTACGCCTCGGCCGTCGCGGGGAGCGGATGGGCGCTGCTGATGCCCAGCGCGTAGTGGGGGTTGTCCGCGACGAGATCGCGGAGCACCGCGGCCAGGCCGTCGGCGGCTTCGGCGCCGCTCCCGTCCCGGTCGGCGATCAGGCAGACGAGGTGCTCGTCGTAGACGGGGCACCGCACCATCAGACCGTCGCCGTGGTATCCCGACGGGTCTTGGTAGGCCTGGGCGATCCGCTCGCGTTCGTCCTTCTCGCACCGCAGGATGTGGACGCGCAGCCGGTCGCAGTCGAGCAGTTCGGGGACGGCGCCGGTCGTCATCCGGCGGGCCAGAAGGGGGTCCCCCGCCTGAAGGGCCATGAGGACGGCCATCCGCAGCTGGTGCGCCTTCTGCTGGTAGCCGCGGGTCATCCGGTCGGTCTCCCGGGCGCGGTGCAGGGCCGCGAGGATCCCGCCGGTGTGGGAGGCCAGGGCAGCGGCCCGGCGTGTCAGCGGGGCGGAGCCGACCAGCACCAGCACCCGGCGCGGCAGCTCCGAGCCGACCGCTTCGAGCCGTACCTGCGCCGTCCCGACGTCCATGGCGGCCGAGGCCACCCGCCCGGTGGCCAGCCGCATGAGCATCGGTTCAAGGTGTTCCAGAACGCGCTCGGAGAATCCGGACGTCGACAACTCCACTGTTTTCATCGCGCCGTTGACGATCGCCACTTCCGCACCGAGCTCACGCGGCAGCCACTCGGCGATCGCCTGGAGATCGGCGTCCGGCTTCCAGGCCGTCTGCCCGACCAGGGACAGGAACTCGTCGAGCTGCTCGGCGGGCCGGTGCGTCATGGGGTCCGTCATGCTCAGGTTCCTCTTGAGTCGTCCTGGGGCATGTCGCCCCGGGGGGCCGAACCGGCAGGCGTTCGGGTCTTCTGATACCCGTTTGCCCGAAGCACATACGCCCTACCCCGGTATGACCTCGCACTTGCCCCTCTGGTGTGACGCCCCCGGACCCGCCTTCTCCCTACCTTCCTCCCCGTGCGCCGCACGGCGCACGGGAGCCGGATCAGCCGGAGAGGGAGGACGACGGGATGCGCCGCTACGCGAGGACTCTGGTCGCGTTCGCACTGGCCACCACCTTGGTGGCGGGGTCGGCCGGGTGGGCGTCCGGGAACGCCCAGCAGGCCCTCACCGGGCCGCCCCCGGGCACCGCGGCCTGGCACGCGGATCATGCGCTGGGGCAGGAGCTGCCCGATCCCGGGCGGCGCACACCGGCCGAAGTGGCCCGTTTCTTCCGGGGGTTGACCGAATCGCAGCGACAGGCCCTGGTCGTACGCCATCCGCTCGTCGTCGGCAATCTGGACGGCGTCCCCATCGAGCTGCGCTACCGGGCCAACGCCCTCTCCCTGCAAGCCAGTCACGACCCCAGGTACGCGCATCTCGAAGAGGACCGGAGGCGGCAGATCCTCGCGTTCGACCCGCGCGGACGCGGCCAGGTCGCCGAGGTCTTCGGGGACCTGCGCACCGCGCGCCATGTCGCGGTCGTGGTGCCGGGCTCGGACATCGACGCCGGGACCTTCGACCGTACGAACGATGTGTACGGCACCCCGGCCGGCATGGCGAAGGCGCTGTACGCCCGGACCGGTCCCGGCAGCGCGGTCATCGCCTGGGCCGGGTACACCACTCCCGTGGGCCTCGGCATCGACGCCGCGACGGGCTCGCTCGCCGAGGCGGGGGCCGGCCGGCTGAAGCGATTCGCGGACGGTCTCGCGGCCGACGGTGCGCCCGCGCCCGCCGTGTTCTGCCACAGTTACGGCTCCGTCGTGTGCGGGCTCGCCGCGCCCCGGCTGCGCGCCCGGGACCTGGTCGTCCTCGGCTCGCCCGGGATGCGCGCCGACGACGTCGCCGACCTGCACACCGACGCCCGGGTCTGGGCCGCGAAGGACGCCACGGACTGGATCGGCAACGTGCCGAACGTCGAGGTGGCGGGGCTCGGCCACGGCCCCGACCCGGCCGCCCCGGAGTTCGGCGCGCGCCGCGTCCCGGCCGACGACGCCCGCGGCCACACCGGCTACTTCGCCCCGGGCACGGACTCGCTCCGCGCCTTCGCCGCGATCACCGAGGGGAAGGCGCGGTGAGCCCCGGGACGGAAGGCGCGGTGGGCCCCGGGCGGCTGCCCCGCCCCGTACCGGCTACTCGCGCGCGGCGGACGTCGAGCTCATGTCCGAGTACCGGTCCCCGGCCACCAGCCCCGCGATCGGCTCCAGCTGCGCCAGCTCCCCGTCGGTCAGCGTGAGCCGGGTGGCGGCCACGTTCTCCAGCAGCCGGCTGCTCCTGCGGGTGCCCGGGATCGGCACCACGGTCAGCCCGTGCACCTGGGCCCGCTGCTGCACCCAGGCGAGCGCGACCTGCGCGGCCGACGCCCCGTGCGCCGCCGCGATCTTGTGGACGGGCTCCAGCAGAGCGGCGTTCTTCTTCGCGTTGTCCCCGGTGAAGCGCGGCTGGAACTTACGGAAGTCACCGTCCGACAGCTCCTTGGACGCGTCCGTGAACGCCCCGGTCAAAAAGCCCCGGCCGAGCGGCGAGTACGGCACGAGAGTCACCCCGAGCTCGACGGCGGCCGGTACGGCGCTGCGCTCGACGTCCCGGCTGAAGAGCGACCACTCCGACTGCAGGGCCGCGATCGGGTGCACCGCGTGCGCCTCACGCAGCTCCGCACCGGTCACCTCGCTCAGCCCGAGCTGCTTGACCTTGCCCTGCTGGACCAGCTCGGCCATCGCCCCGACGGACTCGGCCAGCGGGACGGACGGGTTGCGGCGGTGCATGTAGTAGAGGTCGATGACGTCCGTGTTCAGCCGTCGCAGGCTGTCCTCGACGGCCTTGCGGATGTACGCGGGGTCGTTGCGCACGCCCCGGTGGTGCGGGTCGTCCTCCTTGCGCTCTATGGCGAACTTCGTGGCGAGCGTGATCTCGTCCCGGTGCGCCCCGACGAACGGGGCGAGGAAGGTCTCGTTGGCGCCGAGACCGTACACATCCGCGGTGTCGAAGAGGGTGACGCCCGCCGCCAGCGCCGTCTCCAGCGTCTCGCGGGCCGCGGACTCGTCGGTGTCGCCGTAGAACTCGCTCATGCCCATGCAACCGAGCCCCTGCACGCCGACCTGAGGGCCGCCGTTGCCGAGCTCCACGGTAGTGATCTTGTCGTCAGTCATCAGGCACTGGGCCTTTCCGGCGCCCGCCGGGCGCTCGCATAGAAGTCGATCTTGTAGTCGAGCACAGCGAGGGTGTCCTGGAGCTCCGCGATCCGCGTCCTCACGTCGCGGCGGGTCGCCTCCAGCAGCTCCTGCCGTTCCTCGAAGGTGTGCTCGCCCTCGCGCAGCAGCTCCGCGTACCGGACCATGCCGGCGACCGGCATCCCGGTCAGCCGCAGCTTGCCGACGAAGGACAGCCAGTCCAGGTCGCGGTTGGTGAAGCGGCGCTGGCCGGTGTGGGACCGGTCGACGTGCGGCATCAGCCCGATCCGCTCGTACCAGCGCAGGGTGTGCGCGGTGAGCCCGGTGAAGGCCGCGACCTCGCTGATGGTGTACCGGTCCTGACCCTCGGGGCGCGGATGCGCCGGAGGGGCCGTGGCGCAGGCGTCCACCTTCACGGAAGTGCTCTCCATCACCGTCATGCCCTACACGCTAGAACCTTGGAGTGCACTCGAAGCAAGCGCAGTCGGGGACGGATCCCGATCACGGCCCCCGTCGGACGGACGCCCCGTCCGCCCACGGGCCGGATACCTCCGCCCGTTACGCTCGTACGCATGCAGAGCCTGGCGATGATCGACAACTGGCCCGTCCCCACCGCGGCGGCTGCCGTCGTACGAGCGGACGGCACCGTTCTCGGTACGCACGGCCCCACCTCGCACCGTTTTCCGCTCGCCTCCGTCACCAAGCCGATCGCGGCCTACGCGGCGCTGGTGGCGTACGAGGAGGGCGCGGTCGAGCTCGACGAGCCGGCCGGGCCGGAGGGGTCCACCGTCCGGCACCTGCTCGCGCACACCAGCGGGCTCGCCTTCGACGAGCACCGTACGACGGCCGCGCCCGGCACCCGCCGGCTCTACTCCAACGCGGGCTTCGAAGCGCTCGGCGACCACATCGCCAAGGCCACCGACATCCCGTTCCCGGAGTACGTGCGCCAGGCGGTGGTGGAACCGCTGGGCATGACGGCGACCACGGTGGACGGCTCGCCCGCCAAGGACGGTGTCTCGACCGTCGACGACCTCATACGGTTCGCGGCGGAGGTGCAGGTGCCCCGCCTGCTCGACCCCCGTACGGTGCTCGCCGCGCAGACCGTCGTACACCCCGGTCTGAAGGGCGTACTGCCCGGCTACGGCCACCAGAACCCCAACGACTGGGGCCTCGGCTTCGAGATCCGGGACTCCAAGTCGCCGCACTGGACGGGCAGCTCCTCGTCGCCCGCGACCTTCGGACACTTCGGGCAGTCGGGGACGTTCCTGTGGATCGACCCGGTCGCGGGCGCGGCGTGCGTCGCACTGACCGACCGCGCCTTCGGCCCGTGGGCGGTCGAGGCATGGCCGCCGTTCACGGACGCGGTGCTCGCGGAGCTCCGCCCCGGCCGCTGAGGCGTACCACCGGTCGGCCGCCTTCGCGGCCAGGCAGTCGAGTGCACCGTCACCGGCGGCGCCGCATGGCGCAAGTCCAGCTACAGCGGCACCAACGGCGGCGAATGCCTCGAAGTGGTTGACGGTCTCCCCTGCGCCGTGCCCGTGCGCGACAGCAAGAACCCGGACGGCCCCGTCCTGATCGTCGGAGCGGACGCCTGGCGGGCGTTCGTGGGCACGCTCTGAGGTTGTCCGAAGCCTGAACGGCGAAGGGGCCCGGGGACGACCGACCGTCGTCCCCGGGCCCCTTCGTCCTCGTCAGACCAGCGGTTCGATCATGTGGGTCCGGCGCTGGGACCGCGTGGCCGCGCTGCCCGACCAGGCCGTCCGGCCCGGGTCGAGCCCCACGCCGTTGGCGAGACCGAGACGGGCGATCACGGCGTTGTGCTCCCGGCAGGCGACTTCCATCGGATCGATGAACTCGTTCTGCAACTCCGCCTGCGTGACGGCCGCGTTGGCGCTGACCTTCGCTTCGATGAAGTCGTAGACGTGCTCCAGCTGTTCGGAGCGAGGCGTGATCGCACCGTCCTCGGTGAAGTTGAGGTCCGGTCCGCCGCTGCCCGGGTCGTCGTTCCTGACCGCCGGTTCCGGGCCGAGTGCGAAGTTGGCCGGGACGTTCTTCAACGCCTTGGACACAGCGTTGAGTTGGGCGCTGTTGCTCGTGAACGCCGTCGGCGCGACCGGCCCCAGAGCCGTCACGACATCGGCCAGCTGGGCCGGGGTGAGGAGACCGGCGAATCTTTCTAGCAGCGACTTGGGCACGATGTGGTGCAGGGTGTGCACGAGTGCGTTGCCCGGGTTGGCCGCCTTCTCCGCGGCCAGGGCGTTCTTCGTCGGGTTGTTCTTCCAGTCACCGGCACGCTGGACCGGCGTCTCCGCGGTCGACGGCGCATGCGATGCGGGCTTCTCCCGGCCGCCGGGCACCCCGGTCCGCACCGGTGCGGACATGACCCGGCGGGCGTTCCGCTCCGCGGCCCGCTCGTAACGGTCCGAGGGGTCGGAGATCCGCAGGCCCGCGCCGTTGTCGGTGCCGGCGACCGCGCCCTGCCGTTGCTGGACGACATGGGTCAGCTCATGAGCGAGGGTGTGCTTGTCGCCGCCGCCCGCGCCGACGACGACATGGTGGCCGGAGGTGTAGGCACGGGCGCCGACCTCGTCGGCGGAGGCCCGTGCGGCGCTGTCGTCGTGAATGCGTACGTCGGAGAAGTCGGCGCCGAGGCGCGCCTCCATCTCCTCCCGGAGTGGGGTGTCCATGGGCCTGCCACCGGTGCGCAGGACGTCATGGACGGCGGAACGCTGCACCTCGTGCTGGTGCTCCTCCGACTGCTGCTGCTCCTCGGGCTGCGCCCAGGGGTGTCCCGCCTGCCGGAGCAGCTGGACGACGGCGTCGTTGCCGAGGCTGCTCTGGAGGGCGAGCGGCAGGTGCTCGGGGAGTTCGCCCGTCTCCGGTCGTCTCACCGGCGTACGCGCGCGAGCGGAACCATGGGTGCGTTCGGAGTCTCGTGCGCGCATCAGAAGCCTTCCGTAAGGGTGCACGGGGTGGTGGCCCCTCCATCACTACGCGGAACATGCCGGTGCGGGCCAGGTACACGGGGGCAGAATCGGTCGGCTCGCCGGACACAGCGGCATGGCCGACGCGACACCCGCTAATCTCCTCGGCCATGGCCGACATAGTCCGCGCTACCGCCGCCGATGTCCCCGCACTCGCCGCCGTGCTCGCCAGTGCCTATGCCGAGGATCCCGTGTGGACCTGGCTGATGCCGCGCGACCGGGACCGGCGGCTGCGGCTGCTGTTCACCGCGCACCTGGCCCAGCAGGTCCCGGCCGGCCGGGTGTGGACCGATCCGGAGCGCACCGTCGCGGCGGTGTGGGCGGAGCCCGGGAAGTGGAAGCTGCCGGTGACGTACCTGCTGCGCAACGCGGGGCCGCTCGTACGCGCGACAGGGGCTCAACTCCCGCGTACAGCAGGGCGGTTGTTCGCCATGGAGCACCGCCATCCGGCCGGTCCCGAGCACTGGTACGTCGAGTACATCGGCACCCGGGCGGACGCGCGCGGCACCGGGCGCGGGGCGCGGGTGCTGGGCGGGCTGCTGGAGCGGGCGGACGCGGACGGGCGGCGGGTCTTCCTGGAGTCCAGCAACCGCCGCAATCTCACCTTCTACCAGCGGCACGGCTTCGTCGTGCACGAGGAGATGACGTTCCGGTCCGGGCCGCCGATGTGGTCGATGTGGCGCCGGGACGACGGCCGGTAGGTCAGTCCGACAGTTCCCAGATCAGCACCTCGGCCGATCCGGTCGCCACCAGCTCCAGCCCTTCCTCGCCGGTGATCCGTACCGAGTCGCCCGGCTCCAGCTCCTCGTCGCCGATCCGTACGCCCCCGGCCACCACATGGACGTACACCCGCGCCGCGTCCGGCAGCGCCGCCCGCTCCCCCGCGCCGAGCCTGCGCACATGGAGCAGCGCACCGGCCGCCGGGAGGGCGTACGGGGTGGCGTCGGGGAGGCCGGGGACGATCGTGTACGAGGGTTCGCCGCCCGGTTCGAGCGGTGCCAGCCACATCTGGACGAACGTCAGCGGGGCCTCCCCGTCGTTGCGTTCGACGTGGCGCACGCCGGAGGCGGCGCTGAGGTGCTGGAGGTCACCGGGCCGTACGACCGTGGCGTGGCCGGTGGAGTCGCGGTGGGTCAGCTCGCCCTCGACGACCCAGGTGACGATCTCCGTATGGCTGTGGGGGTGTTCGTCGAACCCCGCGCCGGGTGCCAGACGCTCCGTGTTGCAGGCCAGGATCGGGCCGAAGCGCAGATTGTCCGGGTCGTAGAAGCCGCCGAAGGAGAAGGAGTGCCGGGACAGGATGCCGGCGTCCTGGTCCCCGCCCTGGAAGCGGTCCTCGGCGCGGTGTACGGAAATCACCCGCCCACGGTAGCCGGGCGGGAGCGCGGGGGGATCCTCCGGCCGCTACCGGCCGGTACGACCCGCGGTCGCCCCGGCTCTCCGTGCCCGTGGCCCGATAGGGCAATCTTGTCTCCGTGCCCCGACCCGATCCTGAACAGCCCGCTGCGAACGCCGCCCACCTGCATGCCGCGACCCTGAAACGCCTGGAACAGTCCTCCGGCAGGCTCGCCGCGAACGCGATCGCCCGCATGGACGAGTCGCTGCCGTGGTACCGGGCGATGCCACCGGAGAACCGGTCCTGGATCGGCCTGGTGGCCCAGGCCGGTATCGCGGCGTTCACCGAGTGGTTCCGGCACCCGGAAACCCCGCAGGCCATCTCCACCGATGTGTTCGGAACGGCTCCGCGCGAGCTGACCCGGGCGATCACCCTGCGACAGACCGTCGAGATGGTGCGTACGACGATCGAGGTCATGGAGGCCGCGATCGAGGAGGTCGCCGCGCCCGGCGACGAGTCGGTGCTGCGCGAGGCGCTGCTCGTCTATGCCCGGGAGATCGCCTTCGCGACCGCCCAGGTGTACGCGCAGGCCGCCGAGGCGCGCGGCGCCTGGGACGCCCGGCTGGAATCGCTCGTGGTGAACGCGGTGCTGTCCGGCGAGGCCGACGAGGGCGCCGTGTCACGCGCCGCGGCGCTCGGCTGGAACTCCCCCGAGCACGTCTGCGTGGTGCTCGGCACCGCCCCGGACGGCGACAGCGAGCTGACCGTGGAGGCGATCAGGCGGGCCGCCCGGCACGCCAAGCTCCAGGTCCTGACCGGGGTGCTCGGCAACCGCCTGGTGGTCATCGCGGGCGGCAGCGACAACCCGCTCCAGGTCGCGAAGGCGCTGATCGGCCCGTACGCGGCGGGCCCCGTGGTCGCCGGCCCCGTGGTGCCCGACCTGCTGGCGGCCACCCGGTCCGCGCAGGCCGCGGCCGCCGGACTCAGGGCGTGCGGTGCCTGGCAGGACGCCCCCCGGCCGGTGCTCGCCGACGATCTGCTGCCGGAGCGCGCGATGGCGGGCGACCCCGCCGCGCGGGACCAGTTGGTGGAGGAGATCTACAGACCACTGGAAGAAGCGGGCTCCGCCCTGCTCGAAACCCTCAGTGTGTATCTGGAGCAGGCGAGCAGCCTGGAGGGCGCGGCCAGAATGCTCTTCGTCCACCCGAACACCGTGCGCTACCGGCTTCGACGTGTGACAGACGTCACCGGATGGTCCCCTTCCGACGTTCGCTCGGCGTTCACGCTGCGGATCGCCCTGATCCTGGGGCGCTTGGCCGCGAAAGATCCTCAGTCCTAGACTTTTGTCGGACATCAACAATTCCCCATACGGTTCTTCGTCCCTGTCCCCACGGGTGTTCCGGACCGTTCACAAGAGAGAGTGTGAGGGTGCTCGTACTCGTCGCTCCCGGCCAAGGCGCTCAGACGCCCGGCTTCCTGACTCCCTGGCTCGACCTCCCCGGTGCCGCCGACCGCATCGCGGCCTGGTCCGACGCCATCGGGCTCGACCTCGCCCACTACGGCACCAAGGCCGACGCGGACGAGATCCGTGACACCTCGGTGGCGCAGCCGCTGCTGGTGGCGGCCGGTCTGCTGTCCGCCGCCGCACTCGATGCGTCGCCGAACGTCGTCGCAGGTCACAGCGTTGGTGAGATCACCGCAGCCGTCCTCGCCGGAGTCATCGGCGACGAGGCCGCGCTGCGTCTCGTACGGACCCGCGGGCTCGCCATGGCCGAGGCCGCGGCGGTCACCGAGACCGGCATGGCGGCGCTGCTGGGCGGCGACCCCGATGTGTCGGTCGCACACCTGGAGAAGCTCGGGCTGACCCCGGCGAACGTCAACGGGGCGGGTCAGATCGTCGCCGCGGGCACCGCCGCGCAGATCGCCGCGCTGGTCGAGGACAAGCCCGAGGGCGTGCGCCGCGTGGTGCCCCTCAAGGTCGCCGGTGCCTTCCACACGAGCCACATGGCCCCCGCCGTCGACCGGCTGCGCGAGGCCGCCGCGGAGCTGAAGCCCGCCGACCCGGCCGTGACATATGTCTCGAACGCCGACGGAAAGGCCGTCGCCACCGGCGACGAGGTCATCTCCCGGCTGGTCGGCCAGGTGGCCAGCCCGGTCCGCTGGGACCTGTGCATGGAGACGTTCAAGGAGCTGGGCGTCACGGCTCTCATCGAGGCCTGCCCCGGCGGCACCCTCACGGGGCTCGCCAAGCGCGCGCTGCCCGGTGTCCGGACGCTCGCGCTCAAGACCCCCGACGACCTCGACGCGGCCCGCGCGCTCATCTCCGAGCACGCCGGCGCCTAAGGAGCCCGAGAGAATGTCGAAGATCAAGCCCAGCCAGGGCGCCCCGTACGCACGGATCATGGGTGTCGGCGGCTACCGCCCGACCCGTGTCGTGCCCAACGAGGTGATCCTCGAGACGATCGACTCGTCCGACGAGTGGATCCGTTCGCGCTCCGGTATCGCCACCCGCCACTGGGCCTCCGAGGAGGAGACCGTGGCCGCGATGTCCGTCGAGGCGTCCGGCAAGGCCATCGCGGACGCCGGGATCACGCCCGAGCAGATCGGCGCCGTGGTCGTCTCCACCGTCTCGCACTTCAAGCAGACCCCGGCCATCGCGACCGAGATCGCCCACCTGGTCGGTGCGGGCAAGCCCGCCGCCTTCGACATCTCGGCCGGCTGCGCGGGCTTCGGCTACGGGCTGACCCTCGCCAAGGGCATGATCGTCGAGGGCTCGGCGGAGTACGTGCTCGTCATCGGCGTGGAGCGGCTCAGCGACCTCACCGACAAGGAGGACCGCGCGACGGCCTTCCTCTTCGGCGACGGCGCCGGCGCGGTCATCGTCGGCCCCTCCAAGGTGCCCGCCATTGGCCCGACCATCTGGGGCTCCGAGGGCGACAAGTCCGAGACCATCAAGCAGACCGTGGCGTGGGACGAGTTCCACGCCGAACGCCCGGAGAAGTTCCCGGCCATCACGCAGGAGGGCCAGGCGGTGTTCCGCTGGGCCGTCTTCGAGATGGCGAAGGTCGCCCAGCAGGCGCTGGACGCGGCCGGGATCGCCCCGGAAGACCTGGACGTCTTCATTCCGCACCAGGCCAACATGCGGATCATCGACTCGATGGTGAAGACCCTGAAGCTGCCGGAGAACGTCACCGTCGCCCGCGACGTGGAGACCACCGGCAACACCTCCGCCGCCTCGATTCCGCTCGCAATGGAGCGGCTCCTGGCGACCGGTCAGGCGAAGAGCGGCGACACCGCGCTCGTCATCGGCTTCGGGGCGGGTCTCGTCTACGCCGCGACGGTCGTTACCCTCCCCTAGGCACACCAGGCCGTTTCGGCCCGTACGCCCCAACCTGCAGATAAACATCGAAGGAGCGCCAACATGGCCGCCACTCAGGAAGAGATCGTCAAGGGTCTCGCCGAGATCGTCAACGAGATCGCCGGTATCCCGGTCGAGGACGTCCAGCTGGACAAGTCCTTCACCGACGACCTGGACGTCGACTCGCTGTCCATGGTCGAGGTCGTCGTCGCCGCCGAGGAGCGCTTCGACGTCAAGATCCCCGACGAGGACGTCAAGAACCTCAAGACGGTCGGCGACGCTGCCGACTACATCCTCAAGCACCAGGGCTGATCAGGCCTGCACCTGTGTCGCCACCCGGCGGTGGCGCCGCTGATTCACGACCCTCTACACGTGGAGAAGATTTTCCAGTGAACTCGACCAATCGCACCGTGGTCGTCACCGGTATCGGCGCAACCACTCCGCTGGGTGGCGACTCGGCGTCGACCTGGGAAGGTCTGATGGCCGGCCGTTCCGGCGTCAAGCCTCTCGAGGGCGAACGTTTCGCCGAACTGCCCGTCCGGATCGCCGCCCTCGCGGCCGTCGACCCGGGCGACGTCCTGCCCCGTCCGCTCGCCCGCAAGCTGGACCGCTCGGCGCAGTTCGCGGTGATCGCGGCCCGCGAGGCCTGGGCGGACGCCGGTTTCACCGGCAAGGCCGGCGAGGACGAGAACATCCGGCCCGAGCGACTGGGCTCGGTCATCGCCTCCGGCATCGGCGGCGTGATCACCCTGCTCGACCAGTACGACGTGCTCAAGGAGAAGGGCGTACGCCGCGTCTCCCCGCACACCGTGCCCATGCTCATGCCCAACGGCCCGGCGGCCAACGTCGGCCTTGAGGTCAACGCCCAGGCCGGTGTCCACACCCCGGTCTCCGCCTGCGCCTCGGGCGCCGAGGCGATCGGGTACGCCGTCGAGATGATCCGCACCGGCCGCGCCGACGTGGTCCTCGCCGGTGGCACCGAGGCGGCGATCCACCCGCTGCCGATCGCGGCGTTCGCCAACATGATGGCGATGTCCAAGAACAACGAGGAGCCCGAGAAGGCCTCCCGTCCGTACGACACCGGCCGTGACGGCTTCGTCCTCGGCGAGGGCGCCGGAGTGGTCGTCCTGGAGTCCGCGGAGCACGCCGCGGCGCGTGGCGCCAAGGTCTACTGCGAGGTGCTGGGCCAGGGGCTGTCCGCGGACGCCCACCACATCGCGCAGCCCGAGCCGACCGGCCGCGGGATCGCCGCCGCGATGCAGAACCTGCTGGACCAGACGGACCTCAAGCCGTCCGAGGTCGTGCACCTCAACGCGCACGCCACGTCGACGCCGCAGGGCGATGTCGCGGAGCTGAAGGCCCTGCGCAAGATCCTGGGCGACGACCTCGACCATGTCGCGATCTCCGCGACGAAGTCGATGACCGGTCACCTCCTCGGTGGCGCGGGCGGCATCGAGACCGTCGCGACGGTCCTGGCGCTGCACCACCGGACGGCTCCGCCCACGATCAACGTGGAGCACCTCGACGAGGCCGTGGAGGCGGACATCGTGCGCGACGAGCCCCGGCCGCTGCCGGAGGGTTCGATCGCCGCGATCAACAACTCGTTCGGGTTCGGCGGACACAACGTGGTTCTGGCGTTCCGCAGCGTCTGACCTGCGATCCGCAGTCCTGGTACGACGAGGCCCGCCCTCCCCTCTCGGGAAGGCGGGCCTCGTTCGCTGCGTTTCGGGGGCTTCGCCCCCGGACCCCCGCTCCTCGATCGCCGGAGGGGCTGAACTCCGCGCCGTCACACCACCTGGTGCAGCCACCGCACCGGCGCGCCCTCGCCCGCGTGGCGGAAGGACTCCAGTTCGTCGTCCCACGGCTTGCCGAGCAGTTTGGCGATCTCGGCCTCCAGGTCGGTCTCGCCCCGGACGGACCTGGCCAGCGCCGCCCGCAGCCGGTCCTCGGGAACCAGGATGTCGCCGTGCATGCCGGTGACGGCGTGGAAGATGCCGAGGCCGGGCGTGGAGCTGTAGCGCTCGCCCTCCGACGTGGAGCTCGGCTCCGCCGTCACCTCGAAACGCAGCAGGTCCCAGCCCCGCAGCGCGGAGGCGAGCTTGGACGCCGTGCCGGGGCGGGCCTGCCAGGAGAACTCGGACCGCCAGGTGCCGGGTGCGGCAGGCTGTCTGATCCAGTCCAGCTGGACCCGCACACCGAGGACACCGCCCACCGCCCATTCGACATGGGGGCAGAGCGCGCGCGGTGCGGAGTGAACGTACAGAACTCCACGTGTCGTCACCGGGACCTCCAGTGTGGGACGAAGTTCGCCTTCCCCAGCGGTCTCGCGCCCGTACCGTCTCTTCTCGGCCGGATCCCGAGGTTGTCATCAGTAAACAGCATCGGGGTGAAACTCCTGAAAAGGGACAGTATGTGACGTGATGTGATTTCCTGAAAGCCACCCGAGTGGAGCCGGGCGGGGGAACGCGCCGCTGGTTCGACGAGGAAAAGCTACCGCGCGGCGGGGTCCCAGGTGTGACGTACGGTCGGTCCCGGGCCCATCATTCGCTCAGCTTTCACTCGCCGGAGCGGCCGGGCCTTCCGACCGGTGCCACCAGGGGTTGCCGGGGGCATGACCGAGGGGACCAAGGGATGCAGGATCGTTCCGCCCGCCGCCGTTCGCGTACCGCGGCCGCCCTCCTGGCGGCGGTCTCGGTGCTCGGCACGGCCGTGCTGACGGGCTGTGACTCCGGGCCTGAGGGGACGACGAAGGGGGCGGTCGCGCAGCCTTCGGCCAGGCCGGGCCCGGTCTGGGACCGCGAGCCGGGTTCGGTGGCCGCCGTCGGCGACTCCATCACCCGCGGCTTCGACGCCTGTTCGGTGCTGGCGGACTGCCCCGAGGTCTCCTGGGCGACCGGCACGGACCGCGAGGTGCGCAGCCTGGCCGTGCGGCTGCTCGGTGAGTCGGGGGCCGCCTCGCGCAGCTGGAACCACGCCGAGACGGGCGCCAGGATCGCGCAGTTGCCGGAGCAGATGGCGCTGGCCGCGAAGGAGAAGCCCGATCTGGTGACGGTGATGATCGGCGCCAATGACGCCTGCCGGGACTCGGCGCGGTACATGACGCCGGTGGCTGATTTCCTCGCTTCGTTCGAGGCGTCGATGCGTCAGCTGCGGGCCGGGGCGCCCAAGGCGCAGGTGTACGTGTCGAGCGTGCCGGACCTCAAGCGGCTCTGGTCGACGGGGCGCGGCAACGCGCTGGGCAAGCAGGTCTGGAAGCTGGGGATCTGTCAGTCGATGCTGGGCGACGCGGACGACATGAGCGCGCGGGCGGCGGACCGGCGCGCATCGGTGCAGGAACGGGTCGTGGCGTACAACAAGGTGCTCCAGGAGGTCTGTGCGAAGGACCGGCGCTGCCGTTACGACGGCGGGGCGGTCTTCGACTACCCGTTCACCGGCAGGCAGCTCAGCCAGTGGGACTGGTTCCATCCGGGGCGTGACGGGCAGGCGAGGCTGGCGGAGATCGCGTACCGCAATGTCACCGCCGCCCGGCCTCCCGCGTAAGGTCCGTGATCATGGTCACTGGTTCGGGCACGGCGATGCGTACGGAAGACTTCGGTACCCTCGCGGACGGCAGCCGGGTACACCGATGGACGCTGGAACGGGACGGTACGCGGGTGCGCGTGCTGACGTACGGCGGCATCGTGCAGTCGGTCGAGGTGCCGGACCGGGACGGGGTGCGGGCCCAGGTCGCGCTCGGGCTGCCGGACCTGGCCGGGTACCAGGCGTTTCCCGGCCCGTACTTCGGCGCGCTGGTCGGGCGGTACGCGAACCGGATCGGCGGGGCCCGCTTCGAGCTGGACGGGCGCACGCACCGGCTGACGCCGAACGAGGGGCGCAACCAGGTGCACGGCGGGGCCAGGGGCTTCGACAAGCGCGTGTGGCGGGCGCGGGAGGTCGCCGAGGGTGTGGAGCTCTCGCTGGTCTCGGAGGACGGCGAGGAGGGCTTCCCGGGCCGTCTCGCGGTGTCGGCGGCCTACACCCTGGACGAGGGCGGGGCGCTGCGGATCGCGTACCGGGCGACGACCGACGCCCCGACGGTGCTGAACCCGACGAACCACACGTACTGGAACCTCGCGGGCGCCGGCAGCGGCAGCGCGCTCGGGCAGACGCTGCGGATCGCGGCCGGGCGGATCACCCCGGCGGACGCCGAGTCGCTGCCCACGGGCGGGTTCCTGCCGGTGGACGGGACCCGGTTCGACTTCCGTGAGCCGCGGCCGGTCGGTGCGGGCTACGACCACAACTTCGTGCTGGACGCGGCGGGAACGGGCCCGGCGGCCGAGCTGTACGACGCGGCCTCGGGGCGCGTGCTGACCGTGACGACGACGGAGCCGGGGCTCCAGCTGTACACGGCGGACCACTTCGACGGGCGGCCGTTCGGCCCGTGCGCCGGGATCGCGCTGGAGACCCAGCACTTCCCCGACTCCCCGAACCGGCCCGGGTTCCCGAGCACGGTGCTGCGGCCGGGCGAGGAGTTCGTCTCGACGACCGTGTACGGATTCACGGTGCGCTGACGGTGCGGCAGGGGGCGGGCGCGACCCCGTCCCCCTGCCGCCCGGCCGCTATTCCTCGATGTCCACGTTCGCCGTCAGGCGTACGTCGGTGAGCGAGCGGGCCGCCTGGACCTCGTACGTGCCGGGGACGAGGACCCAGTCGTACGCCTCCTCGTCCCAGATCTCGTACGCACGCCGCTCCAGCGCGATCACCGTCTCGGCGCTCTCGCCGGGCGCCGCCTCGACCCGTGCGAAGCCGGCCAGCCAGCGGGCCGGGCGTTCGGCGGTGTCGTCCCGGGGCGCGAGGTAGATCTGGACGGTCTCGGCGCCCGGCCGGGCGCCGGTGTTGCGGAGGCGGACGGTGACGGAGTCCGGGCCCGCCGTGAGGCTCTCGTACTCCCAGGTGGTGTAGCCGAGTCCGTGGCCGAAGGGGTACGCGGGCGCGGTGCCGGCCTTCTCCCAGGCCCGGTAGCCGACGAAGACGCCCTCGTCGTAGTGGAGTTCGCCGTCGGTGGGGGTGGTGTTCGAGACCGGGACGTCGGCGAGCGCGGCCGGCCAGGTGGTGGGCAGGCGCCCGCCCGGTTCCCCGGCGCCGAGCAGGACGTCCGCGAGGGCGTGGCCGGCCTCCTGGCCGGGGAACCAGCCGAGCAGCACGGCGGCGACCTCGTCGCGCCACGGGAGCTCCACCGGGGAGCCGGAGTTGACGATCACGACGGTGTCCGGGTTGGCGGCGGCGACGGCCCGGACGAGGTCGTCCTGGTGGCCGGGGAGCTTCAGGTCGGTGCGGTCGAAGCCCTCGGACTCGACGCGTTCGGTGGTGCCGACGACGACGATCGCGGTGTCCGCGGCGCGGGCCGATTCCACGGCCTCGGCGATCAGCTCCTGGGGGTCGCGGCGCGGGCCGAGGTGGCAGAAGGCGAACGAGACGCCGGGGATCGGCGCGTCGTCGCCCAGGGTCTCGGGGACCTGCCGCAGCGAGACCTGGACGGGTTCGCCCGCGGTGAGGGTGATCCGGCCGCGCTCCAGCGGGTTGCCGAAGAAGGCCTCGCCGGGGTCGTCGGAGCCGGTGACCCGGTGGATCCCGTCGTACAGGGTCTCGCCCGCGACGGTGAGGGTGATCGCCCCCGTGCCGCGGGTGCCGAAGACGTGCTCGCCGCTGTCGCGCGGGACGAAGGTGCCGGTGACCTCGACGGTGTGCAGCGTGCCGCGGGTGACGCCTTCGGGGAAGTCGTCACCGATCCACTGGACGGTGCCGCCCCGCAGCGGTGCGGAGCCGATGACGGTGCCGGCCTCGTCGTAGCAGACGGCCCTGAGCTCGAAGCCCTTCTCGGCGGGGGTGAGTTCGGTGTTGGGATCGGCGCCGACGCGGTAGTCGACGACGCCCTCGGGGAGGGCGGCGAGGAGGCCGTCGAGCGGGCTGACGATGTGGTGCGGGAAGACCTGGGCGGAGCCGCCGCCGAGGACCCGGGCGTCCCGGGCGAGCGCCCCGCTGACCGCGACCGTGCGGACGGCCGCCGGGTCGATGGGGAGGGCGGTGCGTTCGTTGCGTACGAGGACGAAGGAGCGGCGGGCGATCTCGCGGGCCAGCGCGTCGCCGTCGACGGCGGCGGGGCGGGCGGACTCGTCGACGACGGGCGGGGCGCCGTCCAGGATGCCGACACGGGCGGCCAGCCGCAGCACATTGCGTACGGCGCCGTCGACGACGGACTCTTCGATCTCGCCGGCCCGCACGGCGTCGGCGAGCGCCTTGCCGTAGACCGTCTTCGGGCCGGGCATCGCGACATCGAGGCCGCCGTCGGCGGCGGCGACGGTGGAGCGGGCGGCCAGCCAGTCGGAGACGATGTAGCCGTCGAAGCCCCATTCGCCGCGCAGCACCGCGTTCTGCAGATAGCGGTGTTCGGTCATGGTGGAGCCGTTGACCCGGTTGTAGGCGGCCATGATGCCCCACGGGTGGGCGTTCTTGACGATGCGTTCGAACGGGGCGAGGTAGATCTCGCGCAGGGGGCGCGGGGCGACGATGTTGTCGACGGTGAAGCGGTCGGTCTCGGCGTCGTTGGCGACGAAGTGCTTGACGGTCGTGCCGACCCCGCCGTCCTGCACGCCGAGCACATAGCCGGTGCCGATCTCGCCGGTGAGGTACGGGTCCTCGCTGTACGTCTCGAAGTGGCGCCCGCCGAGCGGGGAGCGGTGGAGGTTGACGGTCGGGGCGAGCAGGACGTGCACCCCCTTGCGGTGGGCCTCCTGGGCCAGCAGCCGGCCGGCCCGGCGGGCCAGGGCCGGGTCCCAGGTCGCGGCCAGCGCGGTGGGCGAGGGCAGCGCGACGGACGGGTCGTCGGCGCTCCAGGCGACACCCCGGACGCCGATCGGCCCGTCGGACATCACCAGGGAGCGCAGCCCGATGGCGGGGAGCGCGGGCAGCGACCACATGTCCTGGCCGGCCAGCAGCCGGGCCTTGTCGTCGAGCCCGAGCGCGGCGAGCGCCGCGTCGACCGCGGCCTCGCGGGCCGCATCGGGGTTGGTGGGTGTGGACGCGTCTGCCACGGCCGTGCCTCCTGGTCGGATTCTGGGCTGAATGCCTCCATACTGACCCCATCACAGGTAGAGCAGTAGGTTTCGTTATCGCTCTGTGATATTAGAGATGGCGTACGGTCCGGGTGCGGGACCGATGGAGCACCGAAAGGGGCCGGGGCGATGGTGCGGGCCAGGAGTACGGAGCGGCGGGCGGAGATCGTCCGGGCCACGCTCGAAGTGATCGCCGAGCGCGGCTATCGCGGCGCCTCGCTGAGCGCGGTCGCCGAGCGGGTCGGCCTCAGCCAGCAGGGGCTCCTGCACTACTTCCCGACCAAGGAGGCGCTGCTCGTCGCCGTGCTGGCGGAACGCGACCAGTGGGACACCGGAGGCAGCACCCGGAGCGACGGCGTCTGGCGGATCGAGCTGCTGGCCTCGCTGGTGGAGTACAACGCGATGCGGCCCGGCATCGTCCAGACGTTCTCGGCGCTGCTCGGCGAGAGCGTGACGGAGGGGCATCCGGCGCGGGATTTCTTCACCCGTCGCTACACCCAGGTCCGGTCGAGCATGGCGGCGACACTGCGCGCGGAGTACGGCGAGCGGCTGCCGGGCGGGCTGACCCCGGAGCGCGCGGCTCCGCTGCTCGTGGCGGTGCTGGACGGGCTCCAGTACCAGTGGCTGCTGGACCCGGACTCGGTGGACATGCCCGCGGCGTTCGGGGACTTCCTGGCGCTGTTGCAGCCGCCCGGACAGGAGGCTGTGAAGAACCCGCAATCATGACATGACCTGCGGCGACACACAGCGGAACCTGATCGATGCACGCCCCCTGCGGGTGATTTCGGGTCGGTCTACGCGCGTCCGGGCGCAGGGCACCCCTCCGGGCGCCCCAGGGTTGCCGCATGACTACCGAGCCCGCCGGACCCTCCTCCGACCTGCCCTCCCGCCGCACCCTGATCACGGGTGCCGCCGGTGCCGCCGCGTTAGCCGTCACCGCCGCTTCCGGCACCGCGAGCGCCGCCGCGCCCGGCGCCGCCGACTCCCCCGCCGACTCCCCCGCCGCGGCCGGCACCGCGCTCGCCCCCGCGGCCACCGGATCGGACTGGAACGCCTGCCTGACCGTCGCCCGCGCCATCCTCGTACGCGACGAACAGGACCAGCCCCTGGTCCCCCGCTACCGCGACATCCTGCTCTCCAAGGGCCTGCCGCGCAGCCGCAAGAGCCCCAAGAAGGTGCTGATCGTCGGCGCCGGCCCGGCCGGGCTCACCGCCGCCCATCTGCTCCGCGAGGCCGGGCACACCGTCACCGTCATCGAGGCCAACGGCAATCGCGTCGGCGGCCGGATCAAGACCTTCCGCAAGGGCGGCCACGAGAACGCGAAGGCGCCGTTCGCCGACCCGAAGCAGAACGCCGAGGCCGGCGCGATGCGCATCCCCGACAGCCACCCGCTGGTCACCGGCCTCATGGACAGCTTCGACCTGAAGCGCCGCCGCTTCTACCTGGTGGACGTCGACGCCGAGGGCCGGCCCGTCAACCGCACCTGGATCCACGTCAACGGCATCCGGATGCGCAAGGCCGACTACGCGGCGAAGCCCCAGGCGATCAACCGCTCGTTCGGGGTCCCCGCCGCGTTCGAGAACAAGACCGCCGCGGCGATCGTGCGGGACGCCTTCAAGCCCGTGCGGGCGGAGTTCGAGGGCAAGGAGGGCCGGGAGCTCGTCGAGGGCTGGGCGCGGGTGATCCAGCGGTACGGGCACTGGTCGATGTTCCGCTTCCTGACCGAGGCGGCCAAGCTCGACGAGCGCACCATCGACCTCGTCGGCACGGTAGAGAACCTCACGTCCCGGCTCCATCTCGCCTTTGTGCACAGCTTCATCGGGGCCTCCCTGATCAGCCCGGACACCGCGTTCTTCGAGCTGCCGGGCGGCACCGGCGTCCTCGCCGACGCGATGTACGAGCGGGTCGAGGACCTGGTGCGGCTGGACCGCCGGGCCACCAGGATCAGTCACGGCACCGACAGTGTCGAGGTCGAGACGATCTCCGAGGGCCGCGACGGCAGGCCGCTGGTGCGTCAGACCTTCCGCGGCGACCGGGCGATCATCACGGTGCCGTTCTCCGGACTGCGCCACATCCCCGTCACGCCCGCGCTCTCGTACGGCAAGCGGCGCGCGATCACCGAGATCCACTACGACGCGGCGACCAAGGTGCTGCTCGAATTCAGCCGCCGCTGGTGGGAGTTCGAGGAGAAGGACTGGAAGACCGAGCTGGAGCGGATCAAGCCCGGTCTGTACGACGCCTACCGGCTGGGCAAGGCACCGGCCGACGGTTCACTGCTGGGCTCCCACCCCTCCGTGCCGCCCGGCCACCTCCCGCCCAACCAGCGCGTGCACTACGCGGCGTACCGGGCCACCGCCCGCAACCAGCCCGAGGCGGCGCACGTCATCGGCGGCGGGTCGGTCACCGACAACGCCAACCGCTTCATGTTCCAGCCCTCGCACCCGATCGAGGGCAGCGCGGGCGGCGTCGTCCTCGCCTCGTACAGCTGGGCCGACGACGCGCTGAAGTGGGACTCGCTGGACGACGACGAGCGCTACCCGCACGCCCTGGGCGGGGTGCAGGACGTGTACGGGCAGCGCGTCGAGGTCTTCTACACGGGCGCGGGCGCCACCCAGTCGTGGATGCGCGACCCGTACGCGTACGGCGAGGCGTCGGTGCTGCTGCCGGGCCAGCACACCGAACTGTTCGCCGATGTGCGCTCGGTCGAGGGGCCGCTGCACTTCGCCGGCGACCACACCTCGATCAAGCCGGCCTGGATCGAGGGGGCGCTGGAGTCTGCGGTCAGGTCGGCGCTGGAGGTGCACAGCGGCTGACCCGGGTCCGGCGGGGCGTCGCTCAGTGGGACAGGCCCAGGGTGACGCCCGGCCCGACGAGCACCGATCCGATGCCCCGGTTGAGGGCCTTCTGCCACCTCAGCATCGAGGTGCGCAGGCGCGAGTTCGAGAAGAACAGGGTCATGGGCGGGTGGTCTCCTCAGTCCTTGTCGAGCGTGTACGGGGTGGGTGCCGTCTCGTCGTCCTCGTTCTCCGGCGCCACCAGGTCGCGCGCCAGCAGGGTCGCTCCGGCGACGGCGCCCGGCATCAGGAACACGGCGACGAACGGGATCAGGAAGGCGAGCCCCAGCGGTACGCCGAAGCCGAGGGTCAGCAGGCGGCGGCCGCGCAGCAGGGCGAGCCGGTTCTTCAGGAGCATGCCGCGGCGCTGGAGCGCGACGGCGGTGAGTTCCTCGGCGAGGAAGTAGCCGGTGACGCAGAAGCCGAGCACGGGGACGACGGTCTGGCCGAGCACCGGAATGAACCCGAGGGCGAAGAGCAGCACCGAGTAGAGCCCCACCCGCACCAGGATGCGGACGCTGTCGCGGGCGGAGATCCACAGCTCCCGCCAGAGCGGCAGCCCGGACTCGGGGACGTCGCCGCCCTCGGTGCGGTCGACGTGCTCGGAGAGCGACTCGTAGAAGGGCTGGCCGATCAGCAGCGTCACGGCGGTGAACGTGATCACGGCGAGGAAGAGCCCGAGGCCGAAGACCAGCACGGTCAGGGTGGTGCGGAGCAGGCCGAGCCAGGGCGAGGACCAGTCGTCGGCGAACGGGGTCGCCCAGTCCACCAGGTCGTCGGCGCCGTAGCCGAGACCGACGAGCGCCGCCACGTACAGCACGAGGGCGATCAGTCCGGGCAGCAGCCCTATGCCGAACCACCGTCCGTGCCGGCCGACCCAGCGCTGTCCCTTTATCAAGTAGCCGAAGCCCGCCCCTAGATCACGCATGGCGTCAGCGTACTGGTGGGGAAGGTGCGCCGTCGGACGAGTGGTTGTCGCGGACACGCCCGAAGGCCGCACCCCTTCGGGAGTGCGGCCCTCGGCCTGTCACGGGTGGGCCGGCGGTCAGGCGACCGACAGCTCGACCTTGATGTTGCCTCGCGTGGCGTTCGAGTACGGGCAGACCTGGTGGGCCTTCTCGACCAGCGCCTGCGCGGTGGCGGTGTCGACGTTCGGGATGGTGGCTCTGATCGCCACCTCCAGGCCGAAGCCGCCCTCGGCCGTCTTGCCGATGGAGACCTCGGCGGTCACCGTGGAGCCGGAGATGTCGGCCTTCTCCTGGCGGGCCACCACGCCCAGCGCGCCCTGGAAGCAGGCGCTGTAGCCGGCCGCGAAGAGCTGCTCGGGGTTGGTGCCCGCGCCGCTTCCGCCCATGGCCTTGGGCGGGTTGACGATGACGTCGAGGTTGCCGTCGTCGGACGAGACGCGGCCGTCACGGCCGTTCTCGGCGGTGGCGACGGCGGTGTAGGCAACGGTTATGTCCCGAATGGCCATGCTGAGGTTTCCTCCTGCTGTGCGCCGCGACTCGCGCCCACGATCGCGGCGGCCTGTGGATGAGCCTGACGGGTGCGCCGGGGCGGCTGTCAGGCGAGGGAGACGATCATCTTTCCGGTGTTCTCGCCGCGCAGCAGACCGAGGAAGGCGTCGAAGCCGTTCTCGATGCCCTCGACGAAGGTCTCGCGGTACTTCAGCTCGCCCGAGGCCAGCCAGCCGGCGACCTCCTGGACGAACTGCGGCTGGAGCGCGGCGTGATCGCCGACGAGCATGCCCTGGATGCGCAGCCGCTTGCCGATGACGAGGGCGAGGTTGCGCGGGCCGGGGGTCGGCTCGGTGGCGTTGTACTGGGCGATCATTCCGCAGACGGTGACGCGGCCGTGCAGGTTGAGCGAGGAGATCGCCGCTTCGAGGTGCTCGCCGCCGACGTTGTCGAAGTAGACGTCGATGCCGTCGGGGGCGGCCGCGCGCAGCTGCTCGACGACCGGGCCGTCGTGGTAGTTGAAGGCCGCGTCGAAGCCGTACTCCTCGACGAGGAGCTTGACCTTCTCGTCGGAACCGGCCGAGCCGATGACCCGCGAGGCGCCCTTGATCCTCGCCATCTGGCCGACCTGGCTGCCGACCGCGCCGGCCGCGCCGGAGACGAAGACTGCGTCGCCCTCCTTGAAGGAGGCGACTTCGAAGAGGCCCGCGTAGGCGGTGAGCCCGGTCATGCCGAGCACCCCGAGGTAGGCGGAGAGCGGGGCGAGCGAGGCGTCGACCTTCACGGCGCGCCCGGCCGGGAACTCGGCGTACTCGCGCCAGCCGAGGCCGTGCAGGACGTGGTCGCCGACCGCGAAGCCCTCGGCGTTCGAGGCGATGACCTCGCCGACCGCTCCGCCGTCCATGGGGTGGTCGAGCTGGAAGGGCGGGGTGTACGACTTCACGTCGTTCATCCGGCCGCGCATGTACGGGTCGACCGAGAAGTACAGATTGCGGACGAGGACACGGCCCTCGCCGGGAGCGGTGACCGGGGCCTCACGCAGCGCGAAATCCTCGGCCTTCGGCCAGCCGTGGGGGCGGGCGACGAGGTGCCATTCACGGCCGGACGTGGGAAGTGCAGCTGACATGGGCTCGGGTTCTCCTCAATGTCCTACGGGGTGGGGGAAGCTCCGGCCGGGGCGGTGGGGGCCGCACCGGGGAAGCGAAATGCTTCATGTGGTGAAACAACCATGCTCCTGAATATTTCATGTTGTCAAGCAACCGGCTATCCTGGGTGTCATGGCCACCTCTCGCACAGACCCTCTGACCCTCGAAGTCGTCGAGCTCATCGGCACCGTCGTGGCGCGCTACTACGAGGAGTACGACGAGGCTGCGGCAGCCCACTCGCTCACCGGTGCGCAGGCGCGGGTGCTCGGGCTGCTCTCGCTGGAGCCGATGCCGATGCGCAGGATCGCCCAGAAGCTGAAGTGCGAGCCGTCGAACGTCACCGGCATCGTCGACCGGCTGGAGACGCGCGGCCTGGTGGAGCGCAGGCCTGATCCGGCCGACCGGCGGGTGAAGCTGGCCGCACCGACGGAGCTGGGCGCACGGACCGCGCAGCAGCTGCGCGATTCCCTCACCTTCGCCCGGGAGCCGCTGGCCGAGCTGTCGGACGAGGACCGGACGATGCTGCGGGACCTGCTGCGCCGGATGCTGGGCGAGCCGGGCCCGTCCGCCGGGTAGGCCCTGGGGACCGCGGTGTGGAACCGTTGAATCCATGACCGCGCCCGCCTCCTTCGGCCCCCGTGAGTTCCAGCTCGTCCTGCTGCGCCGGATGGCCGACCACCAGCCCGGCCTCGTCGAGGACGCCCGGCACGAGCTGAGCGCTTCGCTCGCCGAGATGCGCGAGGCCAACCGCCGCTGGCAGGCCATGGTGCGGGCGCCCGGCGGACGGGGCACGCTGCGCCGCTACCGCTCGGTGCTCGGCGAGCCCGCGTCGTCCGTACGCCGCACGATCGGCGATCTGGAGTGCGACGCGCTGCAATGGCCGGTGCCGCTGTGGCCGGACCTCCGGTTCGAGGTGATGGTCGCGCCGGGCGGCGCGGTGTGGAACGAATGGCTGGTCCGGGCACCGGGGGCGCCCGTCCCCGAGCTGCGTACGGTCGAGGATCTGCGCCCCTGGTCCGGCACGGTCGACGAGGTCGCGCGGGCCTTCGCGCCGGCCCGCCCGATGGAGGGCGGCGCGCCGGCCCGGTGGGCGCTCGCGATCACCGGGCCGGGAACGGGCGAGCCGTACGTCGCCGAGTTCACCTGGGGCCTGTTCCAGCGGCTGCTGCCGGGCTGAACACCGCGCACCGCCCCTGCTGTCGGCCCGTCAGCTCCGTACCTCCTACGGCTCATCCCAGCGCGCGCCACGACTCCGAACGGCGCACGATGCCAGAGAGAACCGGCTTCCGCCGGTACCGTCGTCCGCGCCCTCGGGAGTACCTGCCGTGACCGTCAGCCTTGAGCAGCTGCGCCGTTGCCATGTCGCCGTCGACCTCGGGGCCGCCCGGACCCGGGTGTACGTCAAGGGCCTCGGGCTCGTCGTCGACGAGCCGAGCGTCGCCGCGGTGAACACCCGTACCGGGTCGCTCATCGCCGTCGGCGCGCTCGCCGAGCAGATGACGGGCCGCACCCCCGACTACATCCGGGTGGCCCGCCCGGTCACCGGCGGGACCGTCATCGACATCGAGATGGCCCAGCGGATGCTCCGCCATCTGCTCGGCGAGAAGCTCCGCCGCCAGCTGCGCCGCAAGCCCCGGCTGCGGGCCGCCGCCTGCACCCCGCACGACAGCGATCCGCTCGCCCAGCGGGCCGCCGTCGAGACGCTGGTCGGGCTCGGTGCCCGGCGGGTCGAACTGGTCGACACCCTGATCGCGGCGGCCGTCGGCTGCGGGCTGCCGGTCGAGCAGCCGACCGCCTCCATGATCATGGTGTGCGGGGCCGCGACCACCCAGATCGCGGTGCTCTCGCTCGGTTCGATCGTGACCGCCGTACGCATCCCGATCGGCGGCGACGCCATCGACCACGCGGTGATCCAGCATCTGCGGCAGCACCATGCGCTGATGCTGCCGAGCCAGTCGGTGCGCCCGCTGCAACTGGCGCTCAGCGGCAGCGGCCTGACCTCGCACGGGCCCGCCACGACCGAGATCCACGGCCGTGACGTGGCGACCGGGCTGGCCCGCTCGGTGCAGGTCGACACCGACGCCGTACGGCAGGCCATCCACGCCCCGCTCACCGCGGTCCTGGACGGGCTCGGCGCGATCCTGCGCGACTGCCCGCCGGACCTGGTGGCCGACCTCGTGGACTGCGGAATCATGATGGTCGGCGGCAGCGCGCTGCTGCCCGGCCTCGACCAGATGCTGCGGGACGCGACGGGCATGCCGGTGCACATCGCGGAGCGCCCGGACGTCTGCGCGGTACTGGGGCTCGGTGCCATGCTGGACGGAAAGATCGAGCCGATGGTCCTCGACCCGCTCGCCTGCTGAGCACACCCTGGGGGTGCGGCGCATGACCGACGACACGACGGACACGGCCGCGGAGCCGTTCGGCGAGGAGGCCGCCGCGGCTGAGCCCGTCCCGGAGAAGCCCCCGCTGTCGGTACTCCTGGAGGCGGTGCTCGGCATCGGCTCCGATCTCGAACTGCGGGTCATGCTCCAGCAGATCGTGGACACCGCGACGGCGCTGACCGGCGCCCGGTACGGCGCGCTCGGCGTGCTCGACCCGGAGCGCGGCACCATCGGCGAGCTGTACACCACGGGGCTCGACGACACCGAGCGGCAGCGCATCGGCCGGTTCCCGGACGGGCACTCGGGGATGCTCGGCGCACTCGTCGACGGGCCGGAGCCGCTGCGCCGCGACGATCCGACCGCCGACCCGCGGGCCGGCGGGGTGCCGCCCGGTCATCCGCCGATGCGCTCCTTCCTCGGGACGCCGATCCGGGTCCACGACCAGGTCTTCGGCAACCTCCGCCTCACCGAGAAGCGCACCGGCCGGTTCACCGACTCGGACGAGGCGGTGCTGAGGGCGCTGGCCGCGCAGGCCGGCATCGCGATCGCCAACGCCCGGCTGTACGCGGCGGCCCGGCAGCGGGAGCGGTGGATCGAGGGGGCGGCCGCCGTCACCACCGCGCTGCTGACCGGCGGGAGCGCCGCCGACGCGCTGATGACCGTCGCCGAACGGGCCAGGACGCTCGCCGACGCCAGCGCCGGGGTCATCCTCCAGCCCGACGAGGCGGGCGGGATGGAGATCGTCACCGCGTCCACGCTCGACGACCCGGCCGGGATCGTCGGCACCGCGATCGAACCCGGCTCCGCGGTGCTGGTCCAACTGCTCGGCGGGGAGCCGGTGTTCATCGACGACTCGGCGACCGATCCACGGATGACGACACATGTGCGCTCGCGGTTCGGCCCCAGCATGATGCTGCCGTTGCAGAGCGGCGGGCGGCTGATCGGCACCCTCGCCCTGCCCCGGCGGCGCGGCGACCGCCCGTACACGGCGGTGGACCGGCTGCTGGCCACGCAGTTCGCCTCGCAGGCCGCGCTGGCGCTGGTCCTGGCGGACGCCCGGCACGACCGGGAGCAGCTCGCGGTGTACGAGGACCGGGACCGGATCGCCCGCGATCTGCACGACCTCGTGGTCCAGCGGCTGTTCGCGACCGAGATGATGCTGGAGTCGACCCGCCGCCGGGCCGCCGCCCCGGAGACGGACGAGCTGCTGGGCAGGGCCGTCGACGAGCTGGACTCCACCATTCAGGAGGTGCGGACGACGATATTCGCCCTTCAGCAGCCACCCGCCGAGGCCCCCGCCACCTTCCGGGGCCGGGTGCTGCGGGAGACCGGGGGCGCCGCCGCCGTGCTCGGCTTCCCGCCGTCGGTGCACTTCACCGGGGCGGTCGACGCGCTGGTCGGGGAGCCCGTGGCCCGGCAGCTGCTCGCCGCGCTGCGGAGCGCGCTCGCGGCCGCGCACCGGCGGGCCGGGGTGTCGGCGATCGAGGTGGAGGTGGACGCGACGGCCGCCCTTCCGGACGGGCGGGCCGCGGTCCGGCTGACGGTCGCCGACGACGGGCGCGAGGAGGACGGCTCGCGCCCGTCGACCGTCACCTGGCAGGCGCCGCTCTGAGCGCGACCCGGGTGCTGGAGTGGGCGACCCCGGCCTCCCGTTTGAGCCGGCGCAGCAGTCCGTCCAGGGCCGCGGTGTCGGCGACGGCGGCCCGTACGAGATAGTCGTGGCCGCCGGTCACATGGACCACTTCGGTGATGCCGGGCAGGGAGAGCACCGCCCGCTCGAACACCTCGTTCGTCGTATCGATCCGCAGCGTCACGTCGATGAAGACGACGAGTCCGGTACGGGTGTCCGCGGCCGGGTCGATGATCACGGTGAAGCCGCGGATGACGCCGTCGCGGCGCAGCCGGCGCACCCGGTCGGCCGCCGCGTTGGCGCTGAGCCCGACCCGTACGCCCAGATCGCGGTACGAGATCCGGGCATCCTCCTGGAGGATGCCGAGGATTTCTCTGTCCAGACGGTCCATACTGCGATTGTCTCAGCTTTGTCCGGTTCGTGAATGGGCAAGTCGCGTCCGGCGGCACCCCCGCCCCCCGCTCCCGGCCCCGGGCGGGCATGACCCGCATGGCGCATTCCGGCGGGCCCGGGGCCTGCGCCCGCCCTTGACTGAGGGGGTGGACACCGCCGTCAAGCAGTCCCGCGCCACGATCGACGCGCCGCCCGCGGCCGCCTATCGCAACCTCGTGATGGCCACGATCGGTTTCGGGCTCACCTTCTGGGCCTGGAATCTGATCGCGCCGCTGTCCGGGGACTACAAGGAGCGGCTGGGGCTGAGCTCGTTCGAGCAGTCGCTGCTGGTGGCGGTGCCGGTGCTGGTCGGTTCGCTGGGCCGGATCCCGGCGGGCGCGCTCACCGACAAGTACGGTGCGCGGCTGATGTTCCCGCTGGTCTCGGCGCTCACCATCGCGCCCGTACTGCTGCTGATCCCGGCGCGGGACTCCTACGGCGCGATGCTCGTCGTGGGCTTTCTGCTGGGCCTGGGCGGCACCACCTTCGCGATCGGCATCCCGCTGGTCAACTCGTGGTTCCCGCCCGCCGAGCGGGGCCTCGCGCTCGGGATCTTCGGCATGGGGATGGGCGGTGTCGCCCTGTCCGGGTACTTCACCCCGAGGATCGCCGGGCACGGCGGCAACCTGCCGTACCTGGTGGTCGCGGCGGCACTCGTGGTGTACGCGGCGCTGGCCGCCGTGCTGATCACCGACCGTCCGGACCGCCCGGTGCCGGCCGACTCGCTCGCCCACCGGCTGGCCGGCGCCGGACGGCTGCGGGTCACCTGGGAGCTGTCCGCGCTGTACGCGATCGGCTTCGGCGGCATCGTCGCGTTCGGCGTCTACCTTCCCACGTATCTGAAGACCTGGTACGACCTGTCGCCCACCGACGCCGGCACGAAGGCCGCCGGGTTTGCGCTGGTCACCGTCGTCTTCCGGCCGATCGGCGGCTGGCTCTCGGACCGCGTCCACCCGGCCGTGGTCACGGCGGCGGCGCTCGGCCTGGCCGCCCTGATGGCGATCGTCCAGGCCTTCGATCCGCCGCTGGCCCCGGGCGGCACGATCGCGCTGCTCTGCATGGCGGCGGGCCTGGGCACCGCGAGCGGCAGCGTCTTCGCCCTGGTCTCGCAGGTGACGCCGCAGGCGAAGGTGGGCAGCGTGACCGGGATCGTCGGCGCGATGGGCGGTCTGGGCGGCTTCGTGCCGCCGCTGGTGATGGGTGCGATCTACAGCGCGAAGGGCTCGTACTCGATCGGCTTCATGCTGCTGTCGGACCTGGCGCTGGCGGGCTGCGTGTACGCGTACGGCCGCATGCGGGGACTCCAGCGCGACTGAGGTCTGTCACTTGCGGCAGCCCTTAGGGTGCGGTGGGTGACTCCTCTTCTGTTTGTGCCGGATGACGGTCCGACCCGGGAAGCCACCCGGTTCGGCGAACACACCATGACCTACGAGCGGTTGGCCACCGCCGCCACCGCGCTCGCCGCGCGCATCGCCGGCGCCGGGCGGGTCGCGGTCTGGGCCACTCCCACCCCCGAGACCGTGGTCGCCGTCGTGGCCGCGCTGCATGCCGGGGTGCCCGCGGTTCCGCTCAACCCGAAGACGGGGACGCGCGAACTCGCCCACATCGTGTCCGACAGCGAACCGACCGTGGTGCTGGCCGGGGCGGGCGACCCGCTCCCGCCGGTGCTGGAGGCGCTGGACCGCATCGACGTCGACACCGACCCGCGGGACTCCGGCGCCGCGCTGCCCGAGCCCTCCCCCGAGTCCCCCGCGCTGATCGTCTACACCTCCGGCACCACCGGCCCGCCCAAGGGAGCGATCCTGCCGCGCCGGGCGATCGCCGCCTCGCTCGACGCGCTGGAGGACGCCTGGCAGTGGACCGGCGACGACGTGCTCGTCCACGCCCTGCCGCTGTTCCATGTGCACGGCCTGATCCTGGGCGTGCTGGGGCCGCTGCGCCGGGGCGGATCGGTGCGGCACCTGGGCAGGTTCTCCACCGAGGGGGTGGCCCGGGAGCTGTCGTCCGGCGGCACCATGCTCTTCGGCGTACCGACGATGTACCACCGGCTGGCCGAGGCCCTCGACGGCTCCGGCCCCGGCGCGGCCGGACTGGCGAAGGCGCTGGCCGGGGCTCGGCTGCTGGTGTCCGGGTCGGCCGCGCTGCCGGTGCACGACCACGAGCGGATCGCGGCGGCGACCGGCCGCCGGGTCATCGAGCGGTACGGCATGACGGAGACCCTGATGAACACGGGCGTCCGGGCCGACGGCGAGCCGCGCCCCGGAACGGTCGGCGCGCCCCTGCGCGGTGTGGAGCTCCGCCTGGTCGAGGAGGACGGCACCGTCCTCCCCGCGGACGCCACCGGCCCCGACGCCATCGGCGAGATCCAGGTGCGCGGCCCGAACCTCTTCACCGGCTATCTGAACCGCGCCGACGCCACGGCCGCCGCATTCACCGAGGACGGCTGGTTCCGTACCGGGGACATGGCCACCCGGGACGCCGACGGCTACGTACGGATCGTCGGGCGCAAGGCCACCGACCTGATCAAGAGCGGCGGCTACAGGATCGGCGCCGGGGAGATCGAGAACGCGCTCCTGGACCACCCCGGCGTCCGCGAGGCCGCCGTCACCGGGGAGCCGGACCCGGATCTGGGTGAGCGGATCGTCGCCTGGGTGGTACCGGCCGACCCGGCCTCGCCGCCGTCCGCGGAGGAGCTCGCCGGCCATGTGGCCGCCCAGCTGTCCCCGCACAAGCGCCCGCGCACGGTCCGCTACCTGGACGCGCTGCCCCGCAACGACCTCGGCAAGATCATGAAGCGGTCGCTCCATGCCTGACCGGCTGACGGCGAGAGCGGCGATCGCGGCACTCACCGACGACTTCGAGGAGTTGACGGTGCCCGGGGAGAGCGCCGCGCCCGGCCGCGACGGGGACGGGCCCCTGACCTGGGCCGGGTACGCGGACTCCCGGGCCCGCGCCACCGCCCGTACCGGCGAGGAGGAGTCCGTCGTCCACGGCCTCGCCTCCATCGGCGGCCGGCGCTGTGTGCTGGTCTCCTTCGAGTTCGGGTTCCTGGGCGGTTCGCTGGGGCGGCGCACCGGGGACCGGCTGGAGGCCGCGTACGAGGCCGCCCGGACCCGGGCACTGCCGCTCGTCTCGCTGATCGCGACGGGCGGCAGCCGGATGCAGGAGGGCATGGTCGCCCTGACCCAGCTCCAGCGGGTGGCCCGCGCCTCGGCGCGGCTGCGGGCGGCGGGCCCGGCGCAGCTCGCGGTCCTGCGCGACCCGACGACGGGCGGCGGCTGGGCCACGCTGGGGGCGGGCGCCGATGTGATCCTGGCGCTGCCGGGCGCCCAGGTCGGGTTCGCCGGCTCCCGGGTACGGCCCCCGGCCGCGGACCCCCACGCGTACACCGCCGAGGGCCAGCTGGCCGCGGGGCAGATCGACGCGGTCGTGCCGCCCGGGGAGCTCCCGCAGGCGGTGGCGCACTGGCTGCGGGCGCTCCACGCCCCCGGCTCCCCGGCGCTCCCCGCCCCCGTGCCGGACGCCCTGTCGACCACCGGCCTCCCGGAGAGCGGCTGGGACGCGGTCCGGCAGGCCCGCTCGCCCGCCCGGCCGCGCGCCGAGGCGTATCTGGACGCCTACTTCGACCACCGGCTCCCGCTCGGCGGCGACCGCTGCGGGGGTACGGACCCGGGGCTGCTCTGCGGTTTCGGGCGGCGCGACGGCCGGTCGATCGCGTACGTCGCCCAGTGCGGCACCGCGACCCGCCCGGCCGGTTACCGCGCGGCGGCGCGGGTGATCCGGCTGGCCGACCGGCTCGGTGTCCCCGTGCTCACCCTGGTCGACACCCCGGGCGCGGCGAACGACGCGGAGGCGGAACGGGCGGGTGCGGGCGCCGCCATCGCCGAGGCCTTCGCGGCGATGGCGGAGGCCCGGGTCCCCGTCACCACCCTGGTGATCGGCGAGGGCGGTTCGGGCGGCGCGCTGGCCCTCGCGGCACCGGGGAACACCCATGTCACCCGGGACAGCTACTTCTCGGTGATCGCCCCGGAACTGGCGGCGGCGATCCTGAAGCGCGCTCCGCAGGAGGTGCGTGCCACGGCCGACCAGCTGCGGCTGCGCCCCCAGGACCTGGTGGAACTGGGCTTCGCCCGCTCGGTGGTGGGGCCGCCCGACAGGCTCTGAGAGGCGCGGGCGGGGCGGTCACGGCTGCGGGTCCCGCGCGTCGTACCGCGCGAACCCGCGCCACCGCAGCGCCAGCAGGGAGACGGCGACGACACAGGCGATCCCGCCGCCGGTCACCGCCAGGGCGGGCGAGGTCAGGTCGGCGACCGATCCCGCCAGGAAGTCGCCGAGCCTCGGCCCGCCCGCGACGACGACGATGAACACGCCCTGGAGCCGCCCGCGCATCTCGTCCGGCACGGCCGCCTGGAGCATGGTGTTGCGGAAGACCATCGAGGTGGTGTCCGCGCACCCGGCGAGCGCCAGGAAGAGCAGCCCGAGCCAGAGCTGCCGGGTCAGGCCGAAGACCGCGATGGCGGTGCCCCAGCAGCCGACGGCGAGCAGCACGGCGAGGCCGTGGCGCCGGACGCGCCCCAGCCAGCCGGAGAACACCCCGCCGAGCAGCGCGCCGAGCGCCGGGGCGGCGACCAGCAGTCCGGTGGTCTTCGCGTCGCCGCCGTACCAGAGGACGGCGACGACGGGGAACAGCGCCCGGGGGTGGGCCAGCAGCATGGCGCACAGGTCGGTGAAGAAGGTCATCCGGAGGTTGGGCCTGGTCCCGAGGAAGCGCAGCCCGTCCGCGACGGACGCCCGCTTGTCCCCCGCGCCCTCCTCGCGCTGCGGCAGCATGGCGGGCAGCCGCCACATCGCGTAGAGCGAGGCGGTGAAGGTGATGGCGTCGACGGTGTACGCGGCCCGGTAGCCCCACCAGCCGACGACGAGCCCGCCGAGCATCGGCCCGACCAGCGTTCCGGTGGTGCCGGTCATGGAGTTGAGGGCGTTGGCGGCGGGCAGCTGCTCGGGCGGCAGCAGCCGGGCGATCATCGAGCTGCGGGCGGGCGCGTTGACCGCGAAACAGGCGGCCTGGAGGCCGACGATCGCGTACAGCAGCCCCACCTGCTCCACCCCGGCGACGGTGATGGCGACAAGGACGACGGAGAGCGTGAACGACCCGGCGGAGCTGGCCAGGCCCAGCTTGCGCCGGTCGATGGTGTCGGCGACGGCCCCGCCGTACAGCCCGAAGACGACCATCGGCAGGAACGAGCAGAATCCGATGAGCCCGACCGAGAAGGCCGACCCGGTGATGTCGTAGACCTGGAGCGACACGGCGAGCGAGGTCATCCCCTGCCCGATCCAGGAGACCGTGTTCCCGAACCAGAGCCGCCGGTAGTCGGGCGAGCTGCGCAGAGGTGTCAGATCGGCGAGTATGCGGGTACGGGGGGCGGGTCCTTCGGTCGTTTCGGTCACGCCGGATAGTAACGACCGGGTCGCTCCGTACGGTTGGGATCCTGTGCCGGGGGCCGGCTACCTCCAGTGGATTCCTGACGGCCGGGCAGGCTTGTACACCGTTCCGTTGTGCGGCTGGGTGCGGCGCTCGAACAGGGTGGCGTACAGACCGCTCCTGCCGAGCAGTTGGGCGTGGGTGCCGGACTCCACCAGCCGGCCCTCGTCCAGGACGAGGATGCGGTCGGCGTCCGCGGCCAGGGCCAGGTCGTGGGTGATCACGATGGTGGTGCGGCCCTTGGCCAGCCGCCGCAGGGGTTCGAGGATGCGCTCCGCGGCCAGCCGGTCCAGTCCGGTGGTGGGCTCGTCGAGGAGGAGGACGGGCGCGTCGCGCAGCATGGCGCGGGCGATGGCGATGCGCTGCAACTGGCCGCCGGAGAGCCGGGAGGTGCCGGTGGATATGACGGTGTCATATTCCTCCGGGAGGGCCTCGATGAAACCGTGGGCGTCGGCCGCCCGCGCGGCCCGCACGACGTCGTCATGGCTCGCGTCGAGGCTTCCGCAGCCGATGTTCTCCTCGATGGTGTCGTGCAGGACGAGGGTGTCCTGCGGCAGCAGCGTGATGTTCCGGCGGAGGTAGGTCAGCGGCATCCGGTCCACGGACACGCCGTCCAGCCGTACGCTGCCGGTGTCCGGGTCGTAGAACCGCAGCAGCAGCGCCGCCAGGGTCGACTTGCCCGCACCGCTGGGGCCGGTGATGACCAGCAGTTCCCCGGGACTCGCGGTGAACGAGAGGTCCCTGAGCACCATCTCGCTGTTGCCGGGGTAGTGGAAGAACACCTGGCGTGCCTCCACCTCGCCGAGCGCCCGGCTCCGCGGCGGCACGGGCACGGAGTCGCCCGGGTCCGTGACGGCGGGCTCGGAGTCGAGGATCTCCAGCAGCCGTTCGGCGCCCGCGGTCGCGGCGGTGGCGGTCAGACCGAGCTGGCCCAGCGAGCGGATCGGCGGGTAGAGGTAGCCGATGAAGGCGGCGAAGGCCAGGAGCTGTCCGAGGGTCATCCGGCCGGCCGAGATCTCCCACGCACCCAGGCCGATGATCGTCAGGACGCAGAGCGTTTCGAGGACCTCGATGAACTGCTCGTAGAACTCGGTGAGCCGGACGGCCTTCACCGCCGTCTTCAACCGGAGCCGTGCCTTGCTGCTGAGCCGGTCCTCCTCGTCCTGCTGCCTGTTGTACGCCTGCGTCATGACGACGTTGACCAGCGTCTCCTCGACCACGGCCGTGATGGCGCCGTCCGCCGCGCGGCCGCGCCGGGACACCGCGCGCAGCGGCTTGGCGAACCCGCGGGTGACGGCCAGCAGGATCGGAACCATGACGAAGGTGGCGAGGGCCAGGTCCCAGCGCAGCAACAGGGCCGCACCGGCGTAGAAGACGGTGCCGAACAGCGCCGACGCCGCCCCGACGATGCCGGAGACCACCAGCGCCTCGATGGCCTCCACGTCACCGGTCAGCCGCTCCACCAGGTCGCCGCGGCGATTGCGCTGGAAGAAGTGCGGCGGGAGGTTCTGGAGATGGCCGAACACCCGGGCCCGCAGCCGCAGCACGAAGCGTTCGGCGGTCCAGACCGCGAGCGAACTGCCCAGGTACCCCACCACAGCACCGGCGACCGCAACGGCGAGCCACTGGGCGGCGGGCTTCCAGAAGGCGCTGACGGTGCCGCTCTGCAGCGCCTTGTCGGTGAGTTCGGCGAAGAGCAGGACGGTGACGGTCTCGGCGAGGGCGGCCAGGACCGCGCAGAGGAAGATGACGACGAGCCAGCGCCGGTCGCCTCTGGTCAACGGCCAGAAGCGCCGGAAGGACGCCAGGATGCTGACGGGGTCGGTACGGATCGGAACATCCGTCACCGGGTCCTCGGGCGGCTCTTCGGTACGGGCGGAACGCTGGAGCGGGCTGTGAAAGCGCATGGGCATCACGTCCCAGAGGTGCTCGGACCATGGACCGTCGGTCGCCATGGAAATGGGCCCAAAAAACTGAGGCGGACCCGCGCGATCTGCGCGAGCCTGCCTCGATTTGGGTTCGGGAGTGAAGGGTCAGTAACCCCAGCGACCTCCACGCCGGCCGTAGCCGCCGTAGCCGCCGAAGTCACGGAACCCGCGTCCACGTCCGCCGTAGCCGCCGCCGTAGCCGCCACGGCCGCCGTAGCCGCCACGGCCGTAGCCGCCGCCGCCGTAGCCGCCGCCGCCGTAGCCGCCGCCGTGTCCGCCGTGTCCGCCGTTCCTGTGGTCGAAGATGCTACGTACCTTCATCTTCGCCTCCTCTGAAGGAGTTCGCTACGCCGCTCCTTGCTCTTGCTGCGGCACTTTCGACACTACGTCCGACCCCTGGGACCAACAAGTCGTAGAAGCCGTAATCAACGATTAAAGAGGACGAAATACCGTAATTCTTCAGAGCGTTGCCATAAGTGACTCTCCGGACACCTCTCGGCCGGCCGGGGATGGAGTGCTCCCCGCAACACCAGGAAGGGCCGCCGTCCGGCCGCACACGATCAGGGCGGCCGTGCGGACACCGACGCCCCGACGTACTGGCACACCGATGCGGAACGAACGAGCGCCCGGGCCGGACCGAGGTCCCCCACGGAATCCATGAGGGCCCTCCTGCCCATGCATACGCAGCTCATCCCGTTTCGTTTCTGCCGGAGCATCGGCAGTGGGGCGGGCGGAACGCGAATACATCCCGGTGACGCGTCTCACCCGAAGTCACCGAAAGGAACGGACAGGGATGCGACGGGCTCCACGAGCCCCGGCCCCGTCACATCCGGCTACGTTCCGTGACCGATGGCTCCACGACAGAAGCACCGGGCGGGACGCCCGCGACGACTGCCACGAAATCCAGTCAGAAGGTGGTTTCACAGAAGGCTGCCGTGGAGACGCCGAACAGCCGGTCCGCGTTCAGCTCGTCGCCGACCTCCAGCACCAATGGGTCACCATCACCGCAGGAGCGCGCGTCGGGCGCCTTCGGCACGTCGACGAGCCGCAGCCACAGATCGTCGTTGAGCGAGTGGGTGCGGCAGGCTCGCCAGTCGTCCAGCATTCCCTCGACGAGCTCGTCGGTCGGCCGGCGACGTACACACACTTCTTCGACCAGGTCCACGCCGAGCAGGAAGCGCCACAGACCCACGACAGCCTCCGGATTCCCCGCGTGGAAGTCCGTGACCATCAGCGTGACACGGGCACCGCAGTCCCCGCTCTGCATGGTCCGGTACGCGACAAAGCCGTCGTCGCCGTCCGGTCCGGAATGCACTGCGACCACGGGGCTCCTGGCCGACCGCACCAGTGGCTCCCACTTGGCCTTCCACCAGCTCGCGGAACGTCCGATCACGCCGGGCCGGTAGGGGCCGAGCCGTTCGTGCAGCCGAGGCAGCGGGCTGACCGACGACGCACCGTCGATCAGCCGCACGTCGCCACCGGAGGGCACCTCGGGCCGCAGCCGGGCCTCCCACGGGTGCAGCCGCACCAACTGTGGAAGAACTACGCCATCCGTGGTGCACGTGGTCGACGGCGGGCACTTCCACTTCGACGAGTCGCTGCCCCGGGGCATCGGGATCCTGACCACACTTCTGGCTCAACTTCCGCTTCAACGAGTGCAGTTCGGCCAAGACGGAGAGTTCTGGACGACGCCCCCTCCGGGATTCCGGGGCCACCCGCCCGCAACCCCTGAGGGTTGACTCCCAGATGCCCCTGGCCCCTCCCGTCTGCTGTTGATGCCCGGCTTGGCACCTGCCAACATTTGGATGCAGGTGCAGAGAGGCGTACGACAAACAGGGGAGTTGGTGGTCATGAACAGCGTGCACTGGATGCACGTGCTCCTCATCCTTGTCACGATGCCGCCCATGGTGCCGAACTCCGCTCTGCTGACGAGCGCGGGCACCCTCGCCGCGACGCTCGATGCGGCACCGCGCCTTGGCGATCGGCGGCTGGCTGGCCCTCGTCGTCGTGGCACTGCTCGCCAGCGCCGCACTCTCCGGGTCCGGCGCCAGGACGCCGGACCCGGGTGAGTCCGGCAAGGTCAAGCAGGCGTTGAGCTCGCAGAAGGACTTCGAGCCGGTCCTGGAGAACGTCCTCATCCAGCCGCGCCACGGCGGCGGGAAGTTCATGGACAACCCGGCGCTCGTCAAGGCCACCGAGGACCTCGTGGCCGAGTTCGACAAGTCACCGGGAGCCGTCACCGGCCTGCGCACCCCGATGAATCCGGGGTCGGAGCAGCAGATCTCGAAGGACGGCCGCTCCGGGCTGGTCACCTTCTTCGTGGCCGGCCCGAACGAAGAGATGAACGCCCATTTCGACTCGGTGGCCGAAGCGGTGGACAGGGTCGCCGACCGGAACAGCGACGTGCGCGTCGTCCAGGCCGGGGACACGAGCCTTTCCCGTGCCGTCGACGACGCCGTCAAGAAGGACTTCGCCAGTGCGGAGGGCACCGCGCTGCCGATCACCCTGGTCATTCTCCTCATCGTCTTCGGGGCCCTGGTCGCGGCGGCGATCCCGCTGCTGCTGGCGGCGACCACGGTCGTGGGCACCTTCAGCCTCATCGCCATCCTGGAACGATGGGTCGCCGTCAACAGCGCCGCCACCTCGATGATCCTGCTGATCGGCATCGCGGTCAGTATCGACTACTCGCTGTTCTACCTGCGGCGTGAGCGCGAGGAGCGAGCCGCCGGACGCAGCGTGTCCGAATCGCTGCACATCGCCTCACGCACCTCGGGACATGTCGTCATCGTCTCCGGCGTGACAGTGATCCTCTGCCTGTGCGGCCTTCTTCTCAGCGGCCTCGGTGTGTTCCGCGGCCTCACGCTCGGCACCGCTCTCGTGGTGGGCCTGGCGTTGATCGCCTCGGTCACGGTGCTGCCGGCCCTGCTCGCCGCACTCGGGCACCGCGTCGACAAGGGCCGCGTGCCGTGGCTCGGCAAACGCCGCACGACCTCGACCGAGTCCCGCACCTGGCAGAAGCTGGCACGCGCCGTCGTCAAGCGCCCGAAGGTGTGGGGCGGCGCTGCGGTGGTCGCGCTGCTCGTGATGGCGGCGCCGGCGGCCGGTATGCATGTGCAGGACGCGGCCGTCGTCGACAGCCTGCCGCGCAACGCGCCCACGGTGGACGCCGCGGTCCGCATGCAGGAGGCCTTCCCCGGTGCCCCGACCCCCACGCGGATCGCGGTCTGGGGCGTCGACGGCGGGAGCTCGGACACCCCCAGGTGAAGGCGGCGGTCGACGAACTCCGCCAGCACGTCGCGGACAGTGACGGCAGGCTGGCGGGCCCGATCTCGACAGTGCAGATCGACGACATTCTCATGGTGCGCGTTCCGCTGGCGGGCAGCGGCACCGACGAGGTCTCCAACGCCGCGCTGAAGACGCTGCGCGAGGACACCCTTCCGGCGACCCTCGGCAAGGTCGAGGACATCGACTACGCGGTCGGCGGCCGGACCGCGTTCGGGCCGAGCGACACCGACTCGCGCACACCTACCGACCAGCCCGCGCCCACCGCCTCCAACTCGCCGGCCACACCAGGACGGTCCCCGTCCACCTCGCCCAGGCCGCCCACGCAGACCCCGAAACCCACGCCGTCGTCGACGGCCGAGCCGGACGACCTCACCGAAGCCGACGACCTCGCCGAGGCCGGACGAGTGTGACGGTCTGGAGATCTGCCTCCCGCCGCTCCTGTACCTCTGCCTCGGCTGAGACAGAGAGAGCTGCGCGACCCGCCGTTCGAGAGAAGCCCTCGGCGCGCCTCACTGACTCCTCCGACACTTCGGGCGAGCATAGGGCGAGCTAACGATCATGAGAGATGCGAAAAGGCCCCCGCCGACGCGGGGGCCTCTGCGTTTCCCCAGGTCAAAACGATTCTGCCTGGGTTGCTAGGTGGGGCGGGTGGGACTCGAACCCACGGCCGACGGATTATGAGTCCGCTGCTCTAACCGGCTGAGCTACCGCCCCTTTTCGGCGTGGCGCGTACAAGTGTGCGCGCCGTCTGCCGCAGCATAGCCGGTCATACGATCTCTCGCTCCGGATGGTCGGCTTCGCATGACCATGAAGACCTCGCCGCCGGCCGTCCGGTTCCGTACGGAGCCAAGTACACGCGAAAGAGTCACATGCATCCCGCACGCCCCACGGTGACGACCGCCGCCGGGCATACGAAAAAGGACCCCGCAGGGTCCTCTTCCGTTCCGCTCCCCCGACTGGACTCGAACCAGTAACCCTCCGGTTAACAGCCGAATGCTCTGCCAATTGAGCTACAGGGGATCGCGCTCCCCCGACTGGACTCGAACCAGTAACCTGCCGGTTAACAGCCGGCTGCTCTGCCAATTGAGCTACAGGGGATTGCTGCGTATGCACCGAACCCTACCTGCCTGGCTGCTGCCGGGCGGCGCTCGTTCGCTGCGACACATACATTAGCGCAAGCAGGGGGGTGCTTCGCCAATCGGTATCCCCCGGGGTGATCTCCGGTGCCCGCGGGTAGGCGGGCAGCACACGTCGCACTCAGCTTCGCACTGAGCAAGGAAGGGTGGCAGCCATGCGGTACCGGCTCACGTTCATCGCCGGACTGGCCCTCGGATACGTGATCGGAACGAGGGCCGGGCGCGAGCGCTACGAGCAGATGAAGAAGTCCGCACGCCAGTTCGCCCAGAATCCGGCCGTGCGCAATACCGCCGAGTCCGCGGCGCAGAGCGGCCGCGACCTGGCCGGCAAGGCGTACCACGCGGTGAGCGAGAAGGTCGGCGAGAAGGTCCCCGCCTCGGTGGCCGACCGGGTGCGCTCGCTGCGGGACCGCGGCCAGAACGGCGAGGACGACTGGGGCACCAGCAACACGTAGCGGGTCGCCCCCACCACTGCCGCGCCACCGGTACGGAAAAGCCCCGGCGGTGCGGCAGAATCTTGTGCATGGGGATAGTCGCCGGCTTGGACAGTTCTTCCGCCTTCACACACATCGTCGTCTGCGATACGGACACGGGCGCCGTGCTGCGCCGGGGGTTCGCCGCGCACCCCGTCGAGGCGAAGGCCACCGAGATCGATCCGCAGGCGTGGCTGCTCTCGCTCGGTGAGGCCGCCACCGACGGGCTGCTCGAAGGGGTGCAGGCCATCGGCGTCTCCGCCCAGCAGCACGGCCTGGTGCCGCTGGACCACCAGGGCAATCTGGTCCGTCCGGCGCTGCTCGGCAACGACAAGCGGGCGCAGGTCGCCGCGGCCGATCTGGTCGACGGGCTCGGCGGGCGGCAGGCCTGGGCCGAGGCGGTCGGGGCGGTGCCGCAGGCCGCGCAGCCGGTGTCGAAGCTGCGCTGGCTGGCGCGTAACGAGCCGGAGGCGGCCCAGCGGGTGGCCGCGGTGCTCCAGCCGCACGACTGGCTGGTGTGGCAGCTGCTGGGGCGTCCGGCCCGGCGGACCACCGACCGGGGCGCCGCGTCCGGCACCGGCTACTGGTCGGCGGACACCGGTTCCTACCGGCCCGATCTGGTGGAGCTGGCGCTCGGGCACCAGGCCACGCTCCCCGAGGTGCTCGGCCCCGCCGACGCGGCCGGGACGACGCCCGAGGGGCTGCTGATCTCCGCGGGGACCGGCGAGACGATGGCGGCGGCGTTCGGTCTCGGGGTCGGGGTGGGCGACGCGGTGGTGTCGCTGGGGGCGTCGGGCTCGGTCATGGCGGTGCACCACGAGGCGCTGTCCGATCCGGCCGGGATGATCACTTCGTTCGCGGACGCCACCGGGAAGCATCTGCCGGTGGTGCACACCTCCAACGCGGTACGGGCGCTGCGCGGGACCGCCGAGATGCTCGGCGTGGAGGGCCTCGAAGAGCTCTCCGCGCTGGCGCTGAAGTCCACGCCGGGCGCCTCCGGGCTGGTGCTCCTGCCGTACCTGGAGGGCGAGCGGACGCCTCGGCTGCCGCACGCCGCGGGGACGCTGTGCGGGCTGCGTCGCGAGTCGATGAAGCCGGAGCACCTGGCGCGGGCGGCGTTCGAGGGGATGCTGTGCTCGCTGGCCGACGCGCTCGATGTGCTGCGCGGCCGGGGCGTCGAGGTGCGGCGGGTGTTCATGCTGGGGGCGGCGGCCGAGCTGCCCGCCGTGCAGGGGCTCGCTCCGGCGCTGTTCGGTACGCAGGTGGTCGTGCCGCAGCCCGCCGAGTACGCGGCGCTGGGCGCGGCCCGGCAGGCGGCCTGGGCGCTGGGGGTCTCGCAGGGGACGGCCGATCCGCTCACTCCCCCGGCCTGGCAGGGCGCCGCGGCGCAGGTGCTGGAGCCGGGCGAGGAGCTGGCGGCCGGGCAGGCGGTACGCCAGCAGTACGTGGCGACGCGGGACCAGATCCACCCCGGAGCGTTCGACTCCGCGGGCTGAGCCGCCCACCTGAGCGATACGGCCGGGTGCACCGGTGGAGATGACCCCCTCCACTTGTGTACTCGGTCTGTTTTTTGACCTGGTCTTGAGTAAAATCGCTCGCAGTCACGACCGCCGGTGCCGGAAAATGGATCGGCTCCCGCCCTCTGCCGACTCCGAGAGACACGCGTGCTCATAAAACTCCTGCGGGCCTATCTCGGTCCGTACAGAAGACCCATCCTGCTGCTGGTCCTCCTCCAACTGCTGCAGACCTGCGCCAGCCTCTACCTGCCCACCCTCAACGCCGACATCATCGACAACGGTGTCGTCAAGGGGGACACCGGCTACATCCTCGAATTCGGCGGCATCATGATCGCCGTCAGCATCGGCCAGGTGGTCTGCAACATGGGGGCCGTCTACTTCGGCGCCCGTACCGCGTCCGCGCTCGGCCGTGACATCCGGGCGTCGGTCTTCGACCGGGTGCAGTCCTTCTCGGCGCGTGAGGTCGGACGGTTCGGGGCGCCCTCGCTGATCACCCGTACGACCAACGACGTCCAGCAGGTCCAGATGCTGGTGCTGATGACGTTCACCCTGATGGTGTCGGCCCCGATCATGTGTGTCGGCGGCATCATCATGGCGCTCGGCCAGGACGTCCCGCTGTCGGCGGTGCTGCTCGCGGTGGTGCCGGTGCTCGGCATCGCGGTGAGCCTGATCGTGAAGCGGATGCGTCCGCTGTTCCGCACCATGCAGGAACGGCTCGACACGGTGAACCGGGTGCTGCGCGAACAGATCACCGGCAACCGCGTCATCCGCGCCTTCGTCCGTGACGGCTACGAGGAGGAGCGGTTCCGCGGCTCCAACACCGAGCTGACGGACGTGGCACTGTCCACGGGCCGGCTGATGGCGCTGATGTTCCCCACCGTGATGACGGTCGTGAACGTCTCGTCGATCGCCGTGCTCTGGTTCGGTGCCCAGCGCATCGACAGCGGCGACATGGAGATCGGCGCGCTGACCGCCTTCCTCGCCTATCTGATGCAGATCGTCATGTCGGTGATGATGGCCACCTTCATGTTCATGATGGTGCCGCGCGCCGAGGTCTGCGCCGAGCGCATCCAGGAGGTCCTGGAGACCGAGTCCAGCGTGGTCCCGCCCGTCCAGCCGGTCCGCAAGCTGCTCGCCCGCGGTCATCTGGAGGTGCGCGGCGCGGACTTCCGCTACCCGGGCGCCGAAGAGCCGGTGCTGCGGTCGGTGGATCTGGTGGCCCGCCCCGGCGAGACCACCGCGATCATCGGGTCGACGGGCAGCGGGAAGTCGACGCTGCTCGGTCTCGTTCCGCGGCTGTTCGACGTGACGGACGGCCAGGTGCTGGTCGACGGCACGGATGTACGGACGCTGGAGCCGGCGCTGCTGGCGAGGACCGTGAGCCTCGTGCCGCAGAAGCCGTATCTGTTCTCCGGGACGGTCGCGACGAACCTGCGGTACGGAAACCCGGACGCTACCGACGAGGAGCTCTGGCACGCGCTGGAGGTCGCGCAGGCCAAGGAGTTCGTCGCGGCGCTGGAGCACGGTCTGGACGCGCCGATCGCGCAGGGCGGCACCAATGTCTCGGGCGGGCAGCGGCAGCGGCTGGCCATCGCCAGGACGCTGGTGCAGCGGCCGGAGATCTATCTCTTCGACGACTCGTTCTCCGCGCTCGACTACGCCACCGACGCCGCGCTGCGCGGGGCGCTCTCGCGGGAGACGGCCGAGGCGACCGTGGTGATCGTGGCGCAGCGGGTGTCCACCATCCGCGACGCGGACCGGATCCTGGTGCTGGACGAGGGCCGGGTCGTCGGTTCCGGTACCCATCACGAGCTGATGGACGGCAATGAAACGTACCGGGAGATCGTGCTCTCCCAGCTGACGGAAGCGGAGGCCGCGTAATGGCCGGGCCTGGCGGACGCATGATGGCGGGCGGGGCGCCGACCGACCGGTCCATGGACTTCAAGGGATCGTCGAAGCGGCTGCTGAAGCGCTTCGCAGCGGAGAAGACCCCGATTTACGCGATGCTGGTGGCCTGTGCGCTGAGCGTAGGTCTGTCGGTGGTCGGGCCCAAGATCCTCGGCCGGGCGACCGACCTGATCTTCGCCGGGTTCGTCGGCCGGGAGATGCCGGACGGGACGACCAAGGAGCAGGCCGTCGAGGGCCTGCGCAAGAGCGACAGCGGCCTGGCCGACATGTTCTCCAGGGTGGACTTCGTCCCCGGTCACGGCATCGACTTCGGTGCGGTGGGCGACGTACTGCTGGTGGCGCTGGCGGTCTATGTCGGCGCCGGTCTGCTGATGCTGGTGGCGACCCGGCTGTCGATCCGGATCATCAACCGGATCATCTTCCAGCTGCGCGAGGACATCCAGACGAAGCTGTCCCGGCTGCCGCTGTCGTACTTCGACCGGGCCAAGCGCGGCGAGGTGCTCAGCCGGGCGACGAACGACATCGACAACATCTCGCAGACGATGCAGCAGACGATGGGCCAGCTCATCAACTCCCTGCTCACCATCGTCGGCGTGCTGATCATGATGTTCTGGGTCTCGCCGCTGCTGGCGCTGGTCGCGCTGGTGACGGTACCGCTCTCGGTGGTCGTGGCCAGGAAGGTCGGCAAGCGCTCGCAGCCGCAGTTCGTGCAGCAGTGGAAGGTGACGGGCAAGCTCAACGCCCACATCGAGGAGATGTACACCGGGCACACCCTGGTGAAGGTCTTCGGCCGGCAGGAGGAGTCCGCGAGGGACTTCGCCGAGCAGAACGAGGCGCTGTACGAGGCCGGTTTCAAGGCGCAGTTCAACAGCGGGATCATGCAGCCGCTGATGATGTTCGTCTCCAACCTGAACTATGTGCTGATCGCCGTCGTGGGTGGTCTGCGGGTCGCTTCGGGGACGCTGTCGATCGGTGACGTGCAGGCGTTCATCCAGTACTCGCGGCAGTTCTCGATGCCGCTGACGCAGGTCGCCTCGATGGCGAACCTGGTGCAGTCGGGCGTCGCCTCGGCCGAGCGGATCTTCGAGCTGCTGGACGCCGAGGAGCAGGGCGCCGACCCCGCGCCCGGCGAGCGCGAGCGTCCCGAGGAGCTGCGGGGCAGCGTCGCGCTGGAGAAGGTGTCGTTCCGCTACGACCCGGAGAAGCCGCTCATCGAGGATCTGTCGCTGAACGTCGACCCCGGCCACACCGTCGCGATCGTCGGCCCGACGGGCGCCGGCAAGACCACGCTCGTCAATCTGCTGATGCGGTTCTACGAGGTGACGGGCGGCCGGATCACGCTGGACGGGGTCGACGTGACGAAGATGTCGCGCGACGAGCTGCGGCGCGGCATCGGCATGGTCCTCCAGGACACCTGGCTGTTCGGCGGTTCGATCGCGGACAACATCGCGTACGGCGCTTCGCGCGAGGTCACTCGCGAGGAGATCGAGGAGGCGGCGAAGGCGGCCCACGCCGACCGGTTCATCCGTACCCTGCCGGACGGCTACGACACGGTGATCGACGACGAGGGCTCCGGTGTCAGCGCGGGTGAGAAGCAGCTGATCACCATCGCTCGGGCGTTCCTGTCCGACCCGGTGATCCTGGTGCTCGACGAGGCGACCAGCTCCGTCGACACCCGTACGGAAGTGCTGATCCAGAAGGCGATGGCGCGGCTGGCCCACGGCCGTACGAGCTTTGTGATCGCGCACCGGCTCTCCACCATCCGGGACGCCGACGTGATCCTGGTGATGGAGAACGGCTCGATCGTCGAACAGGGCACGCACGGGGAGCTGCTGGCCGCCGAGGGCGCCTACGCCCGGCTGTATTCGGCGCAGTTCGCACAGGCGGTCGCCGAAGTCGACTAGGAGCGCTGTCCGTTCGGATGTGAGGGCCCGCACCGCCGGCGGCGGTGCGGGCCCTCACATGCGTCAGTCGAGGTAGCCGCGGAGCTGGTCGGCGAAGGCGTGGTCGCGCAGCTTGTTGAGGGTCTTGGACTCGATCTGGCGGATGCGTTCGCGGGTCACGCCGAAGATCCTGCCGATCTCCTCCAGGGTGCGGGGCCGCCCGTCGTCCAGCCCGTAGCGCAGCTGGACCACCTTCCGCTCGCGCTCGCCCAGCGTCGAGAGCACCGCTTCCAGGTGCTCGCGCAGCAGCAGGAACGCGGCGGACTCGACCGGGGACGCGGCGTCGCCGTCCTCGATCAGGTCGCCGAGGGCGACGTCTTCCTCCTCACCGACCGGGGCGTGCAGCGAGACCGGTTCCTGGGCGAGCCGCAGGACTTCGCCGACCCGCTCCGGGGTGAGGTCGAGCTGGCCGGCGACCTCCTCCGCCGTCGGCTCGTAGCCGCGCTCCTGGAGCATCCGGCGCTGGACGCGTACGACGCGGTTGATCAGTTCGACGACATGGACCGGGACCCGTATGGTCCGCGCCTGGTCGGCGAGGGCGCGGGACATGGCCTGCCGGATCCACCAGGTCGCGTACGTGGAGAACTTGTAGCCCCGGGCGTAGTCGAATTTCTCGACGGCCCTGATCAGCCCGAGGTTTCCCTCCTGGACCAGATCGAGCATGGTCAGCCCGCGGCCGACATAGCGTTTGGCGACGGAGACGACGAGCCGGAGGTTGGCTTCGATGAGGCGGCGCTTGGCCATCCTCCCCATGACCACCAGCCGGTCGAGGTCGACGGCCAGCCGGGTGTCCGGGTCCGGGGTGCTCGCGAGCCGTTCCTCCGCGAAGAGCCCGGCCTCGACGCGGCGGGCGAGCTCCACCTCGTCGGCGGCGTTGAGCAGGGGGATCCGGCCGATCTCCCGCAGATACTGGCGGAAGAGGTCGGAGGACGGGCCGGCGGTCTCCGGACGGCTCCGCGGCTCGGGCGCCCGGGGCGGCTCCTCCATGAGCGGCTCGTCCGGTATCGGCGGCTCCACCACGCCCTCCGGATGGTGCACGGCCCGGTTCTGCGCGGGGATGGCCGAGACGTGCTCGGTTTCGGTCAGGGTCCGGGTCTGCACGGGGGCGACCTCCAGGTGATCGCTGCCGGACCGCGGGGATGGAGGACCACCGTTCGGTGGGCCGGCCGCGCTCCGATGTCTCAGGCACCGCTCCCAGTGTGGGGGAAGACGCATCGCCGCCACGAGGGGCGTGCGGCGACTTTCTGAGTCCGGTCCGTGACCGGTCGGTTACGCGGGGGCGCCTGCCGTGCCGGGCGCTCACCCGACAGGCTCCTAGAGCGCGTCGGCGCCGTTGTTGCGCAGGGACTGGGCGTACTGCTGGAGGACCCAGACCTCGTTCTGCGCGGCCGCCAGATGGTCCGGGGCGACATTGCTGCCGAGCCGGGCGAGGCTGCCCTGTACGTCGTTGATCCGGCGGTCCACGGCGCGCAGCCGGACCTGGACGAGCTGCATGCCCGCGTAGGTCTCGTCGATGGTCTTGCCGTGGAAGACCTCGACGGCGAGCTCGGTGACCAGATTGCGGACCGTGTCGTCGGGGGCCGCGTCCAGGACCTGGGCCAGGTATTCGCGGGTCTCGGGGACGCCCAGCTCCGCGCCGCCGGCCTCCGCGATGCACTGCCGGACCGCCGCGTACGGCGGGGCGGTGAACTCGTCCGCCCCGTAGGCGTCGAAGGCCGGGGAGACCAGGGCGGGCTTCTGCAGGGCGAGCTTGAGCAGCTCGCGCTCGGTGCGGTGGGCGGGGCTGCGGAGGTTGAGCGCGGGGCCGGAGGGGGTCGCGGAAGCCTGGATCTGTTCGTGCCGGCGGCCGCCGCGGGAGGGGGGCTGGGCGGGGCCCCGCTGGTCGCCCCGTTCGCGGGCCCAGCGGGCGAGCTGGCCGACGCGCTTGACGACGAACTGGGTGTCCAGGATGCCGAGCATGCCGGCCAACTGGACGGCGACCTCGTGCTGCGAGGAGCTGTTCTTGATCCGCGCGACGACGGGGGCCGCCTCGTCGAGCGCGGCGCCGCGGCCCGCCGGGGTCTCCAGGTCGTACCGCGCGACGATCTGGCGGAGCGCGAACTCGAAGAGCGGGGTGCGCGGTTCGACCAGGTCGCGGACCGCCTCGTCGCCCTTGACCAGGCGCAGGTCGCAGGGGTCCATGCCGTCCGGGGCGATCGCGATGTACGTCTCCGCGGCGAACTTCTGGTCGTCCTCGAAGGCGCGCAGGGCGGCCTTCTGCCCGGCCGCGTCACCGTCGAAGGTGAAGATCACCCGGGCGCTGCCGTTGTCCATCAGGAGCCGGCGCAGAATCTTGATGTGGTCGCCGCCGAAGGCCGTGCCGCAGGTGGCGATGGCGGTGGTGATCCCGGCGAGATGGCAGGCCATGACGTCGGTGTAGCCCTCGACGACCACGGCCCGGCTGGCCTTGGCGATGTCCTTCTTCGCCAGGTCGATGCCGTACAGCACCTGGGACTTCTTGTAGATCGAGGTCTCGGGGGTGTTGAGGTACTTCGGGCCGTTGTCGTCGTCGCGCAGCTTGCGGGCGCCGAAGCCGACGATGTCGCCGGAGGTGTCGCTGATCGGCCACATCAGCCGGCCGCGGAAGCGGTCGATGGGGCCGCGCCTGCCGTCCTGGGAGAGGCCGGAGGTGATCAGCTCCTTGTCGCTGAAGCCCTTGCCGCGCAGATAGCGGGTGAGGTGGTCCCAGCCAGCCGGGCTGTAGCCGACGCCGAAGTGGGCGGCGGCCGCCTGGTCGAAGCCGCGCTCGGCGAGGAACTTCCGGCCGATCTCGGCCTCGGGGCCGTCCAGCTGCTCGACGTAGAACTGGGCGGCCACCTTGTGCGCCTCGACCAGTCTGATGCGCTCGCCGCGCTGGTGGGAGGGGTTGTAGCCGCCCTCCTCGTACCGCAGGGTGATGCCCGCCTTGGCGGCGAGCCGCTCGACCGTCTCGGAGAACGAGAGGTGGTCGATCTTCATCACGAAGGCGATCGTGTCGCCGCCCTCCTGGCAGCCGAAGCAGTGGAAGAGGCCCTTGCTGGGGCTGACCTGGAAGGAGGGGGACTTCTCGTCGTGGAACGGGCAGAGGCCCTTGAGGTTGCCACCGCCCGCGTTGCGCAGCTGGAGATACTCGGAAACGACGGCGTCGATCGGGACCGCGTCCCTTACCGCCTTCACGTCGTCGTCATTGATCCTGCCTGCCACGGGTGAAGTCTACGGGTGGGGTACGACAGCCGTGCCGCGCGCCGATGTGATCCGTGGAACCCGGTGGTGCCGCGCGGACCGGCCGGGACGGTCCGGCACGGCTCAGGACAGGGTCTCCAGTGGTACGGACGGGTCCGCCAGCGCGTCCGGGTCGATCTGCCGGCCGGACCGGATCAGCCCCTGCACGGTCTCGGTGACGTCCCACACGTTGACGTTCATCCCGGCCAGCACCCGGCGGTCCTTCAGCCAGAAGGCGATGAACTCCCGCTTCCCCGCGTCGCCCCGGATGACCACCTGGTCGTAGCTGCCCGGCGGCGCCCAGCCCGAGTATTCGAGGCCGAGGTCGTACTGGTCGGAGAAGAAGTACGGCACCCGGTCGTAGCTGACCTCCTGGCCGAGCATGGCGCGGGCCGCGGCCGGGCCGCTGTTCAGCGCGTTCGCCCAGTGCTCCACGCGCAGCCGGGCGCCGAGCAGCGGGTGGTCCACGTTGGCGACGTCACCGGCGGCGAAGATGTGCGGGTCGCTGGTGCGCAGGGAGGCGTCGACGGCGATGCCGCCGCCGTCCGCGCGCGGGGCCATGGCGAGCCCGGAGGTCTCGGCGAGGGCGGTGCGGGGTGCGGCGCCGATCGCGGCGAGCACGTCGTGGGCGGGGTGCTCCTCGCCGTCGTCGGTGCGGACGGCGAGCACCAGGCCGTCCTGGCCGATGATCTCGGTGAGGCGGACGCCGAAGTGGAAGCGGACCCCGTGGTCGCTGTGCAGATCGGTGAAGATCTGGCCGAGCTCGGGGCCGACGACCTGGTGCAGCGGGGTCGGCTCCGGTTCCATGACGGTGACCTCGGCGCCGTAGCCGCGCGCCGCCGCCGCGACCTCCAGGCCGATCCAGCCGGCCCCGGCGATCACCAGATGGCCGTTGTCGCGGCCGAGTGCGGCCAGTACGTTGCGCAGCCGGTCGGCGTGGGCGAGACGGCGCAGATGGTGGACACCGGCCAGGTCCGTGCCCGGAACGTGGAGGCGGCGCGGCTCGGCCCCGGTGGCGAGCAGCAGCTTGTCGTAGTGGACGACGGTGCCGTCGCCGAGCTGTACGGCGCGGGCCTCGCGGTCGAGCGAGGTGACGGGCTGCCCCAGGTGCAGCTCGATGTCGGCGCCCGCGTACCAGGCGGTCTCGTGGACGAAGACGCTGTCCCGGTCCTCCTTGCCGGAGAGGTAGCCCTTGGAGAGCGGAGGGCGTTCGTACGGATGGTCCCGTTCGTCGCCGAGCAGGATCACCCGGCCGCTGAAACCCTCCGCCCGGAGCGTCTCGGCTGCCTTCGCTCCCGCCAGCCCTCCGCCGACGATGACGAACGTCCGATGTGCGTCGACCACTTGATGCCTCCTGGGTGCTTGCTGCGCGGCGCCGCCAACTGCGAGCGTCCCGCACGCAGCGTGATGGCGAAAGAGGGTGTACCCCGATCAGGTCACACCCGGTGTCTGCGTTCCGTGAGCGACGCGTGCAGAGAGCGTGCCGAGGCGTCGGTCAGGGCGGCGATCTGGTCGACCAGGACCCGCTTGCGGGCCCTGTCGTCGCGGGCTGCGTCGAACAGCGCCCGGAACTGCGGTTCCAGTCCTTCGGGGGCGCGCGCGGTCAGGGCGGCGGCCAGCTCGGCGATCACGATCCGCTGGTCGGCGCGGATCGCCTCCTGCTCGGCGCGCTGCATGACGTAACGGTCGGCGACCGCCTTGAGCACGGCGCATTCGTTGCGGGCCTCGCGGGGAACGACCAGCTCGGCGGCGTACCGGCCGAGGCGGCCCGTTCCGTAGGTGTGCCGGGTGCTGCTCTCGGCGGCGAGGCAGAACCGGCCGATCAGCTGGCTCGTCGCGTCCTTCAGCCGGGCCTGGGCGACGGCCGATCCGTCGTAGCCGTGCGGCCACCAGTCCTGGGCGATGAGCCGGTCCAGGGCGTCGGCCAGCTCCTGGGGCTCGGTGTCCGCCGGTACGTAGCGGCCGACGGCGACCGCCCAGATCTCGTTGCGCTCCGGTTCGGCGTAGAGGCAGTTGGGGTCGATGTGGCCGGCGTGCAGCCCGTCCTCGAAGTCGTGCACGGAGTAGGCGACGTCGTCGGACCAGTCCATGACCTGGGCCTCGAAGCACTTGCGGTCCTTCGGGGCCCCCTCGCGGGCCCATGCGAAGACCGGCAGGTCGTCCTCGTACACCCCGAACTTCGGGGAGCCGGGGTCGGTGGGGTGCGCGCCGCGCGGCCAGGGGTACTTGGTGGCGGCGTCCAGGGCGGCCCGGGTCAGGTTGAGCCCGACGCTGACCAGCTCGCCGGTGCGGGTGTCGGGGACGAACCGCTTCGGTTCGAGCCTGGTCAGCAGGCGCAGCGACTGGGCGTTGCCCTCGAAGCCGCCGCAGTCCGAGGCGAAGTCGTTGAGCGCCTGCTCGCCGTTGTGGCCGAACGGCGGGTGGCCCAGGTCGTGGGCGAGGCAGGCCGTCTCGACCAGGTCGGGGTCGCAGCCGAGCGCCGCGCCGAGCTCGCGGCCGACCTGGGCGCATTCGAGGGAGTGGGTGAGCCGGGTACGCGGACTGGCGTCCCAGGCGTGGCTGCGGGTGCCCGGGGTGACGACCTGGGTCTTCCCGGCGAGCCGCCGCAGGGCGGCGGAGTGCAGCACCCGGGCACGGTCGCGCTGGAAAGCCGTACGGCCCGGCCGTTTGTCCGGCTCGGTGTCCCAGCGCTCGGAGTCGGCCGCGCCGTAGGGAGCCGTGCCGTGGTCCTGTGTGCCGTCCATGCCATCCATGGTTCCGACAGTAAACGGCCGGGCCGACAAGAAGGCTCAGGCGGCGGCCCGGAGATGTCCGTCGGCCGGATTTCCGCCGGTGCGGTCCCGCAGGTTCCGTTTGTGGTCGGGTGACGGATTCTGCCCGTTCGAGAACCCTTTCGGCCCGGGAGTCGTCCGACCATGTGGAACGACGGAGTACGGAACGAGGGATTCCCATGCGGGTGAAGTGGCCGGGAAGACAGCTGCTCGGGCGGTTGCGGCCCCGGTGGCCGCGGACGCGGCGTGGGCAGCGGCGGGCCGTACAGGGGGTGATGGTCGCGTGTGTGCTCGCGCTGGCGCCCTCGACGTGGACGTACGCCGCCGCCGGCTCCCGGGTCGGGACGACGGCGGACGCGCCCGCGCACGAGGTGGCCGTGGTGTTCGGGGCGGGGCTCTGGAAGGGCAGGCCGTCGCCGTATCTCGCCAACCGGCTGAGGACCGCCGCCGAGCTGTACCGGGACGGGAAGGTGAAGGTCGTGCTCGTGACCGGTGACAACGGCCGGAAGGAGTACGACGAGCCGGATGCCATGCGCACCTATCTCAGGGAGCACGGGGTGCCGGACGAGCGGATCGTGAGCGACTTCGCCGGGTTCGACACCTGGGACTCGTGCGTGCGGGCCAAGAAGATCTTCGGGGTCGACCGTGCGGTGCTGGTGAGCCAGGGGTTCCACATCCGCCGGGCGATCGCGCTGTGCCGGACCGCGGGGATCGACGCGTACGGGGTCGGCGTGGACGCCGTGCACGACGCGACCTGGTACTACGGCGGGACGCGGGAGGTGTTCGCGGCGGGGAAGGCGGCGCTGGACGCCGTGTTCAGGCCCGACCCGCACTTCCTGGGGCCGCGGGAGCCCGGGATCGGGGAGGCACTGGCGGCGGAGCACGGGCGGTAGCCCCGGGGCGGGGCCACCGCCCCGGGGCTACAGCAACGTGACCGGGGCGGTTTCGGCCGAGACCCAGGCGAGGTAGTGGGCGCTGCCCCGTACCACCGGGATCGCGATGATCTCCGGGGTCTCGTAGTCGTGCGCCGCCTGGAGATGGGCCTCCAGTTCGTCGTACCGCTCGGTCGTCGTCTTGAACAGCAGCTGCCACTCCTCGGTGGTCTCGATGGCGTTCTGCCAGCGGTAGACCGAGGTGACGGGCGCGGAGATCTGGACGCAGGCGGCGAGCCGCGCCTCCACCACGCCCTGTGCCAGGGCGTGGGCCTTCTCCTCACTGTCCGTCGTGGTCAGTACGGTCAGCCATGCCGGCGTCGTCACCTTCGGCTCCTGCGGGGTCGGTCCTGTGTCCCGGTACCCGTCGATTGTCGGGGACGTCGCGGCGCGGCGCTTGTGGTCAGGCGCCGTACGGGCGGACGGCCTTGGCGTCGCGCAGGGCGTGCCCCCACCAGACCAGCTGGTCGAGCAGCACCTCGGCCGCCGCGTCGCAGCCCGCCGGGTCCCGGTGCCTGCCCTCGTCGTCGAACAGGGCGCCCGCGTTGTGGAAGGACACCGTCTCGCGGATGCCGACGGTGTGCAGCTCCGCGAAGACCTGCCGCAGGTGCTCGACGGCGCGCAGCCCGCCGGAGACCCCACCGTACGAGACGAAGGCGACGGGCTTGGCCTGCCACTCGGCGCGGTGCCAGTCGATGAGGTTCTTCAGCGGGGCCGGGTACGAGTGGTTGTACTCGGGGGTGACGACGACAAAGGCATCCGCCGCCGCCAGCCGGGGCGCGACGGCCGCGAGCCGGGCCTGTGCCTCGGCGTCGGGCCGGTGGGAGAGGGCGACCGGGAGATCGAGTTCCGCGACGTCGATCAGATCGGTCTCGATGTCGGGGTGCGGGGCGGTGTGCGAGAGGAACCAGTCGGAGATCACGGGGCCGAATCGTCCCTCGCGGTTGCTGGCGAGGATGACCGCGACCTTCAGGGGTGCGGTGGAGCCGGTCGTGGATGCGGTCGATGAGGCAACTGTGGTGAGGTCCATGCGGAGAGACTCGTATGTCAACCACGGTTGAGGTCAAGCCTGTTCGACCGGACCCTTCCGCCGGGCCCATCCTCCGGGCCCGGCAGTTCTGCCCCGGTGCGATCGGGCGATCGCACCGGGGCAGGACTCTGCCAGGGGCAACTTCTCCCAGCCGACCGTCTCCGGGAGCGGGCTGTAGAAGATGGTGGCGCCGATGTCGGCGAGGCCCTTCTTCACGCTGTACGTCGAGGGACCGCTGAACAGCGGCAGGAAGGCGTACTGCTGGAGCGCCTTCCGCTCGACCTTGTCGACCGCCGCGATCTGCTCGTCGAGGTCCGGCGTTGACCGCGGCGGTCGACTCCAGGTTGACGTAGACCCGCTTGTCGAGCTTGCCCTTCTTGCCCCACCACTTCGGGTTGCGGACGAAGGTGATGCCGCCCGGGGGGCCACCAGGGCGGGCGGCTACCCGCCGATCGGGACCGGCGGCCGGTGGACCCCGCTGTCCACGCGGTGGGCGTGCGGCGAGGGCTTTCTGCGTACGGAGCGTGAGCACGAATGCGCGAACGCCAGCCTGGTCCGCACCTGCGGGCCTGCGGGCCTGCGGGCCTGCACCAGCCTTTGGCCGCTCTCGCCATGAGGTCGAAATACTGCTGCAGCAATCGGCCATGCATGGTGACTGTGCGCGTGCGGTCCGGTTCTCTCCGGCACGAATCCGCCCTCACCGGGCCCAGGGGGATCGGGCCGGTGAGGGCGGCGGCCGGGGGCGGCCTCGTAACACCGTCCCGTGGGGGGTGTGAGACGTGTGCCCGGCACCCACGAGGTCATGCGTGTGATGTACGCCACTTTCTCCCCGGGTGGCATCACCCGATCGGCACCGGGCGGCAAGGGGCCGGCTCCGACCGCCTCGATCACCACCGTGACCTGCGCGTTTACACCTTGGCAAGGAGGCCGCGCCGGTCCGTTCGAGTGAGAGCTGACTCGGTGTCAGCAGGCGTCGGCGGCGGACCGCCCGTTAGCTCGGGGTCAGGACACGCCTACTCGCGCCATCGCCGGAGGAACCCCCCATGCGTCCTGCCCGCCCAGTGACCGGTGCCGCCGCATCCGCGGTCGCCATAGCCACGCTCGGCTTCCTCACCGCCGGGCCGTCCGCGTACGCAGGTGATGCCGGCGCGCTGCGGACCGGCGCGGCCGGTGCCGCGTCGCGCACCACCGGCGACCTCGGAGCGCGGGCCACCACCGCCGACGAGGCCGGGGGCGACGAGGGCGGGGGCGACGGGACCGGGTCCGGCACGGTCAACCCGTTCAGCCTCGACACCCTCTCCGGCCTCGACGCGCCCTCGCTGCTCGACTCCGTCTCGGGGGGCGACGCCCTATCCGGACTCAATGTCCCGGGTGGGCGCGACAACCCGTCCGGGGACGAGGACACGGGCCGGGGCGAGAGCACGGGCAGTGGCGAGGACGCGGGCCGGGGCGAGGACGCGGGCCGGGGCGAGGACGCGGGCCGGGGCGAGGACGCGGGCCGGGGCGAGAGCACGGGCAGTGGCGAGGACGCGGGCCGGGGCGAGAGCACGGGCAGGGGCGAGGACGCGGGCCGGGGCGAGAGCACGGGCAGTGGCGAGGACGCGGGCCGGGGCGAGAGCTCGTCCGGGCACGACAACTCGTCCTCGTCGGGACACGACAGTTCGGCCTCCGGGCACCGCCCCGGGGACGCCCCGACGGGCCCCACCGGGCACGTCAAAACCGGAGTCGGCGGCAGCATCCGCCCCGACACCACCCAGATCGCGGCGGGCGCCGGCGTTCTCGCCGCGGCCGCCGTCGGCGGAGCCTGGCTCCTGCGTCGCCGGGCGAGCGGCACGCAGGGAGCCGGCTGACGGAGACGGATACACGTCTCCGTACCGCCTGGTTCCCGTCCCGGTGGCCGCGCGCCACCGGGACGGGACCGTCCCCATTCCGACTCCCGGAGGACGACCGTGTCCGAGAAGGCCAAGGGCTGGCTGCTGGTCATCGCGGCGCTGGCCGGTGTCTGGCTGATCCGGAACGGTGCCGACAACCAGTTGGTCCCGCCCCGGCCGACCGCCGCCCAGGCCTTCGCCGGCGGCCCGACACCGCAGCCGGGATCGCCGGTCGCCGAACCGCTGAAGCCCTCGGCCCCCGTACGCATCCGCATCCCGGGCATCCGGGTCGACGCCCCGATGATGCGACTCGGGCTCGGGGCCGACGGCAGTCTCGATGTGCCGCCGGCCGGGAACCGCAATGTCGTCGGCTGGTACCGGGACGGCACTCCCCCGGGCTCCGAGGGCAGTGCGATCGTCGCCGGTCATGTGGACAACGCGCAGGGGCGGTCGGTCTTCTACGACCTGGGCGCCCTGCAGAAGGGCAGCACGGTCGAGGTGGTCCGCCAGGACGGCCGTACCGCCGTCTTCTCCATCGACGCGATCGAGGTCTACGAGAACGAGAACTTCCCCGACCAGCGGGTCTACGGCGCCTCGTCCTTCGCCTCGCTGCGGCTGATCACCTGCGGAGGCGGCTTCTCGAAGACGACGGGCTACCGGGGCAATGTGGTGGCGTACGCGCATCTGACCACCGTCCGCTGAACCCGGCCGCCGGGCATGGGCCGTTCAGGCCGTCCACTGGTCGAAGGCCAGCTTCGCGACCAGCGAGAACACCACGACCAGCAGCACGCCCCGGACGAACTCGCTGCCCTTCCTGAGCGCCATCCGCGCCCCGAGGAGCCCGCCCGCCAGGTTGAACACCGCCATCAGCGCCGCCAGTTGCCACAGCACACTGCCCTGGTAGGCGAACATCGCCAGCGCGCCGCCGTTGGTGCAGACATTGACGATCTTGGCGGTGGCGGACGCCGTCACCAGGTCGAGTCGGAGCACCGCGGTCAGCGCCAGCACCAGGAACGTTCCCGTGCCGGGGCCGAACAGCCCGTCGTAGAAGCCGATTCCGCCGCCGACCAGCACGATGGCCGTGATCGTGCGGGCCCGGGTGACCTTCTGCCGCACGCCGTCGCCCGTGTCCTTGCCGAACGAGGGCCGCAGCAGCACGAACGCCGCGACGGCCAGCAGCACCACCATGATCACCGGCCGCAGCACCTCGCTGCTGATCCCGGCGGCGAAGAACGCACCGGCCATCGATCCGGCCAGCGCCGCGAGTCCGATCCGCAGCGCGGTCCCGACCTTCACCGGTGCCTTGCGTATGTACGTCACGGCGGCGCCCGACGTACCGACGATCGCGACGGCCTTGTTGGTACCCAGTACCTGCGCGGCCGGGACGTGCGGCAGCCCCAGGAGCAGTGCGGGCAGCAGAAGCAGTCCGCCGCCGCCGACCACCGCGTCGATCCAGCCCGCGGCGGCTGCGGCGAGGCAGAGGACGATCAGGGTGGTGATGGTTATATCGGGCATGATCGCGACCCTAGGGAGGCGATCCATGCACAGTCCATCGGATTGAGCCAAACCTGAGGTTCCCGAGCCGCCGTACGCTGGGGCCCATGAGCCACGGCTGGAACGCGAACGACATCCCGGACCAGAGGGGCCGTACGGCCGTGGTCACCGGAGCCAACAGCGGCATCGGCCTGCACACCGCGCGGGAGCTGGCCCGGCACGGAGCGAGGGTCCTGCTCGCCTGCCGTGACGAGACGCGCGGCAGGGAGGCCGAGTCCCGCATCCGGAGGGCCGTGACCGGAGCGGACGTGGCTTTCGTACCGCTCGATCTGGCCGATCTGGGCTCGGTGCGCGAGTTCGCCGGGGTCCACGCGCCCGCCCGGCTCGATCTGCTGATCAACAACGCGGGCGTGATGGCCCTCCCGTACGGGACGACGGCCGACGGCTTCGAGAGGCAGTTCGGCATCAACCACCTGGGGCACTTCGCCCTGACCGGGCTGCTGCTCCCCCGGCTCCTCGACACCCCCGGGGCACGTGTGGTGACCGTCTCCAGCGGGATGCACGCGCTGTCCGACCTCGACATGGGGGATCTCAACAGCGAGCGGAAATACCGTCGTTGGATCGCCTACGGCCGCTCGAAGACCGCCAATCTGCTCTTCGTCCACGAGCTGGCGCGACGGCTCACGAAGGCCGGCTCCCGGCTGGTGGCCGCCGCCGCGCACCCGGGATACGCGGCGACCAACCTCCAGTCCGCTGCCGCCCGGATGGAGAGCCGCCGGGCGGTGGAGCGGTTCTTCGAGCTGGGCAACCGGGTCATCGCCCAGCCCGCTTCGGCCGGTGCGCTGCCCACGCTGTACGCGGCCACCGCGCCCGGCGTGCGCCCCGGCTCGTTCACCGGGCCGGGGCCGCTGGGCTGGCGCGGTGCGCCCGCCCCGTCCTGGCGGGCGGGCTGGACGCGCGACGATGTGACGAGCGAGCGGCTCTGGGTGGCGTCCGAGCAGCTCACGGGGGTGACGTATCCGGACCTCGCCCCCTGATCCGGCCTGATCCAAACGAGAGACCTAGCCTTCGACGACCGCGGGGTCCATCCACATGACCTCCCAGATGTGGTTGTTCGGGTCCTGGAAGGAACGGCCGTACATGTGGCCGTAGTCCATCGTCTCGTTGGCCGGCGATCCGCCGGAGGCGAGGGCGGTGTCGACCAGCTCGTCCACCTTCTCCCGGCTCTCGGCGCTCAGGGCGATGATCACCTCGGTGGACTTCGAGGCGTCGGCGATCTCCTTCCTGGTGAACTCCTTGAAGCGCGGCTCGGTGAGGAGCATCGCGAAGATGGTGTCGCTGATGACCAGACATGCGGCGTTCTCGTCGGTGAACTGCGGGTTGCACGAGAAGCCCAGCTTGCCGAAGAAGGACTTGGTCGCTTCGAGGTCCTTGACCGGCAGGTTGACGAAGATCATCTGAGGCATGGCCGCTTCGCTCTCTCTGTTGTTCGAATGTGTACGACAGGTAGACGACGGGGCATCGCGGAACTCATCGCCGCCCACGAAAAAATTTTCGCCGCTCCGGAGCCCGTCCGCCTGCCGTCGCATCCGCCCGCCTGCCGTCACAGTCAACGTCCGCCCGCCTGTCGCCACGGCCGGCGCCCGCCTCAGGACATGGCGAGCGGTGCGCCGCCCCGGAGCAGCGATCCGCCCAGGGGGGTCAGCGTGTGCAGGACCGAGCCGCCGTGCCGCAGGGTGTGGATCAGGCCGGCCTCGCGCAGCACACAGGCATGCTGGCTCGCCGAGGCGAGGGACACCCCGGCCCGGAGGGCGAGCTCGCTGGTCGTGCAGCCGTTGCCTATGGCGCTCAGGACCGTCGAGCGGGTGCTGCCGAGGAGCCGGCCGAGCCAGGGGCCCGGTTCGGCGAAAACCGGGGCGCGGGAGTGGGTGACCGGGTAGACCAGGACCGGCGGAAGCTCCGGGTCGCGGTAGACGACGGGGGTGACGCGGCAGAAGAAGGACGGCTGGAGCAGCAGCCCCCGGCCGTCCAGACGGACATCCCGGTCGACGGGGTAGTCCGCCTCCAGTACGGGGGCCCGCCAGCGGATCATCGGCGGGAGGGAGGCGAGCAGTTCGTCCGCGCCGCCGTCCAGCAGGGCGCGGCCGCGGACCGCGCGGTCGGCCTCGACGCTGGCCCGGATGTGCGGCCAGTACGGCTCGATGGCGGCACGGTGGTAGCCGCGCAGGACGTCGGCGAGGCGGCCGAACGGTTCGGCGCGGCTGTCCGGGGAGCGGCCCGGATCGCGGCGTTCGGCGGCGAGCAGGGCGAGTTCGGCGAGGACCCGGCCGGGCGGGGTGCCGCGTAATGCCTCCATTCCCGCGTCGATGCCGTACGGCTCGCCGCTTTCCTGAGAAGGCGTCAGAAAATCCGGGAAATAGCCGCGCGGTGGAATCAGCGCGGACAGCAGACGTACTTCACCATTCAACCGACGCCGGGTTTCCGTACGCCATTTCCCGAACACCGCGGAACCGCGCCGGTCCCTCAGCCGGTGGAAACTCAGAGCGGTTTCCCACAGCGCGTCCGGCCGGGTGGCCATCCGCACCCTGGAAAGGTCCACTCCGGACATATGGATACGCAGCACCGGTCCCCCACCTGTTGCACCTGCAATTACCCCCACCCCAGGGTAGGTGATCCGTAACAGCACGTCACCACGGGGTTTCGGCCAGAGGTGAAACGCCTCGCACCCACCCGCCATCACCCGAAAAGCTGTACGACGTCGGGCACGATTCCGGCGCCACCGGAAGGGGCGAGTGAAGGCCGTGGGGGGTTTCGCGCGCCCGGCGGCGGTGGACGACGGTGCGGCACCGCGCTCGATGGGGGTAACCCGGGTGCGGTCCATGGATGGGGATCCATGGACCGCATCCCGGCCCGTTTCCGGCCCATTTCTTTGCGTATTGAACGAACCCTGTCTAATGCGCGAAGAAAAAGGAACAACGCCGAACAAAGATTTCCCCAGAACGAAACGGGACGGCGGCACCCCCGCACAGGGTGCCGCCGTCCTGGGGTGTACCGGAGCCGCCGTCGAGCCGGTGAGGGTGGTGAGGGGCCGACGGCGACTCCGGAAGCGGAGTCAGGGGATTCGGTGCCGGGTCAGCGGCTGTCGCTGCCCGTCGAACCCGCCGCCGCCCGGCCCGCTTCGAGCCGGGCCACGGGGATACGGAACGGGGAGCAGGACACGTAGTCCAGGCCCGCCTCGTGGAAGAAGTGCACCGACTCCGGGTCTCCGCCGTGCTCGCCGCAGACGCCGAGCTTCAGGTCCGGGCGGGTGGCCCGGCCGGCCGCGACGGCGCTGCGGACCAGCGAGCCGACGCCGTCCTTGTCGATCGTCTCGAACGGCGACACCCCGAAGATGCCCTTCTCCAGGTACGCGGTGAAGAACGAGGCCTCCACGTCGTCGCGGGAGAAGCCCCACACGGTCTGCGTCAGGTCGTTCGTACCGAAGGAGAAGAACTGCGCGGCCTCGGCGATCTGGCCCGCGGTCAGCGCGGCGCGCGGCAGCTCGATCATCGTGCCGATGGTGAGCTTCAGCCGGGTGCCGGTGGCGGCCTCGACCTCGGCGATGACCTGGTCGGCCTCCTCGCGGACGATCTCCAGCTCCTGGACCGTGCCGACGAGCGGAATCATGATCTCGGCGCGCGGGTCGCCCTTGGCGTTCTTGCGCTCGGCCGCGGCCTCGGCGATCGCCCGTACCTGCATGGCGAACAGGCCGGGGATGACGAGACCGAGACGGACCCCACGCAGACCGAGCATCGGGTTCTGCTCGTGCAGCTTGTGCACGGCCTGGAGCAGACGCAGGTCGTTCTCGTTGGCGTCCTTGCGGGACTCCGCGAGCGCGACCCGCACCGAGAGCTCGGTGATGTCGGGCAGGAACTCGTGCAGCGGCGGGTCGAGCAGCCGTACGGTGACGGGCAGTCCGTCCATCGCCTCGAACAGCTCGATGAAGTCGGCCTTCTGGAGCGGGAGCAGCTCCTCCAGCGCGGCCTCGCGCTCGGCGTCGGTGTCCGCGAGGATCAGTTTCTCGACCATCTCGCGGCGCTCGCCGAGGAACATGTGCTCGGTGCGGCACAGGCCGATGCCCTGGGCGCCGAAGCGGCGGGCCCGCAGCGCGTCCTCGGCGTTGTCGGCGTTGGCCCGCACCCGCAGCCGGCGCACCCGGTCCGCGTACGCCATGATCCGGTGCACGGCGGCGACCAGCTCGTCGGCGTCGTCGGCACCGGCGTGCATCCGGCCCTCGAAGTACTCGACGACCGGGGACGGCACGACGGGGACCTCACCGAGGTACACCTTGCCGGTGGAGCCGTCGATGGAGACGACGTCGCCCTCCTCGATGACCCGGCCGCCCACCGTCATCCGGCGGCGCTTGGTGTCGACCTCCAGGTCCTCGGCGCCGCAGACACAGGTCTTGCCCATGCCGCGGGCGACGACGGCGGCGTGCGAGGTCTTGCCGCCGCGCGAGGTCAGGATGCCCTCGGCCGCGATCATGCCGTCGAGGTCGTCGGGGTTGGTCTCGCGGCGGATCAGGATGACCTTCTCGCCGGAGCGGGACCACTTGACCGCGGTGTACGAGTCGAAGACGGCCTTGCCGACCGCGGCGCCCGGCGAGGCGGCGATGCCACGGCCCAGCAGTTCGGTCTTCGCTTCGTCATCGAAGCGCGGGAACATCAGCTGCGCCAGCTGCGCTCCGTTGACCCGCTGGAGTGCCTCGGCCTCGTCGATCAGGCCCTGGTCGACGAGCTGGGTCGCGATCCGGAAGGCGGCACCGGCGGTGCGCTTGCCGACCCTGGTCTGGAGCATCCACAGCTGGCCGCGCTCGATGGTGAACTCGATGTCGCACAGGTCCTTGTAGTGCGTTTCGAGGGTCTCCATGATCTGCATCAGCTGGTCGTACGACTTCTTGCCGATCGACTCCAGCTCGGCGAGCGGCACGGTGTTGCGGATGCCGGCGACGACGTCCTCGCCCTGCGCGTTCTGCAGGTAGTCGCCGTAGACGCCCTGGTGGCCGCTGGCCGGGTCGCGGGTGAACGCGACACCCGTACCGGAGTCGGGGCCGAGGTTGCCGAAGACCATCGAGCAGACGTTGACGGCCGTGCCCAGGTCTCCGGGGATGCGCTCCTGGCGGCGGTAGAGCTTGGCCCGGTCGGTGTTCCACGAGTCGAAGACGGCCTTTATGGCCAGGTCCATCTGCTCGCGCGGGTCCTGCGGGAAGTCGCGTCCGGCGTCCCGGGCGACGATCTTCTTGAACTGCTTGACCAGCTTCTTCAGGTCGGCCGCGTCGAGGTCGACGTCGACGGTGACGCCCTTGGCCTCCTTCGCCGCCTCCAGCGCCTCCTCGAAGAGGTCGCCGTCGACACCGAGGACGGTCTTGCCGAACATCTGGATGAGGCGGCGGTAGGAGTCCCACGCGAACCGCTCGTCGCCGGCCTGCGCGGTGAGACCGACCACGGACTCGTCGGAGAGGCCGATGTTGAGGACCGTGTCCATCATGCCGGGCATCGAGAACTTCGCGCCGGAGCGGACGGAGACCAGCAGCGGGTCGTCGGCCTGGCCGAGCTTCTTGCCCATCCGCGCCTCAAGGGCGTCGAGGTGCGCGCTGACCTCGGCACGCAGCGCGGCCGGCTCCTCGCCGCTCTCGAGGTAGACCTTGCACGCCTCGGTGGTGATGGTGAATCCCGGAGGGACGGGGAGCCCGAGGTTGGTCATCTCGGCGAGGTTCGCACCCTTGCCGCCGAGGAGGTCCTTCAGATCCTTGTTGCCCTCGGTGAAGTCATAAACGAACTTCTCGCCCTCGGACTCCCGGGATTCCGGGGTGGATACGTGGGGATCTTTGTTTTCCGACACGGGTCTCGACTCCTCGAGGACGCGGTGGCTGCCCTGACGGCGAGGAACATACCCAGATCGAAGGTGTCTGGGTACGTCCACTTGCGCGTCATGAGGCCTCAACCACCCGTCCGCCAGCAGATCGAAAGTGACGCCGTCCGTCGCCCGATCGGAGCCATGCGTTCACTTCTTAAATACATAATCACCCAGAGGTGCGGATTTTCGACAGGTCGACGACACTCCGCAACGGAAGTGTCGATCGATCAAACTGGAGGCCCCTGGCACCGAGTGCCATCATTTGAGAAGTCAAGCCCTCGAAATTTCGCTCATCTGAGCATGCAGACTCCCAGGGTGGCGAGAATCACTCCGTGAACGGCGCTCAGATGTCACCATCCGGACACCGGATCGACGACCGGCCGTCACGCGACGATCATGGATGAGAACTGAGCGTGAACAGAATCGCCGCACGGTGCCCGCAGTTGGCTCGTTCGAGTCGCTCGCCGACCGAACTGCCACCGAATCCGACCAGATATTGCGCTCAGATGAGCGAGACAAAGAAGAGGCACGCGGTGCCTGTGGCGCCGCGTGCCCTGGAAGAGCCGGGAAGGGCCGGGGAAAGAGCCGGGAGGGGCCTGGAAGGCCCGTTGCCGCCCTCGGCGTACCGCCTCAGCCGCCCGAGGTGTCCAGCTCCGCGTCCGGGCTCACGCCCGCGCAGTCGTACGGGTCCTTCAGCCAGCCGTCCGGCAGCACGACGCGGTTGTTGCCCGAGGTGCGCCCGCGCGGCCCGTCCGCGCCGTCCGGCCACGGCTGGTCCAGGTCAAGCTCCTGCAACTGCCCGCCCAGCTCCTGCAGCGACGAGGTGACCGCGAGCCTCTTGCGCATCTCCGAGCCGACCGAGAAGCCCTTGAGGTACCAGGCGACGTGCTTTCGGAAGTCGATCACCCCGCGCGTCTCGTCGCCGATCCACTCCCCCAGCAGCGTCGCGTGCCGCAGCATCACGTCGGCGACCTTCCGGAGCCCCGGCGCCTGCCGCGTCCCCGTGCCCTCGAACTCGCTCACCAGGTCGCCGAAGAGCCAGGGGCGGCCCAGGCAGCCACGCCCCACGACCACGCCGTCGCAGCCGGTCTCGCGCATCATCCGGCGGGCGTCGTCCGCGCACCAGATGTCGCCGTTGCCGAGGACGGGGATCTCCGGGACGTGCTCCTTGAGGCGGGCGATGGCGTCCCAGTCGGCGGTGCCGCCGTAGTGCTGGGCGGCCGTCCTGCCGTGCAGGGCGACGGCCGTGACCCCCTCCTCGACCGCGATCCGGCCCGCGTCCAGGTAGGTCATGTGGTCGTCGTCGATGCCCTTGCGCATCTTGATGGTGACCGGCAGGTCGCCCGCGTTGGAGACCGCCTGGTTGAGGATCGCGCGCAGCAGCGGCCGCTTGTACGGGAGCGCCGAGCCGCCGCCCTTGCGGGTCACCTTGGGGACCGGGCAGCCGAAGTTCAGGTCGATGTGATCGGCGAGGTCCTCGTCGACGATCATGCGGACGGCCTTGCCGACGGTGACCGGGTCCACTCCGTACAGCTGGATCGAGCGCGGGGTCTCGCTCGCGTCGAAGTGGATCAGCTGCATGGTCTTCTCATTGCGCTCGACCAGCGCCCGCGTGGTGATCATCTCGCTGACGAACAGCCCCTTGCCGCCGGAGAACTCCCTGCACAGGGTGCGGAACGGGGCGTTGGTGATGCCGGCCATGGGGGCGAGCACCACCGGCGGCTGCACCGTGTGCGGGCCGATCCGGAGCAGCGGGAGGGCGGGGGCGAGCGTGGTCATTGCTCCATTGTCGCGTACGGAGCCGGGCCCTCCAGCAGCGGAGTTCGTTAGTTAACCGTACTATCCATGTATGCCCGAGCTCAGTCACCGCCGACGGCAGTTGGTACTGGCGATCTGCTGCATGAGCCTGCTGATCGTCAGTCTCGACAGCACCGTGCTCAACGTCGCCCTGCCCTCCATGCAGAAGGAGCTGCACGCCACCGTCGCCGGCATGCAGTGGACGATCGACGCCTACACCCTCGTCCTGGCCTCGCTGCTGATGCTCGCGGGCTCCACCGCCGACCGGATCGGGCGCCGCAAGGTCTTCAAGACCGGGCTCGTCCTGTTCACCCTCGGTTCGCTGCTCTGCTCCGTGGCGCCGAACCTGGAGTCGCTGGTGGCGTTCCGGATGGTGCAGGCGGTGGGCGGTTCGATGCTCAACCCCGTCGCGATGTCGATCATCACCAACACCTTCACCGACCCGCGCGAGCGGGCCCGTGCCATCGGGGTGTGGGGCGGTGTCGTCGGCATCTCCATGGCGGCGGGCCCGGTGATCGGCGGGCTGCTGGTGGACTCGGTCGGCTGGCGGTCGATCTTCTGGATCAATCTGCCGGTCGGTCTCGCCGCGCTCCTGCTCACCTGGCGGTACGTCCCCGAGTCCCGCGCCCCGAAGCCGCGCCGCCCCGACCCGGTGGGGCAGCTGCTGGTGATCGGGCTGCTCGGTTCGCTGACGTACGCGATCATCGAGGCGCCCTCGGAGGGCTGGGAATCGCCGCTGATCCTGCTGTTCGCCGCGCTCGCCGGGTGCTCCCTGATCGGGCTGCTGCTGTACGAGCCCCGGCGTGCCGAGCCCCTGATCGATCTGCGGTTCTTCCGCAGCGCCCCGTTCAGCGGGGCCACCGTCATAGCGGTCTGCGCCTTCGCCGCACTGAGCGGGTTCCTCTTCCTCAACACCCTCTATCTGCAGAACGTGCGCGGGCTGAGCGCGCTGCACGCCGGTCTGTACATGCTGCCGATGGCGGCCCTGACCTTTGTCTGCGCGCCGCTGTCCGGGCGGCTCGTCGGCAGCCGGGGGCCGCGGCTGCCGCTGCTGGTGGCGGGCGTGACGATGACGGCGTGCGGGCTGCTGTTCGCCGTGTTCGACGCGGAGACCGACAACGTCCTGCTGTTCACCGGCTATGTGCTGTTCGGTCTCGGCTTCGGCATGGTGAACGCGCCGATCACCAACACGGCCGTCTCCGGGATGCCGCGCTCGCAGGCCGGGGTGGCGGCCGCGGTCGCCTCGACCAGCCGGCAGATCGGCGGGACGCTCGGGGTCGCCGTGATCGGCGCGGTGCTGGCGGCGGGGGTCGCCGGGACCGGGTCGCCGCGCGGCGCCGCGTACGCGGCGGCGTTCGTGGACGCGAGCACGCCCGCCTGGTGGATCCTCGGCGGGTGCGGGCTGTGCGTCCTGCTGGTGGGGGCGCTGACGAGCGGGCGCTGGGCGCGGGAGACGGCGCGCCGGACCGCCGAGCGGCTGGAGCCGAAGTCCTCACCGGCCGGGGATCGGACCTCGGCGGGTTCCAGGGCCTGAAGGCGCCGCAGCCGCTGTGCGGTTTCCTCACGGGCGCAGCGCCGGGGTCACGCTCGGAACCCTGTTCCTCTCCCTGGTCCCGGGCGCGGGCATGCGGGACGCGTTGGCCGTGCCGCTGCTGGTGCAGCCGGCCGCGGTGGCGCTGACGACGCTGCTCAGTCTGCGGCTGCCGCGCCGGGTGGCGTGAGCGCGGGACACGGGGCAAAGGGCGTGGGCCCGGATCACGAGGTGATCCGGGCCCACGGTCGTACGGGTGTTGAAGAGGCGTCAGCTCTGTGCCGGGGCGTCCTGCTCGGGCGCGTCCGCGGCACCGTCCGCCGGGGCCGCCTCGGAGGCGGTGCCGGACTGCGCACGCTCGCGCATCTTGCGCAGCAGCTCCTGCTTCTGGTCGGCGGCCGCCTTGCGGTCGGTGGTGCGGGCAGCGCCCACGCCCTGCTGATCGGCGCGGGACAGCTTCTTGCGCTGTCCGCCCACACCGAGAAGGTTGTTACGGCTCTTGGCCACGGCGTTCTCCCGTTCGTAGTGCGAAGTGAGGTCTGAATCGACCTGGATCGGTCCGGTGGGCGGCGGGTGGTCGGACCCGCCGCGCGCTCACTCGTAGATCTGGAAGAACGAATACATGCCGGAACCGTACCCCGGCCCGGTCGGCCCCCGCACCCGCTTTTGGGTCCGGACCCCGCACCCGGGTGCCCGGCGTGCGACAAAGCCCCCTGGAATTCGCCCCGCACGGGGAACCGGGGGCTTCGTCAGCGCGAGCGATACGTCAGCAGCCCAGCAGACGGGCGCCGAGGTAGGCCTGGATCTGGTCCAGGGAGACGCGCTCCTGCTTCATGGTGTCGCGCTCGCGCACGGTCACCGCGTTGTCGTCGAGGGTGTCGAAGTCGACGGTGACGCAGAAGGGCGTACCGATCTCGTCCTGACGGCGGTAGCGGCGGCCGATGGCGCCCGCGTCGTCGAACTCGATGTTCCAGTTCTTCCGCAGGTCGGCCGCGAGGCCCTTGGCCTTCGGCGACAGCTGCGGGTTGCGGGACAGCGGCAGGACGGCGACCTTGACCGGCGCGAGACGCGGGTCGAGCCGCATCACGGTGCGCTTCTCCATGACGCCCTTGGCGTTGGGCGCCTCGTCCTCGATGTAGGCGTCGAGGAGGAAGGCGAGCATCGCCCGGCCGACACCGGCCGCCGGCTCGATGACGTACGGGGTCCAGCGCTCGCCGGCCTCCTGGTCGTAGTACGCCAGGTCGGAGCCGGACGCCTTGGAGTGCGCCTTGAGGTCGTAGTCCGTGCGGTTGGCGACGCCCTCCAGCTCACCCCACTCGCTGCCGCCGAAGCGGAAGCGGTACTCGATGTCGGCGGTGCGCTTGGAGTAGTGGGAGAGCTTCTCCTTCGGGTGCTCGTACCAGCGCATGTTCTCCTCGCGCATGCCGAGGTCCGTGTACCAGTTCCAGCGCTGGTCCATCCAGTACTGCTGCCACTCCTCGTCCTCGCCCGGCTTGACGAAGAACTCCATCTCCATCTGCTCGAACTCGCGGGTGCGGAAGATGAAGTTGCCCGGAGTGATCTCGTTCCGGAAGGACTTGCCCATCTGGGCGATGCCGAACGGCGGCTTCTTGCGCGAGGTCTGCTGCACCTGGCCGAAGTTGGTGAAGATGCCCTGGGCGGTCTCGGGGCGCAGGTAGGCGACCGAGCCGGAGTCCTGGGTCGGGCCGAGGTGGGTGGAGAGCAGACCCGAGAACTGCCTGGGCTCGGTGAAGGTGCCCTTGTTGCCGCAATTGGGGCAGTTGAGCTCGGCCAGGCCGTTCGCGGGCGCGTGGCCGTGCTTCTCCTCGTACGCCTCCTCCAGGTGGTCGGCGCGGAAGCGCTTGTGGCAGGAGGTGCACTCGGTCAGCGGGTCGGTGAACGTGGCGACGTGACCGGAGGCGACCCAGACCTCGGGGGCGAGGATGACCGACGAGTCGATACCGACCACGTCCTCGCGCGAGGTGACCATGTAGCGCCACCACTGGCGCTTGAGGTTCTCCTTCATCTCGACACCCAGCGGCCCGTAGTCCCAGGCGGCGCGCTGACCGCCGTAGATCTCACTGCACGGGTAGACGAAGCCACGGCGCTTGCTCAGGCTGACGATGGAGTCGATCTTGTCGGCGGCCACGGTGCTCTCTTCATTGCGACGAAATGGGACAGGGGTGGCGCGAAGCGCCTCGATGGGGGAGGTCGGGAGACGGGCGGGCGAATGCCTCAGATTACCGGCGGGCACGGCCCCTGGATCAAATCGGTATCGGCACGGTCGGCCACGAAGTCATCTCATAAGCCTTGTTGACAATCGTTTCCAGTTTTGTTGAAAATGACTGTCATGAACGTAAGCCGCCTCATACCCACCGCCGCCGTCGCCGGAGCAGTCGTCCTCGGCCTCACCGCCCTCACCGCCTGCTCCTCCACCGACGCCGCGGACCGCAAGAACGGCGACAAGCTGGACGTGGTGGCCTCGTTCTATCCGATGCAGTTCCTGGCCGAGCAGATAGGCGGGAAGCACGTCTCCGTCACCACGCTGACCAAGCCGGGCCAGGAGCCGCACGACCTGGAGCTCAGCCCGCGGCAGATCGGCGGGCTCACCGACGCCGGCTTCGTCCTGTATCTCAAGGGCATCCAGCCCGCCGTGGACGACGCCATCGCGCAGTCCGGCGCGAAGAACGTCACCGACGCCGCGAAGCTCACCACGCTGGAGGACCACGGCACCGAGACCGGCGCCGACGAGCACGGCCACGAGCACCACGGCGACGAGGCCGGGGCCGACCCGCACATCTGGCTGGACCCGGTGAAGTATGCCGAGGTCGCCAAGGGCGTGGGCGCGTCAATGGAGAAGGCCGACCCCGACCACGCCGCGGACTACCGCAAGAACACGGACGCGCTGGTCACCAAGCTCGACGGTCTGAACACGGCGTACGTGAACGGGCTGAAGAACACCTCCACCAAGACGTTCATCACCACCCACTCCGCCTTCGGGTACCTCGCCGAGCGCTACGGCCTCACCCAGGAGGGCATCGCCGGCGTCGACCCCGAGGCCGAGCCCAGCCCCGCCCGGATCAGCGAGATCCACACCATCGCGGAGCGGGAGAAGGCCACCACCGTATTCTTCGAGACGCTCGCCAGCGACAGGACCGCGAAGACCGTCGCCAAGGACACCGGCCTGAAGACCGATGTCCTGGACCCGCTCGAAGGAATCACGCCCAAGTCCAAGGGCGGCGACTACATCGAGGTCATGCGGTCCAACCTCGCCGCCCTGCAGAAGGCGCTCGGCGCGAAGTGACCCCCGCAACCCCCGCCACAGCAGCATCGGAGGCGCACATGCCCGAGACCGGGAGCACCACGACCGACCCCGTGATAGCCCTGCGGGGCGCCACGGCCACGCTCGGCGCGCGTCCGGTGCTGCGCGGCATCGACCTGACCGTCCACCGCGGCGAGGTCGCCGCCCTGCTCGGCGCCAACGGCTCGGGCAAGTCGACCGCCGTACGCTCCGTCATCGGGCAGGTCCCGCTCACCGGCGGCTCCGTCGCGCTGTTCGGCACCCCGCTGCGCCGATTCCGCAGCTGGGCGCGGATCGGCTATGTGCCGCAGCGCACCACGGCGGCCGGCGGCGTCCCCGCCACGATCCGCGAGGTCGTCACCTCCGGGCGGCTGTCCCGCACCAGGCTGGGCCTGCTCCGCAAGGCCGACCGGGCCGCCGTCGACCGGGCCATCGAGCTCGTCGGCCTCGCCGACCGCGCCAAGGACTCGGTGGACGCGCTCTCCGGCGGACAGCACCAGCGGGTGCTGATCGCCCGCGCGCTGGCCGCCGAACCCGAGCTGCTGATCATGGACGAGCCGATGGCCGGCGTCGACCTGGCCAGCCAGGAGATCCTCGCCACGACCCTGCGTGAGCAGGTCGCGGCCGGCACCACGGTGCTGCTGGTGCTGCACGAGCTCGGCCCGCTGGAGCCGCTGATCGACCGCGCGATCGTGCTGCGCGACGGCTGTGTGATGCACGACGGGCCGCCGCCGAAGGCGCTGGGCCAGCACGCCCTGCCCGGACACGACCATGTACACCCCCACGCGGCCTCCGAGCCCGTCCGGACGGGACTGCTGAGCTGATCATGGAATTCCTCAACCCTCCCTTCATGCAGCGGGCCCTGCTCGCCGCCGTGCTCGTCGGCGTCATCGCCCCCGCCGTCGGCATCTACCTCGTCCAGCGCCGCCAGGCCCTGATGGGCGACGGCATCGGCCATATCGCGATGACCGGCGTCGGGCTCGGCTTCCTGCTCTCCACCAGCCCGGTCTGGATGGCCACCGCGGTCGCCGTCGCCGGTGCCGTCGTGATGGAGCTGATCCGCTGGTACGGACGCGCCCGCGGCGACATCGCGCTGGCCATGCTGTTCTACGGCGGCATGGCGGGCGGTGTGCTGCTGATCAACCTCTCCGACACCGGCTCCAACGCCAACCTCACCTCGTACCTCTTCGGCTCGCTGTCCACGGTCTCCTCCGAGGACATCGTCTCGATCTGCCTGCTGGCGGCCTTCGTGCTGCTGGTGACGCTGGGGCTGCGCCGCCAGCTCTTCGCGGTCAGCCAGGACGAGGAGTTCGCCCGGGTCACCGGACTGCCGGTGCGCGCGCTGAATCTGCTGGTCGCCGTCACCGCGGCGGTGACCGTCACCGTCGCGATGCGGGTCGTCGGGCTGCTGCTGGTCAGTGCGCTGATGGTGGTGCCGGTCGCGGCCGCGCAGCAGATCTCCAGGTCCTTCCGGGTGACGTTCGTGCTGTCGGTCGTCATCGGCACGGCGGTGACCCTGGCCGGCACCGTGACCTCGTACTACCAGGACATCCCGCCCGGCGCGACGATCGTTCTGCTGGCCATCGCGGTCTTCGTCGCGCTGACGCTGCTGGCGACCCCGCTGGCCAGAAGCCGCGCCCGACGGAGCGAAGCGGCGTCCGAGGAGTGCACCCTGGAGGTACCGGCCTCCCGTCCGGCCCCGGACGAACTCCGGGTTTGACCGTGGCGCCGGGACGGGCTGGCACAATGGCCCGACACAGGTACGGGCGACACGAGGAGGCTGCTGTGGCGACGGCGCCGATCAGTGGAACGAACGCGGCCCCGGTACGCGGCCGCTCGACCCGGCAGCGGGCGGCGGTGGCGGCGGCGCTCGACGAGGTGGACGAGTTCCGCAGCGCCCAGGAGCTGCACGATGTGCTCAAGCACCGCGGCGACTCGGTCGGGCTGACCACCGTCTACCGCACCCTCCAGTCCCTCGCCGACGCCGGCGAGGTCGACGTGCTGCGCACCACGGACGGCGAGTCCGTGTACCGGCGCTGCTCGACCGGGGACCACCATCACCACCTGGTGTGCCGGATGTGCGGCAAGGCCGTGGAGGTCGAGGGCCCCGCGGTGGAGCAGTGGGCGGAGACCATCGCCGCCCAGCACGGCTATGTGAACGTGGCCCACACGGTGGAGATCTTCGGTACCTGCGCGGAGTGCGCACAAGCGAAGAAGTGACGGTCCGGGGGCGCCGCCCCCGGACGAGGGGGGTCCGGGGCGCCGCCCCCGGCCCCCCCTCGCTCAGCCCTTCGGCTCCCGCTCCGCCTCCATCGCACCGCCGAAGCGCCGGTCCCGCTGGGCGTACTCCAGGCAGGCCCGCCACAGGTCGCGGCGGTCGAAGTCCGGCCAGAGCACGTCCTGGAAGACCATCTCGGCGTAGGCGCTCTGCCAGATCAGATAGTTGGACGTGCGCTGCTCCCCGCTGGGGCGGACGAAGAGGTCGACGTCCGGCATGTCCGGGTAGTAGATGTACTTCGCGAAGGTCTTCTCGTTGACCTTCGACGGGTCCAGCTTCCCGGCCGCCACGTCCTGCGCGATGCGCTGCGCGGCGTCGGCGATCTCGGCCCGACCGCCGTAGTTGACGCAGAAGTACAGCGTCATCCTGTCGTTGTCCTTGGTCTGCTCCTGGGCGACCTGGAGCTCCTGGACCACGGACTTCCACAGCTTGGGCATGCGGCCCACCCAGCGGATGCGGATGCCCAGCTCGTCCATCTCGTCACGGCGGCGGCGGATGACGTCCCGGTTGAAGTTCATCAGGAACTTCACCTCCTCCGGGGACCGCTTCCAGTTCTCGGTGGAGAACGCGTACAGCGAAAGGTTCTTGACGCCCATCTCGATGCAGCCCTTGAGCACGTCCATGACGACGCCCTCGCCGACCTTGTGGCCCTCGGTGCGCGGGAGGCCGCGCTCCTTGGCCCAGCGGCCGTTGCCGTCCATCACGACGGCCACGTGCTTGGGCACCAGCTCGCCGGGAATCTTCGGGGGCGTGGCACCGGAGGGGTGCGGCTCCGGGGTCTTGTAGTCGCGCCGGTTACGGCCGCCGAGCATCCCGCGTACTACCATGAACTGTCTCGCTCCCTGTGCCTGATCTGCCTGAATCACTTCTCTACGTACCGCAGTGAGCGCAGCCCGCGCTCCAGGTGCCAGTGCAGATAGGCGGACACCAGTCCGCTCCCCTCCCTGACATGACGCGCCTCGCACGCGTCCGCCGTCTCCCAGTCACCGCTGAGCAGCGCGCTCAGCAGGGTGACGGCCTCAGCCGAGGGTACGACGCTGCCGGGCACCCGGCAGTCGCCGCATATGACACCGCCCGCCGCGACGGAGAAGAACCGGTTCGGTCCGGGCATTCCGCACTTGGCGCAGTCCTCGAAGCTGGGTGCGTAGCCGTTGACGGCGAGCGAGCGCAGCAGGAACGCGTCGAGGATGAGGTGCGGCTCGTGTTCGCCGCGGGCGAGGGTGCGCAGCCCGCCGACGAGCAGCAGGTACTGCTGGACCGCGGGCTCGCCCTCGTGGTCGGTGAACCGCTCGGCGGTCTCCAGCATCGCGGTGCCCGCGGTGTAGCGGGCGTAGTCGGTGACGATGCCGCCGCCGTACGGGGCGATCGTCTCGCTCTGGGTGCAGAGCGGCAGTCCGCGGCCGATCAGTTCGCTGCCGCGGGCGAAGAACTGCACGTCGACGTGGGAGAAGGGTTCCAGCCGCGCCCCGAACTTGGACTTCGTGCGCCGCACCCCGCGCGCGACGGCGCGGACCCGGCCGTGGCCTCGGGTCAGGATCGTGATGATCCGGTCGGCCTCGCCCAGCTTCTGCGTGCGCAGCACCACGCCGTCGTCCCGGAACAAGCTCATACGACCATTGTCCGGTACGGAGCCGGCTCACCGGTCCCCCGGGGCGGTCAGGAGGGGGTGCGCGCCGCCTCGGCGAGCAGCCGGGCCGTGTCCTGGGCGCAGAGCTGCAGCGCACCGCCGACCGTGGTCAGCACCTCGCGCTCCGCCTGTCCGTACGGGCCGTCGGCGAGCGCGATCCGGGCGCCCTGGAGGAGAATCGATTCGCGTCCGGCGGGGGCCAGATGCGGGGCGAGCGGCTCCAGCGCCTCGTGCAGTTCGATGGCGAGGGCCGCTCCGCAGGCCTCGGCCGCGGGGTCGAAGGCGGAGCCGTTGCCGGTGTCGGCGGCGAGCACCTCGACGACGGTGCAGAGCTGTTCCTCGGTGCAGTCGTCGAATCCGGCGCCGCGCACGATGGCGGCCGCGGTCTCCAGCACCGTACGGGAGGTGGTGCCGCCCGCCGCGAGGACGCCGAGCGTGACGGTGTGGACGGCGTCCCGGAGCATGGCGGAGAGCCGGGTGGTGGTGGGGTGGTCGAGCGCGTCGGTGCCGAAGTGCTCGCGGCAGGCGGCGCATTCGACGACCGGGCCCACCGCGCCGCGCGCCAGCATCGGCACGCCGAGCACCGCGAAGCGCCGACGGCCGGTGAGCCGGCGGTAGTTGCGGTCGCCGCCGCAGCCGGGGCAGAAGAACTCGCCGTCGCCCACGGGGTCCCAGATGGTGCGGATGCCGCAGATACGCAGCTTCATGGCGCGTTGTACCAGGGCTGACCGCACGTCGCACACCTCCGTAACTCCCCCGTAGCCCCAAGGGCACGGGAGGTGCCACCTCCGGCAACATTGCCGTGTGGACGTGATGTTAACCACAGTCGTGATGTGGCGTCAGCACCTCGCTCGTCACAACCCTCCGGAGATGGCCGAACCCCGCCCCCCCCGGATGCGGGTGGACGGGGTTCTCGGCCGTGCGGCTCGACGCCCTCGCGGGCGCCGGATCAGCGGCTGGAGCGGTTGACGGCGGAGACGACCGCCTTCAGCGAGGCCCGGGTGGTGTTGGCGTCGATGCCGATGCCCCACAGGACCTTTCCGTCGATCGCGCACTCGATGTACGAGGCGGCCTGGGAGCTGGCGCCCTCGCTCATGGTGTGCTCGGTGTAGTCCAGCAGACGGGCGTCGATGCCGATGGCCTGCAGCGCTTCGAAGAACGCGGAGATCGGTCCATTGCCGGTGCCGGTCAGTACGGTGTCCGCGCCGTCCACGGTCGCCTCGACGGTGATCGTGTCCTGGCCGTCGGAGCCGGTCGTGGTCTGGCCGGTGCGCAGCTGTACGCGGCCCCAGGCGTTCTCCGGGTTGGGCAGGTACTCGTCGCGGAACGCGGACCAGATCTGCGTCGGGGTGACCTCGCCGCCCTCGGCATCCGTCTTGGCCTGAATGATCCGGGAGAATTCGATCTGCATCCGGCGCGGCAGGTCCAGCTTGTGGTCGTTCTTCAGGACGTAGGCGATTCCGCCCTTGCCGGACTGGGAGTTGACCCGGATGACGGCCTCGTAGCTGCGGCCGACGTCCTTCGGGTCGATCGGCAGGTACGGCACCGCCCACTCGATGTCGTCGACGGTCTTGCCCTGGGCGGCCGCGTCGGCCTCCATGGCGTCGAAGCCCTTCTTGATGGCGTCCTGGTGGGAGCCGGAGAAGGCGGTGTAGACCAGGTCGCCCGCGTAGGGGTGGCGCGGGTGGACCTCCATCTGGTTGCAGTACTCGCTGGTGCGGCGGATCTCGTCGATCTGCGAGAAGTCGATCTGCGGGTCGACACCCTGCGAGAACAGGTTCATGCCCAGGGTGACCAGGTCGACGTTGCCGGTGCGCTCGCCCTGGCCGAACAGGCAGCCCTCGATCCGGTCGGCACCGGCCATGATGGCCAGCTCGGCGGCGGCGACGGCGGTGCCGCGGTCGTTGTGCGGGTGGACCGACAGGCAGACGAACTCGCGGCGCGACAGATTGCGCGACATCCACTCGAACCGGTCCGCGTGCGTGGAAGGCGTCGAACGCTCCACGGTGGCGGGCAGGTTGAGGATGATCTCGCGGCCCTCCTCCGGCTGCCAGACGTCGCAGACCGCCTCGCAGACCTCCAGGGCGAAGTCCAGCTCGGTGTCGGTGAAGATCTCGGGGCTGTACTGGTAACCGAAGATCGTCTCCGGGCCCAGCAGCTTCTCCGCGTACTCCATGACCAGCCGCGTGCCGTCCACGGCGATCTGCTTGATGTCGTTCTTGGAGCCGCGGAAGACGACCCGGCGGAAGGTGGGCGCCGTCGCGTTGTACAGGTGCACGGTGGCGCGGTGGGCGCCGACGAGGGACTCCACGGTCCGCTCGATCAGGTCCTCGCGGGCCTGCGTCAGGACGGAGATCGTCACGTCCTCGGGGATCGCGCCCTCTTCGATGATGGAGCGGACGAAGGCGAAGTCGGTCTCGCCGGAGGACGGGAAGCCGACCTCGATCTCCTTGTAGCCCATGCGTACGAGCAGATCGAACATCTCGCGCTTGCGGGCCGGCGACATCGGGTCGATCAGGGCCTGGTTGCCGTCGCGCAGGTCGGTGGAGAGCCAGCGGGGCGCGACCGTGATCCGCTTGTCCGGCCAGGTGCGGTCGGGGATGTCGACGGCCTCGTAGGTGCCGTACTTGTGGATCGGCATCCCGGACGGCTTCTGCAGCTGAGTCGCGTTGGTGAGCGGTGTCGGACGGCCGACGGCGGACTCGGCGGGGGTCTGGACGGGATTTGCGGCGGTCATGGCGTACGGCTCCTCGGGGGTCCAACCAATGGGACGGCCGACTGTGTCGCTGCAACACAAGACTCCGCGGGGAGGGGGTCGGCCTACGACTACAGGCCCTCGCCGCGGCAGCTAAGAAGAAGCAGCCCGAAACGCATGATGCGAAGAGACTAACCGAGGGGCGCCTGATACGTCGGTCCCGTATCAGTATGCGGGACCGGGCACAGGAAACGCCCAAGAGTGACCGATCACTCCATTTCGTCAATCCTGATCGCAACCAGTGACATCGCGATTACCTGGTGCCACAGTCGGCGGTATGCAGCCTCAGTCACCGCACGGGTTCCACCCCGTCTTCTGCACGATCGTGCCGCCTCATGTCCTCGACAAGCTGTCGCAGTCCGACAACCCCGATCTCGCCGGGCCCTCCCGCCGCACCCTGGAGAGCGACGCGGCCCGCCGCACCCGCCGCCAGATGGCCACGGTCGTCGCCGTGCCCGTCGCCCCCGCAACCGACGGGGAAGCCTCCGACAAGCCCGACCGGACGCTCTACGACTGCCGCCACCGCACCCGACTGCCCGGCACCAAGGTCCGCTCCGAGGGCCAGGAGCCGACGAAGGACGCGAGCGTCAACCGCGCGTACGCGGGGCTCGGCGCCACCTTCGAACTGCTGCTCAAGGCGTACGGCCGCCGTTCGATCGACGGCAACGGACTGCCGCTGATCGGTTCCGTGCACTACGACGAGAAGTACAACAACGCCTTCTTCGACGGCGAGCAGATGGTCTTCGGCGACGGGGACGGCGAGGTCTTCCTGGACTTCACCGTCGCCATCGACGTGATCGGCCACGAGCTGACCCACGGCCTGACCCAGTACACCGCCAATCTGAGCTACTACGGCCAGTCCGGCGCGCTCAACGAATCCATGTCCGACGTCTTCGGCTCCCTGGTGAAGCAGTACACGCTGGGCCAGAGCGCCGACCAGGCGGACTGGCTGATCGGTGCCGGGCTGCTGGCGCCCGGCGTCCAGGGCACCGCACTGCGCTCCATGAAGGCGCCGGGCACGGCCTACGACGACGACGTGCTGGGCAAGGACCCGCAGCCCGCGTCGATGGAGGACTACATCCACACCAGCGAGGACAACGGCGGGGTGCACCTCAACTCCGGCATCCCGAACCGCGCGTTCTGTCTGCTGGCGACGGCGCTCGGCGGCAATGCGTGGGAGCGGGCCGGGCAGCTCTGGTTCGATGTGCTCACAGGTGGTCAACTGGCCGTGGACGCGGACTTCGCGTCCTTCGCCCGGCTGACGGTCGCCGCGGCCCGCAGCCGCTTCGGCGAGGGCGACGAGACCGAGGCCGTCCTGAAGGCATGGTCGGAAGTGGGCGTACCGACCGCTTAGGACCCGGACGTCCGGCGTTGGAGGGCATCGCATGCGGATTCAGGTCAGCAGGACCGGCGGCTTCGCCGGCATCGCACGCCACAGCGAGGTCGACACCGCCGGGCGGGACGACGCCCCCGAGTGGGAGGCACTGGCCGAGTCGGCGCTGGCCGCGGGCCACGACGCCCCGCCCAAGGGGGTGCCGGACGGCTTCCGGTACCGGATCACGGTCGGCGACCGGACGGTCCACTGCGCGGACCCGAGGCTGACCGACGCCCAGCGGGCCCTGGTCTCACGCGTCCTGAAGGAGGGCGCATGAGACCGGCCTCCCGGTGACCGGGGTCCCCGTGGCGCGGGCCCTCGCGGCCCGTGCCCGGTAATCCGGGTCAGAAGCCCAGCTTGCGCAGCTGCTTCGGGACCCATCCCGACTGCCGCCCTCGCGCCCTTCGGCCCCGGGGGCCTCAGCGGCTTCGGGCAGCTGCACCGTCCTCCGGCCGCCGGACCGGGCAGAACTCAGAAGCCCAGCTTGCGCAGCTGCTTCGGGTCGCGCTGCCAGTCCTTGGCGACCTTCACATGGAGGTCCAGGAAGACCGGTGTGCCGAGCAGTGCCTCGATGTGTTTGCGCGACTTCGTGCCGACGTCCTTCAGCCGCTTGCCCTTCGGGCCGATGATGATGCCCTTCTGGCTGGGCCGCTCGATGTAGACGTTGGCGTGGATGTCGAGCAGTGGCTTGTCCGCCGGGCGGCCCTCGCGGGGCAGCATCTCCTCGACGACGACCGCGATGGAGTGCGGCAGCTCGTCCCGTACGCCTTCGAGCGCGGCCTCGCGGATCAGCTCCGCGACCATGACCATCTCGGGCTCGTCGGTGAGGTCGCCCTCCGGGTAGAGCGGCGGGCTCTCCGGGAGCAGCGGGGCGATCAGGTCGCCGAGCAGGTCGACCTGGGTGTCCTTGACCGCGGAGACCGGGATGATCTCCGCCCACTCGAAGCCGAGCTCTTCGCCGAGGCGGGAGACGGCGAGCAGCTGTTCGGCGAGCTGCTTGGAGTCGACCAGGTCGGTCTTGGTGATGATGGCGATCTTCGGGGTCTTCTTGATACCGGCGAGTTCCTTGACGATGTACTTGTCGCCGGGGCCGAGCTTCTGGTCGGCGGGCAGGCAGAAGCCGATGACGTCGACCTCGGCCCAGGTGGTCCGTACGACGTCGTTGAGCCGCTCGCCGAGCAGTGTGCGCGGCTTGTGCAGGCCGGGCGTGTCGACCAGGATCAGCTGCGCGTCGTCGCGGTGCACGATGCCGCGCACGGTGTGCCGGGTGGTCTGCGGCCGGTTGGAGGTGATCGCCACCTTCTGGCCGACCAGAGCGTTCGTGAGGGTGGACTTGCCCGCGTTGGGGCGGCCCACGAAGCAGGCGAAACCGGCCCGGTGGGGGGCCGTGCCCGCGGCCTGCTGCGCAGCGGCTTCTGTGTCAGGTCGAACGCTCATGGCGCCCATTGTCCCCGATCCCGGCGGCCTCGCCGCACCAAGGGCCGCGGCGGGGCCTGCCGGGTGTCGCCTCAGGCGGTACGGGCACGGCTCCGGCGGACCCGTACCCACATCGCCGTACCCCCGCCGACGATCACCAGCAGGATCCCGGCCATCAGCCAGGGCAGGGCGAAGTACGGGACGGCGGCGGACTCGCGGGTCTGCCGGGCGCTCGCGGTCAGCCGGATCTCGCCCCATTCCAGCTGGGGCGCGTCGGCCCACTGTTCGGTCAGCCGGACCTCCTGGCGGGGCAGCAGCTCGGAGGGGATCCGCTTCAGGTCGCGGGCGAGCAGGGTGCGGCCGAAGAGCCCCTCGGCCTTGAGGGCGACCTTGGGGCTGAGGGTGACATTGCCCCGGTTGCGGAGCGTGTACGAGATGACGGCCCGGCTCTGCCCGGTGCCGGGGACCAGCGGCTGGGTGTGCTCGACCCGGATGTCGTCCACGGAGAGCGCGGGCATGGTCGGGCCGTTCACCCGCAGATAGATCCGGGCGCCGACCGCCTTCTGGATGCCCACGGCGACGGAACCGGCGTCGGCCGGGTCCATGCGCTCGTCGAGCGCGACGAGCGCGCCGGGGTGGTCGCCCGGTTCGGCGTTCTCGGGGACGGTGATGGTGAGCGGGACGGTGACCGATCCGTGCGGCTCCACGGTGACCCGGTCGCGGTCGGTCCTGGCCCAGGCGCCGACCGAGCGCTGCCGCTCGTCGCGGGCCCGTACGGCGAAGCCGCCGTCGCGCGCGGTGTTGTAGGCGTCGGCCGCGTACAGCCGGAAGGTCTGCGGCCGGTCCGTCCTGTTGGTGACGGTGACCTTGTCGTGGAGCGTGGCGCCGGGGTCGGCCGAGAGGTAGAAGTACGGGCGCTGACCGGCCCGTTCGGTGGCCGGGTAGACCGACCAGCTGCCGTTGTCCGCGGCGTGGGCGGCGGGCGCGCCGATCAGCAGGAGGGCGCCGGCCAGGAGAGTCAGGTAGATGGTGCGCACGGTGCGAAGCCCCCGGGTGGTGGTCGGGACGGGCGGTCCGGGCGGGTGCGCGCCCGGTCCGCCTGCTGGTCGGGACCGCTCGGTCAGGTGAGGGTGAGGGTGAGCACGCCGGAGTACGCGCCGGGGGCGGTGTACGCCGGTACGCTCAGCGCGAGCCGGGCGTCGACGGTGAACTCGCCGCCGGTGACGGTCCCGTTCGGCGTGGACGCCAGGGTGGCGCCCGCGCTGCCGACCGAGCCCTCGGAACCCGCCGCGCAGGTGCTCGGGCTGCCGGGCTTCGTCGCGCAGACCGGGGTCCAGGCGAGTGCGGAGGCACCGATCGTCGCGCCGCCGGGACCCTTGAAGTCGGTGACCTTCCCGGTCAGGGACCAGCCCGCGGGGCCGCCGCGGAAGTCCTCGACCGTGACCGTCTGCAAGGAGCCCCGGGAGGCGCCGCCGCGGCCGAAGTCGACCGCCGACATCTCGACGGTGTCCCCGGCCTGGACCATGGAGAGCGTGCCCGCCTCGATGGAGGTGTCGAGCCGCTGGCTGCCGTCCGGGATCTCGCCGCCGCCACCGGTGACGGTGTAGGCCTGCGGGCCGGCGCCCTTGGCCGGGTCCCAGCTGCCGCCCTCGTAGGCGACGATGCCGGTGGTCGCCGGATCGTCGACGGTGAGCCGGCCGCTGAAGTTGCCGGAGCCGTCCGCCTTGGCGGTGGCCGTGTCGGCGGTCGGCGCGTCACCGGCCCGGCCGGCGAGGGTGATGTCCGCGCCGGGGGTGAACTTCGACCCGGTGACGGTGACCGCGTCGCCCGCCTTGCCGGACGCGGCCCCGAGCTGGATGGCACGCTCGTTGACCTGGCCGCCGTCGTCCGTCGCGATGATCGTCTCGGAGACGGGGGCGGGCGGGTCCGTCACCGTGCAGGGGGTGTCCAGCTCCATGATGTAGCTGGTGTGGATGTTGTAGTCGCCGGGCGAGAGCGTGATCTGTCCGGGCGCGGTGACCGTGAAGGTGCCGGTCATCGAGAACGACGGGAAAGCGCCCTTGCCGGGTACCGGGTCGTTCTTCTTCGGGCCCGCGACGGTGACGCTCGCGCTCTGCGCACCGCCGACGGTGACCTTGCCGGTCGGCGTCATGATGTCGGCGGGCAGCGCCAGGTCGACCGGGTTCCCGGCGGCCGGCGCGACGACGGTGTACGTGACCGTGACCGTGTCGCCCACCCTCGGGGCGGCGTTGTCGACGGTGATCTCGGCCTTCGTGGTCCCGTCGATCGGCGGGATGCCCGCGATGGCCGGCGGGATGCAGTGGGTGGGGAAGTCCACCGGCACCGAGGCGGTGACCATGGCCTGCGCGGGGCCCGCGAGCCCGCCTCCCCCGGCCACGACGAGCGCGCCGACGCCCAGTGCGGCGGCCCAGCGGCGGCCCGGCCGTCTTCGGGCAGCGGATCTTCGCATGCTGATTCTTCGGACGGTCTGACGCATGGAGCCCCCTCCTGCGGATGCGGCGCGGCGGCTCTCCGCGCCGACGGGGGCCCATTGACGGCTCCGGCCCCGCAGAAGTCAATGGGAGCGGAACCCCTGGGCTGATGACCCATCAGATGCTGTCAAGATCCGTGCTTCCCGCACCCGGTGCGCGAACGCCCCGCACCGGTCGGGTGCGGGGCGTTCGTACACGGTGTGCGGATCGTGCCGCCGTCAGCCCGCCGTCACACTGACCCGCAGTGTGCCGTCGGGACCGGCGAGCAGTACGGGGGTGTCCGGGCCGCCCAGGTCCCGTACCGCGGCACGGTCCTCGTCCGACGGGGTCTCGGCCTCGGAGACGACCGCGGCCGCCTCCAGGGAGGTGGCCCCGCTGGCCACGGCCATCGCCACGGCGGTCTGCAGCGCGCTGAGTTTCAGCGACTCCAGCCGTACGGTGCCCGCGACGTACGTACGCCCGGTCTCGTCCCGTACGGCCGCGCCCTCCGGCACACCGTTGCGGGCGCGGGCGCTGCGCGCCAGCGTGACGATCTTGCGGTCCTCGGCGCCGAGGTCGGTGCTCTCAGTCATGTGCCGAGCATACGAACCGGGCGCACCGTCCCGAGCACCGCCCACGAACCGGGCGCACCGCCTACGGCCGGTCGAGCCGCAGCCGGTCCGCCTTCGGCAGTCCCGCCACCACCAGGTCGTAAGAGTCCTCGATCAGCTCGCGGAACACCCGGTCGGGCACCCCGGACACCGTCACCGTGTTCCAGTGCCGTTTGTTCATGTGCCAGCCCGGCACCACCGCCTCGTACTTCTCCCGCAGCCGCACCGCCTCGTCCGGGTCGCACTTCAGGTTCACCGTCAGCGGCCGGGCGTCCAGCGCGCTGAGCGCGAACATCTTGCCGAGCACCTTGAAGACGGAGGTCTCGGGGCCGAACGGGAACTCCTCGGCGCTCGCGTTGAACTCCAGGCAGAAGGCCCTCAGCTGCTGCGGGGTCAATCCTCGTCCTCCCCCTGTGGCGCCACGGGCTCCACCAGCACCGTGACGATCTTGTTGCGGCGGCCCGCCGGGGACTCCGCGGTCAGCCGCAGCCGGCGGCCGTCCGGCAGGTCGACCACGGCCGAGGCCCCGGCGATCGGGACCCGCCCCAGCGCCTTGGCCAGCAGTCCGCCGACGGTCTCCACGTCCTCGTCGTCGTACTCGTCGAGGCCGAACAGCTCCCCGAGGTCGCCGATGTCGAGGCGCGCGGTCACCCGGAAGCAGTCGTTCCCCAGCTCCGTGACGGGCGGGAGCTCACGGTCGTACTCGTCGGTGATCTCGCCGACGATCTCCTCGAGGATGTCCTCGATGGTGACGATGCCCGCCGTGCCGCCGTACTCGTCGATCACCACGGCGACGTGGCTGCGCTCCTGCTGCATCTCGCGCAGCAGGTCACCGGCGTTCTTGGTGTCGGGCACGAAGGCGGCCGGCCGCATCGCGGTGGAGACCAGATCGGCCTCCGACTCGCGGTTGATGTGGGTCTTGCGGACCAGGTCCTTGAGATAGACGATGCCGACGATGTCGTCCTCGTTCTCCCCGGTGACCGGGATGCGCGAGAAACCGGAGCGCAGGGCCAGGGTGAGCGCCTGCCGGATCGTCTTGTAGCGCTCGATGCAGACCAGGTCCGTCCGCGGCACCATGACCTCGCGCACCAGCGTGTCGCCGAGCTCGAAGACGGAGTGCACCATGCGGCGCTCCTCGTCCTCGATCAGCGACTCCGCCTCGGCGAGGTCGACCATCGCGCGCAGTTCGGCCTCGCTGGCGAACGGGCCCTTGCGGAAACCCTTGCCCGGGGTCAGCGCGTTGCCGATGAGGATCAGCAGCTGCGGGATCGGGCCCATGACCCGGGCCAGCGGCAGCAGGACGTACGCCGCGGCGGTGGCCGTGTTCAGCGGGTGCTGGCGGCCGATGGTGCGCGGCGAGACGCCGATGGCGACGTAGGAGACGAGGACCATCACGCCCATGGCGACGGCCAGCGCCTCCCAGGTCTGCGGAAATTCCTTCAGGCAGGCGTACGTGACGAGCACCCCGGCCGACATCTCGCAGGCGACCCGCACCAGCAGGGCGACGTTGAGATAGCGGGTCGGATCCGCCGCGACCTGCTCCAGCTTCCCGCTGCCGCGCCGCCCGGAGCGGACCGCCTCGGCGGCCCGGAAACTGGAGACCCGGGCGATGCCCGCCTCCGCGCAGGCCGCCAGCCAGCCGCCGACGACCAGCAGAACGGCCCCGAGAACGAGAGGAACACTCACGAGACGGTGGGGGCGGGCGACGGGCCGGTCAGGCCGTGCTCGGCGCGCCAGCCGTCGACGATCGCGGCCTGGAGGCCGAACATCTCGGCCTTCTCGTCCGGCTCCTCGTGGTCGTACCCGAGGAGGTGCAGCACTCCGTGGACGGTGAGGAGCTGGAGCTCCTCGTCCATGGAGTGCCGGGTCTCCGCGTCCTCGCCCTGCTTCTTGGCGACCTCCGGGCAGAGCACGATGTCACCGAGGAGTCCCTGCGGGGGCTCCTCGTCGTCCTTGGCCGGCGGACGCAGCTCGTCCATCGGGAAGGACATGACATCGGTCGGGCCCGGGAGGTCCATCCACTGGATGTGGAGCTGTTCCATGGCGTCGGTGTCCACCACGATCACCGAGAGCTCGGAGAGCGGGTGGATCCGCATCCTCGCGAGTGCGTAGCGGGCGATGTCGAGGATCGCCTGCTCGTCGACCTCGGTTCCGGACTCGTTGTTGACGTCGATCGACATGGTGCGCTGCTACTGCTTCCCGTTGTGGCTGTCTCGGTTGTCGTACTTCTCGTACGCGTCGACGATACGGCCGACGAGCTTGTGCCGGACGACATCCTGGGAGGTGAGCCGGGAGAAGTGGACGTCCTCGACGCCGTCCAGGATCTCCTGGACCTGGCGCAGACCACTCTTGGTGCCGTTCGGCAGGTCGACCTGGGTGACGTCACCGGTGATGACGATCTTCGAGTCGAAGCCGAGCCGGGTCAGGAACATCTTCATCTGCTCGGCGCTGGTGTTCTGCGCCTCGTCGAGAATGATGAACGCGTCATTCAACGTACGGCCACGCATGTACGCCAGGGGCGCCACCTCGATCGTGCCCGCGGCCATCAGCCGGGGGATGGAGTCGGGGTCGAGCATGTCGTGCAGCGCGTCGTAGAGCGGGCGCAGATACGGGTCGATCTTCTCGTAGAGCGTGCCGGGCAGGAAGCCGAGCCGCTCGCCCGCCTCGACCGCGGGCCGGGTCAGGATGATCCGGTTGACCTGCTTGGACTGCAGGGCCTGGACGGCCTTCGCCATGGCGAGATAGGTCTTGCCGGTACCGGCGGGGCCGATGCCGAAGACGACCGTGTGCTTGTCGATCGCGTCGACGTACCGCTTCTGGTTGAGCGTCTTGGGGCGGATCGTGCGACCGCGGCTGGAGAGGATGTTCTGGGTGAGCACCTCGGCCGGTGTCTCCTCGCCGTCCCCCTCGCCGCTCTCCGTCGCCCTGAGCATGGCGATCGAGCGTTCCACTGCGTCCTCCGTCATCGGCTGACCGGTGCGGAGCACCAGCATCATCTCGTCGAACAGGCGCTGGATCAGAGCGACTTCCGTCGCGTCCCCGGCGGCGCTGATCTCATTTCCCCGGACGTGGATGTCGGCCGCCGGGAAGGCCGTCTCGATCACGCGCAGCAAGGCGTCGCCCGAACCCAGAACGGTCACCATCGGATGGCTGGCGGGGACGGTGAAGTGGGCTCGCGCCTGCCTCGGCGCAGGGGTCTGGGCTGTGGGTGTCTGAGTCATGGGCCGGCTCTGTGGCCTGCACATACCTCCCGTTGCAAGGTTCTCGCCGATCGACAACCTCTCGGATCTACAAGCCTACGACTCCGCACCGACAACACCGAGGGCTTTTTCGCACACGCTCACGAACAGCCGTGCCCGGCCGTCAGGCGGGATGCCGGAAGCCGATCGTCGGGACCGCGCGGCGCAGCGGCCAGGGCCGGGCGGCGGCGGGCAGCAGTTCCTCCAGGAAGGCGTACCGCTGGAGCGCGGCCGGGTCCTGGTCGGCGAGGGTGCGGATCTGCTGCCACCAGGCGGCGATCTCCGCCCAGCCCGGCGCCGACAGCGATCCGCCGAACTCCTGGACCGAGAGCGCCGCGGTCAGCCCGGCGAAGGCCAGCCGGTCGGCCAGCGGCCAGTCCGCCAGGGTGCCGGTGACGAAACCGGCGACGAAGACGTCGCCGGCACCGGTGGGGTCGAGCGCCTCGACCTCGATCGCGGGCACCTCGGCGCTCTCCCCGGTCGCCGAGTCCACCGCGTACGCGCCCTCCGCGCCCAGGGTGACCACGGCGAGCGGCACGCGCTCGGCCAGGGCGTGGGCGGCGGCGCGCGGGCAGTCGGTGCGGGTGTAGCGCATCGCCTCCTCGGCGTTGGGGAGGAAGGCCTGGCAGTGCTCCAGGTCGGCGAGGGCGTCCAGGTCCCAGCGGCCGGTCTCGTCCCAGCCGACGTCGGCGAAGATCCGGGCGCCGTTGCGGGCCGCGGTGGCGACCCATGGTTCGCTGCGGCCGGGGGCGAGCGAGGCGACGGCGGCGCGGGCGCGGGGCGGGCAGCGCGGGAAGGACGCTTCCCCGGCGAGGAGGGCGGCTCCGTGGGCGCCCTCGGGGCCGGGGGCCTCGTGGCCGTGCGAGACCATCGTCCGCTCGCCCTCGTACGCCATCGAGACGGTCACCGGCGAGTGCCAGCCGGGGACGGTGTGCGACATGGACAGGTCGATGCCCTCGCCCTGCTCCAGGGCGTCCCAGCAGTACTCCCCGTAGTGGTCGTCGCCGAAGGCCGCGGCCAGCGAGGTGTGCAGCCCCAGTCGCGCCAGGGCGGTGGCCATGTTGGCGACGCCGCCGGGGCTGGAGCCCATGCCGCGGGCCCAGGACTCGGTGCCGCGCACCGGGGCGCTGTCCAGGCCGGTGAAGATGATGTCGAGGAAGACCGTGCCGGTGAGGAAGACGTCGCAGTCCGGGTCCTGCGGGGCGCGCAGCCCGTCCAGTGGGTCGATACCTGGAATGTCCGTGCTCACCTTGCACTCCCCGGTCGTGGCAGATCCGGCCAGTGTGCCCGATTCACCGCCGCAACCGGAGGGTGCGCGCCGTCGGCGCGGGAAGGCCCGCCGCAGCGCCCCACATCCAGCCACTGACCTGCATAAACATGCGCTGCTACCCGTACCCCCGGAACGTAAACACATAAGTGACCCAGATCACACGAGGGCGCCTTTCGGCCGGCTGGCCGCGGTTGATACAAATTGGCCCGCGAGCCCCTTCGGCGACGGTTGCCGACGAGTGGCCCGAATTCCCCGCATTTCCCGCTTTGCCCTCCCCTGCCTTCTCTGCCGTATCGGCATGTCTTCAGGAACGCCCATGTCCTCGCGCCCTCGCGCCGCGTGGCCCCTGGTCGCCGTGTTCACCGCCGGTTACCTCGCCGCCTATCTGCTCCCCACCATCGTCGGGCGGCTCTCCGTCTGTCTCGGCCTCAGTACGGCGCAGTCCGGTCTGGTCGGCAGTGCCCTGCTGCTGAGTTCGGCGACCGCCGGGTTCACGCTGGCTGGCCGAGTCGAGACGTACGGGCCGCGGCGGCCGGCCCGGATCGGGCTGGTACTGGCCATGGCGGGGTACGGCTGCGCCGCCCTGGCCGGGTCGGTGCCGCTGGTGGTCATGGGCGCGATGATCGGCGGCTTCGGCTCCGGTACGGCGACCGCGGTGGCCGCCTCGGGCATCGCCGCCCAGCGCGATCCGCACCGGACCTCGTCGCTCGGGCTGCTCAGCGTCTCCGCGACGGCGGGCGCCCTCTATCTGACGATCCCGCACCTCGGCGGCGGCCACCGGCTGCCGTTCGCCTCGATCGCCCTGGTCGCCCTGGTCGTCTGGCCGGCCACCGCACGGCTCGGCGGCGCCGTGCCCGCCGGCCCCACCGCCCCGGCCGCCGCCCGGCTGCCGCACCGCCGTTCCGGTCTGGTGCTCGCGGGCGGCATGCTCGTCTGGTCCATGGCGCAGAACGCGCTGTGGGGCGTCAGCAGCCGGATCGGGGTGGACCGGGTCGGGCTCTCCGAGGTCACCATCGGCGCGGTGTTCGCCGCCGCGCTCGGCGCGGGTCTGCTCGGGGTGATGGGCGCCGGGGTGCTGGGCTCCAGGCTCGGCCGGGCGGTGCCGATCGGTCTGGGCACCGTGATCATCGCGGCGAGCATCGTGCTCAGCTCGTCGGCCGGGAGCCTCGGCCAGTTCGCGACCGGCGAGATCCTCTGGAACACGGTCTACCCCGTGGTCCTGTCGTACCTGATCGGCCTGGCCGCCTCCCTGGACGTACGCGGCCGCTGGGCGGTCCTCGCAGGCTCCACGTCCTCCGTCGGCGTGGCCTGCGGGCCGATGCTCGGCAGTGTGCTGTCCGAGCAGGCCGGCTACCCGGTCATGGGCCTGATCCTGGGCGCCCTCACCCTCCTGGTCGCGGCCCCGGTCACGGCCGTCGCCCTGCACACCGGTGGCCGCCCGCTGGTGCCGGGATCGGTGCGCCGCAGGGGCGGCGCCCCGGCCGCGCTGCTCGCCGTCACCACCGGAGCGGTGCCGGGCGCCGTGCCCAAGCTGGGCGCGCCCGAGCAGGCCGTCACGGAGATCAGCCTGCCCGTGCGCCGCAGGCGCCCGGTCCGGGGCGCGTTCCGGACGGCCGGCCCGGCGGGCGGGGCCGGTCAGTCGAACGCGTACGCCTCGACCTCGGACAGATAGCGCGCCCTGCGCTCCTCGTCGTGGTCGAGGAAGGCCGCCTCGAAGGAGTTGCGGGCCAGCGTGCGCAGCTGCTCCTGGTCCAGACCGAGCGCCTCGCGGACGGCGTGGAAGGTGTCCCCGACGTATCCGCCGAAGTAGGCGGGGTCGTCGGAGTTCACCGTGCAGAGCAGTCCGGCGGCCATCATGGCCCGCAGCGGGTGATCCTCCAGGGTGTCGATGGCGCGCAGCCGTACGTTGGACAGCGGGCAGAGGGTGAGCGGCACCCGGTCCGCGACCAGCCGCTTCACCAGCTCCGGGTCCTCCATGCAGCGCAGCCCGTGGTCGATGCGCTCCACCCCGAGGACATCCAGGGCCTCCCGGATGTACTCGGGCGGGCCCTCCTCGCCGGCGTGCGCGACCTTGCGCAGCCCGAGCGCCGCGGCCGCCTCGTACACCTCGCGGAACTTGGCGGGCGGGTGGCCGACCTCCGCCGAGTCGAGGCCGACCGCGCTGATCCGGTGCAGATACGGCTTCGCCGCCTCCAGGGTCAAAAGCGCCGATTCGGCCGACTGGTCGCGCAGGAAGCACATGATCAGCTGGGTGGAGATGCCGTGCTTCTCCTCGCTGCGGTCCAGCGCCCGGCCGAGCCCCTCGACGACGGTGCCGATCGGGACTCCGCGGGCGGTGTGCGCCTGCGGGTCGAAGAAGATCTCCGCGTGCCGGACGCCCTGTGCGGCGGCGCGGGCGAGGTACGCGTCGGCGAGCTCCTCGAAGTCCTCCTCGGTCCGGAGCACCGCCATCAGCGCGTAGTACAGGTCCAGGAAGCTCTGCAGGTCCTCGAAGAGGTAGGCGGTGCGGAGCTCCTCGGTGTCGGCGTACGGCAGTTGCACGCCGTTGCGCCGGGCGAGCGCGAAGGCCAGTTCGGGTTCGAGGGTGCCTTCGATGTGGAGGTGGAGTTCGGCTTTGGGGAGGTGCACGGGTTTTTCACGCTCACAGACGGTGGTGCTGATGTGGTGCTGGTGTGTTCAGAGGTGCCGGGTGGGCACGCGGACCCGGCCGAGGTCCTGGGCGACGGTCAGTTCGCCCTCGTACCCCGCCGCGCGGGCCTGGGCCTCGAAGGCGGCCGGGTCGTCGTACCGCTGCGAGAAGTGCGTCAGCACGAGGTGCCGTACACCCGCGTCCCGGGCCACCCGGGCCGCCTGGCCGGCGGTCAGATGGCCGTGGTCGGTGGCGAGCCGTTCGTCCTCGTCCAGGAAGGTCGACTCGATGACCAGCAGGTCGCAGCCCTCGGCGAGCACATGCACGCCCTCGCAGAGCCTCGTGTCCATGATGAACGCGAACCGCTGGCCGCGCCTGCGCTCGGAGACGTCGTCGAGCGTGACGCCGCCGAGGGCGCCCTCGCGCTGGATCCGGCCGACGTCCGGGCCCTTGATGCCGTGCTCGGCGAGCTTCTCCGGCAGCATGCGCCGCCCGTCGGGCTCGACGAGCCGGTAGCCGAACGACTCGACGGGGTGCGAGAGCCGGTGGGCGCTGAGCGTGTACGCGTCGGTGGTGGCGAGCACCCCGTCGGCGTCGACCGGGGCCTCGGTCAGCTCGACGGACTCGCGGTAGGCGGTGGCGTACCGCAGCCGTTCGAAGAAGTGCTGCCCGCTCGCCGGGTAGTGCGCGGTGACCGGGTGCGGGACCTGGTCGAGGTTGATCCGCTGGATCACCCCGGCCAGGCCCAGCGAGTGGTCGCCGTGGAAGTGCGTGACGCAGATCCGGTCGATGTCGTGCGCGGCGACACCGGCCCGCAGCATCTGGCGCTGGGTGCCCTCACCGGGGTCGAAGAGGATGCCCTCGCCGTCCCAGCGCAGCAGATAGCCGTTGTGATTGCGGTGTCTGGTCGGGACCTGGCTGGCGGTGCCGAGGACCACGAGTTCGCGTACGGACACGGTGTGCGACCGGCCGCTCTAGCCGGGGGGCCACTGCAGTCCGCGGCCGCCCAGGACGTGGGCGTGCGCGTGGAAGACGGTCTGGCCGGCGCCGGCGCCGGTGTTGAAGACGACCCGGTACCCGGTGTCCACGATCTTCTCGTCGGCGGCGACCTGCCCGGCCTCACGCAGTATGTCGGCGGCGATCGCCGGCTCGGCGGCGGCGAGCGCGGCGGCGTCCGGGTGGTGGACGCGGGGGATGACGAGTACGTGGGTGGGGGCCTGCGGGTTGATGTCCCGGAAGGCGACGGTGGTCTCGGTCTCGCGGACGATGGTGGCCGGGATCTCGCCCGAGACGATCTTGCAGAACAGGCAGTCGGGCTGCGGTTCTCCTGCCATGGGGCGGCTCCTCGGTAGGCGGTGATCGTTGTACGGCATGGTATCGGGCCCGGAATCCAGCCTCTCCGGCGATTGAGGAGCGGGGGCCCGGGGGCAGCGCCCCCGGTTACGGGAAGGGCGGGCAGGGGCACACGCCCGCCGCAGGCGCACCCCACCCGCGCCCCACCCCCTACGCCTCCGGCAGCTCCGGCGCCCGCTTCGCCGGCGTCCGCGCCAGTGACGCCAGCGCGATCCGGATCGCCTCGTCCAGCTGCGGGTCCCGCCCCGCCACATGGTCCTGCGGCGTCATCACGACCTCGACATCGGGATCGACCCCGTGGTTCTCCACGCCCCAGCCGTAACCCTCCAACCAGAACGCGTACTTGGGCTGGGTGACCGATGTCCCGTCCACCAGCCGGTACCGGCCGTCGATGCCGACCACGCCGCCCCAGGTCCGGGTACCGACCACCGTCCCGATGCCCAGCGCCTTGATCGCGGCGTTCACCACGTCGCCGTCCGAGCCGGAGAACTCGTTGGCCACGGCGACCAATGGCCCGCGCGGCGCGTCCTGCGGGTAGCTGAACGGCAGCCTGCCGCGCGGCATGTCCCAGCCGACGACGCGGCGGGCGAGCTTCTCCACGATCAGCTGCGAAGTGTGGCCGCCGCGGTTCTCCCGGACGTCCACGACCAGCCCCTCGCGGGCCACTTCGATCCGCAGATCGCGGTGGAGCTGCGCCCAGCCCGAGCCGACCATGTCGGGGACGTGGAGGTAGCCGAGGCGCCCGCCGGAGTGCTCGTGCACATACGCCCGCCGGCCGGCGACCCACGCGTGGTAGCGCAGCGCCTCCTCGTCGGCGAGGGGTACGACGACGACATGGCGGGGGTCGCCGCCGTCCACCGGCGAGACGGTCAGCTCGACCGGCTTGTCCGCCGAGCCGGTGAGCAGCGGGCCGGGCCCGGTCACCGGGTCGACCGGGCAGCCGTCGACGGCGAGGATCGTGTCCCCGGCGCGCACCGCCACCCCGGGCGCGGCGAGCGGCGAGCGGGCCTCCGGGTCGGAGGTCTCGGACGGCAGGATCCGGTCGATGCGCCAACCGCCGTCCTCCGCACGGGAGATGTCCGCGCCGAGCAGCCCCTGCCGGGCCGAGTCGTCGCACCATCCGCCGGACGGCCTCACATAGGCGTGCGAGGTGCCGAGCTCCCCCTGCACCTCCCACAACAGGTCCATCAGGTCGTCGTGGGTGGCGACCCGTTCCAGCACCGGGCGGTAGCGGTCCAGGACCCCGTCCCAGTCGAGGCCTCCCATGTCGGGGCGCCAGAAGTTGTCCCGCATGATGCGCCCGGCCTCGTCGTACATCTGGCGCCATTCGGCGGCCGGTTCGAGGGTCCGCCGGATCCGGGAGAGGTCGACGGTGACGCCGCCGTCGCTGCCGCCGTCCTCGTCGTCGGCGGAGACATGGCTGTCGGACGGTACGACGCGCAGCTTGCCCCGGGTGTGCAGGACGATCCGCTTGCCGTCCCCGCTGACCGCGAAGTCCTTGACGCCCGAGGCGAGTTCCTCGCAGCGCAGCTTCTCCAGGTCGTACCGCTCCAGCACGGTCTCGGGCCGCCCCGAGTCGGGCGTGGCGCCGCTCGTACCGAGCACCCCGGTCACCGGGTGGCACAGCCACAGCAGCCCGTCCTTCGCGGCCCGCAGCGTGGAGTAGCTGGCGGCCTCGACGGGCAGCGGCAGGATCCGGTCGGCGAGCCCGTCGAGGTCGATGCGGGTGACGGGCAGCGCGGTCGGGTTGTCCTGGTCGCCCTCGCCGCCGCCCTTCTCCTTCTCGGCCGGGCGGCCGTGGCGCTGCGGCCCGAACGGGGAGGGTGTGGTGGCGGCGAGCGTGAGCAGATACGGGCGGCAGGCGCCGATGAACGCCAGGTCGAAGACATGGGCGTCGTAGACCGGGTCGAAGGACCGCTCGGAGAGGAACGCGAGGTGCTTGCCGTCGCCGGTGAACGCGGGAGCGAAGTCCCGGAAGCGCAGCGGGGTGGCCTCGGTGACCGAGAGGTCGGCGAGGTGGGCGAGCTTGAGCCGGCTGAGCGGCTCGGGGCCGGGGTGGGACCAGGCGAGCCAGGCGGAGTCGGGCGAGAAGGCGAGGCCGGAGGCGTCGCCGTGCTCGCTGCGGTCCACCTCGTGGACTTCGCCGCTCTCCCGCTCGACGATCAGGACCCGCCCGTCGTGCGCGGCGACGGCGAACCGGCTGCCGTCGGGGGCCGGGGCGAGGTCGAGGACCCTGCCGATGCGACCTGCGGCGAGGCGGCGCGGAGCGGAGCCGGGGGCGGTGCCGGTGGCGGGTGCGCACTCCAGGGCGTCGTCGCCCTCGGCGTCGGTGACCCAGACGACGTGCTGGTCGCCGTCGGCCTGGAAGGTGCGGGGCAGCCGGGCCCGTACGCCCGGTTCCGCGGCGAGTACGCGGGCCGGGCCCCCGCGGTGGGTGACCCAGTGGACGGCGCCGCGCGTCCCGACGGCGCTGCCGCGGCCGGTGCGGTCCGGGGAGGCGGAGTCGAGGTGGCTGCCGGCGTGCACGGAGTGCGGCTGGAGGTCGGTGCGCTGGCCGCCGAGCCGGATGTCGAGGCGGCGGGGGCCGTCGCCCTCCAGGCCGTCCAGCAGCCAGAGTTCACCGGCCGAGGCGTAGGCGACTCGGGTGCCGTCGGTGGTCGCGTGGCGGGCGTAGAAGCCCTCGATGCCGGTGTGGCGGCGCAGACCGGAGCCGTCGGGAAGCGAGGAGTAGAGTGCGCCGACGCCTTCGTGGTCGGAGAGGAAGGCTATGCGCTCCCCCACCCACATCGGGCACTCGATGTTCCCGTCGAGCTCCGCGTGGATCCGTACGAACTCCGCCGGGCCGTCCGCCGGGGGCTCCTGCTCGATCCACAACTTGCCTGCCGTGCCGCCCCGGTAGCGCTTCCAGGTGGCGGCCTCGCGCCCCATCGTGACCGAGAGCAGCAGGACCCGGCCGCCGGGCCCGTACGCGAGCGATCCCACCGGCCCGTACGGCAGGGTCCGCGCGGGCCCGCCGTCGACCGGGACGGCCCGGGCCCAGGTGCGCCGGTGCGAGGCCTGCCCCTGGGCGCTGATGACCAGCACCTCGCCGCCGGGCGTCCAGCCGTGGACGGCGGTCTGCTCGTCGCCCCAGTAGGTGAGCCGTTGCGAGGGGCCGCCGTCGGCCGGTGCGACGTGCACCTCGGGCACCCCGTCCCGGGTGGACGTCCAGGCGACCCGGGTTCCGTCGGGCGATATCCGTGGGCCGGTGACAGGCCGGTTGTCGGCACTGACGCGCCAGGCCCGGCCGCCGTCCAGCGGCGCCAGCCAGACATCGTCCTCGGCGGTGAAGGCGATCGAATCGCCCTGGACATGGGGGTATCGGAGGTAGGCAGGCTGTGTCACACCGATCACCCTAGGCCGCGGCCATGCTCTGCGTAACCGGGTTGGCCGGAGTACGACGGGCCGCCGGGCGCCCGCCGGACTCACTTGCCCCTGGGCGCTTCGGTCACCGTCACCGTGACGGTGACCGTCGGCCGGAAGCCGGCGCCGCCACCGGCCGGCGGCGGGTTCACCACGGCGGTCGTGGGGGTGTCGTCGCAGTCGCCGAGCGCATCCGCCCGGAAGACGGACCTCCCGCCCGCCTTCGCGGTCAGGTCGCCGAGCACACACCGCCCGCCGAGCTCCTGGGTGACCTTGCCGGTGAGCGTGATGGCCTCGCCGTTCCCGGTCTTGCCGGTGCAGTCGACGTCCGCGATCCGGTGCGCGGAGGCGGCGGGCGAGGCAACCCCGATCCCGAGCCCCTCCCCGTCGACTCCGGCGGTGCAGTTCAGCCACCGCACGTCGACCCCGTTGCGCTCCAGTGCGCCGGTGCCGGCCTGATCGGTGGTCACGGCGATGGACACGGAGTTCAGTCCGCCCACGGGCTCACAGCCCACAGCACCCGCGACCGCCGCGACCACGAGTGCGGACACGGCCAGAAAGCGCCGTTCTCTTCCCCGGGCCCATGCCCTTGTTGTCCCCATACGGGCAGCTTCCCACCGTTCGCCCGCGAAGCGGTAGACGGCTTGCGGCCGGAACCGCGAGCGGCTCCGGCGCACGCGACGGGGCGCACAGCGGGCGCACGGCGGGGCTCACGACAGGGGTCACGACCAGCGGCCGGTGCGCCCCAGCAGCAGTGCCGTCGCCGCCGTGCCCGCCGTCGAGGTACGCAGGACGCTCGCCCCGAGCCGGCAGGTCCGGGCGCCCGCCGCGGCGAAGACCGCCAGCTCGTCCGGCGACACACCGCCCTCGGGACCCACGACGAGCACGATCTCGCCCTGGGCGGGGAGCCGGACGGTGGCCAGCGGCTCGCTGTCGTGCCCCCGGTCCTCGTGCAGCACGGCCGCGAAGTCCGCCGCGTCCAGCAGCGCCGCGACCTGCTTGGTCGTCATCGCCTCGGCCACCTCGGGGAAGCGCACCCGGCGGGACTGCTTCCCCGCCTCCCGGGCGGTGTTGCGCCATTTGGCGAGGGACTTGAGGCCGCGGTCGCCCTTCCACTGCGTGATGCAGCGCGCCGCCTGCCAGGGCACGATCGCGTCGACGCCGGTCTCCGTCATCGTCTCCACGGCGACCTCGCCGCGGTCGCCCTTGGGCAGGGCCTGGACGACGGTGATGCGCGGTCCGGGCACGGGCTCCTCCCGGACGGCGCCCAGGCCGGTGAGGACGAGCCGGTCCTTGCCCTCGGCGGCGCCGACTACGCCTTCCGTCCAGTGGCCGCGCCCATCGGTGAGCACGACCTCCTCGCCGGCGCGCAGCCGCTTCACCGACACGGCGTGCCGGCCCTCGGGCCCCTCCAGGACGAACTCGGGCCCCTCGGGGACCTGTTCGACGACGAAGACCGGTGCGGTCACTGCGTACTCCCTGTGCTCACTGCCGTCCGTGCGGCGTCCAGTTCCTCGGCGAGCAGCCGGACCAGCCGGCCCGCGGGCAGCTCGCGTGCCATCCGGTGTCCCTGGCCCGCCCACAGCGCCATGCCCTGCGCGTCCCCGGCCTTCACCGCCGCCTTGCGCAGCCCGGCGGTCAGATAGTGGACCTGCGGGTAGGCGGCGGGGGCGTACGGTCCGTGCTCGCGCATGAACCGGTTGACCAGGCCCCGGGCCGGGCGGCCGGAGAACGCCCGGGTCAGGGCGGTCCGTACGAACAGCGGGTTGGTCAGCGCCTGCTTGTGCAGCGGGCTCGCCCCCGACTCGGGGCAGGCGAGGAACGCCGTACCGAGCTGTGCCGCCTCCGCGCCCGCGGCGAGCACCGCGGCGATCTGGGAGCCGCGCATCAGCCCGCCCGTGGCGACGATCGGTATCTGCACGGTCTCACGGACCTGGGACACCAGCGAGAGCAGCCCGATCCCGGTGCCGTCGGTCTGCGGGTCGTCGCGGTGGGTGGACTGGTGGCCGCCCGCCTCGATGCCCTGGACACAGACCGCGTCGGCGCCCGCCCACTGGGCGGCCTGGGCCTCCTCGGGCGTGGTGACCGTCACGACGGTGTACGTGCCGACGCCGGCGAACGCGTCGAGGGTGTCGCGGGTCGGGCAGCCGAAGGTGAACGAGACGGCCGGAACCGGGTCCTCCAGGAGGATGGCGAGTTTGGCGTCGTAGTTGTCGTCGCCGCCGGAGTCCGTGTCGCCGAGCGGGGTCTCGTACCAGGCGGCCTCGCCCGCGAGCTGGTGCCGGTACACCTCCACGGCGCTCGGGTCGGCGAGCGCCGGCTGCGGCATGAAGAGATTGACGCCGAAGGGCCGACCGGACAGCCCGCGCAGCTGTTTGATCTCGTTGTACATGCCGTCGGCCGTCTTGTACCCGGCGGCGAGAAAGCCGAGCCCGCCCGCCTCGGAGACGGCTGCGGCGAGCTGCGGACCGGACGAGCCGCCCGCCATCGGGGCCTGCACGATCGGATACCGGCAGAGATCGGTCAACGCGGATGACATGACCGCATCGTGTCACGTCCGGCGCGGCGCGGGGCGCGCGGGACAAGGTCCGCTTTGTACTCAAACGCCGGACGGGCCCGTCGAGCGGGCCCGTCCGGCGTCCGGAAAGGGTGCGGCAGACCGGTCAGCGGCCGTTGAAGGCGTCCTTCAGCCGGGAGAACAGCCCCTGCTGGCCGGGCTGGAACTGGCCGGTGGGCCGCTCCTCGTTGCGCATCTTCGCCAGGTCCCGCAGCAGTCGCTCCTGCTCCGGCTCCAGCTTCGTCGGGGTCATCACCTCGACGTGCACGATGAGATCGCCGCGCCCGCCGCCGCGCAGATGCGTGATGCCGCGTCCGTGCAGCGGGACCGACTGGCCGGACTGGGTGCCCGGCCGGATGTCGACCTCCTCCAGGCCGTCGAGCGTCTCCAGCGGCACCTTGGTGCCGAGCGCGCCCGCCGTCATGGGGATGGTGACCGTGCAGTGCAGGTCGTCGCCCCGGCGCTGGAACACCGCGTGCGAGAGCTCGTGGATCTCCACGTACAGATCGCCGGCCGGGCCGCCGCCGGGGCCGACCTCGCCCTCGCCCGCGAGCTGGATGCGGGTGCCGTTGTCGACACCGGCGGGGATCTTCACGGTGAGCGTGCGCCGCGACCGGATGCGGCCGTCGCCGGCGCACTCCGGGCACGGGGTCGGCACAACCGTGCCGAAGCCCTGGCACTGCGGGCAGGGCCGCGAGGTCATGACCTGGCCGAGGAAGGACCGGGTGACCTGGGAGACCTCGCCGCGGCCGCGGCACATGTCACAGGTCTGGGCGGAGGTGCCGGGGGCGGCGCCCTCGCCGCTGCACGTCGTGCAGACGACGGCCGTGTCGACCTGGATGTCCTTGGTGGTGCCGAACGCGGCCTCGGCCAGATCGATCTCCAGCCGGATCATCGCGTCCTGGCCGCGCCGGGTGCGCGAACGAGGTCCGCGCTGCGACGACGTACCGAAGAACGCGTCCATGATGTCGGAGAAGTTGCCGAAGCCACCTTGTCCGAATCCGCCCGCGCCACCGCCGCCGGAGGCGGACAGCGGGTCGCCGCCGAGGTCGTAGACCTGCTTCTTCTGCGGGTCCGACAGCACCTCGTAGGCGGCGTTGATCTCCTTGAACCGCTCCTGGGTCTTCGGATCGGGGTTCACATCCGGGTGCAGCTCGCGGGCGAGCCGACGGAATGCCTTCTTGATCTCGTCCTGGGATGCGTCGCGGCGCACGCCGAGTACGGCGTAGTAGTCCGTGGCCACTTACGACTCCGCCAGGATCTGTCCGACGTAACGTGCCACTGCGCGTACCGCTCCCATCGTTCCGGGGTAGTCCATGCGGGTCGGTCCGACCACGCCGAGTTTGGCGACTGCCTCGTCGCCCGAACCGTAGCCGACCGCGACGACGGACGTGGAGTTGAGCCCCTCGTGGGCGTTCTCGTGCCCGATACGTACGGTCATGCCCGAGTCCTTGGCCTCGCCGAGCAGCTTCAGCAGCACGACCTGCTCCTCCAGTGCCTCGAGCACCGGCCGGATCATCACAGGGAAGTCGTGCCCGAAGCGGGTGAGGTTGGAGGTGCCGCCGATCATCAGCCGCTCCTCCGTCTCCTCGACGAGGGTTTCGAGCAGGGTGGAGAGCACGGTGGACACGGTTCCCCGGTCCTCGCTCTCGAAGGATTCCGGCAGATCCTGCACCAGTTGCGGGACATCCGCGAAGCGGCGGCCGACGACCCGGCTGTTGAGCCGGGCCCGCAGATCGGCGAGAGAGGTCTCGCCGAACGGGGCGGGGCAGTCGATCATGCGCTGTTCGACCCGGCCGGTGTCCGTGATGAGCACGAGCATCAGCCGGGCGGCCGCCAGCGACAGCAGCTCCACGTGCCGCACCGTCGACCGGGTCAGCGAGGGGTACTGCACGATGGCGACCTGCCGGGTCAGCTGCGCGAGCAGCCGTACGGTGCGGCCCACGACGTCGTCGAGGTCGACCGCGCCGTCGAGGAAATTGTGGATGGCACGGCGCTCCGGCGACGAGAGGGGCTTGACCCCCGCGAGCTTGTCGACGAAGAGCCGGTAGCCCTTGTCCGTCGGGATGCGTCCGGCACTGGTGTGGGGCTGGGCGATGAAGCCCTCGTCCTCCAGCACCGCCATGTCGTTGCGGACGGTCGCCGGGGAGACCCCCAGCTTGTGCCGCTCGGTGAGCGCCTTGGAGCCGACGGGCTCCTCCGTGCCGACATAGTCCTGGACGATGGCGCGGAGCACTTCGAGTCTGCGTTCGCTGAGCATCGCGCACACCTCCAGCTGTGTTCCTCGGTGGTTCTCGGGACGTTCCTGTTTCTCTGCCCAGGAATCCGCTTGGCACTCTGTCAACGCGAGTGCCAGCAATCCCCCGGCCAGTGTACGGCGGCCGAGTGGGGACCTAGCAAGGGCGACCGGCCACGCTACCGCGAGACCGCGCAGGTCGTTTGCCGATAGCGTCCCGGTATGGATGCCTCTTGGGAAGAGTTCGGGTGGGAGCGACTCGGTCACGGAGTGGGCCGGCGCCGCCTTCCCGGATGGGACGCGACGGTCGCACTGGTGGCCGGGACGGACGGAGTGCTGCTCTACGACACCGGATCGACGCTCCGTGAGGGTGCCGAGGTAAAGGCCCAGGCCCAGGCTCTGCTGGGCCGGAGGGTGACGCATATCGCACTCAGCCACCCCCATTTCGACCATGTCCTGGGCACCGCCGCGTTCTCCGGCGCCGAGGTGTACGGGGCGGTCGGCCTGGCGGAGCTGCTGGAGCGGGGGGCTGCGGATCTGCACACCTCGGCGGTGCGCCAGGGGGTCGGTGAGCACGACGCGACGGAGGCCGTCGACGCGCTGGTGGTCCCGCAGCACCAGGTGTGCGGCGAGTGGACGCTCGATCTGGGCGGCGGGCGCGAGGTGCTGCTGGCCGACGTGGGCCCCGCGCACAGCGGCCACGACCTGGTGGCGGTGGTCCCCGGCTCCCCCGCGATCGTGCTCTGCGGCGACCTGGTCGAGGAGTCCGGCGAACCGCAGGCGGGCCGGGACGCGTTCCCCGCCCGCTGGCCCGCCGCGCTGGACCGGGTGCTGGCGCTGGGCGGCGAGGACGCGGTGTACGTACCGGGGCACGGGGCGGTGGTGGACGCGGCGTTCGTACGGGACCAGCGCGAACAGCTGGCCGTACGCTTCGGCGTGTCGTGACCCTCAGGGCCTATCGTCGTCCGGTGCGCAGCTACCAGCCGGACCTGACCCCGCCGTGGAAGAGGTCCGCCCCCGTTCCCGAGGTCCCCGCCGAAACCGATCTGGTCGTGGAGGAGGTCTCCACCGGATTCTGCGGTGCGGTGATCCGCTGCGAGAAGACGGCACAGGGTCCGACGGTGACCCTGGAGGACCGCTTCGGCAAGCACCGGGTCTTCCCGATGGAGCCGCGCGGCTTCCTGCTGGAGGGGCGGGTGGTCACCCTCGTCCGCCCCTCGTCCGCCGCTCCGGTGCGCCCCACTCGTACGGCCTCGGGTTCGATCGCGGTCCCCGGGGCGCGCGCCCGGGTCGCGCGGGCGGGCCGGATCTATGTGGAGGGCCGGCACGACGCGGAACTGGTCGAGCGGGTCTGGGGCGACGACCTGCGGATCGAGGGCGTGGTCGTCGAGTACCTGGAGGGCATCGACGACCTCCCGGCCATCGTGCGCGAGTTCTCCCCCGGCCCGGACGCCAGGCTGGGCGTCCTGGTCGACCACCTGGTCCCCGGCTCCAAGGAGTCCCGGATCGCCGACCGGGTGTCGGACGCGGACGTGCTGGTGGTCGGCCACCCCTACATCGACGTGTGGGAGGCGGTGAAGCCGTCCTCCGTGGGCATCACTGTCTGGCCGGCGGTACCGCGCGGCCAGGACTGGAAGACGGGCGTGTGCCGCGCGCTCGGCTGGCCGGAGAACACCGGCGCGGCCTGGCAGCGCATCCTGTCCACGGTCCGCTCGTACCGCGACCTGGAGCCGTCACTGCTGGGTTCGGTAGAACACCTGATCGACTTCGTGACCGCGCCGGAGTAGGGCCCCTCCGGCGCGCCCCGCCCCTCAGTCCACCAGGTCCCGCACCACCGCGTCCGCCAGCAACCGCCCCCGCAGGGTGAGCACCGCCCGCCCCTGCTCGTACGGCCCGGACTCCAGGAGCCCGTCCGCCAGGGCGCGGCGGGACGCGGCCAGCCCGGCCGGGGCCAGCAGCGACAGCGGGCAGCCGTCGGCGAGCCGGAGCTCCAGCAGGATCCGCTCGACCCGCCGGTCCTCCGCGGAGAGGATCTCGCGCCCGGCGCCCGGCGACCGCCCCTCGGCCAGCGCCTGCGCGTACGCCCCCGGGTGCTTCACGTTCCACCAGCGCACCCCGCCGACATGGCTGTGCGCCCCGGGCCCGGCGCCCCACCAGTCGGCCCCGCGCCAGTACAGCTCGTTGTGCAGGCACCGGCCCCCGGGCGTGCGGGCCCAGTTCGACACCTCGTACCAGGAGAAGCCCGCCGCCGCCATCGCCTCGTCGGCGATCAGATAGCGGTCGGCGTGGACGTCGTCGTCCGTCATCGGGACCTCGCCGCGCCGGATCCGTCGCGCCAGCTGCGTCCCCTCCTCGACGATCAGCGCGTACGCCGAGACATGGTCCGGCCCCGCGCCGATCGCGGCGTCCAGCGAGGCCCGCCAGTCGTCGTCGGACTCGCCGGGGGTGCCGTAGATCAGGTCGAGGTTGACGTGCTCGAAGCCCGCCTCCCGGGCCTCGGCGACACACGCCTCGGGCCGCCCCGGCGTATGCGTACGGTCCAGGATCTTCAGCACGTGCTGCCGGGCGCTCTGCATCCCGAACGAGATCCGGTTGAAGCCGCCCTCCCGCAGCTCCGCGAGGTACGCCGGACCGACGGACTCCGGGTTGGCCTCGGTGGTGATCTCGGCGTCGTCCGCGAGGCCGAACTCCTCCCGGATCGCCCCCAGCATCCGGACCAGGTCCGCGGCGGCCAGCAGGGTCGGCGTGCCGCCGCCGACGAAGACCGTGCGGACCGGGCGCGGATCGTCGCCGAGGACCTTGCGGGCCTGGCGGACCTCGCCGATCAGATGCTCGGCGTAGTTGTCCCGGGAGGCCAGCGCGCCGCCGGAGCCGCGCAGCTCGGTGGCGGTGTAGGTGTTGAAGTCGCAGTAGCCGCAGCGGGTCGCGCAGTACGGCACGTGCAGATAGAAGCCGAGCGGCCGGTCGGCTGCGCCTTCCAGGGCGTGGCGGGGCAGCGCCCCGTCGTCGGGTACGGGTTCACCATCGGGCAGTACGGAAGGCATACCGCCCATTGTCGCTCGCCGCCGGGGAACCCCCGGCCACGTCCGTGATCGCGGAGGCCGCCCGTGCCCCGACGCGGGTCCTCACCCGGCCTGGAGCACCAGCAGCGCCAGATCGTCGTCGGGCGGCCGCTCGGCGAACTCGTGCACCGCCCGCTTGATCCGGTCCGCGATCCCGTCCGCCGACAGCCCGGTGCAGCCGGCCAGCGCCTGGGCCAGTCCGTCCCCGTCGTCGAACATCAGCGGTCCGCAGCGCCGCTCCGTCACCCCGTCCGTGACGCACAGCAGGCTGTCGCCGGGTGCCAGCTCGAAGCTCTCGCTCTCGTACGCGACGTCGTCGAAGATCCCGAGCAGCATCTGCGGCTCGGCGGCCGGGCGCACCTCGCCGTCGGGCCGCAGCAGCAGCGGCAGCGGGTGGCCGGCGCTGGCCAGGGTGCAGCGCGCGCCGCCGCCGGGCAACGGTACGAGCTCTCCGTACAGCAGGGACAGGAAGCGGGACTGTCCGGTGTCCGCGGTCTGCTGGCCGCCGGCCGCGGCCACCATGAGCGCGGCGGCCTCGGCGGCCTCCATCGCGTCGTCGAGGAGCAGCCGGTTGAGCCGGTCCAGGACCTCGCCGACGCCGAAGCCCTCGCGGGCCAGCAGCCGCAGCCAGGGCCGGGCGAGGCCGGTGACGACGGCGGCCTCGGGACCGCTGCCCTGCACGTCGCCGAGTACGAAGCACCAGCGGTCGCCGGGGCACGGGAAGATGTCGTAGAAGTCACCGCCGACGACGCCGTCGTCGCTGGGCTCGTACACCAGCGAGCTGGTGACCCCCGGTATGTCGGCGACCTTGCCGGGCAGCAGGGCGCGCTGCAGGATGCGGCTGATGGTGGCCTGCCGGGTGTACTCGCGGGCCGCGCCGACGGCGAGGCCGACCCGGCGTACGAAGTCCTCGATGAGCGCGGTCACTTCGTCGGGGACGCGGGCGAGGCCCTCCCTGCCGAGGAGTACCGCGCCGAGGTTCCGGCCGCCCGAGGTGATCCGGTAGGCGAGAGCGGACACGGCGCGCTCCTCGGTCTCCCCGCCCCCTTCCTCGCCGCCGGGCCACGGCATGGAGACGGGCCCGGTGCCGACCCGCTCGGGGAGCCGGATCGGGTCCTGCTCCAGCAGGGTGCGCAGCTGCCCGGTCTCGGCCTCGTCCCGGTGCCAGACGCTGGCGAGCCGCGGGACTGCCGAGGGGCCGCCGTTCTCGGGTTCCAGCCAGATCGCGCACCAGTCGGCGAGCCTGGGCACCAGTAACTGTCCGGAGAGCGCCGCGACGATGTCCTCGTCGAGCTGGCCGGCGAGCAGGTCCGAGGCCTCGGCGAGGAACGAGAGCGCGCCGCGGCCTGCCCAGTCCGCGTCGTCGCGCAGCGCGCGGCGGGCGGAGGGGGCGAGCAGTTCGGCGGCGCGCAGGCCCTGCTGGAACTCGGGCTCGGCCGCCGGTTCCGGGAAGGGGTTCCAGTCGTCCACGGGGAGCCGGGCCCAGACGGTCTTGAGGCCGGTGCGGTAGGTGATGCCCCAGCGCTCGGCGAGGGTGCCGACGAGCTGGAGCCCTCGACCGTACTCGGCGGGCTCGTCGGGGCCGACGAGGCCGGTGCCCTCCGCCGCGTCGGCCGCGCTCCCGGACTCCGGGCGGTCGCTGCGCACGGCGCGGGCCGGGTGGTGGTCCGAGACCTCCAGCACCAGGGCCGCGACCTCGTCCTCGGTGGCCTCCTCCAGCCGGGCGAGCAGCTCCACATTGGTCCCGGCGTGCACGACCGCGTTGGTGACCAGCTCGCTGACGACGACCTCCGCGTCCTCGGCCACGCGCTGGCTGAAGCCCACGGCCGCCGGCAGTCCGAGCCCGGTCCACTCGCCGAGCGCGGCCCTCAGGAACCGGCGGGCGGCGGAGGGTGCGAGGAGGTTTCCGGGCAGGGACGTATGGGCGGCCGGCCGCGTATCCGCACGGCCTGCGGGAATACCGGGACGCTGAACGATGTCCCGCTGCAAGGGAATGGGCCCCACGGTGCAGCTCCTGACCTGTTCTCGCTCTGTCTGTTCTCGTTGCTGTCTGTCTGTTCTCGTTGGGCGGCGCTGACGACACCGACAGAGTGACAGATGGACCATGCCCATAAGCAACGAGTTGCCGAAGTGAGCGGAGAAAATGAGCGGGGAGGAGCACCGTGGGGACAGGTCCTAGGCTTCGCGGGACCCCGCGTACATCTCGTCGATGAGGCCCTTGTACGCGCGCTCGACGACCGGCCGCTTCAGCTTGAGGCTGGGCGTCAGCTCGCCGTGCTCGATGTCCAGGTCGCGGGGCAGCAGCCGGAACTTCTTGATGGTCTGCCAGCGCTGCAGACCCTCGTTGAGCCGCTTCACATAGCCCTCGATGAGCGCGACGGCCCGCGGGGAGGCCACCACCTCGGCGTACGGCTTCCCGCGCAGGCCGTTCTCGGCGGCCCAGCCGAGGATGGTCGGCTCGTCGAGGGCGATCAGGGCGGTGCAGAAGTTACGGTCCGCGCCGTGCACCAGGATGTTGGAGACGAACGGGCAGACCGCCTTGAACTGTCCCTCGACCTCCGCCGGGGCGATGTACTTGCCGCCGGACGTCTTGATCAGGTCCTTCTTGCGGTCGGTGATCCGGAGGTAGCCGTCGACGGACAGCTCGCCGATGTCGCCGGTGTGGAACCAGCCGTCCGACTCCAGCACCTCGGCGGTCTTCTCCGGCTGTCCGTGGTAGCCCTGCATCAGGCCGGGGCCGCGCAGCAGGATCTCGCCGTCGTCCGCGATCCGTACCTCGGTGCCGGGGAGCGGCTTGCCGACGGTGCCGGTGCGGTAGGCCTCGCCCGGGTTGACGAAGGAGGCGGCGCTGGACTCGGTGAGGCCGTAGCCCTCCAGGATGTGGATCCCGGCGCCGGAGAAGAAGAGACCGATGTCGGGGGCGAGGGCGGCGGAGCCGGAGATGCAGGCGCGCAGCCGGCCGCCGAAGGCTTCACGGATCTTGGCGAAGACGAGAGCGTCGGCGACCTTGTGCTTGGCGCCGAGGGCGAAGGGGACGGAGGCCGTGCCGGTGCGCCGGAAGTTGTCCTGCGAAACCGTGGCGTACTCGCGGGCGACCCCGGCCGCCCACTGGAAGATCTTGTACTTGGCCCCGCCGCCGGCCCGCGCCTTGGCGGCGACGCCGTTGTAGACCTTCTCGAAGATCCGTGGGACGGCGGCCATGTACGTCGGCTGGACCAGCGGCAGATTCTCGATGATCTTGTCGACCCGGCCGTCGATGGCGGTGACGTGGCCGACCTCGATCTGGCCGGAGGTGAGGACCTTGCCGAAGACGTGCGCGAGCGGCAGCCAGAGGTACTGCACGTCCTCCGGAGTGATCAGCCCGGTCGCCACGGTGGCCTTGGCCATGTACGACCAGTTGTCGTGCGGCAGGCGTACGCCCTTGGGGCGGCCGGTGGTGCCCGAGGTGTAGATCAGGGTGGCCAGCTGGTCGGCCGTGATGGCGGCGACCCGCTCCTTGATCGCCTCGGGGTGCTGCGTCAGGTACTCGGCGCCGCGGGCCTCCAGCTCGGCGAGGGTGAGCACCCAGCCCTCCGGGTCGCCCTCGGCGGGTCCGGCGTCCTCGGGGTCGATGACGACGACATGGGCGAGGTCCGGCAGCTCGGCCCGGCGCTCGCGGGCCTTGGCCAGCTGGGCAGCGTCCTCGGCGATGAGCACCCGGCTCCCGGAGTCGGAGAGGATGAACGCCGACTCCTCCGCGTTGGTCGACGGGTAGATCGTGGTGGTGGCGGCGCCCGCGCACATCACACCGAGATCGACGAGGATCCATTCCACCCGCGTGCTGGCGGCGAGCGCGATCCGCTCCTCCGGCTGCACGCCCAGACCGATGAGCCCGGCCGCGATGGCGTAGACCCGCTCGGCGGCCTGCGCCCAGCTCAGCGACTTCCACTCATCGGGTCCCCCGCCGGCGGCCGAGGGGACGGGGTAGCGGTAGGCCTCCCCGTCCGGGGTGGCCGCCACGCGGTCGATGAAGAGGTTCGCCACGGAGGGCGGTCGGTTCTCGATCAAGGTCTGTGTGTCGCTCACGACGTCCTCCGGGCCTGCGGCAGTGCTTCACGACCGGCTGCTGATTGCTGCTTGTTCCTGCGGGTGTCTGCGTGCTTGATCCTGCGGCGCTAGTCCTGCGGGCTTGTTCCGCGCGGGGCTTGTTTAACTGGCGAGTAACTACGAAGCCGTGATCAGGGTAGAGCGCCCGCGTCCACCGCGTAAGAGGCAACGGGCCGCCGCTTCATAACAAACGGGCCCCTGTGTCGCGAGGTACTGCGACACAGGGGCCCGTTCGGACTGCCACCGGGCAGGGGCGGACGGAGCCGGACCCGGGCGCTTCCGGGGCGGGCTCGGGCGCGCTACTTCTTGCCCTTGCTCTCCCCGCCCGACTCGTCCGTGGACAGGACGGCGATGAAGGCCTCCTGCGGCACCTCCACGTTGCCGACCATCTTCATCCGCTTCTTGCCTTCCTTCTGCTTCTCCAGCAGCTTCCGCTTACGGGAGATGTCACCGCCGTAGCACTTGGCGAGGACGTCCTTGCGGATGGCGCGGACGGTCTCACGGGCGATGACCCGGGAGCCGATGGCGGCCTGGATCGGCACCTCGAAGTTCTGCCGCGGGATCAGCTCGCGCAGCTTGGCGACGAGCCGGACGCCGTACGCGTACGCCTTGTCCTTGTGGGTGACCGCGGAGAAGGCGTCGACCTTGTCGCCGTGGAGCAGGATGTCGACCTTGACGAGCTGGGCGGTCTGCTCGCCGGTGGGCTCGTAGTCGAGCGAGGCGTAACCCCGCGTCTTGGACTTCAGCTGGTCGAAGAAGTCGAAGACGATCTCGGCGAGCGGCAGGGTGTAGCGGATCTCGACCCGGTCCTCGGAGAGGTAGTCCATGCCGAGCAGGGTGCCGCGCCGGTTCTGGCAGAGCTCCATGATCGCGCCGATGAACTCGCTGGGGGCCAGGACCGTGGCGCGCACGACGGGCTCGTGCACCTTGTCGATCTTGCCCTCGGGGAATTCGCTCGGGTTGGTGACGGTGTGCTCGGTGCCGTCCTCCATGTCGACGCGGTAGACCACGTTGGGGGCGGTGGCGATGAGTTCGAGGCCGAACTCGCGCTCCAGCCGCTCCCGGATCACGTCGAGGTGGAGCAGTCCGAGGAAGCCGACGCGGAAGCCGAAGCCGAGGGCCGCGGAGGTCTCCGGCTCGTACACCAGGGCGGCGTCGTTGAGCTGGAGCTTGTCCAGCGCCTCGCGCAGGTCCGGGTAGTCCGATCCGTCCAGCGGGTAGAGACCCGAGAACACCATCGGCTTGGGGTCCTTGTAGCCGCCCAGCGCCTCGGTCGCGCCCTTGTGCAGGGAGGTGATGGTGTCACCGACCTTGGACTGCCGGACGTCCTTCACACCGGTGATGATGTAGCCGACCTCGCCCACGCCGAGGCCGTCGGCCGGGGTCATCTCCGGGGAGGAGACCCCGATCTCCAGCAGCTCGTGGGTGGCGCCGGTGGACATCATCCGGATGCGCTCGCGCTTGTTGAGCTGACCGTCGACGACACGGACGTACGTGACGACGCCCCGGTACGAGTCGTAGACCGAGTCGAAGATCATCGCGCGGGCCGGGGCGTCCGCCTGGCCGATGGGGGCCGGGACGTCCCTGACCACCCGGTCGAGCAGTGCGTCCACGCCGATACCGGTCTTCGCGGAGACCTTGAGCACGTCCTCCGGCTGGCAGCCGATGAGGTTGGCCAGCTCCTCGGAGAACTTCTCGGGCTGTGCGGCCGGCAGGTCGATCTTGTTGAGCACCGGGACGATGGTGAGGTCGTTCTCCATCGCCAGGTAGAGGTTGGCCAGCGTCTGGGCCTCGATGCCCTGCGCGGCGTCGACCAGCAGGACCGTGCCCTCGCAGGCGGCGAGCGACCGGGAGACCTCGTAGGTGAAGTCCACGTGGCCCGGGGTGTCGATCATGTTGAGGACATGGGTGCGGCCCTGGCCCTCGCCCGTGGTGGGCGCCCAGGGCAGTCGCACCGCCTGGGACTTGATGGTGATGCCGCGCTCGCGCTCGATGTCCATACGGTCGAGGTACTGAGCGCGCATCTGCCGCTGGTCGACCACGCCGGTCAGCTGGAGCATCCGGTCGGCAAGGGTCGACTTGCCGTGGTCGATGTGCGCGATGATGCAGAAGTTGCGGATCAGCGCCGGGTCGGTACGGCTCGGCTCGGGCACGTTGGTAGGAGTCGCGGGCACGCAGGGTCCTGATTCTTGAGACGCCGAACGCCGTGTCTCGGGTCGATGTCGGTTCGGTCGGATCGATACGTAGCCTCCATCGTCCCATGGTTGCGGGGCGGAGACCGGTTTGGGCCGGTCGGAGCGGGACTGGTAACGTTGACAGCTGTGCCTCGCGACTCTCTTGGGCCGTGGGGCGCACATCGAAGATCCATCGAACCTGAAAAGGCTCTTTTCGTGGCGAACATCAAGTCCCAGATCAAGCGGAACAAGACGAACGAGAAGGCGCGCCTGCGCAACAAGGCCGTCAAGTCCTCGCTCAAGACCGCTATCCGCAAGGCCCGTGAGGCTGCCGCCGCCGGTGACGTCGAGAAGGCCACCTCGGCCGCTCGCGACGCCTCCCGCGCGCTCGACAAGGCCGTCTCGAAGGGTGTCATCCACAAGAACGCCGCCGCCAACAAGAAGTCGGCGCTGGCCTCCAAGGTTGCCTCCCTCCAGGGCTGAGCATTCTGATGTGATCGCCGGGACGGACCCAGCGGGCCCTCTCTCCCGTTCCTGACCGGCACCCCGCGCCGCACACCGAACCTGCGTTCGCCACGCGGGTGCGGCGCACCAAGCGTGAACCGAGGCCCCGGCCCCCGCTCTCCCCGGAGCGAGGACCGGGGCCTTCGGCGTACGTGCTCCTGCGGACCCCGAAGGCCCGGGGCCGGGGCTACCGCCCCGACCGTGCCGCCCGCGCGATCGCGACCACGGCCTTCTCCAGGGCGTACTCCGGGTCGTCTCCGCCGCCCTTGACCCCCGCGTCGGCCTCCGCGACCGCCCGCAGCGCCAGGGCCACCCCGTCCGGCGTCCAGCCGCGCATCTGCTGCCGGACCCGGTCGATCTTCCACGGCGGCATGCCCAGCTCACGGGCGAGGTCGGCGGGGCGCCCGCCACGGGCCGAGGACAGCTTGCCGATCGCCCGTACGCCCTGCGCCAGCGCACTGGTGATCAGCACCGGCGCCACTCCCGTCGACAGCGACCAGCGCAGCGCCTCCAGCGCCTCCGCCGCCCGCCCCTCCACCGCGCGGTCGGCGACCGTGAAGCTCGACGCCTCGGCGCGGCCCGTGTAGTAACGGGCGACGACCGCCTCGTCGATGGTGCCCTCGACATCCGCGACGAGCTGCGAGACCGCGCTCGCCAGCTCCCTCAGATCGCTGCCGATGGAGTCGACCAGCGCCTGGCACGCCTCGGGCGTCGCCGAACGCCCCAGTGCCCGGAACTCCGACCGTACGAACGACAGCCGCTCGGCCGGCTTGGTCGTCTTCGGGCAGGCGACCTCCCGCGCCCCCGCCTTGCGCGCCGCGTCCAGCAGGCCCTTGCCCTTGGCGCCGCCCGCATGCAGCAGCACGAGGGTGATCTCCTCGACCGGGTCGCCGAGATACGCCTTGACGTCCTTGACCGTGTCGGCGGAGAGGTCCTGCGCACCGCGCACGATCACCACCTTGCGCTCGGCGAAGAGCGAGGGGCTCGTCAGCTCGGCAAGGGTGCCGGGCTGGAGCTGGTCGGAGGTGAGGTCGCGGACATCGGTGTCGGGGTCGGAGGCACGGGCCGCGGCCACCACCTGTTGCACGGCGCGGTCGAGGAGCAGGTCCTCCTGGCCCACGGCGAGCGTGAGAGGGGCGAGCGGGTCGTCGGTGGAATTCCTTCTGGTGGCCATCGCCGTCCAGCATCCCATGCACCACTGACAGCCCCCGGACTCCCTCCCCCGCCCGCCCGGCCCGCCACCCCCTCTGTTCGCCCCTGCCAGGAGAATTCCGCACGTTGCTAGGATTCCTGCCGCGACAACGGATCAAGTGAATTCCAGAGGAGAACCCGAATTGGGTTCGTCAATGATTCCACGCCGCCGGCTCGGAAATACCGGACTGGAGGTTTCCGCTCTCGGGCTGGGCTGCATGGGAATGAGTCAGACATACGGAATTCCGGACGACACGGAATCCATGAGGACCATCCATCGCGCCCTCGACCTCGGCTGCGATTTCTTCGACACGGCGGAGTCCTACGGTCCGTTCGTCAACGAGGAGCTCTTAGACCGACCGGCAATAGGGGGGGCGGCGTCGCGGGGCTGGGCACGCACATCTGCCGCGTTGTCGTCAAATCAACAACGCTCCGCGTTGCCTCAATCCTCCGCCTTGCAGCTGCACGCACCCAGCCCCGCTCCTTCACCCACCCCCCAATTGCCGGTCGGTCTTAGGCAGGGCGCTGCGCGGCCGCCGGGACGACGCGGTCGTCGCGACGAAGTTCGGCTGGGAGTACGAGGGCACCGTGCGGGGCGCGCTCAACAGCCGGCCCGAGCACATACGCGAGGCGGTCGACGGGAGCCTGAGCCGGCTGGGTACGGACCGGATCGACCTGCTGTATCAGCACCGGGTGGACCTGGAGGTGCCGATCGAGGACGTGGCCGGAGCGGTCGGCGAACTCGTCGCGGCCGGAAAGGTACTTCACTTCGGCCTCTCGGAGGCGGGAGCGAACACCGTCCGCCGGGCGCACGAGGTCTGTCCCGTATCGGTTCTCCAGACGGAGTACTCCCTGTGGGAACGCCATCTGGAGCAGGAGATCCTGCCGGTGATCCGAGATCTGGGCATCGGTCTCGTTCCCTATTCACCGCTGGGTCGCGGATTCCTGACCGGAGCGGTCCTCCGCGCGGAGGAATATCCGGAGAACGACTACCGCAGGCACGATCCGCGATTCCAGGGCGATAATTTCAGGATCAATTCCGCGGCCGCCGACATGGTCCGGGACGTCGGCGGCGGGTGCGGTGCGACCCCGGCGCAGGTGTCGCTCGCCTGGCTGCTGCACCGGGGCGACGGCATCGTGCCGATCCCCGGCACGAAGCGCAGGCCGACGCTGGAGGAGAACCTCGCGGCGGCGGAACTCACGCTCGGTCCGGACGAGCTGCGGCGCCTGGACGCGGCGCTGCCGCCGTCGGTGGTCGCCGGCAGCCGGTACCCCGAGAGCGTCATGCACATGAACGGCCGTTGGAGACCGTCTCCACCGGACCGCGCGGCGTACCCGGTACGGGAGAATGGGCAGGTGAGCGATGTGAGACATGTGCTGGTGCTGCCCGACCGCGATGCCGCGGAGGAGGTGGCCGGAGAGCTCGGCGACCGCTTCGGGGTGACCGAGGAGCCCCAGCTCGTACGCGATGCGCTGGCCGGTGAGGACGATGCCGAGGACGCCCAGTGGCTGGTGGTCGTGGAGGACCCGTCGGGGCGGCTGGACTCCTCGGCACTCGACGCCTTCGCCGCGGAGTACGAGGGGTGGCTCGAAGCTCCGTAGTACGCGCCCTGCGAGGGGCGCCGCCCGGGGCGGGCGGCGGGTTCAGCTCTTGGGGACGATCTGGATGTCCATGTCGATGGAGATGCTGGAGCCGACGGCCGCGATGCCGCGGGCCAGCATGGTCTGCCAGGTCAGGGTGAAGTCCTCGCGGTGCAGTTCCGTGGTGGCCCGGCAGGCGGCGCGGGTCTCGCCCTCCAGGCCGTTGCCGAGGCCGAGGTACTGGGTGTCCAGCGTGACCGTGCGGCTGACACCGTGCAGGGTGAGCGCACCGGTGACGCCCCAGCGGGTGCCGCCCCGGTGGACGAAGCGGTTGCTGTAGAACTCCATCGTCGGATAGCGCCCGACGTCGAGGAAGTCGCTGGAGCGCAGGTGGTCGTCCCGCATCTGGACGTTGGTGTCGATCGACGCGGCATCGATGATCACGTGCATGGCCGAGTCCTCCATGCGGTCGGCTATGCGCACCGCACCCGCGAAGGTGTTGAACCGACCGTGAATGCGCGCGAGTCCGATGTGCCGGGCCGTGAAGCCGATCTGCGAGTGCATCGGCTCGACCTCCCACTCGCCCGGAGCGGGCAGCTGCGGGGGCGCGGACAGCTGAAGGGTCACATCGCCGAGGCCGGCGTGACCGCCCTCGACGACCGTGGCCGAGCCATGGAACGGAGTGAAGCCCTCGGCCGTGACGGCCAACCGGTACTCACCGGCCGGGACGGTGGCGAGCACATTGCCGAACGGATCCGTCTCACCGCCGAACACCTTGCGGCCCGCGCCGTCCGTGACCGCGAACTCGGCCAGCGGAACGACCTCGTTGACGGGATCGAGCACGCGACAACTGAGCAGTCCGGCGGTGCGCGGCATCTCGAGTCCGGCAAGGGCATTGCCCTGCGCGACCCCCGCCGCTCGCCTGCCATTCGGCCAACGACCGAACATCTTCCACCTTCCCCCGGGGACGATTCACCTTGGGGCCCGGCCGCTGGACGTCTCTGTCGGAGCAGCGGCCCACCGACGAGCATGCATTCGATCACCAATGTGGCGTTCGAGGCAAACAGAGCAGCTCGCAGGGGCTTGGGAGGAGGTGTTACCGAAGGTCCGAATTGATCGTTCTCGGGCGGGGTGATCATGACCGGCCCACCGCCCGCAGCCCCGGCCCGGCGCCCGTCACGGCGATCGCGCCGTCGGTGTCCGTACGCAGCACCACGGCGCCGCCCGCTCTGAGCGCGTCGACGGTACGCGCGGCCGGGTGGCCGTACGGGTTGTCCCTGCCCACGCTCACCAGGGCGAATCGCGGGTGCGCGCTGCGCAGCAGGGCGGTGTCCTGGTGGGCGGAGCCGTGATGGGCGACCTTGAGCACGTCCACCCGCGGCAGCGCGGGATACCTGCGCAACAGCCCCTGCTGAGCCGGTGGTTCGAGGTCTCCCAGGAGCAGCAGGGTCAACCCGCCGGACCGGACGTACAGGGTGACGCTGGCATCGTTCGGCTCCAGCGGTACGGGCCCGGCGCCCGGGTCCGCCGCTGCGCCGCCGGCCCCTGTGGCGTTCGCCGGCCAGAGAACCCGCCAGTCGAGCGCCCCGATCCGGCGGCGTTCCCCCGGCACGGCCCGCACCAGGGGCACATGCGCCCCGGCCGCCGTCCTCCGTACGAACGCGACCTGGTCCGGCGGTTCGTCCAGGCTCGTCGTCTCGATCGCACCCACCGCCCTGCCCCGCAACACACCGGGCAGGCCTCGCACATGGTCTGCGTGGAAGTGTGTGAGGACCAGGAACGGCACCTCCGTGATGCCGAGCTCGTGAAGGCACCGGTCGACGAGAGAAGGATCGGGCCCGGCGTCGACGACCACCCCCGCGCCCTCCCCCGCGGCCAGCACCAGGGCATCTCCCTGCCCCACGTCGCACATCGCGAACGCCCAGCCCGGCGGCGGCCATCCGGTCAGTACTCGGGTGAGCGGCACCGGTCGCAGCACCGCGAGGACCAACAGCAGCGCGGCGGCCCCGCAGACCCAGGGATGGCGCACGATCCGACGGGCGAAGAGCACCATCAGAGTGGTCAGCGCGGTGAGCAGCACCGCCCCCTTCCCGCCGTCGGGCCAGTCGATCTCCGCTCCGGGCAGGGCCGCCCCGGTGCGGGCCACCGTGGCGATCCAGCCGGCCGGCCATCCCGCGATCCGGGCGAACAGCTCCGCGACCGGCATGGCCACCGGCGCCAGGGCGAGCGCGGCGAACCCGAGGACCGTGGCCGGTGCCACCGCGAACTCGGCCAGCAGATTGCACGGGATCGCCACCAGACTGACCCGGGAGGCGAGCAGCACGACGACCGGCGCGCACACCGCCTGCGCGGCGGCCGCCGCGGCCAGCGCCTCGGCGAGCCGGGGCGGAACTCCGCGCCGTCGCAACGCGTCGCTCCACTTCGGGGCAATGGTCAGCAGGGCGCCGGTGGCGAGCACGGAGAGGACGAATCCATAACTGCGCGCCATCCACGGGTCGTAGAGCACCAGCAGCAGAACGGCGGCTGCCAGCGCGGGAATCAGCGATCTGCGCCGCCCCGTGCCGATGGCGAGCAGGGTGATCAGCCCGCAGGCGGCTGCCCGCAGAACGCTCGGTTCGGGTCGGCAGACGATGACGAAGGCGAGGGTGAGCCCGCCGCCGAGCAGCGCCGTCAGCCGCAGCGGGATCCCCAACCGGGGTGCCAGTCCGCGGCGTTCGACGCGCAGCGCCGTGCCCGGTGGTCCGATGAGGAGGACGAGCAGGATCGCCAGGTTGGCACCGGAGACCGCCATCAGGTGGGTGAGGTCGGCAGCCTTGAACGCCTCGTGCAGTTCGGGGGTGACCCGTGAGGTGTCGCCGACCACCAGGCCCGGCAGAAGGGCCCGCGCATCGGGTTCGAGCCGCTCGGTCGCCTGCCGCAGACCACCGCGCAGCGCGCCTGCGGTGCGCTGGAGGAAGGAGGGGGGTCCGATCACGCGCGGCGGCCCCTTGCCCCCGGGACGCAGTACGGCGGCGCTGCGCTCCCCGTCGTGCAGCGGCGGCGCCAGTCGGCCGCCGACGCGCAGATGTGTGGAGGGGAGCAACTGCTGCCACTGCCCCGTCGAGCCGCCGGGCGAGACGATCAGCAGTACGGGCGTACTCAGCCTGGTGACCGCGCCGTCGGGGCCGGTCAGCCGTGTGATCTCGGCGTCCACGAGGAGGGATGCGGGCATGCTGCGGTCGCCGCGCACCCGGGGCCGGGTCTGCCGGGCGTCGGACGTCACCGTCACCTCCGCCTCGACCCTCGCGAACCGCTGAGCGAGCGCGTGGACCGGACCCTCCCGTACGTCCGCGCTGTGCAACCCTGCCGATGCGGCCCCGGCCGCCGCACAGAGCAAGGCCGCGGCGGTGGCGGTCGCCGTGGCCCGTGGCGACCGCCGACCGCGTACCGCAGTCTCATCGCTCGCCCTTTCCTCGCCCTCCCCTGCGTCCTCGCGCTCTTCTTCGTCCTCGCCCTCCCCTGCGTCCTCGGCCGTCCTGCGCAGTGCCCGGGTTGCCGAGGCTCCCGACATGGCGAGGAGCACCATGGCCGCACCCACGCAGAGCATCACGCCCGTGGTGGTCCACCGCCCCGGCGCGCTCAGCGCCGACGCGGCTCCGGCCCAGGCCGCCATGGCCGGCGGGACCAGGCGCAGATCGAGCGGACCCTCCTGCCGCGGATCGGAGGCGCCGAGCCGGCGGCCCGACGCCGCGTGGACGTCCGGGCCGCTCATGGCCCCACCAGTGGTCGGAGGTCGGCGAACCGGCGGTCACCGATCCCGTTGACCTCACGCAGTTCGTCGACGGAGCGGAAACCGCCGTGCTGTGTGCGGTAGTCGACGATGTGCTGGGCGAGGACCGGGCCGACCCCGGGCAGCGTGTCCAGTTGTTCGGCGGTCGCGGTGTTGAGGCTGACCGGGCCGGCCGGAGAGCTCCCGCCGTCGCCCGGCGCGGTTCCGACCGGTCCGCCGACGGCTGCGGGGCCGGATGGAGCGCCCACCACGATCTGCTCTCCGTCCATGAGCACCCGTGCCCGGTTGAGTCCGGTGAGGTCGGCTCCGTCCCGGACTCCGCCCGCCGCGCGTAACGCATCGGCGACCCTTGCTCCGGACGGCAGTTGACGGATGCCGGGCCTTCGCACCTTTCCGCTCACGTCGACGACGATGTGTCCGCCCGGCCCTGTCACAGGTGGTGGTCCCGGTGACGGCTCCGGCGCTTCGGCGGCATCCGGCGCCGGGGGCGATGTCCGGGCGTGCGCGGCTTCAGCGACCGGCTCGGGCGCGCGCACGGAGTGCGGGCGCCCGGACCAGAAGTGCATCGCGGCAAGGACTCCGGCCGCGACCAGGACAACGGCCAGCGCGGCAAGGGATTTCGGCTCCAGACCGCATCTGAGCTGCAACCAGACCGGAATCCGCTCCCTCAGCGCGAGAACCAGCCGCTCCCACCACCGCCCCGGCACACCGGAATCCTGACTCGGGCTCGGGCTCGGGCTCGGGCTCGGGGCTTGAGCCGAGGTCGAGGTCGGAGGCGGCGCCGAGACCGGGGCCCGGACAGGAGCCGGGGCCACCCCCAGCACGGGCCGCGCGACCCGTCCGCCGTACGCACCTGTCATGAGGGCGTCCGCCCGCCGGCGCGAAGCCGCGGCCACGGCGTCCGCCCGCCCACGCGACGACGACCGTCGCCGGCCGGGGCCGCTGCGAACACGGACGTCCGAGGCCGGGACGCGCCCGGGGCCGCTGCCGCTGGTTGCACGAGGTGATCGGGGAGTCATGCCTCACGACGGTAGGCACATCTGCCCGAACCCGCTGAGCAGACTCAATTCCGGTGGAAAATCGACCAGTTGTGGATAACTCGGCCACCCCTGGGGGTGACGCACAAGAGACCGGCAGGGCCGCGCACCCCGGATCAGCGCGGCGAGACCACTGCCCCGAGCAGACCGGGCCCGGTGTGCGCACCGATCACCGCGCCCACCTCGCTCACATGCAGATCGACCAGACCCGGCACCCGTTCGCACAGCCGCTCGGCGAGCCGCTCGGCCCGCTCGGGTGCCGCCAGGTGGTGCACGGCGATGTCCACACGGCCGCTGCCCGCCCGTTCCACGACGATCTCCTCCAGGCGCGCGATCGCCTTCGAGGCCGTCCGTACCTTCTCCAGCAGGTCGATACGGCCGCCGTCGAGCTGGAGCAGCGGCTTCACGGCGAGCGCCGACCCCAGCAGCGCCTGCGCGGCCCCGATACGGCCACCTCGGCGCAGATAGTCCAGCGTGTCGACGTAGAAGTACGCGGAGGTGCCCGCGGCCCGCTTCTCCGCGGCGGCGACCGCCTCGTCCAGGCTTCCGCCCGCCTCCGCCGTCTCCGCGGACGCCAGGGCGCAGAACCCGAGGGCCATGGCGACCATCCCGGTGTCCACCACCTTTACCGGAACCGGCGCGTCCTTCGCCGCGAGCAGAGCGGCGTCGTACGTACCCGAGATCTCGGCCGAGAGGTGCAGCGAGACGATGCCGGTGGCCCCGGCCTCGGCCGCCGCACGGTACGCGGCGGCGAACACCTCCGGACTCGGCCGGGACGTGGTCACGGGACGACGCTTCTGGAGCGCCACTGCGAGGGAACGGGCCGAGATCTCGGTGCCGTCCTCCAGAGCCTGATCACCGAGGACGACGGTCAGCGGCACCGCGGTGATGCCGTGCCGCTCCATCGTCTCGGGCGGCAGGTAGGCCGTGGAATCGGTGACGATCGCGACATGGCGGGACATGAGCGGGAGGTTACCTGGCGAACCCGCGTCCCGGCAGTCCGACCCCGGCCGAATGATCTCTCCTGGCCTCTTCGGACCACGTCCTGTCGCAGCCGGTCGTCGAACGTCTCAGTTCGTCGTTTCCGGCCGGGCCGCCTTCTGCCACGGGTATCCGGTCTGCCGTCGCGGGTCCGGAGCCGTGATCGCCTGGGCCACCCCGTCCGCCGGCCCACTTCCCCGCTCCTGCGCCTGCCCGTATCCCTGTCCCTGTGGCTCGTCCGTCTCCACCGTCCAGTGCCGAAGCGCTCCGGCCTCCACGTCGATCTGTGCGTTCAGCGCGTCCAGATCGTCGTCGGTGAACTTCCGCGCCCGGTCCCGCGCGGCCCACCGCAGCGAGTCGGCGGAGTGCGTGATCCGCTCCGTACGCTGCTTCAGGCCCGGCAGCAGCGAGGCGACGGTCGCCCGGTCGGGATCGCGCTCCAGCTTCTTCAGCTCTTCGTCCAGCTCCTGCCCGTGCACGCTCAGCCGCTGGAAGAGGCCCAGCGACTCCGAGAGCGAGGCGTCCTCGACGGCTCCCGCCCGCAGCGCCTCCTGCGTGGCTCGCATGGATGTGCGCAGTGCCAGCCGCAGCTGCGCCAGCTCCCCGCCCACGCCCGCCTGGCCGTAGCTCTTCGCCCGCAGCGCGGTCTCCTCGACGGTGCGCCGCGCCTGTGTGATCGTACGGTCCACACCGCGCTTCGCCGCGCCGATGGCTTTGACGCTCACGTACACGCCCAGGGCCACAAACGCGAAAAAGAGCAACCCCAGAATCAGGATCACGGCTTCCATGAGCGCCCCTCGGTATCGTTTCGGCTGCCGGTTCCGGCCCCTCCACCGTAAACGGAAAGGGCAGGTTGAGGGTTCCTTCGGAACCCCCAGCCTGCCCGTAGGGGAATGCCCCCACACCATCGCGCGCGGCGCGGTCAGCGCCTCACGCGGGACGCCGTGTCATCACGCCGGGACGATGTTGACCAGCTTCGGTGCCCGCACGATCACCTTGCGGATACCGGCGCCGTCCAGCGCCGCCACCACGGCCGGATCGGCCAGGGCCAGCGCCTCCAGCTCCTCGTCCGTGATCGACGGGGAGATCTCCAGGCGCGCCTTGACCTTGCCCTTGACCTGCACGACGCAGGTCACGGTCTCGTCCACGACGTACGCCGGGTCGGCGACCGGGAAGTCCTGGTGCACGACCGACTCGGTGTGGCCCAGCCGGCGCCACAGCTCCTCGGCGATGTGCGGGGCCAGCGGCGCCACCAGCAGCACCAGCGACTCGGCGACGGACCGGGACAGCGGGCCGCCCGTCTTGGTCAGGTGGTTGTTCAGCTCGGTGACCTTGGCGATCGCCGTGTTGAAGCGCATCCCGGCCATGTCCTGGCCGACCCCGTCGATCGCCTTGTGCAGCGCACGCAGCGTCTCCTCGCCCGGCTCCGTGTCGACGACGGTGACCGCACCGGTCTCCTCGTCGACGACATTGCGCCACAGCCGCTGCAGCAGCCGGTACTGGCCGACGACGGCGCGCGTGTCCCACGGCCGCGACACGTCCAGCGGGCCCATCGCCATCTCGTACAGGCGCAGCGTGTCCGCTCCGTACTCGGCGCAGATCTCGTCCGGCGTGACGGCGTTCTTCAGGGACTTGCCCATCTTGCCCAGGACGCGGCTGACCTTCTCGCCCTGGTAGTAGAACTTTCCGTCGCGCTCCTCGACCTCGGCCGCCGGGACCGCGATGCCGCGGCTGTCCCGGTAGACGAACGCCTGGATCATGCCCTGGTTGTACAGCTTGTGGAACGGCTCGGCGGACGAGATGTGTCCCAGGTCGTGCAGCACCTTGGACCAGAAACGGGCGTACAGCAGGTGCAGGACGGCGTGCTCGGCGCCGCCGACGTACAGGTCGACACCGCCGGTCGGCTGCCCCTCGCGCGGGCCCATCCAGTACTGCTCGATCGCCGGGTCGACCAGCTTCGAGTCGTTGTTCGGGTCCAGATAGCGCAGTTCGTACCAGCAGGAGCCCGCCCAGTTGGGCATGGTGTTGGTCTCGCGGCGGTACTTCTTGGGACCGTCGCCCAGGTCCAGGGTGACATCGACCCACTCGGCGTTCCGGGACAGCGGGGTCTCGGGCTGGGTGTCGGCGTCGTCGGGGTCGAAGGTGCGCGGCGAGTAGTCGTCGACCTCCGGCAGCTCCAGGGGCAGCATCGACTCGGGCAGCGGGTGGGCGACGCCGTCCTCGTCGTAGACGATCGGGAAGGGCTCGCCCCAGTAGCGCTGGCGGCTGAACAGCCAGTCACGCAGCCGGAAGTTGACGGTGCCCTCGCCGACGCCGTGTGCCGTCAGCCACTCGGTGATCTTCGCCTTGGCGTCGACGACGCCCAGACCGTCCAGCGAGATCTCGTCATTGGCGGAGTTGACCAGCTTCGCGTCGTACGAGCTGAAGGCGTCGTCCCAGGTCGACGGGTCCGTGCCGCGGTCGTCCGACGGCTCGACGACACAGCGCATCGGCAGCTCGAAGGCGCGCGCGAAGGCGAAGTCGCGCGCGTCGTGCGCCGGTACGGCCATGATCGCGCCGGTGCCGTAACCCATCAGGACGTAGTCGGCGATGAAGACGGGAACCTTCTCGCCGCTGACCGGGTTGGTCGCGTACGCACCGGTGAAGACACCGGTCTTGTCCTTGGCCTCGGCCTGCCGCTCCACGTCGGACTTGGCGGCGGCCAGCTTGCGGTAGGCGGCAACGGCCTCGGCCGGGGAGGCGTATCCGCCGGTCCACACCGCGTGGGTGCCCTCGGGCCAGGCGGCCGGAGTGATCTGCTCGACCAGCTCGTGCTCGGGCGCCAGCACCATGTAGGTCGCGCCGAACAGGGTGTCCTGGCGGGTGGTGAAGACGGTGATGCTGCCGGCGCCGTCGACCGGGAAGTCGACGCGGGCGCCTTCGGAGCGCCCGATCCAGTTGCGCTGCTGCAGCTTGATGGCCTCGGGCCAGTCCAGCCCGTCCAGGTCGTTCAGCAGCCGGTCGGCGTAGGCGGTGATGCGCATGTTCCACTGGCGCAGCTTGGCCTTGAAGACGGGGAAGTTGCCGCGCTCGGAGCGGCCGTCGGCCGTCACCTCTTCATTGGCCAGCACGGTACCCAGGCCGGGCGACCAGTTGACAGGCGCGTCGGAGGCGTACGCCAGGCGGTACTCGCCCAGGATGTCGGCGCGCTCGACGGCGCTCAGCGCGCTCCAGTCACGGCCGTCCGGGGTGGGGCGTGCGCCGCTCTCGAACTGTGCGACCAGTTCGGCGATCGGGCGAGCCCGGTCGGCCTCGGTGTCGTACCAGGAGTTGAAGATCTGCAGGAAGATCCACTGGGTCCACTTGTAGTACTCCGACTCGATCGTGGCGAACGAGCGGCGCTTGTCGTGGCCCAGGCCCAGCCGGCGCAGCTGAGCGGTCATGTTCTCGATGTTGGCCTCGGTGGAGACCCGCGGGTGCGTGCCGGTCTGCACCGCGTACTGCTCCGCGGGCAGGCCGAAGGCGTCGAAGCCCAGGGTGTGCAGGACGTTGTGCCCGGTCATCCGCTGATGGCGGGCGAAGACGTCGGTGGCGATGTAGCCCAGCGGGTGGCCGACGTGCAGGCCCGCACCCGAGGGGTACGGGAACATGTCCATGATGAACTTCTTCGGCCGGGCGGCCAGCTCCGCATCGCCCGCCAGGTCACCGCTCGGGTTCGGCGCCTCGTACGTGCCCTCGGCGTCCCAGAAGTCCTGCCAGCGTGCCTCGATGTCGGCGGCCATCGCCGCCGTGTAGCGGTGCGGCGCAGCCGTCTCGGCTGCGGAAGTCGTCTCGCTCATGATCCTCAAAGCTCCATCGATCGTCATCTGCCGGCGCCCATGTCTACGGACACGCGTCTACGGAAACGAAAAATCCCCTCGCACAGGAGGGGACGCCGCGCCGATTCCGACCAGGCATTCTCACCGGTCGGGACTGATCAGCGCGGCTCGCTAAGCAGAAGGCGTACGGCACGCATGGCGTCAGGGTACCGCACGGGCCCGGAAGCGGGCCGGGCGCGACCGAACCGTGGACAGGACGGCGGGAGCGGTCGTACGGCACCCTCCCGTACTTTCCGCAGGTGGAACGGCGACGGGCTCGGGTGTACCGACCTGAGCACACACGAAAAGCGGGTCACCCTGTCTGGATGACCCGCTTCTCGTTCTTCACTGTGGAGCTAAGGAGAATTGAACTCCTGACCTCCTGCATGCCATGCAGGCGCTCTACCAACTGAGCTATAGCCCCGTGCCGTTTTCCGCCCGGTCTCCCTGGCGACATCGAGAACATTACCGGTGACCCCGCCGGTCCACCAAATCGATTTCCCGCCGTGCCGATTTGACCGATTTTGCGACATCGCGTCGACGGTCGGCCTGACCCCCGCCGGCGGGGGTCAGGCCGTGGCGAAGGAGTAGAAGCGCTTGAGCGTGCAGTGCTCCTCCAGCAGCCGACCGTAGATCGGCTCTCCCTCCAGCTCCCGATAGGTCTCGATCGGGTCGCCCTTTATGATCAGCGCCCGCGCACACTCCTCGCACCAGTACTGGTACTCCGGATTGATCGGATCCATGTCCCTGACGATGGGCGTGCCGCTGCCGCACCAGTCGCATTTCCGCCTGTGTGCACCCATGGGTCAGCTCCGGCTTTGGCCGCGAGTTGCAGGGTATCCGGGAACAAGGGGCAGGTCCGGGACCTCGTGGCGGCTCGCAGGCATCGCGCTCCCTCCCGTTCGGTCCGTCGCCCCCTCCGGCGCTCCGATTCTGCCATGACCCCGCAAGAGGGGAAGCCCGCCGGAGTTCCGGCCGCTCACCGACGTCGTACGAGACCCGCCGCAGCCTCTGCCGCCGCGGCCACGAAGAGCGCGAGAGCACATACCCACAACGCGTGCCCGGACCCCTGCGCCCCTTGTGCGTCAAGGCGGTTGAGGTAGAGCGTGCCGAATGCGGCGACCTCGGTCAGCTGACCGAGCTGGGTGACCGTCACCAGTACGCCGCTCGCGTCGGCCGCGCCCTTGGGACGTACGTCCGCCAGCGCCCTCGTGAGGGTGGGGCCGAAGCCCAGCGCCATCCCGACGCCCATCACCGCGAAGGCGGCGTACAGCGCGGGCCCGCCGTCGCCGCCGCGCATCAGCAGCCCGACAGCCAGGCGGCGGCCACGAGCACGAACCCGCCCGGCACCAGGACCCCTTGGAGCCGGGCGGGCCACCGTCGCCAGGTCAGTCCGGTCACACCGAGCACCAGCGCCGTCGGCGCGAACATCAGCCCCGCACGCAACGGCGAGTACCCCAGGCCTCCCTGGACGTGCAGCGTCCTCGCGAAAAGGAAGCCCGCGTTGATCGCCATCACCAGAAGAATGCGCAGCGCCGCCCGTGCGATGCCGGGAACGCGCAGCACCCCGGGCACGATCAGGGGCGCACCACCGCGCGCGGCCAGCCGTGACTCGTATCCGGCGAAACCGGCGAAGACCCCTGCGAAGGCGGTCAGGCAGACCCGGGACCAAACCGGCCGGCCCAGCTCCTGCCCGAGCACCAGGGGGGACGGTGAGCAGGGTGACGGCGACGGCGAGCAGCACCAGCCCCGGCAGGTCGGGCCCGCGGGCCCGAGCCTGGGCCCTGCCGGGCGCGTACGCGGCTCGCGCGGCAGGACCCGGATGCCGAGCACCAGCGCCCGGACCCGCGCCTCGCCGCTGAAGTGGCGCTGGATGAGGCTGAGCACCTGGGGAATCTTCACCGCCGCGGCAGCGCCCTGCACCAGCCGGAAGGCGATCAACTGCCCGGTTCCCGCGGCGAGTCCGCAGGCGAGCGAGGCGGCGGTGAAGACGAACAGCCCGGCCAGATGGGCCCGGCCGTGTCCGAGCAGGTCGCCGAGTCCGGCACCGGTGATGAGCAGCACCGCGTACGTAATGGTGCAGCCGGCCACGACGAGCTGCAACCCGGCGCCGGAGGAACCGAGTTCGCTCTGGATCGTCGGGGCGGCGACATTGACGATGAAGGTGTCGAGCAGTGCCATGAACTGGGCCGCGAGCACCAGGGCGAGCACTCTCCCGGAGCGGTTGTCAGTGGTGGCGTCTTTACTGGTTACGGAACGTGGAGTTGCCCCGGAGGCCGTCGTCATGACATCGAGCCTGGCCCCGGCCGCATACGGGTAACGAGAGCCCGCTGATGCTGGTACCGACAGCACCTGGCAACTCCCTCGCGGGGCACCGACCATGGAGGGTGTGACTACGGTGACGACACGTCAGGCGACGTATCGGGCGGAGAACCGGACAGAGGACCCGACGGCGGACCGGACGGGCCGGCACCGGCGGCGTCCGGAGCTCGCTGCCTTTCTGCGCAACCGCCGGGCGCGGGTGACCCCCGCCGATGTGGGCATGGCGCCCGGGCTGCGCCGCCGCACCCCGGGGCTGCGTCGCGAGGAGGTCGCGCAGCCCTCCGGCGTCGGTGTCACCTGGTACACCTGGCTGGAGCAGGGCCGTCCGATCAACGCCTCCCCGCAGGTGCTGGACGCCGTGGCGCGCACGCTCCGGCTGGACGCGTCGGAGCGCGAGCACCTCTACCACCTGGCGGAGGCGGCCTGCACCCGACAGGCAGTCCGACGCCTTCGAGGTGGGGCCGGAGATCCAGGACATCTTCGACGCGCTCGATCCGCACCCCGCCGTGGTCTACAACGCGAGATACGACATCCTGGCCACCAACCCCGCCTATCGCGACCTGTTCGTCGTCCCCGAGACCGTGGGGACGGGGATACGCAACGTGCTGTGGCCGCTGTTCACGGTGTCCGAGGAGGCCTGTCCCGTCGTCCACCGCACGCAGGAGCTGCCGATCATGGTGTCCACGCTGCGGGGCGCGTACGGGCGCCATACGGGCGAGCCCGCCTGGGAGTCGTTCGTGGAGCAGCTCTCGGCCGCCAGCCCGTACTTCGCCGAGCTGTGGCGCAGTGGGGACGTCGCCCCTCCCGGGCCGCGGGTGAAGACCTTCCGGCACTGGGCGACGACCGGGGAGATACGGATGACCTCGGTGTCGCTGTCCGTCAACGGGCTGCCGGAGTGCCGGATCGTGGCGTACACCCCGGCCGACGAGGAGAGCGGGGAGCGGGTGGCCGCGTTGCGGCGGCGTCGGAAGGCGTGAACGCAAAGATCCCGCCCCCTGCCGGGGACGGGATCTTGATTGTGGAGCTAAGGAGAATTGAACTCCTGACCTCCTGCATGCCATGCAGGCGCTCTACCAACTGAGCTATAGCCCCATTGTTCACTGTGTTTCTCTGCGTTTCCGCGCTGCGAACAAGAAGAACTTTAGCCTGTGACCTGCCAGAAAGTGAAATCCGGCCGGGAGGCCCCTGGGGCCCGGCCGATCCGGATCGGCCGGACAGACCCTAGGTGTCGTCGCCGAGCACCGGCTCGGGCAGTGTGCCGGCGTTGTGCTCCAGCAGGCGCCAGCCCCGCGCGCCCTCGCCCAGCACCGACCAGCAGCAGTTGGAGAGCCCGCCGAGTCCTTCCCAGTGGTGCGCCTCCAGGCCCAGCAGCCGGCCGATGGTGGTGCGGATGGTGCCGCCGTGACTGACCACGACGAGCGTGCCGTTCTCGGGCAGCTTGTCGGCGTGTCCGAGCACGACCGGGGCGGCCCGGTCGGCGACCTCGGTCTCCAGCTCACCGCCGCCGCGGCGTACGGCCTCGCCGCGCTTCCACGCGGCGTACTGCTCGCCGTACTGCCCAACGATCTCCTCGTGGGTGAGTCCCTGCCAGGCGCCCGCGTAGGTCTCGCGCAGTCCCGCGTCGTGCGCGACTTCGAGGCCGGTGATCGCGGCGAGCTCGGCGGCGGTGGTCGCCGCCCGCTGCAGGTCGGAGGCGACGATCGCGTCCGGCTTCAGCGAGGCCAGCAGCCGGGCGGCCCGCCGGGCCTGCCCGACTCCGGCCTCGGTGAGCGCGATGTCCGTGGAGCCCTGGAACCTGCGCTCCAGATTCCAGGCCGTCTGGCCGTGGCGCCAGAGAACGATCCTGCGGCCCCTGCCGCTCGTGCTGCCGTTCAGCTCTGCTCACCTTCCGTGCTGCCGGCGAGCCGGGCGTGCTCCTCGGCCTTGCCGCGGGTCTTGACGGCGTCCTCGGGAAGCGGGATCTCGGGGCAGTCCTTCCAGAGGCGCTCCAGCGCGTAGAAGACACGCTCCTCGCTGTGCTGGACGTGGATGACGATGTCGACGTAGTCGAGGAGGATCCAGCGCGCGTCGCGGTCGCCCTCGCGGCGTACCGGCTTGGCGCCGAGCTCCTTCTGGAGCCGCTCCTCGATCTCGTCGACGATCGACTTGACCTGGCGGTCGTTGGGGGCCGAGGCCAGCAGGAAGGCGTCCGTGATCGACAGCACGTCGCTGACGTCGTACGCGATGATGTCGTGCGCGAGCCGGTCGGCGGCCGCCTGGGCGGCGGCATTGATGAGCTCGATGGAGCGGTCCGTGGCGGTCACATGCAGGCTTTCGTCGGCGGTCAGAGAGACCTCTAGGGTCTCACGGACCGCCGACAGCCCACGCAGCGATTGTTCGAAGATCGAATCGACATCATCCGGGCGGCCGGACGCGGGTCATTTGATCTTGTAGTCCTGGCCGAGCAGCACGGACACATCCGCGTTCGCGGCGGGCTTGCCCTGTTTCACCGCGGCCGTCGGCAGGTCCAGGGTCTTGGCGACCTGCGTCGCCTTCTCCTTGTCCGCCGCGCTCCTGTAGACGACCTCGGACAGCGCCACGGTCTCGGCCGTTCCGCCGCCGACGAAGGCGTAGCCGCCGTTGACCAGCTTGATCTGCGCGGACCCCGTGCCGTCCTTGTCCCCCGTGGCGTTCTCGACGCCGACCCGCACCGGTGCGTCCGCGCCGGCGCCCGGGGCCTTGACCGAGCCGCCCAGGATGTCCTTGACGACGCTCTCGGTGGCCGCGTCGGTGAGTGATCCGTCGGCCTGCACCGGCAGCACCGCCGTCTTGTAGTCGCCCATCTTGGCGTGCTGGGCGAGCTTCGCCAGGGAGGCTCCCAGGTCCTTCTCGGGGAGCGAGGGGTCGAGGATCTGCGCCAGCGTCTGCACGGTGACCGTGGCGGCCTTCGGGTCGTCCGAGATCTTCCGCAGCACACCGCGCATGACCTCCCCGAACCGTGTGAGCTGCTTCGTCTCGGCCTCGCCCGGCCCCCGGTAGGTGGCGTACGCGACGGCCATCTGGCCGCTCAGGGTCTGTGCCTCGCCCTTCTTCACCAGGGGGGAGGCACCCTTCTTCTGGTCCGGCACATCGGTGTCGGTGTCGACCTCGATGTTGCCGACCAGGTCGACAAGGGTCTCCAGGTACGGGGTGTCGAGCCGCCATGTGCCGCTGATGTCGGTGCCGAGCAGTGTGCCGATGGACTCGCGGGTTCCGGTGGTGCCGTCGTCCTTGACGGACTTGCCGAGGGTGGTCGCGTTGCCGTCCTCGTCGGCGACCGCGAGCGAGTTGGGGAGCAGGACCGTGGTGCCCTGTTTGTTCGTCACATTGTCGACGAGCAGTGCCGTGGAGGTGCCGCCCTGCTTGGTGTTGCGCAGATGGACCACGATGACGTCCCGCTTCTGCGGGCCCGTCGATGCCGTGCTGTCCTTGTCCGAGCCGGACAGGCCCGGGATCATTCCGGCGGACCAGAGGTAGCCGACACCGCCGACCACGACCAGGGCCACCACGACTATGAGCGCGACCATGCGGTTGCGGCCGCGACGCCGTGCCTCCTCGCGCCGCTCACTGCGGCTCTCGGTGAACTTCAGCCAGTCGATGACGTCTTCGGAGTCCTCGTCGGGCTCCTCGATGAAGGAGAACTGCTCGGTGCCGTAGTCGCGGTCGGCGCGGCGCTGCCCGGGAACGGCCGCGTCCGGCTCCGCCCCGGAGTCCGGCACGAGCGCGGGTTCCGGCTCGGCCGGAGCGTGCGCGGGCGCGGGCGGGGACGACTGTGCGGCCGCCTGCTGCGGGATGTTCCACTGCTGGGTGGTGTCGACCGCGGCGGCCTGCCCGCCGGTGTCGTAGCCGTATGCGTCGTAGCCGCCGTATCCCTGCAGCTGGGACTGCTGGGACTGCTGCGGCTGCTGGGAATGCTGGGGCGCATACGGGTCGTACGCCTGCGGCTGCTGCGGATGGGTCTGGGGCTGGGCGTACGGGTCGTAGCCGTACCCCTGACCGGCCTGCTGAGGCTGCTGGGCCTGTTGAGGCTGCTGCGCATACGGGTCGTACGCCTGCGGCTGGACCTGCTGCGGCTGCTGGTACACCGGCTGCCCGTACTCGTCGTAGCCGATGATCTGCGGCTGCTGCTGGTAGTACGGGTCGTACGGGTTCTGTCGGTCGTTCACCGGTGCCCCTCTGCGTCGCTCATTCGCCGCGGTACAGCTGGCGCTTGTCGATGTAGCGGACCACGCCGTCCGGCACCAAGTACCAGACCGGATCCCCCTGCGCGACCCTCTCACGGCAGTCCGTGGACGAGATCGCGAGCGCGGGAACCTCCACGAGGGAGACCCCGCCCTCCGGCAGCCCGGCGTCCGTGAGCACATGCCCCGGCCGCGTCACACCGATGAAGTGGGAGAGCGAGAACAGTTCGTCGGCGTCCCGCCAGGTGAGGATCTGGGAGAGCGCGTCGGCACCGGTGATGAAGAAGAGGTCCGCGTCGCTGTGGATCGCGCGCAGGTCCCGCAGCGTATCGATGGTGTACGTGGGCCCGCTGCGGTCGATGTCGCTCCGGCTGACCGAGAACTGGGGGTTGGACGCCGTCGCGATGACCGTCATCAGATAACGGTCCTCGGCCGGGGAGACGTGCTTGTGGCTCTTCTGCCACGGCTGCCCGGTCGGAACGAAGATCACCTCGTCGAGGTGGAACTGGGCGGCCACTTCGCTGGCCGCCACCAGGTGTCCATGATGAATCGGGTCAAACGTCCCGCCCATCACGCCGAGTCGGCGCTTTCCGCGGCCGGTAGGCACTTCCTGCTCTCCCATGCGTGCAGAGCCTACTGGCACAGCTGTACGCCTTCGCCTCAGCGGTCGCGGTTGAAGCGCGTGGTGATCCAGAGCAGGAGCAGCAGCGCGACGAACGCACCGCCCCCGGTGAGATACGGGCTGAGGCTTTCGTGGTTGCCACCGTGCTCGCCGCCCTCGGAGGCGAGAGTGACCAGCTGGTGCGCGGTGCTCGTGAGGCTCATCTTCGGCAGGACCTATCGATCGGGAGTCGGAAGGAAGACGTCGCGCACATCGTATGCGGGAGCCCCGGGCACGCTCACGCCGACTCAGTCGTTGTTGTCGTCGTTGCGGTATCCGCGGAGCAGGAACCAGCCGAGCAGCACGGCTCCGACGAGCGAGGCGAGCAGCACGATGCGAAGCGTGTTGCCGGGCCCCTGTTCCCCGGACGCGGCGGCGAGCAGAGCAACGGTATGCGGCATGTCGGGCGTCTCCTCAGTTATCCACAGCCCCCCGCACACCGTAGCCCCAGCACCTACGCTGGGATTTGTCAGGGGGCGAGCGACATCTCGTACGAACAGGGGGCCCATTCATGACCGAACGCAGCCACGAGAGCCACGAGAACGTGCCGAGCAGGCAGCGCAGGCGTTTCGCGGGCATCTCGTCCCGGGCCTACGAACACCCGGCGGACCGCTCGGCCCTGGTGGCCCTGCGCAAGCTGAGCGGTTTCGACACCGTGTTCAAGACGCTGAGCGGCCTGCTGCCCGAGCGCAGTCTGCGACTGCTCTTCCTCTCGGACTCCGTCCGGGTGAGCGACGCCCAGTTCGCTCATCTCAACGACATGCTTCGGGACGCCTGTTACATCCTGGACCTGGAGAAGGTCCCGCCGATGTACGTCAACCAGGACCCGCAGCCGAACGCCATGTGCATCGGCCTCGACGAGCCGATCATCGTGGTGACGACGGGGCTGGTGGAGCTGCTCGACGAGGAGGAGATGCGGGCCGTCATCGGCCACGAGGTGGGACACGCGCTCTCCGGCCACGCGGTGTACCGCACCATCCTGTTGTTCCTCACCAGTATCGCGTTGAAGGTCGCCTGGATCCCGCTCGGCAATGTCGCGATCATGGCGATCGTGACGGCGCTGCGCGAATGGTTCCGCAAGTCCGAGCTGTCGGCCGACCGGGCCGGGCTGCTCGTCGGCCAGGATCTGCAGGCGTCGATGCGCGGTCTGATGAAGATCGCGGGCGGCAATCATCTGCACGAGATGAATGTGGACGCCTTCCTCGCCCAGGCCGACGAGTACGAGAAGGGCGGCGATCTGCGCGACTCGGTGCTCAAGATCCTCAACCTGCTGCCCCGCTCGCACCCGTTCACCACGGTGCGTGCGGCCGAGCTGAAGAAGTGGTCCGAGACCCGCGACTACCAGCGGATCATGGACGGTCACTACCCGCGGCGCGACGAGGACAAGGACACTTCGGTGACCGACTCCTTCCGGGAGTCCGCGGCCCACTACGCGGACACGGTGCGCTCCAGCAAGGACCCGCTGATGAAGCTGGTCGGCGACATAGCGGGGGGCGCCGGGGACCTGGGCGGCAAGCTCCGCGACAAGTTCACCGGCCAGGGCGGGAGCGCGGCCGGCAAGGGCGGCGCTACGGACGGCTCCGGGGACTCTACGAGGCGGGACGAGCCGCGGAACCCTGATGGACCGGGGACTGAGCCGGGGCCGTCGGGGAGCTGATCGCCAGGGTCCCGCAGAGCGCCACCGTGGGCCGGCCCGTCGCGTACGGGTCGGTGCCCGCGGGGCCGCGGGGGATGGCGCGCTGCCCGGCGAGCAGCGGCCGCAGCGCGCCTGTGGTGTCCGCCGGGCACTCCTGCGGTCCGGCCTGGACGTAGCTGGTGCGCAGCTCCAGCCGGTGCAGCCGCAGGTCCTCCCGGTCGAAGCGGAAGTGCAGCTCGCGCCGTACGGTGAAGAGCGAGGCGCCGCCCGCCTGTTGAGGCCCCGCGACGGCCGGGCGGAGCGTGTAGGTGAAGGTGTGGTCCGACACCACCTCCAGCGTGTCGGACCCCTCCTCGGCGTAGCTCAGGGTGCCGCGGACCCTGATGTCCGGAGCGGCCAGTGCCACCTTCGCCGGGTCGAACCGCACCAGCCATCCGGTCGCGGCATGCCGGCCGTCGTCCTGCGGCCGGTTCATGCTCCGCTCGAACTGGGCCGTCTGGTCCGGGTCCAGCAGCAGTTCCACCGGGCGCACCGCGGAGCCGTTGAGTACGTCGGGGTCGAGCGAGGAGGCGACGAGATAGTCCTTGGCGGTGGTCAGGGCGGTCGCCACCTGGCTGTCCGAGAAGTTGTCCGTCCGTCTGATCGCCGGCAGGTTGATGCCTGCGGCACCTGTTCCGAAGTGTGCAGCGGGGCTCTTCGCGAGGAGGGCGGCAGCGGTTCCGCCCGGTACGGCGCCCTGGGGGGCCAGAGGTACGACGGTGGACCTCAGCGGCTCGGCCCGTCCGCCGACGGGTGCCTCGTAGGGGTGGCGAAAGCCCATGTACACGGCCATTCCGAAGGCCAGGGCGATCAGGAGTACCAGGGCGATGGCGGCTTTGGGTCCGTTGCGCAGGCGCCGGGAGGGCAGGCTGCGTACAGCAGGGGCGTGGTCCCCCATGCGCTCCTGGGCGGAGAATTCCTGCAGCCGGGCAGCGCGCACGAACGACTCGTCGAAGACGAGTGAGCGGTACTCGTCCTCACCTCCGCCTGCCGGGCTCTCGGACGGGCCTTCTGGTGGTTCTCCGCGGTCTGCCATGACTTCTCCCGACTCCACGTCACCGACCGGGGCCGTAACGCCTCGCTCTGCTTCGGCCGAATGGCTTCGGACAGGGCCTGCCCGTCATGAGCTCGTATGACGTCGTACGAGTGCGTGAGTACGGACGAGTGAGAAGCCCCCTCGGGGAGAGGGGTCACACTTTCAGGGTAGGTCGATCGGGACCGGGGTAAACGCCCAGCCGCGAGAGAACCGAGGGAGAACCGCGGAAGAACCGGCCGGGAGTTCCGCCGGAGCCCGCAGGCACGCCTTCGGGGCGTGCGAGGAATACGGAGGGAGCGGGACGTACCCGGCCGTACGCAAGGAGTCCAGGAACCGGCGCGCCGCTCAGTCCGTGCGGGGGATCGCGGACACCGTGGGGCGTGGATAGCCCGTGGCGGCCGGTGGAGTGGCGTCGGGGACGGTGCCGGGAGCGCTGTCCACGCCGGTCGTGGCGGGCGGCGGGGCAGGGTCCTGGCGGCTGCCCGAGGAGTTGCGGTAGACGGCGCTGAAGGCCAGTGCGACCATTCCGATGCCCATCAGCACGGCGAGCAGCCAGGCCACCGGCCGGTGCCAGCGCGCGGCGCCCCGGTAGGGCCGCAGGGCGCCGCCGTGGCGCCCGTAGGGGCCGCGGCCGTACCCGTCGTCGTCGAGGTCCAGCGGATCGTCGAAGGCGCCCTCACGGCCGTACGTGCCGGGGCCGTACCCCTCTTCTTCGTAGAGGTCGTCGTCCAGGGGACCGCCGCCCGATCGCGCACGCGAGGCCTCGGCCTCGGCGCGTGCCTGGGCGGCCGCCAGCAGCCGCTCGACGGCGGTCGGCTCATGGATCTCGGCGGCCCGTACGAAGTCCTCGTCGAACACCACGAAGGCGAAGTCCTCGTCCGCGCCCCCGCGGTCGTCGTCGGGCTCCCAGCCGTCCGGGAACGGCCTGCCCCCCACGTCGTCCGGCACGGCTCCAGATTAGCCCCGCCGGGACGTTCTGGGCAGGGAGCCCGCAACATTCACCGGCCCCGGAAGGTCACCGCACATGGCCGTCGCCCGTGACGATGTACTTCGTCGAGGTGAGCTCCGGCAGGCCCATCGGTCCCCTGGCGTGCAGCTTCTGCGTGGAGATGCCGATCTCGGCGCCGAAGCCGAACTGGCCGCCGTCGGTGAAGCGGGTGGACGCGTTCACGGCCACCGTCGTGGAGTCCACCAGCTGGGTGAAGCGGCGGGCCGCGGCCTGGGAGGTGGTCACGATCGCCTCGGTGTGGCCGGAGGACCAGAGCCGGATGTGCGCGACGGCCGCGTCCAGCGAATCCACCACGGCCGCGGCGATGTCGTAGGAGAGGTACTCGGTCTCCCAGTCCTCCGGCGTCGCCGCCACCACGGTGGCCTCGGACCCCTCGGCGTACTCGAGCACCCGCTCGTCGCCGTGCACGGTCACGCCCGCGTCGGCCAGCGCGTCCAGGGCGCGCGGCAGGAACCGCGCGGCGACGTCCTGGTGGACCAGGAGCGTCTCGGCGGCGTTGCAGACGCTCGGGCGCTGCGCCTTGGAGTTGATCAGGATGTCCACGGCCATGTCGAGGTCGGTCTGCGCGTCCACGTACACATGGCAGTTGCCGGTGCCGGTCTCGATGACCGGCACGGTGGATTCCTCGACCACCGTACGGATCAGCGAGGCACCGCCGCGCGGGATGAGGACGTCGACCAGGCCGCGGGCCCGCATCAGCTCCCGTACCGAGTCACGGCTCTCGCCCGGAACCAGCTGCACCGCGTCGGCCGGGAGCCCGGAGCCGCCGACCGCGTCGCGCAGCACCCGTACGAGCGCGACGTTGGAGGAGTACGCCGAGGACGAGCCGCGCAGCAGGACGGCGTTACCCGACTTCAGGCAGAGGGCCGCGGCGTCGACGGTCACATTGGGCCGGGCCTCGTAGATGATCCCGACCACGCCGAGCGGCACCCGTACCTGTCGCAGGTCGATGCCGTTGGGCAGGGTCGAGCCGCGGACGACCTCGCCGACCGGGTCGGGCAGCGCCGCCACGTCCCGCACATCGGCGGCGATGGCGCGGATCCGCTCCGGGGTGAGGGTGAGCCGGTCGATGATCGACTCACTGGTCCCGGCCTCACGGGCGCGGGCGACGTCCTCGGCGTTGGCCGTGACGATCTCACTCGTCCGCACCTCCAGCGCGTCCGCGATCGCCAGCAGTGCGTCGTCCTTCGCCGCGCGCGGCAGCGGCGCGATGTCGGCCGCGGCGGAGCGTGCCCGGTAGGCGGCCTGGGCGATCGGGGACATGTTGTCGTACGGCGAGAGCGTGGTCATGCCCGCAGGGTAGTGCGCACACTGCGGGCATCCGTCACTTATCCCGTGATGCGAGACAACCGCGCTCGGAACAGCTGTTCCGAGCGCGGTTGCCTGCTCAGTACGGGTGCACTCCGACCGGAGCGGCCGGGGGCGGCCCGTACCCCTCGGCGACGCGCTGGTGGTACGTCTCGCGGTCGATGACCTCCAGGCCGACGATCTCCCAGGGCGGAAGCCTGGCCGTGGAGCGGTGCTCGCCCCACAGCCGCAGCGCGACGGCCGCCGCGTCGTGCAGATCGCGGGCCTCCTCCCAGTAGCGGACCTCCGCGTGGTCGTTGGCGTACCGGCTGGTCAGCAGGAAGGGATGGTCGTGCGCGAGCTGTTCGAGTCCGCGTCTGACCTCCTTCAGGGGAGTGTCGGCTCCCGAGACGCTGAGCGTGATGTGCCACAGCTTCGACGGGGTGCGTTCCTCTCTCACCGCCGTCTGCTCGGGCCGGGTGGTCCGGTCGTCCCCTCGCTCCGTGGTCCGGCTCCCGTCGAAGCCGGCACCTGCTCCGACACTGGTCAGGGCCCGGCCACCCGTTCCTCGGGGCGGCGCCCCCGGGCGCGCTCGTCTCACCGGCGGCCTCCTGTGAATGCGTTTACTGTGCTGTACCCCGCTGTTTCCCCGTTACAAAGTTGACCAGTCCGCGGCCGGGGATGGGGCGGTTTTCGTGAAGGTCTATGCCCCGAGACTGGACTTTCAGCCGTTTCAGGGGTTTGTCAGGTGTGCAGTACGACCAGATCGTCCCTGTGTACGACCTCGCGCTCGTAGGCCGGACCGAGCTCCCGTGCCAGGTCGCGGGTGGAGCGGCCGAGCAGCTGCGGGATCTCCTTGGCGTCGAAGTTGACGAGTCCGCGGGCCACGGGCCGGCCTTCCAGGTCGCGCAGCTCCACCGGGTCGCCGGCGGTGAACTCGCCCTCGACCGAGGCGATCCCGGCGGGCAGCAGCGAGCTGCGGCGGTCGACGACGGCCCGCACGGCCCCGTCGTCGAGGGTCAGTGAGCCCTGCGGGGTGGAGGCGTGGGCGAGCCAGAGCAGCCGGTCCGCCGAGCGGCGTCCGGTGCGGTGGAAGTACGTACCGGTGTCGCGTCCGGCCAGGGCGTCGGCGGCCCGGCTCGCCGAGGTGAGGACGACGGGGACGCCTGCGGCCGTGGCGATCCGGGCGGCCTCGACCTTGGTGACCATGCCGCCGGTGCCGACGCCCGCCTTCCCGGCGCTGCCGATGGTGACGCCCGCCAGGTCCTCGGGGCCGGCCACCTCGGCGACCCGCGAGGTGCCCGGGGTGCCGGGGTCGCCGTCGTAGAGGCCGTCCACGTCCGAGAGGAGGACCAGCAGGTCCGCGCGGACGAGATGGGCGACGAGCGCGGCGAGCCGGTCGTTGTCGCCGAACCGGATCTCGTCGGTGGCGACGGTGTCGTTCTCGTTGACGACCGGGAGCGCACCCATGTCCAGGAGTTGGTCGAGGGTGCGGCAGGCGTTGCGGTAGTGGGCACGGCGGCTGGTGTCGTTGCTGGTGAGCAGCACCTGGCCGACGCGGACTCCGTACCGTGCGAAGGAGGCGGTGTAGCGGGCGACGAGCAGTCCCTGGCCGACGCTGGCGGCGGCCTGCTGCCGGGCCAGGTCCTTGGGGCGGCGCACCAGTCCGAGCGGGGCGAGCCCGGCCGCGATGGCGCCGCTGGAGACGAGCACGATCTCGCGCTCCCCGCCGCTTCTCACCTTGGCCAGTACGTCGACGAGCGCGTCGACACGGTCCGCGTCGAGGCCGCCCGCGGCGGTGGTGAGGGATGAGGAACCGACCTTGACCACGATCCTGCGGGCCTCTGTGACGCCCTGCCTTGCCCCTGACACGTCCATCCCCAATGATTCGGCCTCGCCCAGCCCCCGCAATCTACGCGAGCGGCGAGAACGGCGCCTGTGCGTTCCGCCCTCTGGACCCTCGCGCCCGCCGGCCCCGCGGTCCGGCCGGGCGGGCGGCGGCACCGCACCCCAGAACCGCTGCTCGACGCTTCCGTCGCACCGGCCGTTCATCCGCGCGACCGTGCGCGTATACCGAATGTCCCGGGACTCCTCGGGCGGTATCCGCACACTGTCGGCAGAATCACGCCGTGCGGGAGCGGACAACCATCGGGGCGCCTCGACCATCTAACAGCCGATAGGGTGCACGGCGGGCGGCTTTCCATGCCCATTTCCAGTAGCGCAGGCCCCGCGTCCGCCGCCGGCCAGAGGGACTTCTCACAGACATGGGACAGCAGCAATGCCAGTCAAAGTAAGTGTCGTCATTCCTGTATACAACCCGGGCAAGTACATCGACCCCTGCATCGACTCGCTGCTGCGACAGACTCTCCCGGCAGGGGAATTCGAAGTTCTCTTCGTCAACGATGGCTCGACGGACGACACTCGTGAGCGGCTCGAGAAGCTGGCCGGGGAGCACCCGCACTTCCGTGTGATCACCATCCCGAACTCCGGCTGGCCCGGAAAGCCCCGCAACATCGGTGTGGACGAGGCGAAGGGCGAGTACGTCCAGTTCGTCGACCAGGACGACTACCTCGCCTCCGGCGCCCTGCAGCGGCTGTACGACATGGGTCACCGCAACGGTTCGGACATCGTCATCGGCAAGGTGGCGAGCAACTTCCGCGGCGTCCCGCACGGCGTGTTCAAGAAGAACCGCGAGAAGTGCACCCTGCACGACGCGCCCCTGTACGACAGCCTCACACCGCACAAGATGTTCCGTACGGAGTTCCTCCGCGAGAACGGCATCGCCTACCCCGAGGGCAAGCGCCGGCTCGAGGACCAGCTCTACATGATGCAGGCGTACTTCCCCGCCAAGGTCGTCTCGATCCTCGGCAGCTACACCTGCTACTACTACTCCCGCCGGGACGACGGCCAGAACGCCGGTTCCGCGAAGATCATCCCGTCCGGCTACTACGGCAATCTCCGTGAGGTCCTCGACGTCGTCGTGGAGAACACGGAGCCCGGCGAGTTCCGGGACATGCTGCTGCGCCGCTTCTACCGCGTCGAGATGCTCGGCCGGCTCAGCGAGCCCTCCGTCCTCAAGTACGACCCCGAGTACCTGGACGAGATGTGCGACGCCATCCAGGACCTGGCCACGGACTTCATGCACGACGGGGTGCACGACGGGCTCGGCCCGGTGCTCCGGCTGCGCTCCACGCTGCTGCGCAACAACGACCGCCAGGGCCTCGTCCGGATCTCCCGGTTCGCCGCGTCGGTCAAGGCGGCGGCCCGCCTGGAGAAGTTCGACTGGCGGCCGGACGGCAGGATCGACCTCACCATCAGCGGCCGTCTCGTCCACGGCGAGGACCAGGCCACGCTGACGCTGCTGCGCCGCGACGGGCGCTACTTCCTGCACCCCGACATCACCGAGGGCCTGCTGCCGGACGGCGAGCTCCTGGACGTCACCGACGACATGTCCGGGTTCTCCGCCGAGCTGTCGCTGCGCAACCGCGAGACCGCCGTCGAGTGGTCCTGCCCCGCGACGTTCACCGCCCGTGTCGAGGAGCTCGGCGACGACGTCTGCGAGGTCGTCCTGCACGGCAGCGGCCAGATCGGTTCGGAGGCGGTCAAGGGCCGCGGCCGGGTGTCGCGCGGCTTCTGGGACGTCTGGGTGCCGCTGCGCGGTCTCGGTCTGGTCCGCAAGGCCCGGCTCGGCGCCGACCGCGCCCCGGAGGTGGACGCCGCCTGCCTGCCGGCCTCGCTGGGCTCGCCGGCCCGTGCCGTCATCCCGTACTTCACCGACCCGCACGGCAACATCACCCTCGATGTGGCCCGCCGCTCCAAGAGGCTGGCCGAGTACCTCGAAGGCCGCCCGGTCCGCCGCTCCCCCTCCAGCCCCACCGAACTGCGGCTGGACCTGTTCACCGCGTCCACCACCGCGCCCTCCGCGACCACGCTGGTCCTGAGCCCGGCGGACGGCTCCGACGGACCGTCCCACCAGCTCCGCACCACGCTGCGCCCCACCGACGGCCGGGCCCACCTGACCGTGCCCGACCGCGCGCCGGGCGTCGCGCCCGGCACCTGGAAGCTCGCGGTCCGGCTGGACGCCGACAAGGACCCCGCGTTCCACCTCTGCGACGTCACCGTCGGCAAGGGCGGCCGGATCACCGTCCCGCAGAGCCTGCCCGCGATCGAGGCCGAGATCATGCAGGGGATCGTCGGCAGGCGCCGGAAGGCGAAGCTGCGCCGTGCGCTGCGCGCGGTCGGCGGCCCCCTCGTGCGCCGGCTCCCGGCCAAGAGCCGCAAGCGGGCGCGGCGCCTCGCCGCCCGGTTCACCGGCTGACCCCGCCCCGTACCTCCGTACGCTTCCCACCAATACACACTGGCCGGATCCATCGGCCACGAGCGACAGAACAAGGACGTGATCGCATGCGGCAGCTCTCCATCGCAGGGGCCTGGGTGCATGAGCCCAAGGTCTTCCCGGACAGCCGCGGCAGCTTCCACGAGTGGTTCAAGGCGTCGGAGCTCAGCGAGGCCGTCGGGCACACGCTGCGGCTGGTGCAGGCCAACTTCTCCGTCTCCAGCCGGGGAACGCTGCGCGGCGTGCACTTCGCCGACGTTCCGCCGAGCCAGGCGAAGTACGTCAAGTGCGTGCGCGGCGCGGTGCTCGACGTCATCGTGGACATCCGGGTCGGCTCCCCCACGTACAAGCAGTGGGAAGCCGTCCGGCTCGACGACGTCGACCACCACTCCGTGTACCTCGCCGAGGGGCTCGGCCACGCCTTCATGGCGCTGACGGACGACGCCTCGGTCGCCTATCTGTGCTCCGAGGGCTACGCGCCCGGCCGCGAGCACGGCATCAACCCGCTCGACCCCGAGCTGGGCATCGAGTGGCCGCAGGGGATCACCCCGCTGCTGTCCGACAAGGACGCCGCGGCGCCCTCGCTGGCCGAGGCCGAGCAGCAGGGCCTGCTGCCCACGTACGAGGCGTGCCAGGAGTACTACGCGCAGCTGCGCGCCCGCGGCTGAGCCGCCGGTACGCCGAAGCCCCCGTGGTCCGTACGGATCACGGGGGCTTCGTGCTGTCCGGGTCGGGTCAGCCCGTCACGGCCTCGATGCGCGAGCGCAGCGGCGCGAACGCGGCGCGCGGGCGGCGCAGATTGCGGGCGCGGGCCAGGGCCGGCCAGAAGTCGGCGCGGAGCAGCGTCTCGGGCCGGACGGCGTTCTTGCGTACCAGTACCTCTTCGGGCACGTCCTGCGGGTCGGGTACGACGAACTCCTCGATGATCTTGTCGTACGCGTTCTTCAGGATGTCGCTGTCGGGGTTGGCGCCGAACACGGCGACCACGCCGGTCGGCTCCGTGTCCACCTCGACGACCACCAGGTCGGGGCGGTAGCGGCGCAGCACCTGCACGACCTTGTACACATCGCCGGTCCAGTACTTCGTGTGCCGGTCGCGGGCCGCCTCGTCGACGTCGCGCGGGAGCATGTCGTCCAGCACGATCACGCTCGACCAGCGGGAGTGCTTCTCCACGTTCATGAAGTCGCGCAGCGCGTACTCGAAGAGGTGCATGCCGTCGATGAAGGAGAGTTCGAGCTTCGGGTCCCCGCCGAGAACGTTGAGCGGATCGCGGCGGGCGAGGGCGCGGAACGGGTTCCGGCCGTTGCGCAGGTGCAGCAGCGGGTCCTTGCGGGCGAAGAAGTCGTCGCTTGTCGCCTTGACCAGGTGGACGTCACAGCTGATGTCCGTCACGACCCGGAAGGCGGGGTCGACGGCGACGGAAGGGACCCGTGAAAGGGCCAGGCTTCTGCCGTCGTTGACCCCGATCTCCAGATAGTTCCGGGGACGGTATACGCGGTGCAGATGACGCAGGAAGTCGTGGCGGTTCACTCGGAGCAGCCCTTCGCAGGAAACCAACTGGTCTGGTGCCCGGCGAAGTTACCTCATGACCGCACTGTGATGTAAGCGTCTCCCCTATGTAAACCTTGGTTGTGAAAATCTTTGAAAATCGACGAGATTTGACCGTCTTTACGATCAATTCATGATCATGGCCGCTCTGCCGCGAGAAGTGCCGGAAAGGCTTCCTCCAGCGCCGCCCGCCAGTCCCGGACCGGTTCGATCCCGGCCGCGGCCCAGCGGTCGTGGCCCAGCACGCTGAACGCGGGCCGGGGAGCCGGCCGCACGAAGGCTTCGCTGGTCGTGGGGCGGACCCGCTCCGGGTCGGTGCCGAGCAGCCGGAAGATCTCCCGGGTGAAGCCGAACCAGGTCGTCTTGCCGCCGCTGGTGCCGTGGTACACACCGGCGGGGGCGGTGCCCGCGAGGGCGGCCCGCCCGAGCCGGACCAGCCGGTCGGCCAGATCGACGGTCCAGGTGGGCTGACCTCGCTGGTCGTCCACCACGTCGAGGGTGTCCTTGACGCCCTCCAGCTTGATCATCGTACGGACGAAGTTGCCGCCGCCCGCGCCGTACAGCCAGGCGGTGCGGACCACGTAACCGGTCTCCGGCAGGGTGTCCAGCACGGCCTGCTCGCCGGCCAGCTTGGTGCGGCCGTAGGCGCTGCGCGGCCCGGTCGGGTCGTCCTCGGCGTACGGCTTGACGCCGTCACCGGCGAAGACGTAGTCCGTGGAGACCTGGAGCAGCACGGCGCCGTGCTCGCGGCAGGCCTCGGCGAGGACCGCGGGGCCCGTGCCGTTGACCCGCAGCGCGGCGTCCTCCTGGGACTCGGCGTCGTCGACCGCGGTCCAGGCGGCGCAGTTCACCACCACGGCGGGGCGGTGCTTCCCGAAGGCCGCCCGCACCGACTCCGGGTCGGCGATGTCCACGGCCGCCCGGTCCGCGGCGATGGCGGTGACGTCCTCACCGGCGAGCCGGGCCAGGACGTCCTGGCCCAGCATCCCGGCGGCTCCGGTGACCAGCCAGACAGCGCTCACAGTGCGGCCCGGTCCTTCAGCGGCTCCCACCAGGCACGGTTGTCGCGGTACCACTGCACGGTCTCGGCGAGGCCGGTGCGGAAGTCCTTGCGGGGCTCGTAGCCGAGCTCCTCGCGGATCTTGGTGCAGTCGACCGAGTAGCGGCGGTCGTGGCCCTTGCGGTCCTCGACGTACGTGACGCTGGTGTCCCAGTCGGCGCCGCAGGCGTCCAGCAGCAGGCCGGTGAGCTCCTTGTTGGAGAGCTCGGTGCCGCCGCCGATGTTGTAGACCTCGCCGGCCCGGCCCTTGGTGCGGACCAGTTCGATGCCCTGGACGTGGTCGTCGATGTGCAGCCAGTCGCGGACGTTGGCGCCGTCGCCGTAGAGCGGGACCGTCTTGCCGTCCAGCAGGTTGGTGACGAAGAGCGGGATGACCTTCTCGGGGAAGTGGTGGTGCCCGTAGTTGTTGGAGCAGCGGGTCACCCGCACGTCGAGGCCGTGGGTGCGGTGGTACGAGAGCGCGATCAGGTCGCTGGAGGCCTTGGCCGCGGAGTACGGCGAGTTGGGCGCGAGCGGGTCGGTCTCGGGCCAGGAGTCCTCGTCGATCGAGCCGTAGACCTCGTCGGTGGAGATGTGCACGAAGGTCTTGATGCCCGCCAGGTGCGCGGCGTGGATCAGGGTGTGGGTGCCCACGACGTTGGTACGGACGAACTCGGCGCCGCCGTCGATGGAACGGTCCACGTGGGACTCGGCGGCGAAGTGCACCACCTGGTCGTGCTCGGCCATCAGCTTGGCGACCAGCTCCGGGTCGCAGATGTCACCCTGCACGAACCGGAAACCGGGGTGGTCGCGCACCTCGTCGAGGTTGGCCGGGTTGCCCGCGTAGGTGAGCTTGTCGAGCACGGTGACGGCAATGTCGCCGGGGCCCTCGGGGCCGAGCACCGTACGGACGTAGTGCGAGCCGATGAAGCCGGCGCCGCCGGTCACCAGGATGTTGGTGGTCATGAAGAGATCTGCACCTTGCTGTGGTCGCCGAGTACGAGTCGGTGGGCGGACGGGGAACGGGGCGCGGGGGTCACTTCGACGTCACGGCCGATGAGCGAGGCCTCGACGCGGCGGACACCGGCGATGGAGGCGCCCCGCAGAACGATGGAGTACTCGATCTCGCTGTCCTCGATGCGGACGTCCTCCGAGACCGAGGTGAACGGGCCCACGTACGCGCCGCTGATCACCGAACGCGCGCCGATGATCACGGGCCCGACGATGCGGCTGCCGCTGACCTTGGCACCCGCCTCGATCCGCACCCGGCCGATGATCTCGCTGTCCTCGTCGACCTCTGCGTCCTCGTGGAACGGCTCGACGGCCTCCAGGACGGTCCGGTTGACCTCCAGCATGTCGGTGACGTTGCCGGTGTCCTTCCAGTAGCCGTGGATCGTGGTGGAGCGCACGTCGCGCTTCTGGTCGATCAGCCACTGGATGGCGTGCGTGATCTCCAGCTCGCCGCGCCAGGACGGCTCGATCGAGCGGACCGCCTCGTGGATGGCGGGGGTGAAGAGGTAGACACCGACCAGCGCCAGATCGCTCTTGGGCTCCTTCGGCTTCTCCTCCAGCGCCGCGACCCGGCCGTCGGCGTCGAGCTCCGCGACACCGAAGGAGGTCGGGTTGGGCACCTGCGTCAGCAGGATCTGCGCGTCGGGCTTGTCCGCGCGGAACTCCTCCACCAGACCGGTGATCCCACCGACGATGAAGTTGTCGCCGAGGTACATGACGAAGTCGTCGTCCCCCAGGAAGTCGCGGGCGATCAGCACCGCGTGGGCGAGGCCGAGCGGCTCGTCCTGCGGGATGTACGTGACCTCGATGCCGAGCGCGGAACCGTCGCCGACCGCCTCGCGGATCTCGGGCGCGGTGTCGCCGACGATGATGCCGACCTCGGTGATGCCCGCTTCCGCGATGGCTTCCAGACCGTAGAAGAGCACGGGCTTGTTGGCCACGGGCACCAGCTGCTTGGCCGAGGTGTGTGTAATGGGACGCAGGCGTGTGCCGGCCCCTCCGGATAGTACGAGAGCCTTCACGTGACCAGTCCCCATGGTGATCTGTCAGTCCTGTCGCGGGCGCGACGTCGGGACGATTTTACTGATGCTTCTCGGTGCGATCTTCGGCGAATCGATCCTGCGGGTGCACTCGGGGTCCCCCCGCAGGACGAGCGGCCGTCACTCCACGGTCAGCCGCTTCTTCCAACGCCTCACATCACGGCGCATCCTGCGGGCCACGCGCCGGGACAGCGAGGCCCGGCGGGCGGCGGCCTTCGGCTGCTCGATGCGCTTGCCGTCGTGCCAGTCCGGCACGGTCACCTCGTAGTTCGAGTCGGCCAGACCGGCCGACGCGTCGCGGAAGTGCGGGTACGCGAGGTACAGCGTGTCACCGTTGCGCGAGCGGACCACGTCCGGGACCGTCTTGGCCCGGACGTACCGCACCACCTCGATGAGCAGGTCCATCCTGCCCTGTGCCACACAGGCCAGACGCAGCCGCTCCGAGACCTTGATCAGCCGGGCCACGCCGTCGTTCCAGTACGTGCCCATCAGCGGAGCCACGAGTTCCATCTTGTGCCGCCGGACTTCCTCGGAATCCTTCAGCACGATGGGGCCGAACTGCTGGAGCATCCCGACCGTGAAGGGCCGGACCATCAGGAAATCCCGTTTCGGCCCCGCGGGCTCGATCCGGTGAATGAGCGACATCATGGCGCGCATCGAGTCGAAGCGCCATTCATAGGTGCCGCTCTTCGTGACGTGCTTCCCGTCGTCACGGCCCACCAGGTAATAGCAGACGTAATTGGAGATCACCGAGACCCCGGCGCCGCGCAGATAGGCCTCCATCGTGAAGAGGGCGTCCTCACCGGTTCTGAGATTCTCGTCGAACCTCAGGGAAAGACGCTCCAGGAGTTCACGCCGGAAGAGCTTCTGGGCGCTCAGGGTGTAAATGACCTTGGAGTTGTAGACGTCGACACGCTCCTTGGTCGCGCCCCACATCGACTGCGGCGCCCCCCTGTTCACGCCGACCACCTTGCCGAGCACCACATCGGTGCCCGCCCGGTCGGCCATGGCCACCATCCGCTCCAGTGCCTCGTCCCCGAAGTAGTCGTCCGCGTCGAGGAAGAACACATAGCGGCCGCGGGCCAGACCGATACCCACATTGCGCGGCCCGCTGGGACCGCCGGAGTTCTTCTGTCTGACCACCCTGGTCGGGACCTTCGACCGCGCGGCGAATTCCTCCAGGTACTCACCCGTGCCGTCGGTGGAACCGTCGTCGACCGCAACGATTTCGATGCGATCGGCGCCGATCGTCTGCGCCTCCACCGATTCGAGACAACGAATGAGGTAGGGCATCGCCTCATATGCACCGACAACCACAGTCACGTCAGGAATTTGCGTCTCGTTCACACAAACAGAAGACAGTCCGCCCGGTCCGTTGGTTGTCTTACGCCACGCGGCCAAATGGTGACACTCATCACAAAGGCCCGGCACAACCCTTTGCGGGATGTGCCGGGCCTTGCCCGATCATGTAATGCAAATGGTTGACTCTCAGCCACCCACAGGTTCGCCCAGGCTCTTCGCCACTCTGGCGTTCCGCGCCTCGGACTTGACCGAGAGCGCCTTCACGGCCGTGTCGAACTGCACGATAGAGGTGGGCTCGTCCGGGCCGAGGAGGTACTGCTTCAGCTCGCTCCTGGCATCCGCCCGGGCGTCCGCGGCCGGATCCGCCACCGCGGCGAGCAGCTCGTCCAGCTCGGCCGCCGAGTTGGACAGGATCACCGCGGCGCGCACCGCGGTGTTCTGCCGGCGGAACTCGTCCTCGCCCATCTCGGCCGAGTCCGTGACGGCGTACGGCTTGCCGCTCGCGATGAAGTCGGAGACCACGCTGGAGATGTCCGAGACCATGGCGTCCGACTCGTTGAAGCAGTCGTACAGCCGCATCTGGGCGCCGGTGATGACCCGGTGCTCCCACCAGCCCTGCGCACGCCAGGACGCCGCGTTCCACTCGTCCTTGAGCTTCGCGGTCTCGGCCTCGCGCGCCGGGTCGGCCAGCGAGTCCCGGGACAGCTCCGCCTCGTCCCGTGCGGTGCGTCCGCCGCCGGCCAGCTCGGCCAGCCGTGCCTCGATACGGGCCAGCTCGGCCCGCGCCTCGGCCTGCTCGCCCTGGAGCGCGGCCGACTGCTCCGCCCAGCGGGAGTCGGTGACACGCTCGGCGGCGGCCTGCTCGATCATCGCCGTGATGCGCAGGTGCACCGCCTTGGCCTTGGCGCTGCGGGTGCCGGTGAAGGGATGCGGCTTGTACAGCAGCCGGACCGGCTGCTCGGCCTCCAGCAGCCGCCTGACGATGTTCTCGCCGGCCAGGAGCAGGGAGGTGTTGCCCGGGTTGTCGTCCCAGCCCTCCCAGGTGGGGGCGTACAGCACGGTCGGGATCGGGTTCTTCTGCGTACCGGACCAGGGCTGGATGGTGGCCAGCTGCGGGCGGCCCACCTCCACGATGTCCTCGTCGCGCACCCCGACGTCGGCCAGCGCGTAACGGTCGCGGCCGGCCCGGCCCGCGGTCCACACCTCGTCGTACACCTTGCTGTACGGGTTGACGCTGGCGATCTTGTCGCTGTCGCCGTGGCCGATGAAGACGTGCTTCATCGTCGGCACCCGGAGCAGGTGGATGTTCTTGCCGACGTTGGCCGCGTAGAGCGCGACCCGCACCGACGAGAGGTCCAGGTTCATCAGGTGCACACCGCCGGGCACGCAGAGCACCGGCACCGAGGTCGTGGCGAGCTGCGGCACGATGTTGCGCTCACGGAGCAGGATCATCGGCCGGCCGCCGAGCTGCGCCATGGTCTCCAGCCACATGTTGGCCTGGTAGGCGGAGTCCTTGGAGCCGGAGAAGTACAGCATCACGGTCGGTTGGTACTCGGCGAGCCAGTCGCCCACCGCGTTGAGGACCTTGGTCTCCGGGGGTACGAGCCGGCTCGGCCGGACGTACGGCAGCAGCGCCACCAGGTAGCAGACCGCGAGAACGAGCGTCAGGCCGAGGCCGATGTACGCGATGGCGGCCTTGCCGGTCTCGACCGCGACCAGCACACCCACCATCGAGAAGACGTCCAGGTGCAGCATCTTCTCGGCGGGCCGGCTCATCAGGCTCTGCGGCGGGGCATCCGCTATCCGCACCGACGCCAGGTCGATGTTGCGGGTGACCACCGGAAGCTTGCGGCGCAGCCGGATCAGGGTGACCATCGCGCTCTGCGGTGCCTGGAGCCCGTAGAACGCCAGCAGGCAGGCGACCGTCACGTAGAAGAGCGTCTGCTCGCCGTATCCCATGCGGGACAGCAGCAGGACGAGCAGGAGTTGCCGGACCAGGAAGCGGATCGAAAGCCCCGCCCGGACCGCGGCGAGCCGGTTGATCAGATAGCTGCCGCAGTGGTGCAGATACCGGTCCGCGAGATAGGTGGCCGCGGTGGCCGCGGCGAAGAACCAGAGATTGGGGATTATTGCCGCGAGCATTATGCACGGGAACCCCAGAGCCACCAGGAGCGCGGCGGCCAGCTCCGAACCGCTGCCCACCCGAGCCAAGCGCATGGCTTTCGAAATCACGAAGTACCGCTCCCGAGGGTGCCGACTTTTACCTTACGTGGGGAATGTGAAGGCAGAGCTTCACGAATTCGGACCCCTGCGGTTCGCACGTGGCGACTGCAGGGGTCCGAATAGTCGATTGTCAAGCAGTATTACACATCGGCCTGTCGGTCCAGGACAGCGGCAAGCGCCTGCTCGAAACCGGATGCCTCGGAGGCGCCACGCGTCGGGTCCTGCTGGCGTACGTCGATGACATGGCCGGTCATCTCGGAGAGCAGGACGTCGAGCGAGGTCCTGGCGACCGCCTCGGAGGAGAGCAGCGTGCCCGCGGGCTCCTCGCCGAACGCCTTGGTGCGCATCGGGGTGGCGGTGCGCTCGGGGTTCACGCAGTTCACCCGCACACCGTCGGCCGCCCACTCGTCCGAGAGCGCCTGGGTGAGGTTGACCATGGCGGCCTTGGTGGACGAGTAGAGGCTGTACTCGGCGCGGCCCCGGGTGTAGCTGCTGGAGGTGTAGAGCAGCAGCTGGCCCTTGGTCTCGGCGAGGTACTTGTACGAGGCGCGGGCGATCTGCACCGGTGCCAGGTAGTTGACGTTCAGCGCTTCCTGGATGGTCGCGCTGTCCGTCTCGGCCAGCTTGCCGATGCGGAGCACGCCCGCGGTGTTGATCACGTAGTCGACCCGGCCGGTGTCGGCGTACGCCTTGGAGAGCGCCTCGTCGATGTGCTCGGGGTTCTCCACGTGCGTACCGGTGGTGGAGCGGCCCAGGGCGTAGACGGTGGCGCCGTAGGACTCGGCGAGCGTCGCGATGTCCGCGCCGATGCCGTACGAGCCGCCGAAGACGACGAGGGTCTTGCCGGTGAGCAGCTCGCGGTAGGCGGCGTCGTCGGTCGGCTGCGGAACGGCCGTGGAGGCCAACTGGAAGAGCTTGTCCGCGATGAAGACGTCGACCGGCTGGGTGACCTTCATGTTGTACTCGTCGCCCGCCACGACATAGATCGGTACGTCGGGGAGGTACTTCAGCACGACCGAGCAGTCGTCGGTCGCCTGGAAGTTCGGGTCGCCCGCGGCGACTTCGTAGGCCCTGCGGATCGTGGAGAGCTTGAAGGCCTGCGGCGTCTGGCCCCGGCGGAGCCGGGAGCGGTCGGGCACATCGGTGATGAACTCGCCGTCGCCGCCGTGGGTGCGGGTCACGATGATCGTGTCCGCGGACGGGATGGCGACGTCGACGGCCTCGTATCGGTCGAGGGCGTCGACGCAGTCCTTGATGACGCGCTGCGAGAGCAGCGGGCGCACGGCGTCGTGGAAGAGGACGTTGCGGTCCTCGCCCTCGGCCAGGCCCTCACCGAGGGCCGCGATGGCGCGCTCGGTGGTCTCGTTGCGCGTGGAGCCGCCCTCGATCACCTTGGTGACCTTGGTGAGCCCGGCCTTGGCGACGATCTTCTCGATGTCGGGCACGTAGCCCGGGGCCATCAGCACGATGACGTCGTCGATGGAGTCGGCCTGCTGGAAGATCGACAGTGTGTGCTCGATGACAGCCTTGCCTGCGATCTTCAGCAGCTGCTTGGGAATGGACAGACCCACGCGCTGGCCGGTACCGCCGGCGAGCACGACTGCTGTGGTTCGGGCTTTGACTATGTGCTGAGCAGACACAGACGACCTACCTTGCGAGGGCTGGGAGATACCGCGATGGTTGCACTCTCCGTTACCGTCTCGCAAGGTGGACGTCGGCCACCGCATGCCGTACCGAAACCTTTTGTTGCCTTGCGATCAGGGCGGATACCGGAATTAGCGCTTCCCGGCCAGGTGACCGACGCCACACGAGTGAGCGGCATGATTCACCCTTGAGCGGGTTCGGTTTCCCCCGGACGTATGACGCGGAGAGCGTGCACAACCGCCGGACGGGCTTGCGGAACAGGCCCGTCCGGCGGCCGGTGCCCCGTCTAGAACGGGTTGAACTCGTCGAACTCGCGCTGCGCCTCGTCGCGTTCCGTCTCGCGGTCGCGCCGGCGCTGCGCCGCGGGGCGCGGTGCTTCGAGCCGGTGGTCCTCACCACGGCGGCCGAGCATCTCCGCGCCCGCCGCCAGGGTCGGCTCCCAGTCGAAGACGACCGCGTTGTCCTCTGCGCCGATGGCGACGCCGTCGCCCGCACGGGCACCCGCCTTCACCAGTTCGTCCTCGACACCGAGGCGGTTGAGCCGGTCGGCCAGGTAACCGACGGCCTCGTCGTTGTTGAAGTCGGTCTGGCGCACCCAGCGCTCCGGCTTCTCACCGCGCACCCGGTAGATGCCGTCCTCCTCCAGCGTGACGGTGAAGCCCGCGTCGTCGACGGCCTTCGGGCGGATGACGACCCGCGTCGCCACCTCCACCGGCTTGGCCGCACGCGCCTCGGCGACGATGCCCGCGAGCGCGAAGGAGAGCTCCTTCAGACCGGCGTGGGCGACGGCGGACACCTCGAAGACGCGGTAGCCGCGCTCCTCCAGGTCCGGGCGGATCATGTCGGCGAGGTCCTGGCCGTCCGGGATGTCGACCTTGTTGAGGACGACGATGCGGGGCCGGTCCTCCAGACCGCCGTACTGCTTCAGCTCCTCCTCGATCACGTCGAGGTCGGAGACCGGGTCGCGGTCCGACTCCAGCGTCGCGGTGTCCAGTACGTGCACCAGCACCGAGCAGCGTTCCACGTGCCGCAGGAACTCCAGGCCGAGGCCGCGGCCCTGGCTGGCGCCCGGGATCAGGCCGGGGACATCGGCGACGGTGTAGACGGTGCTGCCCGCGGTGACCACGCCGAGGTTCGGGACGAGGGTCGTGAAGGGGTAGTCGGCGATCTTCGGCTTGGCCGCCGAAAGGACGGAGATCAGCGAGGACTTGCCGGCGCTCGGGTAGCCGACCAGCGCGACGTCGGCGACGGTCTTGAGCTCCAGGACGATGTCCCGGGCCTCACCGGGCTCGCCGAGCAGCGCGAAGCCGGGGGCCTTGCGCCGGGCGGAGGCCAGCGCGGCGTTGCCGAGGCCGCCGCGGCCGCCCTGTCCGGCGACGAACGTGGTGCCCTGGCCGATCAGGTCGGCGAGCACATTGCCGTTCCGGTCGAGCACGACCGTGCCGTCCGGCACCGGCAGGACCAGGTCCTGGCCGTCCTTGCCGGAACGGTTGTCGCCCGCGCCGGGCTGACCGTTGGTGGCCTTGCGGTGGGGGTGGTGGTGGTAGTCGAGGAGCGTGGTGACCGCCTGGTCGACGACCAGGGTCACATCGCCGCCGCGGCCGCCGTTGCCGCCGTCCGGGCCGCCGAGCGGCTTGAACTTCTCACGGTGTACGGAGGCACAGCCGTGGCCCCCGTTACCCGCGGCGACATGCAGCTCGACGCGGTCCACGAAGGTGGTCATGGTTGAAACCTCCAGTTACATACGTGCAGAAATATCTCACTCGTGCTGCCCCGCCGGCTCGTACCGTACCGCTGGGAGACAGCCGTCCCTCATGGGAGAAACACGCGAAAGGCGGACCCGCTTCCCGTACGGGAAGTGAGGTCCGCCTCCGCAGAAACCGCTCGACGAGCGCCGAAAATCAGCCGGCGATCGGAACGATGTTCACGACCTTGCGGCCACGGTGCGTGCCGAACTCGACCGCACCGGCGGCGAGAGCGAACAGCGTGTCGTCGCCGCCACGGCCGACGCCCGTGCCCGGGTGGAAGTGCGTGCCGCGCTGGCGGACCAGGATCTCACCGGCGTTGACGGCCTGACCGCCGAAGCGCTTCACGCCGAGCCGCTGAGCATTGGAATCGCGCCCGTTCCGGGTGGACGATGCGCCCTTCTTGTGTGCCATGTCTCCTCAGTCCCTTACTTCGCAGCCGCGGGGATACCGGTGACCTTGATCGCCGTGTACTGCTGACGGTGACCCTGGCGACGGCGGTAGCCGGTCTTGTTCTTGTAGCGAAGGATGTCGATCTTCGCGCCCTTGTGGTGGTCCACGATCTCGGCCTGGACCTTGATCCCGGCCAGCACCCACGGGTCGCTGGTCACGGCGTCGCCGTCGACCACGAGCAGGGTCGAGAGCTCGACCGTGTCGCCAACCTGGGCAGTGGAAATCTTGTCAACCTCAACGATGTCACCGACAGCAACCTTGTGCTGGCGGCCACCGCTGCGCACGATGGCGTACACGCGGATCTCTCTCTCGCTCGGAACGGAGCCCCTGATGCCAGCCGCTCACACAGGCCGGGGCCCGAGGTGATCCGAATGGACGAGCGGCCTCTCACCTGTGAAGGGAGGGGGTTGCTCAGGGACAGGCGCATGGAAACACGCCGAAGGGCAAGATTACGGGCCGCCGTCCGGAGGGTCAAACCGGGCCCTGTGTCCTTCCCCGCCGCTCCCCCGTTCATGCCTGCCGACATGGCCACGGGCTCCACGGCGGGCCGCGACGGCCGGTGGGCCACACCCCCGCAGGAATGTGGCCCACCGGCCGTCGAACCGCGCCGTGCGGCCGCGGAGGAGGCCTCCGTGGCCGCACGGGCCGCGCTGTCGCCTACGCCTCGGCGTCGGCCGAGACGGCGGACTTCGACGGCTGCTCCGCGGCGACGGTCTTCTTCGCCGCCGCCTTCTTGGCCGTCGTCTTCTTCGCTGCGGTCTTCTTGGCGGCCGTCTTCTTGGTGGCCGCCTTCTTCGCCGTGGCCTTCTTGGCGGTCTTGCGGACCGCCTTCTTGGCCGGGGCCGCGGCCTCGGCGGTCTCGGCGTCGGGCGTCGGCTCGGATTCGGGCTTCGGCTCGGCCTGGCCGGTCACCACGACGACCTCCGCCCCGTCCGCGCCTGCGGGCGAGCCCGCGGGGGCGGTGACCTTACGGGTCACCCGGCGACGCGCACGCGGCGGGGCGGCCTCGGGGGCCACCTCCTCGGGTGCGGCCTCGGGCTGCGGGGCCTCGACGACGGGCTCCGGCTGCTCGGCCGGCTCGGCGGCCTGCACCGGGACGACCGGCTCGGCCGGGGCCGGCGAGCCCGCCGGGGCGGTCGCCTTCCGGGTCGCCCGACGGCGCGTACGGCCCTGTGGGGCCTCGGCCGCGGGCGCCTCCTCGACCACCGGGGCCGGGGCCTCGACGACCGGCTCCGGCTCGACGACCGGCGCGGGCTCCACGACCACTACCGGCTCCGGCTCGACGGCCGGGACGGCAGCGGGTGCGGCTGCGGCCTTCGGGGCACCGGCCGGGGCCGTTGCCTTACGGGTCGCACGGCGACGGCCACGACCGCGCGTGGCGGCCGCCTCGGCCTCGGCCGGGCTGCTGTACAGCTCCTCGTCCGGGACGAACTCCGGCTCGGGCAGCGCCACCGGGGCGGCCACCTCGGCAGCCACCTCGGCCTCGGTCTCGGTCTCGACCTCTGCCACGGCTTCGGTCCCGGCCACGTGCTCGTGGTCCGCGCCGCCCCGGCCGCGCTTCTTGGAACGCTTGCCGTTGCCGCCGCCACCGACCGAGGTCGGCTGCTCCATGTGCACGATCACGCCGCGCCCGTTGCAGTGGACACACGTCTCGGAGAAGGACTCCAGCAGACCCTGGCCCACCCGCTTGCGGGTCATCTGGACCAGGCCCAGCGACGTGACCTCGGCGACCTGGTGCTTCGTACGGTCGCGTCCCAGGCACTCCAGCAGGCGCCGCAGCACCAGGTCCCGGTTGGACTCCAGCACCATGTCGATGAAGTCGACGACGACGATGCCGCCGAGGTCGCGCAGCCGCAGCTGGCGCACGATCTCCTCGGCCGCCTCCAGGTTGTTCTTGGTGACGGTCTCTTCGAGGTTGCCGCCCTGACCGGTGAACTTGCCGGTGTTGACGTCGACGACGACCATCGCCTCGGTCTTGTCGATCACCAGCGAGCCGCCGCTCGGCAGGTAGACCTTCCGGTCCAGCGCCTTCATCAGCTGCTCGTCGATCCGGTACGTCGCGAAGATGTCGACCTCGGAGGTCCACCGCGACAGGCGGTCCGTCAGGTCGGGCGCCACCTGCGAGACGTAGCCGTGGATGGTCTCCCACGCGTCGTCGCCGCTGACGATGACCTTGGAGAAGTCCTCGTTGAAGATGTCGCGGACGACCCGGACGGTCATGTCCGGCTCGCCGTAGAGCAGGGTCGGCGCATTGGAGCTGCCGGTGCTCTTCGACTTCTTCTGGATGTCCTCCCACTGCTGCTGGAGCCGCTCGACATCGCGGCGCAGCTCGTCCTCGCTCGCGCCCTCCGCGGCGGTACGGACGATGACGCCCGCGTCCTCGGGGACGATCTTCTTGAGGATGGTCTTCAGCCGGGCCCGCTCGGTGTCGGGCAGCTTGCGGCTGATGCCGGTCATCGAGCCCTCGGGCACATAGACCAGGTAGCGGCCGGGCAGCGAGACCTGGCTGGTCAGGCGGGCGCCCTTGTGGCCGATCGGGTCCTTGGTCACCTGGACGAGGACGGACTGGCCGGACTTGAGCGCGGTCTCGATACGACGCGGCCCGTGGGCCATGCCGAGCGCCTCGAAGTTCACCTCACCGGCGTAGAGCACCGCGTTGCGGCCCTTGCCGATGTCGACGAAGGCGGCCTCCATGGACGGCAGTACGTTCTGCACCTTGCCCAGGTAGACGTTGCCGACGTAGCTGGTGGCCTGCTCCTTGTTGACGTAGTGCTCGACGAGCACGTTGTCCTCGAGGACGCCGATCTGGGTGCGCTCGCCGTTCTGGCGGACGACCATGACCCGCTCCACGGCCTCGCGGCGGGCCAGGAACTCGGCCTCGGTGATGATCGGGACGCGACGGCGGCCCTGCTCACGGCCCTCGCGGCGGCGCTGCTTCTTGGCCTCCATACGGGTCGAGCCCTTGATGGACTGGACCTCGTCGAAGCCGGTGCCGGGCTCGCGCTCGGCGTCCTTGCGGCGGGGCTCACGGACCTTGACGACCGTGCGCTCGGGGTCGTCCGTGCCGTTGTCGGCGTCGGAGACGTCCCCGCTGCGACGACGGCGGCGGCGCCGACGACGGCTGCTGCTCGATCCGGCGGCGGACGCCTCGTGCTCCTCGTCCTCCTCCTCTTCGGACTCCTGAGCACGCTCCTGCTCGTCCTCGGCGTGCTCGGCGACGGCCTCGTCGGCGTGCTGCTCGGCGGCCTCCTCGCCCTCGCTGACCTCGCCACGACGACGGCGACGGCCTCCGCGACGGCGACGGCGCGAGGGCCGGTCCCCGTACTCGTCCGTCTCGTCGCCCTCGTGCTCGGCCTCGTGCTCCGGCTCCTGCTCCTCCTCGGCCGGCTCCTCCACCACGGGGGCGGCGGCCTGCTCGGGCTCGGCGGCCTCACCGCGACGGCGGCGACGGCGGCGCGAACCGGCCTGCGGCGCGGCCTCGGCGGCCGGGGCCTCGACGGCGGCCGTCGGCTCCTCGACCGTCTCGGCCTCTTCCTCGACCTCTTCGTAGCGCGACGCCGCAGCGGCGGCGGCCGCGGTCTCCGGGGTCTGGAACATCGGCTCGGCGAAGACCGGCGCCTGGAACACGGCCACGGCGGGGCGCGCGGCGCGACGGCTCTTGCGGACGGGCTCCTCGGCCTTGGCGGTGAACTCCGGCCGGCCCGCGGGGGCGGTGGCCCGGCGGCGCTGACGGCCGCGCGGCGCGGTGTCCTCGGCCTCGGCGGGCTCGGCGGCGGGCTCCTCGGCGGCGGCCTGCGCTTCCTCGACGATCTCCACGGCTTCGGCGGCCTTCGGCGCACCGGCCGGAGCGGTCGCCTTACGGACCGCACGACGACGGCCGCGCGGGGCCTCGGCGGGCTCGGCGGGCTCGGCGACCTCTTCCTCGGCGACCTCTTCCTCGGCGGCCACGGCGGGTTCCGCGATTTCCGCGGGCGCGGCAGGCGCCTCGGTGGGCTGCGGCGCACCGGCCGGGGCCGATGCCCGGCGCCGGGTGCGGCCGCGCGGCGCGGCGGGCTCGACGGCCTCGGCAGCCGGCTCGGGCTCGGCCACGGCCGGCGCTTCCTCGACGATCTCCACGGCTTCGGCGGCCTTCGGCGCACCGGCCGGAGCGGTCGCCTTACGGGCCGCACGGCGACGCGGACGCGTGGGCGCCGCCTCCACCGTCTCGGCCTCGGGCTCGGCCTCGACGGCCGGTGCGGCGGCCTCGGCGGCCTGCGGCGCACCCGCCGGAGCGGTTGCCTTACGGACCGCGCGACGGCGCGGACGCGCGGGCGCCTCCTCCGCCGGTGCCTCGGCCACGGGCTCGGCGACCGGTGCGGCGGCCTCGACGGCCTGCGGCGCACCCGCCGGGGCCGTCGCCTTGCGGACCGCGCGACGACGCGGACGCGCGGGCGGCGCGGCTTCCGCCGACGCGGCGTTCCCGGCGTCGGCGGTGGTGCTGTCGGACACTGCGGCGTCAACGGCCGGTATGGCCGGCGCGGCCGCCTCGGCGGCTGCGCCCTGGGCCTCCGCCACCGGCGGACCGGCCGGGCGGGACGCTGCGCGGCGCCTGCGGCGCGGCGGCAGCTTGTCGCCGGGTGCGTTGTTCTCTTCGGCGTTCCCGGTCGTGCCGGGTTCGTTGGGCTGGGGCATGCGGGCGGTTCTCCCGTCAGGCTCCCGGGCGCCGCGTCTGGTTCCGGTCCGGCACGGTCCGCGCGATGTACGCGGCTCCGCCGTCCGGGGCGCGGGCGCCGCACGGGAGCTCAATGTCTGGCTCGCCGGTTCCGTACGCGCTGTGCGTACGGCCTGGCGAAAGTCTTATGGGTCATCGCGCGGCCCGAACCGGATGGCTCCCGAGTCGGAGGCTGCGCTGCAACGACCGCCTTACGCGGAACCTGCACCTTCCGGCGCCGTCGCGACGGCGGTCCCGGTGGCCGTGGGTGGAGCGGCCGGGGCTGCCTCGCGGTCGGGCGCGAGCGGGTCGGTCACCGTGCCGGACTCCTCGTCGAAGAGCCCCTGCGCCAGCCTGGTCACCGCTGCGGGGACCGGCGGCGCCAGGTCGGCCACAACGCGGAGACCGGACAGGACGTCGTCAGGTCGCACGGCAGGTGTCACGTGCCGAACAACCAGCCGCAGTATCGCACAGGGCCTGTCCTCGGGCCTATCAGCCTGTGGATCAAGAGCCTGCAGGTCGACCACGGCGGCGCGGGCGTCGAAGGTGCGCATGCCGTTCTTCGCGCGGCGCTGGACCTCGACGGTCTCCGCCTTGTCGAAGGCGGCCACGGCCTCGGCCGCCTCCGCCGCGGTGACACCGTCGAGACGCAGCTCCCAGACGGAGGCGGTCAGCCGGTCCGCGAGACCCGAGGTACGGGCCTCCACGGCGTCGGTGATGTCGAGGCCGTCCGGCAGCGAGTCGTTGAGCAGCTCCCGCAGAACGGCCGGATCGCGGGCCTCGGTGAGGGCGATCTCCAGGAACTCGGCCTCGCTGCCCGTACCGGTCGGGGCGGCGTTGGCGTACGACACCTTCGGGTGCGGGGTGAAGCCGGCCGAGTAGGCCATGGGCACCTCGGAGCGGCGCAGTGCCCGCTCGAAGGCGCGCTGGAAGTCACGGTGACTGGTGAACCGGAGGCGGCCGCGCTTGGTGTAGCGCAGTCGGATGCGCTGCACCGCCGGTGCGGGCGGCGGGCCTTCGGGCTGTCGCTTGCCCAGTGGTTCTTCTCCTCGGTGCGGGGCGGACGCGGTGTGGCGCCGCCCTCGAAATGCGGGTGGCCCGGGGTGTCCGGTCCGGCTCACCCCCGCTCGGCTTTTTCTCTCCGGGCGAGGAGATCTCTGGTTCGGGCGCCACGCTGGGCACAGTCGTTGTACTACCCAGAGTACGCGCAAGGGGCCTTCCCGGTTCCCGGGGCTCGGGCTCCCTGGCCCCGCCGACCAGCGCCCGCCAGGCGTCGCGGCGTGCCTGGCGTACGGTCTCGCGCGCCGAGCGCAGCGCCGACCGGGCCGCGCGGCCCGCCTCGACGGCTCCCCTCCTGGCCGGGGCCCAGATCTGGTCGCGCCCGTACCCGAGCGGAGTGAGCACCGACCCGTACAGCCACACCCGAGCTGGCCACTCCGTGAAGGGGCCGCCATCCCAAGGGGCTGGCAGGGGAAGCCGAGGGCGCCCCGAAGCGCAGGACGGTACTGCGCGACTTCCACTCACTCGCCGAGGTACAGCTTCGCGCTGTCCTCGGCCGCCGCCGGGAGGTCGCCGACCCTTGAACATCACGATCGAAATCGTCTGGACCTGTGAGGCGTGCGCCTCGCCTCTCGTCGACGGAGAGACTCACGACTGTGGCGGCACGGAGGTTCCGAGCCGATGAGCACGAGCACCATCAACTTCGGCCCCGGCCGCCCGTGGGGCGGGGTATCTCAGCGCGAGTACCAGCGCATGGCCCAAGACCCCCGACACCAGCTTGCCTACCGCATCCACTTCGCGGCCCTCGGTTGGGCCGACCGCCACGGACACGCGAGCTTCGGCCCCGGCAAGCTCGCCGCACTGCTCGGCAGGAAGGACAAGCCCCTGTCCGACCAGAGCACGAACAACGCCCTGGCCCGCGCCAGGGAACTGGAGCTTGTCTCGCCTCGATCGGGCGCCGCTTGCCTTGTCCTCCCCTCGTACGTCTTCCAGAAGAGGAAGGGCGCACCCGTGCCGTGCCGCCTGCACCTCGATCGGTGACTACATCTCTCGCGTGTAGCCAGCACACGCCTCACGTGTATCGAGACGGCATCTCACCTGCGGAAACGTTCGCGTCTTCTCTTGCTCTTCGAGAACTCGGCTCCCGCGATCGGGAGCCCGTACAGGTCGGTCATCGTTGTGCCCTTCCTGATCTGCTTCACGGCCGAGCGAGTGCCGGCCGCGCCCCGCCCTCGATGGAGCGGAAGTCTTGGATGGGTGCTTCGGCTTCCCTGGGTCCGAAGCGGTTGCCCTCACCGCCCAGGGCGGCACCCCAGTCAAGGGGCGGACCGGGCCGGAACCTGGGCACGTCAGCCCAGACGAGACACGTCCTGTCTCTGCTCAACGGCTTGTCGATCGGGGGACTACCTGCCTCCCGCCGGGAGGGCAGCGGTGACAGGATTCTGTGATCGGCTCAGGGAGCCGAGGGAACCCGCAGCGCCTCTGCGATCTGCTCGACCGCATCAGCGCGGATCATCCCGAGATGGACGTACGCCTGCCCGCTGTGCGTCACCACGGGTCGGACGCTGCTCCACGCGGACTCGGGAACTCCGAGCGCGGCGAGTGCCGCGCGTATCGATTCCGTCGCGTCCGTCGCCTGAGTCCTGGCATCTCTCCACGTCTGCATGTCCATCAGTGGCCGGTCCCGTGCATCCGAAGCAGGATGTTGCAGTCGGCGACCGTGGTGCCGTCGCCCTCCATCCCGGCTGCCTTCCGAAGCTGTGCCAGCCGCGCGCACTCAGGGCAGCCAGGTACCGGACGGGGCGCAGGGCGCTCCTCCCGAATCGGCAGCTCTACCGGTACTTCCTGCCACCGGTTGGGTTCTGTCTTCGTCACCGTCGCGCCCTCCCTGTCGCTTCCGAGGTCGATGAACAGACCGTAGGGAGCGGGGCTGTGAGGGGTCCACGCTGTTGCATGCGGTTGCACGGATTCACCCGAGGGCAGCGAGCGCCTTCGTGATCAGCGCGCGGGCTTCGGCTCCGCGCACGGCGGATCGCGACAGCTCGGAGAAGGCTCGAAGGTAGGTACGGATCTCGCCGGGCGTGGTCAGGTTGATCTCTGCGGTGAGAGTCTCCACCGCCACCTGTTGATCGTCGAAGGCGTAGAAGGCTTCGAGCGGCCAGACGGTACGGCGGGCCCGTGCGGGGATGATGCCGAGGGAGACGTTCGGCTGTCCCATCACAGAGAGCACGTGTTCAAGCTGGGCCGCCATCGCGGCATCGTCGCTCACCCGGTAGTAGAGAACCGTCTCTTCGAGCACCAGCGCGAACCGATGATCCCCCTCCCGGATCACACGGGACCGTTGGGCCCGAGCCCACACGGCGTCGGCCACGTCGTCCGGGGTTCCCTGGAAGGCTGTGATGGACCGCAGAAGTCCTGTCGCGTAGCCGGAGGTCTGGAGCATCCCCGGCATGACGTTCGAGGCGTACACGCGAAAGGAGCGGGTCCGGTGGTACAGCGGGACAGTCCGCTCATGAACTCGGCGCATCCCGTCATGGTGGATCTGCCGCCACTCGACGTACATCAACTCTGCGTTGCGGGACGCAGCGATCAGATCAGCCGCGTGATCGTCGGCCCCGCAGGCAGCGCACCAGGCACGGATGTCAGCGTCCGAAGGTGGCGTCTTGCCCCGCGCGATCCGGGATGACTTCGACTTGTGCCAGCCGCACAGAGCGGCCAGCTCATGCGCCGACGAACCGTAAGGCCATGGTGTCCCTCCCTGTCGAGCGCGTTGCGCCTGGTTGCACGACCTTCACTCTGTCGGAACCTGCGGGTCAAGAGGGCATGTTCACCCCGATCCGACCCGATGCTGTTCATCGGCGCCACGCAGAAGGCGCCCGGACCTTTACGGCCCGGACGCCTCTCGTCAGCTACACCCACTCGACCGCCGAGACAATGCCCGGATCTTGCCGAGGAGCAGGGAGCGGCGTACGCCGCACAGGGCGGGGAGCCTGCTCACGCTCCTTCGTCCCGAGCCCTCGAAGGATCTCGGTCCGCTCCGCCTCGCTCATGCCAGCGAGCGTCTCAGCCATCCTCTGGACGGCATCGCCGCTGGTCACGACTACTTCTTGACCTCAAGCGGAAGCAGCTTCTTACCCGTCGGTCCTACTTGTGGCCATGTGTCGAACTGCGGGCAGACGCCGCAGTCGAAGCACGGGGTCCAGCGGCAGTCCTCGACCTCGGTCTCGTCGAGCGAGTCCTGCCAGTCCTCCCAGAGCCAGTCCTTGTCCAGGCCGGAGTCCAGGTGGTCCCAGGGCAGGACCTCCTCGTAGGAGCGCTCGCGGGTGGTGTACCAGTCGACGTCCACGCCGTACTCGGGCAGCGCCTTCTCGGCGGCGGTCATCCAGCGGTCGTAGCTGAAGTGCTCGCGCCAGCCGTCGAAGCGGCCGCCGGACTCGTAGACCGCGCGGATGACGGAGCCGACGCGGCGGTCGCCGCGCGAGAGGAGGCCCTCGACGATGCCGGGCTTGCCGTCGTGGTAGCGGAAGCCGATGGAGCGGCCGTACTTCTTGTCGCCGCGGATCTTGTCGCGGAGCTTGGCGAGCCGGGCGTCGGTCTCCTCGGCGCTCAGCTGCGGGGCCCACTGGAACGGCGTGTGCGGCTTGGGCACGAAGCCGCCGATGGAGACGGTGCAGCGGATGTCGTTCTGGCCGGAGACCTCGCGGCCCTTGGCGATCACGTTGACCGCCATGTCGCCGATCTGGAGGACGTCCTCGTCGGTCTCGGTGGGCAGGCCGCACATGAAGTACAGCTTCACCTGGCGCCAGCCGTTGCCGTACGCGGTGGCGACGGTGCGGATGAGGTCCTCTTCCGAGACCATCTTGTTGATGACCTTGCGCATCCGCTCGGAGCCGCCCTCGGGGGCGAAGGTGAGTCCGGAGCGGCGGCCGTTGCGGGTCAGCTCGTTGGCCAGGTCCACGTTGAACGCGTCGACGCGGGTGGAGGGCAGCGAGAGGCCGATCTTGTCCTCGGTGTACCGGTCGGCGAGGCCCTTGGCGATCTCGCCGATCTCGGTGTGGTCCGCGGAGGAGAGCGAGAGCAGGCCGACCTCCTCGAAGCCGGTCGCCTTGAGGCCCTTCTCGACCATCTCGCCGATGCCGGTGATGCTTCGCTCCCGCACGGGGCGCGTGATCATGCCGGCCTGGCAGAAACGGCAGCCGCGGGTGCAGCCGCGGAAGATCTCGACGGACATCCGCTCGTGGACGGTCTCGGCGAGCGGTACGAGGGGCTGCTTCGGGTACGGCCACTCGTCGAGGTCCATCACGGTGTGCTTGGACACCCGCCACGGCACGCCCGACTTGTTGGGCACGACACGGCCGATCCGCCCGTCCGGGAGGTATTCGACGTCGTAGAAGCCCGGGACGTAGACGCCGCCGGTCTTCGCGAGGCGGAAGAGCACCTCCTCGCGGCCGCCGGGTCGGCCCTCGGCCTTCCAGGCGCGGATGATCTCGGTGATCTCCAGGACGGCCTGCTCGCCGTCGCCGATGACCGCGCAGTCGATGAACTCGGCGATCGGCTCGGGGTTGAACGCGGCGTGGCCGCCCGCGAGGACGATCGGGTCGTCGAGGCCGCGGTCCCGGGCGTCGAGGGGGATGCCCGCGAGGTCCAGGGCGGTGAGCATGTTGGTGTAGCCGAGCTCGGTGGAGAAGCTCAGCCCGAAGACGTCGAAGGCCTTGACCGGGCGGTGGCTGTCCACGGTGAACTGCGGGACCTTGTGCTCGCGCATCAGCTCTTCGAGGTCCGGCCACACGCTGTAGGTGCGCTCGGCGAGGACGCCCTGGCGCTCGTTGAGTACCTCGTAGAGGATCATGACGCCCTGGTTGGGGAGTCCGACCTCGTACGCGTCCGGGTACATCAGTGCCCAGCGGACGTCGCATTCGTCCCACGGCTTGACGGTGGAGTTCAGCTCACCGCCGACGTACTGGATGGGCTTCTGCACATGCGGGAGCAGAGCTTCGAGCTGTGGGAAGACCGAATCGACAGACATCGCGAACTTTCGAGAGCCGGCAAGGGTGACCATCAAGCGTACCCCGATGCTCAGCCTCCCAGCGCCGCCCGCAGTTCCGCCCGCGAGGCCCGCTCCCACACCTCCGGCAGCTCCCTTTCGCCGGCCGCGGCGGCCGCCTCCTCCCGTCCGTACAGCAGTCCCCAGGTGAAGGCCGACTCCCCGGCCGCGTGCGCCTGGACGGCCAGGGTGCGCAGGGCCTCGCGGGCCACCACGCTGTCCTGGTGGTCGCCGAGGAGGGTCTGGACGGCCTTCATCCGTTTGGCGAATCGCTTGGCGGGTCTGCCGAGCGCGGGCTGGGCCGCCTCCGCCGCGTACCGGGCACGTTTGGCGGCCTTGCGGGCCTCGTGCAGGGCCACGTCCCGGTCGTGGCCGGGCGGCAGTTCCAGGGCACGGCCGACCCGGGCCGCGAGGCGGCGGTACTCCTTCAGCACGGCCCGGGGCAGCGCGCGCCCGGGGGCCCGGGAGGCGGCGGACAGCAGGGGCGGGCCGGCGAGCAGGGCGTCGAGGCTCTCCAGGAGTGCCAGGTACCGCTTCCCGTCGAGCACGGCGACGGTGAGACGGCGGGAGCCGTTGCGCCGGGCGGTTGACCAGATCCGGAGCCGGCCGCGGACCGGGCCGAGGACCAGGGTGCGGGGCAGGCCGTCGAGGCGGGCGCGCAGCCGGGCGTCGAGCACCTCCTGGTCACGGTCGATGCCGAGCTCGGCGGCCAGCCACTTCAGCTCGTCGCCGACCGGGTCGGTGACCCCGCGGTCGAGGATCTTCCGGTACGTCCGCAGCGCGCTGCGCAGTCTGCGGGTGGCGACCCGCATCTGGTGCACGGAGTCGGGCAGGTCGCGGCGGACGGCGGGGTCGAGGGCGACGATCGCCTCGGCCTGGTGCCGGATGTACGCGAGGACATGGTCGCCCGCGGTGGTCCGCCGGGCGCTCGCGGCGGGGCTCCTGCTCGGCTTCGGCGCGGTCTCGGCGAGCGCCCTGGCCAGCTTGGACGGGGACGCGGACGGGCGGACCCCGGCCTTGCGCAGCCTGCGCTCCACGGCGTCGAGGAAGGCGGGGTCGCCGTCGTCGGCGAGTTCGGCCTCGATCTCGGTCCAGGCGGCCGTGGAGTCGCCGCCGGTCATCCGCTCGGCCCGCACCCGGTCGACGCTGACCTCGGCGAGCAGAGCGCCGTCGGCGTCGAGCAGGTGGTGGACGTCGCGGGCGGAGAGCAGCCGGACGACGGGGACGAGGTCGCGGTCGCGGACCCGGGAGCGCAGCAGCCCCGCGAAGGAGCGCGGCAGGGTGTCGGAGAGCGGTTCCCGCAGCTCGTCCCGGATGCCGGAGGCGACCGGGAACTTGAGGTGCCAGCCGGCGTCGCTCCCGCCGGTGCGGCGGCGCAGGGTGAGGGAGTCCGCCGCGAGCCGGAGGTCCTCGGTGTCGTAGTAGACGGCGTCCAGTTCGCTGACGCCCCGGTGGGCGACGGCGAAGACCCCGGCCACCCGGCTCAGGTCCGGGAGCCGGGTCTCCGTGGTGGCTTCGTACTTCCGCTCGATCTCACGCTTCGAGTCCGCCATGAACCGAATCTAGACGTGTTGTACGCGAATGGGCAGTGCTCGCGCACCGGCTCAGGCGCTTATCGGCCGCTGCATCCTGATCGACTGGAGCAGCCCGACGGCCACCCAGACGGCGAACATCGAGGACCCTCCGTACGAGACGAACGGGAGCGGGAGTCCGGCGACCGGCATGATGCCGAGCGTCATCCCGATGTTCTCGAAGGACTGGAAGGCGAACCAGGCGATGATTCCGGCGGCGACGATCGTGCCGTACAGCTCGGTCGTCTCGCGGGCGATCCGGCAGGCGCGCCACAGGACGACACCGAGCAGGACAAGGATCAGCCCGGCGCCGAGGAAGCCGAGCTCCTCGCCCGCGACGGTGAAGACGAAGTCGGTCTGCTGTTCGGGAACGAACTGGCCGGTGGTCTGGGTGCCGTGGAAGAGGCCGGTACCGGAGAGGCCGCCGGAGCCGATCGCGATGCGGGCCTGGTTGGTGTTGTAGCCGACGCCCGCCGGGTCGAGCGCCGGATTGGCGAAGGCGGCGAAGCGGGCGATCTGGTACTCGTCGAGCAGGCCGAGCTGCCAGATCGCGATGGCACCGGCCACGCCCGCGCCGAGCAGTCCGGCGATCCAGCGGTTCGACGCGCCGGAGGCGAGGAGCACACCGAGCACGATGACGACCATGACCATCACGGAGCCGAGGTCCGGCATCCCCATGACGACGGCCATCGGGACGGCCGCCAGACCGAGGGCCTTGGCGACGGTCCGGTGGTCGGGATGGAGCTGGTCGCCCGCGTCGACGCGCTCGGCGAGCAGCATCGCCATGATCAGGATGATGGTGATCTTGGTGAACTCGGACGGCTGGAGCGAGAAGCCGCCGCCGATGATGATCCAGGCGTGGGCGCCGTTGACGGTGGCGCCGAGCGGGGTGAGCACCGCGAGCACCAGCAGCACCGAGAGGCCGTAGAGGACCGGGACGGCGCCGCGCAGGGTGCGGTGGCCGAGCCAGATCGTGCCGACCATCAGGGCGAAGCCGATGCCGGTGTTGAGGGCGTGCCGGAAGAGGAAGTAGTACGGGTCGCCATGGGTGAGCGAGTCGCGTCCCCGGGTCGCCGAGTAGACCAGCAGCGAGCCGATGAAGGAGAGCGCGAGCGCGGACCCGAGCAGCGGCCAGTCGAGTTTGCGTACGAGGGAGTCGCGGGCGGTGAGTTTGCCCCAGGCGGAGCGCTCGGGGGCGTACCGCTGGACGGAGAAGCCGGCCATCAGTCGCGCCTCCCCAGGACCGCGGCGAGGGTCTGCTCCTCCGGGGTCTTCTGCGAGTCCGGGTTGTAGGGCTTGATCTCCGGTACGTCGATCGAGCCGTCCTGCTGGATCTTGGGCAGGGACTTCTGCGGGGTGGGCAGCAGCGCCTTCTTCAGGTCCTGCTTGCCGGAGTCGTCGAGACCGTAGAGGGCGTCGTAGATGTTGCGCACGGCGGGCCCGGACGCGCCGGAGCCGGTACCGCCCTGGGAGATCGTCATGACGATCGAGTAGTCCTTGGTGTACGTGGCGAACCAGGAGGTCGTCTGCTTGCCGTAGACCTCGGCCGTACCCGTCTTGGCGTGCATCGGGATCTTGTCCTGCGGCCAGCCGCCGAATCGCCAGGCGGCCGAACCACGGGTCGCGACTCCCGCGAGGGCTTCGTCTATCTCGTTGCGGGTCTTGCGCGTGAAGGGCAGCTTGCCGTGCGACTTGGGCTTGACCACCTCGACGCTCTTGCCGTCGCCGCTGACGATCGCCTTGCCGACGGTGGGGTCGTAGAGCGTGCCGCCGTTGGAGATCGCGGCGTAGATGGTGGCCATCTGGATCGGGGTGACGAGCGTGTCGCCCTGGCCGATCGAGTAGTTGACGGAGTCACCGGCGCGCATCTTGTCGCCTTCGAGGCAGTTCTCGTACGCGATCTGCTCGACGTACGTGCCGCCCTTCTTGCCCTGCTTGCACCAGGCGTCCTTGTTCGCCTTGTAGAAGTCCTGCTTCCACTTGCGGTCGGGGACCCGGCCGCTGACCTCGTTGGGGAGGTCGATGCCGGTCTCCTTGCCGAGGCCGAACTGGTGGGCGGTCTTGTAGAACCAGTCCTTGGTGTTCTTCTTGGGGTTCATCCCGCCGTCCTTCAGCCACTCCCTGTGCGCGATGCCGTAGTAGACGGTGTCGCAGGAGACTTCGAGGGCCCGGCCGATGGTGATGTCGCCGTAGCCCTGGGACTCGAAGTTCTTGAAGGTCTGGCCGCCGACGTTGTACGAGCTGGGGCACGGGTAGTGGCCGTCGAAGGGGTATCCGGCGTTGACCGCCGCGGTCGAGGAGATGACCTTGAAGATCGAGCCGGGGGCGGCCTGGCCCTGGATGGCCCGGTTCAGCAGCGGGAAGTTGGAGTTCTTGCCGGTGAGCTTGGCGTAGTCCTTGGCGGAGATGCCGCCGACCCAGGCGTTGGGGTCGTAGTTCGGCAGGGAGGCCATCGCGACGACGCGGCCGGTCTTGGCCTCCATGACGACGACGGCGCCGGAGTCGGCCTTGTAGTTCTCCCCGGTGTTCTTGTCGAAGGCCTGACGGGCCGTCTTCATGGCCTCGTTGAGCTCGTACTCGGCGACGGCCTGGACCCGGGCGTCGATGGAGGTGACGACGCTGGAGCCGGGCTCCGCCTTGTCGTTCTTCGCCTGGCCGATGACCCGGCCGAGGTTGTCGACCTCGTAGCGGGTGACGCCGGCCTTGCCGCGCAGCTCCTTGTCATAGGTGCGCTCCAGGCCGGAGCGGCCGACCTGGTCGGAGCGGAGGTAGGGCGAGTCGGTGTTCTGGGCCTTGGTGATCTCCTCGTCGGTGACCGGCGAGAGGTAGCCGAGGACCTGCGCGGTGTTGGCCTTGCCGGGTTCTCCGTACCGGCGTACGGCGGTGGGCTCGGCGGTGATGCCGGGGAAGTCCTCGGCGCGTTCGCGGATGGTGAGGGCCTGCTGGGTGGTGGCCTCGTCGGTGACCGGGATCGGCTGGTACGGCGAGCCGTTCCAACAGGGCTGCGGCGTCTTCGAATCGCAGAGCCGGACCTTGTCGAGGACCTCCTTGGGCTTCATGCCGAGGACGCCGGCGAGCCGGGTCAGGACGCTCTTGCCGTCGTCCTCCATCTTCATCAGCTCGGTGCGGCTGGCGGAGACCACCAGCCGGGTCTCGTTGTCGGCGAGGGGCACGCCGCGCGCGTCGAGGATGGAGCCGCGGACGGCGGGCTGGACGACCTGCTGGACGTGGTTGTTCTTCGCCTCGTCGCTGTACTCCCGGCCGTTGCGGATCTGGAGGTACCAGAGGCGGCCGCCGAGGGTGAGCAGCAGGGAGAAGACGAGGACCTGGATGACGATGAGTCGGATCTGGACGCGTTGGGTCCGGCCGGTCTCGGGGATGTTGGTCACGGGGCGCCCCCGGTGGTGGTCGGGCCGGAGGTGTGCGAGGTGTCCTGGCTGCGGTGCGGCCTCACAGTCGCTTGACCCCCTTGATGCGTCCGGCGCGGGCCGCGCGGTTGCGGGCGGCCTTGACGCGCAGTCCGCCGCGCTGGCTGCCGATCCGCAGTCCGGTGCCGGAGGCGAGCCAGCCCGCGGCCACGTCCCCGCCGCCGGAGGTCTCGGCGAGCGGGTCGTTCACCGTGCGTCTGGCGACGGCCATGATCAGCGGTACGACGAAGGGGGCCAGGAGCAGGTCGTAGACGGCGGCGGTGAACATCAGGCTGCCCAGGCCGACATGGCGGGCCGCCGTGTCCCCGACGAGTGCGCCGACCAGCGCGTACAGCAGGGTCGAGCCGATCGCCGCGGCGACCACCCCGATCATCGGGACCATCGCCGACTTCAGCTGCCCGTTCTCCGGCTTCATCAGCCCCGCGAGGTAGCCGATGACGCAGAGGACCAGCGCGTAGCGTCCGGCGGCGTGGTCGGCGGGCGGTGCCAGGTCGGCGAGGAGCCCCGCGCCGAAACCGATGAGGGCGCCGCTGACATGCCCGTACACGAAGGCGAGAGCGAGGACGACGAGGAGCAGCAGGTCGGGCACGGCGCCGGGGAGCTGGAGGCGGGCGAGCACGGAGACCTGGACGACGAGGGCGACGACGACCAGGACGGCGGAGAGCAGAATCCGGTTCAAACGCATGGGAATCAGCTCTACCTCTGCTCGTTGACCGCGGTGTCGGCGTTCGGAGTGCCGTTCGGGTCCGGGCTGTTGCTGGGGTCCGGGCTCTCGTGGATGTTCCCGACGACGTTTCCTTCGGTGTCGACGATGTCGCCGTTGGGCGAGATCGTGACGGTGACGGTGGGCGTCGGCTTCGGCTTGGCGGGCTTGGCCGGCTGCTTCGGCAGGACCATGTCACGGGGGTCCTGGCGCGGGGCCTGGACCACGACGCCGACGATGTCGAGCTTGGTGAAGCCGACGTACGGGCGGACGTAGACGGTACGGGTCAGGCCGCCGCCGGACGGGTCGACCCGGACGACCTCGCCGACCGGGACGCCGGGCACGAAGGGCTTGTCCTTGCTGGAGCCGAAGGTGACGAGCCGGTCGCCCTTCTTCACCTTGGCCTTGCCGTTGAGGAACTGGACGGACAGCGGCTGGGAGCCCTGACCGGTGGCGAAGCCGAGTTCGTCGGTCTTCTCCATGCGGGTGCCGACGGTGAAGTCGGGGTCGTTGGCGAGGAGCACCGTGGCGGTGTCCGGGCCGACGGTGGTGACCCGGCCGACCAGTCCGTCGCCGTTGATGACGGTCATGTCGCGCTTGATTCCGTCGTTGGAACCCGCGTCGATGGTGACCGTCCAGGAGAAGCCCTGGGCCGCTCCTATGGCGATGACCTCGGCGCCCTTGATGCCGTACTGTCCGGCGGCCGACTTCTTCAGCATCCGGTCGAGCTCACGGACCCTGCTGCGGTTGCGGTCGTCGCTGCCGAGCTTCGTCTTGAGCGCGGCGTTCTGCTGTTCCAGCTCGGCGATCCGGTTGTGCCGTGTCCCGGATTCGCGTACCGCCCCTATGGCGTTGCCCACTGGGTCGACGGCGGCCGCGACGCCGTTCTCCACCGGCCCGAAGGCCGCTGCGGCGGCCCGCCGGGCGCCGTCCACCGGTGACTCCTCGCCCCCGCGGATGTCCACCGTGATCAATGCGAACGCGATGGCGATCAGCAGCACCAGGAGCAGCCGGCTCTCTCGTGTGTCCCTCACGTGCGGCGGCCGTGCCTTCCTCGTCGGAATGTTCGTGCCTGTATATCAACGATCGGCCGTACGGAGCGGCAGTGTTCCGTACAGCGGACCGCTGTGTGTTCACCCGCGGGGTGGTTCACCTGCGGGGCTGTTCACCTGCGGGGCTGTGCGTCCAGCACCTGCTGGAGCGCCTCGAACTCCTCGACGCACTTGCCGGATCCGAGGGCCACCGAGTCCAGCGGGTCCTCCGCGATGTGGATCGGCATGCCGGTCTCGCGGCGCAGCCGCTCGTCCAGTCCGCGCAGCAGCGCGCCACCGCCGGTCAGGACGATGCCGCGGTCCATGACGTCGCCGGAGAGCTCCGGCGGGCACTTGTCGAGCGTGGTCTTCACGGCGTCGACGATCGCGTTGACCGGCTCCTCGATGGCCTTGCGGACCTCGGCGGCCGAGACGACCACGGTCTTGGGCAGTCCGGAGACGAGGTCGCGGCCGCGGATCTCGGTGTGCTCGTCCTCGTCCATGTCGTATGCCGAACCGATCGTGATCTTGATCTGTTCGGCGGAGCGCTCGCCGAGGAGGAGCGAGTACTCCTTCTTGATGTGCTGGATGATCGCGTTGTCCAGCTCGTCGCCGGCGGTCCGGATCGACTGGGCAGTGACGATTCCGCCCAGCGAGATGACCGCGACCTCGGTGGTGCCGCCACCGATGTCGACGACCATGTTGCCGGTGGCCTCGTGGACCGGCAGCCCGGAGCCGATGGCCGCCGCCATGGGCTCCTCGATGATGTGCACCTGGCGCGCGCCGGCCTGCGTCGACGCCTCGATCACGGCGCGTCGCTCGACCCCGGTGATGCCGGAGGGCACGCAGACGACGACCCGCGGGCGGGCCAGGTAGCGGCGCTTGTGGATCTTCAGGATGAAGTAGCGGAGCATCCGCTCGGTGATCTCGAAGTCGGCGATCACGCCGTCCTTCAGGGGCCGTACGGCAACGATGTTGCCCGGTGTACGCCCGATCATCTTCTTGGCCTCGGAGCCGACCGCCAGGATGCCGCCGGTGTTGGTGTTGATGGCCACGACGGACGGCTCGTTCAGAACGATGCCGCGCCCCCTGACGTACACCAGCGTGTTGGCAGTCCCGAGGTCGATAGCCATGTCACGGCCGATGAACGACATTGAGTTCCCCTTGTTCCCCATGAGGATGCGTCGGGCCTTCCGAGAAAGCGATGTGGCTTGTTCCGGTCGGCGAGGTGAGCGCGGCGGGCGTGGAAGATTCCATCGTAGTGCCGCAGTGACGGACACCGCGCGAGGGTCCTTCGCCATTGTGGGCGGAACGGGTGGCCGTTCCACTCATGGTGACGTTACGTCGGAGGGATGCGTTCCCGCGATTCCGGACCCTATACCGAAGGGCGACCGAATTAATTCGGTCGCCCCAGGTCTTGAGCGCTGTTCGGCTGATCGGCGATCAGGCGATTCCGGGGAAGAAAAGCTTCAGTTCCCGCTCTGCGGACTCCTCGGAGTCCGAGGCGTGAATGAGGTTCTCCCGGGTGATCGTGCCGAAGTCACCGCGGATGGAACCGGGTGCGGCGGCGATCGGGTCGGTGGGGCCGGCCAGCGTACGGATGCCCTCGATGACCCGCTCGCCCTCGGCGACCAGCGCCACGATCGGACCGGACTGCATGAACTCGACGAGCGGCTCGTAGAACGGACGGCCGACGTGCTCGGCGTAGTGCTGCTCCAGCGTGGCGCGGTCGAGGGTGCGCAGCTCCAGTGCGGTGATCCGCCAGCCGGCCTTGCGCTCGATCCGCCCGACGATCTCGCCGACCAGTCCGCGCCGGACAGCGTCGGGCTTGAGGAGAACGAGGGTGCGCTGGGTCATGGTGTGCGGCTCCTTGCAGGCATGCGGGTGCGGTGAACCGAGGCTACAGGGGTACGGGGACGGGCCGGCGGCCGGGTTTGGCCGACGGACACCGCGTCAGCCACCGGCCGGTGCCTCGGCCGCCTCCTGCGCCGCCGCCCAGCGGGCCTTCGCCTCGTCGATCTTGCGGCCGTAGTGCACCGAGGCCCACCACAGGCCGGCGAAGACCACACCGAGGATGAACATCATCGGGACGACGAAGCCGCTCAGCACCAGGGCGATCTGCAGCACCCAGCCGAGCTGTATGCCGCCGGGGCGGGTGATCATTCCGCAGAGCAGCACGGAGAGCAGCATGCCTATGCCGCAGACCGTCCAGACCGTGGCATTGGTCAGGTCGTCGGACTTCATCGCGACGAGTCCGGCGAAGCCGATCACGAAGAACTCGCCGATCAGCGTGGACGCACAGAGGGTACGCATGGTCAGCGCCTTCCCAGGAGCAGCCGGGCCTCGCCGACCGTGATCACGGAACCGGTCACCAGAACACCGGCGCCCGCGTATTCGTCCTCCTCCTCGGCGAGGGTGATCGCCGCCTCCAGGGCGTCGTCCAGGCGTGGCTCCACCTGGACGCGGTCCTCGCCGAAGACCTCGACCGCGACGGCGGCCAGCGCGTCGACGTCCATCGCGCGGCCACTGGAGTTCTGCGTGATGACGACCTCGGCGAAGATCGGTTCGAAGGCTTCGAGGAGCCCCTTGACGTCCTTGTCGGAGCTGGTGCCGACCACACCGATCAGCCGGGAGAAGCCGAAGGCCTCGGAGAGCCCGTCGGCGGTGGCGCGGGCGCCCGCCGGGTTGTGCGCCGCGTCCAGGACGACGGTGGGGCTGGAGCGGACGACTTCGAGGCGGCCCGGGGAGACCACCGAGGCGAAGGCCCGGCGGACCGTGTCGACGTCGAGCGAGCCGGGCTGCTCGGCGCCGATCCCGAAGAAGGCCTCCACCGCGGAGAGCGCCACCGCCGCGTTGTGCGCCTGGTGGGCGCCGTAGAGCGGGAGGAAGATCTCTGTGTACTCGCCGCCGAGGCCGCGCAGCGTCAGCAGCTGGCCGCCGACCGCGATCTCGCGCGAGACGACGCCGAACTCCATGCCCTCGCGGGCCACCGTGGCGTCGACCTCGACGGCCTTCTTCAGCATGACCTGCGCGGCGTCCACCGGCTGCTGGGCGAGGACGACCGTGGCGCCCTGCTTGATGATCCCGGCCTTCTCGCCGGCGATCTCGGCGGGCGTGGTGCCCAGCCGGTCGGTGTGGTCCAGCGAGATGGGGGTGACGACGGCGACCGAGGCGTCGATGACGTTGGTCGCGTCCCAGCTGCCGCCCATGCCGACCTCGACGACCGCGACATCGACCGGCGCGTCGGCGAAGGCCGCGTAGGCCATGCCCGTCAGCACCTCGAAGAAGGAGAGCCGGTACGGCTGCTGGGTGTCGACCATCTCCACGTACGGCTTGATGTCCTGGTACGCCTCGATGAACCGCTCGGGGTCGATCGGGGAGCCGTCCAGGCTGATCCGCTCGGTGATCGACTGGACGTGCGGCGAGGTGTAGCGGCCGGTACGCAGGTCGAAGGCGCCGAGCAGCGCCTCGATCATGCGGGCCGTGCTCGTCTTGCCGTTGGTCCCGGTGATGTGGATCGAGGGGTACGCGCGCTGCGGCTCGCCGAGCACGTCCATCAGCGCGGCGATGCGCGTGACGGAGGGCTCCAGCTTGGTCTCGCCCCAGCGTCCGGCGAGCTCCTGCTCCACGGCGCGCAGCGCCTTGTCCACCTCGGGGTCGGCGGGGCGGGCCGGGACCTCTTCGCCCTGCGGCGGCCCGGAGCGGGTGCGCAGCGTGCGGCTCCCGGCCTCGATCACCGCCAGGTCGGGGTCGCGCTGGGTCTCTTCGTCGACGATCTCCGCGAAGGTGTCGTCGGAATCGGAGTCGTCGTGCCGGTCGGAAGGGCGGGGCTCACTCACGGGGCCAGTCTACGGATGGGCACGGACATCGCACGCAGCGCCCGGTGCGGGCACGGATGTCGGAGGAAACGAGCGAAGCCCCCGTCCCCCTGGTCGGTCAGGGGAACGGGGGCTCCGTGCTCAGGTCATCAGCTCTGCGGCAGGTTCGCCAGCTGGCCGGAGATCCGCTCGATGTCGGCCTCGGCCTTGGCGAGCCGGCCACGGATCTTGTCGACCACATTGTCCGGGGCCTTGCCGAGGAACGCCTCGTTGGAGAGCTTGCCGACCGCCTGGGCCTTCTCCTTCTCGGCGGCGCCCAGGTCCTTCGTCAGGCGCTTGCGCTCGGCCTCGACGTCGATGGTGCCGGAGAGGTCGAGCGCGACCGTGGCGCCCGCGACGGGCAGCGAGGCGGTGGCGTGGAAGCCCTTTTCGGCCGGCTGGAGCCGCAGCAGCTGGCGGATGGCCGCCTCGTGCGGGGCGAGCGGCGTGCCGGTCAGGGTGAGCTCGGCCGGGACCTTCTGGCCGGGCTGCAGGCCTTGGTCGGAGCGGAACCGGCGGACCTCGGTGACGACCTGCTGGACGAGCGCGATCTCCTGCTCGGCCGCGTCGTCGCGGAAGCCGGAGTCCTTCGGCCAGTCGGCGGTGACCAGGGTCTCCTTGCCGGTGAGCGTGGTCCACAGCGTCTCGGTGACGAACGGGACGATCGGGTGCAGCACGCGCAGCATCACGTCCAGGACCTCGCCGAGGACCCGGCCTGAGAGCTTGGCGCCCTCACCGCCCGCGAAGAAGGTCGTCTTCGACAGTTCGACGTACCAGTCGAAGACCTCGTCCCACGCGAAGTGGTAGAGGGCGTCGGAGAGCTTCGCGAACTGGAAGTCGTCGTAGAACGCGTCGACTTCGGCGACCGTCTTGTTCAGCCGCGACAGGATCCACCGGTCGGTCGCCGACAGCTGCTCGACGGGCGGCAGCTCGCCCTCCACGGTCGCGCCGTTCATCAGCGCGAAGCGGGTGGCGTTCCAGATCTTGTTGGCGAAGTTACGGGAGGCCTTGACCCAGTCCTCTCCGATCGGCACGTCCGCGCCCGGGTTGGCCCCCGTGGCGAGCGTGAACCTCACGGCGTCCGAGCCGTACGCGTCCATCCAGTCGATCGGGTCCACCGCGTTCGGGTTGGACTTCGACATCTTCTTGCCGAACTCGTCCCGGACGAGACCGGTGAGCGCGACGGTCTTGAAGGGGACCTCACCGTCCATCGCGTACAGACCGAACATCATCATCCGGACGACCCAGAAGAAGATGATGTCGTGCCCGGTGACCAGGACGTCGGTCGAGTAGAACTTCTCGAGGTCCGGGGTCTCCTCCGGCCAGCCGAGCGTCGAGAACGGCCAAAGACCGGACGAGAACCAGGTGTCGAGGACGTCCTCGTCCTGGACCCAGCCCTCGCCCGTGGGCGCCTCGTCGTCGGGGCCGACGCAGACCGTTTCGCCGTTCGGCCCGTACCAGACGGGAATCCGGTGGCCCCACCACAACTGCCGTGAGATGCACCAGTCGTTGAGGTTGTCGACCCAGTCGAAGTACCGCTTCTCCATGTCCTTCGGGTGGAGCGCGACCCGGTCGTCGCGGACCGCGTCGCCCGCGGCCTTGGCGAGCGTCTCGACCTTGACCCACCACTGGAGGGAGAGGCGGGGCTCGACGGTCGTCTTGCAGCGCGAGCAGTGCCCGACGGAGTGGACGTACGGGCGCTTCTCGGCGACGACGCGGCCCTGCTCGCGCATGGCGGCGACGATCGCGGAGCGCGCCTCGAAGCGGTCGAGTCCCTGGAAGGGGCCGTGCACGGTGATGACACCGCGCTCGTCCATGATCGTCATGAGCTCGAGGTCGTGGCGCTGACCGATCGCGAAGTCGTTCGGGTCGTGAGCGGGCGTCACCTTGACGGCACCCGTTCCGAACTCGGGGTCGACGTGAGTGTCGGCGACGACCGGGATCGTCCGGTCGGTCAGCGGCAGCTTGATCCGCTTGCCGACGAGGTGCGCGTACCGCTCGTCGTCGGGGTGAACGGCGACGGCCGTGTCACCGAGCATGGTCTCGACCCGGGTGGTGGCCACGACGACGGTCTCGTCGCCCTCGCCGTACTTCAGCGAGACGAGCTCGCCGTCGTCGTCCTGGTAGTCGACCTCGATGTCGGAGATCGCGGTCAGACAGCGCGGGCACCAGTTGATGATGCGCTCGGCGCGATAGATCAGCTCGTCGTCATAAAGCTTCTTGAAGATCGTCTGGACGGCCTTGGAGAGCCCCTCGTCCATGGTGAACCGCTCGCGCGACCAGTCGAGCCCTGCGCCGAGGCGCTTCAGCTGGCCCAGGATCCGGCCGCCGTACTCGTCCTTCCACTGCCAGACGCGCTCGGTGAACGCCTCGCGGCCGAGATCCTGCCGCGACTTCCCTTCCTCGGCGAGCTGCTGTTCGACCTTGTTCTGGGTGGCGATGCCCGCGTGGTCCATGCCCGGCAGCCACAGCGTCTCGAAGCCCTGCATGCGCTTGCGCCGCGTGAGGGCATCCATGAGCGTGACCTGGAAGGCATGGCCCAGGTGGAGCGCACCGGTGACGTTCGGCGGCGGAATGACGATCGTGTACGGAGGCTTGTCGCTCTTCGCGTCGGCGGTGAAGTAACCCCGTTCTACCCAGCGCTCATACAGCTTCCCCTCTACCTCGGCCGGTGCGTACTGGGTCGGCAGTTCGGGGTTGCTGGCTGGCGTCTGCTGAGTCTTCTCGGTCACGGGGGACAGTTTAGGGCCGTCACAGTCGTGCGCTGAAACCGGTTTGTTGAGTAACGGTGTGACGCCCGGTGCTCCATATGGGGAGCCCTTCCGTCAGGATGTTCGAAACGCATAAGCATGACGAACAGGGGACACCGCAGATGAGCTACAACCAGCCGGGCCCGTACGGCGGCCAGCCGCCCCAGGGCCAGCCGGGACCGTACGGCGGCCAGCCGCCCCAGGGCCAGCCCGGACCGTACGGGCAGCAGCCGCAGGGCCAGCCCGGACCGTACGGCCAGCAGCCCCCGCAGGGCCAGCCCGGTTACGGCTACCCGCAGCAGGCTCCCCAGGGTGTCCCGCAGCAGCAGCCCCAGCCGGGCTATGGCTACCCCCAGGCCCAGCAGCCCGGCCCGTACGGCCAGCAGCCGCCCACTCCCCCGTACGGCGGCCAGCAGGCCTACGGCACGATGCCGATGCCCCCGGCCCAGCCGAAGAAGAAGACGGGCCTGATCATCGGCGGCGTCGTCGTGGCCCTGGCGGTCATCGGGGGCGGGGTGTACTTCCTGACGTCGGGCGGTGCCAGCAACAGCGACGTGGCGGACTCCACCAAGGGGTACAAGCTGACGCCGGCTGCGACGCTGGACGGCTACAAGAAGGAAGCCGGCATGCCGTCGACGTCGACGCCGGTGACAGGCGACGACAAGACGGAAGCCGAAGCCATGGGGATCAAGGACCCCCAGAAGGTGAGGGCCCAGTACTCGTCGGGTTCCGAAGACAACCCACTCACCGGCAAGGCCGTGACGCTTACGGGGATCTGGGGAGATGTCACCGACCCGGCGAAGGTCATCGACAGCTCCTTCACCAACGCCGAGGCGGACATGAAGAAGGGCGAGAAGGGCATGGACGTCCAGCTCGTCGGCAGCGCCAAGGCCGTCACACCACCCGGGTTCAAGGGTGCGCTGATGAAGTGCCAGGACCTGAAGGTGATCAACAAGGAAGGCGACGGCACGGCGGAGAAGGGTCCGAAGGAGTTCCTGATTCCCGTCTGCGTCTGGGCGGATTACAGCACCGTCGGCGTCGTCAACGGAGTTGATGTGGCCCTCTCCATGGCCGGCAAGGGCATGTCCCAGGACGACGTGGCCGCCCTGACCGCCAAGCTCTACAGCACATCCCGCACCAAGATCTGATCGCACCACGACATCGGAAGGGGCACCCGCCAGTTCACCTGGCCGGCGCCCCTTCCGTCTGTTTCCGTCTGCCGCTGCACGGACCTCCGCAAGCTCACCCGAGTAGCGATTCCGGCCCCGCGATCTAGCCAAAACACCCGTGGCCGGTGACTAGATTTAGATCAACACGATCATTCAGCACGCAAGTTCAATAGTGTCACCTCGTCAGATCGCACCAGATCTCTCGGAAGAGAAACACATGCGTAAAAGATTCCTCGCGTTCAGCGCTGCCGCTGCGACCGCCCTGCTCGTCCAACTCGCAGCCTCCCCGGCGTCGGCAACCTCCGCCAACTACGACGAGGGCTGCTTCACCGGGTCCGTTCTCATGGCTGGCGCCAGCGGAGGCGGCAAGTGGGACTTCGAGAGCAAGACTCGGTTGAACCCGATGACCCTTTCCGTATCCGACCGCAGAGCAGACGGGCACCACGTCGCGGTCGGACTCGTAACTCGCCGGAGCAACGGGACAGACCACGCCTGGCCGTTGCACCATCTCTACGCGGGCAGCGGGACATCCCAGAGTTTCGGCACTTCTGCGTCAGACGCGGGCGGAATTCGACAGGCTTGGGTACAAGTATTCGTTCTCGAAGGGAATAAGGTACTCGAGGCCTGCGTGACGCCCAAGGCAAACAATCTTCACTGGTAAAAAGCAACGCCCATCTTCACGGCGCGTCATGAAAGGGCACTCACCAGTCCGGCTGGTGAGTGCCCTTTCACGTTTTTCCTCTGCCGCTACGCGGACTTCTCGTGCCGCCCGCCGTCGCCCTTGCCGATCGTCCGCGGCTCGCGCGGGACCAGGGTCGGGTTCACGTTGTTGCGGACGACGTCCGCCGTGATGACGACCCGGGCGACATCCTTGCGGGACGGCACCTCGTACATCACGGACTGGAGGACCTCCTCCATGATGGCCCGCAGGCCACGCGCGCCGGTGCCGCGCAGGATCGCCTGGTCGGCGATGGCCTCCAGGGCCGGGCGGTCGAAGTCCAGCTCGACGCCGTCGAGTTCGAAGAGGCGCTGGTACTGCTTCACCAGCGCGTTGCGCGGCTCGACGAGGATCTGCAGCAGCGCCTCGCGGTCCAGGTTGTGGACCGAGGTGAGGACGGGCAGCCGGCCGATGAACTCCGGGATCATCCCGAATTTCACCAGGTCCTCCGGCATGACCTCCTGGAACTGGTCGCTCGCCTCGATCTCCCGCTTCGAACGGATCGTCGCGCCGAAGCCGATGCCCTTGGCACCCGCCCGGGACTCGATGATCCGCTCCAGGCCGGAGAAGGCGCCGCCCACGATGAACAGCACGTTCGTCGTGTCGATCTGGATGAACTCCTGGTGCGGGTGCTTCCGGCCGCCCTGCGGCGGTACGGAGGCGGTGGTGCCCTCCAGGATCTTCAACAGGGCCTGCTGGACGCCCTCGCCGGAGACATCGCGGGTGATCGACGGGTTCTCGCTCTTGCGGGCGACCTTGTCGATCTCGTCGATGTAGATGATCCCGGTCTCGGCCTTCTTGACGTCGTAGTCCGCGGCCTGGATCAGCTTCAGCAGGATGTTCTCGACGTCCTCGCCGACGTAGCCGGCCTCCGTCAGCGCCGTCGCGTCGGCGATGGCGAACGGGACGTTGAGCATGCGTGCCAGCGTCTGCGCGAGCAGTGTCTTGCCGGAGCCCGTGGGGCCCAGCAGCAGGATGTTGGACTTGGCCAGCTCGATGGCGTCGTCCCGGCCCTGCGCGCCGCCGTTCTCACCCGCCTGGACCCGCTTGTAGTGGTTGTACACAGCGACCGAGAGGGCCTTCTTCGCGGGCTCCTGCCCGACGACGTACCCCTCGAGGAACTCGTAGATCTCGCGCGGCTTGGGAAGTTCCTCCCACCGCACCTCGGAGGTCTCGGCGAGCTCCTCCTCGATGATCTCGTTGCAGAGATCGATGCACTCGTCGCAGATGTACACACCGGGACCCGCGATGAGCTTCTTCACCTGCTTCTGGCTCTTTCCACAGAACGAGCACTTGAGCAGGTCGCCGCCATCACCGATGCGTGCCACGAGGTGCTTCCCCTTCGCCTGGGAGCAGCTTGGTTCAGCGGCTCCTGGTGCCTCTATCCGACGGTACCTTGCCTTGGCCCCGGTTCGGGCCCCCCTTGGCACGGTTCACACGGCAAGGACCGGGCGAACGTGGCGTGCCAAGGGGTGAAGGCCGACGTCAGACGGCCGTGGCCGCCTGCTTGCGGGTCGACACGATCTGGTCGACAAGACCGTAGGCGAGGGCGTCCTCGGCGGTCAGGATCTTGTCGCGCTCGATGTCGTCGCGGATCTTGTCGATCGGCGTGGTGGAGTGCTTGGCCAGCATCTCTTCCAGCTGGGTGCGCATCCGCAGGATCTCGTTGGCCGCGATCTCCAGGTCGGAGAGCTGCTCACGGCCGGTCTGCGAGGACGGCTGGTGGATCAGCACACGGGCGTTGGGCAGCGCCATCCGCTTGCCGGGCGTGCCCGCGGCGAGCAGCACGGCCGCGGCGGAGGCCGCCTGGCCCATGCAGACCGTCTGGATGTCCGGCTTCACGAACTGCATCGTGTCGTAGATCGCGGTGAGCGCGGTGAACGAGCCGCCGGGGCTGTTGATGTAGATCGAGATGTCCCGGTCCGGGTCCATCGACTCCAGGCACAGCAGCTGCGCCATGACGTCATTGGCCGAGGCGTCGTCGATCTGCACGCCGAGGAAGATCACGCGCTCCTCGAAGAGCTTCGCGTACGGGTCGTACTCGCGCACGCCCTGCGAGGTGCGCTCCACGAAGCGCGGCACGATGTAGCGGTTGTCCACCTGCGGGCCGGCGTAGAGGCCGCTCGCGGAGGCGCCGGGGAAGTTGTTCATGTGGGTGTTCACCATCCTGGTGGCGTTCTGTGGCTGGGTGTCTCGGCGTACGAGAGGTGCGCGGGGCGGTGGGGCCGGATCCGGTGGGTACCGGATCAGGCGCCGGTGCCGCCGCCGCCCGGAACGCCCGATGCGATCGTGATGATCTCGTCGATGAGGCCGTACTCCTTGGCCTCCTCCGCGGTGTACCAGCGGTCGCGGTCGCCGTCGCGGATGATCGTCTCGACGGTCTGGCCGGAGTGACGGGCGGTGATCTCCGCCATCCGCTGCTTGGTGCGCAGCAGGTACTGGGCCTGGATCTTGATGTCCGAGGCCGTGCCGCCGATGCCGGCCGAACCCTGGTGCATGAGGATGTCGGTGTTCGGGAGCGCGAAGCGCTTGCCCGCGGTGCCGCCGGTGAGCAGGAACTGGCCCATCGAGGCCGCCATGCCCATACCGATGGTGACCACGTCGTTCGGGATGTACTGCATGGTGTCGTAGACCGCCATGCCGGCCGTCACCGAGCCACCGGGGCTGTTGATGTAGAGGTAGATGTCCTTCTCGGGCTCCGCGGCGAGAAGAAGCAGCTGCGCGGTGATCTTGTTGGCGATCTCATCGTCCACCTGCTGACCGAGGAAGATGATGCGCTCGCCGAGCAGCCGGCTGTAGACCTGGTCACCGAGGCCTCCACCGAGGGACGGTTCACCGGCGGCGTAGGGCATCAGATTCGTCACGTATCCACCTGCTCGTCTCTGACGGCTCCGGCCGTCTCAGCGTCTTCGTACCGGGTGGGCGGGGACTCCCCTGCCCTTCCTATTCATGGACCCTAACGCGCAGGTGGGACAACGCCATCCCGCTTCCGCGACTGTTCGCTCGGAGCGCAAGCTCCGCAGTCCGCACAAGGGTTGTGGGGCACCGTACGCCATACGACGACGGGCTCCGGACGCAGCGGCGTCCGGAGCCCGTCGTTCGGGTTCAGCGCGAGGCTCAGGCCTCGTTCTTCTCCTCGGCGGCCTCGGCGGCGGCGTCGGCAGCGGCCTCGGTGGTGCCCTCGGCGGCCTCGACGGCCTCGATGGCCTCCTCCTCGTCGTCCTCCAGGTCGACGACCTCACCGTTGGTGTCGACGACCTTGGCGGCCTCGACGACCACGGCCAGCGCCTTGCCGCGGGCGACCTCGCCGACGAGCATCGGCACCTGGCCGCCCTCGACGACGGCCTGGGCGAACTGGTCGGGGCTCATGCCGGAGGAAGCAGCGCGCCGCATGAGGTGCTCGGTGAGCTCCTCCTGGTTGACGTTCAGCTTCTCCTTGTTGACGATCTCGTCCAGGATGAACTGGGTCTTGATGCCCTTGATCGCCTGCTCGGAGGTCTCGGCGTCGAACTCCTCGACCGTCTTGCCCTGGATCTCCAGGTACTTGTCGAGGGTCAGACCCATCTGACCGAGCTGGTGGTGCTCCAGGTTGTGCTTGCGGGTCTGGACCTCGTCCGCGAGCAGCTTCTCCGGGATCGGGACCTCGGCGAGCTTCAGCAGCTCGTCCAGGACACGCTCCTGGGCCTGGGTGGCCTGGTCGTACTGCTTGGTGTTCTCGAGGCGCTTGCGGCTGTCCGCCTTCAGCTCGTCGAGGGTGTCGAACTCGCTCGCCATCTGGGCGAACTCGTCGTCCAGCTCGGGGAGCTCACGGGCGGCGACGGCGGAGACCTTGACGGTGACCTCGGCCTCCTTGCCCTCGGCGGAGCCGCCCTTCAGCTCGGAGGTGAAGGTGGCCTCGCCACCCGCCTCCAGGCCGGTGACGGCGGCGTCGATGCCGTCGAGGAGCTCGCCGGAACCGATGGTGTACGAGACACCCTCGGCGACGCCGTCCTCCAGGACCTCGCCGTCGACCTTGGCCTGCAGGTCGATCGTCACGACGTCGCCCTCGGCAGCGGCGCGCTCGACCGGGTTGGTGGAGGCGAAGCGCTCGCGGAGCTGCTCCACGGCCTTCTCGACGTCCTCGTCGCTGACCTCGAGGGCGTCGACGGTGACCTCGATGCCGGAGTAGTCCGGAATCTCGATCTCGGGGCGTACGTCAACCTCGGCGGTGAAGGCCAGCAGCTCGCCGTCCTTCAGCTCGGTGATGTCGACCTCGGGCTGGCCGAGGACGTTGAGCTCACCCTCGTTGACGGCCTCGGTGTAGAACTTCGGGAGGGCGTCGTTGACGGCCTCCTCCAGCACCGCACCGCGGCCGAAGCGCTGGTCGATGACCCGGGCAGGGATCTTGCCCTTGCGGAAGCCCTTCACCGTGACCTGCTGGTTGATCTTCTTGTACGCCGCGTCGAGGCTGTCCTTGAGCTCCTCGAAGGGCACCTCGACAGTGAGCCGAACCCGGGTCGGGTTCAGGGTCTCCACGGCGCTCTTCACGGTTCGGTCTCCTTGTGGCTGACTTCTTGGGGTTCTGCTCCGCCGCACGGGTGGCGGCTTCGCGGACCGAGCCCGGTACATCAGACACACGGGCACGCATTTTGCATAGTAACGGCAAGGAGTCGGACTCCCACAATGCGATCTTGCCGGTGGTCGGGGTGGCCGGATTCGAACCGACGACCTTCCGCTCCCAAAGCGGACGCGCTACCAAGCTGCGCCACACCCCGTCGGTGCGACACGTAGGGTACATGCAGTCAGGCAGTGCATCGGCCGCTTTGCGCGGGCGGCACCGAACACGACACCGGGTGGCCGCAATCGGGTGTGCGGGCAGCGTCCGCGACCCGCTACGATGCTTCACGTGCCGACGGCCTCCGGGCCTGCGGTGCGGCTTTGCGGGCGTAGCTCAATGGTAGAGCCCTAGTCTTCCAAACTAGCTACGCGGGTTCGATTCCCGTCGCCCGCTCCATGCTTGGGCCCGGTCCGGCGAATTACTCGCCGGACCGGGCCTTTTGCGTTCCGTATGTGTGGCGCCGGACCGCCCGCGCCGGAGCGCGGGCGGCCGGATCCGCCGGTTTCAGAAGGAGATCTGGTTGATGGTCTCCGCTATCGAGTTCATGAACCTCTGGATCGACGGCGCCATGCCGGTCGATGCCAGGAAGAAGCCGAAAAGTATCGCGACGATCGCCGGCCCGGGTTTGATCGAGCCTCCCCGGATCAGGACCACCAGGATGATCGCCAACATCAGCACCACAGACAGTGAAATGGCCACGACTGATCACACCCTTGGTCGGTCCGCCTTCCGGCCCGGAGAGGTGCGGCCGAGCACTCCTCCGTCCCGTCCATCGTGCCACCAACTCCCCTGTGGTCGCTGCCGCCTGACGGATCGATGTGGCGGGATCGCGCCATCCTTGCGCCCCGCGTGCACTCGGGGCGCACGGCCGCACGGGGGGTCGCACAGAGCCCCCCACACCTGTGAGTGAACTGTGAATCAGCCATTCGCAATGACTTGCGAATGTGACGATTTCCATATCCACACACTTCATTCACATGGAATTCCAAGGTTTAAGTGCGATGAAATTCACGCCCCGCAACAGCCTGCCGAAATGCCCCATTTAAGGTGGATGAATCGGCGCATAGCGGGCGGTTGGCGGCGGTTTCACTTTCGATTGGGCGGGAGCACGCGATATCCCCGAGCGGTTTTACGAATTCCGATCGAGGCGTCTAAGGTGCATGAGATGTTCCACGCTCCGAACGAATTTCAGAGGGCCCCGCTCCCATCGGCGACCCGGGAGTCGGAGCCCAGACCCCGAGGGACCACCGCCACCGCGGCACCCCCCGCACCAGTGGCGAACAAGCCGCCGACGGCCGCACCGGCGAAGCAGCGCGACGCCTACTTCGACAACGTCAAATACCTGGCCATCGTGCTCGTCGCGGTGGCGCACTCGTGGGAACCGGTGATGGACGGCAGCCGGACCGCCCGTGCGCTGTACATGGTGGCGTACACCTTTCACATGCCTGCGTTCGTCATCGTCTCCGGCTACTTCTCCCGCTCGTTCGACATGTCCGCCGCCAAGGTGAAGCGCCTGATCACCGGCGTCGCCGTGCCCTATGTGGTGTTCGAGACGGCGTATTCGCTGTTCAAGCGGTACGCGGACGACTCGGCCGACGGCTCGGTCAGCCTGCTCGACCCCTGGTACCTGACCTGGTTCCTGATCGCTCTGTTCGTCTGGCGGATCACCACGCCGCTGTGGCAGGCGCTGCGCCATCCGCTGCCGGTCGCGCTCCTCATCGCCGTGCTCGCCTCCCTCTGCCCGACGATCGGCGACGATCTCGATCTCCAGCGCGTTCTGCAGTTCCTGCCGTTCTTCGTGCTGGGGCTCCGGCTGCGGCCCGAGCACTTCCAGTTGGTGCGCCGGCGCGAGGTGCGGATGCTCGCGCTCCCGCTGTTCGCCGGGGCCCTGGCGTTCGCGTACTGGGCGGCGCCGCGGATGCAGCTGGGCTGGTTCTACCGCAGCAGCAGCGCGCAGGAGCTGGGTGCCCCGTGGTGGTCCGGTGCCGTGATGACACTGGCCATGTTCGGCTGCGCGCTGCTGCTCACCATCGGGTTCCTCGCGTGGGTGCCGCGCCGCCACATGTGGTTCACGGTCCTCGGTGCCGGGACGATCTGCGGCTATCTGCTGCACGGCTTCCTGATCAAGGGAGCCGGATACGCCGAGGTGTTCGACGTCTACGACTGGCTCGCGGCGCCCGTCGGCCTGGTCCTGGTCTCCCTGGTCGCGGCCGTCGCCGTGACGCTGATGTGCACGCCACCGGTGCGGCGGGCGCTGCGCCCGGTGACGGAGCCGGACATGGACTGGGCGTTCCGGCGGGGCTCGGCCAGGCTCTGAGCCCGGCGGACAGGCGGATCAGTCCTTCGCCGTGTTGGCTTGATCCGATTGCTCGGTGGGCGATTCGCCCGGGGTGAGCCCCAGCAGCCCCCGTACCAGCGCATACTTCTCGGTCAGCCGGGTACGGGTCGCCGGCTCCAGCACGGCGAGGCGGGCCGGGTCCGCGTTGTGTGCCAGGTCGGACTCCTTGATCAGCAGCGCGCCCGGGGTGTCCAGGATGCGCCGGGTGTACGAACGAAGGTCCTCGCCGTCACGTTTGGTGACGGCGAGGACCATGTCCTTCACCTGCTGCGGCAGCGCGGCGCCGGCCAGCCACCGCTCCGACAGCGCGTCGTCCTCGACCGCGTCGTGCAGCCAGGCCGCGGCGATCTGCTCCTCGCTGCCGCCCCTGGTCCGTACCCCCTCGGCGACGGCGGCGAGGTGTTCGGTGTACGGGCGTCCCGCCTTGTCCCGCTGCTCGGCGTGGGCCTCGCGGGCGATCGCCTCGACTTCGGCCAGGGTCAGGTGTGCGTGCGGTGTGGGCATGGCCCGACTCTACGGACGCGCGGCCGTCCCCCGCAGGGCGGACCGGGCCGGGACCGTCACGGCGGCCAGGCCGAGTCCGATGGTCGCGGCGAGGAAGGACCCGTACAACGTCGGCGGGATGTATGGCGATTCGCCCGTGAGTCCCTTCACCATCGGGACCAGTGTGGCCAGTGCGATGGCGGTGCCGAGCGCGGCGCCGGCGACCGTGACGAGCAGCGCTTCCCAGCGGATCATCCCCATGACCTGGCGGCGGGTGGAGCCGACGAGCCGCAGCATGGTCAGCTCGCGGCGCCGGTCGAGGACGGTCATCACCAAAGTGTTGACCGCGGCGACGGCGGCGAATCCGCCGAGGACCGCCGCCATGGTGGTGTTGGCCCAGGCGTTGAGTTCACGGCTCTGGTCCTGTGCGGCGGCGTAACCGGACCGGTCGGTCACGGTACCGAGCGCGGCGAGCTTCCGTGCAGCAGCGGGTGTGGCCCGTACCAGCAGGTCGGAGGCGTGCGGCGAGGTGACATGGGTGCTGAGGTCGGCGGCGGGCAGTGTGACCAGGCCGGTGCCCAGGCCGCGGCCGTAGACGGCGACGATCTTCGGAGCCGCCTTGGTGCCGTCCGGGAGACGCAGGGCCAGCCGGTCGCCCGTGCCGACCTTCGTGGATCCGGCGAGGGTGGTGTCGATGGCGACGGTGCCGGGGCGCAGGCCGGTCAGCGACCCGGACCGGACATCGAGGTCCTGGACCTTGGTGAGGTCCGGGCCGGAGCCGATGATCCCCTGGGCTGAGGTGGTCTGGAGCCGCCGGTCCCCGCCCGATCCGGTGGGCACCAGGACGGAGCCGCGGAGCAGCCCGACGGCGGTCGTGACACCGGGTGTGGCGGCGGCCCGCTCGGTCGCATCGGAGGCGAGTCCGGCCGGGGCGGAGACGATGTGGTCGGCGGTGATGGCGTCGCGCTGCTGGTGTGCGATCACCCGTTCCTGGCTGGTCTGCATGAAGACGAGCGTGCAGGAGAAGGCCATGGCGAGCACGATCGGGGTGATCGCGGAGGCCAGGCGGCGTGAGTTCGTCCGGGAGTTGGCGGCGGCCAGCGAGCCCGACGCGCCGGCGGCGCGCAGGGGGAAGCCGATGACGGCGGCGCAGATCCGGGCGATCAGCGGGCCGAGCAGGCCGACCGCGAGCATGAAGAACATGACGACGCCGAGTGCGGCGTTTGCCGCGTCCTCGCCGCTCGTGGACGCGGCGACGCCCGCGAAGGCCACGCCGCCGGCGAGGGCGGCGATGCCGAGCGGGGTGCGGATCCAGCCGAACGGCGGGCGTTCCACCGCGGACTGCGCGAGAGCCAGGCCCGGCTTGGTCTTCGACGGCCGGCGGGCGGCGAAGTATCCGGCGCCCAGCGCGGTGAGCATCGTGGCGGCCACGGTGACGGTCAGCGGCAGCCAGGACACCCGCAGCGCGACGGCTTCGGGGATGGCTCCCCTGTCCTGGAGCTGCCCGAACCACCAGTGGGCCAGGGCGATTCCGGGCAGACAGCCGAGCGCTCCGGCGAGCGGGGCGACGAGCAGGGACTCGGTGGCGATGGTGCGGCGCAGCTGGCGCGGGGTGGCGCCGATGGCGCGCAGCAGCGCGAACTCGCGGCTGCGCTGGCCGACGGAGAGGGCGACGGTGCCGGCGGCGGTGAAAACGGCGACCATGGTGGCGACGCCGCCGAAGGAGCCGCCGAGACCGACGAGGAGTTCCTCGGCGCCCGCGAGTTCCGCGTCCTCGACGGCGCCCCGGTCGTCACCGGTGTGGACCTGGGCCCCGGCAGTGTGGCCGACGGCCTCGCGTACCCGGTCGGCGAGGGTGCCGGTGGAGGTGGAGCGGGCAGCGAGCACGGCGATGGCGTCGACCCGGCCGGGGTGGCCGGAGAGCTGCACGGCCTGCCGGTCGGCGAACCAGACGGTGGCTTCGGTGGCGGTGGTGCCCGCGACGCGGAACTCCCGCACGCCCGCGGGGGTGTCGAGGGTGATCTTCTCGCCGACCCGGGCCTCGGTGCCGGTGGGGACGACGACTTCGCCGGTCCCGGGCGCCGCGCCGGTGAGCAGTCGCGCGCCGGTGAGGGCCGTGGAGCCCCAGCCGTGAGCGGTGAGGAGGCTGCCGTCCTGCCGTACGGAGTAGCTGACGTCCCCGATCGCGGCTGCCGCGCCGGGGGCCGAGGCGGCCTTGCCCACCAGGGATTCGGGGAGCCGCGCGGTGTCCGGTACGGGGGCGGCGGCGTCGTACGCGCCCTCGCCGCTGCCGACCGTCATGTGGACCCGCTGGTCGGCGGCGACCACTACGGGTGCCTTCGCGTAGCGGTCCGCCGGTATCGAGGCGCGCAGGCCGGTCTCCAGCAGGATGCCGCAGGCGGAGACGATCGCCGCGGCCAGCAGCAGCGCGACGAAGGTCCCGACGAACGACGAGGGCTTGAAGCGAACGGCCGCGCGGGCGAGGCCGTTCGGGACGTGCGGGGTGAACATCAGGCTGCTGCTCCTGCGTGGGCGGGGGCGGTGCGCGCGGTCAGCGCGGTCATCCGGGCGGCGATCTGTGCGGCACCGGCGCGCGGCAGGCTGTCCGCGATCGCGCCGTCGGCGAGGAAGAGCACCTGGTCGGCGTAGGCGGCGGCGGCCGGGTCGTGGGTGACCATGACGACGGTGGCGCCGAGGCTGTCCACCGCGTTGCGGAGCAGGGCGAGGATCTCGGCGGCGGTGGTGGTGTCGAGGGCGCCGGTCGGCTCGTCGGCGAAGATCACATCGGGCCGGGTGACCAGGGCGCGGGCGACGGCGACGCGCTGCTGCTGTCCGCCGGAGAGCTGGCCGGGGCGGCGGTCGCCCTTGTCGCCGAGGCCGACCCGGGTGAGCATCTCGGTGGCTTCGCGGCGGCTGCGGGCGGAGCCGGTGCGCTGTCCGGCCAGGCGCATGGGCAGGACGACGTTCTGTTCGACCGTCAGGGACGGCAGCAGGTTGAAGGCCTGGAAGACGAAGCCGAGGCGGGTGCGGCGCAGTTCGGTGAGCCGGTTCTCGCTCATGCCGGTGATCTCGGTGCCGCCGAGGCGTACGGAGCCCTCGGTGGGGCGGTCGAGTCCGGCGGCGCACTGCAGGAAGGTCGACTTCCCGGAGCCGGACGGTCCCATGACGGCGGTGAAGGTGGAGCGAGGGAGGGCGAGGTCGATGCCCCGCAGCGCGTGGACGACGGAGCCGCCCCGGCCGTACTGCCTGCGGACGCCGCGCAGTTCGACGGCGAGGTCCGAGGGTCCGGACGCCTGGTGGGTGTCCGCCGTGTACTGCCCGTCCTGCGCGCGCTGCCTGGTGCGTCGCAGCCCCATGGTGTCCGCCTTCCGTTGCTCATCGGCCGCTTCTTCGACCATGGCTCGAACCTACGGAGCGGGGGCGGGTGCGGAACATGGCGGCTGCTGGCGGATCGGGGGTGGGGAAAACCCCAGGTCCGGTCGGGGGGAGACAGACCGGGGGCGGCCGGGCGCTCGCACGGGCCGGCCCGCATCCTGCCGGGCGGGCGGGGCCGGGGCGAGGACAGTGACAGCGACGACGGCGCCGGGAAACTCGCGGTCCCGGCTGAGCCGACACCCGCGGCGTTCCGGGTACGGGGACCGGCCCAGGTCCTCCCCGTACCCGGACAGGCCGCTGTCCACGTTCCGGTGACGGGCCGACAGCCGTTGACCCATGCCCGGTTCGAGCGGTTTGCGTATGGTTCAGAATGTGCGCGACAACAGCAGCAGCGCCCGGTCGTCGTTGACGTCCTTGGCGCATGCCTCGATCAGGTGCCAGGCCGCGCCCTCGAAGCCGGTGGCGACATAGCGGTCGGCCTCGCCGGTCAGCCGGTCGATGCCCTCCGCGATGTCGCGGTCCGACGCCTCGACCAGGCCGTCCGTGAACAGCATCAGTACGTCGCCGGGGGCCAGCGAGCCCTTCACGGCGTCGAACTGCGCCCCGTCGTACACCCCCAGCAGCGGCCCCTCGGCCGCCTTCTCCTCCCACTGGCCGCTGCCCGAGTGGAGCTGGAGGGCGGGCGGGTGCCCGGCCGACAGGAGTTCGTAGTCGCCCGATTCGAGGTCCAGGACGAGATGGATCGAGGTGGCGAACCCCTCGTCCCAGTCCTGGCGCAGCAGATAGCCGTTGGCCGCGGGCAGGAAGCCGTGCGGGGGCAGCGAGCCGAGGAGGCCACCGAAGGCCCCGGACAGCAGGAGGGCGCGGGAGCCCGCGTCCATGCCCTTGCCGGAGACGTCGGTGAGCACGGCCTCCAGGGTCCGTCCGCCGTTGGTGCGGGCGGCGACGACGAAGTCCCCGGAGAAGGACTGCCCGCCCGCCGGGCGCAGCGCCATCTCGCGGTGCCAGCCCTGCGGCAGCCTGGGCAGGGCGCTCTGCACCCGGATGCGTTCGCGCAGGTCGAAGAGCATGGTGCCGCCGCGCCGCCACGGCACGCCGACCCTGGCCCGGAACTGGGCGAGGACCAGCCCGAAGAAGCCGCAGGCCGCGACCACCAGGACGATTCCGGGGGTCACCCGGGCCGGACCGTCGTCGTACGGGCCCAGTCCGACCGACTCCACGATCAGGGCCGTGGCGGCGGTCGCGTACAGGCCCAGCAGGCTGGCCGGGCGCAGCAGCAGGCCGCCCGCGACGATCGGCAGGACGAGCGCGGCCGGTGAGCACCACATCGGGTAGAAGAGGGTGGCGCAGGTGATCGCGGGAATGGTCAGCAGCAGGCCGACCAGCGCGATCCAGTCCGAGCCGTCGCCGCGGAAGTAGTCGACACCGGATTTGCGCAGCGCGATGCGCGCCCGGTGCGCCGATTTCCGCAATCGGGCCGGGTACGAGTCTGCTCCTGCGCGACGGGCCATTGCCGGGACCCTATCTACCCGGCCGCCCGAGGTGCAGGGGGACCCCATGACAATGCGTTCGAAATCGGGTCGCCCGGCCGCCGCGCCCCCTGGTAGGCATGGCCCATGACTACTGAGCTTCGTGTACTGCGTCCGTCCGAATGGAACCAATGGTTCGAGTGTCTGGAGCTGGCGTTCGGCGGGGACCCGGAGACTCCCGAGGAGCGCGAGCTGTTCGAGCAGCTGACCGAGCACGAACGGTCGCTCGGCATCTGGGACGGTGACGACGTGGTCGGCACGGCGGGGGCGTTCAGCTTCCGGGTCGCGGTGCCGGGCGGGGCGCTGGTGCCCGCCGCCGCGATCACGATGGTGAGCGTCGCCTCCACCCACCGCAGGCGCGGGCTGCTGACCTCGATGATGCGCCGGCAGCTGGACGACATCCGCGCGCTGGGCGAGCCGTTCGCCGTACTGACGGCCTCGGAACCGGTGATCTACGGCCGGTTCGGCTACGGCGCCGCCTCGCGGCAGATGTCCCTGACGATCGAGAAGGACCGGATCCGGCTGGACGTGCCGCCGGGCACGGACGAGGTGCGGCTGCGCCACGCGAAGCCGGACGAGGCGATGGCGGCGTGCGAGAGCGTGTACGAGCAGCTGGTCTCCGGCCGTCCCGGCGTCCCGGCCCACGGGCCCGGCTGGGAGCGCAAGCCCATGGTCGACCCGGTCTCCAGCCGGCAGGGCTCCTCGGCGCAGCAGTGCGTGCTGGCGGAGCGGGACGGGGAGCTCGTCGGCTGTGTGACCTACCACATCAAGCCGGAGTGGGAGCCGGCCGGCCCCAAGGGCACCGTCGTGGTCAACGACCTGGCCGCGCTGGACCCGGCGGCGTACGCGGCGCTGTGGCGCTTCGTCTTCGACATCGACCTGATGACGACGGTCGTGGCCCGCAACCGCCCGGTCGACGACGCGGTGCTGCACCTGGTGTCGGACGTGCGGCGGTGCAACATCCGGGTCCGCGATTCGCTCCATGTGCGTCTGGTCGAGCTGGGGGCGGCGCTGGAGGCCCGGACGTACCGGGGCCCGCTGGACGTGGTGTTCGACGTGGAGGACGCGTTCTGCCCCTGGAACGCGGGGCGTTGGCGGCTCACGGTCGACGCGAAGGGCGCCGCGTCGTGCCGGCGCACCGACGACCCGGCCGATCTCGCGCTCTCGGTACGGGAGTTGGGCTCCGCGTATCTGGGCGGCGAGTCGCTGAGCTCGCTGGGTCTGGCCGGGCGGGTACGGGAGCTGCGGGCGGGCACGCTGGCCCAGGCGTCGTCGGCGTTCTTGTCGGACACGGCCCCGTGGCTGCCCCGGGGGTTCTAGGAGCTCTCTAGACCCTGATCCGCCGGACAGACCCTAGGCCTGGCACCCCGGGCACCAGAAGAGATTGCGGGCGGCGAGATCGGCGGTGCGGATCTCGCCGCCGCAGATGTGGCAGGCCTGGCGGGCCCGGCGGTACACGTACACCTCGCCGCCGTGGTCGTCGACGCGCGGCGGGCGCCCCATCGCCTCCGGCAGGTGCTCGGGGCGGACGGTGTCGATCCGGTTGTTCCGCACGCCCTCGCGCATCAGCACCACCAGGTCCGCCCAGATCGCGTCCCACTCCGCGCGCGTGAGGTCCCTGCCGAGGCGGTACGGGTCGATCCCGTGCCGGAACAGCACCTCCGCGCGGTAGACGTTGCCGACTCCCGCGATGACCTTCTGGTCCATCAGCAGGGCCGCGACGGTGATCCGGCTGCGCGAGATCCGCAGCCAGGCCCGCTCGCCGTCCTCGTCGGTCCGCAGCGGGTCCGGCCCGAGTCGGTCGTGTATCGCGCGCTTCTCCGGATCGGTGATCAGCGCGCAGGCCGTCGGGCCGCGCAGATCCGCGTGGTGCTCCTCGTTCAGCAGGCGCAGCCGGACCGTGTCGGTGGGCGGCGGGGCCGGGACCGTACCGAATCCGAGCTTGCCGAACAGGCCCAGGTGGATGTGGACCCAGCCGGCGCCCTCGAAGCCGAGGAAGAGGTGCTTGCCGTGGGCGTCGACCCCGGTGAGGGGCCGGCCGTCGAGCAGCGCGGCGCCTTCGGAGAACTTGCCCTGCGGGCTGCTCACCCGCACCGGACGCCCGGCGAACCTGTCCCGGTGGTCCGCCGCGAGGCGGTGGATGGTGTGTCCCTCGGGCACGGCGACGGCTCTCCTCGGTGGGATACGGGAGTGGACATGGCTGTGCCGCCGGGAGCACCGGCGGCACAGAGGCGGGGGCGGTCAGCCCTGCTGCGGGTGGTGGGCCGGGATCGGGGGGAGCTCGCCGGTCGTCTCGTACGCCGTCAGCATCTCGATGCGGCGGGTGTGACGCTCCTCGTTGGAGTACGGGGTGGCGAGGAAGATCTCGACGAACTTGGTGGACTCCTCCACCGAGTGCATCCGGCCGCCGATGGCGACCACGTTGGCGTTGTTGTGCTCGCGGCCCAGCGCGGCGGTCTGCTCGCTCCAGGCCAGTGCGGCGCGGACGCCCTTGACCTTGTTGGCGGCGATCTGCTCGCCGTTGCCGGAGCCGCCGATCACGATGCCGAGGCTGTCCGGGTCCGCGGCCGTCCGCTCGGCGGCACGCAGGCAGAACGGCGGGTAGTCGTCCTGGGCGTCGTAGATGTGAGGGCCGCAGTCGACGGCCTCGTGGCCCTGGGCCGTGAGCCATTCGACGAGGTGGTTCTTGAGTTCATAGCCGGCATGGTCCGAGCCGAGGTACACGCGCATGTTCCGAGTGTGGCACGTGCGACGCGGGGCAGCCGCCATCGGGGTCAGGGTCCTTCGTTCGGATCGGGCCGGTGCACGCGGCGGACCTCGTGTGATCGCGATGTGCGGGCCCGGTGTGAGCGAGGCCACTCGGGCAACGGTCCGGGCAACGATTCGGTCAACGATTCGGAAGAAGGGGTTCCGTTTTTCTGGTTCGCCGGGCTTCAATGCATCACTCGCTGTCGCACCCCACTGCGGCGGCCGGACACGCATCGTGTGATCCGAGAACCTAAGGATTCGATCCATGACGTCGCAGACGACTACGGCCGGGCCGGGCCACCAGCCCCGTAAGCCGGACCGGTCGAACGGGCCGGACACCCCGGAAACCCCCCACTCCCCGGACTCCCCGGACGGACTCCAGGCGGGACTCAAGAACCGCCATCTCTCGATGATCGCCATCGGCGGGGTGATCGGCGCGGGCCTCTTCGTGGGCTCCAGCGCCGGCATCGCCGCCGCGGGACCGGCCATCCTGCTGTCGTACGCCCTGGTCGGCCTGATGGTCGTCTTCGTGATGCGGATGCTCGGCGAGATGGCCGTGGCCCGCCCCAGCTCGGGCTCCTTCTCCGCCTACGCCGACCAGGCACTGGGCCGCTGGGCCGGTTTCTCGATCGGCTGGCTGTACTGGTTCTTCTGGGTCGTGGTGCTCGCCGTCGAAGCCACGGCGGGCGCCAAGATCCTGGAGGGCTGGGTGCCGGGCGTCCCGCAGTGGGCGTGGGCGCTGATCGTGATGGTGGTGCTGACCGCGACGAACCTGGTCTCGGTCGGCTCGTACGGCGAGTTCGAGTTCTGGTTCGCCGGGATCAAGGTCGTGGCGATCGGTGCCTTCGTGGTCGTCGGACTGCTCGCCGTCTTCGGGGTGCTGCCCGGCTCGGACAACCCCGGCGCGGGCTTCGCACATCTCACCGACACCGGCGGGTTCTTCCCCAACGGGCCGGGCGCGATCCTCACCGGTGTGCTGATGGTCGTCTTCTCCTTCATGGGCAGCGAGATCGTCACCCTCGCCGCCGGTGAGTCCGAGAACCCGCAGCGCGCCGTCCAGAAGGCCACCAACAGCGTGATCTGGCGGATCGCCGTCTTCTACCTGGGCTCGATCTTCGTCGTGCTCACCCTGCTGCCGTGGAACGACGCCTCGATCGTGAAGGACGGCAGCTATGTCGCCGCCCTCAACTCCATCGGCATTCCGCACGCCGGACAGGTCATGAACGTCATCGTCCTGACCGCCGTGCTGTCGTGTCTGAACTCCGGCCTCTACACCGCCTCGCGGATGGCCTTCTCGCTCGGCGGCCGCGGGGACGCGCCGAAGGCCTTCGCCCGGACGAACAAGCGGGGCGTGCCGCAGGCCGCCATCCTGTCCTCGGTCGTCTTCGGCTTCGTCGCCGTGTTCTTCAACTACCAGTGGCCCGACACCGTCTTCCAGTTCCTGCTGAACTCCTCCGGCGCTGTCGCCCTGTTCGTCTGGCTGGTCATCTGCTTCACCCAGCTGCGGATGCGCGGCATGATCCTGCGCGAGTCGCCGGAGAAGCTGGTCGTACGGATGTGGCTCTTCCCGTACCTGACCTGGGCGACCATCGCGATGATCTCCTTCATCCTGGTCTACATGCTGACCGACGACAGCGGGCGTGAGCAGGTGCTGCTCTCGCTGCTCGTCGCAGCAGTGGTGGTGGCCATCTCGCTGGTCCGCGAGGCCAGGAACCGCAAGGACCGCACGGCCGCGGAAACGCCCGCCAATACCTGACGGCCGTTGTCAGGTTTACCGGAGAGGCTCTCCCTCGCAACGCCACCGAGCGGGCGATCGGAGAGCCTTTCCATGTCCACCGCCCCCGCCGGCTTCCAGACCGGTTTCGCGATCCGGCCCCACCTCGTCGTCGAGGCGGCCCACGCCGAGGACGTATGCACCGCCGTGGCGGACGCGGCCGCGCGCGGGCTCCCGGTCCGTGTCCACGCCACCGGCCACGGGCTGCCCGGTGCCGTCGAGGGCGGGGTCCTGATCAGCACCCGCCGGATGGACTCCGTCGGGATCGACCCGGTCCGCCGCACCGCGCGGATCGGCGCGGGCGTCACCTGGGGGCAGGTGATCGAGGCCGCCGCACCGCACGGGCTCGCCCCGCTGAACGGATCGTCCCCGTCGGTCGGCGCGGTCTCCTGCACCCTCGGGGGCGGGGACCGGACCGAGGGCTTTCACGACGCGCGGACACAGCAGAGGCTCGCCGGTCTGGTGTCGCGTCACGACCCGGCGAGCCTCTTCGGGGGAGTTACGGCATCAGCCCCGGCGGCCGATGAGCTTCCAGGCCGTGGGCAGCGCGCCCATGGCCAGCGCCGCCTTCAGCGCGTCGCCGAGCAGGAACGGCACCAGGCCGGCCGCGATCGCGGCGCTCGCCGACATGCCGGTGGCCAGCGCCAGGTAGGGGACGCCGACGGCGTAGATGATCGCGGAGCCCAGCACCATCGTGCCCGCGGTGCGCAGCATGGAGCGGTCGCCGCCGCGGCGGGCGAGGCCGCCGACCACGGCGGCGGCGAGCACCATGCCGAGGACGTAGCCGAACGAGGGGAAGCCCATTCCGGAGGTGCCCTCGGAGAACCACGGCATGCCCGCCATGCCCACCAGCGCGTACACCGCGAGGGAGAGGAAGCCGCGGCGGGCGCCGAGCGCGGTGCCGACGAGGAGCGCGGCGAAGGTCTGGCCGGTGACCGGGACCGGGGAGCCGGGGACCGGTACGGCGATCTGGGCGGCGATGCCGGTGAGCGCGGCGCCGCCGAGGACCAGGGCCGTGTCGACGGCGTAACGGTTCCTGGCGGCGGGCAGCAGGTCGGCGAGGACCGCTCCGGTGCGGGCAGGGGCGGCGGCAGCAGTGCTCATCGGGACTCCGCGGGGTGAGGGCAGGTGGGGACAGACTGAGCCCGACGTTAGCCCACGTGTTAACGCCCGATCACCATCAGTGGCCCACAAAGCGACGACCGAGCCCTTGGTGGGGTTCACACAAAGGGCCGTACGCAATCATATGGCGGCGTGATGCTCGTCACTGAGGTGGGGGCGGAGCGGCTCGGATTCAGCGAGGAGTGGTTGCCGGGAGAGACTGTAGGTTCCCGCCAATTCCACGCCGACTCCGTCCCGGATCGACCGACGGTCGACCGGGCGACGGACCGGCCGCGAGCGGGGTGGCCGTCTCCGCGTGTCCGGGTGTGCACCTTGTGTGAGCATCGTGCCCGTATGGCGGACACTGGTTCCCCGCCGGCGGTGTGCGTGCCCAGACTGTCCGCACACCTCCCCCCACGTCTCACCTATCGAACAGAGCTTGTCCATGTCTCGGAATTCCGTGTCTCCCCCCACTGGATCCCCGGCCGCCGTCTCCGACGCCGGGGCCGACTCGGCTCTCACCCACGGGCTCAAGCAGCGCCATCTGTCGATGATCGCCCTCGGCGGTGTCATCGGCGCCGGGCTCTTCGTCGGCTCGGGCGCGGGCATCGCCGCGGCGGGCCCGTCGATCATCATCGCGTACGCCGTCTCCGGGCTGCTGGTCATGCTCGTGATGCGCATGCTCGGCGAGATGTCGGCCGCGAACCCGGCCTCCGGTTCCTTCTCCGTGCACGCGGAACGGGCGATCGGGCCATGGGCGGGGTTCACCGCGGGCTGGGCGTTCTGGGTGCTGCTCTGTGTCGCCGTCGGCCTGGAGGGCATCGGCGCCGCGAAGATCGTCACCGGCTGGCTGCCCGGTACCCCGGAGTGGGCCTGGGTCGCGCTGTTCATGGTGGTCTTCCTGGGCACCAACCTGGCCTCGGTGACGAAGTTCGGCGAGTTCGAGTTCTGGTTCGCCACCCTCAAGGTCGTGGCGATCACGCTCTTCCTGGTCCTGGGCGTGCTGGCGATCCTGGGGGTGCTGCCCGGCACGGACGCCCCCGGCACCGCCAACCTCAGCGGTGCGGGCGGCTTCCTGCCGAACGGCGCCGAGGGCCTGGTGATCGGGCTGCTCGCCTCCATCTTCGCGTACGGCGGTCTGGAGACCGTCACCATCGCCGCGGCCGAGTCCGAGGACCCGGTGCAGGGTGTCGCCAAGGCCGTGCGGACGGCGATGTGGCGGATCGCGCTCTTCTACGTCGGCTCGATGGCGGTCGTCGTCACGCTGGTCCCGTGGGACGACCCGAAGGTCGTGGAGGTCGGCCCGTTCTACGCGGCCCTGGACCACCTCGGGATCAGCGGCGCGGCCGAGATCATGAACGTGGTCATCCTGGTCGCCCTGCTCTCCGCGATGAACGCCAACATCTACGGCGCCTCGCGCATGGCCTGCTCGCTGGTCGCCCGCGGCCAGGGCCCGAAGCGGCTCGGCCGGATCTCCTCGGGGGTCCCGCGCACCGCGGTGCTGGTCTCGTCCGTCTTCGGCTTCCTGTGCGTGCTGCTCAGCTACTGGCGTCCCGACGACGTGTTCCCGTGGCTGCTCAACATGATCGGCGCGGTGATCCTGGTCGTCTGGATCTTCATCGCCGTCTCCCAGCTGATCCTGCGCGTCCGGCTGGAGCGCGACGCCCCGGAGCTGCTCGTCGTACGGATGTGGTTCTTCCCCGTCCTGCCGGTGCTGGCGCTCCTGGCGATGGCCGGCATCTTCTTCCTGATGCTGCGCCAGCCGGACACCCGTGACCAGCTGCTGGCGACCGGCGCCCTGACCCTCGTGCTGAGCGTCATCGGTCTCGTACGGCAGCGGCGGGCGGCCGTCAAGGGCTGACACCCGGCACACAGGGCACATTGAGGGAGAGCAGCGCGCCGCCCTGTTCCCCGATCCGCACCTCGCTCACCGCCGTGTTCCGCAGCTGCGGGAAGACCCGGCGGTAGGAGCCCAGCGGAATCGACAGCAGTTCGCACAGCACCAGCCGCAGCAGGGTGTTGTGCGCGACGACGAGCACCCGCTGCCCCGGGTGCCCGTCCGCGATCCGGCGCAGCGCGGCCGTCCCCCGGGCCGCCGCGACCCGGGGGTCCTCGGCCCCGGGAAAGGGGTGGGCCACCGGGTCGGCGCGGTACTCCCGGGCCCACTCCGGCTGCTCGGCCGCGAACTCCGCCAGGGTGCGCCCCTCCACCTCGCCGAAGTCGCATTCGCGCAGCTCGTGTTCGCGCCGGGGGGTGATGCCGAGCGCCTCGCACGCGGGGCGCGCGGTCTCGATCGCGCGGCTGACCGTGGAGGTCCAGATCGCGTCGACCCCGCTCCGGGCGGCCCACTCGCCCAGCTGCCGGGCCTGGCGGCGGCCCTCGTCGGTGAGGGCGATGTCGCTGACCCCGGCGTAGCGGTTCTCCGCGTGCCAGACGGTCTGACCATGGCGGGCGAGCAGCAGGGTGGCCGGTCTCCTGGTCATCGCTTCTCCATTCGGGTGCGGGTCGTCACGGCTGCTCCGTCCGGGTGCGGGTCGTCACGGCTGCTCCGTCCGGGTGCGGGCGTGGGCGGCGACCGGGCCGGGGAGCCAGCCGCGCCGCTCCAGTTCGTCCACCAGCGTGAGGTACGGCTCGGTGTACCACGCCGTACGCACCGGGTGCGGGCGCAGCACGTGCCGCAGCCGCACCATCCGGCCCGCGGCCCGTTGCAGGGTCTGAGCCTCCCCCGCGCCGTACGCGGCGAGGACGGCCATGCCGAGGGCGGGCTCGCTGTACTTCGGGATGTACACGGGCCGGCCCAGGATGTCGGCGCGCAACCGGCTCCAGTAGCCGCTGCGGACCGCGCCGCCGGTGAAGGTGAGCCGGCCGTACTGCTGGGCGCCGAGCAGGTCGAGGTAGTCGAGGCAGAGCCGTTCGACCAGGCCCACCCCGGTCAGCAGGGCCAGCCAGTGCTCGGCCTCGGAGGCGGGCTCGCCGAGCAGGAAACCGGTGGCCTGTGGCGCCACGAAGGGGAACCGCTCCCCCGTCGCCACCAGCGGATACGCCACCACCCGCGCCGGTTCACGATCGCGGGCCAGCGCGTCCATGCGGGCCGGGTCCACGGCCGGGAAGGCGGCGGTCAGCACCCCGCCACCGACCCCGGAGGCCCCGCCCGGCAGCCAGCTCCCGTCCGGCGCGCGGTGGTTGTAGACGACCCCGGCCGGGTCCTCGACCGGTGACGAGGTGACCCCCTTGAGGACCAGTGTCGTGCCGAGCACCGAATTCCAGGAGCCCACGGTGAGCGAACCGGAGGCGAGCTGCGCCGCGCACCCGTCCGTCATCCCGGCCACGATGGCGGTGCCCGCCGGAATCCCGGTCTCCTCGGCCGCCGCCCGCCCCACCTCACCGATCCGCGTCCCCGGCCGCACCACGTCCGGGAACAGCCCGTCGGGCAGGCCCAGCTTCCCGAACCTCCGCCGCGGCCAGTCGTCCCGCTCCAGGTCGTAGCCGGTCTTCAGGGCATGGCTGGAATCGGTGGGCAGCGGCGTCCCGGCGAGCCGCGCCAGGACCAGATCGGCCTGGTGCATCACCCGTACGGCTCCGTCCGCCCCTCCCCCGTACTCCCGCAGCAGCCACATCACCTTGGGCAGGGCCCAGCTCGGCGGGGCCCCCGCCCTGGCCGCCTCGGCGACGGCCCGCCCGTCGTCGTACATCACCCCCGTGGTCAGCGGCCGGCCCTCCCGGTCGCCGAGCAGCACGGTGCCGGAGGTGGCGCAGACGGCGAGCGCCCGGGGGGCGGGGCAGTCGCGCAGCGCCTGCCGGGCGGCCGCGCACACGGCCGTCCACCAGTCGAGGGGCCGCTGCTCATGCCGTACGCCGTCACGTCTGCCGGTGAGCGGTGCCGAGCCGCTGCCGAGGATCTCACCGCGGTCTCCCGCCACCACCGCCCGGACGCTCTGCGTGCCGAGATCGATGCCCATCCACATATCGGTCCCCTCTGTGAACTTCTCACTCTGCACCGAGAATTTCCGTTGCGCGAGGGATTGACGGCCAACTTCCGTTGTTCCAAGCTCTGTTAACCAGTCGATTCAACGTGTGAACGGGCCCCCCACCCATCTCCGGCCGGACCGTGGAGGTCACGGATGGACATGCACGCGCACGACCGGCGACGGTGCCTCGCCATCGGCGCGGCCACGGCCGCGTCCGCCACCCCGCTGCTCACCGCCTGCGGCGCGGGCTTCGGCGGCGACAAGGCCAGGAACGACGGCTCCGCGGCCGACGACGTCACCGGCCCCTTCGACTGGAAGCGGGCCAAGGGCAGAACGGTCAAGGCGCTGCTGAACAAGCATCCGTACACCGACGCACTGATCGCCGATCTGAAGGCGTTCACCGAGAAGACCGGGGTCAGGGTCGAGTACGACGTCTTCCCCGAGGACAACTACTTCGACAAGCTCACCGTCGACCTCTCCAGCGGACGCGCCTCCTACGACGTGTTCATGCTCGGCGCGTACATGGTGTGGCAGTACGGACCGCCGGGCTGGCTGGAGGACCTCGGCCCGTGGATGCGCAATTCCTCGGCCACCGGGGCCGAATGGGACCAGGAGGACTTCTTCCCCAACCTCCTCTCGGCCGACCAGTGGTCGCTGAAGGCGGGCGCGCCGCTCGGGCGGGGCGGGCAGTACGCGCTGCCGTGGGGCTGGGAGACCAATGTCGTCGCGTACAACACCGAGGTGTTCAGGAAGCTCGGCCTGAAGCCCGCCGAGACCTTCGACGAGCTGCGCGAGGTCGCCGGGGCGATCACCCGCCGGGCGCCGGGGGCGGGCTTCGACGGGATGTACGGGGTCGCGGTGCGCGGCTCGCGCAGCTGGGCGACGATCCATCCCGGCTTCATGACGATGTACGCCCGCAACGGCCTGAAGGACTTCACCGTCGAGGGCAGCAGGGTGAAGTACGCGATAACAGTCGCGCGCACAGGCGGGTACATCACGACGGCATGCAGTCACGGAATTCACGCACCATGGATCGCGAAAGATCAATGTCTGCCGGTTCTGATCTTGTCGCACGGGTTGGCGAGTGGCGGTCGTACGGTCGTCTGTGTGCAGCTTCGTTACGCATTCCGCATCGAGCCGGGCCCAGGCCAGCGCATCGCGCTGGGCCGGGCGTTCGGCTGCGCACGGGTGGTCTTCAACGACTGTCTGCGGGCCCGGAAACGGGCCCATGAGCAGGGCGCGCCCTATCCGACGTCAGCGGAGCTGTCGAAGCGGTACATCACCGAGGCGAAGAAGACTCCCGAGCGGTCCTGGCTCGGCGAAGTGTCATCGGTAGTGCTCCAGCAGTCGTTGCGGGACCTGGATACGGCCTACCGGAACTTCTTCGCGAGCATCAAGGGCACCCGAAAGGGCCCGAAGATCGCCGAACCGAGGTTCAAGTCCAAGCGGGACAGCCGCCAGTGTGTGCGATTCACCGCGAACGCCAAGTGGTCGATCACACCGGATGGGAAGCTGAACCTGCCGAAGATCGGCCCGGTACGGGTGCGCTGGTCACGTGCTCTGCCGTCGGTGCCGTCGACAGTGACAGTGATCAAGGACGCGGCCGACCGGTACTGGGCGAGCTTCGTCGTGGAGACCTACCCAGCAGGCGAGGCGTTGCCCGCGCTCGACCGGGAGCAGGGCATCGACCTCGGGCTGACTCACTTTGCCGTGATGGCGGACGGCTCCCGCGTCCGGTCGCCGCGGTTCCTGCGCCGGGCGGAGAAGAAACTCAAACGCGAGCAGCGAAGTCTGTCCCGGAAGAAGAAGGGGTCGAAGAACCGGGGCAAGCAGCGGGTCAAGGTCGCGCGGGCTCATGCGAAGGTGGCGGATGCGCGCCGGGACTTTCACCACAAGCTGTCTACGAAGCTGATCCGTGAGAACCAAGCGGTCAGTGTGGAGAGCCTGAGTGTGAAGGGCCTGGCCCGCACGAGGCTGGCGAAGTCCGTGCACGACGCGGGCTGGTCCAGCTTTGTGACCATGCTGGAGTACAAGGCGTCCCGGTACGGGCGCACCCTGACCAAGGTCGACCGGGCCTTCCCGTCCTCGCAGGTCTGCTCCTCCTGCGGACACCGCGACGGACCGAAGCCCCTGGACATACGTACCTGGATCTGCCCCCGATGTGGTGCCCGGCAGGACCGGGACCACAACGCAGGCACGAACATCAGAGACGAGGGACGGCGCATCCGCGCTGCCCACCAAGCTGTACCACCCACCCCCGGGCCGGGGGCCTCACGCCGGTAACGACGTGAGTAAACGCCTGCGGAGCGCATGTAAGACCACGGATACGTCCCGGCAGCGCGCGCAACCCCCGCCCCACGGGTGGGAAGGAACCAGGAACCCGACTCAAGGCGATCCGTTTCGCACGGACGCCAGGGAGAGAATCCCCCACAACCATTACGGGGAGGAGGCCAAATGATCGTGCTGTGGGCCGTGGTCTACCTGGTCACGATGGTGCTGGTGCGCTATCTGGGCCGGATCCAGAGCCGGGCGGCGGAGGTGCCACGATGAGGCGCAGACTGCTCGCCGTCGCCGCCGACCTGGCGCTGATCGCCTACTTCGTCTTCGCGCTGTTCCCCGTCGCCTGGATGGTGGTCCTGTCGCTGAAGCCGACGAACGAGCTGTTCAGCACGTACTTCTCGTTCACCCCGACCCTCGACTCGTACCGCACGGTGCTGGGCGCCGGGGACGACCAGGGCGTGCCGTTCCTCCGGTTCTTCGTGAACAGCCTCGTCGTGTCGCTGGGCGCCGTCGCGCTGTCGCTGGTGATCGGGCTGCCCGCCGCGTACGCCGCCGCGCGGTGGCGGTTCCACGGCTCGGAGAACCTGATGTTCACCCTGCTCTCGTTCCGCTTCGCGCCCGAACTCACCGTGATCATCCCGCTGTTCGTGCTCTATCAGCAGCTCGGGCTCTTCGACACCTACGTCGGCATGGTGTGGGTGCTGCAACTGGTGACGCTCCCGCTGATCGTCTGGATCATGCGGTCGTACTTCTCCGATCTCTCCCCCGAGCTGGAGCAGGCTGCGCTGCTGGACGGCTACACCCGCAAGCAGGCGCCGCAGGCCGGGACGGTCGAGCTGGACGGGGCGGACATGGCGGGCGTGGAGCCCTACGACCGGGGCGTGGCCATGTGCTTCGAGTCGTACGCGCTCTACCCGCACCGCACCGCGTACGACAATCTCGCCTCCCCGCTCCGCTCGCCGCGCCACCGCCTCCCCGCGCACGAGGCGCACGAGCGGATCGGGGAGATCGCCGAACTCCTCGGCATCGGCGCCCTGCTGGACCGCCAGGTGGGCCGGCTCTCCAACGGCCAGCGGCAGCGGGTGGCGCTCGGCCGGGTGCTGGTGCGGCCGGCCAGGGCGTTCCTGCTGGACGAGCCGCTGTCGCACCTGGACGCGAAGCTGCGGCAGGCGATGCGCGCGGAGCTGCGGGCGATCGGCGCGGTGCGGCGCACCACCACGCTGTACGTCACCCACGACTCGGTGGAGGCGCTGGCGCTCGGCGACCGGATCGGGGTGATCAGGGAGGGCCGCATGGTGCAGACCGGCACGCGTGAGGAGCTGTGGCACCGCCCGTACGACACCTTCGTCGCCCGGTCCTTCGGCCGGCCGCGGATCAATCTGCTGCCCGGGACGGTGACGCCCGAGGGGCACTTCCGGTCGCCGGACGGGGCGTACGAGCTGCCGCTGGCGGTGCCCGCGCCGCCGGGCACCGCCGTCCGACTGGGCTTACGGCCACGGGACATCGGGCTCGGCGGACCGGCGGGGACCGGCGGCGGGGGCCCGGTCCTGGAGCTGACCGGCGCCGTCCATGTCACCGAGCTGCTGGGCCGGGCCACCGAGGTCACCGTCCGGATCGGCGGGCAGCGGCTCTCCCTCGTCGTCCCGCGCGCCGAGGCGGCCGGTCTGAGCCCCGACCATCCGGTCCGGCTCTCCGTGGCGCCTGAGCTTGACGTTTATCCTCGCCTGTCACCCAACCTGCTGATCTGCGGTTCTTCCCGGGACAGCGGAGGCGGCCGTTCTCCACGCTTCGAGATGTCGAGTCACGAAGCACGAGAGAACGGCCGCTGCGTATGAGTCTCCCTCTCCCAGGGCCCGCAGGCGAGGCGTTGGATGTCTTGTCCCGCTTTCGGGTCGAGTTCTACGAGTGCCTTTACGCCCGCGCGGATGCACTCTTCGAGCTCACGGACGCGGTGCTGTGCGCGGACGGGCCGGTGAAGACCCTGGTCGAACTGTCGCTGGCCCTCGAGCACCGGCGTGGGCATGGTGCTCTGTACGCAGCGTT